>NZ_BQKE01000002.1:0-1518630 GCF_036244895.1 Persicobacter diffluens
ACAACCATTGCAGGAATTTTTGCTGATCCTCCAGTAAATCAAATTGATGCAATCTTTTCCCTAAATGCCAGTCGGCAGTGTGTAATATCTTCATAGCGGCTTTTTTCTTCCCAAAAACAAATTTTGCGAATTGGGTGGATCAAAGCAATTTTTGGGGCCGTCATTTCGCATCTCGGAATTACTCCTTTTTAAATCCCCTACAACAAACCGAACTATCCATGTTTAACACCCCATTTAGCAGTAAGGTCGGAAAAATGAAGGGACCTTTCCTGCTTCCAGTTTTTTTCAGGGAGTTCATTCACAAAGCAGAAAGCAAGTTCAGCTAAATTTGTGTTGTTGAAACTATAGAATTGATGCCAAAAATATATTATAGATAAGCTCTTTAGCTAGCATGCTTGTGTTTTGTGATTTATCATTCGGCTTAGAGCGTGTTTAAAAGCACATCATCCGGCTGCAAATTCGAATTATTGGAAGCGATTTTGGATAATTTCTCAACAATAGCGCTGCTATTCTCTCAAAATAACCCTGTATCGCTTCTGCAATACTTCAAATTATCGCTGCGAATTGTGGCTTTTAAACACGCTCTTACTTCGAATTTTCGGTTAGCTGGTGTGGGTTTAAACAGGCATTAAATCAGCTATTTATATATTTTCGAAGAACAGGGATTCCCTATGGTTTTAACTTTTCTCCCTTGTAAAGGAAAATTATAGTGAATTCCTTTCTTGATTTGATTTTATCCCCCAAAACCCACCTGATTTCGGGAAATTATTTTCCCTGTTTATAAAAGGGTTTAGGGATCTTTAGCACCTCCTGAAAAGATTTTTCGGATGCCTGAAGCAATCGGGTACCAGCATTTTCCTCCTGCCATTTTTGTATTACAATTTTTCATTGGAGGGGGGAAGTGGTTGTTTTTGGCGATATCAGATCTATTTTTTACTTATCTTCCTGTAAATCATATGAGGTTACACTTTTTATGCCTATTGCTGGTATTAGCGCCAGTTAAAAAGGCTTTGATGGCCGGGGATCGGCCCAATATCATCTTCATTATGATCGATGACCATTCCTACCAAACGATTGGGGCTTATGGAGGGCGATTGCAGTTTTTAAACCCTACCCCTCAACTGGACAAGCTGGCAGAACAGGGAATGCGCTTTGAAAGGTGTTATGTGGAGAACTCCATTTGTGCTCCAAGCCGCGCGACCTTACTGACCGGAAAGATGAGCCACCAACATGGCAAATATTCCAATAAGCAAAATGTGGTCTTTGATCACCATCAGCAACAATTTCAGAAGCTTTTGCAAAAAGCAGGTTATCAGACGGCCATGATTGGGAAGATTCATCTGGACGGAGATATGCAGGGTTTTGATTATTGGGATGTTTTGTTGCGGCAGGGAGAATATCTCGACCCTCAATTTTTGTCCCCTAATGGAGTGGAAGTCGCCAAGGGTTATGTGACCGATATTGTTGTGGATAAGGCTTTGGATTGGCTTCAAAATGGCCGTTCGGAGGAAGAACCTTTTATGTTGATGGTGCATCAAAAGGCCCCTCACCGGCCATGGATTCCGGCTAAAAAGTATCTGGACCTTTATGAGGAGATTGAAATTCCTGAACCGGATAATTTTTGGGATGATTATGAAGGGAAGGCTTCTGCCGCTGCTCAACAAGAAATGACCATTGCGCAACACATGAGGCTGTCTTCAGATTTGAAAATTGAACCGGAGACCAGTCCGCGTTACCAACGTATAGGGTTTGATGGTCGATTCTCACCACGTCATGAAAAGTATAGGGAATTATCCCTTTCTGAGGAGGAAAGCACCAGACTGTACTATCAGCTGTATATGAAGGACTATCTGCGTTGCATAAAGTCCGTGGATGATAATGTGGGTCGTCTGTTGGATTATTTAGATCATTCCGGTTTGGCCGAAAATACCGTGGTGGTTTACACTTCCGATCAGGGGTTTTATATGGGGGAGCATGGTTGGTTTGATAAGCGTTTTATGTATGAAGAGTCTTTCCGTACCCCTCTGATTGTGCGTTGGCCTGCTGTCATTAAGCCACAAAGTGTCAATCAGGAATTGGTCCAGAATATCGATTTTGCAGAAACTTTTTTGGACTTAGCCGGATTGGATATTCCCGCGGACATGCAGGGGCAAAGTATTGTGCCATTATTGAGGGGGAAGCAGCCCAATGACTGGCGTGATCATTTGTATTACCATTATTACGAATATCCAGGGCCACATGCGGTGAGAAGGCATGAAGGGGTGGCAGGTAAGCGCTATAAATTATACGATTTTATGGAAAAGATGTCCTGAATGGTGAGGAGTGGGAGTTTTATGATTTAAAAAAGGATCCTTCCGAGATGAATAATCTTTACGGGAAAAATTCCGCACAAAAAAAAGTAGATGCTCTGAAATTGGTGCTGAACGATTTAAAAATTAAATATCAGGTGCAGGAAGATCTGATTCCATAAGAAGAAAGGCGGGAGATATTAATTTTTGTTTTGTATTAATAGTGATCTCTCCCGCTTTTTCTCAAATTAAATAGCACCAATATAACTGGTCAGGTTGGAGTTGGAATCCAGTTCCATTTTTTTTCTGATCCTATATCGGGAAGTATGCACACTTTGAAGGGAGATGTTCAAAATTTTTGACATCTCATGACTATTAAAATTGAGTTTAATCAGTGCACAGTGTTTAAGTTCCGTATTGGATAAATTGGGGTGCTTTTTACAAAGGGTCTCGTAAAATTTGGTGTTTACTTCGGTAAACCTTCGGTTAAATTCCTCCCAGGAAGTATCATTTCCCTGAGCATATTTCATTTTTAAAGTGGTAAATTCTTTTGGGGATGTTTTTTTAACGGTTTCCAGCAGGTTTTGAATAGCATCTTCTTTTTCAATCATTTTGAGGGTGTAGGCTGTAAGTTCCTTGCTTTTTAACTCTAGTACCGCATTATTTTTCTCATTGTCCATCTTTCTTACTAAAGACAGCTGGTGGATTTTGTTTTTTTGTCGAGAGACAATATACATCGCCACAGCTGCTAAGGATATAAAGCCAAAAACCACCAAAATAGTCAGTAATTTCCTATTCTTATTTTCAATTAGTGCTTGCTGATTTTCAATTAGCTTTTTATTGTTGGCAATTTCTTCCAGGTATTTATTCTTGATCGAAAAAAGGCGTTGATTGTGCTTACTGCTGGCACTGAAAAGGTCCACGAAACTATCTTTGGAAGCTTCCAGGTATTGATAAGCTTTGGTCAAATCTCCTTTGGCTAAATATAAAGCGGATAGCTTTTCCAACAGCTCTGGCTTTAGTTCAAAATGTACTGATTTGGCATTCATCAGCTCCAGGCTTTTTTGATAATAGAATAAGGCACTGTCCAACTCCCCCAATTCCTTCTTTATATCACCCAGAAAAAACATATTCGTAATGATATAAGGCTCGTTTTTTTGTTTTAGGAGGGTTTTGGCCTCCAGCAGAATTTTTTCAGCGGCAGCCAAATTTCCCAATTTCATTTCACAAAAACCTCTGTCGGTCATGACATAGGGCATTTTCCTTTTGTTCTGATGTACCCAGGCACAGGAATCTAAATATTCCATGGCCAGGGTATATTCCCCGCGATTTCTCCAGAAGTTGGCATAACTGAAATAAGAAGAAACAAACTGACTTTTCTTAATCTTCTTTCCTTCGAAAAGGGTTTTTGCCAAATTTACCGAGGTCCTGAGATGGTACTGCGTTAGAGAATCTTTATTATAAATGTCATAAAGAATACCCAGGTTTCGGTGAATGGTCACCCGAAGGTTATGGTAGTTTTGTTTTTCCGCAATAATGAGGGCATTCCAAAGATGGTCAAAGGCAAGGTCATATTTTCCCTTGTATCGGTCTTTGTCGCTCATTTTGATCAGGCTAATGACGCGGTCCGCCGAATCATTGAGCGTTGTTTGATCTTTATAAATATCGAAAAAATCTGCCGGGCTGTCCTGATAGGTGCTGTCCACATTTGGGATTATACACCAGGCCTTTGGGCTGAAGGAAAAAAGCAGCCCTGAAAGGCAAAAAATGAAATAGCTAAATGCTGATAAAAAATTAGACATGCTTAAAAAATATGCTTTGCTCAAATCTAATGAATGATTGGAAGAATAAAAATTCATGAAATAAGAATGAATATATTTATTTTTTGGAATTTGTTGACATGGAGAGGGTTATGATTTTTTGGTTTGCACTCGTCTAGTTTTTGAATAATGATTATCCATCTTCTGATGGCGTAGGGCTTAGTGGAAAAGCTTAAAAAAAAAAGGAAGTAAGTTAGACAATACTATTTCTATTAAACTGAATTATACTTATTACTAAATTTAGGGAGTTAGAACATGTTTAAAACCGCACCATCCGACTGCAAATTCGAATTTTCGTTACGAATTTTGGCTTTTAAACACGCTCTTAGGCTATAGGGTATTTGGGAATTGTGATCATTTTTTACTGCTTTTTTAATAGTCCAAATTTGAGTGAGCTTGCTTTTTCCTCATTCATCTGTTTTGTAAGATTAAACGCGAAGCAGGTAAGATTCCTTTAAGTTTCTCGCTGCTAGCAAAAGTAGAATTTTACCCTAATTTTACACCGCTAGTTTTAGGGCGCACTATAAATTCCATTTCCTTGGGTGATTTTATTGCTGAGCCATTATGCTTCTCCACTATTTTGGCATTAAGTGGAGCCCTTCCTTTTGACGAAGCCTCGCAATGGAGTAAAAATTCTGTCCATTAATGAGGAAATGCCCCCTAGTACTTCTGAATATATTTAGTTGGGGATGAATCCCCCCGATTTCGTGCGCTTTTTTGGATGATCTCTTAGAGAGGAATTTCAAACTTTGTTGCCGTAATGCCTCCTAAGGGGTTTTTTTTTTGAGCATGCCACCATTGTTTACCAATAGGATGGGGCTCTTGAAGAGATAAAATTTTTGACTATGAACATCTTCAGAAAACTGTCATTACTGTTGATCTTGTTTTCGATCGGCGGTAAGTTGGCTTGGGCACAAAAGCAGCCCAATGTACTTTGGATCCTTACGGATGATCAGCGTTTTGATTCCATCGAGGCGTTTAATAAAATGCTCACTGGCAAGAAAGAAAGCAAGCTGGGTTATGTGGAGTCTCCACAGGTAGATCGCCTGACCGAAATGGGTACCACTTTTATTAATACTTATTGTCAGGCGCAGGCCTGTGCGCCTTCCCGTGCCTCGATGCACTATGGCCGTTATACTTTCCGTTCTGGTATTTATGAATTTGAATATCATAATAATAATGCCGAACACTGTCGCCCAACCTTGCCCGAGCAAATGGTGGATTTGGGGTATCAAACGATGCATGTTGGGAAACTGGGGGTAAGAGTTAAAACGGTAGAAAATGGTAAAGTAAAACCTCATAAGATTTACCAAACGGATATTGATTTTCGTGTTACACAGGATCAGGGTTTAACAGACTGGGGGAAGAATTGGAGAAGGGAAGTGGATGGTGAGAAGCTGGAGGAACCCAGGGCTTTGGAGTTCCTTGTGGAGGCGGACGGAACCGTGATTTATATGGATGAAAAGTTAGAGCAGGACAAGCCTGCCTATGAGGGGACGATGGAGAAGATGGCGGAAAAATATGATTTGCTTCGTCATTATGTTCCACGAAATGGAGGGACTTTTCAAAAGAAAATGGTGCTCTCGGGGGTAAGTTCCCAACCAGCGGGTAAAACCAGAGATGGTTTTTATGCTTCCGTTTTCGTGGATTATCTTAAAAATGCCGACCAGGAATTCAAGGTGGGCCAACAATCATATGAGGGAGTGGATTCCTCCAAGCCTTTGTTTGCACATATTGGTTTCGATTTCCCCCATACGCCCGTTCTTCCACCTGCTGATTATCGCGAACGCTTTCAAAAGAAAAAGTATAGGATTCCATCATTTGATAAAAGTGAATTCGATAACATGCCGGCACAATTAAAAAAACAGGTGAAGGCAGGTTATTCCGATCACTTTACGGAAGAGGAAAAGCAGAAAATGGTGCAGGATTATTACGCTTTTTGTGCCTATGGGGATGATTTAATTGGCCAGGCCGCTGATGCATTTATCGATTATAGTGAGCAAAATCAACAGGAATGGATGATTGTTTTTGTTTGTGGAGATCATGGCTGGAAGCTCAATGAACATGGGGCGGTCTCAAAGTTTTCGTCCTGGAAAGTGGACGCCCACAATCCTATTGTAGTGGTGTCTTCCGATAAAAAAGCCTATCCAGCTGGCAAAGTAGTACGAGATTTCACCGAATTTGTAGATGTGGCCCCTACTGTTTTGGCTGCAGGAGGAGCGGATTTGAATGCAGCGAAATATGATTATCTTGATGGTCTAAATTTGGCAGAAGTGGCAGCCTCAGAAGTGGCCACCAGAGATTATGTCATCGCAGAAAGCCATTCGGTGACGGGCCCACGCGCTTTTATTCGAACTAAAGACTATGTGTTTTCTATGCAAACTCGACCTCATAAAAAGAGAGGGCAGGATATGGAATGGGCACTAAATGCATCTTATAAAGACCTGGATCCCGCACTTTACCATATGCCTTCTGATCCGGAAGAAGTAAACAATTTGGCTTTTAGCAAAGCCCATCAGGAAGTAGCGGAAAAATTTAAAGAAAAACTGATTAGTATTATTTTTGGTGATCAAAGGGTTGAGGTCGATTGGGGGAAAAAGGCGGATGGAACAAAAGTGTACCGAAGTAATTTTGCGCCGGGATCTCATGATCGTAAACTTACCCTTTAATGGCGTTTCTTGATTCGGATGATGCACCGACAGCTTTAACCCGAATTTTTCACCGCTAAATTAAGTGGATCACCTTAACTAACTTTTTATTAGCTCAATAGACTCATTTCTGCTGATTTTTTTATAGCCCAAATTTGGGCAAGCTTGCTTTCTCCTCATTCATCTGCTTCGTTGGAAAAAACTCGAAATAGGAGACTATTCCTTCATTTTTCCCGCCTTGCAGCTAAAAGAGGATTGAAGCATGAATAATCCGGGTTAAGCCGAAATAATCACCGCTCATTTCACCAAATCAATTAAGGGGGGGGCATCAGTTTAATACAGGTGTTTAGCTTTGGTATTTAATAGCTCAAATTGGAGGAAGCTTGCTTTCTCCTCATTCTCTGCTTCTTTGGGAAAAAATGAAATAGGAAAAAGCCCTTCATTTTTTCCGCCATGCAGCTTAAGCAGGATTTAAATACACGCAAGGAGAGGTCGTATGAGTTTGTTTTTACACCCTTTCAGTAGATGATAATTGATAGATGATAGAGGAGTGTAAAATAGCGGTTTTATTGATAAGATTTTTATTATCGATAAGTGAGAATAATTTTAAAATCTCCTCATTAGAATGTTCTGTATTCAGACATCCAAAGCCTCCATTAGGAGGCTTTTTTCATTTTTGAAATCTAATAGGACCATTTTTAATAGGCGGTTGATCAGCCAAATTTGACTTCAGGGATGTAAAAATAGTGCTCTATTATTTTTTGAAATAATCCTCCCTGATTTCAGGGACAAAACCAATATAAGTTCCAATAACATGAATTTGGAGTCGTATTGCGTGGTTTTAAAAATGCCCTTTGGCCCTCACTAAGATAAAGCATAGTACGAGGCAATACTGATAATATGGTGAATCAAATTGAGGGAAAACTAGATTTTGCTATAAAAATGCCCCTCCTGAGCTGCTTTGATTTGGAAAAATAATGAACAGTAAAAACATCTAATTTTTTACCCCCCCTGACTATCGGCTTATTGTAGGAAATTCATCCATGAACAGAAAGGATTTTTTTATGAGAGCGCTATTTTTTGTGATATGGCTTTTTGCCAGTTTACCTCTTTTGGGAGAGGGGATTCAAAAGGAGACTTATCGGTCTACCATATCAACGAGCAGGTATGAGGTACTTGACTTAACTTTTAGGTCCAGCTATAACCGCCAACTTAACCCATTTATTGTTGATTTTGAGGCAATGGTTACCGCTCCCTCCGGTAAATCGATGAGGGTTCCCGGCTTTTATAATGGTGATAAGGAATGGATTATACGCTTTTCTGCTGATGAAGAAGGAATTTATAAATATGTGACTTCTTCCGAAATTAAAACTTTGAATAATAAGAAAGGAAGCATTAAGGTAGGCCCGAATACAGCGCCTGATAAAAAAGGAGGAGTGGTGATTAGTAAGCAGCATCCACGGTATTTTGAGTATCAGGATGGTAGCCCCTATTTTTTAATGGCCTACGAATGTGACTGGTTGTATGCATTAGACTATAAAAATGAGCAAGGGATTCCAAGAACCTGGAAATTGTTGGAGCAATTGGAGGAAAATGGTTTTAACCAGGTAGTGATGAATGTTTTTAGTTATGATATCGATGCCCCGCATGCCGCATGGACTAAAGATGAAAAACTAAAGGATTTTCCGCAATACGATTTTGGTGCCCCTCAAGACATTTTTCCTTTTCTTGGAAATAATGAGCAGCCTGATTTTTCCAGATTGAATGTGGCATTTTTTCAAAAACTGGACCGCACCATTTCAGCATTAAATGATAAGAATATAGTGGCGCATTTAATGATCTATGTCTGGAATAAAAAGGTGAATTGGCCCGATATGTATACGGAGGCAGATGATATGTACTATGATTACATCGTCAAGCGGTATGGCGCATTTCCTAATATGCTTTTTGATGTTTCCAAGGAAGCCATTTTGTATGGTAGAGCCGATGATGAGTATATATTGGAGCGGATTCAGCGTATTCGGGATAACAATCCTTTTGATCGCCTAGTAACGGTTCATGATTATGGCTTTTGTGTCAGACACAAGGAGAAGGTGGATTTTCTTTCTCGGCAGGATTGGAAATTCCGCTGTTATGACCACATGATCGAGACGCACCGAAAAGTGAAAGATAAACCCGTTTTCAATATTGAGCATGGAGGTTATGAGTATAGCGACTTTGAGGTGTTTCCTGGCAGTTATATGAATGCGGAATCCTGCTTAAGAAGAAATTACGAATGCCTTTTTGCAGGGATTTATTCCACCTATTACTGGCAAGGAGCCTCCTGGAATGTAATTGTATGGGATCCTGAGCAATTGCCGAAGGAATACTATCGTCCAAAGTATCAGTATTTTAAGTATTTGACGGATTTTTTCTCTACTTACAATTTCGCAGATTATGCTCCTTTGGAATTAAAAGGGCGTATTCAGGAATTTTGCCTCAAACATAATGATAAGGAGGAGTACCTTTTTTATATCCCTAAAGAGTTATACCGAAAGATGACCTGGGGAATAATGAAAGATGATGAAGAGGTGATTCACTATAAATGGTACAATACCCTGACCGGGGAAATGACTACTGAGTTTAAAAAGACTAAGGATACTTTTGGCTACCAGTCTCCATGGCATCAGGAGGCGGATGCTATTTTGATTTTGAGAAGGTCTTCAGAGACCGTGAATTAATAAATGAAACGAACTTACTGATTTTTAGCGAAAAGAAGGACTAAGGTCAAGCTGTTTTATGTCCTTTTAACTATTAAGACTATATATTTTAGACATCTTTTTTATCCCTACTATAATGAAAAGAATATTTTTATTGTGGATGTTTATAGCACCCTTTTGGGCGATAGCGGAAAATGAACATCGTGAAGCAGATTTTAATTTTGATTGGAAGTTTTACCTGACTCAGGATAACTCAAAAGATCTTAGTATTCCTATAGATGATGCACAATGGCGTGAAGTGCGCCTGCCACACGACTGGAGTGTGGAAGCGCCTTTTGATTCGACGCTGACAGGTTCTACCGGTTATTTACCGGGTGGGGTGGGTTGGTATCAGAAGCACTTTGATACCCCGGCTTCATTGGAGGAAAAAAGCGTTTATGTGTTATTTGATGGGGTTTATAACAATGCCGAATTTTGGCTGAATGGTAAAAAGCTCGGAGTAAACCCTTATGGTTATTCTCCGGTATATTTTGATTTGACTCCCCACCTGAATACCAACGGACAGGAAAATATCATGACGGTTTATGTGGACAGAACCCGTTATGCAGACAGTCGCTGGTATCCGGGAAGTGGAATTTACCGGAATGTGAAGTTGGTGACGGTGGATAAACTGCATATTCCGATTTGGGGAACTTTTATTAAAACCCCGGAAGTGAATCAGCACTCTGCGGATGTTTCTTTAGACATTAATATAAAAAATGATACTAAAAAGACGGCTCGTTTTTCCTTCGAAACAAAGGTTTTTGACCCTCAGGGAAGAATGGTGGCGCAGCAATCTTCAGCACATAAAATCAGCGGAAGGAAAGAAGGTCTTTTTCATCAGGAACTGAAAGTGGATAATCCGCAGCTGTGGAGTCCGGAGCAGCCGAATATGTATAAAGCGGTGACTTATGTTTTGAATAACGGCAAGCCGGTGGATGAGTATGAAACGCCTTTCGGAATTCGTACTATTCGCCACGATGCGGATAAAGGCTTTTTCCTGAACGGTAAATCCACTTTGGTTAAAGGAGTTTGTCTGCACCATGATGGTGGTTTGGTGGGTGCTGCCGTACCAAGAGGAGTTTGGGAGCGTCGTTTAGCACTCTTGAAAGAAGGTGGTGTGAACGCCATCCGTACTTCTCATAACCCCTTCTCCAAGGAGTTCTTAGACCTGTGTGATGAGATGGGCTTTTTGGTGCAGAATGAAATTTTTGATGAAATGGATTACCCGAAAGATAAAAGATATAATCTTACCTTACGGGAAGCCATGTACATTACCGATGGTTATGAACATCATTTTCAGGAATGGGCAGAGCGTGATTTGAAGCGCACTATTCGCCGTGACCGCACCCATCCTTCCGTATTTGAGTGGAGTATTGGTAATGAAATAGAGTGGACTTATGAAGGCTATCGCCATGTATCCGGTCTTTGGGATCCGGGGGTGAAAGGTTACTGGAACAGAATTCCGGACCTGAGCCCGGAGGAAATGAAGGCACGGTATGAAGCGCTGCCGGAGCGTAAATATAAATTGGCGGATACTGCCAAAAAACTCTCCGACTGGGTGAAAGAGATGGATACCAGCCGTCCTGTGACGGCCAACCTGATTATTCCGGTAGCGAGTTTAGCTTCCGGCTATGCGGATGCCCTGGATGTGGTAGGTTTTAGTTATCAGACGAACCAGTATAACTGGAGTAAATACCATTATCCGGATAAGCATTTTACCGGTAATGAAAATTCCGGTTCTTGGCATGAGTGGAATGAAATGCTGGAAAATCCAATGGTTTACAGTATGTATATGTGGACAGGGATTGATTATTTGGGAGAGGCACAGGATAAATGGCCACAAAAAGGCTGGGATGGAGATATGCTGGATTTTGGTGGTTTCAAACGTCAGGGCTGGGATCATTTTAAAAGTATTTGGATTAATCAGCCTCATATATCAGTTTATTCTTTACCAATAGCTGGTACTCAGTTTAAAGTGGATAAGTTGAGCGGGAAGCCCGTACCGAAAAAAGGAAAACTGTCTAAGTGGAGAAACCTGGCTAATAAACACTGGAACTATCAGGAAGGAGATACTATTTTAGTCGAAGTAAGTGCCAATCTTCCGGTAGTGGAATTATTCCTGAACGGCGAATCTTTGGGAGCAAGAAGTCTGGCCGAATGTCCTGATCATATTTACCGCTGGGCAGTGCCTTATCAGGAGGGAGAATTGAAAGCGGTTGGTGGTTTCGATGGTGCCCGTATTTCGGATCAGTTGAAGACTGCCGCAACTCCGGCTAAATTTAAATTGGAAGCAGACCATACTGTTTTAGCAGCGGATGGATATGAGGTGTCTCATGTAGTGGTACAGTTATATGACGCTAATGGTTTACCGGTAAGGTCTGAAGAACGAGAGATCATTTTCGAAGTGAAAGGAGAGGCGAGAGTACTGGGAGTAGACAATGGCTGGAATAAAAGTGTGACGCCATATTATTCCGATCGGATCACTACGCACGAAGGAAAAGGATTGTTATTATTACAATCTCTGAAAGGGAAAAGCGGAAAAGTGGAAGTGATTGCCCACTCGCCGGGTTTACCGGACCAGAAGGTGTTGATTAATGTACAATCCAATCATATCAATTAACCCGAATTATTCACCGCTAGATTTAGCAGGTCGTCTTAAGTGGCTTATTTTTAGCCTGAGAGGGTCGCTCTTGCTAAATTATTAATAGCCCAAATTTGGGGAAGCTTGCTTTCTCCTCATTCATCTGCTTCGTTGGAAAAAAATGAAATAGGGAACTATTCCTTCATTTTTCCCGCCTTGAAGCTAAACGAGGATTTAAGCATGAATAATCCGGGTTAGTACAGCATAAGCCGGGGCGTAAATCCCGGCTTTTAATTTTTTTAGCCATGAACAAATTTTTTCTCATACTCTTATGCAGCCTGTTTGCCGGGATATCATGGGCGCAAAAGCCCGCCGTGTGGATAATTAGTGACGGAGGAGATAATATCAACGATCCGGACGATATATCGGCTATTGCCGGCTATTTACTGATGTCTAATCATTTTGATACCAAAGGGATTGTCTTAGCCAGTTCGGTTTATAGCAAGCATCAGGAAACAGCAGATCAGGCGGCCTGGGCCCGTAAGACCTTTGGAGCGGCTTATCAGGCTGATCTTGCAAACCTGAATGCTACGATTGGAGGGTATCAGGCCGAAATTCCCTTCTATGAGTCAGCGATCAAAGGAATGGGGAAAAACTTTCAGTGGCAGGAGTCTTATGATCTGAAAATGTTCGCCAGTATTTGGGCATTGTTCAAAACGGTGGAAAAGAGTAAGGAAATCGTAAACGTTTTATGTTTTGGGCCATTGACGGAGCAAGCCATATTGGTGAGCTACTGTCTGAAGCAAAACCGGCAGGATATTTTGAGGAAATTAAGGTTCATCTCTCATTGGACCAGCTCCAATTATCATGTGGGTAATATGAGTCATCCGGAGAAAACTCACAATTGTCTGGGAGATCCTATTGCTTGTGATTATATAAAAAAAATGGCCCTGGATGGACATGTCGAATTTTATGAGTGTGGAGGTATTGGTCAAGCTGGTATCGTTGAAGGATCGACCAAGCATAAGACTTTTTATGATCAATTTGAGGAAAGTCATTTGGGGGAAATATATCGACATGGTAAGTTTATTGGTGGGCATGTGGATGATTCTGACGATGCGACCTATTGGGTGTTATTGGGGAATTATGGCGTGGGGCTATCTGATTTGGCCAACAATGGGCTGAATTTGGCCAAAGTTGAAAATCGAAATGAGCAAGCCTTTGCAAAAAATGCTGATTTTATGCGGGAGGAACTGCTGCGGCGTTCTGATGCGGCGGCAGGTTTTAACCCACACGCCATTTCCGTGGATTGTATCGTACCTGAACATGGAATGGCAGATCCCCATGCCTGGGTGCAGAATGACAGTTTGTACATTATTTGCGGACATGATGAATCCTGGGAAGGGAAGGGTTCTTTCCGAATGGACCGTTGGGAAGTATGGTCGACCACTGATCTGAAGAACTGGAATTATCACAGAAGCATTTATCCGAAAGATACCTATATCGGTGACCAACCCAATTGCTGGGCCGGGGATATCGTAGAGCGAAATGGTCAATATTATTGGTTTTTTTCTAATCGAAATATTAATACCGGAGTAGTAGTAGCAGATCATATTACCGGTGAATACAAAGATTTACTGGGCAAGCCTTTATTACCATCCGATATCATTCCCGGTCACCCCTATGATCCTGAAATATATGAGGAAGACGGCGTCTATACCATTATTTTTGGATCCGGCACCTATTATATGGCCACCCTTGCAGAAGATATGATGTCTTTGGAAACCGAACCGGTAGCCATTCGCATTGAAGATGAAAATGGAAAGGCATTGACTACACCGGATAAACCGACCCTTTTTAAACGCAAAGATTGGTATTATTTGGTCTATGGAGACCGATACGCAATGTCTAAAAATCTTTACGGCCCCTATTCATTTAAAGGCTCCTTCCTTTCCGGGGGGCATACCAGCTTTTTTGAGTGGCAGGGACAATTGTATGTGTTGCAAGAGAATCATGACATCAGTGCTTTCTTTCGTGGAGCCAGTCTGAAGCCCGTTTATTTCAATGAGGATGAAACTGTTCGGATTCCTAAAAACGATCAATGGTTTCCGGGACCTGGACGCCCCTGGAAATTTGAAAAAAGTACCATGGGCTGGAATGCATTAAATGGAACCACGCTGTATAAGGGAGAAAATCGCATTAGCGGCGATATTTCTGGTAAAAAAGCAATCATTCAAAGTGCGCCCTGGTTATTCACCAGTACGGATGGTTTGAGCCAGATAAAAATCAAACTAAAAAATAACACCAGAGCCAATAAAATGAAAGTGTCCCTTTTTACACGGGATTTAAGTCAACGTTTTTGGAGTGAATATACAGGTCAGGTAGACTGGGAGGGAGAAAAGTGGGTGGAGATTCCCATTAGTGCGATGGATTCCGATTACCAAACCTATATTATTCCTTTGGATCAATTTGAAGTGAAAGAAAAGCTGATGCAACTGGCGTTGATTCCGGCGGCTAATGCTTACGATGGTAAGTGGGAGATTGAGGAGGTAATTATTGAGTAAATGCGCGTAAGTAAAAGATTTGCCGCCAATCAGTTGTGGTTGGCGGTTTATTTTTAATTCTTTAGACGACGGAGCATTGCATATGCATTAAGCCGAATTATTCACCGCTAGATTTAGTGGTTCGTTGCAAATGTCTTTAATTCAAGGGGTTGTGATTGGTTTTGTCGAATGATCAATAGCTCAAATTTGGGTTTGCTTGCTTTCTCCTCATTCATCTGCTTCGTTGGGAAAAACTCGAAATAGGAAACTATTCCTTCATTTTTCCCGCCTAGCAGCTAAACGAGGATTTAAGCGTGTATAATCCGGGTTAATAATTCCATTAACTTATCACAGCTGTTGTTTTTAAGAAAAAATAGGAACAGACCTGTTTTATCATTTTAGATTCAGGGACCAGGAATGATCGACGTCTTATTATAGGTTATTTTATTGATTTATTGGGAGTTGTTAAAGTCGGGATTAATTTTTAAAAATAAGTAAAGTTCAAATTTATCTGTTCAGTTTCCTTGGCCTCCATTGTACTTTCGTTCAGAGGAAGACAATAAGACCACTATTCACCATTATGGGGATTAATCCCATCAATTTGCTTTTCAAACTTGATTCCAGCCCGGAACATACCTTTCAGAGTCGGGTGGATCTCCCGTCCCATAGCTGTCAGGCTATACTCCACTCGTGGTGGAACTTCCGGAAAAACAGTTCTGTTGATTAGGCCATCCTCCTCTAATTCTTTTAGTTGCTTGGTCAACATGCGTTCACTGATGTCATCAATCAATTTCACCAATTCACTATAGCGCTTATCTCCCTGAGAAAGGTGCAAAATTATGGTGGCTTTTCGCTTTCCCTTCACCACATCTATAAAAGTGTCTATCGGACAATAACCTTTTTTCATTTTTTTTCTTTCCTAACCCACTGATTCTGAACAATACGGAACAAAATGTTCGTTAACTTACAAAATGTTCGCTCTTGTTAAAGTGCTGATTTATTGAGAATTTCGAATTAAATATTAAACGTAAATATAAAGATGGGACAAAATAATCAAACATTCAAAGCATTTAGAGTAGAAGAGCAGGATGGCGCATTCAAGACCTCCATTCAGCAGATGCCTTTTCAGGAGTTGGCAGAAGGGGAAATCCTGGTAAAAGTACATTACAGCTCTTTGAATTTTAAGGATGCTTTGTCTGCTTCTGGTAACAAAGGGGTAACCCGTAACTTCCCGCATACGCCCGGCATTGATGCCGTAGGAATCGTGGAGCAATCCAATGCGGAGGCGGTTGCTGTAGGAGCAGAGGTGATTGTGACCAGCTATGATTTAGGAATGAATACGGACGGTGGTTTCGCCGAGTATATCAAAGTTCCGGCAAACTGGGCGGTAAGCTTACCGTCCGAAATGAGCATGAAAGATGCGATGGTTTACGGGACTGCAGGTTTGACTGCCGGAATGTCAGTTCAGCGCTTGATCGAGCAGGTGAAACCGGAAGATGGTAAGATTGCGGTATCTGGTTCTACAGGTGGAGTTGGGGCTTTGTCTGTAGCGATTTTAGCTAAATTGGGTTATACGGTTGCTGCGATTACTGGTAAGGCATCAGAGGAAGCTTATTTGAAAAATTTGGGTGCTTCCGAAATTATCCTGCGTGAAGATTTTGAAAACCTGGATAAAAAACCAATGTTGAGAACCGCCTTTGCCGGTGCGATTGATACAGTGGGGGGAGTTATTTTGGAAAATCTGATCAAAACGACACAGCCATTGGGTGCGGTGACAGCCTGTGGAAATGCGGCAAGCATTAAAATTGATTTGACCGTATTCCCATTCATTTTACGAGGTGTAAGTCTTTTGGGAATTGATTCTCAGAATTACCCAATGGAGAAAAGAACGGCCATTTGGGAAGCTTTGGCGACCACTTTCCGTCCGGACGCACTTATGGAAGTTTACGAAGAAGTTACTTTGGAGCAGTTGCAAGAAAAAATTGATTTGATTCTTCAGGGTAAATTGAGCAGAAGAGCGATTGTGCGCATTGCGGAATAATGATCCGAATATAAATAATCTAATTAGAGCCGTTCGGGGGAGTGCCTTCGAACGGCTTTTTTTTACCCCCGTATAACTTGCCAGGCTTACAGGTCAAGAGACCCAACGATACCACATAAGCCGGCTTATTCCTGCTTCAACTCTCGCGTAGCTGCTGGGCGGGAAAAATGAAAGAATAGTACGCTATTTCCTTTTTATTCTAACGAAGCAGATGAAGGAGGAGAAAGTAAGCATAGCCAAATTGGGGCTTTCAACAAATCAGAGATCACAGTATTATGAAATGAAATCACTTAAGTCGAACGGCTTCAATTAGCGGTGAATAATTGGGGTTAAAGTTTTTCTAATAAAGGGAGGAATAGGGAAGATAAATCTTTAATGGCGATCACTAAAAAAAGAAGGGTTAAGGATGTGAAAAAAAGGTGGGCCATGAAATATCTGAATTGAAGTTGGGGTCTTCCTTCTTTATTTTTCTTGCTTTTCCAGGCATTATACAAACCGGCAGGCGCCATAAAAAACATGACCAGAACAGGTCCGCCGATCAAAAGACCAAGCAGGGGGAATAAGGGGAAGGCCGGTTTGATGATCAAATTAGAAAAAAGGGAGAGTAACAACAGGCTACCATAAATCTTAAACTGACTTTTCGATTTTTTAAGGTAAACCGGGTCGGTGTAGGTCGCTGTCTTCATTGTTTTTATTCAAATATAGGGATTTTATTGAAAAATTCCGGATCTAAAAAAAGCCCATCGGGTATCCGACGAGCCTCAACATTTATTAGGAGTAATATTTAACCCGGATTATTCAGGCTTAAATCCTCGTTTAGCTGTAAGGCGGAAAAAATGAAGGAATAGTTTCCTATTTCGAGTTTTTTCCAACGAAACAGATGAATGAGGAGAAAGCAAGCTTGCCCAAATTTGGGCTATTATAAACTAAAGAAAATAAATTATAATAAACTAAAAACAAACCACTTACGCTTAGTCAATTAATTTAGCGGTGAATAATTCGGGTTAATTATTCTCAGGTTCTATCACGATCTCATCTGCAAACATCCAGCTGGCATTGCCAAAGCCCGGGTGCCATTCGGGTAAATCACCCATAGTGGTCGCGACTACTTTCAGGTAGCGGATGGTTTGCCCTACTTCCACCGCAAATTGGAAGCGACGGATGGTCTGATGGTCATCCGGAACCGCATTTTCCTGAAAACCTGCGGATTGCCATTTTTTACCATCTTCAGAGTAGAATACTTCATACTTTACCGGCAGGAATACCCAGGAAGAAGTATTTCGAAGGAAGCCAGTGGATACTTTAGCGATGTGCTGCTCCGTTCCCAAATCAATAACGGCCTCCAGGTCATGTCCGTCAGAGAAACCGGACCATTTGCCATCCCGCAGGTTCGCCGAAGCGGATACTCCATCCAGCAGAGCCCATTTGCCCGGGTTATAAGCTTTAGAATCCGGCTCATGTGTTAATTTCAAAATCGGATATTGCTTACCTTCTATATGGTAAATTGCTCTGTTAAAATCAGTTTTAAATACCGGGCTCACTTCTTCTCCCAATACGCTAATCGCCTGCAATTGGGCGCTGTTGGTCAGGTGAATCGGCAATTGGTAAAGGCTTGATGCCGTAGTCGGGCTGGACCCATCCAGCGTATAATAGATTTTCGCCTCAGGCTTAATACTCCCCAATTCGACTTTTAAATCATCAGTAAAGATACGTTGATCACTTGCGGTGTAGGGCATGAATAACTGATCTTCTGAATACAGCTCTTTTCCAAAAGCTTTCTCCACATCCGCTTCCGGAAGCTGAACATTCCCCCAATCAGAAGGCTGTGCCCCCATGACGAATTCCAGTGTTCCTCCGGCCATAATGTCGGCATGGTGGATGAAGGCTTTATGGTAATTTTCGCCGTTCAGTTTTGCCGACTGAATATAAATGTTTTCCGGGCTATTATTTTCTGCCTTAACCGTGAAAGTCTGTCCGTTTTCAAGCTTCAACTGAATTTCATTGAATACCGGAGAGCCGATCAAATAAATGCCGGAAGCCGGATTCACCGAATACATGCCCATGGCGGAAAGGGTGTACCAGGCAGACATTTGTCCGCAATCCTCATTACCCGAAAGACCATCCGGCAGGTTGGCATATTGCGTTTCCATGATATGACGCACCCATTTTTGCGTCTTCTGCGCCTGTCCGGCATAGTTGTACAAATAGGCAACATGATGGCTCGGCTCGTTGCCATGTGCGTATTGCCCGATCAGACCCGTCACATCACTGGCATGCTCATTATCATTCACCGCTTCCTGCTCCCACATATCATCAATTTTTTGAGCGAAAGCCCCAGGCCCGCCATAAAGCTCCATCAGCCCGTTTACATCCTGAGGAGCGAAGAAGGTATAGTGCCAGGCATTTCCCTCGGTATATTCTCCGGATCCCAGAGTAGTGATGGTCATCGGGTCAAAGTCTTTCACCCAGACACCGCTGGCGCTTCTCCCCCTAAAGAAACCCGTAGATGCATCAAACAATTTCCGGTAATTCAGGGCGCGTTTACTGAAAGCTTCATAGTCTGCTGTCTTACCTAAAATTTTAGCAGATTCTGCTATACACCAGTCATCAAAAGCATACTCGACGAGTTTAGAAACCGAGTTGGACTCCCAATCATAAGGAATGAAGCCCAGATCCATCAGGTGATCAATGCCGCGGTCCCGGGTGGTGGCGGAGTTTTTCATGGCTTCAAAAGCCAGTTCATAATCAAAGCCTTTAGTGCCTTTAATGATCGCATCGGCAATCACCGGAACAGCATGGTAGCCGATCATGGTGCCGGTCTCATTGGACGCCAGCTCCCAAACCGCCAGCTCGCCGCTCTCTTTATATTTTGCTAACAGCGTATTGATAAAGTCTACATTCCTGCTTGGTTCCACGATGCTGTACCATGGATGTGCCGCACGGAAGGTGTCCCACAGGGAAAATAATGTATAATAATCGAAACCTTCCGCAGTATGAATTTTCTGATCCATTCCGCGGTACTGATGATCCACATCCATATAAATGTTCGGATGAATCATCGTGTGATAAGCAGCCGTATAGAAAATACTTTGTTCGTCTTCCGTTCCGCCTTTTACCGTTGCCTTTTGAAGTTCTTTTTCCCAAAGGGCCTGTGCCTGATTTTTCACAGCTCCCCAGTCCCAGCCATTGTTCTCGGCTTCCATATTTCTGCGGGCCCCGTCCACGCTTACGGCAGATAATGCCACTTTGGCGAGTAAGGGATCATCAGATTTTTCGAATTCGAAAATGGCCTTAATATTTTGCCCCTTCAGGGATTTGATTTCACTGCTAACGTTTTGCCCATCGTTTAATAAGGCCGTCCTGATGGGTTGGCTGAATTGTAATACGAAATAAACGTACTGATCACGTGCCCAGCCCTGAGATCTTCTCAATCCGCTTACTTCGTGGTCTCCGGTGATGGTCAGTTCCAGTTCCCGGATATTATCTCCGATGCCATGCACCAAATCCAATATCACTTTTGGGTTTTCCTCCCCATTAAAGGTGTATTGATGGAATCCGGTCCTTGGGGTAGCCGTCAGCGCCACATCAATATTGTGCTGTTGGAGTTTTACACTGTAAAATCCCGGCTGCGCAAATTCTTCCTCATGGCTAAAAGCAGAGCGATAACCCGCTTCCGGCTTTTTTTTACTTCCCGCTTCCCAGTGATTAACTCCGGTGAAGGGCATCAGTAGAATGTCTCCATAATCTCCACCACCAGTACCACTCAGGTGGGTGTGGGAAAATCCCATAATGCTGCTGTCGGAAATATGGTAACCGCTTGACCAGTCCCAGCCTTCATTGCCGGTGTCCGGGCTTAGTTGCACCATGCCGTGTGGCGTGGTCGCGCCCGGGAAGGTGTGACCATGTCCGCCAGTGCCAATCATCGGATTGACCTTGCTCACCAATGCCGGCGCTTCCGGTAGGGATTGTTGTCCTTTAGGGCTGCAAAATTGGAGCAAAAGGAAAGAGGCCGCCAAAAATTTCAGCCCGGCCTTATTGCCGAAAAAATTCAACATATATGATGGGTTTAAGATTTTCTATACTGTAGCGAATTTGGATGTGCTCGTGTAAAAATATTAGTATTTCAGGCATACATCCCGCATACATTTTAAAATGATGTTAAAAATAGTGGCTTTTTATTAATTATGGCGTCTGAAATAATAAAAATAGGGGGAGTCGGAATTCATTTTCAGGAGGCATTCATGGGAATTCAATTTTGGGGCGACTACCTTTGTTAAGCCAATGAAAACTGTCGGACTGTTGGTCGTTGTGGTTTTCCATCAGCTGTTTTAGGTCGGACTTATTAAAAAAATACGATGCAATTACCTCAATTTATGATCGTCGAGGAACCCCGCCAACAAGCGCTCGGGACCTTTATCCTTTCCAATGCCAAACCGAAATTACTGGCACGCGCTTATTATCTTCCCATTGGGGAAAAGGGAGCCGCAACCCAAGCTCAGCTGGAGGCGCATTTCAATATTGGTTTTGGCGGTGTTTTTGGCGATAAGCGGATTTTTGTAGGTGCCGTGGATATTTACACCAAACTCAAAGGGAATGATGAAAATGAAAAGCTGTTTTTGAAAACGATGAAACAGATGGCGGAATGGTATGCGGATTTTCTGACCTGGGAGGAAGAGGTTTCAGCATAAGGACGAATATTTATTGCGCTTAGGCTTTCTTAGTAAAAAGGCCGCTTCTGTCTGAACCGCTTTGGCCTAGGATGCTGCAGCTGTATTTTTCATGGTTAAATCCTCCTTTTGCAGCAGGGGAAAGAGAAAAATCCCCTATTTCGAGTTTACTCCAAGGAAGTAGCTGAATGAGGAGAAAGGAAGCTTGCCCAAACTGGGGCGTTTAACCCTTCAGCATTCATAATTTTATTAAATTCAAAGCGAGTTAATTAATCTGGTGGTGAATAATTCAAATTTGCAGCCGGATGGAGTGCTTTTAAACATGCTCAATAGCGTTTTTTTTTAGGGGCTGTCCTTCGCTACACTCCGGCCGGGCTCGCGCTAGTCGCTCTTTGGGCGAGGGCGGAGGGGAACGAAAATTTGCCCTGCCCAAAGGAGCTTCACAATAGCTTGATCCCTCAGCCAGGCGGGCTTCCGCCCGCGGGGACATGTGCATTTAGCTTTGCCATATGGCTTTTGAGGGCAGTATGGAGAGTGATTTTTTTTAGGTTGTGATATTAAGTCGGATGGTGCATGCTTTATCCCTCATTTATTCGTAAGGCTAGAATTATGTGAGAATAGCATCTTGTTTCGAGTATTTCATAACCAAGCAGATGAAGGAAGAGAAAGGAAGCTTACCCAAGTTTGAGCTATTGAAAAAATCAGGAAAACACCTATAGCAATTATCCTAAGGATTTAGGAGCGGACAATCCAATGAAAGTGGGGCGTGGCAAAATGCTACGACCAGGGTTGGTGGTAGGGCCTGGTGGTCAAATGCTTCAGCCGGAATGGATCTGAAATACCCTTCCAGATAGGCCAAAAGTATTCATCATCACTAAATAATCCTGTCTGAAAGTGACGAATATTAGATGAATTTTGCTTATTGTATTGATATAAATAATTTAATTTTTGATGAGGATAGTAGTATGTCTGTGGTGTTTCCTGTATGGTATGAATGTCTTTGCTCAACAATTGAAAGACGGGAGGGGTTTTGATTCCTGTTTTAAAAATGAAAAAGACATTGAATTTCAGGGTAGTGTAAATGGTGTTCTTTTTTGTGTTTTGGAGGGTAAGGATTTAATTCTGGATTTTCAGGGGAGCAGGGCTCAACTCAATTTTGTTCCGGATCCGGAGGAAGTATATGACACTGGTAGTTATGAGTATTCGGGAGCTACTACCAGTGGAAAGACTATGGTGCGTTATAAAACCTATAGCCTCGCCAATCAATTTTCTGTTATTTTGAATAATAGGGAGTTTACAGCCTCGGCCATAGATGGAGGATGTGATCTGGTGTTGGGGCCTGTTGATTATTATTATCAGGCAGAAAAAGAAGCGGAATACTTGGTGCTTTTTTTTAGATCGGAGCTGAAACTTAGCGATGGGAATTCCGATATAATGGTGAAGAAAAACTCCACCCTTACGTTTGCGATAAATCGATAATTGGACATTAACCCATGGTCATAGCCTTTTGCTACGACCGGTCTTGGTTAATAGGTGACGGCCAGTTTTGTAGGATTTGGATAATCCTTAAGGCCTGGTTGAAGCTTCACTGTAGGTTAGTAAACGGCTTCAACTACTGTTGAACTAAAGCCCTTTAAAGCCCTGTTCCTTTAAAATTCCCAGCATTTTTCGGGCGTATCTTTTTCCTAAAGTCCTGACCCCTTCCGAATCAAAATGTACCAGATCTTCCTGCACGGTGCAGCCCGAGGAGGAGATGACATGGGCAGTCGGAATGGTTTCAGGTAATTGATTGATGATGGGGTTCATGGCTGCGCACTGGCCGTTTTGATCGGCATGGACCACCTCTCCGGCCAGTAAGGGTACTTCGCTGGCTTTTAGTGCCAGGTCTTCCAGCATATTGTCATAGACGGTTTTTACATATTGCGGCCATTGGACATCTCCGGTATTGGTTTCGCCCTGATGCAGCAAAACGCCTTTAATGAGCCCGTCTTTTTGCGCCATTTTTGCCAGTTGTATCAGGCGTTCATAAGGATTGCCTCCGAAGACTTCAATTTTTTCGCCGAACCAGGCTTCCGGGTAGGTGTCTGTAAATTGTTGATATTGTGCCCGGTCAAACAGGCGGATGTCACATCCGCCAATGGCAACGTTAATGACGCCAATTTTGATATGTTCTGGCAGGTTTTCCACCATCGTGCGGCCAAAATAATCGGCAGGAGATAAGCCTTGCCAGCATTGACTAAGGGGAGGATTAGCGGTTTGCCAGCTTTCCTTTTTTCCTTTTATGTCTGGGCAATCCATGGCACGCATTACCTGAAAACGAGGGTCCGCCACCTTATCCTGTTCTTCAACAGGGGCGGAGCCTTCCATATTCGATTGGCCGAAGCAGAGATAGATATGAAAGTTGGCATCTTGCGCCAAGGAAGATAGGGAGGTAAAGAATAATATTAATAATAGTATGAAAGAGTTACGCATAGGATTAAAAAATTATGTATTACTTATTTGTAGGAACACATCATATATTTTAAATATCTGGCCGGTTTATGAAAAAAGTTTTACCCCTTCCGGATATAAGGATAAGTGATCCTGAACGAATTTACTATTTATGCATAAAAAGCAAAAAGATGATGGTTATATTTGCCAAATGCTATCAGTATATAGCACGAAATGATTATATTCAGCTTTTAGTTTTGTTTTAGGAGAAGCTTATGTCGTTTGGTATAATATTTTTATTTTTTAGTAATGAAAGTCTATCCGGAAATTACCCCTGTTACCAAGAGTGATCTCTTTGTACTGCAGTATCATGAGAATGCAGATTTTGATTATCCTATTCACTCTCATGAGGAATATGAATTAAGTTTGATTATTAACAGTGGGGGAGATCGCTTTATTGGAGATTCTATTGATGCCTTTGGAGAGGTAGATTTGGTATTGCTGGGGCCAGGCATTCAACATTGCTGGGAACCAGCCGCTGATAAATTGGAAAATGTTACGGTTACCACTTTACAGTTCGGGCAAGAAATTTTTCAGAATAAACTTTTTGACAAAAAGGAATTCAGTCAGTTTGTAGCCCTGAGAACTCATGCAGATCGGGGAATTGCCTTTCATGGGGAAAGTGTGGCACCTATTGTAAAAGCCCTTAACCAGTTAAAGGGTTTGAGTGGATTTCCGGCGGTTATTGGTTTTATGAAATTATTGGATCGGATGGCCAATGCGATGGATTTTGACCTTTTATTAAGTGAAGGCTATTCCAATAGCCTGGATGAGAGCAAGAGCCGGCGTATAAATATAGCCTATGAGTATGTCATGAAAAACTTTGATAAAAAGATACTTATTGGTGATGTGGCGGCTTCCTGTAATATGTCGGAATCTGCTTTTAGCCACTTTTTCAAAAAGTGCACCAATAAGAGTTTTACCCAATTCTTAACGGATGTTCGACTGGGGCAGTCTTATCGCTTATTACTGGAGACGAAGAAAAACGTGGCAGAGATTTGTTATGAATGTGGCTTTAATAATTTATCCAATTTCAATCGGATTTTTAAAAAAGAAAAGGGGATGACCCCTCTTGCTTTTCGAAAATATTATGAGGAAAAAACTTTCTTTGAGATGAAAGAAGATTTCTGGGAGCAGTCCAGTGCTTCTTAGGATAGCCGTGTAATTTTTCAGATCAATTTATCGTAAAAAAAGCTGTCTTTTCGGACAGCTTTTTTTGGTTGACAGGGAATTGCGGATGGACTCCGTAAGCCGAATTATTCACCACTGAATATATTGAACCAATCCAAACGTCACGGTAATAAATAATCCCGGGCTTTTTTCGTTGGTTTTTAAATAGCCCAAATTCGGCTAAGTCTGCTTTCTCCCCATTCCTCTGTTTTCCTTGAAAAAAGCGACCAGGGGACTATTCCTTGTTTTTTCCCGCCCAACAGCTAAAGGAAGATTTAAGCATGCATAATTCGGCTTGGTTTCATTTTTCAAAAGTCTTTTAGCGTCGGTTTAAAACCGTAGCCTCCGAAGTAAATTCGAATGATCGGAAGCGATTATCGAAAATTTCTCAACAATAGGGATGCTATTCTCTCGAAATATGCGGGCTTCGCTTCTGTATTAATCAAATTTTCGTTCCGAATTCTGGCTTTTAAAACCTCCTTTTAGGCGTAAATCAGAAAGGAGGCAAAGCAGGCCACTGCCAGCAATAGTGCCAGCCAGCGGAAATTCTTATACCAAACCACGCCTTCCAATTCTTTGGTCTCGGCTTTCCATAAGCTTTTGTTCCAGGTGAAGGCCGCTACTTTTTCGGCAGGTGGCACTTCCGAGCGATAACTGATAATCAGTGTGGCCGAAACGTTAATGAACAATAAGAATGGCACCAATAGCAGGAAGTGAAGATCTGCGAAAAAAGGCAGCGAACTTTTGAATACTAATAGCAATACGGCCACAGCAAGACCGAAAATCAGCCCGAAGAAAGCGCCTTTGGCATTGACCCTTTTGTTAAACAATCCAAGGAAGAACACCCCCACCACCGGAGGAGCCAGATAACTCAACATTTCCTGATAGTAATCCACCAAAGAGCCGAATTTTTGAATTTGAGGTGCCCAGAATATCGCAATAATCAGAATGACTGTTGAGGTAATTTGGCCCACTCTCACCAGTTTTTTGCTGTCGGTATTGGGCGCAAATTTGGAATAAAAATCCATGGTGAAAAGGGTAGAAGCCGAATTCAGGGTAGCACTCAGGGTGGAGGTCAATGCGGAGATCATCGCCGCAATCACGATACCCACCAATCCAACCGGCATCAGCTCCATGATTAATCTTGGATAGACCTCATTTACATCCACGCCGTATTCGCTGACCACTTCATGTCCAAAAGCTTCCGCCGGAATTTGAACATGAAACAAATCCATTGCGCGCGCTGCCAATCCGGGGAAGATGAAGACAATCAGCGTGAAGATATACAATAACCCCACAAACAAAACCCCTTTACGGCCGTGGTCCACGGATTTGGCCGAAAGTACACGTTGCACCATGACCTGATTATTTCCCCAGAAGTAAAAGCCCAGCACGGGTATTCCGACGATCATGCCCAGCCATGGCACGGCGGGGTCATCCATGGAACGCGTCAGGCTCATCCATAGTCCGTCATTAAAACGTTCATGAAATTCTGCCCAGCCGCCAATATTATCAATCGCTAAAAAGGCCAGGATGATTGAGCCAATAATCAGAATAACCGCCTGAATTAATTCCGCATTGATGGCCGAAGAAAGTCCGCCAGGAATGGTATAAATACCAGCGGCTATGGCCAGGAAGAAGATAATCGTTTGTAGTTCTGCTTCCGGATAGATTAGTTTGATGATCATAGCACCGGCATACAAAGCAGCAGCAGCATCCAGGAATACATTGCCTAAAATAGTAATGGCGGAAAAATAGTATCTGGACTTTTTATCAAATCTTTTTTCCAGAAATTCAGGCATGGTATAAATGCCTGATTTAATGTAAAAAGGAAGAAAAAAAGTGGCAAATACAATCATCACCAGTATGGAAACCCACTGATAATTGTATACCGCTAATCCGGTTTTAAAGGCCTCAGCTGACTGCCCGATTAAAGTCGAGCTGGACACGCTGGCGGCGAACAGCGAAAGTCCCACCGCCGGCCATTTCATATTTCTCCCTGCGAGGAAGTAATCCTGGGAACTGTCATTGGAAGAGTTGAAAAGGGCCCAGGCGATGACCCCAATAACATAGACCACGATCAGGCCTAAATCTATCGTACTTAAAGTGATATTTAAATCCATATTTAGTCCTTAAAAGTTGTTAAAACCATCACCGATTTAGCCGGGATTTCAATCGCAATGCCATCTGCTGGCTTAACTTTAGCTAAAGTTTTAGCAGTGATCTCCGCTTTTTCTGTGGTAGGATGAGCACGGACATACTGATGAATCCGGAAATCTGTTTTTTTATGCATGGAAGGGATTTCCAAATGCAGGGCGTGGCTTTGTTCGCAGTTATTTGCTAAAAGCACGGAATAGTCTTCTTTAAATTTTCCGGCAGTAATCCGGAGACCTTCTATATTTTCAAATTCCGGCTTCAGGATGGTGGTGTTGGCCGGAAAGTATTTACAGGACCAGGACCAGGGGTAATACCAGGGCCGAATGGCTTCATCCGCGGGATTATCACAAATCTCGGTTCCAAGGATGTTCCAGAAGCCCCAGCGTTTTAATTGGTTTTTATTGCCCAAATCTCCGTAGGTATGCATGGCATCGTCCACATCCCAGGCGATCATTCCTGCCCCTCCGGCATTCATATACTGGATCACGGCATCGGTCATGTCCACTCCGTATTGATAATCGTAAACACTCATCTGCGAATCTTCGGGGGCCGTATGCGGATCTTGTTTAGCCCTTTCAATATTTTCATGATAGGCCGGCGTTCCCCATTCTTCTTTCAATCCGATCTCTCCCACAAAAAAGGGCTTTCCTTTGGCTTGTGTCAGTGGAAAATCCTGGTCAAAATGGGTAAACTCAACAGCTTTCCCTTTGCGGACCTCTTCCGCTGGCAGGTAGGCATGGATTTCATAAGCACCTAATTGTTGGTCCAGCTGTTCGGTGGACATTTTTACCCAGTCTTTACCGCTGTATTCCTCCTTATATTCCGGATAGGTGTAGTGCGGAACACTTCCTGGTCCGGCAATTTTTATCTGATGTTTCAGGCCTGCCTGGCGCAGGGACTGGTCCAGGGCTTTTACCCCTTGCTGCCATTCCCGGAAATTACCTAAGGTGCTGGCCCAGTCTCCGTTAGGTTCATTAATCAGGTTGTAATACTTTAGGCAGGTATATCCTTTTTCATGTATTAAATGATTTAAATATTGGATAATCATTTTCGTCCAGCGCGGGTCATCGGCCCCATCTAATCGGGCTTCTTTTTTCTCTACCTCATGCATATGGTGAGGTGTTCCCCATTCCCCGATTACCACGGTAATATTCCTGCTTTGGCAGTAGTCCAGTAAACGGTAGAGTGCCATCATTTCCGGGCGATCAAAATTCACTATCGGCATACCTGCAGCATCCAGCCCTTCATAATAGCGCCAGTTGGCTTGATCCATCACCCGGATAAATTGGGGTTGCATATAGTCCAGGCGCTGATACAGGGTGTCCCATTTGGCGGGATTGTCCATCAGGGCGCCCCATTGCGCATCTTCGCTGTCCGCATGGGGATAGGCCGACCATTGAACGCCGTTTCCAATGTACTGGTCACAGCTGATATTTTCAGGGGCTATGGTCACTAAGCTTCCCTGCGGGATATTGGAAGAGCAAGCCTGCATACAAAAAAGGGCGGCTGCCTGTAAAAAATATTTTCTCATCAGGATAGGATTATTTCTAACAAGTCAAAGCCTGATTTCGGCCCTGACTTGTTGGTTGGATGAACCTTTGAACAGGGTAGCCTGTCACGGTGGAATGCTGATCCACCAGCGGGCGAACCTGTCCGGAGCGTCCTTCATTTTACCATTAATTAAATGGAGTCAATAAGCTTATTGAGCGAAGTTACGATCATTTTCCTTAATAAAGCTCACCAATTCGTTCACATTGCAGGTGGCCAGTGCACAATACTGATCTGCCGCTCCATAATAAACAAAGAGGGTGTCATCTTTCACTACATTGCCCACCGGGAATACGCATCCTTTATAGATGCCGTCTGTTTCGTAATCAAATTCCGGTTCCATGATAAAGTCTTTGGTACGGGCTATAATTTTCGAAGGATTTTCCAAATCCAATAATGCCGCGCCTACCCGGTAAATTTTGTCATTACAAACCCCATGATAGAGCATTATCCAGCCTTCCGGTGTCTTGATCGGAGGGGTATTGCCGCCCACTTTTTGCTCCCACCATTCTTTTCCGTTTAATAATAATTCAGAAGGATTTTCCCAAACCATCATATCATCCGAATAGCTGATCCAGATAGAAGCGTGGTCTGTTCCATAGGCTTCTCCAACCCATTCTTTAGGACGGTGTAACATCACGTATTTTTCATTCACTTTCTCCGGGAAAAGAATAACATCTCGGTCATCCAATTGCGGACGGGTCATTCTCCCTACGCGTTCATAGTTTTTTAAATCTTTGGAGATGGCCAGACCGGTATTAGTAATATTTTTTCTTAAAACGGCTGGTGCAGATTCGGGAAAATCGGGTTCAATCACTTCATCATAAGCCAATTTCCAATATTGTCCGGGAGCTACTTTACGGTAGGCATAGGTCACAAAGAAAGTATCATCGAATTTGACGATTCTTGGATCTTCCACACAGCCCGCATCCGGGCCATCACTACTTGGAGAAAACACCGGCTCACTGGAAACACGCTCAAAATGAACGCCATCATTACTCTCTGCCAACCCCAGATGAATATAGTGCTCCTTATCGTCACCTGCTGCTCTATATAATAAGTAGAATTTTCCATCCTCATACCAGGCACCCGGATTGCAGGTTACTAAGCTTTCCCATGCATTCTCAGGATTAGGGGATAAGATTGGATTGTTTTCGTGCTTCTTCAGTTTCATCTCTTTGAAAATATATTAATAGAATAGATCTAAATCTTTTGATTTTTTTGATGTTTCAAAATTAGGGAGGACTTTCGGACTATTATAATACTTTCCTGTTCATAAATAATGAGATAATGAAATTGCTGGGACGGCTTGATTTTCTTCCCTATTATTGTTTCGTGAAAAGATTTTTAGTGCGGTGTGATAAAAAGAATAGAGGTAGTTTTTCCTGCATACTTAAATGAAATTATGCTTTATAGTAAGTGTATTGATTGAGGGAGGATCGTAAGCTGCCTGATGGAATCCAAAATGGGGGAGTCGCTTTGAAGAGGGCTCCATCCTTAATAAAGAGATAATAAATATTTTTATATGAGTAATTTTTTTAAACGTTTGGTTTTGACCTTGTTGATGAGCGGCACCATTTTTAATTTGACCGCAAAGGGCCATGAGGGTTTTGTCAAGGTCAAAGGCGCTTCATTTGAAATTGGTGGTGAGCCTTATCGATATATAGGTGCGAACTTTTGGTATGGAATGAATTTGGCTGCCCAGCAGACGGGTAATCGGGAGCGATTGTTAAGGGAGTTAGACGATATGAAGTCGGTGGGCATTACCAACCTGCGATTAATGGCTTCCACTGAAGGAACAGATGATCCCTGGCAGGTGAAGCCTACGCTGTTTCCGGAAGCAGGCAAGGTGAATCAGGACATGCTGGAAGGTCTGGATTTCCTTTTGGCCGAAATGGGCAAACGAAATATGAAGGCCGTGCTTTGTCTGAATAATTTCTGGACTTGGTCCGGGGGAATGCCGCAATATTTAAAATGGAGTAATCCGGACCGCAGTATTCCTTTTCCTCCTCCGGCCGAGCATGGAGATTGGTGGAAATATGCGGAATTTGCTAAAAGCTTTTACGGTGATGCCCGGGCGGTGGAAATTTTTCGTCAGCACCTGAATATTTTACTGGATCGTCAGAATTCGGTCAATGGCCGCTATTATAAAGAAGATCCCACCATTATGAGCTGGCAATTAGCCAATGAGCCACGGGCCAATGCGGAGGTAGAAGCTTATCTGCAATGGATTGAGGAAACGGCTGCGCTGATTAAGGAAAAAGCCCCCCGACAGCTGGTCAGTATCGGTTCTGAAGGTTATGGTCCTGATGCCAAGGCAGGAACAGATGCCTTGCGTGATCATGCCCTGAAAAACATTGATTATGTCACCACCCATGTTTGGATTGCCAACTGGGGCTGGTTTGATGCTGAAAATCCCGAGCTTACCTTTGATGCTGCCTGTGAAAAGGTATCCGCTTATTTTGAACGCCATCTTCAAGCGGCAGAGGAATTGAATAAACCTCTGGTGCTGGAGGAATTCGGTGTCGGTCGTGATGGGGATAGCTATGCCGCGAATAGCAGCAGCACTTATCGGGATCGTTACTATCAGTGGGTTTTTGAGTATATACTTAATGCACATCATAATGGCCGTCCATTTGTGGGTTGTAATTTTTGGGCCTGGGGAGGGGAAGGCAGACCTCGAACACCAAAATGTGTGTGGGAAGAAGGCGATGATCTGATTGGTGATCCACCACATGAATTCCAGGGTTGGTATTCTGTTTATAATACAGATAAGCGTACTAAGAAACTGATAAAAAAATATAATAAACAGCTGAAATAAGTGTTTCAGAGTGAATTTTTGATTTGATTTGCGAAATTTTTAGAGCCATGAGAAAGTTTTATTTTGTTTGGTGTGCCATTTTTTTCAGCACTACTTCCTTGTTCGCCCAATTGAATATCAGCGATTATGATTGGTTAAACGGGCAAGAGGTCGCTCAATTTGAAAAATTGTCTTTACGTGTAAAATTAGCCGGTGCTGATTTTACCAATCCCCATAATTCGGCTGATATTAAAGTAGATGCCAGTATTTTACTCCCATCGGGAGAAGCGCTTCATCATCCCATGTTTTATGAGGGAGCGGATGATCAGTTTTCCTATTGGATGCTTCATTATGCTCCTCAGGATAAAGGGGATTATCAGCTGCAGGTAAAAGCAGTGGATGGTGATGCATCAGCAGAGGGTCCGCAGGCCACCTTTAAAGTAAATAAGGGGAATGGTCACGGTTTTCTGAGAATGAATCAGGACAATCAGGCGGCCTTTCAGTTTGATGATGGTAGCTACTTTCGGGCAGTAGGCCAGAATGTGGGCTGGGAAGCGCGCCTGAGTATTGGGGATGACCCCAAATATACATATGATTACTGGTTTCCAGCCCTAAAAGCGGAGGGGATGAATTTTGTGCGTACCTGGATCAATGCGCCCTGGAATATTCCTTTGGACTGGAAAGCGCCGGTTTTTGGCCGTTATGATGCTTATGATGGGGAAGGTTTCCATCCGCAGGGAATTGAGCGAATGGATTTTATGTTAGAGGAGGCAAGGAAAAACGATATCTATTTGATGGTGTGTATGGATTATCATGGTGCCTTATGGGTAAATGATAATGACAATTGGGGGAATAATTTCTGGAAGGATAACGTTTATAACCGTGTGAATGGAGGTCCCTGCGATCTTCCGGAGGAATTTTTCACCCATGAAGAGGCGAAACGTATGTATAAAGACCGTTTGCGATACTTCATTGCCAGATGGGGCTATGATCCTACTATTGGAGTGATAGAGCTTTGGAACGAGGTAGATAATACCATAGTTTATGAGGGACAAAACATTAGTGAAGCAGCAGTAGTGGCCTGGCATCAGGAGATGGTAGATTATCTGAAAGCTCATGATCCTTACCAACATTTAATCAGTACAAGTATTTCTCACAATGAAGTATCCGGACTGTTTGGTGTAAGTGGATTAGATTTTTCTCAATTCCATACTTATGGTGCCTCTGATAAAGATTTTAGTAATACCTATAATTATTATAATGATAAATATCCAATAGGAACCGTGGCTGGTGAAATCGGGAGTAGTTTTTCCGGCGTTGCAGCTCCTTTCTCGAATGAAGTAGACTTTTTACATGCGAAATTGTGGTTGGGGCTTTTTCAGGATGCCCCTATATTGCCCATGACTTGGTGGTGGGAAGCCTATGATAAAGAAGAGGGAAATGGGGTGTTCGGCCCGATAGCGGCCTTTGTGGAGCGCATGGGATTAGGGGAAAAGGATCAAATTAGTGGTCAGTTGAATATTTCTACCAATGAACTGGTGGATGTTTTCAAGCTTTCTAATAATGAAGAAGTTTTCCTGTTGATTCAAAATCAAAATTCATCCATTCGGGATCTGAAGGTGATGCTGGGCAATATGCCCGGGGAAAATTTCAATTATCAGTTTTATGATGTTTACAATAATGAGTATAGCGAGTGGGCGGCGGTTTCCAGAACAGAGGCCGGTAATCTGTTCTTTACCGTGGATGAGCTGGCAGGGAATGAGCAGATCGTTATTATTTTAAAAACAGATCATGTTTTAGATCATGATGATCCATTGGGCTTGAATGATTTGAAAGTTTATCCTAATCCGGTGAAAGATTTTTTTCAGGTGCAATGGTATTCTTCCCTGGGAGGGAGCGCTAATATAGAGCTGTGGGATATGCAGGGCCGTCGTGTATGGGCACGGGATTATCAGATACAGGTAGGCCTGAATCAGCTGCAGGCAAAAGGGCTCAGTTTGTTTCCGGGTGCTTATATTTTAAAGGTGCGTAATGGAAAAGAAGTCCGGCACAAGAAACTTTTGGTGGGATGATAGTAAAGGCGGGCGTCGATGTCCGCCTTTTTGCAATTATTGAAAAATAGCACCTATAATTTTATTATTTCAAAATTGAAAAGTAAAAAGTGTGGTATGATTAAGAGGTCGGAAAAATAATGATTTTGAAAATTCATCAAAGTATCATCTTTGGGGTTGAAAGTGTAAGTTTATGCAGGTCTTGATTTCTATTTTTGTATAGTTAGAGGTTCAAAAAGGGCAATGATTTTTTAAACTCATCCACCCAATAAAATTTTAAACTATGAGTAAGAATTTTTTACTTTCATGGGTTTTTCTTTTTCTACACCTGCCATTAATGGCACAACAGAAAGAAATATCCGGAAGCATTTCTGATCCCAGTGGCATGAAGTTGCCGGGGGTGAATGTGATCATTCAGGGGACCACCAATGGGACGGTTTCAGACTTTGATGGAGCGTTTACGCTGGGCGGTGTAAGCCCGGAGGATAAACTCCTGTTTTCCTATATTGGTTATGCCAGCCAGGAAATTATAATTGGTGATACTGATTTTTTTGAAGTCGTTTTGGAAGAGGAACTGGAGCAGCTGGAGGAGGTGATTGTCGTGGGGTATGGTGCTGTCAAGAAATCTGATATGACGGGGGCCGTTAATTCTCTGAAAGCTGAAGACCTTCCGGCAAGGCCAGCGGTAAATGTGGAAGAATTATTACAGGGGCAGGCGGCTGGATTGCAAATTACCAACAGTTCGGGGCAGCCGGGTGCTGGCGTAGAAGTCCGACTCAGGGGGATTTCTTCTGCAGTGGGCGCCAATAGCCCACTAATAGTAGTCGATGGTTTTCCCTTGGGAGATGCCGGTGGGCTGAACCAAATCAACCCCGCTGATATTGCGACTTTCGACGTTCTGAAGGATGCTTCCGCTACGGCCATTTACGGTTCCCGCGGGGCAAACGGGGTGATTATGATTACCACTAAATCCGGAAAAACAGGTAAAATGTCGGTCAGCTTTAATGCGAGAACCTCGGTTTCCCAAATCGGTATGGATCCCAATATTGTTTCTGATCCGGAGGATTTTGCCATCTTTTCCAATGAGGCCAGAAGAAATGCAGGCTTAGCACAGTTTTATGTCGGGCAGTCCTTTAATGGTACATATTATCCTGCTGTGGCGGAGATTCGGGATGGTAGCTGGGGCCATTCCACTAATTGGGCTGATGTGGTTTACCGAAAAGCACTGACGCATGATTATTCTGTGTCTGCCAATGGGGGTACAGAGAAGTCTAAGTATTATTTTTCTTTAGGATATCTGGGGCAGGAAGGAATTAATATAGGAGATAAATTTTCTAAATATAATTTCAGGTTTAAATATGATGCGGAAGTCTATCGCAATCTTACTGCCGGAGCAAATGTGATTATCAACGTGACGGATCGTCAGAATAATGGCATGGGCGGTGCAGGACGTTCACCGGTTTTTCCGGTGCATGATGAGGAGGGCAATTATTTCTTCATCGGGGGGCAGGATTTCTGGCATCCACTGGTTTATGCTAATGAGGTGACGAATAATACGCAGGGTCGGGATGTTATTTCCAATTTATACCTGGAATATAAGATTACGGATGATCTGAAAATCAAAAGTCAGATGAATGCCAAGTTCGGCGCTTCCTTAACCGATATTTATGAGCCAATCGGATTGACCAGTAAAGGGTTTGAGTTTGAAGGTTATGGCGCGATCAGCAATTATTGGGATACGGATTTGCTGAATGAAACCTATATAACTTATGATAAAAGTATTAATAAGCATAGTTTCTCTGCCATGGTGGGGCAAAGTTATCAGGTGTATCATCAGCGTACCAGCTTCTTAGAAGCGCAGGGTTTTGTTAATGATAATATGGCCAATGAGGATTTGTCATCAGCTAAAAACACCCTTTCTTCCAATACCGGTATGACTACGCAGATGCTGTCCTATTACGGACGTCTGAACTATTCTTATGATAGTCGATATCTTTTGACGGCCACTTTCCGTGCGGATGGTTCCAGTCGACTGGCGAAAAAATGGAATGGTTTTTCTTCCTTTGCGGCGGGTTGGAATATTTCGAACGAGGCATTTCTGCAGGACGTTGACTTCCTGAGTGACCTGAAGCTGCGTGCCAGCTGGGGACAAGCCGGTAATCAGTCGGTAGCGCCTTATTCTGCCCAGCAAAGATATGGCAGCAGCAGATATTATAATGGAAACGATTGGTCTGTAGGCTTTGGCCCGGGGGTTTATCAGTATGATAATGAGTTTGTGTATAAGATTTGGAGTGGATTAGGTAATGGTGATTTACATTGGGAAACCACCGCTACCACCAATATTGGCCTTGATGCTTCCATCCTTGACTCCAGGGTGATGTTGACTGCCGAGTATTACCATAAAGTAACGGATGGCTTATTGCGATCGGAAAAAATTCCACCAAGTTCGGGTTATGATGAGGTGATGGTCAACAGCGGTTCCATGTTGAATAAGGGTTATGAGATCAGCATGGATGTGGCCCTGTTCACTGCAGATCGTGGAGATTTTGAATGGAATGTAAAAGGAACATTCTCCCGCAACCGGAATGAAATTCTTGATATTGGAGATGAAGATTTTGTCTGGTGGGGCGGAAATGTGGAGCAATTCCGTTCACCCCTGACGGTATTGGTGCCCGGTCAGCCTTTTGCAGCTTTCTATGGTTACCGAACCAATGGCATCATCCAAACGGTGGAAGAAGGAATGGAATCCGGATTGTCCGGAAATCTGGCAAATCCCGGAGAAATTAAATATGTGGATCTGGATGGCAATGGAACTGTTGGGCCGGAGGATCGGGAAGTAATCGGAGATCCGAATCCGGATTTTATCTATTCGATTAATTCCCGAATGAGCTATAAAAACTGGGATTTCAGCTTTTTGTTGAATGGTGTGCAAGGCAATGATGTTTTCAATACCACTAAATTTGACGGGGCTGCCCAGTATTACCGATGGACACCGGATAACCGGACGGATGATTATCCCAGCCTGTACGACGGCCGTGGATATATGGCTTCTGATTGGTGGATAGAAGATGGCTCCTTCCTGAGGGTACAGAACATTACCCTGGGTTATCGCCTGAATACACAAAATATCAATTGGTTACAGAGCTGTCGTTTCTATATGTCGGCAGATAATGTGGCCGTCTTCTCCAAATTCCAGTATGGTTATGATCCGGAAGTGGGAGCAGATGGGATGCATTGGGGAGGTTACCCTCAACCCCGTACTTTTTCTCTTGGCCTTAATCTTACCTTAAATTAGTATCGGTTATGAAGCGAATTTTTAGAAATATATTATTAGCAGTAACGTTAACATTTTCTGCGGCTTCCTGTAGCCTTCGGGAGGATCCTTATGGATTTATTTCAGAGCGTAATTTTTATGAAACTCCGCAGGATGCCCGATCTGCTCTGGTGTATGCTTATTCCATTCTATCGGATATTGAATATTATTCCCGTCATTATATTATCGCGACGGAGGTGCCTGGTGAGGCCCTGACGATTAAACCGGATGCCGGCGCGGATCAGCATGAGCTGGATCGCTTTGAGCAGCAGAGCAATAACCAGATTATTACCGATATGTGGCGATATGCTTATATCGGTATCAACCGCTGCAATTCTGTTATCGCTAATGTAAAAGATATCCCGGGTCTTGGAGAGGAAGAGGAAAAGTCCATCTTAGCAGAAGCAAAATTTCTGCGGGCTTTACACTATTTCAATTTGGTTCGCTTTTTCGGAGATGTCGTCCTCCGTACGGAGCAGGTAAGCAGCAAGGATGATACTGCCAAAGGGTTGAGCCCGATGTCTGAAGCCTATGAGCTGATTGAACAAGACTTGCTGGAAGCAGAAGCGGACCTGAGGGCAGAGCGTTCTTTCGGACGTACGAATCAGGTGGCCGTGCAGGCTTTATTGTCAAAGGTTTATTTGCATATGGCCTCTTCCGCGGATACGGGTGTGCCCGGTTATGAGTGGGCAGGGAATGCGGCAGCACTTTATCAAAAAGCGGCCGAATATGCCTCCAAAGTGGTTTTTGAGCAGTCTGTTTATGAATTTGAATATGATATTCAGGAAAGCTGGAACGTCGCCAACAGGTTTAGTGCAAAGGAGCTGATTATGGTGTCGGCTACCAGTCGGGATGGTCAGGTGGAAGGGGAGTATTCCAAATTACCGATCATGTTTACCCCATATGCGGATGGTGCGAAAGATTTAATCCTTCCTAATGGGATGATGATCCGGGGCGGTGGTTTTGAGCATTTTTTTATAGAGGATGCTTATTTTAAAGCCTTTGAAACAGCGGACAAGCGTAAGTCAGAGATGATAGTGGACACCGTAGTGATTCCTGCGGAAGGTGATGATGAAGAGGACCGCATTATGAAATATCCGGGGGATTTGCAGTCGCCATTTCCGACCAAGTTCCTGGACCCGGAACAAAGTGGAGCGCAGACCACTTGCGATACGCCTATTCTTCGTTTTACCGACATTATGTTGGTTTATGCTGAGGCGGTGGGCCCTACGGCCGATGCTTACCGACTGGTGAATATGATCCGAACCCGGGCGGGCTTAGCGGATTTGAAGCCTGGACTGGGTGTTGCAGAATTCCGGAACGAATTGATCCGTGAACGCGGATGGGAGTTGGCTTTTGAAGGACATCGGTTGTTTGATTTACGCCGGACGCACAATGTGGAAGCCGTCTTAGAAGGCGAATACGGTAAGACTGTTACCCGCGGAGCCTACTATTACGATATTCCTCAGATTGAAGTAGATACCAATCCGGAAATCAATTAAGAATTGGCAGGATGAGGGAGTTTAACTTCCTCTCCGCATAATTCATTTTTTAAAATTTTTGCTAAAAAAATGAGGTATGAAAGTTTTTAACTTATCTTATATTTTCGCGCTCTTGTTGTTATTGGGCTGTATGCCTGAAGATCCACGCGACCTGGTGAGCAATGAGCGGGCCATCGAATCTTTTTTTATTCCCGGCTATCAGGTAGGACCGGCAGAGATTGATCGAAAAACCACCCGATCCGAAGTTTATATATACCTGGTGGAGGGGATGGATCTTTCTGCGGTTAGCCCAAAGATTGAGGTCTCTCGTGGATCCACCATTATCCCGGCATCAGAGCGCCCGGTAGATTTAACTAATAAAAAAACAACCTATACGGTAACCTCTGCTTCGGGAGAGAATCGGGAGTGGACGGTATTTGCCCGAACCTTCTCCAATGCCATTGACGGAAAGTGGTTTTTGAGTAATCCGGTGCAGTTATTCTACCATATCGGAGAAGGGGAAAGCTGGGGCTGGTCCGGGCAGAAAAATCTGGAGTGGAGCATTCCGGGTTTTGAATATGCCAATGACAATAGCCTGACTTTTAAAACGCTGGGAGTAGATGAAAAAGGGAATGTTTTTGGTGAAGGTCGTTACGATGAGGGTGCAGACGGACAGTTTGAAACCTTTGAACGTGGTGATTGCGATGATAACCCTTTCGATTATGCGCCCTATTATGGCCATATGGTGCAGGGAGATTTTGAGTGGGTACATGACCTGTCGGATGATGTCATTATTTTCACTCAGGGAGATCATGTCGTACGTACTATGCCATTGGAATGGAGTGATGATAGTAAAATTGCCTTTAATCTGGCTTTTTCGCCGGAAGCCTATGACCTGGGCTGGTGTGCTGCGGTAAATGATGTGTTGGAGCTGAATTTTGGAAAGCGCTATTTCTATCCCTTTATAAAAGAAGGGGAGAATCCACCGGTTGTGGACCCTGAAGAGCCGACTATTCCGGCTACTTCACCCATTAGCTTAAATGGTGATTGGGGTATTACTGATATTGGTTTTTGGCCTAGTGCGAGTAATGATATCTGTGCTGATCTGGACAATATTCTGAAATTTTCCAACGAATCTTATGATGCTGTTTCGGGCATTTTGGCTGGTGATTTTGTTTATGATGCCGGGGAGGATGGGGTGTTGACCGATGTTTCCCAAGACGCCTGGAGGGTATTCCCGGAACGCGGTACCTTTGAGCTGAAAGTACTGGAAGACCCGGAAGATGCTACCAGCCGGAAGCATTGGGCCATGACCTTCCATGGTAATGATGGCAGTAGTTTGGAAGTGGATGGCGCCATTGAAGGAGAAGGGGCAGATGACCTCGTTTTCAAATTTAATGGAGGGAAAGATCTTTCTACCGGAAATGAGGTAGATGCTCATTGGTATAAATTCCAGCGAAATCATGTCGGTAAAAATCCTTGTAATGATGATTCCGGTTTTGGTGATTTTATCTCCGGTAATTGGGGTCGATACGGTGGTACCGCTGTTTTATCTTATTACGATGGAGATCATAAGCAGTATCCGGGTGCTGAAATTGATAATGATAATACTTACACTTTCAGTAATGTGGTAGAAGACGGGAAATATCTTCGGGGAGATATTACTGTGGACGCCGGAGCTGATGGACAGATTTTTGATGCCGGTACGCATACCCTGAGGAATGGCACCTTTACTTTTGAGGCAGATCGTCTTGGTGAGTGGGGAGAACAGTATGGATTTTTTACCTTGCATACTGCTGATGGTCAAACGGTACAGTATAAAAATACGGCAAACTGGTTCGGAGATTTCCAGATCAAGTTTGATAAAGACGGAAAGGAAATCTATTATCGAATAGGCAAACAGTAAAGACTACTTTTTATATCCAAATTCAACATTAGGGCCTTCCTCAACTTTGGGGAGGGCTTTTTTTTGTTTAATAGCCGTTGAAGGGGCAGGGATGATTTACTTTACATGATTTACGCTCCACCTCAGGTATTCCCTGAAATCTCCGATAACCCGCTTTATTTTCGCCTTCCATCGGGAAGCAGAACATCAGGATCAGCCCATCTTTTAAATGAAGTCCTACAGCCGGTATTTTGCAAAAGATATCACTTCTGTAATGCCTTGTGTATTAAGCAGTAAACGATGAATGAAAGCCCGTCGCTTACTGCTTAAAATTGGTTTGAAAAGGGCCTTATTCAGGCGTTGGACTGTTGGTGTATGACCTCAGAGAAAATGGGCAGGCATCCTTCTTTTAGCGCTTGTTTAAAACGTGCCTCCGAAACATATTTGAAATATTGGAAGTGATTTCGAAAAATTTCTCTGCAATATCGATGTTATTTTTTCAAAATAATCAGCTATCGCTGCTCCAGTATTCAAATTTTCGTTATAAGTTTTGGCTTTAGAACCCGCCTTATTGATTCCGGTAATGAAGCGTTTTGATCTGAAAGTGGTCAGCCAGTTTTTGGGCCATCCAAAAGAGAGGGAAGCAAAGGATAATTTCAATCACCGTCTCAGCAAATAAAATGGCAGGATAGTCCATTGAAGAAATACCTAAATAAAAATATTCGAACAATGTATACCCATTTATCACCACGATCATCAGGATAAAGTGACGTCTGAAAAGCTTTATGCAGGTTTGGATGGTCACGCATTTTTGTTGTGAAATGGTTTCCATGGGCACAATCACAAAACAGTAAAAAGATAGAAAGTATTGAATAGCCTCTTCGGCAATATGGAAAAAAGGAATGTATTCCAGTCCTAAAAAGCCAAAGTAGCGGATGGCTAAGCCCATGAAAATGAGTATTAGTACTCCCTGGATGAAAACTGGGCCTTGTTCGTCCGATAGTTTTTTGTCTGCCTCTGAAGGAGTAGCTGTTTCGTTGATGGAGGGGGATTTACGTTTATTATGGGTAATGGATTTAAAGATAAAATGGATACATGCCAGGGCCAGCAGGAATTTGGGGAGTATTACCAGGAGGAAAATTTCCAGAAAATGATCTTCCGGATAACTACCGCTTTGGTAAATTTGGTCAGAGCTGAAGAAAAAAGAATTCAGAGCATTGTAGGTAATGGCTATAAAATTAAAACAGTAAATATATCTGAATGCGATTTTCTTACCGAAAGCATAATCAAAAGCTTCCCTTTTTCGTTGACTCCAGAGCAATAAAATTGCCAGAGGAAGGAGGTTTTGTGTGATAAAAAACAGTCCGTCAGTGAGTTTGTGGAAAATCCCCTGTCCTATGCTCATTGTTAAGCCGTAGGAAGTGGCGAAACCAAGGAATAGTTGGGTAAGAAAAGCAAGAAGTGATAGCGTGAATAGTGCTTTCCAACTGTGTTGGGTCGAGGGCATTGTTAAAGAAGCCTGCTGCATGTTAATTCAATTTGTATTAATTTTATTTTAATATCAAAATTCTTTTTTAGGATGCGAATATAGTTTTCGTTTTATTAATAGAAAAAATATACGACTTTATATTTTTTACGGCTTCAGTACTCTGAGAAATAAACAAGAGCATTACGATAGGTTTTCCTTTTTTTTAGGCGGTTCAAGCCACCTAATAATGGGCAGATTTATTGCACAGGCGAATCACTGTCCTCCTTTCGATTGTCTCTTTATAAGCCTGTTTGAATCAGCTGTAGTATTAATTATGATACCCCGGCTTTTGAGCATATTGCTGGAACCTGAAGGGGGTGAAAGCGGATCTGGTGCTGGATGCACACTTTAAGTCCATGAAAGTAGAGGAAATTAAAGGGAAGTATAATGCCCTTCTGTTTTTAAATCAGAATAAATATTATGAAGAAACCAAGGGTACAAAAAAGAAATACTATGATCTGACCAAAGAAGGTGTCGGGATGGTTTTTCTGCATTTTACCTTGTCTTCGCAGCCCGGGTGGCAGGAGTATCATGATATTATTGGAGGGAAGTGGTTTTTAGGAAAGTATACTCCTGACAAAAGTAAGGTCTCTACCTATTTCACGGACAGAACGATGGATTTGAAGGTGGAGCCGCAGGATCATCCGGTGGCCAAAGGGGTGAATGGTAAGCTGTTGAATGATTACTGGAGTGACGGGATCATCATTTCCACCCCGACGGGTTCCACCATTTACTCCATGAGTGCGGGCGGTCCCATTGCGATTCCACAATCCCATAATATCATCATCCCCCACCATTGCACCACATAGTTTTACGGTGCGGCCCATCATTCTTACCGACGATGTGGAGCTGGAAATTACCGTGGAAAGCCGGAGTGAGAATTATATGCTGACGATTGATTCCACCTCCAATGTGCTTAATACCGCAACCAAAGTCTGGATCAAAAAGGCGGATTATAATGTGAAGGTGATTCAACGGGCTTCCTTTGATTTTTTTGAAACGCTGCGGAAGAAGTTGTTGTGGGGAGAGGATATCCGTACCTATAATCAATAGGACTTTAAACCCACTCTTAAGCCGGATAATATATCGCTGAATTTAATGATGATGGCTAATCGACTCATTCATAGTTTGTGGGTGGTGTATATTTTGGGGCTTTTAAAAAGCATCGACAACCGCTTCAATGCATTGAAAATAAGGTTCTGGCTTAGGTTAATGGAATCTTGTGGTGCATCATCCAACTTAACCCGAATTATTCATGCTTAAATTCTTGTTTAGCTGTAAGGCGGAAAAAATGAAGGAATAGTTTCCTATTTCGAGTTTTTTCCAACGAAACAGATGAATAAGGAGAAAGCAAGCTTGCCCGAATTTGGGATACTATAATTCAAAGAAATAAGTTTTAAAAGACAGGAAAAAAGTCGATTACACTTGGTTAATGAATTTAGCGGTGAATAATTCGGGTTAAACCGTACGGTGGACCGGTTCCTGTTTGCAAAGTGTAGGGATGAGGTTTATTTGGAATCAGAAAATGGAATAAGTAGCTCCTGCTGGTATTGGATTTGGTAGGTTTAGGGATAGAACCGTAATCAATTATTCGCATGCAGCAAGCATATAGAGTTGTCTTTTTAGGGGCTGTCCTTCGCTACACTCCGGCCGGGCTCGCGCTAGTCGCTCTTTGGGCGAGGGCGGAGGGGAACGAAAATTTGCCCTGCCCAAAGGAGCTTCACAATAGCTTGATCCCTCAGCCAGGCGGGCTTCCGCCCGCGTGGACATGGACATTTTTCTTTTTACAGCAGTATGGAGGAGGAGCCTTACAGGTGGTGAAATGAAGCCGAATTATCTTTCCATAAACTCTCCCTTGGCGCTTGGAGGAATGAATGTGTTTTTCCAATCTTAGTTTTAGCAAAGAAGTAGATGAATCAGGAGAAAGCAATCTTTCCCAAGTTGGGCTTATAAAAAATACAATGCAAAAGTCTGTAAATGATGAAAAGTTTATACTTTCAGCATGCTCAATTCCGGCGTTTACACGCTTTGATTTCTATCTATCCCGGTCATGAGAGCCAGTGGTCATTTGAAAGTAATTTTACCATGTGTTTAAGTAGGCTTGTCCAATAAAAGTCTATTGACTGAAAGGGTGTTAATAGGCTTTCCCCGCTACCTTTGAAAGCTCTAATTTGGGGGAAATGAATTATTCACCGCCCCAATAAATCGGAATTTGTTACAATAGCCCCCCTACAATTTTTATTTATACCGCTTTTTTTCGATCTATAGAGTGGATATTTATTAGGGTGGTTCACTTTAACCCGAATTATTCACCGCTAAATTTATTAATTAAATGCAAGAGGTTTGTTTTCAATTTATTACCATTTGTTTTCTTTGATTTATAATAGCCTAAATTTGGGTAAGCTTGCTTTCTCCTCATTCATCTGCTTCGTTGGAAAAAATTCGAAATAGGCAAATATTCCTTCATTTTTTTCCGCCTTACAGCTAAACGAGGGTTTAAGCATGAAAAATCCAGCTTAAATCATTGATTTTTTTCCAGCATATCCATACCTATTTTTTGACCCAAAATTTGACTACATGATGCGATTTTTATTCCTTTTACTTTTTATAAGCTTTGATTTTTTGTCTTTCGCCGATTCGTCGGATTTATATTTTGAGGCCGCGGCTAAACACACCAATATTTCCGGGCAGGGGATCAATGCGATGTTGGAGGATGAGGATGGCTTTTTTTGGCTGGCCACCTGGCGGGGTCTTTATCGATATGATGGCTATGAGGCGATCAATTATTCGCTTAAAATTCCTCAATTAAATAAGGCCAGAAAAGTAACCTGCCTATTGTATGATCAGGACAAAATATGGCTGGGCACCTTTGTGGAAGGCTTGTTTTGTTATCATTTAAAAACGGGGATAGTCGAACATTTTGCTCCTGAAGCATTGGTGAAAGATGTCATCACTTTGACGCTGGATCATCAGGGGAACTTATGGGTAGGTTCGGAGGCGGATGGTTTGTGTAAAATCAAGCCCAATAATGAGGTGGAAAAATTTGATCCTGGAAACACCACCGGGATGAAGGATCCTAAAATATCTCAAATAATCGAAGATCAGCACCAACGGCTTTGGGTGGCCTCCGAAAATGCGCTCTCTTTTTTTGACCAGGAGCATAAGGAGCTTGTGCAAGCATTGGAATTTGCAAAGGGAGGGTACGTGTACAGCGCTTCTTTAAGGAAAGATAATCGGGTGATTTTAGCAACCAGAGAAGGTTTGTTGGAGGTGCCTTTACCAGCGGATAGTTTACCATCTGGTCAGACTTTGGCGGCCCATCCCCTGGACTTCAAAGCTTATGAAAAGTACAATAATTTTTGTCACGCCCTGCTTTCTGAGCGGAATGAATTATGGATTGGTACGGCTAATGGATTGTTGTATCAAAACCAGGACAAAGTCATCCACTATGGTTATCAGCAAGGCTTGCATTCGGAGGTGATTCAATGTTTAATGAAAGATCGTTTTGGTAATTTGTGGCTGGGAACCGGAGAGGGTTTGTTCAAAGCCATATCCAAGAACCAACATTTGGCATTCCTGCCTTATGCTTCCGATTTTAAATCCATTAAAAATATCATTAGCGGACAGGGAGAACTGATACTGGGTTCTTTTACCAATGGACTTTTTCGGGTTCGCGAAAATGGTTCACATGAGTCCATCAATCTAAAATCAGCCAGCCCCTTTTTGGAGGATGCCAAGAGCATCATTTTTGATGTTGCTTTTGATGCCTCTCAGGCTTTGTGGGTTTCTACCAAGGGTGCTGGGGTTTTTCGACTGAGAAGAAATGCGCAGGGGGAATATGAACAAACGGATCACTTTTTTGCCAAGGGGCAGTTTTCCGAATTTCGGGACAATCATTTATTATGCATTACTTCATCCCCAGATGGGAGAGTTTATTTTGGCGCGTGGGAGGGGATTATTTACTATTTCGATCCGGTAGCGCATAAAGTAAAAGAAATGCCTATTGTTGGTGCATTTAAGAATTATCCCATCACTCAGATATTGATTGACCAAGAGGGAATTTTCTGGGTCGGAACCAGAGGCGGTGGCGTTTTCTCAATGGAAGAAAAAGGGCAACAATTTCAGGTCCTGCAGCAATTTAATGGGACAAAAGAACCGATGGACATCTATATTAATGAGATGTATGAATCCTCGAATGGGAAAATATGGGTGGGAACGGAAAATGGTTTGTTCATGATAAAAAAGGGGAAGGCTAAAAGTATTCCATTAATCCCTTTAGGGCGTCAAATCACCGAAAAGGTGATCAATGGCATTTCTGAGGACCTTCACGGCTTTCTTTGGATCACCTCCGAAAGCGCTATATTTCGCATTAATAGCAATCGAACTGAAAAGGATCATATCAATATCATAGACAGTTCGGATGGACTTAGAAATCACTATTTCTCCAATGGTATAGTATCAGGGGGGAAGCAGGGGAAGTTTTATATTTCCGGTGATATGGGGCTGGATATTTTGTCGCCCTATGATTTAAAAATAGACTACGACCTTCCGCAGCCAAAAATTACTCGTCTGATGATTAACGGGCGTGAAGTAAAGGCGCCAATAGAAGGCTCAGGGGAAAAACTGATCAATTATCGCTCGTCTCTGGAATTGTCCAATGAAGATCGTACCTTCTCTTTTGAATTTTCCGCCCTGCAATTAGAGAAACCTGATAAGTGTCTTTATGCCTATCAATTGGAGGGTTATGATGCTGACTGGATATTCTCCAACGCTTTGAATCGAAGAGCACAATACACCAATGTGCCGGCTGGCCGATATGTTTTTAAGCTAAAGGCGGCTAATCCCGATGGTGTTTGGAATGATGAGGCGAGCCGGTTGGAGATCATCATTTACCCTCCTTTTTGGCGATCTGACTGGGCCTATGGTATTTACTTGTTATTATTGCTTTCGTCCTTAGTCGGATTATATTTTTATTATCGCTCCAAGCATTTAGATGCCCTAAGAAAAGTAGAACAGCGAAAAGAGGGAGAAATCAATACGATGAGGTTGAATTTTTTCGCTAATATTTCGCATGAATTCAGAACACCTCTAACCTTAATTTTGGGTCCCTTGGCGAAGTTAGTTCAGGAGCATCCCGGTGGCCAGTATGGTGATTTGTATGGGATGATGTACCGAAATGCCAATCGACTATTACTTTTAGTGAATCGATTACTGGATTTTCAAAAAGCAGAAAATAGTGAGTTGAAATTACAGGTGCAACACTCCGATTTGTCTGTTACGGTAAGGAATCTTGCGGAATTATTTAAATTTCAGGCCACGCATCAAAAGGTGAATTATGAAATATATATTGCCGAGGATCTGCCGGATGCGCTTTGGTTTTCTCCCGATTTTATCGAGGGCATATTGTTTAATTTATTGTCGAATGCTTTTAAATACACGCCTTCCGGGCAGACTATTCGGCTAAAATTAAGTAAGGAAATTCATCCTTCCCATAAGGGAGGGGAATGGATTCAGATTAAAGTCGCCGATACGGGCTCTGGTATTTCAGAAGAACATTTGCCGAGGATTTTTGAGCAATATTATACGGCTGCCCGAGCGGGAGGCAATAGTGTCGGGATCGGATTAAGTTTCACCAGGAAATTGGTGGAATTGCATAAGGGCATGATTGAAGTCAGCTCTCAGGTAGGGGTTGGGACTGAATTTCGTGTTTACCTTCCGCTGGAAGATGTTTATAAGCGTGCGGAAAAAGCTCATCATCCGAGCCGGCCACATTTACCAAAAATTGATTTGCCTATGCCCGAGGAGTTAATGCTGGAGGGAAATGACCAGAAGCCGGTGGTTTTGATCGTAGATGACCATGCAGATGTTTTGTCCTATTTAAAAGAAATGCTGAGCCCCTATTTCCAGCCTCTAACGGCCATGAATGGGCGAGAAGCCCTGCTGTTGGCTCAGGAGCAAATTCCCGATATCATTATTTCCGATGTGATGATGCCAGAGATGAACGGTTTTGAGTTTTGCAAGGAATTGAAAACACATCCCAATACTGACCATATTCCGCTAATACTGGTAACAGCACTGAATAGTGAAAGGGATAGGATAGAAGGGCTGAAGGCCGGGGCAGATTCATTTATCCCCAAACCCCTGAATACCGAACATTTATTGGTGAGAATTGATCAGTTGCTTAAGCGGCAAAAGAAGCTGCAGGAAAAACATATTGGCAGGGGAAGGGCCTATGATGCGTCAGGCAATCACCAAGACAACTCCCATGGCTCGGAAGTAGATAATTTTGATGAAATTTCCGAAGTAGTGAAAAAGTCCCCCTTACTGGAGAAGGCGGATAGGATTATCCTGGAGCAGATGGATGATCCGGATTTTGGAGTAGACAAATTTTGCGAAGCCCTGGCAATTTCTCGCATGCAATTATACCGTAAACTAAAGGCCATTACAGGCATGAGTGCCAATGCCTATATCCGTAAGGTCAGGATGCGGCGTGCGGCTGAATTATTAGAGGAGGGGGAGTTGAATATAAAGCAGGTGACTTATGATGTAGGCTTTACAGACCTGAAATATTTCAGGAAGTGTTTCAAGGAAGAGTTTGGCGTTAATCCTTCTGAATTTTCGGGGGATAAAGTCTCTAATAGTTAAGCCGAATGAGGCCTACTTAAATGCTCGTTTAGCTGCAAGGTGGTAAAAGGGTGAATGGTACTATATTGAACTTTTTTTAAGGAAGCTAGGAAGAGAGGGGTGGGCTGGCTTCTCATAATTTGGGCTATTCAATTATCATGAAAATACTTATTCAATGGAAAGGATTCTCTTGCTTCAAATTGCTTAAAATGGCAGTGAAGAATTCATGTTATGAGTTGTTGATAGGTTAGTGAAAGAAAGAGAAGAGACAGAAAAAGAGATATCAATCTTGATGCTATAGAAAAATGAAGATGTTAATAATACTTTTTTTTATTTTATGCTTTCGATTTGATCTCTATCATTCCTTTGATAAGGTTGAGATTTCGAATTTAGCCTCTACGGTCTCAGAGGTTTTGTGCCACCCTGAGGCGGTTGAAATACAAAATGATGATCTTTTTAGAGTATCCTTCACTGATTGGGAGTATGGTGATGTCTTTATCATTGTTTTTGCTGCCTTATTATATGTTTTTTTAAAACACATAATTTCATTTTTTGGTTGTCATAGTTTTAAAATATGTAAATGCCCTCTTAGTCCTGATGTGGAGAAGTTAGAAGGTTTCAAAGTTAATAGATGTGGTCCTGCGGAAGCAATGAACTCTGTAAAGGTTAAGGAACTTAAGCGTAAGGATGAGTTTCTGATACAGGTGGAAAAAATTATCGTAGCAAATATCTCAAATCCTAATTTTGGCGTTAACGATATCACCAAAGATATGGGGATTAGCAGAAGTGTTTTTTATAGAAGAATAAAGAAACATACTGATCGTTCGGTGGTGGAGATCATCCATGGTATTCGTTTAGAAAAGGCCGCAATATTGCTAAAGACCACCGGCATGCAGGTGGCTGACATTGCTTCTCATACAGGTTTTAATGATACCAGTTATTTTATCAAACTTTTTAAATCTCATTTTGGAACCACACCAGGGGAGTATAGAGGGTAATATGATTTTAACCCGAGTTATTCGCCTTCAGATTCAGTTAGGTGTTATAACCCAAATTATTCGCTGATAAATTTATCGGTCCTCCTGATGTGGCTTTCTTTTAGTTTGTGGAATTATAATTGACCCTAATTGGGGAGCGCCTGCTTCTCCTCGTTCATTCATTGGCTTACTTGAAAAACTCGAAAGAGGAAACAATTCCGTCGTTTATTCCCCCTGCCATTAAAAAGCATATTAACATCCCTGATTTGGGTTAGGTGCGTTTCTAAAAGCCAAAATTCGCAACGAAATTTTGAAGTATAGCAGAAGTGATACCGGGTTATTTTGAGAGCGTCGCATCCCTATTGTTAAGAAAATATCTAAAATCGTTTCCAATAATTCGAATTAGCGGCCGGATGGTGTGGTTTTATACCGACTCTTAAGAATTTAGCTGATCAAGTAGGGGGTTATATCTACCCACCCTCGGTTTATATTACAGCTATTTTTTAAATATATATACATCCATCCCCCTAAATTAATAAAGGGACTTTTTTACCACTCTGCTGATACAATTTTTTTACTCCTCATAATACCTGAATACTATATTGAAATGTATTTCAAAATTTTTATAAAATATAACCTATTTTTATGATGAGAAAAGTATTGTTCAAGCGATTAATTTTCGCGTTTTTTTTAATGCTTTGTGCCTATGATACTTTTGGGCAACAAGCAGCCCACCTGCCCGAAGGATTTGTATATCCCAGCGGCAGGACTTTTAGAATTAGTGACGGGGCCGGAGGGGGAAACCCTTACTATTTCTCAGGCACTAATAATTATTATCTGATGTACAAGCCCATGAATATGGTGGAGGATGTACTCAATGATATGCTTTATTTGGGTCAAAAGGCCGTCCGAATGTGGATTTTCATGGATGGGCGTTCTCATGATGGCTATGTATTACAGCCAGAGGCGGGCGTCTATGACGAAGCCTCAATGCAACATATCGATGAAATTATGGTCGCTTTGCAACAGCGAGGACTCAAGGCGGTGCCGGTGTTCATTAACTATTGGAGTGATTTTGGAGGTATGGCGCAATATGCCAATTGGGCCGGGACTTCCACCACTAACTTCTATTCTGATCCTACTTGTAAGCAATTATTCAAGGATTATATGAGCATGTGGGCCAACCGGGTCAATACCATTACCGGTGTGGCCTATAAGGATGACCCTACCATTCTTTCCTGGCAGCTGACCAATGAGGCCCGGGCGACCTCTCAAAATCTTCCGGATATGTTGGCATGGGTGCGGGAAATGAGTGATTATTTACGTACTCAGGATGCCAATCATATGATTACCCTGGGAGACGAGGGTTTAATGAACCTGGCTTATGATGACGTGTCGGCGATTAATGGCACTTTAACGGATTATCAGATCAACACCAATTGGCCTTATACTGGCTCCTATGGCGACTGGGAAACCGTGATTCAAATGCCTAACATTTCTTATGGGACGATTCATAATTATGCTACAGACAACTGGGGGTATGATTTGGACTGGGGGATCGCCTGGACACGCTACCATATCGATATCGCTAATAAATATAATGTCCCTTGCGTAATGGAAGAATATGATAAGGCCTATAAGGGAAATTGGGATACGCAGGCGGATCAGGAACGAGCGGTGGTTTTGGAAGCCTATCAACAAATCATTCGGGATTATGATATGGCAGGTGATATGTCCTGGATGCTGGTGGGCAGGAATTATTTTGATCCGGTGGAGCCTGGTTATACCCTGGATAATACCGCACCGGTGGATCAAATTTGGTTGTATCGTGTGAAATGGCCTGGTGATGGACATCAGTATTCTCGATATGATCCCTATACCGGACCGGCGCTGAAGAATCATTGTACTTTAATGAATCAAAAAAGTGGCAATACCGGTCCGCTCAAACCTATCGCTAATGCAGGTGAAGATTTGGTTGTCATCGATACTGACGGAGACGGTAGTGAAAGTTTGAGTCTGGATGCTTCAAAAAGCTTTGATCCGGATGGTACGATTGTTTCTTATTCATGGACGCTGGAAAATGAGGTGATCGGAACGGGAGCAACTCCCTTGGTTACGCTCCCCGTGGGCAACCATATTATCACCCTCAGCCTGACGGATAATGAAGGGCAGGTAGGTACGGATATTCTGGCCGTTAATGTACTTAAAGGAGGATCCCGAATTTTTGAAGCAGAGGCTGCAAGCCTGACAGGTAATACCAGCGTCAGTGCAGATGCTACGGCGAATGGTGGATCACTGGTGAAAATGTCTTCTGCGGCAGCGACCATTGCTTTTGATATTGACAATGTCCCCGCCACCTCAGCAAATTATCCGGTGACCATTTTTTTCCGTTCCTGGGAGGCAAATTCCTCCAACGGCACGCGGAACAACTGGGTGATCTCCAGTGCAGATGGAAAAAAGCATGATGTTGCTTTTGCACCATCAGATAATTGGACGAGTATTCAGCTGAATCTTCCCTTAAATGCAGGGAGTAATACGATTACCATAGAGGCGAATTGGGGCTATATGGAGTTTGATTATATTGCAGTTGAGGGCATATTGGGAGATGGTACAGCAGCCAATCAATTGCCGATTGCAAACGCCGGGGAGGATCAGGTAGTCAATGATACGGATGAAATTGGAAGTGTTGCCGTTACTTTGGATGGCTCGGGCAGCCATGACCCGGATGGCAGTATCACGGAATACTTATGGGTAGAGGATGGAATAGTGATTGGAACCACCGTTAACCCCACAGTAGAATTAGCAGTGGGCTCGCATACCATTATTTTAACGGTAACTGATAATCGGGGTGGTACGGCAGCAGATCAGGTAGAAATAACGGTCAACTCCGGGGCGACCGCCAACCAACCGCCGGTGGCCGTAGCCGGATCTGATCAGACCGTTGTAGATTTTGATAATGACGGCATGGCGACCGTTACGCTGGATGCTTCTTCCAGTATAGATACTGATGGGTCCATTAGTGCTTTCAGTTGGAAACTTAATGATGTGGAAATTGCTACCGGGCCTACTGCTTCGGTGGAACTGCCATTGGGCATACACCTGATCCAGCTGACCATCACCGATGATCAGGGCGCCAAAGCGACGGATCAGGTAGAAATTACGGTGGTGGAAAATAGCGGGCAGCCTTTGGCAAGCTTAATTGAGAGCTTTGAATCCTATGGCACCGATGCCGCGCTGGCAAGTAAATGGTCCAGTCAGAATACAGGATACCTGAGTGTTTCCCTGTCTGAGGAACATGTGACAGCGGGAACTCAAAGCATGAGGATGGACTACAATATCGACCAACCTATAGGGGTGATCAACTGGAATATTCATGAAAATTTTGATGATGATTTCAATGGTAAAGATGGTCTTGCTTTCAGTTTTGTGGGTGACAATTCCGGTAGAACGCTCAAAATCGATATCAAAGAACAGTCTGGGGAACATTGGGAAGCTTCCACCCTGATCCGCGGTAAGGAGGAGGTATTCTTCCCTTTTGCTGATTTTGTGCAAGCGGCAGGAAGTTCAGGTGATGGGACTTTTGAAGCTCATAACATGGTCAATATGGCCTTTTATGTCAGCGGTGAAGCCGGAAGTGGGACACTTTATATAGATAACATTCGGGCAGACGTGGGCGCATTTGTTAATAGCCTCCCGGTGGTTAAACTCGGTGGGGATAAAACCGTCAGAGACCCCGATGGAAATGGCTCCGAATTAGTGACCCTGGATGCTTCCGCCAGTTATGATCCTGACGGGACAATTGTGTCCTATGCCTGGACAGATGAAGCGGGAGTGGAGTTAGCCAATACTGCTATCGCTACTATTGAGCTTGCTTCAGGAGTTCATCAAATTACCCTGACCCTTACCGATAATGAAGGCGCAATGGCCTTTGAGAATTTGACGGTTACTGTTTTGGCTCCCGGGGAAACATTGGGTGGATTCAAAGTGGCAGGAACTCAAATTATTGACGCCTACGGTAATCCATTCGTCATGAGAGGGGTTAATGTAGCGCATGCCTGGTACCGCCCAAGAACCCATCAATCCTTAATTGATATTGCCGCTACAGGTGCCAATGCAGTCAGAATTGTCCTGACTACCGGGGACCAATGGGCAAGAGTGGATGGCAATGAAGTAGCCGATATCATCAAAGCATGTAAAAATCTATCCATGGTTCCGATCCTTGAAGTGCATGATGCCACCGGTTGGAATGAAAAAGAGGGAGCAGCCAACCCAGACCTGATGTTGGATTATTGGTTGAGCGCGGATATCCGCGAGGCCATTGATGGTCAGGAGGAATATGTGATCATCAATATCGCCAACGAGCCCATGGGCAATAGTAAAACCAATGAGTGGGAACCCTGGCACATTAATGCCATCAACACCTTAAGAACCGCCGGTATTCAACATGCGCTGATGATTGACGCACCCAATTGGGGGCAAGACTGGTCCTCGACTATGGCTTCAGCAGCCCAGACCATTTTCGATAGTGACCCTGATAAAAATGTGATCTTCAGTGTACATATGTATGAAGTCTATGAAAGTGCGACTACCGTACAAAACTATCTGCAGGAATTTGTGAATATGAACCTTCCTTTGGTGGTTGGAGAGTTTGCTGATACTCATGGGCCATCGGCGCAGGTGGCGGAGGACGCCATCATGCAATATTGTGAAGAAATGGGCTATGGTTATTTGGGTTGGTCGTGGTCCGGTAACGGATCTCCGCTTGAAGAACTTGATATCGTAGAGGGTTTCTCCACCAATTTAACGGTATGGGGTGATAAGTTGATCAATGGAGTAAATGGCATTACGGCCACCTCTGTGACAGCTTCCATTTTCGAGGATTTCAACCCTATTCCTATAGCAAATGCAGGAAAAAACCAATCTTTAGTGGATTTTGACGATGATGGATTTGAATTAGTTGCCTTAGATGGAAGTCTGAGTACGGACGATAAAGAAATAGTATCCTATATCTGGACCTCAGGTGCTTTCTCTGCTGAAGGCGCAATAGCAACGATGGAATTGCCGGTGGGAACCCACATCGTCACATTGACGGCTATGGATGCGGAAGGTGCGTCAGGGACAGATGAAGTGACCATTGTCATTAATGCGCCAACTGATAGGTTTAATGCCGCATTGAATAAACCTGCGACCGCCTCCTCAACAGATGGCTTTGCCGGGGAAGCATATGCCGCGGTAGATGGAAACATGAGCACTCGTTGGGCGAGTGAATGGGCCAACAATCAATGGCTGATGGTCGATCTTAAAGCCGTATTTGAAATCGATCAGGTAGTAGTGGAATGGGAAGGAGCTTATGCGAAAAATTACAGTATTGAAATGTCGGAGGATGGTACCGACTGGACCAGCCTGTTTGCCACCGCCGAGGGAGATGGTGGGACGGATGTTATTTCGTTAAATGGCACAGGACGCTTTATCAGATTGAATTGTGAGCAAAGAGGAACCGGTTGGGGGAATTCCGTTTGGGAATTTGAAGCCTATGGAACCATTGTCAACCCGGGAGGTAACTTTGCACCAATTGCAGATGCTGGAGATAATATCCGCATAATTGATCAGGATGAGGACGGCTTCGAGCAAGTCACTTTGGATGGAAGTAATAGCAAAGATCCCGACGGTGATATCGTCTCTTACCTTTGGACCAATGCGAATGGTGAGGAAATCGCCAATGAAGCATTAGCGACAATAGATTTGCCTATCGGGATTCATGAAATTACCCTAACGGTCACAGATAATGAAGGCACGACCTCCACTGCGAAAATCACAGTAACGATCAGTGCCCCCGGGCAACCGGTCAACGGCTTCTATGTAGAGGGTAAGCAATTACTGGATGCTAACGGAAACCCATTCGTGATGAAGGGAATCAATGTACCCCATGCCTGGTTTGCTTCCCGTACCGAACAATCCCTTATTGATATTGCAGCAACCGGAGCCAATGCCGTTCGGGTGGTATTGACAACAGGTGACCGATGGACAAGAGTGAATGGGGAAGTCGTGGCCGACATTATTGAACAGTGTAAAAATAATGCCCTGATCACAATTTTGGAGGTACATGATGCCACCGGTTGGGATGAACAAAACGGTTCGGTGAATCCGGATTTAATGCTGGATTACTGGCTGAGTCCGGATATTCGCGCCGCCATCGAAGGACAGGAAGCCTACGTGATTGTGAATATTGCCAATGAACCTTTTGGAAATACAAAAACCAATGAGTGGGAAGGCTGGCACGCAAATGCGATCAGTACTTTGAGAAATGCAGGTATTAAGCATTCCTTAATGATTGACGCTCCAAATTGGGGGCAGGACTGGAGTGGCACCATGCCACCTGCCGCAGAAGGTTTGTTTAACAGTGATCCGGAGCAAAACATTATTTTCAGTGTACACATGTACGAGTCCTATGGTAATCCCAATGCAGTGCAAAATTACTTGCAACAATTTGTGGAGATGAATTTACCTTTGGTCGTAGGAGAATTTGCCGATACCCATGGTGGTTCCGGAGATGTGGCCGAGCAAGCCATTTTGGAATATACCGATCAATTGGGTTATGGATTTTTAGCATGGTCATGGTCGGGCAACGGGCAGGGCCTCGGAGCGCTTGACATTGTTGAAAACTTCTCGACTACTTTAACCGTCTGGGGAGAAAAACTCATCAATGGCACCTATGGTATTGCTGCCACGGCCGTCTCTGCTACTGTATTTGAGGGCTATAATCCGGCACCTACAGCCCGGGCGGGAGGTAATCAATCCGTTGTGGATTTGGACGAGGATGGTGTCGAACTCATTAGCCTTGATGGGTCAGGAAGTTTTGATGATGGTGCCATTATTTCCTATGACTGGAGTTTAAATGGGATCTCCATTGCAAGTGGAGTATCACCAATGGTTGAACTCCCCGTAGGTACGCACGAAATCATGCTTACGGTTACCGATGACTTGGGGGCGACGGGTATGGATCAGGTAACGATAACGGTTAATGCTGCCGATGGCAGATTCAATGCGGCATTGAATAAACCCGCGCTTGCATCGTCTACCGATGGATTTGCTGGTGACGCCAATGCAGCCGTGGATGGAGATATGAGTTCGCGATGGTCAAGTGAAGCCATAGATCCTCAATGGTTGGAAGTAGATTTAATCGATACTTTTGTGATTGATGAGGTAAACATCCATTGGGAAGCTGCCTACAGTCGTGCCTATGATATTCAGATGTCGGAAGATGGTGAAAACTGGGAAACTTTGTACACTACGTATAGTGGAACAGGTGGCGTAGAAACCATTGCTGTCGTAGGTACAGGACGTTATATCAGAATTTTCTGTAACCAGCGGGGCACGCAGTGGGGCAACTCAATATGGGAATTTGAGGCCTATGGAAGAATTTTTGACCCAAGTAAAAATGAAGCTCCAACGGCCAATGCAGGGGAAGATTTCGCCATTACCGACTATGACAATAACGGTTATGAAACGGTCAGTTTGAATGGCTCGGCAAGTGAGGATCCGGATGGAGCCATAATGGCCTATAGCTGGACAGATGCCTCCGGAGAGGAAATTGCTACGGGTATTTCTGCCGCTATTGATCTTGAAGTGGGGACACACATTATTGGTTTAACAGTTACAGATAATATCGGTGCTGTTTCTACCATGGATTATGTTTCCATTACCGTATTGCCGGCTAATGGCCTGGAAAATATTGCCTTGTTAAAGCCTGCCACGGCCTCTTCAGTAGATGGCTACGCCGGTGATGGCGACGCGGCAGTGGATGGCAACCCCGGCTCACGCTGGTCAAGTGAATACTCAGATCCGCAGTGGCTTGAGGTAGACCTGGAAGCCAACTATAATATCTCTGGGGTGGTCATTTCATGGGAAGCGGCCTACAGTTCCGATTATCAAATTCAGGTATCCTCGGATGCGGTCAATTGGACGACTATTTACGTCGTGACGAATGCAGGAGGAGGAAAAGAGAACCTCGGACTAACCGGATCAGGAAGATACATCAGATTGTACAGCACTGCTCGTGGAACAGACTGGGGAGTGTCCATTTGGGAATTTGAGGTCTATGGTACTTTGAATACCGGCCCCAATCAACCCCCTGTTGCTAATGCTGGAGCGGACCAAAGTCTGGAAGCAAATTTTGACACTGGCATGGCTTCTGTTAACCTGAATGGTGCGGCAAGTACGGATGATCAGGGGATAGCAACTTATGTATGGACCCTGGAGGGTACCGAAATCGGATTGGGGGTTTCTCCAACGGTGGGCCTATCTGTCGGAACGCACATCATCACGCTTACGGTAACGGATGCTCAGGGATTAACCGCCTCAGACGACTTGACAGTGGAAGTAACGCCATACCTTAATAAAGCTCCAATCGCCCATGCAGGTACAGATCAAGTCATCATGGATGCGGATGATGATGGCATCGAAAGCGTATTGCTCGACGGATCCTTAAGCTCGGATGCGGAAGGCATCGCTTCCTATGAATGGACTTTGGGAGGAACGACGATAGCCATGGGAGTTTCCCCGATAGTGGGATTAGAAGTCGGCGTCCATGTGATCAGTTTGACGGTGACGGATACGGATGGAGTAACTGCTTCAGATGAAGTGATGATAGAGGTGAAGCCTTATGTGAATACGGCTCCGGTTGCTCATGCAGGTGCAGATCAGACCATTATGGATGCGGATGATGATGGCATCGAAAGCGTATTGCTCGACGGATCCCTAAGCTCGGATGCGGAAGGCATCGCTTCCTATGAATGGACTTTGGGAGGAACGACGATAGCCATGGGAGTTTCCCCGATAGTGGAATTAGAAGTCGGCGTCCATGTGATCAGTTTGACGGTGACGGATACGGATGGAGTAACTGCTTCAGATGAAGTGATGATAGAGGTGAAGCCTTATGTGAATACGGCTCCGGTTGCTCATGCAGGTGCAGATCAGACCATTATGGATACGGATGATGATGGCATCGAAAGCGTATTGCTCGACGGATCCCTAAGCTCGGATGCGGAAGGCATCGCTTCCTATGAATGGACTCTGGGAGGAACGACGATAGCCATGGGAGTTTCCCCGACAGTGGAATTAGAAGTCGGCGTCCATGTGATCAGTTTGTTGGTGACGGATACGGATGGAGTAACTGCCTCAGATGAAGTAACCATTACGGTAGAGCAATTTGTGGAAAATCCGTTTAACAGATTGGAAGCAGAAGATGCCGCTTTGTCCATTGTATCGGTGGAGGCTGATCCAACGGCAAGTGAAGGCAAATACGTTTATATGCAGGGCAGTGGATCTATTAGCTGGACCATAGAGGCCTCGGAGGCAGGTAATCAAATGGTATATATGGGGTACAGGTTAATCAATGGGGATAAGTCCCAGCACCTGACCGTCAATGGTACCTATATCCGCGGAGAACTGTTTTCCGGACCTATCGATACCTGGTTAGAAAAAGCGGTAGAGGTCAATTTGGTGGCAGGGACTAATACCATTGCTTTCAGCGCCTCATGGGGATATATGCATTTTGATTATATATCACTACAGGAGGGTAACTTTAGGAAAGCGGCTAATTTCGATGCCTCTTTTGACTATTCGGTTTATCCAAATCCAGCATCCCGCCAATTGTGGATTGAGGGCGCAGATTCTGCCACCCTCTACAAAATTATGGATGTAAACGGAACCATCCTGCAAGAAGGAAAAGGTCCGGGAGTGGATTTAACCAAACTAGGTAGTGGCATTTATTTTATAAATATTGATAATGCCGTAACCAAAAAAATCGTTAAGCAATAGTTTAATGTTGGTGGTTAAAAACGCTTAATTTCGCCAGTAATGGGGTTTTCTCCAGGTTGGGGTAGAGCGAAAAAAAGTCACCAATATATATAATGTTGAGCTCACTAATAAAATCCCCTACAACTGTTGTCGTAGGGGATTTTTTATCCTGGATTATTCATGCTACAATCCTCGTTGAGCTGCAAGGCTGGAAAAAAGAAGGGATTTTTCTTTTTTCATGTTTTTCCAACCTATCCGGCTGCAAATTCGAATTATTGGAAGCGATTTTGGATAATTGCTCAACAATAGCGGAGCTATTCTCTCAAAATGATTGAGCATCACTTCTGCAATAATCAAATTTTCCCTGCGAATTTTGGTTTTTAAACACCCTCTTAGCGAAATCATCCCACAAATTCTAATTTGAATAGCCTGAGCTTAACCCGAATTATATACCGCTGTATTTATTAGTCAATCGTAAGTGGCTTATTTTAAGCTTATTAAAACTTATTTTCTTTGAATTATAATTGCCCAAATTTGGGCAAGCTTGCTTTCTCCTCATTCATCTGTTTCGTTGGAATAAACTCGAAATAGGAAATTATTCCTTCATTTTTTCCGCCCTAAACCTAAACGAGGATTAAAGCATGAATAATCCGGGTTAAGAAAGCATCATTTGGTTGAGCGGATCACATGTTTTATTGGGCAATTTCCATCAACCCACCAGGCCTTTTCCGGGCAAAAAAAAGCCTCTATGGAGGCTTAAATAATTGATGAAAATGGTCTTATTGATTGTATAAGGCCAGTGCGGTTTTCAAATCTTGTTTGCTCATTCTTCCATTTAGGAAATGCTTTTGAACTTCAGGTTTGTCCGCAATTAAAGTCAGCACTTGCTCCTTGGAGGCTTTACTCAGGCCAAAGGGGCCAATATGGAGTGGGTATTGCTTGCCGCTTCTATCCTGTAGATTATAAACAATTTGATAGGAGGGAGCTCTTCGGGCATCCACTTGGATCGCCTGACTGATCAAAGAGAGTTCGCCTCCGGTATTTGCTCGAATGTAGCGATGCCCACCATGGCATTTTTGATACAGGTCACCACTCCAGTGTGCTTTGGTAGAAATGGTCTTTTGTTCATTTTGCCCTTCATGTGCGCCCATGCTGAAAAAGGGCAAGCTTATGAGTCCGAATAATAAAAAATAGCGTTTCATTTTGTCAAAGGTTAGGGGGTATGGTTTTTAATGTTCCGTCTCCATGTTATTTGGGGCGGAGTGTATTATTGGTCTAAAAATTTGGAATTAATCCCAATATCTGAAACTTTCTTCTAATTTCAACGCTATTGCGCTTTTTGAAGCTAATTTTCCGCCTTAAAAGATGATTAGAATTCAATAATAAAGGAGGGCGTGAAGCTGTCTTGATTTTCCAGGGGATCAGGAAGACTTTTTTTATTGTTGGTTTTCACGGATGGATATCTTCCACCCGGAGTGGAATTTTTGAATGGCGGGGGATTCGGAAAAGGTTTATTCAAACTAAAGAAAGGTGAGGGCCATTGGGCTGATTGCCCATTAAATTGCTTGGGAGCCTGATTGAACCCACGCCAGTTGATTGCAAATTCGAACTTATTGGAATCGAAAAGAAAATTTTGCCATAATGGCGCTGCTACTTTCTCCAAATAATCCTAATCGAATTATTCCGGCTTAAAACCGCCTTGAGCTGCAAGGCGGAAAAAGTGAAGCAATAGTTCCCAATTTTATTTTTTTCATCCGAAGCAAATGAAGAGAAGTAAGCAAACTCCTCCAAATGAGAGCGATGAAAAAATTAGTAATAAAAGAAACAATAGCAGATCATTTAATTTTGGAGTGGCTTGAGCTCGCTGAGATATATCGGCTTAAATGGCTTTCATTAAACTGCCATTTTTTACCTGTCAACATAAGATTAATTGTCATGAATCTTTAGGAAATGTTTTACCCAGGGGTCAATTTTGGAATCTTTGAACCAAACGACTTTCAGGATTTTTTCATCAGCATGAAACCTCCATATTTCAATAAAGGAATATTCTATACGGTATAGGGCAATGAGGTATTCGCCAAATTGTTTTTCGGTCACTAATATGCCATTAGCATGCACATATTCTGCTTGTTCAAGCGTGCTGAGGTGTTCGAGCTTCTGTAAATCCATAGTTTTAATTTTCCCAATTTAGTACAATAAGTAATCCCGCTTTACTGGCTTTTTTTGAACGCTCGTTTTGATTGTTTAACCTTAGCAGTATGCTGTAAACGATAACAATTAAGGATGACTGGCAATATTGGGAATAATTGATTTGACAACCAACAAAGGAAGGGCGCAGCGCGTCTTAACCCGAATTTTTCACCGCCAGTTTCAGGGGTTTGCTTTAAACAACTAATTATCAGTATCGTACATTTGTGTCGACTGATTTTTTAATAGCCCAAATTTGGGCAAGCTTGCTTTCTCTCTCCTCATTCAACTGCTTCGTTAGAAAAAACTCGAAATAGAAAACTATTCCTTCATTTTTCCGCCATGCAGCTAAACGAGGATTAAAGCATGAATAATCCGGGTAAAAATGGTATGACATCTTTGTTATTAGGGATTCTTATGATAAACTAATGCTTTTTTCAGGATGTTTCCTTGGGAAAATGAGGTTCTAATGCTTTTTGTGTCGTATACTAGCGTAGCTTTTCTTCTTATGAAGTTTTTTTGAATCCGGGATTTATTTGCTTGGCGGTTTTTATTTCATGGACTGTTGCAATAGGTGCCTACTAATTTTTTACAATGGAAAAGTCGTATTTAAAATATGCAAAGGAAGTGCTGCAAAAATTGCAGTTTGATCCCCAGTTATTTAATAAGGAAAAAGAGAAAATGAAGCTTTGGCTTCAGGAGGAGGATCAGCGAGATTTAGAGTATTGGGCGCAAAAGCAGTGGCCTTTGTGGAAGCCCGTGATGGTGGATTTAGGTCAGGATTAATCTAGGTCTTATTCTTTCGGTTAATAGATTCAAAATGAGGGGATTACCGATCGTCTCGTGATTGGATATAAAAGCAAGATTTCCCTAAGAAGAAATCTTGCTTGTTTAGTAAAAGAGGGAGCGTGTTTCAAAGTCATCCGGTATTGCTCCTTCCATGATTCAATTTTCGCACGGACTTTGGTTTTCTGGCAATTTCAATCAGCCGCTCTTAACCCCAATGATTCCTATTAGAGTCCTCATTTAGCTGTAAGGCGGAAAAAATGAAGGAATTTTCCTGTTTCAAGCTTTTTCCAATGAAGAGCATGAGTGCAGAGAAAGCATGTTCTCCACAATTTTCCTAATAAAATAAACAGCAATATCAATCGTAATGCGATGATAATAAGGTTTATAAGGGTCGGCTAAATCCAGCGGTGAATATTTATTTTTGGATTAGTTTTAGAAAATAAGCTCAAGTAAGGTTGAAAAAAACACGCTTAAACTTTGGCCAAAATTCCCTGAAATATTTGTTTGCTTTTGGTTCCCGGAGTCATGAAAAGGAAGATTAAATTGGCCAGGGCCGTACAGCCGAACATCACAATAAAAGGCGAGTGGATGGGATCATTACCCAACCAGGCCACAATTGCACCAGTAGTTGCTCCGATGGAAAATCGGGTAACGCCAAAAATGGAGTTGGCGGTTCCCGTGCTTTTGGGATAATAGGTCAGGAAACAACTATCAATATGGCCGTAAACAAATCCCAAAGACCCGATGAAGGCCATGTTGAGTCCGACAATGACCGCTAATGCAGGTGAAGGCGTCCATTGCGTGTATAGCAGTAAAAGCGAGCCCGCAACCAGATTGATGTACAATCCGGTACGTACGATTTGCTGACTGGAACGTCGGTCGATTAATCGTTGACTGAAACGACTCAGGAAGATCATAGTCATGACATTGGCTCCAAACAGCAAGGGAAAAATGGATTCTGAAGCTCCAAAATAATCCATATAGATGGAGGAGCTTTTGGTAATGAAGGTGAACATGCCGGCGGTGGCTAAGGCTCCGGAGAACATAAAGCCCAACCCATGGCGGCTTTTGAAAATATTAAGGTATCCCTGAATTATTTTTTTCAGATTCAGGCTTTTTGTCTCTGTAAGACTTTCCTTTACCTTAAATTTCATAATAAAGATTAAGCTGCCTGCATATAATACCAGGAAGGCAAAAATCAATTGCCATTCCCCTGCTTTGGCAATGAGGGCACCAACCATTGGTGCTGCCATAGGAGCAATCATCATAATGGAGGCCACGGTAGCGAGTATTTTGGCGCTGTCTTTTTTGTCAAACTGATCTTTCACAATGGCCGCTGAGTTTACAGTGACAAAACCACCTCCAACAGCCTGAATTGCCCTCATGAGATACATGATCTTTACACTAGGCGCGTAAATCATGCCCAGAGATGCCAACATAAAAGTACCCAAGCCAATAAGTACCACTGGTTTTCGGCCGTAATGATCGGAGAATAATCCACCGACTAACTGCCCGATGCCGAAGCCAATCAAAAAGATAGAAATCGTGACCTCAATATGTGCAATGCTGGTACCGAAATGTTGGGCTACCTGCGGAATGGACGGCAGATACATATCAATAGCAAAAGGCGCAAGTGCAGCCATGGCACTGAGCAAGACGATAAGTCCTCTTCTGGAGATTTGCATTAGGATTTATTTGGTTTTCTTCGGCAAAATTAGCTTGTTTTTTGCCCTGTAGCACTTAACAATTGTTAAGTTCGTGCCATAGGTTGTCAAATTTTCATTGGAGGAGCTGTAATGTGTTGAAATTCGTAAAGGATTTCAAAATGAATATTTCGGCTTATTTTTTTGGGTTGTTGTGATTTTCGAAGTAGCGCTTTTTTATCCGGGAAAAAGACACCGGCGTGATCCCCAAAAAAGAAGCCAGGTGATGTTGTGGAATTCTTTGGAAATAATGAGGATTATTTTTCATGAGCAGGGAAAAACGCTCATAAGGGGAAAGACTTTGATAAATATTTTTTTGATAAAATAATTGGCTCATTCTCTCCTGGTAGAACCGGCCAATGATTTTAGCAAAGACCGGGACCGTTTCGTAAAGGTGATCGAAGGTTTGTTTTTTAATCAGAAAGACTTCACTATCCTCCAGGGCTTCATAAAAAAGGATGGATTTTGAACCGGAATGGAAGGCATCAAAAGCAGTGAAAAGCCGGTTTTGGTGGATGAAGTAAACACTGATGTCTTTTTCCTCTGTGCGTTTGAAAACCCGGAATAATCCATGTTTCAGAAAATATAGCTTGTCGCAAATTTGAGATTCCTCCATCAAGTAGGCTCCGGCAGGCACTTTCACATACTGAAAAGCCTCCTGTATCTCATCCCAATGCGCCGGAAGGCCAGGGTCATATTGTAGAAAATAATTGTAGAGGATTTGCTTATGAGACATGAGGGGTTTTATTCTTCCGTGAGTTGGTTAATTAAAAGGTGAAGGTCTTGCTTTAGTCTCTTTAGTTCTTCCAGCTGGATACTACCGCAGCTCAGGCGTTCGCCAAGCTTGAGGGGGATTTCAGCTGCCGCTAATCTCATTTCTTGTCCGGCTGGGGTTAGGGAAATGATTACTTTACGCTCGTCCTCTTTTTGCCTCTTTCTTTCCAAAAGCCCCATTTTTTCCATTCGCTTTAATAATGGGGTCACGGTATTGGTATTCAGTATAAGCTTTTGGGCAATATCATTGACTGCAATGCCGTTGGATTCCCATAATACCATAAGCACCAGATATTGCGGATAAGTGATTTTGAGCTCATCTAAATAAGGTTGATATTCTCTAATCACCAATCTGGAGGCGGCATATAGTGGAAAACATAATTGATTTTCCAATTTAAGTTGATCGAAGTCTTTAGACATGATATTGAATTTAGCCTGCTAATTTCATTAATTTTATATTGAAAAACACGAATCCATAATGATAAAAAAAAATGAGTGCATTTTTGGAAGTGATCGTTTAGAGTTGATGTTTTGTTAAACCTGATAACAACTAAAAAAGAGGAGGAAGGTGAGGCCGGATTTTTCATGCTGAATCCTCGATTAACTGCCAAGCCGGAAGAATGAGGATAAAATGTCTTTTTTCGGCATTTTTCCAGTAAAGCAGCTAAAGGAGGAGTAAGTAGTTTTATCCAAATATGGGTAATTAAAAAAACAACAAAAAAAACGACGTTAAGGTATTGAAAATAAGCTTCTTGAGGGTCGTTGGCCCTGGGTTTCAAAGGTCGCGGCTAAATCGTTTCCCTTTATTCAGTCCCTTGCTGTTCAACAGGTCATCATTTCCCTGATTTTTTCAACGTTTCCTTTTATTTTTAAGCCAAAATTCGCAACGAAAACTTGAATGATTGTGGAAGCGATCCCCGATTATTTTGAGAGAATAGCAACGCTAATATGAGGAATTTATCCAAAATCGCTTCCAATAGTTCGAATTTGCAGCCGGTTGGTGGCCATTTTAACACCCTCTTATTAGGAGATTAGTTTAAGTATTTCAAAATATCCTTCTCCAGATTTTCGGGTTTTGAAGTCGGTGAGAAACGGTCCACTACCTGTCCTTCAGGACTAATCAGGAATTTGGTGAAATTCCATTTGATGCGTTTTCCAAACCAACCCCCTTGTTTTGATTTCATGTATTCGTATAAAGGATGCGTTTGCGGACCATTCACATCAATTTTGCTGAACATGGGGAAGGAAACGCCATAATTAATCAGACAGCCCTCTTGTATGTCCTGAGCATTGCCAGGTTCCTGATTGCCAAACTGATTGCAGGGAAAACCTAAAATCACCAAGCCACTATCTTTATGTTTTTGATAGAGTTTTTCCAAACCCTCATATTGGGGCGTAAGCCCGCACTTACTTGCGGTATTTACGACCAAAATGGTTTTGCCTTTATATTCCTCCATCGCAATTTCTTTGCCTTGAAGGGAGGTAGCTTTGAATTGATAAAATTTACTTGCCATTTTTAATGTCGTTATTGAATATGTCGTGAGCGATGTAAAATTCTGCATTTTTTCTCAAACAAGCAAATGACTATTCATGAAATCGATTTGTTTGCCCCCCTATTCAATTAGGTAAACTTTTTTGAAAGAATGGATTGCGCAAACTTTACCATGCGTCAGCAATCAATATTTTTTTGTGTGCCGTTGCCTTTGATTGGAATATCGGGTTGATCCTGAAGAAGCGGAGCTGGTGGATTTTCATAAACCTTAATCAGCATTTGATGCATAGGCTGCAGAGAATATTGCAATAATGAGATGGGCTCACCCGCAATTTTGAACTGGAGTTCTTTGTAAAACGGAATCAAATGGTGATGTGCATTTACGTTTATTTGTAGAAATCCTTTTTCCTTTCCATAATCAATCATTTTTTTGACGATTTCCCGGGCAAGTCCTTTTTTACGAAAATCTTTTTTTACCGCAATTCTGGATAGTAGTACTGATTTGTGACAAAGTTTTTCGAGCCTCGCAGTTGCGATGACTTTTTTATTCTGGGTAACTACCAGGTGGATGGCGGAAAGGTCCTTACCATCCTGATCCATTTGTTGGGGGATGCCTTGTTCCAGAGTGAAAACTTGATGCCTTAATGAAAAAATGGCTTGCTGGAGGGATTTGTCAATCCGCTCACAAATAAAGAAATGGAAGTTGTTCATGTAGGTTGGCCAAACAGATGATTGCGATTATTATAATACATTAATTGACGCATTTGTAAAAATCTCTGTTCCAGTTTTTTGCATAAATTTTAAAAAAACGAGCGGAATTTAAATTAATCCTTAAAAGATGACCGCTTAATCCGGATTATTCATGTTTAAAACGTGTAAAAAAGTGAAAATTCGCAGCGAAAATTTGAAGTAGCGAAAACCGATTACTTCAATTTCAACTTTTAAATTTCAGCGGTATGGTGCAATATTAACCGTACTGTGCCCGACAGTCATTCATTTTTTTACCGGCTTAAGCATTGATTTGTAAATGACTGGCTTGGCTGGCTTTTTTGCGATTATGATAGAGGTTTATTCGTAGCTAATAACGGTTTCGTATCGATTAGATTATTTTTTTATATTTATAACTTTTTAAATAAAAAATTACAAAATATTAATGCGAGTAATTGGCGGTGATTTTTCCGATAAAGAAATTAAAAAGCCCTGAAAACCATACGATTTTACTACGGAAACCCTTATCTCCGTTCATTTTTACACTTGACTATTATCACACTTTCAAGTTGTAAATTGCAGTTTTTCACGAAGTTTTTTCGGCGGTATTTTCACGCTTCGATCATTTACGATTTGCTTTAATATTATTTTTTTGGGGTCAAAATCTCCCCCTTTTTTCGCATTACATTTTACTTACCTTTGTTCTCCGGCTTCAGTAAAACTTCGGTTTTTTTGCCAGTAGCTCTGAGGCAAACGGACTATATTAATACCAAAAAATGCTTTTTTAGAAATGGGAATTTTTGACAAAAGAATCGCTTATAAACCTTTAGAATATCCTCAGGTACAGGAATTTATAGATGCATTGAACCAGACTTTTTGGGTGCATTCCGAAGTGGATTTCGCCGCTGATATTCAGGATTTTAAAGTGAATTTATCTGAAGTTGAAAAGTCGGCCATAAAGAATGCATTAAAGTCAATTGCGCAGGTAGAGGTGTCAGTTAAAATGTATTGGGGCAACCTGTACCAGCATTTGCCAAAGCCGGAATTCAATGGTTTGGGCTCCTCATTTGCCGAATGCGAATGGCGTCATTCGGAAGCCTATTCCCGTTTGCTTGATGTGATTGGAATTGGGGATGATGAGTTTGAAGCGTTCATCCACCGCGATGAAATCAAAGCGCGTTTATCGGTATTGAGTGAAAATATAAAATTGAAAGATGGTTACACCAGAAAGGACTTTTTAAAGTCTCTGGCCATTTTCGCTTTATTGGTCGAGAATGTATCCCTTTTCAGTCAGTTTGCCATTATTTTATCCTTCACTAAATTCAAGGGGCAGCTGAAGAATACGTCCAACATTATTGCCTGGACCTCAAAGGATGAGCAGATTCATGCCAATGCCGGCATCTGGCTTTTCAATGAAATCGTGAAGGAACATCCTGAATTAATCGATTCCGCTTTCCAGGAAGAAATCAGACAAATTGCCCTGGAATCGCTTCAGGTGGAAGATCAGATTTTGGATATGATTTTTGAAAAGGGCGAATTAAGCCATATCAGTAAATATGATTTGAAACAGTTCATGATTGCCAGAACAGCGAAAAGCCTGAGCGATATTGGAATTGATCATTTTATCCAGCCGGATGAGGCCGCAGCGCAGCGAATGCTGTGGTTTGAGGAGGAAGTATTTGCCAATACGCAGGATGATTTCTTTGCGAAACGGCCGGTGGATTATTCCAAACACAACCAGTCCATTACCGCGGACGACTTATTTTAAAACCACAACAAATAACCCTTATACACCTTATTTCGATGAAAATTACTGCAGAAAGAGCGCGTTTTGATTGGCTGACTGAAGAATCCCTGACCATGTTAAACCGGGGGTATTTGTTAGAAGGAGAGACGGTGGAAGATGCGGTTCGCCGTGTGGCCAATGCGGCTGGAGCTTATTATAAAAACACCCCGCTGGAGGGAGTGGAAGAAGTATTTTATGATTTGATCGCCTATGGATATATGTCTTTAGCTTCACCTGTATGGGCGAACATGGGCACTGAGCGAGGGCTTCCCATTTCATGCTTTGGCTCTTATGTTGGAGATTCGGTGGCGAGTATAGTGGACTGCCATTCGGAAGCTGCCATGATGTCAAAATTGGGTGGAGGAACTTCGGGCTATTTCGGGGATCTTCGTCCGCGTGGTGCGAAGATTAGTGGAAATGGCACTTCCAATGGGCCGGTCTCCTTTCTGAAAATGTATGATACCATGGTAAATGTGGTCTCGCAGGGCAATGTACGTCGTGGAGCTTTCGCGGCCTATATGAATGTGGACCATGCGGATATCGAAGAATTCCTGGAAATTAAGAGTATCGGGAATGATATTCAAAATCTTTTTTACGGGGTGACCATCTCCGATGAGTGGATGCAGTCCATGATTGGAGGAGATATGGACAAGCGCCGCGTGATGGCCAAAATCATTAAGTCTCGCCAGGAAAAGGGTCTGCCTTATCTGATGTTTTCCGATACGGTAAATAATAATACGGTGGAGGTGTATAAGGATAAAAATATGCGCATCCATAATTCCAATTTGTGCACGGAGATTGCGTTGCCGAACGGCTTGGATGAGTCTTTCGTGTGTTGTTTAGCTTCGGTGAATTTGGAGCGATGGGATGAAATCGAAGGAACGGATTATGTCAAATATATGATCTACTTCCTGGATGCGGTAATGGAGGAGTTTATTGTAAAATCCAAGGATCAGGATTTTCTGAAAAAGGCCAGAAAATTTGCCACCCGTCATCGGGCTTTAGGTTTAGGGGTTATGGGTTGGCATTCTTATTTGCAATTCCGCGATTTGCCTTTTGATTCCCTGTCTTCTACCATTTTGAATAAGAAGATTTGGAAAGAGATACAGGAGGAATCCTATGCTGGATCGGCTTATCTGGCGGAAATTTTAGGTGAGCCGGAAGTATTGGAAGGTTATGGTCGTAGAAATACCACTTTGAATACCATTGCTCCAACCACTTCCTCCGCCAGTATTTTAGGGCAGGTATCTCCGGGAATTGAGCCAGTGAACAGTAACTATTATACCGTCGGTTTAGCCAAAGGAAACTTTACCAGAAAAAATAAATATTTGGTGAAACTGCTTCAGGAGAAGGGAAAAGATACCGCTGAAGTCTGGAAAACCATTATGCTGAACGAAGGTTCTGTCCAGCAGTTGGATTTCCTGACCGAAGACGAAAAAGAAGTATTTAAAACCTTCAAAGAAATAAATCAGTATGCCATTGTGCAGCAGGCTGCGGATCGTCAGGAATTTATCGATCAGTCGCAATCAGTGAACCTGAATATTCCGCCAACGGCCTCTCCAAAGGAAGTAAATTCCCTGATTATTAATGCCTGGGAGAGCGGTGTGAAGACGCTGTACTACCAACGATCGCAGTCCGTGGCGCAAGGCTTGGCCAACACCATGAATGCAGAATGTTCTGCTTGCGCGGGATAAAAAATTAAGCCTAAGTAGGCTTATTGAAATCCTAATTTAACTGCAAGCCCTTAAAAATAAAGGGATTGGGTGTTGTTTTCGATCAAATTGTAGAATGGGGGAAAAAGGAAGCGCACCATTAGTAGGGCCATTAATAAATTAGGAAAGCACCCGCACGGTACTGAAGGTAAGCGGATTTACTTACTTTGTTAAGGCAGCGGCGGGTATTTGATTTGAATTAAGTTAGAGATAATAAGTTAAATTTCAGTGGTCAGTATTTTTTACTGACCTTTTTTTTTTGAAATTTATGATAAGACTTTAATACACGCTTTTAGAATAATCGTTCATCAATTCCATAATACTTCAAATTTCCCTTATAGATTTGGACTTTTAAATAGGCTCTTTTATTCCGGGTAATTTTAATATTCATTTATGTCGAAAGCTACTTATGATTTGATCTTTACCGGTCTGGGAATGGCCAATTTGTCATTGCTATATCGTGGTTATCAATCCGGGATTTTCAAGGGGAAAAGAATTTTGGCTATTGATAAAATCAGTGAACGCCAAAATGATAAAACCTGGTGTTTTTGGGCCAAAGATCCTGGTCCCTTTAAAGAGGTGATTTTTCGACAGTGGCAGGATTTGCATTTTTTTACACATAATCACCAACACTTGCCGCTTCAAACTGAGCATTACGCCTACCATATGATTCGGAGTATTGACTTCTATCATCATTGCCTTTTTTATTTGAGAAATTGTGCAGGTTTGGAGATAATAGAGGAAGAGGTTCTGGAAATTTTTCCCTTAGGTGCGGTAAGGACTAGTCACGGATACTATGAAGGGGAGTATGTGATCAACAGTATTTTTGAAAAACCGGAGATAAATCAAGAGGTGTGGCTTTGGCAGCATTTCAAAGGATGGACGATTAAGGTGGAGGAGCATTCACTTAAAGCAAATGAGGCCTATCTGATGGATTTTCGAACGGGGCAGGAAGAAGGTACTACTTTTTTTTACGTATTACCTTTTAGTAGAAATGAAATTTTCATAGAGTATACATTCTTTTCTCCCCATATATTGCCGAATGAAAAATATGATGATGGATTGACCTCATATATAAAAAATGTATTAGGAATAGAAAGCTATGAAATCCTACATACCGAATTCGGTGCTATACCTATGACGAATTTCCCATTCCTTCGTCAGCGAAAACGCATTTTAAATATCGGCAGTATAGGGGGAGATACCCGTGGGTCTACTGGATATACCTTTATGAATACCCAAAAAACCATTGATCGCATATTGTGGAATTATAAGCAGAATGGTTACCCATTTTTCAATAAAGAAGTAATAGGGCCCAGAGCCAAACTGTTTGACAGCACCATTCTTAAAGTGCTTCAGAGGAATCAGACGTATAACGGGGCGGCCATATTTGCTGATCTCTTCGCCAAAATTCCCGCTCATCAGATGTTCAAATTTTTGGATGCCGAAACCAATCTTTGGGAGGATTTGCAGGTCATGTGGGCAGTACAAGCTCGGCATTTTATGGGTCCTTTTGTATCGGCCATTTTGGGAAGGTAAGGGTGTGATGCGGGATTTTTTCAGGTAAAATACGTACATAAAATCATGCATGTGATCCATGCTGACGAGCCATCGAATAGAAATTACTATTGTAATCTATCTCGTGGTTTTTTGATAAGTTATGATTAGAAAGTAATATTTCAGAAAGATCACAAGGAGGCTTATCCCTTTGGAGGCGGAAGTCGGACTTATAGCCATTGGCGGAAGGTTAGAAACATTTAATTTTTTATTTTATAGTTGGTTACCTCATCAATGAATTAGCACTCCAATCTTCTCAAAGCACATCTAATTAGCAACAGCTAAACAATAATTTGTTCTCTCGGGCTTTTATGCAAAAGTCGCGATTAGGGTTAAACATCAGCTAAAAATCGAATACTACTTTATCCAACATAGGATTATCACCAAACTCCACTTTAACACATTGCCCGTAATCCAATTGGATTTTAAATCCATTCTGAAGGGGAATCCCCAACAGGTAAGTAAACGCACAACGAATGGTACCGGCATGGGCACAAACCAAAACTTTTTCATGGGTTTGTTGGCGAAGTTCTTCGAAAAAAGGAACTACGCGATCGTACATGATTTGAAAGCTTTCTCCATCGGGTGGAGCAATATTCACAAAGTCCTGTCCCCAGGCATCAAGGCTGGGCCGGTGAATTTCCCTCCAAAGTTTTCCCTCCCACTGCCCGAAGTTCATCTCCATCAGTCGGTCATCTGTGTGGAGGGTGGCAGCCGGTTGAAGGGTCGAGCTGAGGCGTATGCATCTGCTCAAAGGACTGCTATAAATGCGGTCAAAGTGCTCAGGGAGCTTAGCTTTTATGGCTTGCCATTCGGCGGGGAAACTCTCCTTGAGGTTAACATCCAGCTGCCCGTAGCATTGGCCTTTAGGGGTGTCAACGGCGGTATGTCTTAAGAGATAAACTTCCATATCAGTGGGTAACTTAAAAGAATAAGGAGTTCGGCCAATTGCTCAACGGCACCCAGGCAATCGCCTGTATAGCCTCCCAGTTTTCGGCGAAAGTATCGGCGGGCAAGGAGGTGCAGCAGTATAAGGGGCAGGAACAATAATAAAAATGCAGGGTGTTGAAGACTTAATAGGGCAAGTGGTAGCAGGCCTAACAGGAATGCCACCAGGATGATGGAGACATCGGCTTTTTTAGCAATGGGCTTCACTTTAGATGTGGCATCTTCTCGGGCATAATCTTCGGTAAAGACAATGGTGATGGCAGTGAGGCGGGCAAGACTATGAAAATTGATAAATAGCAGGGCGAGCAAGACAGTATTGTTCTGAGTCAATGCCGCCATGCCTTCGAGTCCCCAAAATTTTAGGAGGAACAGAAAAATTAAGGCTGCTGCCCCATAGGTACCAACTCTGCTGTCCTTCATGATTTCCAGGATCTGTGCTCGACTCCACCCTCCTCCAAAGCCATCAAAGGCATCGGCGAGTCCATCTTCATGAAAGGCACCTGTAGCGAGTACCCCGGCCACCATGGAAAGTATAGTCGCCAAATGCACATCCCAAAATTGCATGCCCAGCCAGAAAAAGCCAAAGCATATAACGCCTACAATCCAGCCCATTAGCGGAAAATATTTAGAAGCCTGATTGATATAATCGGGATCATATTCAAAACTTACCGGACTCGGAATCCGGGTGTAGAACATCAGGGCAGAAAGTAATACTTTGATTTCCTTTTTCATGTAAGGGTACGGATGTTGAAAAATATTTGAAGGTGACGGACCTGTTACTGCCACTTTTCTTTAGGCCGTGTATAAAAGCTTAAACCGGATTATTCAAGATTAAATCCTCGTTTAGCTGCATGGCGGAAAAAATGAAAGAATAGTTCCTTATTTTAAATTTTCTCCAAGGAAGCAGATGAAGGAGGAGAAGTAAGCTTACCCAAATTTGGGTTATTATAAATCAAAGAAAATAAATCGTAATAATCTATAAATAAATTACTTATATTCGGTTAATGAATTTGTCGGTGAATAATTCGGGTTAAACAGGTTCTTATGCTTTATTGGAAACCCCTGCGTCTTCAAAACTGGCCATTTCGTTCAGAAATTGTACGGCCGATTTTATGATGGGGTAGGCCACTGCACAACCACTTCCTTCTCCAAGGCGCATGCCCAAATTGAGGATGGCTTTCACCTGTAGATAGGCAAGCAATTGTTCATGTCCTTTTTCAGCGCTGTTGTGACAGAAAAAAGCATGCTGACGGATGCCCGGCGCCATTTTTTGCGCCAATAAAAAGGCAGCAGAAGCGATGAATCCATCTACCATGATGCTCATGCCCAGCTCATAAGCCTCCAGCATGCCGGCGGTCATTTGGGCGATTTCGAATCCCCCATAGGTTTGCAGGATGGATTTGGCTTTTGCTATAGATCCATGGAATTCCTGGCTCTTTCCGAGTACTGAAAGCTTTTGGGCATATTGTGCTTCATCCACGCCGGTACCACGGCCTACGCATTCCTCCAGGGGCAATTGGCAAACTTCACTCATGATCATGGCGGCGGCGCTGGTATTACCAATGCCCATCTCCCCGAAGCCGATGATATTGCTGCCTTCCTTTTGGCACTTGCGGACTACTTCTGCGCCCTTCTGAAAGCAGAAATCTAATTGTTCGGAAGTCATGGCCGGACCATAAAGAAAGGATGCGGTTCCAGGGCCGGCTTTTTGCTCAATCAAATCATCATGGGGAGGAAAGTTGAAGTTGACGCCAGCATCAACAATCTTCAGGGCAATGTTATTTTGTCTTGCAAAAACATTGATGGCTGCTCCGCCATTTAGAAAATTCATCACCATCTGGAAAGTCACTTCTTGTGGATAGGCGCTCACCCCTTCTTTGGCAATACCATGATCTCCTGCAAAAACAACGATAGTGGGCTTATTTAATTGGGGAGATAAGGTGCCTTGAATTTCTCCAATTTGTAATGCTATGCTTTCCAATTGCCCCAATGCACCAAGGGGTTTGGTTTTGAGGTTGATTTTGTGTTGTAGCTGTTCGCTAATGGTTTTCATAGTAGGCTTGATTTGAGTGGTTAAACTCGCTTTTAATGAATCAATTTAAACATTAATCTTTGATGTAGAAAAACAATTATTTTGGAAAGAGGGATTTTAATGGTTTCCAACAAATTAACCTGCTATTTTAGGTGTTTTTGAGTTAATCCAAATTTTGTATGCCTAATCTAGGTGTTGATGTAATGGCTTTAATTCCAATGTGTTTTGGTGTTTTTTCTGATGTTTTAAAAGACGCTGTTTGAGCAAGCTTGCTTTCCACTCATTCATTTGCCGCCTAAGCAAAAATTTGAACAGAGTGACTATTGCATAATTTTCCCTTTTGCATTTAAACGACAGATAAGTGATTCCGCCCCATAAATAGTCGGACTTAAATTTTTTTTTACAATATTTGAAATCCGATGAAAAGAGTAACACGAACCAAGGAAGAGAAGCTAGCTATTCTAAAAGAATGCGAGGAAAGAGGAGTAGAAGAAACTCTAAGTAAGTATGGAGTTTATCCAGCCACCTATAAAAATTGGGTGAAAAAATATGAAACCATGGGAGAGGCAGGTTTCACTCGCGGGATGACTATACCTCAATTAAAGGAGATAAAGCGTCTTGAGAAAGAGAATGCCCTATTAAAGGAAATCATCGCTGAAAAGGAGCTTGAATCCAAAATGAAGGATGAGCTGCTAAAAAAGAAATATCCTCAGACGAAAGGGCGGAAATAGCACGAAAATACACTGGTCTGGGGCTAAAACGAGATAAAGCTATTTTGATTGCCCAAATAACAAAACACAAATACTATTACCAGCCTATTAAAGATCGTAAACATATAGGCAGAAAAGCCACTACTACAACTCAAAAGGGGCATTCGGTAGTACCCAATGAGGATGTAATAGGGCAAATTAAGCGCTTAAAAGAAGATCCAATCACTAATTATGGCTATCGTATGATGACCAGTCAATTGAAGCTTGAAGGATATAATATTAATCATAAAAAGGTTTTCCGTTTGATGAAGGACGCAGATTTACTTCAGGAAAAAAGGAAGGTTAGTGATAAAAATTACGTCAAATATCGCTGTGTATGCCCAGAACGCCCATTGCAGGTTTTAGAAATGGATATTAAAATGGTTTGGGTAACAGAGCATAGGCGTCATGCTTATATATTAAGCATTATTGATACATTTACAAGAGTAATATTAGATTGGTCGGTTGGCTATCAAATGGATCAAAAAATGGTCATTAAAGCCTGGGAAAGGGTAATAGATAATTATTTGCAACCAAATGACTTATTGAAACAGGATCTTCATGTTGAATTAAGGAATGATAATGGATCTCAATTTAGCGCTAAAAGCGTTCAAGAATTTTTAAGGGAAAATAGTATTCATCAAACCTTTACACATCCTTATACGCCCCAGGAGAATGGCCATATTGAAAGCTTTCATAGCATTCTTAAGAAGGGCTTGGGACAAGCGCCATTTTGGAACTTAGAGGAATTAAGAGAAAGGTTAGAAGTGTTTTATGAAAAATATAACAATGTTAGATTACATGGGTCAATAGCTCATCTTAGTCCCAATTTGTTTTGGAAGGCGTGGGAATATGATTTGATTGAACGCACAGTAATAAACGAGCGAAAGGTGAAATTTAGACTTACAGTACCCCATAGTCAACTTTCGGGGATTATGAGTCAGAGAGAAGTTCTTTGCTCAAATATACCGACCCTAAATGGGGAGGGATATTTGAATGAGGATGTGAATGGGCCCAACACTCCAAATTCATTACAACCTTCGGTAAATTAATCGCCGTCGATCGTTCTTTGCTAACACAAACTTATAATGGAAAAATAGACCTCACAAGAGGCAAAATCAAAAAAGTCCGAAAATATGGGGGCTAAACCATAAGGATGCCTAATTTGGCTTCAGAGGTGGGCGTTTGTGAATTTAAAAGAACCTTTCCTCCGTCATAGAGCATTTTTAACATCGGACCATTCGCCTGCGAATTCAAATTATGGGAAGCGATTTTGGATCATTTCTCAATATTAGCGATGCTATTCTCTCAATATAATCGGCTATCGCTTCTACAAAAATCGAATATTTGCTACGAGTTTTGGCTTTTGGACCTACTTGGCGTTGCCTAAATCCTTTCAAAGGTCTAACATTTGCTTGGTGGTAATGCGATTTCGGTCGAGCTCATAGGTAAAGGAGCACTTTATGGCCGGAGAATAGACGGTGAAACGCTTAAGTGCGGTGAAAGGGGCATAAAGGCGGAAGGTGGCGATGTCGGTAGTGGTGATCAGTGGGTTTTCATGGAGATGGGAGTGCATGGCTTCGGTAATTTCCATATCGGCCAGCCCACTGGGTAGCGGCGTGGGGGTCAGGCTTTGGTGAAGCTTTCGCCAACTTAAAAGATTGCCATTGTTCTCGGTGTCGATTTGGTAGTCATTGCCAAAGGGGATAATGCCCTCCTGATGCGTCCCCATAAGAATGAAGAAGCGGTAGCCGAAATCCTTTTGCAGGCAGGCGATATTGACGGAGAAGCCTTCGGGAATAAAAAAATCTTCCAAATGTTCTTCCATTTGCTTTATCATAAGGCTTTGAGCTACGACTCTTTTTAGTTCTGATAGACTGATGGGCCGTTCTTCCTCGCTGATAATTTGAGCTTGCTCTGGAGTGGCTTTGGAAAAGCGATTGGTGGCAATACAATTTTGCTGACTTTGATCCAAAATGATGGACTGCATATCTTCTCCTTCTTGTGAAATGAGGTAACCTCCGAAATTTGCGGCCAGGCTAGGATTACCCAACACCATATCAGTGCCGTGCCATGCGGCCATTTCATGCCGATAAAGTAAATCGGCCTCTTCCAGGATAGCTTGTAGGATGCTGTCAGTGGGAATTTGCGCCATTAAACCTTGAAGGGAGAAAAAAAACGAAAATAGTAAAGTATTGATTTTCATAGGAGTGTGTTTTTTAGCCTTATTATAGTTATGAAGTAAGTGACTAAAACACAAATGTTTAAGGTTTGCTTAATATAGTTCAATACTTTTGGAGGGAAATAACAATGGGGAGATGAGAATGTGTACAAGATTGATTGAAAATTTGCTCGGAAAAACACGGTTTCATTTTCAAAAGTATTCAAAATGGAGGCTTAAAAAGGGGTTCGGTTTTGAAATTCGTAATTTCGACTTTTGCTTTACCGAAATTTAACATTGGGGGTGGGCGGTCAAAAGCTTGAAAAATGCAATACCCTTTTTACGAAAGCTAGCAGTTTGAGGCTTGTTTTTGCGCTGAGTTTGAAAATCTCATAATGGAAGGGCTTAATATAGGGGCTAAGGCGATTTCAAAAGATCATAATGCTGAAAATTTATCAAAAACCTTCCCGTACATTTGTAATGTAATCAATGAGCAAATAATCAAAATTATTACAACGATGAAAAACTTATTAATCGCTTTCGCCCTAGTATTGACTTCTACTTTCGCTTTCGCTGGAAACAACGACAACGAAGCAGCCAAAGGAAAATCTTTCTTCCGTGTAATCGGGAACGCAAATGCAGAAACGTACAAAGTTTTGTATATGGCGAATATGGATTCTAAAGTATCTGTGTCTATCTACAATGAGGCAGGTGTTTTGGTAGCGAAAACAACCGTAAAGGACAAAGATGGTTTCTTGAAGCCATTCCGTTTCGAAAGCATGCCTGCAGGTGAGTATACTGTAGTAGTAAAAGACGGTTTTGGTGTAACTCGCAAAACATTCACTCACACCCCAGCTCACTAATTGATTCATCGGCGAAGGCGGACGCAGGGGTAAGGAAAATCTTGCCCCATGTGATCCAGCCACGATGAATCAATCGGAGAGGAGCGTGCTGGTCAGTTGGACTAGAAACATTTTTATGAAGTCTCGGAGATCGAGCAGAGGAGATGCCCCATGAGGGTGTTTTTTTTTGCCTTGATTTTAGGGATTAATGGGATGAGCTTGATTTTGGAATGGAGTGTTGATGATAGTGAAGTATATATTGGAAGAATTGTGATGCCCCATGAGGGTGTTTTTTTTGCCTTGATTTTGGGGATTAAGGGATGAGCTTGATTTTGGAATGGAGGATTTGTGGGGGTGATGGTTGTGAGGATGATGGTAGTGGGGATATGGTCGTAGGATTGGTTGGACAAAGCTTTAGATGGAGATTGTGCTGCCCCATGAGGGTTTTTTTTGCCTTGATTTTAGGGATTAATGGGATGAGCTTGATTTTGGAATGGAGGATTTGTGGGGGTGATGGTTGTGAGGATGATGGTAGTGGGGATATGGTCGTAGGATTGGTTGGAGAAAGCTTTGGATGGAGATTGTGCTGCCCTTTGGAGGGTATTTTTTTTGCCATGATTTTGGGGATTAATGGGATGAGCTTGATTTTGGAATGGATGATTGTTGTGAAGATGTGGTTGTAGGATTGGTTGGAGAAAGTTTTAGATGGAGATTGTGATGCCCTAATGAGGGTATTTTTTTTGCCTGGATTTTAGTGGATTTTAGGATGGTCATGATTTTGGAGTAATGAAGGAGTTGAAGGTGGTGATGGGATTTTTTATTTTTTTGAAGACTGGGAAATGCAAGATGGAGCTAGTATATGTTCCAAGAGGAGCTTTTGAAATGTATAATTGTGGGTTGGAAATTATTTGAAATGGTGGCCTGAAATAAAAACCGCCTATATTGGGCGGAAACGTCCCTGCTTTTTTTGGGGGCTATTGTGGATCTTTCGGTGTTGTGAAGCTTTGCTGTGGAATGGAAAAGCAGCAGGCTTAAATTTTTTAACATTTAAATTCCGGATATTTATGGAACGACCCTATTTTTTCAGATGGCCGCCGGTCATCCTTTTTTTGGTGGCGATGGCTAGCATGGCCTGGATGGGAAAGAAGAAAGCCTTTAAAATTGATAAAGCGTTTTTTAACAGCCTGACAAAGGACCGCGTAACTTCTGACCCTTCGGTAGAATGGGTGAATTTTGGTCCGGGGATGTCGGGTTATAATGAAGAGTTTTGGTGTCATCCCACCGATCCCGATGTGATGTTCATGGGGCCGGATATGCATGTGGCCTATGGCAGTTGGGACGATGGAAAATCATGGCATTCCATCAAAGATTATGACGGGGACGGACAGTGTCTGGAAAGAGTGCATGATATCGCTTTTTCCCGTAAGAATCCTGATTTTGGTGTTGCCCTGGAAAGAAGGGGGAAGATATTTACCACCCATGATCGCGGAAGAAGCTGGGAATTGAAACATACGATTAAGCGGGAAGGAAAGAAGCATGCTTTTAATGCGCACACCAAAATTGCGATAGATCCTAATGATGATAATACCTGGTATATCGGTGCAGGAGACTTCTGGAATGTGAAGCGCAATCACCGGTCGTTGAAGTTTATTCACGGTAAGATGGATCCCCGTGCAAGTTACGGTTATGTGTTGAAAACAAAGGATGGCGGCAAAAGCTGGAAAAAATTGGCCACGGATATTGCTCCGGACAGTCTGGATGTGGCGCGTATTTTAGTGAACCCCATGAATTCCCAGGAGGTGGTGATGGCCACCAATTATGGCTTTTTTCGCAGTACGGATGGTGGCAAAAAATGGCAGAAAAGTGGCAAAGGTCTGCCCAATAATTTACCCCGCGACCTGACAGCTTATTATGATGAAGCCAAAGGAATTTATGAATTGTACCTGGTGGAGCAGGCGGTCTATCAGGCAGCGGGGAAATCCGTAAAAACTTCCGGAGGCGTATATAAAAGCCGCAATGGTGGGAAAAGCTGGGAGAATATTACCGGAGACCTTGGGGTGGACTTTAATCAGATTACCTCAAGTTTTCACAGGGGAAATTATCACCGCGTGATGAGCTATTGGTTTGGCGAAAATTCAAAAAAATTATACCCGGAATTCCCGGAAAATACTTATCCGATTTTCAATCGCATCGTGGTTAACCCGATTAATAATCAGGAGATTTATCTGGTGATGAATCAGCGCCATGATAAGAGCTTCGGTCCCGGGGATGCCTGGAAAACAACCGACGGCGGAAAAAGCTGGAAGATTTGTGCGCGGGTGGGGGAGTACTGGCGGAAAGGAAAAGATAAAGCCTACTGGGAGGCCAAAGGATTTGACACCCATACGAATGTGAAATTTGCGCATTTGGAAAGATCCCTGCAGGAGGAGAATGAAATTCGAAATGGAAATCGGATGCTGGCCATTAATGCCAGAGGGGAAGTGTTTATGGGGATAAATCAGCAAACGATACGTTCCAATGACGGTGGAAAAAGCTGGGAGCAGGTGGATGATTTTGAAACGGAAGCAGGAAGCAATAAATGGGTAGGCCGCGGAGCCAGTAACCTCCCCGGGCGTTTCATGCTGTTGGAAAGCGGCAAAAAAGACCGCTATCTGTTATGCTCGGGAGAGCATGGCTTGTGGCAAACCGCTGATTTGGGGAATTATCCGGACAAAGAGGCCGTGGCTGTGGAACAGATTGAAGGGCAGGTGCATGATCACAGCGGGAATCACGGCGCCCATTCGGTCTCTACGGTGGCGGTGCATCCTCACAATCCGGATATCATTTACATCATTGGCTGGAGACAGGAACACCGTGGGAAATTGCGCAGAAGTATGGACGGTGGTAAAAGCTGGGAGAATATTGCCACCATCTTTGAAGGGAACAATGGTAGTTGGCAGGCGATTGCTTTTCAGGCTTCGCTGATGATTGATCCTGATAATCCGGATAATATGTACTTCTGCACCATCAGGAAAGCCATCTCGGAAGTAGGAACATCGGCGAAGGAAAGTGTAATGACCAAAGGCGGTTATGGGGTTTATCGTTCCACTGACGGCGGATACAATTGGGCGTTGAGCAATTCCGGTTTGCCGGCCAAAGGCAGTGTGCGCCGCATGGTGATGGATCCGAAAGACTCGAAGAAAATTTTTGCCTGTCTGAATAAGCGGACCGCTAAAGATCCTGACGGATTGTATGTTTCCATCGATGGCGCTAAAAGCTGGAAGGCGATGGCCATTCCTTCGGAAATTCAGGGGGTGAATAATTTATTCATTGATCGCCATTCGGGTGAAATGTATTTGTCTGCTGGTTTCCGTGATGGAAGCTATGAGAGTGGAGGCGTGTGGAAGAGTGATAATAATGGAAAAAGCTGGAAGAAATTTTTCTATGCGCCCTATGTGTGGCAGTGTGAGGTGTCGCCGGTAAATCCGGACATTATCGTGGTAAATGTGCCTTTGCAGGTGCCAGGCAAAAGAGATCAGTTTAAAAACCCGGGCATTTATCTGACTAAGGATGGCGGGCAGCATTGGGCAAGAATCAATAAAGGACTCGGACAGCCGGATAAAATGTCGGATGTAAAGCCGGATCCTTATGATGAGCACCTGCTTTGGGCTGCTGCCTGGGGAAGTGGCTGGTTCAGGGCTAAAATTTAGAACATATACTGTAGTTTGTAATACATTTGGGCAGGTCCGTACGGGGCCTGCTTTTTTTGTTTGGGGGGCAACAAGTAAAAATTAAGCCGGATTATTCAGGTTTAAGAGCGGGTTTAAAAGCCAAAATTCGCATCGAAAATTTGACATATTGCAGAAGCGATACCCGATTATTTTGAGAGAATAGCATCGCTATTGTGGAGGAATTATCCAAAATCGCTTCCAATAATTCGAATTTGTAATCGGGTGGTGTGCTTTTAAAGATGCTCATAGTAATCGTAGGGGTTCCATCTGTATCGGTTACGGTCTTTTCATTGCTTTGGATGGAGAAGGGGATACGGAACGATCATGGAGCGGTGAATCCCGGGCGAAGGGACCAAGGCGGAGGCGAAGCCGTTTGTTGGAGCTCATTCGGGACGGGCACTGCTTTGGCCGGCGATTTAACCCAAATTATTCACCGTTAAATTTATCAACCAAGCATAAGTAGTTTAAATTCAAGCCTTTAAAGCTTATTTTTTTGAATTATAATAGCCCCAATTTGGGCAAGCTTGCTTTCTCCTCATTCCTCTGTTTCGTTGGAAAAAACTCGAAATAGGAAAAATTCCTTCATTTTTTCCGCCTTACAGCTAAAGGAGGATTTATGCAGGAATAATCCGGCTTAATAATGTTCGGCTGGCTGGTTGAATGTCCTGTGATTACGGCTTGAATATCGAAGGACGGAACCCCCGGGCCAGGGATAGAGGCGGAGGCGTTAGCCGGTTGTGGAGCTCTTTTTCGGCTGGCAGGCAATGGGAAAACATCGCTTCTGTCGGACGAAAAAAGCGACCGCCGAAAGCCCGGTGCGCTGTGGCGCAGGCCCCATATAAAAATCGTAATTCCATTACCTTTACTTTTTGGAGCTCATCATAAGGCTGTTTAATGAAAATTCCTTTGGGTGATTGGTGGTTAAAAGCTGGACTCTGTTTTTAGCCCGAATTATTCACCGCTAGATTTAGTAAGTCGCCTTAACTTGCTTAATATTAAACCCCTACATTTGTGTCTACTGATTTTTTAAAGCCCCAATTTGGGCAAGCTTGCTTTCTCCTCCTTCATCTGTTTCGTTGGAAAAAACTCGAAATAGGAAAAATTCCTTCATTTTTTCCGCCTTACAGCTAAACGAGGATTTAAGCACGAATAATCCGGCTTAAACCTGCCCGTACCGAATAGCGACTTCCGCGAGCCCGGCCGAATTTATGAGGCGCCCCAATTTACTAAAGTGATCAGTTTTTGATTTGGTGAAATCAACTAATATCAATAAATGATAAGGTGATGTTGTTTTTAAAACAAATTATATTTTGAAAATATTGATATGGGTGGTTAATTGAGTTAATATTATTTTAATATCTACCTATAACTTTCCGCTAAACTTGATGAAGTTCTTTAAAAATCTTAACCTGTTTCATTATGCTTTATTGCCTGTTTTTGTATTACTGTTTGGACTGAGTATGGCCGCTTTGTTGGTGGATGCATGGTGGATCCGGCAGGTGATATTGGGGTTCACTTTATTATTGCTGGCTATGCAGTTCTTTATTTTTGTGAAGTTGTCTGGCCAGCTTCGGCAGGTGGTTATCGCTTTGGATGATTTTCTGATTTCGGCCTCCGGTGGCCGGCCTGCAGCCTATGCCAATGGCTTTTCGTTTTTACAGGAGGGCTTAAAGTTGGTGAAGGAGAATTATCAGGGCATTGAGGAGAAAAGCCGGCAGTTGGAGGCGGGGAATTATGAAATGCTTTCGGAGCAGACCGCCGGGGTGGCCGGGAGGTTGAATCGCCTGGGGGAAGAAATGAAGGTGCTGATGGCCGGAGAGCAGGAGCGCAGGAAGACGGCGGAAATGAATGCGGCCTTTTCCCGACTATTGCATGAGGAACGCAATTCCAAATCCCTGAATGATCAGGCCCTGAAGCATGTCCTAAAAAATCTGACTGCGGTGCAGGGCGCACTTTATCAGTATGATTCAGAGGTAGAAGCTTTGGAAATGATCGCCTGCTATGCTTATGACCGGAAAAAGTATTTGCATAAGAAAATTGAGGTTGGAGAAGGAATGGTCGGGCAGGCCTGGCTGGAACAGGAAGATATTTACCTGACGGATATTCCGGAGGAATTTTTGGAGATTACTTCCGGCCTCGGAGAAGCGCTTCCCCGGAATTTGATTTTGAAGGTGCTGAAGAATCAGGAGGAGGTAATTGGGGTTTTGGAACTGGCGGCTTTTCAGCTTTGGAATGCCTCGGAAATGGAATTTTTGCAATATGCGGCGGAGCAATTGGCGGCAGTGCTTTTGGCCAATCGGGAATCGGATAAAAATGTCCGGATGTTGCAGGAAATGACCGTACTTACCAATCAAATGAAGTCACAGGAGGAGACACTGCAGCAGCATATGGAGCAGCTTCATGACTCGCAGGTGGAATTGGAGCATTCGGAAAAACAGACCAAGCGGAATAATCAACTGCTTCAAACCCTGGTAGCGACGATCCCGCTTCCTTTGTTTGTGAAAGATGATAATTTCCGATACGCCATGGTAAATGATGCGCAGGCTGCGCTTTTAGGATTTGAGGTGAAGGATTTGTTAGGCTTAAGTGATGCTGACATTATCGATGATGCAGAGGAGAAAGCCATGATTTTTCAGTCGGACCAAAATATTATTGAGCAGAATAAAGAGGTGGTATTGGATGCGCAGGCCATCAGCCTGGCCAACGGGCAAACCAAATATATGAAAACCATCAAGACGCCTTTCCGGAATGAATTAACGGGTAAAATGAATATTCTGGGGATATCCATTCCGATACCTAAACCGGTTCCTCAAACGGTAGGATGATTTTGTTGGATGAATCGTGATTGGTGGTTTTTCCCATTGACGCATCGCCCGCAGAGACGCATGCGATGCGTCTCTGTGGTGATGCGTCAATGGGGGTGTATGTTTTTAATTCATCATCATCCGCATGGTATCCCGGTCAGGCATGCCGCGGGGACGTTTCGGTGGCCGGAAATCTGACAGATTATAGGTAAAGGTCAGCATGGCATATTGGGTCAGCACGGTGGAGTAGGTGTCTTCAATATAACTTTCCGAGACCGTCCGGGCGATGGACTGATTCTGATTCAGGATATCATAGACCGAAAGACTGATTTCCCCTCTATTATTTTTAAGTACCTGCGCACCAATATTGGCCGAGAGCAGGAATATGCTGGGGTCATCTCCCGTATCTAATCCGTTGTACATCAACAGTCGCCCGGTGCCGCCTATAAAGAAGCGATCCAGAAATCGCTGGCGGTACTTCAGCTGCAAACTGTGCTGAAAGTAGTTGTTATTACTGTTGGCCTGCAATTCATTATTAATCATATAATAGTTGGTGCTCCAGGACAGGTTAAAGTCCACATCTTCACTGATATTGGAACTTAACTTAATGGATTGGCCAATCAAACCATTGTGGGTGTAGGCCTGCACATTATTGGTAAGTCCCACCTGTCGGGTGTACTGTCCATTGGTGGTGAGCGTCAGGTTGGAACGCAATACTTCCACCGGAAATCCATAGGAGACTGTTGCCCGGCTATTGAAATATCCATCCAGGTTAACCGACTGCGTAATGGTCGTTCCTCGCGCAATCTGTGTACCATCGGCCAGGGTGGTATCACTTTGAGCAATCCAGGTGGCGGTGGAAATTTTGTCCTGAGTGGTGGTCGCAGACAGGTTAGCAAAGAAAAACTGCCCATTTTCGGGGCTGAATTTACGATAGTTCAGACGAAAGACATTGCTCATTTCCTGTTGAAGTTCAGGATTTCCAAGTGAGACATTCAATGGGTCACTCATATCCACGATGTCCTGCAAATTATTGATAGAGGGCAGACTGGTTTGCGTATTATATGTGATGCGCAATCGGCTCCTTCTGGAAGGACGGTAACTAAAACTGGCCTCTGGCAATACATTATGAAACTGGTAGTGATAATCTCCGCTATGTGGATAAATACTGCTGTTCTGCATGTCGGTCATCTGATAGGCCACACCGGTAGCAAAGGTTACAGTGCGGTTGGACCATTGGTAGCGGGTAAATGGGCGGTGTCGTAAACTATTACTTTCAAAAACATTTGATTGCTGTTCCAGGATTTCGTCATACTCCCCACTTTCATAATTAAAAGCCCGGCTGTAGGTATCCGCATTATTTTCATTGTAAGCTACATTATACCCCAACTGCAGCATTCCATATTTTCCAATGGGTTCTGTATAGGAAGTATTGGCCGACATACCCCATTGGCGGGTGTCGGATTCCGTCTGCTGGTCTGTAGTATCGGAAACAAACATCCCATTTTGGATTTGCTGGGTCAGCGCCCAGTCATTACTCAATCCACTACTGGTATAGGCGGTATTGGTCAGATTCACCGAGAAAGTACGGCGGTCTTTTTTAAATTTATGTCGGTATAAAATACTGTTACTGAAATTAACCCCTGCCTTGTCTGAATAACTTTCGTTGTCTGAATAGTTCAGGGTATCTCCCTCATCCAGATAGGTCACCTGCTCCCAGTGGTCAATATTGTCATAGTTTTGAAAGCTGATCGTCGGTTGGATGAGAATGGAATTCCGATCATTGATTTTATTTTCCAATCGGGCGGTCAGTCGGTGATTCACATTATTACTTTCGGAAACAGAATTTTGATCCATCCGCTGATTATCCATATCACTCAGGATGTATTCCCGAAAGCTGTACTGTTCCAGTACGGTATTTTTGCTGTTGAAAAAGTAAGAGGCTGTGACGTCCCAGTTTTTTCCCCATTTGTCGGTATAGTTTACCCCCAGCGCATTAGTCTGCGAAATTCCGTTATTATTGTTGGACAGGAAATTTTGTGACTGGTCCATCATCGAACTCATCCCTCCTCCGCCACCGCGGCCACCTTGCCCCCGGCGTCCCCGGCCTCCGCCACCAATCGCTCCCATAATATCCTGCATGGAGAAATTCTGTTCATTGATATTATTACTCATTCCCAGGATGGAAATACGCTGGTCGCCCTTGAATAAGTTCAGACTTCCACTGGCCGTGTAACGGTTGTCTGTTCCGTAACCCAGGGTACCCTTACCAAACTTTCCATACTGCTTACTCTTATTGGTGATGATATTCAATACCTTATTCCGATCTCCGTCATCAAATCCGGTGAAGCGTGCCTGCTCACTCTGCTCATCAATCATCTCCACCTTCTCAATAATTTCTACCGGAAGGTTTTGCAGTGCAATTTTAGGGTCATCCCCGAAGAAAGGTTTGCCATCCACCAACACTTTTTTGACTTCCTCTCCCTGTGCGGTTACGTTGCCGGAAAGGTCCACATCGATACCAGGCAGCTTGGAAATCAAATCCTCCGCCACGGCTTCAGGTCTCGTTTTATAGGCGGCAGCCATAAAAACGGTGGTGTCTTCTTTTACTTCCATGGCCACCGTCTGCCCGATGATTTCCAGCGTATCCAATACCATGGTCGTGGCCGGCAGGTTAATGGTGGGTACTGCGTTTCGTTTTCCGGATTCAAAATATAATATTCCGGTCCAGGGGGAATAACCCAGGAACTGCGCCTGCAATTTATACTTTCCACCAGAGGGAATGGTGAATTCAAAATTCCCCTCCGCATCGGCGATGGTTTGTTGTGGCTTTTCGCCTTCCTTATCCACAGGCGTTAGTAAGAGAAAGGCCCCCTCCAAAGGTTGGCCGGCCACATCCGAAAAAATATTTCCAATCACCCTGGCAGAGGTGGTCTTTTGCGCTTGCGCCAAACTGCTGGCCGCCAGTAAAAGTAAAAAGAGCAGGTATCGTTTCATCATGAATTTTATTTGTTACGAAGAAACAGCACCTGAATTGAAGGGGAAATTTTTTTCAACGAACGACAGGGGAAAATCAATGAAAGGGGCCTTGTGAACTCAATTGCACAAGGCCCCGTCCTGGATTCAAATTTTCGTTATGAATTTTGGCTTTTAAATACGCTCTAAAAACCCACCACCATCAGGGTTTCCAAGTCCAGATTAATTCGTTCCCTGCCTTTTGCACGGAATATGGCGGTAAAATATTCTTGCCCCTGTAAGTATTTTCGCTGAAAGCTTTCCAGTGAATCCGGATTGGTGAAAAATTCTACGGTAGCCATTACTCCAATATCATGATCAGAGAAGAAGAAAAATTGCGCCGTTTTATTAGGCCCGGGCATGCGGGAGACCAGCGCATAATCCGTTTCCGGATTATACTGAATAAGTTGAAAAGTAGTGTCGGGCAGTTGTGGATGGTTGACAAAGTCAATCATCTTTTGCTTAACAGAAAAATGAGGGTTTCCTTCATTGAAAAGATAAATAAAATTCCTTTGATCTTTCAGGCGTCCAACATATAGCGTATTATCTTTTTTGATATCGGAAAATCTGCTTTTGCTGGCATATTTAATCTCAAAATCGTTTTGCCAATTTGCAAACCATCGACTGAGGTCATGGGTGGCATTTTCCGCCATGCGGGTGGCATAGGTATAATTGGCCGGATTGGTGGAGGCCTCCAGCTGGGGGTTCTCCTTGATCAATTGATAGTAATCTTCCAGGCTGTTGATTTTGAAATCACGAATCCAGGCGGCTTGTCCGGAGATAGTTTGTCCGGTAAAGCCAAAAGCATCCCCTATATATAAACTAGTCGAATGCCCGTTATCAAAAAAGGCTTTCCAGATTTTGGGTGGTTGAGCCGGAAAATGATACCAGACCAATACCAGAGAGCTGACGGCCCACAATAAAAGGGACCAATGATTGAATCTGAAGGATTTTTTTTCAAGCTTGGTTTTAGGGTCCTCTTTTATCTTTTTTTCAAACTTCAAACTATATTGTCCCTTATCTATTATCGCCTGCCACTCCTCTTTTGCTCCCTCATTTTCATAATAAGTATTAAGCTTTTTGCGCAAGTTATAGATGTTGACTCTTACACGGGGATTATTTTTGGTATCCTGAGGTTTTCCACCAAAAAATTCCATATCAATAATCCCCTCTTTCAGGAAGCGGTCTTCAATATTGGCCTGTACCAAAAAGCGAAGAATGGCCGAACTTGTAGGTGCATTTCTGAAGGTCTTACTTTCAATAATTCTTTCGGTGATGCGTAATTTTTCTTCGGTGGAAATCATAAAAAATTCATTGAAGCGAACAGATCGCCAGCTTAAAAAATCTACCCCCGTTTTAGCGGTCAATTATTAGGCTTAAATGGCCGTAAGAACCGTTATAGCTACCGTTAAAACGCCGTTAAAGGTAAAAAAATTATCGGTATTGGCTTTTCTTTGGGTAAAGAATCTGATGATAACGATTAAAAATTTTTTAGCTGCATGAAACGGAATTTACTGATATTTTTTGCCTTACTATGGTGTGGGCCATGGCCCTTACTGAGCGCGCAAGAGGCCCCATTAATGATCGAGAAACAATACCTAAGTGGCCAGGATAAAGACCACACCGTGGACTGGGATTTTTATTGTTCTGAGGGGAGGAAAAGTGGAGAGTGGACCCGCATAGCCGTACCTTCTTGCTGGGAGCAGCAGGGTTTTGGGGCGTATAATTACGGGCATGATCCGATGGAAAGTCGTGCGAAGGAGTATGGTTTGTATAAGCATCGTTTTTCCATTCCAAAAGACTGGAAGCAGAGAGAAGTGAAATTGGTTTTTGAAGGGGTGATGACCGATGCGGAGGTGAAAGTGAATGGAAAGCTTGCCGGGGAAATTCATCAGGGTGCTTTTTATGAATTTAAATATTCCATATCCAAATTATTAAAGTTTGGGCAGGAAAATGTACTGGAGGTCAAGGCAAATAAGGTTTCGGCCAATGAATCCATTAATTATGCCGAGCGTAAAGCAGACTTTTGGATCTTTGGTGGAATTTATCGCCCTGTATATTTAGAAGCTTTTCCGAAACAACATATTGAACGGGTAGCGATCGATGCGCAAGCTTCTGGAGCGATCACGGCAGATGTTTTTATGCAGGCTTCAGCAGCCAAAAAAATTACGATGGAACTCCAGCGGGTGAATGGCGAGAAAATTCAGGACATCAAGGTGGAATTGGTTGGTCAATCAAAGGATAAATGGCAGGTGAAGGGAATAGCGAAAAATATAAAAAGCTGGAATCCTGAGCAGCCGAATATGTACCAACTGGCCATTCATTTGAAAGATCGTAAAGGCGATGTTCTACATACTTATCAGCAGAAGATTGGCTTTCGTACCGTGGAATTGTTAGCCGGGGATGGTATTTATGTCAATGGTGAGCGGATTAAGTTTAAAGGGGTGAATCGGCATGCCTTCCACCCTTCATCGGGTCGTACCACTTCCAAAGCTTTAAGTATTGAGCATGTATTGATGATGAAAGACATGAATATGAATGCTGTACGGATGTCTCATTATCCACCGGATGTACATTTTTTGGATGTTTGTGATTCCCTAGGCTTGTTTGTGATTGATGAGGTTTGTACCTGGCACAGCCCACATCTGGACACGGAAGTGGGGAGGAAGATTGTTAAAGAGACGGTGGTGCGAGATGTGAATCATCCCAGTATATTGCTTTGGGCAAATGGGAATGAGACCGGCTGGAATACGGAGCTGGATGATGATTATGCCCTTTGGGATATTCAGCAGCGGGAAGTGATTCACCCCTGGAATATTTTCCGGAAAACCAATACTTTACATTATTTCCATTATCATGCTTTGGCGAATGATGCCTATTCTCAGGATAAAATCTTTTTCCCGACGGAGTTTTTACATGGACTTTATGACGGTGGTCATGGAGCAGGATTGCAGGATTACTGGCATCAGATGTGGCATATGCCCACCAGTGCCGGAGGTTTCCTTTGGGATTTTGCAGATGAAGCCATTGAACGTACCGACAAAGGTGGGGAACTGGATACAGATGGGAATCATGCCGCTGATGGTATCGTGGGGCCATATGGAGAAAAAGAGGGGAGCTATTTCACGATTAAGGAGGTTTGGTCACCCATTTATTTGGAGGATCGCTATATCCGGGAGGGGTTCAATGGCGTGTTTCGTCTGGAGAATCGCTATCATTTCACCAATTTGCGGGATTGCAAAATGGAGGCGAAATGGGTGCAATTTGATGGTCCGGAAGGATCTGTAAAACCCAATATGCTATCTGCCAGTAAAGTAGATCTGCCTGCTTTAGAACCAGCGCAAAAAGGGAAGTTTACTGTTTCTAAACCCCGGAACTGGCAACAGGCAGATGCACTATACCTGACTGCCACGGATGCACATGGTCAGGAAATTTTCACCTGGTCTTATCCGGTGCAAACTCCTCGGGCTCACAATAGTGCTAAAGTCAAAACCGAAGCCACTGGAGATCGCCCGGGCTGGAAAAAAGAGGGAGATCAATATGTGGTGAGTGCGGGTGAAATGGTCTATCGTTTTTCTGCTAGCACGGGGATATTAAAAGAAGTAAAGAGCGCTGCGAAATGGATCCCTCTTCATGAAGGACCCGTGATTTTAGAGCATAAAGATAAGATTGATTCCATTTTTGTTCAGGAGAGGGGAGACCAACTGCAACTGGTAACAGTTTATGAGGCGACGGATAAAACGCCTGCCTGGGCCCAACATGTAGAGTTAAGTTCTGATCGTATCGTTTGGACAATTTCACCCGATGGATTACTGGATTTGGAGGTGGAAATTAAGAGCAAACGCCGGGTGAAGGGCTTCAAGGGGATTAGCTTTTCTTTTCCAGAGGAGCAGGTTCAGGGAATGAAATGGCTGGGAGATGGCCCGTACAGGGTATGGAGGAACCGAATGAAAGGTACGCGCTTCCAGATTTGGGAGAATGATTATAATAATACCGTGACCGGAGAGTTGGGTTTTGTATATCCGGAATTCAAAGGGTATTTCTCCAGTTTATATTGGGCGAAGGTAAAAGGGAAAAATAATAATGGCTTTACCGTCTATTGCCATAGTCCTTTTACTTTCCTGAAAATGCTGACGCCTGAGGCTCCTTCGGAAGATCCTAAAAATCGGGTGACCCCCCAGTTTCCGAAGGGAGATATTGCCTTCCTGAAGAATATCTCCGGGGTGGGGACCAAATTTCAAACACCAGATAGTATGGGGCCGCATGGCAATGAGGAAAACTATTTCGGTAATGATGATGATCCGATTATCATTCACCTGACTTTTGATTTTAACAATAGCACCCGGCCAATGTTAGGGACGAATTAGAGGGTGTTTTAAAGCCAAAATTCGTGGCGAAAACTTGATTATTGCAGAAGCGATACCCGATTATAGAGAGAGAATAGCAGTGCTATTGTTGAGAAGTTTTCCAAAATCGCTTTCAATAATTCGAATTTACAGTCGGAGGATTCAGTTTTTAAAAACGCTCATACAGCTCCTCTGTCTTTTGATCCTTCACCTTATTGTTCCAAAGCTTGAAAAGGCGAATATTTAATTTTTCAGATTATGGCTAATTTTTTGTCCAAAGATTTTTTGCTGCAAAGCAAAACAGCACAAACCCTATATCATGACACGGCTGCTAAAATGCCGGTCATTGATTATCATTGTCATCTTTCCCACAAAGATATAGCGGAAAATAGACAGTTTAATACGATTACAGAAGCCTGGTTGGAGGGAGATCATTACAAGTGGAGAGCCATGCGTACCATGGGGCATGAAGAGGCTTTTTGTACTGGTGATAAATCGGATTTTGAGAAATTTATGGTGTGGGCAGAAACAGTGCCTTTTACATTGCGGAATCCTCTTTATCACTGGACACATTTAGAACTTCAGAGGTATTTCGGGATTCATGAAATTTTAAATAAATATTCGGCGGAAAAGATTTACCGGAAAACTTCTGATTTATTAAGCAAAGATCCTGATTTCTCAACTCGTGGTCTTTTGAGGCAAATGAATGTGGAGGTGGTGTGTACCACCGATGATCCTCTGGACGATTTGAGTTATCATCGTCAGAATAATCAGGAGAATGAGTATACTAAAATTTACCCTACCTGGCGTCCGGATAGGGTGATTAATATTGATCAAAAGGAGCAGTTTGTCGCCTATATTCGGAATTTGGAAAAGCTCAATGGCTTTGAAATTACTTCTTTTGATTGGTTACTGAAGGCCCTGGAAGAACGGATGCAGCACTTTGCAGCTCATCAATGTCGAATGTCAGATCATGGAGTGGAAGTAGTGCATGCGGTGGCCTATACCAGGGAAGAGGTGAATCAGATATTGTTGAAAGTACTTCAGGGTGATCAGCTGGTGCAGGAGGAAGAGCAAAAATACAAATCTGCTATTTTCTTTGAACTCGGAATCCGATATCATCAATTCGGTTGGGTGATGCAATTGCACTTGGGAGCACTACGGAACAATTCCCCTCGTCAATTGGCTAGTTTGGGCCCTGATACTGGTTTTGATTCCATCGGTGATTTTCCTCAGGCCCAATCTTTGGCTAAATTTTTAGGAAACCTGGAGGAAGAGGACCAATTACCTAAAACCATTATCTACAATTTGAATCCAGCAGATAATTATGTGATGGGCACGATGATCGGTAATTTTCAGGGCGGGTTCGCCGGAAAAATTCAGTTGGGGTCGGGCTGGTGGTTCCTGGATCAAAAAGAAGGAATGGAATGGCAATTGAATGCACTTTCAAATCTTGGTTTGCTTCCTCTTTTTGTTGGGATGTTGACGGATTCCCGAAGCTTTTTGTCTTATCCCCGTCATGAATATTTCCGGCGAATATTGTGTAATGTTTTCGGTAATGAAATAGAGCAGGGTTTGCTTCCTGCCGATATGGATTGGACCCGAAAGGTGATAGAGAAAATCTGTTATCAGAATATCAAAGCATATGCTTTTGAATAATTTTTTTTGAAATACTTATTAGCTGATATGAAAACGTTTCATTTTTTAATGGCAATAGTGCTGCTTTTTGCTTGTCAGCAAAAGCAGTCCACTTCTTTGGAAGAAAAAAGGTTTACACCTGACTGGGAATCCCTTTCTCAACATGAGGCTGCTCCTGAATGGTTTGCCGATGCGAAGTTAGGAATTTACTTCCATTGGGGGCCTTATGCTGTTCCTGCCTATGGTAGTGCCTGGTATCCTTGTAATATGTTCCTTCGCGGGAGCAAAGTGAATAAGTTTCATGAGGGAAAATTTGGGAAGATTGAGGATTTTGGATACGAAAAGTTTATCCCCATGTTCACTGCGGAACATTTTGATCCCGAAGACTGGGCCAATTTATTTCAATCTGCGGGTGCTCAATTTGCCGGACCGGTAGCCCAGCATCATGATGGTTTTGCCATGTGGCAAAGTGAAGTTAATCCATGGAATGCTTCGGATATGGGGCCTAAGCGCGATATTTTGGGTGATTTATATCAAGCCCTGGGAAAGCGTAATATGAAAACGATTGCCACTTTTCACCATGCGCGTAATGGGCAGCGGAATGCTAAAAATCCCGATCATTGGGGACGCAATGGTTATAATAGTCATTATCCTTATGCGCCAGACCTCCCAACAGCCACGACAGATCCTAAATTACGTAAACTCTATGGCAATTTTGAAGACATTGAAGAATTCAATCAATATTGGCTGGACCAGGTGAATGAGGTAGTAGATAAGTATAGCCCTGATATTATTTGGTATGATTCCTGGTTGAATCTGATTCCTGAAAAATACAGAATGGAAATGGCGGCTCATCATTTTAATAATGGTTTAAAAAATGGGAAAGAGGTAGTGTTATGTCATAAGCAGGAAGATCTTCCGTTGAATATGAGTGTTTTAGATATTGAACAAGGTGGGAAAAAGGATATATATCCATTGCCATGGATGACTGATATCACCCTTGGAGATACCCGATGGATGTATGTAGAAGGGCATCCCTACAAGCCGGCCTCTTTAGTTCTTCGAAATATGATTGACGTATGGAGTAAAAATGGAATTGTTCTACTTAATGTTTCTCCCCGAGCTGACGGCGTGATTAATAAAGAGCAGAGAGGAATTTTGAAACAAATTGGGGACTGGTTGAAAGTGCATGGAGAGGCCGTTTATGCCTCCCGACCTCATACTGTTTTTGGTTTTGGGCCTGCCAGTAGTAAGGATGGTAGCCATGGAGGGCAGTCTTCTAAAATTGAATATACCGCTAATGATGTTCGTTTCACGGTGGCCAAAGATAAAAAAGCGATGTATGTCTTTTTATTGGGTAAACCTAAGGCCGGAAAACGTATGCAATTTAGAAGTATAGGGGGTTTTCATCGTAATATTCCTCCGGGGAAAATTAAATCGGTAACACTGTTGGGGTCTGATGTTAAAGTCAATTGGGAATTAACGCCAGCATCATTCTACATTACGATGCCCGATGCAGAATTTAATGATATGGCACAGGTATTTAAGTTAGAGTTGGAGGGGGAAACCTCTGTATAGCAGTTTTGTCCCGCTTTAAAATAGATATAGCTATTATTTAGTCTTCTAATATTGAATCCGGTCTGGTTTTTTAGATCGGATTTTTTTATGGTTGATTTTCTGTTTTTAAATCCGCTCTATCGTTTCGAAGTGATCTTACCCTTTTCAATCAAGTTGGGCTTTGATAATCATTTAGAGATTTATTGTTTAAGTCGGATTATTTACGCCAAAATCCGCATTTGGCTGCTAAGCCGGAAAAATGTCGGAATAGTTTCCTATTTGGAGTTTCTTCGAACGAATCAGATGAATGAGGAGAAAGTATTTTTGTCAAAATTTGGGCTATTCAAAATCATTTAAAAAATACCAATAAATAAATTGAAGATAAAGGCTTTGTACTGACTTGATGAAAATAGCGGGGAATACTTTGGGCTAAATCGAAATCCATATGCACGTGTTTAAAAGCCAAAATTCACAGTAAAAATTTCAAATATTGCCGCAACGATACCCGAATATTTTGAGAAAATAGCGGCGCTATTGTTGAGGAATTATCCAAAATCCCTTCCAATAATTCGAATTTGCAGCTGGATGTTGTTCTTTTAAATGCGCTCTAAATCTCTAAGCAATAAATAATAGGGGTAGGATTTTTTGTTGTTTAAAATGTGTGGCGTTTTTGTTCAAAAAAGGGGGCTGAAAAATCTCTCCCCTGCGATTTGAGACATAGTGAGAATTGCCTCATCAATTTGCTTATCCCAAAGGATTAAGAGAACATAGTGATGGGTTAAAGCCAATGAAATATTATGGGCAATCATGTGGGCTTTATTTCATGGATGAAGCAGGCTAATTATTCAGGTCAAAGATTCCGCTTATCATAATGGGTTGGTCCCAGCCAGGGTGTTGGTTTGGTTTTTATGTTGATGGGTTGTTTGGCAAGTATTTATTTGAAGGGAGGTGTCCTATCATTCGTTAGGAAATTTGCCAAGAACCATTCCCCTGGTCTGAGATGGTGGCAGAGGCCTTGTTTTTTCTACCCATTAAGAAAGAGATTTCCGATGAACCCAAAGATCATATTTTTATAAGCAGAGGGGATTTACTGATATTTGATTAGTGTGTTAATTGCATTTTTCGAATAAACTCGCAAAAACTATTTTGTTTTTTTTTGTTTTTTAGGTAGGGATATCGCATCGCTTTAAAAAACACAAATCTATTTCAGGAGATTGGGGAGAGGTCTGATTATTGTTTTTTAAATATGAATGGTGATGTTGGGCTATAATTTTTGAATTTTATAATTCAATCAATATGTGATAATATTGATATGTAATCACGAGGCCTTAGATTACTTTTTTGATAACCAAGATTATTTTTTTCCACTTATGAATTATTCCTACCCAAACAAGCGAAGTAGGCTCCTACTACTAACAGTAGTGATGCTGCTTACTATGGTTCCGGCCTGGGCACAGCAGTTGGTCAATGGACGGGTGGTGGAGCAAACCACCGGAGATCCGATTGTCGGAGTCAATATTGTAGAGAAAGGTACTACAAATGGAACGATTACCGATTTTAATGGTAATTACTCTTTAAGCGTGAGTTCTGGTGAAAGCACGCTGCTATTTTCCTTTGTAGGGTTTTCCGATCAAGAGGTATTGGTCGGCAATCAACAAGTTATCGATATTCAATTGCTAGAGAATGTGGAGCAGTTGGAGGAATTGGTAGTAGTTGGTTATGGCGTGCAACGTAAATCTGATCTTACCGGGGCCGTCTCCTCTGTAAAATCCAGCGAACTAACCGCAACTGCAACGCCGAGTATTTCCCAGGCACTTCAAGGAAAGGTGGCAGGTGTTCAGGTAACTGCGCAGTCCGGTTCTCCGGGTGCAGGCATGGACATTAATATACGAGGTATGGGTACGGTGAATGGTACGGGCCCCTTATTCGTGGTGGACGGTTTGCCGATCACCGGAGATGCTTCCTTCCTGAATTCCAATGATATAGAGTCTATGGAGATTCTTAAAGATGCCTCTGCTACGGCCATTTACGGTTCCAGAGGAGCGAATGGTGTGGTGTTAATCACTACTAAACAAGGTAAAAAGGGAACTTCGACGATTAATTATAATGGTTATGTAGGGGTTCAGAATGTCTGGAAGACCATGGAGCTGACCAATGCAGAAGAATGGGCAATTTTGAAAAACGAAGCCAGAAGAGCAGATGGTTTACCTATTTTGCCCGGCCTGGAAGATCCTGCTTCATTAGGAAAAGGAACCGATTGGCAGAATGAGGTATTCAGGTCCGCTATGATTATGAATCACCAGTTAAGCTTCAGCGGTGCCTCGGATCGTTCCTCTTATTATATTTCCGGTGATTATATCGGGCAGGATGGGGTGATGACCGGTACGGATTTCGAAAGAATCTCTTTAAGAACCAATGCCAGCCATAAGGTGAAAGATTGGTTGAAAGTGGGCTTAAACATGAATGTTTCCAACAGTAAAAGAAATTTGGTGTTGGAGAATGATGAATTTGATGGCAAAGCCCCCTTGAATGGTGCCTTAACTTTGGATCCGGTAACGCCGGTATACAATCCAGACGGTAGTTTTGGTAGCACCACCTATTCTAATATTCATAACCCGGTTGCGGAGATTTTTTACACTAATAATTCCGTATCCACTAATAATATTGTGGGGAACATTTTCGCTGATGTAAACCTGACCGATGGTTTGGTTTTCAGAACTTCCTTTGGTATTACCTATGAAAATGGTTTAGATGAAAGTTTTGATCCAAAGTATTATGTGGCCAATTATCACCAGAACCAGTCCAATACTTTAGCACAAACACGCTTTGAGAATTTTTCCTATACTTGGTCTAACACGCTGAACTATATGTTTGACTTAGGAGAAAAGCACCGATTCAATGTGTTGGCAGGTCAGGAGGTACAGTTTGTAAGAAACGAATGGCTGCAGGGTTATATCTCCGGTATTCCTGATAAATATGCCAAAAATCCAACCCTGGAAAATGGGGACCCCAATACTGCAAAAACTTTGGGAGGCGCTAAGCAATACGGATTAGTGTCTTATCTGGCAAGAGCCAATTATAATTTTGATGATCGTTACCTACTTACCGGTACGGTTCGTATGGATGGATCTTCCCGATTTGGTTCCGAAAACCCATGGGGGGTGTTTCCTTCCTTTGCGGCCGGTTGGAATTTGCACAATGAGCACTTTATGGACTTGCCTGCTATGTTCAGTCAGTTTAAGCTAAGAGCAGGATGGGGACAAATTGGTAATCAACGAACAGGGGAAAGCTATTATCCATATTTAACGCAAGTATCGACTACTCCCGGTTATACCCTCGGTGGGGTAAAAACACAGGGCGCTGCGCCTTTAGGGATTGGTAATAACGAAATTAAATGGGAGGCTACTACCACCCTGAACATCGGAACGGATATTGGGTTGCTTGCAGATCGTCTGACATTTAGTGCGGAATATTTTATTCGTGAGACTTCTGACATGTTGGTACAGTTACCAATTCCGGATCATGTGGGAGTAGAAGATGCACCCTTTGTGAATGCAGGTTCTGTAAAAAATAGTGGTTTTGAATTCCAGATAAACTGGCGTGAGCAAAGAGATGACTTTACTTATAGCTTAGGCGCGAATGTGACCACGATAAAAAATGAAGTAACCAGCCTGGGAGAGGGTGGAGAACCCATTTTGGATGGGGATTTCAGAGGGATCGGTTATATTTCCCGAACAGAAGTAGGTCATCCTATTGGCGCTTTCTACGGTTATAAAATGGTAGGAATCTTCCAGACTCAGGAAGAAGTGGATGCCTGGGGAGCTCAGCCAGATGCCAAAGCCGGAGATGTAAAATTTGCGAAGAATGAGAATAACGAATTGGTGCAGGATTTTATCGGCTCTCCTCATCCGGATCTGTACTTAAACTTTAGCGGTTCGGCAAGTTATAAAAATTTCGATTTGTCATTCAACCTTCAGGGTACCGTAGGGAATGATATCTATAATGGCTTGAGGTATTATAATGAAGGTACCGGTTTTGGTAATTTTAGCCGAAAAATGTTGAATCGCTGGACAGGCCCTGGTACCTCAAATGAAATTCCAAGGGTGACTGAAAATGGCGCTCAGCAAAACTTGTTGATCTCTGATCGCTTTGTGGAAGACGGTTCCTACCTGAGGTTGCAAAATCTGCAAATCGGCTATACCCTTCCAGCAGTGCTTACTGAAAGAGTCGGTCTTAGCAAAGCGAGAGTTTACCTGAATGGTCAGAACTTATTCACCATGACCAAATATTCTGGACTGGATCCGGAGATAGGTTCTCGTTCGGGTGATCAGGCGAGTGCTTTGGATATTGGGATTGACCGGGGAGCCTATCCTCAGGCAAGAGTCTATATGATCGGACTTAATCTGACATTCTAAAAACAAGAAGTATTTTTAAATTGAATAAAAATGAAAAGATTTTTTAGATATATAGTTGGTTTGGTCGCCATGTTTTCCATAGCTGCCTGCCAAGACCTACTGGACCAGGAGCCTATCGGGCAGGTTGGTTTGGATGAGTTCTTTGAAACAGAAGAGGATGCCCTTTTAGCGGTCAATGCAGCCTACCAGCCTATGCAGTTTGAGCAAACCAAAGGTGCCTGGCATATGTGGTGGTTTTTTGGTGATATCCCTTCTGATGATGCCACCAAGGGAGGTGAAAATGAAGGAGATCAATTAGGGGTTTACCAATTTGAGACTTTTCAGGCGGATGGTACCAACTTTAATGTAGTTGGACTTTGGTCAGCGCTGTATCAGGGTATTTATCGGGCGAACAATGTTTTAGATAATGTACCGGCAATAGATATGGACGAGGGGATGAAGAACCGTATTCTAGGAGAAGCACGCATGTTAAGAGCTTTTTATTATTGGAGGCTTGTTAGAGTATTTGGTGGTGTGCCTTTGGTGGACCATGTATTGGAGCCTTCAGAATTTAAAATGGCCAGAGCTTCCGCGGAGCAGATTTATGGCTTGATCGAAACGGATTTACAATTTGCGGTAGATAATTTGCCTTTGAAGTCCGCTTATGCCGCAGAGGATGAGGGGCGTGCAACCAAGGGTGCAGCACAGGCATTATTGGCCAAAGCTTATTTGTATCAAAATAAGTGGACGGAGGCAAAGTCTATGATGGAGGCTTTATTCGCGACAAATGAATATTCTTTGGATCCTGATTTCCAGCATATCTTCTCTAAAGAGGGAGAGCATGGAGTGGAATCAATTTTTGAGATCAGTCACGTACCTTCTCCGGACGGTTGGGGTAATGCCAACCAGGGGACCACTACGCCAATTTTCTGCGGACCTCGGTCTGAAGGGGGCTGGGGATTTAACCAGGCAGAACAGGGTTTGATCGATGCTTTTGAGTCCGGTGATCCTCGTAAACGGTACACCATTACTGATCAGTATGAGCAACCATTTGGTACTGGTTTTTATAATAAAAAATATACTTATACCTGGGAAAGTGGTTACTCCCTTCCGGATATTGCCGATGCGGCCTCTAATGGAGAGGTGAATTACCGGGTGATTCGTTTGGCAGATATGTATCTGCATTATGCTGAAGCTTGTTATCATACCTCAGATGAGGCCAAAGCGCAGGAATACGTGAACAAGGTTCGTGCCCGGGTGGGGCTGTCCGATATTGCTTCTACCGGTACGGCTTTATTGAATGATATTTACCATGAGCGCCGGGTAGAATTGGCCTTGGAAGGAGAGCGTTTCTTTGATATTGTCCGTCAGGGCAGGGGAGAGGCACTTTTGGGATCAAAAGGATTTAAAAGCGGGGTACATGAATTGTTCCCGATTCCGAATACTCAGATCGCCATCACGGGTGGATTAATTATCCAAAATCCTGGTTATAATTAATGTTAATTGGTCTCCCATTATGGGAGACCCTTTAAAATGGATTCAATTATGAAATTAAGAAATATATTTTTTAGTGCAGCTGCAATGCTAGCCATTGCATCCTGTCAGGAAAAAGTGGAGGTAGATTTTGGTCCTATGCCGGAGCCTTCCTTTACCATGGAAAAAGTGGATGCCAATACCGTTCGGTTGACAAATACTTCCAAAGGAGGTTTTTTATATAACTGGGACTTTGGTAATACTGAATTTCGAACCTCTGATGATGCCTCAGAAACTTTTACAGTTTTCTATGATTTTAAAGATGATTATGAAATCAAACTGACCGCAAGTGCCAAAGCCGGTGCAGTGACCACCAGTCAGACCGTTAGCATTGATGAAACCATACCGGAAATTTGTGAAGATGAAGTCCGTCGTATGTTATCCGGTGGATGTGATGGTCCTGGACAAAAAATCTGGGTGTGGCGCAATGAAGTATCTGGTCATATAGGGGTAGGAGGAGATGAGGTGGATCCTCCATATCCGGATTGGTGGGCCAATGACCCTAATATGGAAGATGATTTAGTATATGATGATGAATTCGTATTCACCATCCGTGGAGAGTATATTCATGATAATAAAGGGGATAGTAAATGTAACTGGTATGCGGCGAATGAAAACTTGGTAGGGGATCCGAGAACGCCGACTTTTACCGGTGGCCTTGGGCAATATCAGGATCCAATTTTGCCTTTTGATACCTCCGCACCAACCAAATATACTATTGAGCATAAAGAGGGAGAACGTTTCCCAACGGTTACTTTTTCTGCAGATAATTTTATAGGACTTTATAATGCAACCAGTACCTACTATATCGTGGAGTTGACCGAGACCACCATGATGGTCAGACATCGTTACACAGAGGTTTGGGATGGACAGGAGTCAGGTGGCTGGAGATACTTGCAGTTTAAAGTGAAAGAATAGGGGATTATCCGCTGGGGGGCGGATAATTATTGTTGGACTGACAGCGAAAGCTGCTTTTCGATGCGGGAAGGGATAGCTCTTCCCGCCTTTTTTAAAGTTCTGCACCTATGGGGACTTTAGGATCGAGGATATACATTGCCCAGCCTAATTCAGGTTGCGTCAGCTGATGTTTTTTCAATAGGTAATCACGTTCTTTGACACGCTTTTGAAATTTCCAACAAGTATTTTGGTTTAAACCCACTTGCTCTGACATGGTCTGGGCAGGCATTTTGAATTGACTGTGGTAGGTCAGGTATAACATATATAGCCCTTGCTGGCAAGTGAAATGGGAACGGTAAAAAAGCGTTCCGCGTGTTACTGTTTCGTTGAAGCCACATTTTGAACATCGGCGGGACAGCCGGCCTTGACCTCTGGCATATTTGTCATTCCCACATTTGATACACTTGTATTGGTCTTTCCATTTAAGTTGATCTATGAAGCTCAGGCATGCTTCTTCATCCGGAAATTTACGCTGAAAGTCTTCATAACTTAAATCTTTATCCAATACGTGGGCATTAGTGAGGTCTTCAACATCTGCTTCCAGCGCAATGTTGGCCTTTTCCAGCAAGCTGTTTTGTGCCTCTATTTCCAAAGAATAGGCCTTTAATTGCTGGTGTGCCTCTTCTAGTTCCCGGTTTCTCAGCGCGATAATTTCTTGCTGGTTTTTTACCTCCAGCGTTCTTTTGTCGACGGTATCCGAAATGATTTTTTCATTTTCACGCAGTTGTCGGATGATACGTTTGTGGGCTTTCTCTTTTTGCTGTTTGAGTAGGCTAAACTTTAAACTCAGTCCCCAGCTTAAGGAAATAATTTCAATCAACATACCAATATAGATCGCATAGGCGTACCATATGGAGTCAATATTTGCCAAGCCCATTCTTGTGACATTGATTAAAATCGATAGTAACATGAAGCTATATCCAAATACAAAAAACCGGGAAGGTAAGTAGCCTTTTTTTGCCGATATCAGGCCCATGAAATAGATCAGGAAAAAAGGGGCGAGGTATAAAGTCGCCTGGATGTCCGGGGTAAGAATATCTAACTCCCCTAAAACATTGGCTAATCCGCTTAAAATCACGGTTAAGTATAGGAAAGGCATAAATTGAGGAGTGAACTTCTCCGCCTTGATGAAATTGCTGGAATAGATAATGAAAACCAATAGAAAAAGTACCCTGCGGGAATAGGTAAAAATGATGTTCCATTCAGGCGTATTTTTCCACAGCCATTGAAAACCTAATCCATCATCATGTAAAGTGATTAAGCATAGACCTAGGATATAAAAAACGAAATAAAGATGGAGGCGGTCCTTGAGGGTGATAAAAACGAATAGGTTATAAAGTATCAGAAAGAGTAAAATGCCATAAAACACGCCTAGCAAAAGATATTCCGTGGAAATATATTTGATTAAGAAGGTGCCTGACCTAAATTTAAAAAACAAACCAACGGGTCGCTGGACGTTTACCCTGAGCAAGGCCGTATGCGGGTATTCTTTTTCGATACGTGGGATTTCGTAGGTAAAATTCTTATGAAAAATGGATCTTTTATGGAAGGTTTGGTGAAAGCCGGCTTCCTGGTAGGTCAACAGGCTGTCCTTGAAAAAGAAATAAGGTTGAATAAAATCAATGTGAGGATCAATCGCTTCTAAATACCAATTCTTATCTGTATGGATAAGGTTACTGGTTTTAGCGGCCAGCCAGAGATTTCTGTTTTTGTAATGATCAAATGCAGGCAGCTGATCCATGGTTTTGAATTGCCGCGATAATCGATATACCTCCTTTGCTTGTAATGTGTTGGTAGAATCGATATAGAATAGTATTTGATTTTCAGAAAGAGGTATGTCGCCATTTTGTGCGATTACAGGATTAGCATGTAGCCACAGACAAAGTGCAAAAAATAAAAGCAGGCCAAATCTCATGGGGGATGTAATTTGCTGATTGGAAATAAAAAAGTGAATATAATTAATTTAAATAAATATTTTTAAAATATACATAAATAAATGAAAAGTTTGTTGATAGGAATGGCAATGCTGGTAGGCGCGGGAGGCAACCTGCTGGCACAGGAAAAGGATATGCAAATTGAGGATTTATTATCTAAAATGACGGTGGAGGAGAAGGCCGGACAGATGACCCAGTTGACCCTGGAATTTGTCTCCAAAGGAGATGGCTATGCCGTGGCAAGTCCGCATGAATTGGATCCTGAAAAATTGCATAAAGTATTGGTGGATTATCATGTAGGCTCCATACTTAATTGTGCGGGGGAAGCCCGAACTCCGGAGCGCTGGTACGAGATGATCAGCCAAATGCAGGAATATGCCATGCAAAAAAGCCGGTTGCCCATTCCCGTTTTGTATGGGATTGATGCGGTGCATGGGGTAAATTATACTGTGGGTGCCACATTATTTCCACAGGAGGTGAGCCTGGCGGCCAGCTGGAATCCCGAAATTGTTGAAAAAATGGCCGCCATTACGGCTTATGAGTGCCGGGCCTCCGCTATTCCATGGACTTTTGCTCCGGATCTGGACCTGGGTATTGACCCTCGCTGGGCGAGAATTTGGGAAGGCTTTGGTGAGGACCCTTATTTGGCCAGTGAAATGGGTGTGGCGATGACCAAGGGTTTTGAGGGAGAAGATGTAGGGGATAAAGATCGTGTAGCGGCTTGTGTGAAGCATTTTGTAGGCTATGGAGCTCCTCGTAGTGGAAAAGACCGTACGCCGGCCTGGATTCCGGAAACCATGTTAAGAGAATTATTTCTGCCTCCCTTCCAGGCAGCCATTGATGCTGGTGCACGTTCGATTATGATTAATTCCGGAGAGGTTAATGGCGTGCCGGTTCATGCTTCCAAATGGTTGTTGACAGATGTGCTAAGAGGAGAGATGGGTTTTCAGGGAGTAGTGGTGACGGATTGGTATGATATCTGGAACTTGGTGGAGCGTCATCATGTGGCGGCAGACCGTCGGGAGGCGGTAAAAATGTCTGTTTTGGCGGGTATTGATATGTCCATGGTCCCTATGGATTTGGAGTTTACCGAATTGTTGATCGACTTAATAAAGAGTGGGGAAATTCCAATGGAGCATATTGATGCGGCAGTGCGTCGAATTTTGATAATGAAAAAGGAGTTGGGCTTATTTGAAAGGCCAGTAACTAATCCAAAGGATTACCCATTGTTTGGTAGTGCGCAGCATGAGGCCGTTGCGAAGGAGGCGGCTTTGGAGTCCATTACCTTATTGAAGAATGAGGCTGTGCTTCCATTGAAAAAGGATCAGAAAATATTGGTGACCGGACCAAATGCCAATACGATGCGTCCTCTGAATGGGGGGTGGTCCTATACCTGGCAGGGGCATAAAACGGATGAGTTTGCGAAGAAACACGCCTCAGTGTTGAGTGCTTTAAGGCAGTTTGCAGGAAATAAAAATGTGAAATTTGTACCCGGGGTGAGTTATGAAATGGAAAAAACCTATGAGTATGATAAGCGCGATGATTTTGAAAAAGCGGTAGCGGCTGCTCAGGATGTGGATGTGGTGGTGCTCTGTATTGGAGAAAACTCGTATACGGAGAAGCCTGGCGATTTGAATAATTTGGCTTTGTCTGAGCATCAGCATGCTCTGGCGGAGGCATTATTAGCTACTGGTAAGCCGGTGGTGATGGTGCTTAATGCCGGTCGTCCTCGCATTATCCAGCAGTTGGAGCCTAATACGGCGGCAATCGTACACACTTATCTGCCCGGGAATCACGGCGGTGAAGCTTTAGTGGATCTCTTGTACGGAGAAGCGAATTTTTCAGGAAAATTACCCTATACTTATCCTCGGGATGTCAATGATTTGGTTCCCTATTATCATAAATTTTCTGAGAATATGGCCCATAATGATGGAAATGAGTACACGGATCCGTTTTTTAATCCACAATGGGAATTTGGCTTTGGTCTGAGCTATAGTGATTTTGTTTATAGTGATATGCAAATCAATAAGAGCTCTTTTGAAGCGAATGAGGTCATTGAATTGAGTGTAGTCGTAAAAAATGCCAGCCAAGTGGATGGGAAGGAAGTCGTTCAGCTTTATTCAACAGATGTGGTGGCGTCCATTACTCCTTCCGTGAAACGATTGAGAGCTTTTGAGAAAGTGAGCCTGAAAGCTGGAGAAAGTAAGACGGTACGTTTCCGTCTTCCGATGAAATCCTTGGCTTTTATCGGAGCAGACCATAAACCAACCCTGGAGCCGGGAGAGTTTGTTTTGCAGTTGGGAGATCAAAAGGAAAGTATTCAATTGACTGGAGTCAGGATGACCTTTTGATTCATGTTTTTGGGGTGTTTATGATCAAAGAAATTAGTAGCTGATTTAGATTTTGAAAGTGATTATAAAGGTGTTTAAAAATATAGCATTCCTGTTTTTTATAAGTTATTTCATTTTATATAAATGAATAAATTTAGCTAATAATCGCGAGCCCCATTTTTGTGTGTTTAATACTCCCGTGATAATAAGGTTTTGATATAGCCTGTTTTGCGGGAGTTATTTTTGTTTTGGAATTAAGAGCATGTTTAAAAGCATATGATCTGGCCGCAAATTCGAATTATTGGAAGCAATTTTGGATAATTTCTCTACAATATCGATGCTATTCTCTTAAAATAATCCTTTATCCCTTCTGCAATAATCAAATTTTCGCTGCGAATTTGGCTTTAAGCCCACTCTTAATGAGGGGGTGATTGATATTTAATGATGATTATAATGTAATTTCTTTTTATATGGCTGGTATCAAAAATCAATGGTGGTGGGTTAATCTATTTGCTTTATTGCCAGTAATTATTTTCTTTTTTATTGATCAGGGGTATTTTAATAGTAATACTACTTCGCTGCCCTCTACTTTAGAGCAAAAGGAGGAAGCCCTCTTTATAGAGGATTTGCTATCAAAAATGACGCTTTCAGAGAAATTAGGGCAACTTAATCAGAGGGGAACTTCCAGTAGAGAAAAGGGGACGCTTTCTGAGGATTTAAAGCAAGCGGTACGTCAGGGTAAAATCGGTGCGATGCTAAATGTGATGAATCATGACAATGTTCGTGAAATTCAGCGATTAGCGGTGGAGGAAAGCCCCAACGGTATTCCGATGTTGTTTGCCCGCGATGTCATTCATGGTTTTCGAACGATTTTCCCTATCCCACTGGGGCAGGCAGCCGGCTGGGACATAGATTTGGTAAAAGATGGAGCAGAGGTAGCGGCTAAAGAGGCCAGTAGTCAGGGAATTCGCTGGACTTTCGCCCCCATGATAGATGTTTCCCGTGATCCGCGTTGGGGGAGAATCGCCGAGTCTTTCGGGGAAGATCCTTATTTAAATGCTACATTAGGTGCAGCGATGGTGGAGGGTTTTCAGGGAGATTTGAGCCAGCCGTATCATATCGCAGCTTGTGCAAAGCATTTTGCCGGATATGGTGCTGCGGAAGGAGGACGGGACTATAATACGACCAATATTCCGGAAGCCCTGATGAGACAGGTGTATTTACCGCCTTTTCAGCAGGCGGTAGAGGCAGGAGTACTGACATTTATGGCCGGTTTTAATGAATTAAATGGAATCCCGGTTTCCGGTAATCGGTGGTTGCTTAATGAAGTCCTCCGTCAGGAATGGGGCTTTGACGGGGCCGTTGTCAGTGATTGGAATTCTGTTACTGAAATGATAGCGCATGGTTATGCTGCTGATGACCAACAAGCGGCTGAACGGGCTATAACTGCTGGAATCGATATGGAAATGACCAGTCAGGCTTATGAGCACCATTTGGAGACATTGCTGCAAACACAAAAGGTGGAGCTGGATCAAATTGATGAGGCGGTAAGAAGAATTTTGAGGGTGAAATACCGACTGGGTTTATTTAATAATCCCTATGCTGATTTACAACCGATTGTGGAGTTGGAGGAGGCCCATCGACTTAAGGCGGAGGGTGCGGCAGCCAAAAGTCTGGTGCTGCTTAAAAATGAAGACCAACTTTTGCCCCTGCAAGGGAAGGAAAAGATTGCCCTGATTGGCCCAATGGCGGATGCGGCACTGGATCAGCTGGGTACCTGGATTTTTGATGGAAAAGCGGAGGAGTCGGTCACTCTTTTGGAGGCAGCCAGGGAAAGTGGACATCAGGTGGAATATGTAGCTGCTCTGGATTATAGCCGGGATAAAAGTCAGGTGAAATTTCAATATGCCATTCAGCTGGCCCGGAGATCGGACGTGATCGTTTTAGCACTGGGGGAGGAGGCCATTCTTTCCGGAGAAGCACACTCACGAGCGGATATTAGTCTGCCCGGGGCACAAAGTGCTTTATTGAAGGCTTTATCGAAGTTGAACAAACCCATTGTTACCGTATTAATGGCGGGGCGTCCGCTGGTATTGGAAGAGGATTTGGAGCATATGGACGCTTTGATCATGGCCTGGCATCCCGGCACCATGGCGGGCCCGGCGATTTGGTCGGTTTTGGACGGCAGCCGGCAGCCTAGCGGCAAATTACCGGTCACCTGGCCTAAAGCGAATGGACAAATGCCCATTTATTACAATCATTCCAATACCGGTCGACCAGCAACGAATCAATCCGTTGTGGCCATGGAGGATATTCCGGTGGGCGCCTGGCAATCATCTTTAGGGAATACCAGCCACTATTTAGATGCCGGAAGGCTGCCACAATGGCCATTTGGCTTTGGTATGCATTATGGAGAGATCCAATATTCATCCCCAAAGCTTTTGAAAGAGGTGCGCTGGAATATGCCGCTTGAACTTTCGGTAGAGGTTCAAAATGTTGGGAAGTACCCTTTGGAAGAAACGGTGCAGCTTTATTTGCAGGATGAAGTCGCCGAAATTGTTCAACCTATTAAGTCCCTTAAGGCCTTCCAAAAGGTGAAGTTGTTGCCGGGGGAATCCAAAGAGGTTTCCTTCTCACTTCCCTTCTCCTCTTTGTCGTACATTGGTCCTGAAATGAATAGGCGTATTGATCCCGGATTCTTTAAAATTTGGCTTGCTCCGGACGCCGGAGAGGGACACGAATTCCTTCGTTTTGAGGTGATAAAAAAGCCAGTTTAATTTATTGAAAAAAAACTTGGAGTAGCAACAGGGGTAATCACGAAGGATTACAGGGGGGAAAGTATAGACCTATTGGTAGACCAAAATTCCTTTAATATCTTGATTGCCATAGCAAGTAAATTGAACAAGATGAAAGGGATTTTGGGTACGATCATGTTGATGTTTTTGTCGGCTAGCATGACATTTTCCACTGATCTGACGAAGAAAAAAATGGCTTCCATTGAAAAAGATGTAGCCACCATGACAGCAGTAATGGATTTAAATGTTTCGCAATCTAACCAGATAAAGGAGCTAAAGATTCAGCAGGCCTTGAAGCTAAGGGAGATTTATCAAACCACCCCGGCTAAATCTCCTGAACGAAAAGAAGCCGTAAAGGAAGAATGGAAAATTTTTTATACCGCACTAAAGCAGGTTTGTACCAAAGAACAGATAAAAAAGTGGAATGCCCATAAAAACAAGACCTGAAAATAGTGGGCTTGGGAATTGTCGTTGATTTTTAGCGCATGTTTAAAAGCGCACCATCCGACTGCAAATTCGAATTACAGGATGCGATTTTGGATAATTTCTCAACAATAGTGATGATATTCTTTCAAAATAATCGGGTATCGCCTCTGCAGTACTTCAAAATTTCGCTACGAATTTTGGCTTTTTAATACGCTCTCAGTGAATATTAAAAATGATAGAAAGTGGTTTAGAGTGAATTTTCAACAATAGGATAATAATAGGGAAGTTATTTAACCCGGATTTTTCATGCTTAAATTCTCGTTTAGCTGCTAGGCGGGAAAAATGAAGGAATAGTTTACTATTTCGAGTTTTTCCCAACGAAGCAGATGAATGAGGAGAAAGCAAGCATCCCAAATTCGAGCTATTTATAATTCGATACAACTAACCGGAAAACACTGAAATATAGGTATTTATAGCGACCAATAAATCTAGCGGTGAATAATTCGGGTTAAAACACTTTGTAATAACCAAATACGGTTGGTGAACTCTTAGCCCCTAAAAAATCCTGAAACCAGATGATGGTGGTTTCAGGATTTTTTATTACAAAAAATTTATTTTTATTTAATGATTTTGAAATAATTTTTCATAATCATATCCACTAGAGGGTTTATTAAGCCGAATCAAATATGCCCATATCCTGCCGTAGCTGCGAAGTGGCAAAAAGGAAGGCAAAGTGTTAAATTTCGTGTTTTTTCCAAGGATGCAGAGGAATGAGGAGCAAGCATGCTTATCCAAATTCGGATTTAAAAAAAATCAACAAAACCTTCAGGATAATCTGATAATTAAGGTCCTATGGTAGTTTTATGAGTCTGCAGTGCATAATTCGAATTAATAATTCATCTGAAATTTAGGATCAACTGTTTTAAGGAGCCATTTGCTTATTAATGGGTAGAAGCGCGGTATAAATACCCGAGGATTCCACTGAACACCACACCCTTTTCGGATTCCCGGAATCAAATTGAATGTCACCTATCATCATGCCTCCCCGTCCGTGGTTAAATTTTATCCAGTTTTTTTGCTGCAGCCCCCCGCCCGTGGTGCTGTAAAAAGTGCCCGCATCCCGCTTACCATTCGCATAACTTTCTCTTGTGGCCACCAATAAGATATCCGGATTAACAGGACTGGTTCTAACATGACAGACGAATGGGTGGTCGAAGATTTTTTGCCAATCTTCCTTTTTGTAATCACCATTGGCTTTATAATGGGCCACCCAGACGCCTCCCTCTCCACTTTCTTCTGCTTTTTCCATACCCCCACCCGCAATATAAATTTTTCGTGTTTGTCCTTTGTTCTGATGTAGCCAAACATCCCATACCGAACGTATACCTTCTGGGATTTGCAATTTGTCCCAACTTTCACTGCCATTCACACTGCGGTACAGTCCACCATTGACCATCCCTTTTTTTCCTTCAGGCGCATGGTATTTTTTTACCGCAGCATACAACAGCTGATCGTTATCGGGACTCATAAGCAATGTTTTTACACAGGCGCTATTGCTTCCCACTACCTGTTTTTGTTGATTTCTTCCACCGGCAGTTTCCGGCAATCCCTGATTAAGACATTTCCAGCTTTTCCCTTCATCAAGAGATTTATAAATACCTTTTTGCGGTAATGGATTATAGATTCTGGTTTGCCCCATTGGGCGGTTATCCTGATCTATCACTTCCGCAAGGGCATACATGGTCTGGCCATCACGGGCAATTTGTAAATCACTCCAGTAAATGCATTTCATTTTCGGGACGGAAATTACCGGTGGTACTTCAATCGGTTTTCCCATGGTTACATGGGTGTTTTCATCAAAGCGACATTTTCTTACTTCTCCTGAACGTTGGGAGATATAATAGAAAATATTCGGATCTGAGGGATGACTCGCAATCGTAATAGGCGCATTGAAAGGCTGACCCGGAGCCCATTTGGGTCCGATATCGATCAGGGCCGGAATTCGTTTAACGCCTACTATCCCCGGAAATTCCGGATGGGTGGAAGTGGTAGATTTGTATGCCGAGGCTTCGTATTGCAATAAAAACATTTCGCCCGGCCGGTGGATATCCGGTGTAATGCCGAAAGCCCCGGTGTCGTTATTTCCATGTCCGTAAAACAGCTCACCAACTCTGGTATTATCCACACTGGTCCAAAAATCATTTTCAGCATCATATTTATAGGTATGATAACCCTTGAAAGTACCGGCATACAGGGTGCCGTCCGCTGAAATAGCGATGGCCCGAACCCCTCTGTTTTCATAATGAACGAAGTCCGGAATTTTATTCTCTGCCACTCCGGGATCCGCATTCCGATTGGTTTTTCCGGGCTGTGCAATTTTCCAGTAGGGGTCTTTTTGAAATCCGCTGCCCAGTCGCATGGCGGCAAACCATTGGTCTCCGCCATTCTGACTGCTCCATACCCCCCCGATAATGGGTTTCAACAGGCTGCCGCCCCAAACGGATAAATATACTTTGTCCGCATTGGTGGGGTCGCAGAAAATTTCCGTATAGTCCTGTAGAAACTGTTGAGGCAGCTTGATCTTTTTTTCTTCTTCTTTTTTTAAATCAAACCAGCCCTTCACCATGGCCTGGAAATAGTGCTTGTTGATTTTTAATTGATTCAGGTCCAGAGCAAGCCCTTCTGTTTTGTCTTCCCAATCTTTTTCCCCTTTGATTTTTTCGGGAGCAGTGGTTTACACCTCCCTTTGAAAGAAGCAGGTGGCCTTTCAGACTATAGGTGGTTTGTTGTAAGGCATAAACATTCAGCTTTTTGCCATCCCATCGATAGTCCGCTTTGATGCTTCCTGCGAGTAATTTCTCCCAAGCTTTCCGCGCATTTCTTTTGCGGTAAAAACCGGTGGAAGTAGCGGCAAACAGCATTTCCGGGTATTGATTAGTGTTGGGGTGGCAAAAGACTTTAAATACTGCGGTGGCATCTTCCATGCCCTTATTGTCTATCGCTTCAATAGTACGTTTGTTGGAAGTAATATTCGTAACCTTCCATACCTTGGGCGCTTGTAGGTCGATGCCATCCAAAGGATTAGGGTTCGTTCCGGTTCTGACATACTTATTGTCCAGGCCATTACCCAAAAACCAGGTACCTTTTTTTACAGGGTGGGGCGTGGCGGAATACCACAAAGAGGAAGGCGCTTTCCCTTTGGCGAAATGGGTGATTTTTTTAAAATTTTTGCCTCCATCCGTGCTTAACACCAATTGTTTTTTGTTCAGACTCAGGACGATATTATTGTCTTTATGATCACTGACAACACATTCATCACTTAGCGGTATGCGTTTGGTCCACACCTCATTTATTGGAATACAGCTTTCCCAATGCTTGCCGGCATCTACAGAGACATAATCATTTCCCATATCGGGGGTCAGCTAAATTTTGTTCGCATCAACTGCATCAGTAAAAATAGCACGGTTACTTCCGGCCATACCCGGGGCTACTTGTCTCCAAACGGTTTCAATTTCCTGCTTTTGACTCTTTCCTTTAGAGTAAAAGAAAAGGTTTAGGCCGATTAAAAAAAAGTATTTTAAATTCATTTTATAAAAAATTGTTAGTCATACTCTGTGAAGTTGAATAAGTTAGTCGAGATATTTTTAATCATGAATTGTTAATAATTTCAAAACAAGATTTTAATTTAATATCGAGTATTTTATTAAGATATTGTGGAAATGTTTTTCCTTATTGTTTCCTCTAGTTAAACCAAGCTTCAGTTGAAGTGGTTTAAATCACGCGATTATGAGTAATTATTTGTTTTCTTAAACTGCTTCTTTAAATAAGGAAGCATCCAATAATTTTATCTCCAGTGGCATAGAATCTTTGGCCGGAGATTATTCTTGTTCCTGATGGTGTGCTTTTAAGTACGCTCTAACCAATTGTGGGTGATTAAAAAATCAACAAATCTAATCCAATTACCTTATTGATCTATCACCTATGATGGTCTGCAAATCAAGCGGTGAATAATTCGGATTAAATATTGGTCCTATTTTGGAATAAAGGGACCAACTGAAAGTTTTTCGCCATGGTTAAATGGATGATTATGTCGGGGGGATTTAAAGTAAAAATTTTACTCAGTAAAGGCTAAAGTAAAAAACTGTTTTGTTGTGGGTAGCGCGGGGCTATAATTATTTTATACAATAGGAAAGCGTCATGAATTACCTCTATTCGCAGGTACTTTTAAATGCGCTCTTACCTCAAAAAGCCTCTAAAAAATTAAAGTAAAAGCCAAAGGTATCATGCCCGAAGCCAAAGTCTACCCTCAGGTTCAGCCGGTCTTGTAACTCCAGCCGATAACCAAAGCCTCCGTTGGGTAGGAGCCGAACATCTTCAGAGGTATTTCCAATGTCAAAAACAGTTCCGGTCCCGGCCCAAAGTACGAAGCCATGACGGCTCACTGTTCCGTTGCTTTTGGCAAACATATGCCGGTATTCCGGCAGGATGAAGAAGAGGCTTTTGTCCCGGTAGCGCCCCCAGGTATAACCCCGGAGATCAAATGGATTGCCCAGTTTCGACATTTCTCCGTAGGGAATACCTCCAATGCCAATGCGGCTTTTAATCTGCCAGGCAAGGGTGCGGCCATCACGTCCAAGGGTAACATAATACCGGTAATCCAATTGATATATCTCGTAATTATTATCCCCGCCCAGTTTTTGGGAAAAAGCAGTAGCATTTACATCCAGATACCAGCCGCTGTGGGCATTAACCGGAAAATCGCGGGAGTCATGTCGGAGGATAAGGCCCAGCCCCGCATTAAAAGGTTTGTCGTTATATTCCTGATAGTTTTCATCATTAAACACCCCTTCACTTTCCTCATCTCCCTGTGTAAAATTGATGTCCACATTCAATCCCGCGAAATAATGTCTTTTAAACTGGTAAAGGAACTGAGGGTTTATCCATCTCCAGCGCCGAAGGTATGCAGTAGTGTTCTCCCCCTTTGGGATATCCGTGGCTTTTTGATAACCAATGCCCCAGTAATTATCCGGCAGGTTTTTTAGCCAGATTTCTGCTGATATTCGGAGCTTATCCTCAAACCAAAAGGTGACCGGTCGTGCATCCACGATCACCGCGCCGGTGGTGGAATAGGCGGCTGTAAATGGGATAGAAGACCGTTCTATTTTTTGATCAGCAGGATTAGTTTTAAATGACCAAATGCCCCCCACCGCAATTAATGCTCCGAATTCAGGTGTATAGCCCGGGGCAATGATGGGCGTGAAAATTGATTTTCCTGCTTTTATTTTATGCTGCCGGATAGAATCCCTTTGCTGTTTTTTAAGGGCCTTTCGCTCCGCTTGATTTTCCTGCGCCTGTAGTCCGGCATTCCCCCAAAAAAGGAAAAGCAGTAGCCATAAACAAAAGCGTAATCGATCCATGAGCATAAAAAGAGGTTACCTTTTTAACCGGATCGGTTGCGCTTAGTTGCATTATTCGAAGATAGTTTGGTTGGTCCTCAAAACTTTGTCAGGGCATTGACTCAAAATGTCTGCCTTTTTAGATATAAATAAAACTATCTTTTTTCAACAAAGGCAAACTGGACCTGTCCCATAGCAAGCCACTTTCGGTCAGTTTTTTATTCAAAACCGCCACCTTCATGGCTTCTTTCGGAATGTTGTCCAGATTTAGACAGCTCGGTTTGCGTACGGTAGCAAAAAATTCCTGTTTTAGCCGCTCTTTTGGCAGACTTTCTAGTTCGTTAAGCTGAAGGTTTTTTTGGTGTTGATCAATGGTGCTCATAGCGGTCAGGTTTAATTGTTTTGGAATGAAGATATTTGGCTTAATGCTGCCGGTATCAGGAGGGCAAAGTCCTCTACCTGCCGGTCTTCGGCAATGGTCAAATGGTTTCCCAGCAGTTTGTATCGGTAGCGCAGGTTGATGCGGTAACGATCAATGAAAGTACCTGTCTCCCATTCTCTGCGCTTGATTTCCCGGCAAATCTGACTCAGCCTGCCAAAGGTTCCTGCTCCAAAAAACTGACGACTAATCGCCAGATTTAATTGTTCCAAAAGTTGCACCGCCGTGAGCTGGTGCAAAGGTTTTTCGATTTGTTTGATTCTTGATCCCGTCATTTTGCAATCTTTAGATTTTGAGATTGCATCAAGTGATGGTTTGTCCGCTTGGCAGACCACATCCGTTGACCACCGTGACGCATGCGCTCGGTTGGTACTGCTCAGTATGGGTTTTTAAGCTTGTATTTCCCTAAAAACCAACACCAATAGTTCTTGATGCTCGAAATGTTAAATGAATTTATTTAGTTTTTTATAAGGCCCAACTCAGATCCACTGGATGCTGGCAGGGCTGGGGTGTTCCCGATCGCATCAGAATCTCCGTCTTTATACGATTCAAATCCTGATGGTTCGTCTTAGGTCGATTATTTTCATCCAATTGTTTCGAAAAATTTTGGATTAACTCCTGCTCCGAACATCGGCGAAGAAACTGTCTTGAGAATTTTTGAATTTTTTTAATGGTCATGGTGCAATCAGTTTTTAGTTTAAAATCAAGATTGCAACAGAAATATTCGTGAGGCGTCGGTATTATTTTGTCCGTGTCGACCGCATGCTCAACCACCGTGGCTCCGAAGCTCGGTTGGTATTCGTCAGAATTCCTGATGCATTACAAAGGTAGGGGAGGCAGCTCTAAAATTCCAAATAATTTCCGATAAAATTTTTATTACCAAAGCTAAGGGTCTATTTTTCAGGGTGTAAAAATTTTTATTTACTTTTTTGGGGGTGCCCTCCTGACGTCGGTCGGGCCCTTGGGCTCGCTCTTTGGCAGGGGCGGATACTATGTTTGTTAATGGCACCGCCCTGCCAAAGGAGCTCAAACAAGCCCCCGCGGTCCCTCACCCGTGGGGGCCATGGTTAGTTTGAAATGCCTCACTATGGAACAAAAATCTCCTTCTTTCTGGTGTAGGGGACCGGGAAAAGCATAGGAAACTCCTTTTCCGGAAAGCAAAGGTCCAGGCTATCAAATTCTGCCTGTAGATTTTGGTAAATGGATTCCTCCCTGTTCCTTTGGTTTTCTTTTTGTGCCGGATCTGCGGAAAGGTGGAATAGTTTAGTGCGTACCTCTTCCTTGGGAAGTTTCTTCATATAGTTTTCCTGATCATTCCAGGTAATGATCCAGTCTCCTTTTCGGTAGGCATAATCGTCCATATAGCGCCAGTATAAATTTTCATGTGGTCTTTCAGTTGTTTTGCCCTGTAAATGCGGAATAATATTCACTCCGTCCAGGTCGGTGGAAGGGCTTATGCCTGCATGAGCCAAAAAGGTGGGGACAATATCCAGCGAGATTACCGGATGCGGATAACTTTGGCCCGCCGGTACCTGCCCCGGCCATTTGATGATGAAAGGCACCCGGATTCCCCCCTCATAAGTATCTCCCTTATAGCCTCGAAGTCCTCCGGTTTTTGACATGGTGATGTCCCCGGTATTGTAAGTGTGCGGACTGTTGATCGTTCGGGGAGAGCCATTATCCGAAAGGAAAACAATAGCCGTATTCTCCTCAATGCCCTTTTCCCGTAGCATTTCCATAATGGCCCCAACACCATCATCAATAGCCAGTGTCATACCGGCTAATATTCTTCGGTAAGGTAATGTATACTCCCGAAATTCATCCACCCGGTCCAGATAACTTTGAGGGGCATCCCAGGGATAATGTACCGCATTATAGGCCAGATAGAGGAAGAAGGGTTCCTCCGCATTTCGTTCAATGAACTCCACGGCCTCCCTGCTGAATTCATCTGTCAGATAATTGCCTTTTTTATAATCAACAATTCCTTCTATTCCATTTACATTCCGGTGTATCGGCCATTGATCTTTGCCTTTTGCCTCTTCGTAAGTGCTGGCTGCTTCATAATAACTATGTCCACCAGCATAGAATCCATAAAAATAATCAAAATTGCGGTGGTGTGGTTTGAAATGATCTTCCGCTAGCCCGAAATGCCATTTCCCTATGGCACCGGTTTTATAGCCCGCAGCCTTTAGATAATCCTGTAACATAGGCTGATTTAAGGGAAATCCTTTGGTAGATTGCGCCCCGAAATTCCCGCAAATCCCAAAGCGATCCTGATACCTTCCGGAAATTAAGCCAGCTCTTGAAGGACCACAAACAGAAGAGGTCACATAGCCTTGTTGCATCCAGCTGCCCTCACTGGCTAATTTGTCAATATTGGGGGTGAGCATATCCTCCGCACCCATAAAGCCCAGGTCGCCAGCGCCCATATCATCAATCAGGATGATGATGAAATTATCAGGCTTTTGCGCCACTAAACCGTGAAAACTGAACAATAAAAATAATAGGGGGGTAAGTTTTAACATAATGAAAAAATTGAATTCACATCCAAGGTGTGCAATTATGTGCTATATCTTTCAATATTCATTAAATATATAGCTTTTGTAGCAGCGGTATTCTGTAATTATTCAGGTGGTTATTACCGTTTAGGGATTAGCGAAATCATTGATATTGAGTTGTTAGTAAAGGGATTGTTCTCCGCTTTTTACCATTGATGGGCAATGAATTTCCAGCGAGCTTGAAGGGCAATTGATTGGCAGTTTAGAAAAGAATGATTAAGTAAAAGTGCTCGGAATGTGATTTAGGTATTCATGGTGGAATATGGTGAGTAATTAAAAAGTAGATTTGGTTACCATTATTATTCATTGCTCCCCGTCCTTTTGATGGTAAGGGCAGGGCTTTTTCATAAAAAGCTAGATCAGCCAATCAATACCTTATATTAAATCATTAATCGTTTCTTTTTCATTTTCCTTGATAGAAAACGAAACAAAAAATCCAGGCTGTGATCAATGTCGGCGGGACAAAGCACCTGTGGTGGAATCCATCAAGGCGACATTTGGAGCAGGCAGGAGGCTGGTGAAATAGGGCTGAAATGTCACTGTGATGCCTTCTTGTCGCCAGCAGAACCTTTGTCTATCCGTCCATTGATCAAGGCCGAACTGTTGATGTGGAAAATTTTATACGATAAAGCCAATGATGGAAAAGATAGAAAGCTAACCCATAAACAAGCGCGCAAATCAAACAGACCATCATTGGGAACTAGATCATTCCTATAATTTGCCCATTTGTTGTTTGATGAAAAAGCCGTGATGGTAGGGGAGAGCAGCGATAAGCATTCAGTTTGTTCCTTAAGAGCGTGTTTAAAAGCACACCATCCGGCTGCAAATTCGAATTATTGGAAGTGATTTTGGATAATTTCTCAACAATAGCGATGCTATTCTCTGAATATAATCGGGTATCGCTTCTGCAATAATCAAATTTTTGATACGAATTTAGGCTTTTTAACACGCTCTGAATTAGTCTGATCAATTATATTTTTCAGAGGCTTTTATTTATCAATCCTCTTAAATGTAAGTAGATTTAGCCTATATTAGCTTCATTTCAAAATATATATCTTCTATGACCGACCTGTTAAAATCTTTTGATACTTATAATGACTTTGTCCGGGGATTATATTTTACCCTGATTTATGAAGAAATTGCTTCCTCCGTAATGCACGAAACGCCTCTTCCGTCTTCAAAAGAAAACCGGGAAGCGGTAGAAAAAGTGTTGAATCTTCAAAATGGGGAGTTTGAATTGGTCTTCAATAACTGGAATACGGAAGACTCCGTGGATGCTGATTTTTCTCAAGACTATCCCTATGAGTCTGCTTACAGGTGCATCTCCCAAAAATATTTGATTTATATTCGGATGGAGGAGGATTCTCTGTTGGTGGATTTCCTGTTTGACGGGAAGGACAAAGCACTTGAGCAGCGGGTGATGGAGCAAAATCATGCTCTTCGTAAAAGCTTTGGGTTGGAAAGAGCCCCGGCATTCAAAGTTTTAACGAAAAGTAATATCCAATTTCATACAGAGGATGTCCGGACAAAATTAATCAATTTAGATTTAAATTTTTATAATGATGATTTTATCCCGGTTCATGAGGAAATTGAAAAAGCCATGTCTGAACAAAGGTCTGGTTTGGTCTTGTTATACGGAAAGCCCGGAACCGGGAAAACTTCTTATATTAAAAGCCTTATCGGAAGTTTCCCGCAGTTGAACTTCATTTTTGTTCAAAATGAATTTGTGAATAATCTTTTAGATCCGGATTTTATAACTTTTTTATTAAGGCAACGAAATGCCGTACTGGTGATTGAGGATGCGGAAAAAGTTCTTAAAAACAGAGACAAGGTAAATGAAGATTCTGTTGTTTCAACTGTTTTGCAATTAACGGATGGCTTGTTTTCTGATTATTTAAATATTAAAGTGATTTGTACCTTTAATACCAGTTTAGCTTCTATCGATCAGGCATTATTGAGGAAGGGGCGAATGATTGGCAAATATGAGTTTGGGGATCTGTCACTAGAAAAGACTAACCAGTTATTAAAAGAAAGGGACCTACCCAAAGTGGAGGAAGGGCTGAGCCTTGCTAATATTTTTGGATTTGACCAGAAATCCTTTGATACGCAAAAGAAAAGGAGAATAGGATTTTGATTTTTTAAAAGATAGAAAAGGTTTTTTCTGACAGCACTAAGACTGGGTTGTTCACTATTAGTTGGTGCCAGGCCATCCATTTTGAGTGTGAAAAAGCTATTAGGAGCCTGTTGATGTCGCTTCCAGGATAATCGACCTAAGCCGAATTATACGCCGCCAAATTCATTGATCCGGCTCAGGAGGCTTAATTTCAGTCTGTTCCAGATTTTTTTCTTTGGGCTAATTGAAAACCGATAAAGCCAATTTTAACAAACTGAAATAGAGCGGTTTAACGCAATGACCTGCATCCGGGCTTGAATAATTCGGCTTAATATTTTACGCTTCTGGCACCGTTTTAATGAGCAAACTATTGAAGCCAATTTTCATTTTGAAATGATAATTTTCGGTCTTATTTCAGCCGGTCATTTATTTGCTTTTGCCATTTGGCAGCTTCTTCAAGACTGAAATCATATTGATTTCCATCAGAAGTGGTAATTTTGATTTGGTCATTTTTAAACAGGCCAGAGTTTTCCTGCTTCACCACTTGACTGATATGGTCATAAGTAATTTGAATTTGATCGAATTGGCCCGACTTCTTATCCGTAGTGAAGATTACTTTTTTATCCGTTAAAAATAATTTCCCGTACACGGTGTTTTTTCCTGTGTTCAGACTGGCAAATCCTTCCATTTCAACGGTATCCTCAGCTGATAATTCTGCCAGCAATTTTTTATTTCTCCGCTTGATGAAATTGGTTAAAAGGTAAGGCCAGCTAAAACTAGATAGGAGTCCGAAGAGCGCAGATTGGAATACAATTTTTTCAATAGAAAGATATGGTTCAGAAAAAAAAGTATGTAATCAGTATGGTGAGGACTGCGAATCCTATGGAGGACTGAATAAACATTTGGATTCGTTTTTTCAGATCAAATTCGTAATGTTTCTTTCCGATTTCCATAAAGGGTCATAGTAATTAATGGTTGCCAAATTAGATATAATGTTTACATAAGACTAAAAAATACAATTAAAATTATATTAAAGTAGTGGTCTTTCCACTGAATTTCGATTTTCCGTTGGTTGTCCTGCCCCAGGACTTTCCTGTAGTTGTTCCGTTCTTTCGTTTTAAATTTCTCATTTTCTCCTGAGCATTTCGGAAAAATGAAAATCACTCGAAATGCTCCTATAGCCGGGTCAAAAAATAGGCTGCAACTGAGTCAGGACTCACGAAAATACTGAATGTGTTGGGGATGTCAGTTTTGGCTTAGACCTCGTTTAAATGCGCGCCATACGGCCTCAAATTCGATTATGAAAGCGATTTTGGATAATTTCTCAACCATAGCGATGCTATTCTCTGAATATAATCGGGTACCGTTTCTGCAATAATCAAATTTTCGCTGCGATCTTTGGCTTTTAAACACGCTTTTTGTCTTTTGAGGTAAAGATCATTAAGTATAAACAATCCAGCATAGGCGAGCCAGAAGGTAGTCCCATCCTCAAAGGTGATTTTTTCACATTTTATTTGAATTATATAGGGTATATATATTAAATAATCCATTTTAGGATTATTATTGTTTTTTATTTAAAGCTAGCGTATAAATGAAACTAATTAAGCAATCCATGATTTTGAGCATGATTTTTTTAATCTGCTCTTTTAATAATAGAAATCCAGAAAATCCGGAAAAATCAACACTATTCGAGCTTTTTGCTTTGGCGCCTATTACCTTATTTGATGGGACTTCTGAGGGAATTACCATAGAAGAAAAGAAGGATTTGTGTATTCAAAAAGAATCTGATTCCTGGAAAATCACCTATTTGACTGATGAAAAAATGGAAGTAACCTGTAAATATCCGAGTTCTAGTATTACACTGTTTACCTTAGAAAGGAAAAGTAAGTCACCTATTCTTGTTGCCTTCACCGTAAATGAGCGGAATACCTCGGTTGAGTTGTGGGAGAAAGATAAAGGTGGAAATCTTGAAAAAGTGGAGCTTCTGCCTACCGTTCACGCCAAGGACTTTTTTTTTATTGAAAACCAATTTGATGGTTTATCTAAATATAATAATAATGTGTATTATTCAGTAGATACTGAAAAATTTATTATAGGTGCCGGATTATACACTTGGATGGAAAAGGAGTTCGAATTTAGACCGGTTGATTTCCAAATTGAATTAAAATGGGATGGGGAAAAATTTTATCCCGATAAACAAGTTATTGTCGATTAAGCTGATGGTGGTTCATCTTTGTTCAATGGTCGGATGTCTTCTTTGGCAGGCCTTCAAACAAGTTAACCTATTTTATTCCTTTTTAAATTCCCTTTCGCTGTAATGCGGGAAAAATAAGCTTATATCGGTTTTTATTAACGATGTAGCTGAATGAGGAGAGAGCAAGCTTAGCCAAATTTGGGCTGATTGAAAATCGGCAAAACCAATTTTAACAAAGTAAAATATTGTTTCTTATAATACTTGCCCGAATCTATTGGTGAACCATTCGGCTTAAGCGTCCGGTAGGGTATTCTCACCTTTTATCTCGTTGGTTATTAATCCGTCATTTCTCCTCATTTTCCTTTATAGCATGTTTAAAAGCCAAAATTCGCAGCGAAAATTTGATTATTGCCAAAGCGATAGCCGATTATTTTGTGAGAATAGCATCGCTTTTTTTAAGAAATTATCCGAAATCGTTTCCAATAATTTCAATTTTGAGCCAGACGTTGCGCTTTTAAACATGCTCTTATTTTAAGTTTTATATAGGTGGGCGCAATGCCAAAGAAAAAATTTGTTCTACCCTCCTTAATTCTCCTCTTCTTTATTTGGACTAATTCAAAATAAGTCTCATTTTTGCGACCGTTAATTAAATGAAAGCATCCATGAGGCTATATTTACTGTTATTCATTCTACTGATTTTTAACTTTTCGGGCTTTGGCCAGGGCATTATCAAGGGATCCCTAACGGATGATGCGGGTTTACCTCTTCCATTTGCCAATGTCGGATTAGAGGAGCGGTCCGAAGGCACCAGTAGTGATGAAAATGGTGCTTTTCTGTTGGAAGCAATCCCGGCAGGTTCCTATACCCTGATGATTACGTCGGTAGGTTTTCAGCCCTTGAAAAAGAGTATTACGCTAAACTCCGGGCAAACGCTTCGTCTTCAATTAAAAATGAAAGGGGAGGCAACCCAATTACAGCAGGTCGAAATTGTGGGACGTAAGGAGGAGAGTTATAAGGATGATTATTCTTTTGCTGCGACCAAGACCGGTACCATGCTGAAGGATGTGCCACAGTCCGTGAGTACGATTACCAAGGAATTAATTATCGATCAGCAAATCACGAAATTGGGCGAGGCAGTGAAGAATATTTCCGGTGTTTCCCAATTTACAGTATACAATGACCTGACCATCCGGGGCTTTCGTTCCCGCCAATCTCATTTGGTAAACGGTTTAAGAACTGCCTTCAGTTTTTGGACCCAGCCCAATATTAATTTATATGAAAAAGTGGAAGTGGTAAAAGGTCCTGCTTCGGCCATGTTTGCCAACACCCGACCAGGCGGTACGATTAATTTTGTGACTAAAAAACCGCTACAGGTCGCCGGAGTAACCGCGCAGGCCAGTGGGGGGAGTTTCAACACCTGGCAGGCCAATGTAGATGCCACCGGGCCTGTTGGTCAATCAGAGAAGTTTTTATACCGGGTAAATGCCGGCTATTCCAATACGGCTGGTTTTCGGGATTTGCAAGGGCAGGAAAGTTTCTATGTGGCACCTTCTTTCTCCTTTTTACCGACGAACAGCACACGTATCAACCTGGACCTGGTATACCAGGGGGACCGGATGAAAATTGACCGGGGGCAAGCTGTGTATGATGGGTCCAATGATTTCTCGGTTACGCCCATTACGCTGAGTACCTCAAGAGAAAATGATTATCTGGATCTGGATAATTATTATATGACCCTTTCGGTGAATCAGAAAATCACGAAAAATATCAACTTTAATGCTTCCTATTTGAAGTTTAGAATGGACGGTGATTTAGCAGAACATCGCACCAACCGCAAATATTTAACACCTTCCGAGCTGGAATTGCGATATGTCAACCGCCAGGAATATGAGTTAGCCGATAACCTGTCTGCTTATTTCGTGGCCAATGCCCAAACAGGGCCTTTGCAACACACGCTTTTATGGGGCGTTGATTACAGCACTAAAACTTATGATAAAAATGAGTGGGTGGCTATTGGAATGAATGATGGGGTCGCCAACTTTGACCTGGACCAGCCAGATAATAGTGCCGCAGATGTGAGTCAATATGACCGTTCCATTGAAATTGAAAAAGGGGCCGGGGCCTACAATCGTAATTATACGACCGGGGTATATTTGCAGGATCAGATCAAGTGGAATAAACTTCAGCTGCTACTGGGATTGCGTCAGGAATTTTATGCGGAGGAACGCCTGGATCAGGGCGATGAGGAGGCTATCCGACAAACCGCCTTTTTACCTCGTGTGGGACTGGTATACAGCGCACATGCTAACGTTAACATTTATGGAACCTATACGGAAGGCTTTGAACCTCAGGATTACCGCTTCAATACGCCACAATACGGAGGTCCTTTTGATCCGCTGAAATCAAAAATGGTCGAATTAGGGGCTAAGGGAGCTTTCTTTGAGGACCGTTTATCTGCTGCAATAGGCATTTATCAAATTGATGTGGAGAATATCCTGATCAATGATCCGAACGATCCGGAGAAAAAAGAGCAAAGGGGTGGTGAACGATCGCAGGGTGTAGAGCTGGATGTAGCCGGCCAAATTACACCCAGTCTTTCTTTGAGTATCAATTATGCCTTTAACAATGCCTACATTACTGATTCAGATAATGAAGAAGAAATTGGTCGCCAAAAAGAAAATGCACCGGTACATCAGGCTGGATTTTGGGGGAAATACACCCTGAAGGATGGCCCATTAAAAGGACTCGGTTTTGGTCTTGGAAGTCATTATGTAGGGGACAGGGTCACCAATGTAGAGGGTTTGGTTTTCGATGATTATCTATTGTTTGATGCGGCCTTGTTTTATGAAGTAGGGAAGTTTAACTTTGCAGCCCATGCCAAGAATTTAATGAATGAGACTTATTATATCGGTGGATATAGTTACGACCGTTTGTTCCCGGGCATGCCCAGAAATTTTAGTTTATCATTGTCGATAAAGCTTTAAATAGCTAAATGAAGAGATTGTGGAAGTGGCATAGCGTCATTAGTTTGTATGTAGGGGTGGTCATCATTATTCTCTCCGTTAGTGGAAGTTTGGTGGTCTTTAAGCAAGAGATTGACCAATGGTTGAATCCTCACCTTTACTATATCACACCCGCCTCTTCCATTTCTGATGATCTTGATACATTTATTAATGCGCAATTAGGGGAATACCAGCAGTTGAAATCTTATAGCCTGGATATTCCCGAGGACAAGGAGCAGTCCTGGTGTTTGTCTGTTTACCTGAACAGGGAGGGGCAGCCGGCAGAAAATCTGGAGATCTTTATTGATCCTTATAAGGCGAAGGTACTTGGTGTCAGGAGTAAGTATCACAGTACGGCTTTTTTCCTGAGAACGCTGCATATCCGGTTATTTGAGGATTACTATGGTCGACAATGGGTAGGCCTGGCCGGTGTGTTAATGGTAGTGAATTTGGTCATTGGAGGAATTTTGTATTTTCCATTTTCCAAACGCCAACGTTTTGGGGAAGTGCGAAAGAAGAATAGTCGCTTATTATTCGGCGACTTACACAAATTTATTGGGCTAAGCACTTTGGTTTTTCATTTGTTAATCGCCATAACAGGGGCCTGGCTTGGCTTCCAGCCCATAATTCAAAAGAAAATCCTTCATCAGCGTCCCGGAGATTGGCAACCATCCGTCATGCGCACTAATCCACAAGAGGATCTTTTTACACCCATTGCTTTTCATGCGGTACTGGAAAAGGCCCGGACGCTAAAACCCGATTGGGAGGATTTTAAAATTCAGCCATCGATTAATGGTGCGGGGACCGTTACCGTTTTAGCTAATATCAAGGGGGCTGTTTTCGAGCATCAAACCAATGCGATATGGTTAGACAAGGAATCTCTGGAATGTCTCCATCAATTGGATCTGCGGGAGGAAAATTTCCTTCGTAAATTATACTATTGGCAGGAAGGTCTGCATTTTGGACATTTTGGCGGTTGGCCCCTAAAGATTTTATATGCGGCAGTAGGCCTTATCGGGGGATTTTTGGGTGTCTCAGGTTTTGTGGTGTATGTAAAGCGTCAAAAGAAAAGCTGGTGGTCTTCTAAAGCGGACTTAAAGATGGTTCTCTTTAGCTTGTTGAGTCTTGCACTGGGATTGGTCCTATGGGGTTTTACCCGTGTTTATGGTGTTCATTGGACATTAAGGGGTAGCAGCTATTTATTTTACTTTTTTTTAGTAATCCCTTTTCTGATTCCCGCCTGGCCTAGGATCAGCTCATATATTGAGAAATTAAAACGCTCCTGACTCCTATTGCGCAGGCCGTTTTTAAGGTGTTTTGCGTGCATCATAGGACATTCAGTTTGGTGGTGATTAGTTATTTAATAGCAGGGAGGTGGTCGAGGCATAGTCCGCAAAAAACATGCATCTTAGTTTCACCTGAAGGATGCTCCATAATCCGCGTTTACCTGCATGGCGGGATAAAGGATAGAGTAGTTCCCTTTGTCTATTTTTTTATCAACGATGCAGCTGAATAAGGAGAAAGCAGAAGCACTCCAACCCGGGCTAATAAAATCTATAATCATTATCTTAGTGGGCTGATAGTGAGTTCTGTTGGTAGCGGGACTAAATTTAGTTCTTTTTGGAAAGCGGTGATCTTTATTAGAAGATGTTTTGATTTTTCTTATGGGCAATACGGTATTTGCATAGACAGGCAGATAAAGTGTTCACCGGAAGAGGTTGAGCCAATGTGTCAGTATTCTGAAATTGTAAATTGGGTTTACGCTGAGTTTAGCCAGCAGGAGGAATGAATAAGGAGGGGCTAAGGTAACCGTAAAATCCCCCGACAAAGGCCATTTTCGAACGACCCTCCCCGGGGATATTGTTACTCCGTCCCTCCTTACTTCTGCGGAGGAGTGGTTGGTCTTACTTCAATCTTACTTGGAAGGGTCCGCGGATGCATCTGCATCAGGTCGACGACCATCTGTCCCAAATCTTCAGGCTGAATTTTCCATGCGTCTGTCTCTGCGGGTTCATGTCCATTGAAATAACTGGTGACAGAACCGGGCATGATGGTGGTCATTTTGATGCCGTATTTCCGCAGGTCCAGCATCACAGCCTGGCTGAAACCTACGAGCCCAAATTTGCTGGCATTATAGGCGGATCCTCCGGCGAAAAAGTTGGTGCCGGCCAGGGAGGCGATGGTAATCAAATACCCTTTGGATTTCTTTAGCGGCTCAATGGCAGCTTTGGTGGTATTGAATACCCCGGTCAGGTTGATGTCAATGGTTTCCTGCCATTGCTCAGCAGTAATGCTTTCTATGGAGCCGAAGTGTCCGACGCCGGCATTGGCGATGACGACATCTACCCGTCCCCATTTGGCTTCCATGGCTTCAATCACTTTTTGCTGGTCTTTCAGAGAACGTACGTCCGCTTCAAAAGCCAGTACTTCACCGCCACCAATGGCAACGAGTTCTTCCGCTGCGGCCTCTGCCGCGGATTGGCTCCTGCTGGTAATGGCGACATGAACCCCTTCATTGATCAGGGCTTCCGCAATGCCAAAGCCGATGCCTTTACTTCCGCCGGTGATCAGGGCGGTTTTTCCTTTTATTGCCTGCATAATTCGATTTGTTTGAGGTGGGTACAATATAGGAAATTGTCGGTCGAAATGAAGGAGATCGGCAGGTAGACTAATAAAAAGAGCAATAAAAAAAGCGATCCTTCTGAATCGCTTTTTCTGTAGTTTTCCTGAAGGATCAGGGTAACCATTTAATATTTCTAAAGTTAGGCTTTCTCTTTTCCAGAAAGGCGTTTCTTCCTTCTTTGGCTTCTTCGGTCATATAAGCCAGTCGGGTGGCTTCACCGGCAAATACCTGCTGTCCTACCATGCCGTCGTCGGTCAGGTTCATGGCGAATTTCAGCATTTTAATGGAGGTTGGGGATTTCTCCAGGATTTCCTGCGCCCACTGGTAAGCGGTGTCTTCCAACTCATCATGCGGAATTACGGCGTTTACCATGCCCATTTCGAAGGCATCCTGTGCACTGTAGTTGCGGCCCAGAAAGAAGATCTCTCTGGCTTTCTTCTGGCCCACCATTTTCGCCAGATAAGCAGAGCCATATCCGGCATCAAAGCTCGTCACATCGGCATCGGTCTGCTTGAAAATAGCATGCTCTTTACTTGCCAAAGTTAAATCACATACCACGTGCAAACTGTGTCCGCCACCTACGGCCCAACCCGGTACCACGGCAATGACTACTTTCGGCATAAAGCGAATCAAACGCTGGGCATCCAGAATGTTCAGGCGGTGATAGCCGTCATCTCCCACATATCCCTGATGACCGCGGGCACGTTGGTCGCCACCACTACAGAAAGAATATTTCCCATCCTTAGGCGATGGACCCTCAGCGGAAAGCAACACCACTCCGATAGAGGTATCTTCCTGAGCATCATGCAATGCATCCAGGAGTTCGCTGGTGGTTTTCGGGCGAAAGGCATTTCTTACTTCAGGACGGTTAAATGCAATGCGGGCTACGCCATTACATTTTTTGTAGGTGATATCTTCGTATTCTTTGACTACTTGCCAGTTAATTTGACTCATTGCGCTTATGTTTGATATTTTCTGAAGCAAAAAAAAACGATGCAGGCCACTTTATGGGTATCCGGACATCGGTTTTTTGTTAGCATGTAAATTTAATTATTTTCCGTCAATGCACCAGCATAAGGGTGTTTTTAGTTCCCGGATTCCAGATCTTCCACCGGGTCTTCTTCCTCCTCCGGCTGCCATTCCTGTATGCGTTTGCCTTGTGTCAACAGGCAGATGCTGTCTTCCTCGGCTTCCACGGAATGAATCTCATGATTGGGAATTTCATATTCCTCATATTTTTTCAGCAGGGTGGAGGAGTGGCCATTATTATAATACACGCTTCCTTCCAAAACTGTCAGGATAGTGGAAACATTCGTTTTGTGGTCTTCCAGTACCATGCCTTTATTAAAGCCCAGAATCAGGACTTTGAAGCCTTTTCCTTTGTGAAGTCTTCTGGCGATGGGTTTGTCCGCTGTTTTCAGTTGCTCGAGTACTTTCTGTATCGTCATGGTAGTCAGTTCTTAAAAGGCTTAATTTAAGGAAAATCTCTCAGAATGCCGGCTTCCCTTTATTTTTTGGAAGTTTTCTAAATAAAGCAAAAGGGAATGGAGTGGATCAATGCCCCGGATTATTCCTGTTTCGGAGTCATTTTTTTCTCCAACCATTCCGTTGCCTCTACGGTATACCAGTTTTTAGAATAGTTGGGCTGTCGTACCAATTGGATAAAAAAGGGTTTGCTTCGCTCAGGTTGTTGGAGCATATCATAATAGGTCCCCATATAATACAGCAGGTAAGGGTTATGCGGCTGTTTTTTAAGCAGTGTTACATTCAGCTTCAGATAGTGCGGATCCAGGGCCTGATGAGGAGGCAGTTGCCGGTAGGCTTCCACTGATTTTAAAAAGCTGATGCCATGTAAATGAGCCATCGAGCCATTTTGATCCAATTCCGGATAGGCTTGGAAAATATGATCGTATGAGGAAATGGCCTGCTGATAGAAAGCATTGTCAAATTGAGACAGGTAAGATTGCGCCAAAGCTTCTGCTACCCGGCACTTTTGCTCAAACTCTTCTTCCGACCATAATGAAAGTTGATATTTGCCCGCGATTTCCTGTAGCAATTGCAATGCAAAAAGATTGGTGGTCAGGTCTCCGTAGATCATTCGGGCCGGGTCAGCGATCAGGTTATTGTTCGCCTGTAAAATTACCTTTACATCCACTTCCGGCAGGTAGAGGAAGAGGGAGGAAAAGCAATCGTATTGCCCGTAGGCCCAGACTACTTTTTGATCCCCGATTTGCTGACTGAACAGGCCAAGTCCGTAAGGACTTCCGGCAAAGAAAGGGGTCGTCATTTTTTGGAAGTTTTCCTCCTTAATCATTTTTCCATCGACGAGCTGATCAAAGAATTTGAGGAAATCCGTCGGGGTAGCCAACAGACCGGCTGCCGCAGAGACCCCGAATTCATACAGGCCGTCTTCTGCTCCCTCATTTCCATAATAATAGGGGGAGGGCACAGGATGCTTCTCTAGCACTTCTTCTTCGAGAAAAGCGGTTTCCTTCAGGTCCAGTGGATCCAGTATGTATTCCTGTATTAATTCCGGAAAGCTTTTAAGGGTTGCATTTTTGGCCACTTCGGTCAAGAGGCCGAATCTTCTGCTGTAGAGGAAATCTTTCCCCACCTCTCCTTCTGAGGTATGGGACAATAAATGCTGAATTTGAATGTGATCCTCCAACGCGGAATTATACAAATAGCGGTTAACGGGCTCGTCCAGTTTCAGTTTTCCTTCCTCTTCCAGTTTTAAAAACAGGGCAGCGGTGTAAATTTTGGAAAGGGATGCGATGGGATGGTAATATTCAGGGCCATTTTTTTTTCGCTTTTCCAGCTGGCTTAGTCCTTCAAAACTTTGGGTGGTAATTTCCTTTTTCTCCTGAATGAGCAGGCTATATGCCGGAATTTGAAACCATTGGGCGAGACTGTCCATATTTTCCATTATCAGAGCGGATGGGGTTTGGCTCCGGGAAATGGTTGCGAATAAAAGAAATGGGATAATAGCTAAATATTTCATGAAGAAGAACAGGCTTTAGTGCTAGGTGAATATACGCCCAAAAATTAGCTAAAATGGCTAAGATTGAAATTACTTATTTTTTATTTCAGTTGGTGTGCTGTTTACTTTACCAGAATGATTTATTCTTTGGCTTGATTTAATACAGCACCATCCGGCTTCAATTTCGAATTATTGGAAGTGATTTTGGATCATTGCTCAGCAGTAGCGCTGTTATTGTCTCAAAATAATCTTTTATCGCTTTTGTAATAATCAAATTTTGGCGGCGAATTTTGGCTTTTAAACACGCTCATAAATCCTCGGGCTTCCCGCTTAACAGCTAAATGAAAATTTAAGCTGGAACCATTCGGTTTAATTCAGTTTTGCGCTTTATTGAAATCCAACAATGGGTTAATAATTATCTAATTTCCCTTATATTCGTTTTTTAAAAGCCTGAAAATAATGGATTGGATTAACCCCGTAGTGATTTCTGTTTTGGTGATGGTGGTACTTTGCCTGCTCCGTATGAATGTGATATTGGCCCTGATCATAGCGGGGCTTGTGGCGGGATTGTCTGCCGGTATGGGCTTTGGGGAGAGTATTCAGCATTTGATATCCGGTATGGGGGATAATGCGGAGACGGCATTGAGTTATATTTTGCTCGGAGCTTTGGCGGTAAGTATAGAAAGAACGGGCGCGGCAAAACTTTTGGCCCGGGGAGTGGCGGGTTTGGTGGGCGATCACCGGAGTGCTTTATTATTGGCGCTGATGCTGATGGCCTGCGCTTCTCAAAATCTTATTCCAGTTCACATTGCTTTTATCCCGATTATTGTGCCGCCCCTGCTGGAAGTAATGAACAGAATGCAGCTGGATCGCAGGGCAGTAGCCACCAGCCTGACTTTTGGTTTAAAAACGCCCTATATTACGCTTCCCGTGGGTTTTGGGTTGATTTTTCATAATCTGATTCGGGAACAAATGACGGCCAATGGGATCACCATTGCGACTTCCCAGGTGGCACAGGCCATGTGGTTGCCTGGTTTGGGCATGGTGGCGGGCTTATTATTTGCCCTATTGGTAAGCTATCGAAAAAAGCGGATCTATCAGGATGTTGAATTACCCGGCACTAAAATTCAGGAAGATGCGGGATTTCATGCCCGGCATGGATGGACGCTGGCTGCAGCAGTTGCCGCCTTTGGTATTCAGCTGGCTACGGATTCATTGGTGCTGGGTGCCATTAGTGGTCTCCTGATTATGTTTTTTAGCAAGGCGGTTAGTTGGCAGGAATTAAATGATTCTATCGAAGGCGGAATTGGGGTCATGGGTTTTATTGCCATTGTAATGCTGGTAGCAGCCGGTTACGGCAACATTATTCGGGAAAGTGGAGGAGTAGAAAAATTGGTGGAATTTATTGCCAGTGGGATGGGCGAGCAAAAAGTGGTGGCGGCTTTCCTGATGTTAGTGGTAGGCTTGCTGGTGACCATGGGGATTGGCACTTCTTTCGGTACTATTCCGATTTTGGCCTCTATTTTTTGTCCTTTAGGTTTGGAACTGGGTTTTTCCACCCTCGGTATCATTGCTTTGCTCGGAACCGCCGGCGCCTTAGGTGATGCAGGCTCGCCTGCCTCCGATTCTACCTTGGGGCCTACTTCAGGTCTGAATATGGACGGGCAGCATGACCATATCTGGGATACCTGCGTGCCAACGTTTCTGCATTTCAATATTCCATTGATTATTTTTGGGGTGTTGGCCGCCTTATTTTTATAAGAGCAGTGTTTTTAAGGGGAAGAAGTAGGGACTTAGATATTTATTGGTAAATCCGGAAAAATGGATTAATTTATATTAAAAATAACTTAAAAAGGCGTTTTTTTATATTTTAAGTATAATATTGTGGTTAATAACACACATTTACTTAAAATATTTTTTTATGTCAGCTGTACCTAAAAGTAAAAGACTCAAATCGCTGGACATTTTTCGGGGATTTACCATGTTACTGATGATTTTGGTAAATAATCCTGGCGATTGGGATCAACTGTATTATCCATTAAAGCATAAAGTCTGGCATGGCTGTTCGCTAACAGATTTGATTTTCCCTTACTTCATTTTTATGATGGGGGTCTCAATGACCTTTTCCCTAAAAAAAGCAAAGGAGGTTCCTGAATTTCGAAAATCGGCTTATTTGAAAGCTTTGAAGCGAGGAGGAAAACTTATTGCCATTGGTTTATTCATCAATCTTTTGCCCTTTTTTGAATTTGATACCTGGCGGTATTTCGGGGTACTGCAAAGGATCGGTATTATTTTTATTTGTTGCGTTCCGCTGTATTTCAATACCGACTGGAAAGGATTATTGGCTTTAGCCATCATTATTCTCGGAGGATATTTTGCTTTTATTAATTATGTGCCCGTTCCCGGAGTAGGTCTGCCTGATTTGGACCTCAAGGACCAAAATATTGGGGCCTATATTGATTATGCCCTTTTTAAGGATCACCTGTGGATACATTCCAAAACTTGGGATCCGGAAGGACTGATCAGTACAATTCCAGCGGTCGTAACGGCAATTTTAGGTTTGCTGTCGGGTTTATGGATTCAAGCCAAAAGAGCCAATGGATTTGAATTAGTGGCCGGTCTCTTCATCGGCGGATTTGCCTTATTAGTTTTAGGAGAATGGTGGGGGCTTTCTTTTCCCATCAACAAATCACTTTGGACGAGTAGTTTTGTGTTGTATTCCGGCGGGTATTCCCTGATGACATTAGGGCTGTTCTATTGGCTCCTGGATATCCACCAAGTTTCCTCACCATTATGGAAAATTTTTGAGGTCTTTGGGACCAATGCCATAGGGGCTTTCATCTTTTCAAATCTCCTAGTGAAATTCTTTGAGTTCTTTACTATTGATGGGCTCAACCTTTTGTCCCTGTTCTATCAGCAATTGATTTTACCGGCTTTCGAGCCAAAGACGGCTTCTTTGGTTTATGCGTTGATTATTACCAGTGTCAACTTTATTCCAATGTGGTGGCTGTATAGGAAAAATATTATCCTAAAAGTTTAGATAATGGCAGGGAATTTGGAAGAAATGGCTTGTGTTGGTGATTTTTATCAAAAAGAGGTGTTTGTGTTAAAAATATCCTAAGGATATATCTACTTTCGTAAATATTTCGTATCATTGAAAGATGACGCAAATCATAATTTGATATGATTACCATCAAATAAAAGTTTTAATTTGAATAATGCAATGTCATGCTTTTAATGAATTTGTCTAATTATGGAGATATCGTGAATCATTTTGAAAAATCCGGTAAAGATTTGACTACGGATTTTCTAGAGATGATGAAGCGAAAGCCAAATTATGTAGAGCAATGGTGGGCCTCTCCGGATTTAACCTATACCGGACAGTCGGTGGTTTATATTGGAGACAGTATTCCAACAGGAGAAAGAGGTTATATTATCGGGCATTCAAATTGGTTTGAAGAGCGAATGTTTTTCGTCGGGTTTCCAGATTTAGATCATGGGAGACCGATCGTTCTTTTTGAGACGATTGAAAATTTTGGATTTTTAAATAAATAAAAGCGGAAGTGATTCCGCTTTTTTTATACTCCTCCTTTTATTGGGAGGATTCATGCTGAAATCCACCTCTGTTTTCATTCAGTGAAATGAAGGAATCAATCGCCATTCCGAAATTTTCAAAGAGGCGATCAGGAATCTGAAAGGGAGCCGGCTTCTTCTGGCACTTTCCTAATTGACTGATCAATCAAAAGTTTAGGATACCTCTATAGTGTGAGAAGAATTTATGGTGATACCTTCCCTATGGAAAGAAGACAAGCTCGTAAGGGTATTCGTTTTGGTGGTTACGGTAGGGTATAAATGTAACTGCGGCAGCCTTAAGTCGGATTATTCTCCGCTAGATTCAGCTAGGTATGCTATTTGACGTTATTTCAGTTTGTGAAAATTGTTTTGCCGATATTCAGTTAGCCAAATTTGGCTAGGCTTGCTTTCTTCTCCTTCATTGGAAAAACTCGAAATAGAAAACTATTCCTTCATTTTTTCCGCCTTTCAGCTTAACGAGGATATAAGTAGGAGTACTCCGACTTAAATCAAATAATGAATGGATTAAATAAATTCACTTAAAGATTTTAAATTCAGTAGAATGGGAATGTTTCAGGCTATTTTTGTATAGTTCAAATTCAAGTGTTTTATTTTCTTCTTATTCCTCTGTTGTGTTTGGATAACCTGAATTCGCACATTTCCTCATCCTTTTCTCATTTTGCTGCTACACCAGGCTAGAAACATAAATAATTTGGTTTGAAGCCTGGCATATTTCCTTACCTTAATGGTGTTTTTATTAAACCATAAACCAAATGTTCAATAAGGTTAACAAATAGATGATCCTTTAATAAGCAGGATTCTCCCTAACTTTTCTTAGTTTGAAGAGTATGATACAATATACCTAACTCATTTGATATGACTAATCAAAAACCTATACACCCAGGCGCCATTCTTGAAGAGGAGTTTTTGTTTGCCAAAGGAATTTCCGTGCATATGCTGGCACAGGCAACGACTATTTCCAGATCTAATATTATTAAGCTGATTAATGGAAGTAAAGCCATGAATCAGGAGATTGCGGGAAAGTTAGCTTTGTATTTTAATACCACTTCCGACTATTGGATGGATTTGCAAAAAAGTTATGAAGCATTTCCTGAAATTGAATTGCCAGAAGCTTAAATCAAACATTGTTTGTTGTGATACATCTTTACCGGAATATTCCGGTATTTTTTTGCGCAGAAATCGGATTATTTCTAGCCCAAATTGGTTTTTGTTAGCGCGATTAGGTAGTTTCTAATGTGATGAATCATATTTTTTTATAACTTTCTCACATCATCTAAAATCACTAAAAGAATGAAAAATTTACTGTTGTTAATTTTATTAATTGGAAGTTTTTATTTTTTAGCTCAATATGGAGAGCGTATGAAGGAAGACTCAGAGAAAGAATACCAAGTTTTGGAAATTGTTGATGAAAATACGGCTAAGGGAGTTCATTAGGACTCCCTTTTTATACCCTCAAAGCGTTTAAATTGGTGCTTGAAATCATATTTTCCCGGACAAATTTTAATTATTCTGAAAGAATAATAAGTTCAGCAATCCTCTAAATAGTAATATTTATGAAAATTATAGCGCTTTAGCACCTGTGTTTTAATCCAATCGAATCAGCAAACTGAGCGAGAATAGATTATGGTGAATGATACAGGACTATTTCATTGAAGTTATTTTTAGGCGTTATTTTAATAAGGAAATTTGTTTTATGAATTTTCGATTTTAAACTTCCATTTAAAAATCCATATCCATTCCTCCTCCTTCGCCACCTCTGCCTTTTTTCACCTTATAATTATTGATGCTGTAGGTAATGGTTCCTTCTATAAACATGCGGGCATCGATGCGCATTTCATTGTAAAAATTCTCACCGAAGGATATTTGTTCCCGGGCAAAGGTTTTAAAGATATTTCTACCGGAAATAGTAGCAGATAACTGATTCTTAATGATTTCCTGTTTGATGGCCGCATTCGCAGTAAAGGTGGCTGCAATCTCTCCCTGCGCGGAAATGGTCGGCGCATTGTATTGCATTCCGAATTGTAATTTAGTGGTTTTGCCCAGCATGAAATCATTATTTAATCTTGCTGAACCTGTTACGTTAGATCGATTAAAGGTTTGCCCTTCAAAAGTCCCTTCCAAGCGGAATGTCCCGGCATTACCTGAAACATTAATATTCCACCAGGGAAACAGCGGACCTGTTATCATCATTTCCAAACCTGCCGTATATTCCTCTCCTACATTTTCCGGATTTCTCAACATGATGTCTTCCTGCCATACAGATTGTACCCATTGAATTCTGTTTTCGGTGATTCGGTAATATCCCTCCGCACTAAAAGAAAAATCTCCGAAGTTGTTTTGATAGCCCACCTCCATAGAGTGGATGTATTCCGGTAACAGATCCGGATTACCTGAACGGACATTATAGGCATCCTGAAAAGTTAGGAAAGGCTCCAGATAATAGGAACGTGGTCGGTTAATTCTTTTAGAATAACTGATCATGAATTGTTGTTGATCCGGCAATTGATAAGAAAAGTGCGCAGAAGGGAAGAAGTCAAATCGGTTTATGTGGAAGTTTTCTTCAGTGTCCACAATCGTCACCGTTCTATCTGTAAATTCTCCACGGAGCCCTAGCTGATAACCCAGTTTATTAAATTTCCCCCCGATCATGGTATATAGCCCATGAATGGTTCGTGCATATTCATTTTCGTAGCTAAAGTCATCCGAAATTTGCCAATTTTCTTCCGGTTCCTCCTGAAAGAAGATGGTATTACTACCGGCGGTATTTTCAAATCTGCCCTGATAGCCACTTTCCAGTTTGTGATCGGCGCCTATCGGTAAGGTATGGTCAATTTTTGCACGGAATTCCTGGCCCTGTTTTTCTTCTGTAGAATTTTGAGCGGGTCGTTCGTATTCATTCAAGTCGTTTACATTAAAGAATTTATCGAATTGATCCATATCTGAACCCCTGAACATCCCGCTAAAGTCTAATTTATGACCATTTTCGTCAAAGGTGTGGGTGTAAGTAAGATCTGCGCTCAGGTATCTCCAGGCGATATTACCCTCCTGCGTGCTGGAGGACATGATATTACTAATTTCATTCCCGTTGATAGTCGTTATGCTGTTGATGGATTGGTCCGCTTCATTACCCATTCCCCACTGCCCGGCATTGACCATTAAAGAAATCATATCTTTTTTACCCGGCATATAGTCGAAGCCCATTTTTATGGAGTAAGGATCAAACCATCGCTGGGCATCTCCATTTTGCCTCACTACATAGGTAGTATCTCCAAAATAGCTTTCATTATAGCTGCTTCTTTCTCCTGCCCGAACCCGCTTGTTATAATCTCCGCCTAAATACAGATTCCACTTATTCAATTTATAGGTTAATAAACCATCGGCGCCCATTCGTCCCCAGTTCCCTCCATGAATATTTGCTACACCGGAAAGTCCGGAAACTTTTTTCTTGGTAATAATATTGATGATACCGGCCGTGCCGTCCGGGTCGTACTTAGCAGAAGGATTGGTAATGACTTCAATTTTGTCAATAGTTGAGGCTGGTAATTGTTGCAGGGCTTCGGATCCTGTGAATACCGAGGGCCTTCCATCAATAAATACGGTGAAATCCGAGCTTCCTCTCAGACTCACGTTCCCTTCCGCATCTACGTTTACAGCTGGCAAATTTTCCAATACTTCTACCGCAGTACCTGCTAATGCAGTCGAGATAGAAGATACGTTAAGAACCTTTTTGTCTAGATTGTAATTTACAGAGGTTCTTTGCGCTTCAACTACCACGCCTTCCATCACTTTCGATGCTGGGCTTACCGTGATCGTGCCGATGTTAATATTGGACTTATTAAGTTCAAAAGTCTTGGTTTTCTGGGTTTCATAGCCCAGGAATTTTACTTCCAGAAAGTAAGTTCCGGCAGGAAGGTTTTTGATAATGAATTTGCCATTGGCATCTGAGATGCTTCCATTGACCATTTCCTGATTATTGGCGTTATAAGCCAAAACGGAAGCAAATTCCAGGGCGGCCTGGCTTTCGTCATCCAGTAGTGAGCCTTTTATGTTCCACCCATTTTGGGCCATCACATCATGAAGGGAGCAAATAAAGAAAATGAAAATGTATATAGTTTGGCGCAGGGGCATCATAAGTAGGGCTTAGCTTTATCGTAATAACTGTTGGGCAATTGATATGGTCTGAGCGAATGGATAAAAATCGTTGATTTGTCCAATGGGTGCCTATCCGTTGGAATAGGGTGAGTAGTCGGATTGTTTTTTAAGTCGGGTATTTTAGCGCATGGTTAAAAGCACCGCATCCGGCTGCAAATTCGAATTATTGGAAGGGATTTTGGATAATTTCTTAATAACACCGATGCTATTCTCCCAAAACAATCGGGTATCGCCTCTGTAATAATCAAATTTTCTCTGGAAATTTTGGCTTTTAAATATGCTCTTATCGTTTGGTGATTAATGGTTGATTTATGGTTTTTTAATATGAATCTACTTCTAATGCAATTATCGTCCTTTCAATACTTAAATGCTCCTTCTGAAAAGTTAAAAATGTGAAGAAAAAGTTAATTCCTTCTGACCAGGGAACCTCCTACACTGCGTGGTGAAGCATTCGTACGGATGTTTAATGCTTAAATTCTGGTTTGGCTGCTGGGTGGGGAAAATGAAGGGATAGATTCCTATTTCCATTTTTTTCCAACAAAGCAGTGGAGGGTGAAGAAAGCCAACTTACCCCAATTGGGGCGATGTAAAAATCAGCAAAATGAATCAAATGGAGTTAATAATGAGCTCCCTAGTGTTCGCCATGGAATCTGGCGGTACCTCATTAGGGTTAGATTTTGAAGGCAAATACTTTTTATAGATGATGGGTCTTAGCTTTCTTGCGGCTAATCAGAATAGGGTATTTTTTTAATAAAACCCTAATTTGGATGATGTCAATATTGTACATAATGGTATAAATTTTGAATAGATAGAAAGGCCTACTGCTCCCTACATTAAACCAAGGTATATGAAGCAGTTATCTAAAATATTTATTCTACTGACCCTCAGTTTGTTGGTGATTGGCGTGGAAAGTGCGCTGGCTCAACAACGCGGGGGAAGGTCGGGAAGCGCAGGTTCCTCCGGTAGTGCCCGTCCTGCAGCCAGTCCGGCTCGCCCCAGTTCGGGAGGTGGAGGGGCACGCCCTGCAGTAAGTCAGCCGTCAAGGGCTACCTCGAGACCGGCTCAGCCTAAAAGCAGGCCAAGTAATAACAGCCGACCAGCGCAGCAGCGGCCTTCCGGTGCGACAGCTCGCCCAAGTAAGCCATCTACTACTCAGCAAAAGAGTGCAAGACCGTCCTCAAACAAGTCCAATCGATCTTCTAATACAAAGCGGCCTACTCGGGAGGTGAGCAAGCCTGCACCCCCAGCCACTACAAAGCCGGCAGTAAAGCCTTCGCAGCCAGCGGTAGGTCAGCCTGTGCAAAAGCCACAGCAGCAGCCCGCTACCCGGCCAGCAGTGCAACAACCGGCGCAAAAGCCGGTAGATCGCCCGTCGGTGGGACAACCTTCCCAGCCTTCTATAGGCCAACCAATTGAAGGAAAACCTGAGCAGCCTGTGGTAGGAAAGCCGGTTCAGCCCGGCCAACCAGTGGAGAAGCCCGTTCAATTGCCGGAAAATGGCAGACCAAAACCTCCGGGGATTGAACACCCGATCGAACCAGGCAGGCCCATTGATCCGGGAGAGCCGGGCGTGCCGGGAAAACCTGGCAAGCCTACCAAACCGGATAAGCCCAGACCTCCGATTTGTTATCCGCCGCGCCCGAATTACCCTTATTATCGTCCGCATTATCGTTGGCATATGCATTATTATGGGGGGGCATATTGGGGTCCTCATTGGTATCCGGTGGGTTATGTGACTTATACCATGCCCGCCAATGCGGTATTAATTCGGAATGGCCATACCAGTATCTTTTATGTGGACGGCATTTTCTTTGAAGATGTCAATGGGCAATATCATGTGATATATCCACCAAAAGGGACCATGGTACCACATTTACCTCAACAGGCGGAATATTTCCTTTTCCGATCCAGCGATTACTACTACTATGCAGGCGTGTTTTTCATGCAAATGGGGGACAGCTTTATGGTCGTGTACCCACCGGATGGGATAATGATTTCCCATTTGCCCGAAGGTACACAGGAAGTTCAATTTCCTTCCGGTCCTTTGTATGAGTACCAGGGCTTCTTTTATAAACCGGTAGATATGGAGGGAATGGTCTATTTCCAACACATTGAACAACCTTCAGAACAAAGGGGCACTTCTCCTTCGGATTTGATGCCACTGTCTAATAGTGTTCCGACCCCTGCCGCACCGGTGAACCCTTCTCCCTCTTTAGCAGAGAAGGGCCAACAGCCCAACAGTTCCACTGCGGTAAAAAAGGCAGGGGAAGAGATGTTGGATTTGCCTCCGGTAGGTGCTGTTCCGATGGCCGAAATGGACGGCCTGATTACTTATGTGGAACAGGAAAGTGGTCAAATCTGGATACCGGTGGAGGTGGAAGGAGTGACCAAATATAAAAAGCAAGAGAGCGTACAAGCGCCATTGGAGGGCGGAAATCCTACGTCAACCATTAGAAATGGGATGCTGGTAGACGAATTGCCAGCCGGAGCAGAAAAATTGCCATTGGATGGTAAATTGTATTATAAAAAGGATGGGGTTTTATATGAACCGGTTTCTGAAGCCGGAACACGGAAATACAAAGTCCATCTGATAAAATAAAAAACATCGCCCGAATTATTCATGCTCTTAACCCTTGGTTTGGCTGCCGGGCGGGAAAAAGGAAGGAATCGTTTCCTGTTTCACCTTTTTTCCAAGGAAGTAGAGCAATGAGGAGATAGCAATCTTACCAAATTTTGGCAATTGAAAAGATCAACAATACCAACTGGAATACTTTGATGGTTAGTTGATTTAGGCGGTTTGATGAATTTGATGCTCAATTATTCGGGAATAAAATAGATAAGAAAGGGGTGTCAGTGGCACTCCTTTTTTTGTTTAAAAGGGATAGTTTGATTGAAGATGAAAGCCGGATTTCGAGCGGAAAATGCTCCTAGGGAAGGAGGTAGGTCGAATTGTTCTGGGAAAATGGCAACATGTTATGCTTTCGAAAACGCGCTAAGCAAATCTTAAGCAAAGGTTAAATATTTAATTTTTCAGGAAAAAGCCTTTAAATTGTCTTTTAGGCAGAGCAATGGTCTATGAGACAAAATAAAAAACAGATATATTTTATTATCAGCTTAGTGGTAATGGCCATTGGGGGGCTTTTCTATATTCAGGCCCATTGGTTACGGGATTATTATGCCACGGAGGAAAGTAAGTTCCGACATAGAATCCATAAAGACATTGATCAAATTGAAAATGCTGTCCGGCATAATCCCAAAATGACCACCATTGTTCCGCAGTGGTTGATGCATTTGGATCGCGCTGACAGTTTTCCAATGGATCCTAATCTGGCGCAAAAAGCATCGGATTTTGTTTGCCGTACGCTGAATGAATCCATGCTGAAAGATGAAATTTCCGAACCATATGACTGGGCAGTACTGAAAATAGTGGAGGATAAGAGCAGCATGAAGTTGATTTATTCTACTCAGGAGGCAGCAGTATCGGAGGCCGATGTTAAATCCTACCATCAGTTTACAGATTATTTTTACCTGCCCGAAAATCAGGGTTTTCACGAGTTTATTTCCAGTAACCGATCAGTCGGAGGTTATAAGTTTGCGATAAAATTTAAAGATAATAGTTATTACCAAAAGCATATTGGCAGCACGGTGCAATCTTATATCTGGTTGTCCTTATTATTCATGTTGGTGGTTTTGGGTTGTTTTATTTATACTTTATTGATCATCAATCGGCAGGCCGCTTTGGATGCCATGAAGAATAATTTTATTAATAATCTGACCCATGAATTAAAGACGCCTATTTTCTCTATTTCTCTGGTGACTAAGGTTTTTAGAAAAAGTCTTAGGGAGCAGGATTATCAAAAACTCCCCAAATACCTTGATATTATTGAAAAGGAAAATGCGCATTTGAAAGACCATGTGGAAAAAGTATTGCAAATTGCCCAAATGGGAAATCGGAAGCAGATGGAACTGGAAATGAAATCCTTTGATTTGGTGGCATTAACCCGGGAAACTTTACAACCTTTTGAACTTATTGCTTCCGAAAAATCCGGCCATGTCAGCCTGTCTTATCCAAAAGCGCCACAGCCCATGGTTGGGGACCCTACGCATGTGAAGAATATTATTCATAATTTGGTGGATAATGCCATAAAATACTCCAAGGATATTCCGGAAGTGAAGGTAAATCTTTCCTCTGAAGGGGATACTGAAGTTATTGAAGTAGTTGACAGTGGGGTCGGGATGACCGCCGGGCAGAAGAAAACAGCATTTGATATGTTTTATCGGGTACCGACTGGAGATGTTCACAAAGTGAAAGGTTTTGGCCTGGGCTTAAGCTATGTGAAATTGGCAGTTCAGGCACATCAGGGAGAAGTGGATTTAAGTAGTAAATTGGGAGGGGGAACTAAGGTGAGAGTAAGCTTTCCAAAAAACACCGCAGAAGGATGATAAAGATATTACTGGCAGAAGATAATGATTCATTGGGATATATCCTGAAAGAATATCTGGAGCTGAATGACTATGAGGTGGTCTGGACCAAGGACGGAGGACAGGCCTGGGATGCGTATTGCGCTGCCGCAAATTTTGATTTATGTCTGTTGGATGTAATGATGCCGGTGATGGACGGTTTCGAGTTGGGCAAGAAAATCCGTTCGGTGAATGAATATGTGCCGCTTATGTTTTTGACAGCAAAGTCATTAAAGATTGATAAGCTTAAAGGGTATAAATTGGGAGCCGATGATTATATCGTTAAACCGATTGATGAGGATGAGCTTTTGGCCCGTATTCGCGCGCTACTGAGAAGGGCTGCACTTAATAAAGAGGCCGCTACGACCCCTGCCGGTTTATTGCTTATTGGGTCCTTTCAGTTTGATCCGGAAAAAAGGATGCTGACAAATGGAGAGGAGGAACATCACCTGACGGGAAAGGAAACGGAGATTTTAAAAATGCTCATTCACCGTAAGAACAAATTATTGAGCCGCGATGATGCGTTGAAAACCATCTGGCAGGAAAATGATTATTTTGCCCGACGATCTATGGATGTTCATATTTCAAAACTTCGCAAATACCTTTCTTCTGACAGCGCCTTATCCATTAATAATGTGCATGGAAAAGGCTTTGTTTTAGAGGAAAAATAAAGCCCTAAATAGGGTGGTAGCTTAGCCCGAAATATTCACCGCTAAATTCATTGGCTAATCGCAAGTAGTTTATTTTCAGCTTATTAAAATTCATTTTCTTTGATTTATAATAGTCCAAATTTGGGCAAGCTTGCTTTCTCCTCTTTCATCTGTTTCGTTGGAAAAAACTTGAAATAGGAAAAATTCCTTCATTTTTTCCGCCTAACAGCTCAACGAGGATTTAAGGATGAATATTCCGGCTTAGTATAGCCCATTTTCATATTGGTAAATGGCTTGCTTTAATAAGGCTATCCCTTCTTCCATATTTTTTATCCAGTCTGGAAATTGAAGGGCGGAGCTTTGTCTTCTGCCTTCCGGTAATCGCTCCGCATTTTTCGAATCGGCATAAATTTCCAGCATGGCTTCTAGTTTTCTAACTTCTGCTATGGCCTGCATATAGAATTGATAGCGGTAAGGCGTTCTGCTTTGCATTGCCTGAGCTATTCGATAAGCTTTGGTTTTCTCTATGGACATTTCTAAAAATTAATACAATTATTTTACGACGCATTTGTCGCCTATGTTTTGTCGTTTAATAAAAAATTATAGGTTTTTCTCTTTGTGGCGCTTAGGCTTTCGCAGCTCGGGAATTGGAAGCGCTTTGGCTGATTGATTGTAGAGGTCAGTTTATTAACCTGTTTATCAATATATTATCGCTTATAAATATAGCTTAAAAACAAATGCTTATTAGATTTTTCTTATATTTAAATATGGAAAAGTCTTATATTGCTATTCTTAGGGGGATTAATGTTAGTGGTAAAAATATTATCCCTATGGCTGAGCTCCGTCGATTACTGGCTAAACTGGGGCTGAAGAACTGTGCCACCTATATCCAATCCGGGAATGTATTGTTTGATTCCACCCTGGACGCCAAAACATTGGAAAGCCTGATCGCTCGGGAAATTGCAAAGGTCTTTGGATATGATGTGCCCTGTCAGGTTTTTGCAAAAGAGGACTGGAAAATGATGGTGCAGGCGAACCCTTACTTAGGGAATGCTGCTTATGAAACCTCCTTTTTTCATTTGACCTTTTTAGCCGATCTACCAGAAGAGCAATTGTTTCAGTCTATAGGAGAATACAACCATGATTTGGATGAATTTAAAAAAATAGGCCGGGTGATATACCTTTATTGCCCCGGAGGCTATGGAAGAACAAAGCTCAATAATAGTTTTTGGGAAAAGAAATTAGGGGTAAGTTGTACCACCAGAAACTGGAAAACGGTTCAGCGTTTAGCGCAATAGAGGCGGAGGGATAAGTGGTCATTTCTTTTTATTAGATTAGGTTTTATTGGTTGAAGTCCTTCCCAGCCCCCTTTTTCATCCTGCTTGGTTCAAACATTTGTTTGATTTTTTAAATTATAATTCTACACACCCAGCATTATTATGGTTTTCCTTAATTGTTTATTTACAGCCGAATTATTCACCCCTGAATTCATTATGCCATTGTAATGCTCTCGATATCAAATAGATTTAACTATTTTTATTTAATGTTTAATCTCTCAAATTTGGTTAAGCTTACTTTCTCCTCATTCATTTGTTTCGTTAGAAAAAACTGCAAATAGGAAAAGTTCCTTCATTTTTTGGGCTCTTAGCCAAATAAGTATTTAAGCATGGATAATTCTCTTTAAGGCTAAAAAAAATCACCTATTATACTCAGTCTGAAATCGGGAGAGCATCCCACTTCAATTCAGGACTTTTTGCCGGAAATATTGCGCCCTGGTTTTATTTCCCAAGGAAATAATTGATAGAAAAGAAACGTTATGTTAGCATAAATACAAATTGAAGTATGTCTAATGTTTTTACTCACGGAGAATTTTTGAAGTTAGCTATGAGGGTGTTTAAAAGCCGAAATTCGCACTGAAATTTATAATCCAGGTGTTGCAGAATTGATACCCGATTATTTTGAGATGATAGCATCGCTTTTGTTGAGAAATTATCTAAAATCAGTTCCCGTAATTCGAATTTGAAGCCGGATGCTGTGTTTTTAAATACACTCTAAAACTTCCGTCTATTTTCAACTTTTGAGATCTCATCGTTCCACTTTTTCGGTGCCAATTGCACTTTTAATAGGAGGGGGTTTATTATTTAGAAAATAAAATTGAAGTAAGTGTTTGCTACAACATCTGCGCTTTTGTTGATCTAAATGGTTGATTTGTATGATTTTATTGATATCGTAAATTATCTCCTTGTGGGGGGTGGTAGGATGGGTGTAATTTTTATATGGTTTATTTGCGCAATTTATCTAGTTTTTGAATATTTATTTTTCCAAAGATTTTAGTAGGAATAGGTATCTTTTCATAGTCATTCATGGGTGCTTTGGTTGAAGATAGGCCAGTACTATTTGCTTATGGATGATGCTATAATCCGGTTTTTTTGGCGTTTTTTTAAATGCCTGTATTTAGTTATTTTTTTAATAAATCATAAAATTATGAGGATACTTACTTTACTCCCAGTGTTTCTGTTTTTTGTTAATATTTTGTACGCACAACCGGAGGCTCCCAACGGGAAAAAGTGGAAAGCGATTCCGGAGTTAACGGATGAGTTTGATGTTTGGGATGACTCCAAATGGAAAAAATCTTTGTGGAATTATGGAGAACCAGTGCAGATGGTCGCTGAGAATTCCGGGGTATGGGAAGGCTACTTATGGATCAGAGCCACGCATGATCCTAATTCCAGCCGCTGGTTTAAAACTTCCCGTATAATGTCCAAGGCGCAGGTGAAGTTTCCCATGTACACGGAATGTAGCATGAAAACGGCCCATATTTCTGCTTTTAGTACTTATTGGTTGAATAATGGAGACAGTTATAATCGGGATGAAATAGATATTTGTGAACATAATTCAAAACCTTCCTGGCCCGGAGATGAAGACAGGGCTTACAGTATGTATTCCCAGTATTTTATTGTAAAGGATAGCATTACGGAAAGAGCGCATATGCCAAGAGTGGATACCCGGAATCTGTCTGCTTCTAATCCTGCAAAAGGCAAAAAATGGAATGAGGCATATCAGACACTGGGTTGTTATTGGAAAGATGCGCATAATGTTATTTTTTATATCAATGGTGAAGAGGTGGGCAGCGTAAAATCCACTAAGCAATTTACCCGTAGCCAGAATATTATATGGGATTTATGGACCAGCGAATTTTCATGGACCGGAGGAATCGCAGATAAAAATGATTTATCCAATAATAATATCAATACCATGTATGTGGATTGGATTCACACTTATGAATTGGTCGATGAGTCTGAAACCGTGGGGAGTAGTACTTTCCGTAATCAGGGTGATTTTAATTATATGAGTACGGCAAATCCGGAAAAAATGGCTTGTAATCAATCTTCTGCGGGTAGTACCGAAAGATTTGAAATTATCAATTTGGGAAATGATCAGGTAGCCCTGAAAGGCGCTAATGGAAAATATGTAAGTTCAGAAAATGGAAATGTGGAGATGCGCTGTAACCGGGAGGCTATCGGAGCCTGGGAAAAGTTCACAATGGTGGATTATGGAAATGATATTTATGCCCTGAAAGGGAGCAATGGGCTGTATGTCCGCAACAATATGTTTTGCACCAGCCCAACAGCAGGGGATTGGCAAAAATTTAAAGTAGTGACCACCGCCTCTAATAATGAAAGACTGTTTGTGGATGAACAGAACGAAGCTGAACATCTCATTTATCCAAATCCGGTGAAAAATGAATTAAATATTAGTTTGGATTCCAGTGTCTCGGATTTTGAACTGTTTATCACAGATTTACAGGGAAGACAGGTTTTTAGGCAGTTTGTTAGTGGACATTATCAAAGCATTCCAGTAAAAATTTTACCTAAGGGAACGCTTATTATTCATATAAAAAGCTCTCAGGGGCACTTAGCAAAACGGGTGTTGATTGAGTAGGAGGGAGAAAATAATCCTGGAGGTTTCTTCTGCTGTGTTAATTTTTCGTTTAGAGCCTGTTTAAAAGTCAAAATTCCCATTGAAAATTTGCTTACTGCAGAAGCGATGCCTGATTATTTTGAGAGAATATCATCGCTATTGTTGAGAAATTATCCATAACCCCTTCCAATAATTCGAATTTGCAATCGGATGGTGTGCCCTTAAACGAGCCCTTAACCCGATTCCTTCACCGCTAGATTTAGCGGATAGATGTAAGTCGCTCTCCAGTAAGGCATTGTGATTTGTTTTTCTTAATTATTGACCGCTCAAATTTGGGCTATCAGAAATTTAGCAGGTTTAATCGGAACAAGTTGATAAAAAGCCATTTGAGATGATTTTTAAAACTAGCGGTGAATAATTCGGGTTGTGAAAAACCCCGTAATAGGTTTGCCCAAAAAGTATTGAGTTGTATTAGTGAATTTGTCGGTGCATCATTCAGGTAAAAAGCGGCATGGTCACTTTTCATCGAGATGCCGGGGAGTTGTGAAATATTATTGCTGGATAAGTTCAGCATGAGTAGGAAGTCGCATTTTTGGTTTTTGGAGCCAAAAGAGGCGAATTATTGTTATCCATTATTATTGGTGATTTTGCGCTGAATTTAATTAATAGGGTACTGAATAAAATTGAATCACCCTTTTTTACCGCTGAAGATCAAGGGGTTGGTTTGTTCTGGTAATTCAGTTTAAATCACTGGCATCTGTGCTTTTTCTAATTAAAGTACATCGATTTTGTTTTGGATGTATTGCGTACCCTTCATCCGGGCAAAAAAATTCAGAGCGAAAGCAAAATCCATTTTTTAATGTTGAAATAATTGCAAGAGACCACCATTGAAAAAAAAGGATTTTTCCCTCATAGTCTTTACGGTCTGACTTAATTTACAAGCGTTATATCAAGCTTTTGGCAAGGGTGTGCTGTTGGTTTCACAAATGGAAGAAAGAGGGATGCATTTCAGTAGAAAGGGAATTATCTCCTATAATGACAGCTTTGTTTTTCATTTAGGGGTGCTGCAACCTTTTTGTAATATCCGAATTCCGGCTTTCGAAACCTGAGTTGATTTTAGCTAGGGGTCTCTTTTCCACCTCCTGAAGCGAATAGGGATTAGCGATCCCTATTTGCAGATCAGTTAATGGCTTGCTGCTGTTTTTTGTAAATTTTTTAGTCAAAATATCATGAAAAATAATTTTGTTTATCTTTTTTTTGCGATTGCTTTATTTTCCTGTATTCAACAGGAAAAGCCTACAGTAACCGCCGGTTTTCCATTTGTTCTGCCTCAGGAAAAGCCGGAGCGTCAATTGAGTGCCGCAATGGAACGTATATACGATGACTATGCGAGCCCTCAGCCTCAAAATAATGAGCTTTTTTCTCAGTTTAAATACACTGAATTGAAAGGCTTTGATTATCATGATCATGATGGTACCATTACCAGACGTGACCCATCCAAAATTATATTACATGATGGAAAATATTACGTTTGGTACACCTATCGTAAAACGCCAACTCCTCCACAGGGTGCCAAACATTGTAATGATACTATTCCTTCCTCTGACTGGGACTTGTCTGAAATCTGGTACGCCACTTCTACCGATGGATTTACCTGGGAAGAGCAGGGGGTGGCTATTCGTCGCCCGGAGAAGCCGGCTGTTGGCTGGAGGTCGGTTACTACTTCTGATATTTTAGAGTGGAAAGGTAAGTATTATTTGTATTATCAGGGCTTTATGGAAGCCAGTGGTAAAAGGGGAGATGATTGCCCGGTAACCGTTTCTTATGCTGACTCTCCGGAGGGTCCATGGACACCTTATAATAAAATTGTAATTGCGAATGGAGCTGAGGGCGAGTGGGATCAATATTCTATTCATGATCCTTATCCATTGGTACATGATGGAAAGATTTACATTTATTATAAATCCGATTTTGGTGAAAAGCCAGATCTTGTGCGAATGCAGGGATTGGCTATTGCCGAAGATCCACTGGGGCCATTTGAAAAGCATCCGCTAAACCCTTTGATCACTTCCGGTCATGAAACCTCTCTGTTCCCCTTTAAAAAAGGGGTGGCTGCTTTGGTGTATAAGGATGGGCCTGAACACAACACCATTCAATATGCCGAAGACTGGGTGAATTTTGAAATTGCCGCTATTACGGAACTAATGCCTTATGCGGCTGCTCCATATGTTCCGGATGCTTTTACAGATACCCGGGATGGTAGAGGAATCAGTTGGGGACTGGCGCATTTTATTAATGTGACGGGGAACTGGAGCAAATTTAGTTCTAAATTGGTCAGATTTGATTGTGATCTTAGTCGGGATATACATGATCCTGAAATGAAGCATCATCGGGTTGTACATAAACCGGAGGTGTACTATCGTCAGGGCTTGAGTAAGCAACAAAAAGACAGAATTGCAAAGGAAAACAAAAGTGTATTGAGCATGGGCTCCTAAGAGGATCCTTTTGTTTAGCACGAATTTTATAGCCAACAATTGCAGCCTGGGGAGAATGGTATTAAACCAATTTTTGCTCCGTAATATTAAGGTAGTTGCTCTAAGCCGAATTATTCACCGCGAGATTTAGTGGGTTGTCTTAAGGGGCTTACTGTCAATTCATTAATCTCACGCTAACTGATTTTTTCTAGCTCATATTTGGGCAAGCTTGCTTTCTCCTCATTCACCTGCTTCCTTGGAAAAAACTCGAAATAGGAAACTATTCCTTCATTTTTCCCGCCTTGCAGCTAAAGGGGGATTAAAGCATGAATTATACGGGCAAAGTGATTTTATTGCTGTTCGTAAAAAATGGGTTATGCCGATTTTCAATTAGGCCAAATTCCTTTAAGTATGCTTTCATCTCATATATCTGTTTTCTTGGGAAAAAGCAAAAATAGGTATTCTTCCCTTCTATTTTTCCGCCTTGTCGCTATTCGGGGATAGGTATGAATAGTTCAGGATTAAAGCCCTTTTAATAAAATTACGTCCCTCAAAAATGAATTCCTCATTGGCTTTTAGTTAATGGGGTTTTCTTTTAATAGGCTTTTTTTAGTGGTGAGGGCGTGTTGGGGGAGTATCGGTAGGGAAACTGATGTGGTTATTGTTATGCCCTCATCCCAATTATGCGCTGCTAGATGCGGTGATCCAATATGTTATTTTATAGCTGGTTAAGGGTGTTGTTGCGGTTGTATTTTTTATACGCCTAAATTGAGGTATGCTTGCTTTCTCCTCATTCATTTGCTTCCCTGGGAGAAACCTGGAAAAGGGAAGATTCCGTTATTTTTGCCGCCTTGCGGCTAAACCAGGAATTGAACCTGAATAATCCTGATAAGCTATTTCTGCTAAGACCTTACCATTGGGCAAAAAAAGAGGCAAGAGTAATGAATAATTATCAATACTCTGCCTTCTTTTTGTTTTGAGCTTATGGGCTTTTTTTGTTAATGATATTTTTCCTTCATCAACGAAAGTAAGATCCGCTTAGCTATTTTTATTGCGAGACCACCATTTGTTCATTTGTCGCTTACTGGTAGCAGCCAAAAGTTTTTCACTTACTTCCTTTCCCAGCTTTTTGTATGCAGCTTTTCGTTCTTCAGAGCCATCAGTAGTTTCTTTAGAAATTTTCTTTGATTGGACAAATTGGTAAACCTTAACATCAATTACCGCTAATTGTTGCTCTTGCGTTAAGTCCATTACCCTGATCATTTCAGCAAGCTCTTTAGAGGCTTTTTTCATTTGATGATCATTAAGTTTTTTAGAAGCCAGGTAATTATTGGTTTTTTCTGTAAAGTCATGGGCATTTGCCGATTTCTGAGCTTTCCCTTTTCCATTAGCTTTTGCCTGACCACCGTTCTTTTTATTTTTATTATGGGCTAACCAGTTTTTCCAATTGTCATCCCCTACAATGCTTTTCAATTGGTTGTTAAAATCAGAACCATGCTTTTTCCATGCTTCTCTGGCCTCAGGGGTGCCTTTGGTCACACTGCCGGAAATTTTTGCAGCATCTACCGCCTGAGCTGTTTTTACTTTTTTAACCTGTTTGTCAGAAAGGCCCATTACTTCGGTCATTTCTGCTATTTCCTTTTCCAATTTCTTTTTTTGCCAGTTGTTCAATTCCTGTGCAAACACATTACCGGAAGCAATAATTAGCAAGGCTAAAAGTAAATTTTTAATGGTTCTCATAATTGTTCTAGTTCTTAGGAGTATTTGGATCTCCATATGAAAAAATTAAATTTATATTTACGAAGTTAGTAATCATAGTGTGATTGCCATGCATGAATTGCGACAGAAAAAGGGGGGAGAATCAAAAAAAAATGTTTATTCCAAGCGCTGTTGGCCATTTTTTAAGGTAGTGGGCCTAGTTCGATACTATATGGTTTTCGTATGGCGATAAAAAATATTTCATAGTAGGATTCCATATATGAACCGCATGATTAATCAATAATGGCAGTGGTATTGTTGAAAAATTGGCCGAAATCACTACTAAAAATTTGTTATTGCTTCGGCCTTATGGATTTGATCAGCCCTTTATCCTTTTTACAAAACAAAGTGTTGAAAGTGGGAAATGTAGCATTATGATGACAAGTCCGATACAATCAAAACTCTTTTCAAACAATGGAGAATTCCTTTTTCCCTCCGAATTGGATAAAGTGTATGAGCGAATAGACCAGCTGAACCCTTCGGCCTATGCGAAAACCCGCAACTATTTAGATGGCGCGGTAAGCAGGTTGTCTCCCTATATTTCTCGTGGGGTCATTTCTACCCGGACGGTGATGGAGCGGTTATATAAAAACGGCTGGAGGTTTTTTCAAATGGAAAAATTTGCTCAGGAATTGGCCTGGCGAGATTACTGGCAATGCATTTGGCAGGTCAGAAATGTGAGTGAGGACCTTAAACATCCACAGCAACAAGTGAGAAATGTTGGAGTCCCTGTTCCTGTTTTTCAGGCCAGCACCGGAATTGTTTCAGTTGATCAAAGTCTGAGCAAATTGTATGTGGAAGGTTATATTCATAATCATATGCGCATGTATGTGGCGGCCATTATTTGTAATATGGCAGGATGTCATTGGAAGGATCCGGCCCGTTGGATGTATGCCCATTTATTAGATGGAGACTGGGCAAGCAATGCTTTAAGTTGGCAGTGGGTTGCGGGGGCGAACAGTAATAAGAAATATTATGCCAATCAGGATAATATCAATAAATATAGTAAGCATCATCAACGAAATACTTTTCTGGACCGGCCTTATGAACAATTGATCTCGGAAGGATCCGCTCTTTTAGATTGGGAATGCCGTCCTTTTGAAATTAATACTGAATTACCAAAAATCGAAAAAGCTTTGAAGGTAAATCCACAAACGCCTACTCTCATTTATAATAGTTATAATCTGGATCCTACTTGGCGCAAGGGTTTTACCTATCAGCGAATATTGCTTTTAGAGCCCACTCATTTTCAGCAATATCCGGTTAGTCAAAAGGTGTTGAATTTCATTCTGGAGTTTGCTGGTAAAATCCCCGACATTCAAATTTTTGTAGGAAGTTTTGATGAGTTGGAGGATCAATTGAAAGGTAGTGAAATTCATTTCAAGGAGCATCCCCTGAATTATCATTATAAAGGTATAGAAGAATCCAGAGATTGGTTGACGCCGGTTAGCGGGTATTATCCCTCATTCTTTGCTTATTGGAAAAAAGCCAGGAAATATTTAATCCAGGAGTTTGGCTAAGCAGAAGATCAATATTGTTTGGTTGAAGCGTGATTTGCGTACTCAAAATCATGCTCCTTTGGCGGCAGCATGTGCGTCTGGCTACCCCACCGTGATCCTGTACTGCTTCGAGCCCAAGCAAATCGCTTATCCGGACACCAGTTTAAGGCATTTACAATTTATTTACCAGTCTATTCAGGTGATGCAGACACATTTACCTCAGGGGGTGAAAGTGTCGGTGCCTTATGGGGAGGCGGAAGAAGTGTTTTTGTTTTTATTACATCGCTATGAAGTGGCGACAGTTTTTTCGTATCAGGAAAGTGGGCATCAGCTCAGTTGGGACAGGGACAAGCGCCTAATGCTTTTGTTTCGAAAATTCGGAGTGGTTTGGCAGGAGTTTCAGCGGGATGGTATACAACGTGGCCTAAAGGATCGTAAATTTTGGGCCGTTAATTGGAGGAAAACCATGTGGTCTCCGCTTATCCGCAATGATTTTGCCTCCTTTAAAAGTCTTACGGTTTCCTTACCTTTTCCTTCGGTGGAGGAAGCCATGCCGGAAGTGATGCAATATCCCGCCACTTATCAGCCCGCAGGAGAAACTTATGCCTGGAAGTATTTGAAGTCTTTTGTGGGGCGCCGTTCGAAGCATTATAATCAACATATTTCTAAGCCTCAAAAGAGCAGGGCATCCTGTTCACGTTTATCAACCTATCTGGCCTGGGGGAATATATCTATCGCACAGGTAGTACAATATGTGCGCTCCCATGAAAGCTATCCTCAAAATCGGAAAAATCTGCATTCGTTTATGGCGCGGTTGCGATGGCACTGTCATTTTATTCAGAAGTTTGAAATGGAGTGTTCTTATGAGCAAAAGTGTATTAACCGCGCTTATGAACGACTGCAATATGAAGGGAAAAGGGAATGGCTGGAAGCCTGGAAGTGTGGGCAAACGGGTTTTCCTTTGATAGATGCCTGCATGCGTTGCCTGCAAACTACGGGCTGGCTGAATTTCAGAATGCGTGCGCTATTAGTGAGTTTTTTGGTGCACCATCTGGATGTGGACTGGAAGCAGGGGGTTTATCATTTGGCCGCTTTATTTTTGGATTATGAACCGGGTATTCATTACCCTCAATTTCAAATGCAGGCGGGTACCACGGGCATTAATCTAATCCGGATGTACAATCCTGTGAAGCAATCCTGGGATAATGATCCGGATGGGAGCTTCATTAAGCAGTGGTTGCCAGAGCTAAACGGGCTGCCGGTCACCTATATACATGAACCCTGGAAAACACCTCCGCTGCTTTTGCAGGAGTTCGGCGTTATTTTAGGAGCGGATTATCCCTGGCCCATTGTTGATCGTGCCAGTGCTATTGCCCGTAATAAAACTAAGTTTTGGTCGGTGCGGGAAAGTGTTTTTGCCCGGGAGGAAAGCAAACGCATTATTGCGAAACACACTAATCCTGATCGAAATCCATGGCGGGTGTAAAGGGGACCTTACTATAGACTTACCTCTGCCCACTACACTTTAAATGAAAAATATATGCAAAAAATAGGCTTATTATTTCCACATCAACTTTATGAGAATCATCAGGTAATTACTGCCAATACGGAGATATTATTGATAGAGGAATTTTTGTTTTTTCGACAATATGCTTTTCACCAACATAAGCTCATTTTTCATCGGGCCAGCATGAAAGCTTATGCCGATTTTTTGGAAGCTTCCGGAAAAAATGTCCGATATGTGGAGGCCATGGAAGCGAAGGCGGATATTCGAAAGCTTATTCCGCAATTGGCAAAGGAAGGGCTGGGGGAGGTTCAGGTTATTTTTCCCAATGACGACTGGTTGTTGAGGCGCATTCAAAAAGCATGTACTTCAGCCGACCTTCAGCTTCGGATATATGAAGAGGATGGTTTTTTGACTAGTCGGCAGGGCCTTGAGTCTTTTTTCGGGCCTGAAAAGAAGCGTTATTTCCACCATGAATTTTATCAGCAGCAGCGTCAGGGGCTTGAGGTGTTGATGCAACCGGATGGGCAGCCCCAATTCGGAAAATGGAGTCTGGATGAAGAAAATAGGAAGAAGTACCCCAAGAAAAAGCAGGCACCGGCGGTTCATTTCCCTCCGGATAGTCCTTACTATCAGGAGGCGCAGGAGTATGTCGCCCGGCATTTTGCGGATTGCCCGGGAAAGGCGCCAGCCAAAATCCGGTATCCGGTCACTTTTGAGCAGGCGCAGGACTGGTGGCATCAATTTTTGGAGTTTCGGTTTTCAGAATTTGGGCCCTATGAAGATGCCATGGTGAGCAAAGAATGGCTGTTGCATCATTCTTTATTGAGTCCATTACTAAATGTTAATTTGCTGCAGCCTCAGCAGATAATGGATCAGGCGCTCGGCTTCGCGAAAGATAATCAAATTGCGCCGGCCTCAATAGAAGGTTTTGTGCGTCAGCTCATCGGTTGGCGGGAATTCATCCGAGGCATGTATCTGTTTCATGGCCGTCAGGAGCGGAGTCGAAACTTTTGGAATTTTAAAAGGAAAATTCCTGCCTCTTTTTATGAAGGGACTACCGGAATTATTCCCTTGGATCTAACCATTAAAAAAGTGTTGGATACTGGATACTGTCATCATATCGAAAGGCTGATGGTGCTGGGAAATTTTATGTTGCTCTGTGAGTTTGATCCCGATGAAGTGTATCGTTGGTTTATGGAATTGTTTATTGATGCTTATGATTGGGTAATGGTTCCCAATGTTTATGGTATGAGTCAGTTTGCGGATGGGGGGATGATGGCCACCAAGCCTTATATTTCCTCCAGTAATTACCTGCGAAAGATGGGTGATTTTCCCCGGGGAGAGTGGGAGGAAATATGGGATGGGTTGTTTTGGCGATTTTTGGTAGCTCACCAACCTTATTTCAAAAAGAGTCCGCGTATGAATATGTTGCTAAAAACTTTTATGAAGAAGACAGCAAAGGACCAGTCCGGGAAAATAAAGCTCGGGGAAGATTTTCTAAAAATGTTGGATCAGAATCAGTCAAAGTAATTCTTGCTTTAATTCTCATTTAACCCCCAGGAAGTAAAAATGAAGGAATCATTCGAATTTGCAGCCGGATCTTGTGCTTTTAATCACCTTTTAAGGGTTTGACGGTGGCTTACTAAAGTTAGGGGATTTATTCCTGATGGCTTTCCGCTGATCACTGTTTTACGCCTATTGCTATTTCATTTAAACTTTCCTGTAAAAAATATTGATATTACTGCTATTAAGTATTAAGTTTTGACGCTGATTTAAAAAATATCTAATGGATATTTAACTAATGTAGCAACAAGTATTTTATACCTTTATTGATATGGAGTTTTTTGAACAAATGGACGTGGTATTGCGCACTTATTGGTATGTAGCCCTTCCAACGAGCTTAATTTTTATTATTCAAACCGTGATGAGTTTCATGGGGATTGATGGCGGGGATGGCATGGAGGCAGAGATAGATTTTGATGCTGATGCGGATATTGGCGGAGATGATATCGGTAGCTGGTTCTCCATCAAAAATTTGATCAACTTCCTTTTAGGCTTTAGTTGGACCGGGATTAGCTTTTACACGACTATATCCAATACTATTCTTTTAATTATCCTTTCGATTGCCGTAGGAGTAGGCTTTGTATGGTTGTTTTTTGTGGTGATGAAGCAAATGATGAAGTTAGGAGAAGACAATTCTTTCAAACCTGCACATGCCCTATTTCATACTGCAGAGGTTTATTTGCCTATCCCCGGATATAAAGAAGGCAAAGGAAAGGTGACCGTTAGTGTAAAGGGGTCAAGTCGTGAATTAGATGCCATTACCCTGAATCAGGCTATTCCTGCGGGAGAAGCGGTGAAAATTGTGGCTTTGGAAAATGAGGATTTATTGATTGTAGAATCACTTTAATATTTTTATGGAACCGATTGTTTTAATTGTCGTAGGAGTCATATTCTTCTTCGTCCTTGTGTCTACGCTAATCGCTCGATACAAGCGTTGTCCTTCGGACAAAATCTTAGTTATTTATGGTAAAACCGGGGGAGCTTCTGCGCGCTGTATTCATGGTGGTGGTGCTTTTATCTGGCCAGTGATTCAGGATTATGAATACCTGGATTTGAAACCCATTTCTATTGAGGCCAATTTAACCAATGCCTTGAGTAAGCAAAACATCCGTGTGGATGTTCCTTGTCGATTCACCATCGCGATTTCATCTGATGGAGACAATATGAACACTGCTGCGGAGCGTTTATTGGGTTTGGATCCTGATCAAATTCAGGAATTGGCCAAAGATATTTTGTTTGGTCAGCTGCGTTTGGTGATTGCTACCATGACCATTGAGGAGATCAACTCTGATCGTGATAAGTTTTTGCTAAACATTTCGCAAAATGTGGATTCCGAATTGAAGAAAATCGGATTGAAGCTGATCAACGTAAACGTGACCGATATCAAAGATGAGTCGGGATATATTGAAGCTTTAGGTAAAGAAGCTGCCGCCAAAGCGATTAACGAAGCGAAGATTTCTGTAGCCGAGCAAGAGAAGATAGGGGAAACCGGTAAGGCTGCTGCGGATCAGCAACGTGATATCGAAATTGAATCGACCAATCGTGAGCGTGATGTCCGTATTGCGGAAACGCACCGTGATCGTGATGTCAATATTGCCATGACTCAAAAAGATCGTGAGGTAAGTATTGCATCTGCGAAAAAAGATGAAGCCATTGGTAGAGCAGAGGCCGAATCTCTGACGCGTATCAAAACTTCTACTGCCAATGCACAGGCGATTGAAGGGGAGAATCAGGCGAAAATTGCCATTGCCAACTCTGAGGCTTTGCGTCGTGAGAAGGAAGCGGAATCTAATCGCGTAGCGATTTCTGCAGAGAAAGTACAGCAAGCAAAAGCCCTGGAGGAATCCTATACGGCGGAGCAAAAAGCCGAGGCGGCTCGTTCTGAGCGTGAGCGTGCTACGCAGGTGGCGAATATCGTAATCCCAGCGGAGATCGCGAAAGAGAAGTCGATCATCGAAGCGCAAGCGGAAGCGGAAAGACTGAGAGAGGCAGCCAAAGGGGAGGCCGATGCGATTTTCGCGAAAATGGAAGCCGAAGCGAAAGGTTTGTATGAAATCCTGACTAAGCAGGCGGAAGGTTACAAGCAAGTGGTGGATGCTGCCGGTGGAGATTCCAACAGTGCTTTCCAGTTACTATTGTTAGAGAAGTTGCCTGAGTTGGTGAAAACGCAGGTGGATGCGGTGAAAGGAATTAAAATTGATAAAGTGACCGTTTGGGATTCAGGTGCCGGGAATGGTGATTCTTCTTCTACTGCAAACTTTGTTTCCGGTATGATGAAATCCGTTCCTCCGTTGAACGAGCTATTCAATATGGCCGGTTTGGAATTGCCGAAGTATTTGGCAGGAAAGGAAGTTCCGACTGAAATCGAAGAAGCAAAAGAGGTGAAGGAAAGTAAGTCTCCGGAAGCGGAGGTATAATCGTTTAACCTTACAGCATAATATTGGAAAACCCGGGCAATATTGTCCGGGCTTTTTTTGTCCATTTTTAAAGTCGAGTGATGTATGCTTAACCCGGATTATTCATGCTTAAATCCTCGTTTAGCTGCTAGGCGGGAAAAATGAAGGAATAGTATCCTATTTCGAGTTTTTTCCAACGAAGCAGGTGAATGAGGAGAAAGCAAACCTACCCAAATTGGGGCGATTAACAGTTAAAGCAAACTACCTTTAATAGACTAGAGTTAAGTGGCTTGGGTTGGGGTAGTAAATTTAGCGGTGAATAATTCGGACTGAGCCCAATTGACCCAATAATAGCAATATAAATTTTTTAGCTGTGGTGTCGGCGAGTGCATGCCACTAAGTGCATGTTTGAAGAAATAATTAATAATGGAGATGGAATAGTACTAATTATATGATGCTGTTTTTATATTATGTATTGTTTGAATAGTTATATTTTATTAAATATTTGACTACTTATTGTTGTTGTATCCGTGTCCGTCAAGTTGTGTTAATCGAAATAAAAATATTTTATTATTTAATAATTTTTAAAATAAAAATCATGTTTTCTTTTTGAATGACCAGTTTTAGCTGTAATTCCTATGTGGGATTGTAAAATTGGATGAGCCAAAAATTCAAAGGGCATCGCCTTTGCCCCCACTGCAAAAAATGATTACTTTGCCTAAAATTTGGACTCATGTTATATCAGCTATTGAAGTGGTGGCTACGACTTTTTTATTTCCCTCTATTTTTTGGAAAAGTCCGGAAGAAAGGCTGGCATTTGATTCCTCAGAATAAGCCTTTGATTTTAGCCGTGACGCATCCTTTAATGTATATGGATGCCATGCTTTTGGGAGCCTATTTTGACAGGCCTTTGTATTTCTTGACCAAATCCACGGTGTTTACTTCTCCTTTCTTGAAGAAGATTTTCAAGATGCTGAATATGATTCCGGTGGTCCGGAAAATGGACGGCCCGCAGAAAGGTTTTAATAATGCCGACACTTTTGGGGCTTGTAAACAAATATTAGCTCAAGGAAAAACTATTTTGATTTTTCCCGAAGGCACGAGCATTTGGGAAAGACAGGTAAGACCTGTGAAAAGCGGTACAGCACGTCTGGCGCTGGAAACCGAAGCCCTTCATGATTTTAATTTGGCATCCGCTATTCTTCCCGTTTCATTGAATTATGATGAGCCCGCCGACTGGTTTCCTCAAGTGGAGATCGTAGTAGGAGAAGCCCTGAATGTAAAAGATTATCAGAAAGAATACGCAAAGCAGCCGGCCAGAGGTCAACGCAAGCTAACCAAAGATGTTGAATTGGGGATGAAAGCCGAATTTTTTCAGCTGGATTCCCACAGAAGGGAGAAGGCCCTGGCCTTCGGCCGCCAATGTATTATTCAACGAGGGAATTTCCATTCGGTAAACTATACGGATGATTTGCGTCAATTAGATCAACTCATATCTACTGCGCAAGAAGCTTCCCTATTGAATCTGAAGCTACAATGGGAAGGAATTTCGGATTCGGTTTTTGCCCCATTTCGTATAAGGCCTTTTCGGTTTATTTTACATAATGTATTCGGGTTTATGATTGCCCCTTTGGGACTTTGGAGTGGCTTTTGCCGACTTATCCAACAATTCAGTTTGAAATTGGCGCGAAAAACTTCGAGAGAAAAAGAGGTTTATGGAGCCAATATGTTAGTGATAAATTCATTGTTGTTTTTATTGGGGATCTTGAGTTTAGGGTTTGGGATTTCCCTGTTTTCCGAAAATTACCCGGTTTGGCCTTTTTTATTGATCGCCCTATTGTCCTATCCTATGGTAGGCAAGGTGTTCACTTTTTACTTCAATTTATGGGCAAAGTGGAAGCAAATATTAGGTAAACCTGAGCAAAAAGAAATAATTTTTAAGATTGATCAATTTATCTTTTCTTTAGAGAAAGATTTAAAAGGAGCGAGATTCCATGAGCAGGAAACCATATAGATTTGGCTTGGTGTTATCCGGAGGGGGAGCAAAAGCCCTGGCCCATGTCGGAGTATTAAGATTACTGGAAGAAATGGGTTTGCGTCCTGATTTGATTGCAGGTACTAGTGCTGGTTCCATTGTCGGTGCTATGTATGCTTATGGAATCAAACCAGCAAGCATTCAATCTTTTTTTGAGGTTACGCCGCTGTTTCATTGGGGGAATCGTCGCTTTTTGAATGGTAGATCATTCAATGGGATATTGGATCCGCATATTATCCGGCGTGTTTTTGAACCTTATTTTCCTGTAGATGATTTCTCAAAAACGGAAATTGAATTAAAGGTAGTCGCCACTGATATGCAGGCAGCCAAAGAAAGAGTTTTTGAAAAAAGAGGCTCTATCATTGATGCCGTTTTGGCATCCAGCGCCTATCCATTCGTTTTTGCACCCATGGAAATTGATGGTGTTTTGTATTCTGATGGAGGTATTCTGAACCATTTTCCAGTCTCTACCATCAGGGCCTGCTGTGACTTTCTTTTAGGAGTTTATGTTTCTCCAATTCGTCAGTATGAAAAACAGGAATTAAATAGTGTACAAAGTGTGGTTTTAAGAGCTATGTCGATTCAGGGGGATAAGGCAGAATTGGACAAATTTGAGGATTGTGATGCTGTGGTTTTTCCCCAGGATTTAATTAAATATAATACCTTTAACACCGAGCAGGGAGTTCTTCGAGAAATCGTGGAAGTTGGGTATCAAGAGGCGCTAAAGGTAAAACCTACTTTGGAAGCGTTAAAAACTCAATTGGAACCGGATTTTCAGTTTTAATATCGACTATAGCTCCTAAAAAAAGGAAGGATGCTCCACAAAATTAGCAGAGCATCCGTTCACCCAACATCAACCTATACTTGTATAGTGTAAGTGGAAGTCGGAATCCGCAAGGAATTTAAAACTTTTTTACAAAGGAGAATTTTTTTTACATTTTAGGTTCACAATCCTGTCATTTTATTTTTTCATGGAGAGCTGATTTTGGTGCTTTTACCCTAAGTTTGATTGCACTAATATCATGGTTTTGCTGGTAGGCTGGAAGGAAAAGAGATAGTTCTTTCTTCCCAGTTTTGACAAAGAAGCAGGGGAGTGAGGACAAAGTACTCTCGCCAGGATTGGGGCGGTAGCAAAATCAGTAATATCTATCTCAAAGCGTTGTAAATGAATTTATTTAATGCGAATGATTGAATCTGGCGATGGAGAAAGCGGCTTGCCCTTTTTTAGGCTTATTCAGGCTAATCCTACAGAACATCAGGGTATAGTTCCGAATAGGAATGAAATGGTTGGAGAGCGTTGAAAAGAAAAAAACAAGGCCCAATGCCGAAGCAATGAGCCTTTCTGAAACGCTAAGTTGATGAATTGGGAATGTTAATGTTTTAGCAATAAGCAGTATCACCTGAATATTTTTCCGATTTATATTTCTTGTCTTTTTTTCTGACGTGTCGGTAGGGACGGTCATGAAAGTAGGCCGTGATAACACGTGGCTGGATTAAATCAGTAATCACTACCATTCTGCTCAGTTTGTCTACCATTTTGTCATCAAGATCTCCCGGAAGCTCTTTTTTCTTTACCGTAAAGAATCTTCTATTTTGTCGGTGGGAACCATGACCATAATGAATTACATATTGTACCATCGCTTCCGTGATATTGCGATCCACGAATCTTCTCCAGGCATGATCAGACACCCCGAAATGCGCGATATTGATGGAAGATAAGGTTTGATTTTTCATCGGTAGTTTTGGACTTTAGTATTTTAAACCCCGATAAAAAGGTTAGGATTGATCAATGTAATTTAATTATATTTTTTTGTCTTGTTTTTTGATTTGTAAAGGAATGTTTAACCCCTTTTTTGGTGCGTTTAGCACTTCATTTTATATTCTTGAATACGCCGGTTTCCTTCTCTGAGCGCTCTGGCTTTCGCCTTCATTTCATTTTTTTGAGCTTGCGAATTTAGTTGTGTTGGCTTTTAAAAATGATTGGAGTTTCCTTTTTGGGCTGACAAATATGATGTGCTGTCACACATTTTTTTTTATTTTTTTTAGAAAAAAATGTCACGCCCTAAAGCATTGAATAGAAACTTATTAAAATGCTTATTTCAACATCTTTGGGACTAAAATGTTCAGCCTGTTTGAAAAAAAAATTTCAATTCTGTCACAAAACCAGTGCTTTGGTTGCCTATGGGGTGTGAATTGAAAAAAATGAAGCGGTGAAGACCGTTGGTAAATAAAGATTTTTATGGCTGACACCAATCAACTTTTGAAAGATTGTCCGGTAGCGATTATCGGTATGGCATCTGCCTTTGCAGACTCTAAAAACCTCGAACAGTATTGGGAAAATATTGTCGATGGTGTTGATTGCATTACAGAAGTTCCCTCCTCCCGTTGGGAGATCGATGACCTTTATGATGCAGATCCACGTGCGGAAGACAAGACCTATTGTAAGGTCGGTGGTTTCCTTCCGGACCTTGATTTTAACCCGATGGAATTTGGTTTACCCCCAAACATTCTGGAGGTAACCGATTCTTCTCAACTCCTTTCTCTTTTGGTGGCGAGAGATGCCCTGATGGATGCAGGCTACGCCCCGGGTTCCGAAGAATTTAATGAAGCCCTTCGTCAACGTACCGGTTGTATTTTGGGTGTAGGCGGTGGTCAGAAACTGATTACCCCTTTGACCGGTCGTTTGCAATATCCGATCTGGCAAAAAGTACTTTCTTCTATGGGATTGCCGCAATCAAAGATTGACCAGGCCATTGAAAAAATGAAGAAGGCTTACATTCCATGGACAGAGAATTCCTTCCCTGGCATGTTGGGGAACGTGATTTCTGGTCGCGTGGCCAACCGATTTGATCTTGGCGGAATCAACTCCGTAGTGGATGCGGCTTGTGCGGCATCACTTTCGGCCATTAAAATGGCCGTAGCGGAATTGATCGAAGGTCGCTCGGATATGATGATCACTGGTGGAGTGGATACGGACAATTCCCCTTTCATGTACATGTCTTTTGCCAAGACACCTGCTTTTTCCAAGCAAGGCAGCATTCGTCCTTTTGATCATGAAGGCGATGGTATGCTGATCGGGGAAGGTGTTGGTATGATCGTATGTAAGCGATTGGATGATGCTATTCGTGATGGAGATCGCGTTTATGCCGTGCTGAAAGGTATTGGTGGATCTTCTGATGGTCGTTTTAAAAGTATTTATGCGCCACGTCCGGAAGGACAGGCCTTGGCGATGCAGCGTGCCTATGATGAGGCAGGCTTTGAGCCACACACGGTAGGTTTAATTGAAGCACATGGTACCGGAACCAATGCCGGTGATGCTTCAGAAGCCAAGTCAATGGGTATGGTGTTCTCCCAAAATAATGAAACCAAAAATCACATTGCCTTGGGTAGTGTGAAATCGCAGGTAGGCCACTGTAAGGCTGCTGCGGGGGTTGCCGGAATGATCAAAGCAGCTTTGGCTTTGCATCACAAGGTATTGCCGGGAACGATCAACGTTACCCAGCCTAACCCTAAAATGGATATAGACAATTCACCGTTGTACGTTAATAGTGCAACGCGACCATGGTTTAGAAAGGATTCACACCTGCCACGTCGTGCGAGTGTCAGCGCCTTCGGTTTTGGCGGGGTGAACCTTCACATGGCCATGGAAGAATATGAGCAGGAAAGTGCGGCGAATTACCGCATCAATAAGCTGTACCAAGGCGTATTGCTTTCCGCTCCATCTCCAAGCGAATTAATCGCTGCCGTTCAGCAGCAGATTGAAAATATTCAGGGAGAGCAGGCCAACTATAAGTTGAAAAGCCTGGCCGCCTCCTCTGCCAATAAAGCCATTCCAGCCACTCATGCCCGTCTGGGTTTTGTAGCCAAAGGCGTGGAAGATGCTCAGAAGAAATTGCAGGCAGCATTGAAATTGTTGCAGGCCAATCCAACCGCCAGAAGCTGGGAACAACCTATCTTGGGAGTTTGGGGAAGATCTTCGGCGATCGCACCTACTGAAAAAACAGTAGCATTGTTTGCCGGTCAGGGTTCTCAGTATGTGAATATGGGTAATGCCCTGGCTTGTAACTTCCCGACCGTAAGAAAAAGTTTTGAAGCAGCGAATGCGGTCTTCGAGGCGAAAGGTAAAGCACCTTTGACCGAAACGGTTTTCCCTGTTCCGGTATTCAATCCAGCCGAAGAAAAAGCACTTCAGCAAAATCTGACGGCTACTCAAAATGCTCAACCAGCGATTGGTGCTTTGAGTGCGGGTATGTACCAATTGATGGCCAATGCCGGTTTCTCTGCTGATTTCTACGCAGGACATTCCTATGGGGAGATCACTGCACTTTGGGCAGCTGGCGTGATGGACGACGCGACTTTCTACCAACTTTCTGAGGCGCGTGGAGCAGCCATGGCAGCACCAGCTAATGGAGATGCTGGTTCTATGCTGGCTGTGAAAGCTTCTGCAGAAATGATCGAGCCGAAAATTGCGGCCTTCCCGAAAGTGCAGGTAGCCAATATTAACTCCAATAATCAGGTGATTTTGGGTGGTGATACTGCTCAGTTGCAGCAAGCGCAAGAGGCCTTGAAAGCGGAAGGATTCCTAGCGACCATGTTGCCGGTAGCAGCTGCTTTCCATACGCCATTTGTACAGCATGCTTCAGCTCCTTTCGCTGCAGAATTGGATAAGGCCAATTTCAAGGCGAGCAATAAAGTGATCTTCTCCAATACCACTGGTCAGCAATATGTAAATGATCCCGCGCAAATCAAGGAAACCCTGAAAGGGCATATCCTGAATCCTGTGCGTTTCCGTGAGCAAGTAGAAGGTATTTATGCCGCTGGTGGTCGTGTGTTTGTGGAATTTGGTCCTAAGAATATCCTTTCCAATTTGGTGAAAGATATTTTGGGTGATCGTCCGCATACTGTGATTGCCATGAATGCGAACGCCAAAAAGGATGGCGAACAGCAGTTACGTGAAGCAGCGATGCAGTTAGCGGTATTGGGCATGCCGGTTCAGGCATTTGATCAGGCTGCAGCCACGCCAATGGTTCCTGCTTCGGTGGGTAAAATGAATGTGAAGTTGAGTGGAAATAACTATGTTTCTCCTCAACGTCAGCAGGCCTGGCAAGAGGCGATTCAACCCGCTAAAGAAGTAGAAGAGACCCCAACCGAAGCAACCAACGGTAGCAATGGTTTGGCAGAAGAAATAGAAGCAGTGATGGTGGAGACCCAGGACATTGCCTCTTATGTACAGGAAAAATTACAGCAAAAACAGCAATCAGATAGCGAAGAAGCCATGGCAACTAAAGCACAGCTTGATCAAATACAGGCGGATCTTGAAAGACTAACCGCACAGCAAAACAGAATCGAAACCATGCTGAACGCCCTGTTCAGCCAGCCACTAGGCAATATTTTAGCCGCCGGCGCTCAGCCTGCTGCCGCTCCCGCACTGGAAGCTCCGAACCAGCAAGCAGCTCCTCAGCCAATGGCTACCCCGGCTGCCACTCCGGCTCAGCCTGCTGAAGCCCCGGCTCAGCCAGCTCCCGCTTCCGTACAGACAGGGCATGCCCTGTCTCAGGAAACGCCAGCTCCAGCTACCACTCCAGCACCAGCAGCACCAACCTCAACCGGCATTTCCCGCACTGAAATCGATGCGAGCTTAATGGAAGTGATCGCAGAGAAAACAGGCTATCCACAAGAAATGCTTGAAATGAGCATGGACATGGAAGCTGATTTGGGAATTGATTCTATCAAGCGCGTAGAGATCTTCGGCGCGATGACGGATGCGAACCCATCTATTCAGGGCGTGAATCCATCGGATTTGGCAGAACTTCGCACTTTGGATCAAATCTCAGCATATATTGCAAGCAAAGCAGGCGCTTCATCAGCTCCGGCTCAACAGCCAGCGGCAGCACCGGCTTCAGCACAGACAGGGCATGCCCTGTCTCAACAAGAGCAACCAATGGCCACTGCGGCACCGGCAGCTCCAACCTCAGGAGGCATTTCTCGCGCTGAGATCGATGCGAGCCTCATGGAAGTGATCGCAGAGAAAACGGGCTATCCACAAGAAATGCTTGAGATGAGCATGGACATGGAAGCTGATTTGGGTATTGATTCTATCAAGCGTGTAGAGATCTTCGGCGCGATGACGGATGCGAACCCATCCATTCAGGGCGTGAATCCATCGGATTTGGCAGAACTTCGCACTTTGGATCAAATCTCAGCATATATTGCAAGCAAAGCAGGCGCTTCATCAGCTCCGGCCCAACAGCCAGCGGCAGCACCGGCTTCAGCGCCAGTGGCTGAGCCAGTAGCAGCGGCTCCAGCTCCATCAGCAGCTCCTGCGGCTCCGGTTTCAGGTGGTATTTCTCGAAGCGAAATCGATGCGAGCCTCATGGAAGTGATCGCAGAGAAAACAGGTTATCCAGCAGAAATGCTTGAGATGAGCATGGACATGGAAGCTGATTTGGGTATTGATTCTATCAAGCGCGTAGAGATCTTCGGCGCGATGACGGATGCGAACCCATCTATTCAGGGCGTGAATCCATCGGATTTGGCAGAGCTTCGCACTTTGGATCAAATCTCAGAATATATTGCAAGCAAAGCAGGCGCTTCATCAGCTCCGGCCCAACAGCCAGCGGCAGCACCGGCTTCAGCGCCAGTGGCAGAGTCAGTAGCAGCGGCTCCAGCTCCATCAGCAGCTCCTGCCGCTCCGGTTTCAGGAGGCATTTCCCGCGCTGAGATCGACGCGAGCCTCATGGAGGTGATCGCAGAGAAAACAGGCTATCCAGCAGAAATGCTTGAGATGAGCATGGATATGGAAGCAGATTTGGGTATTGATTCTATCAAGCGTGTGGAGATCTTCGGCGCGATGACGGATGCGAACCCATCTATTCAGGGCGTGAATCCATCGGATTTGGCAGAGCTTCGTACTTTGGATCAAATCTCAGCATATATTGCAGGGAAAGCAGGCGCTTCATCAGCTCCGGCCCAGCCAGCGGCAGCACCGGCTTCAGCACAGACAGGGCACGCCCTGTCTCAACAAGAGCAACCAACTGCTACTCCGGCACCTGCCGCTCCGGTTTCAGGAGGTATTTCCCGCGCTGAGATCGACGCGAGCCTCATGGAAGTGATCGCAGAGAAAACAGGTTATCCAGCAGAAATGCTTGAGATGAGCATGGACATGGAAGCTGATTTGGGTATTGATTCTATCAAGCGCGTAGAGATCTTCGGTGCAATGACGGATGCGAACCCATCTATTCAGGGCGTGAATCCATCGGATTTGGCAGAGCTTCGCACTTTGGATCAAATCTCAGCATATATTGCAGGTAAAGCAGGTGCTTCATCTGCTCCGGCTTCAGCGCCAGTGGCTGAGCCAGTAGCAGCGGCTCCGGCTCCATCAGCAGCTCCTGCTGCTCCGGTTTCAGGTGGTATTTCCCGCGCAGATATCGACGCGAGCCTCATGGAAGTGATCGCAGAGAAAACAGGTTATCCAGCAGAAATGCTAGAGATGAGCATGGATATGGAAGCAGATTTAGGTATTGATTCCATCAAGCGCGTTGAAATCTTCGGTGCGATGACGGATGCAAATCCATCTATTCAGGGTGTGAATCCATCGGATTTGGCGGAACTGAGAACTTTGGATCAAATCGCAGCCTATATTGCAGGTAAGGCAGGCGCATCCGATGGGGTCACGAGTACATCCGTACAGGAGGCCGTGCCGGGAAAGCTTAATGGCCTGACGTCATTCACGTCGGGCCAGTACACAGGCGTTCCTCGTTCTGAGGTGAAATTGAAATACATCCCACAGCCGGATCAATTGATCAACAAAACGGCTTTGGGTGCTTTGACACTAGTGATCAATGAGGGGACAGGTTTTACACCTGCCCTTTGTGAAGCACTTTTGGCACACGGACATCAGGTAGTGGTTATGACCCTGCCTGAGGCCTTGGTGAGAAAAAGTAAATTCAATTTACCAGCAGGAGTGAAGGAAGTCGTATTGGCTTCGACTAAGGATGAAGATTTGAAAGTGGTGGTACAGGGCTTGAATGCGCCGGTAGCACACTTTATTTATAACCATCCGCATTTCCGTTTCCCATTAGGCCAATTGAGCCGTCATTTTGAAACGGAAAAAGCATTGGTGAAAGTGGCCTTCTTTATGGCCAAGCATTTGAAAGCTGGTTTGAATGAACTGGCCAATGAAAACCGCACCAGCTTTATGGTGACCACCCGTTTGGATGGTGCCTTAGGATTGCAGAATCCGGGGAATGTTTCCGTTGTTGGAGGAGGATTGTTTGGCCTGACCAAATGTTTGAATCTGGAATGGACAAATGTTTTCTGCAGAGGCGTGGATTTGGCTTTGGAATTAAAACCTGAGCAGGCCGCTGCCAACGTTGTAGCAGAATTGTACGATGCGGATCAGTGCATGACCGACATCGCTTATAATGCAAAAGGTGAACGTCATACTTTAGTGGCGGAAGAAATGCCAGCTTTACAGCAGCAATCGCTCGAGTCTACGATCAATCAGGATTCCGTATTTCTGGTAACTGGTGGTGCTCGTGGTGTAACGGCAGATTGTGTGAAGGCCATGGCGAAAACTTACCACTGTAAATTCATCTTGGTTGGACGTTCCGCTTTGGCAACAGAAGAACCAGCATGGGCAGTGGGTGTGGAAGATGCTCCAAGCCTGAAGCGTAAGGCGATGGAATTTTTGAAGTCTACAGGTGAGAAGCCATTACCGAAGACCATCAATAAATTGGTTGGAGGTGTTCAGGCGCAGCGTGAGATTTTAGAAAATCTGGAATACATCAAAGCACAAGGATCAGAGGTACATTATGCAGCAGCAGATGTAACGGATGCCGAAGGCTTGAAAGCGGCAGTAGCACCGATTGTAGCGCAAACGGGTGATATCACCGGATTGGTACATGGCGCGGGTCGTTTAGCTGATAAGTTGATTGAGAATAAAACCGAGTGGGATTTTGACGCGGTATATGACGTGAAAATTCAGGGCTTGGTGGCCGCTACAGCAGTGGTGGACATTCACAAGATCCAGCATGTGGTATTCTTCTCCTCAGTAGCAGGTTTCTACGGAAACGTGGGCCAGTCGGATTATGCGATTGCTAATGAGGTTTTGAACCGCACTGCGCATGTGTTCAAGAAGAACCATCCGGAATGGCATGTAAGCTCCATTAACTGGGGAGCATGGGATGCCGGAATGGTATCGGGTGAGTTGAAGAAGATGTTTGAGGCGCATGGCGTATCATTGGTGCCTTCGGATGAAGGTCCGGTATCCATGGTAGATCAGTTGAGCACTTTGTTCGCCGATCAGCCACAGGTGATTCTGGGAGGAACTTTGCCATTGGCCAAGGCCGATACCAGCGGTGATTTAAAAACGGCGGTATTGGAAAGAAGCCTGAAGGAAGAAGCCAATCCGTTTTTGGGACACCATGTGATTCAGGGCAATGCCGTATTGCCGATCATCAACGCTTCTACCTGGATGGCACAGACCGCAGAGGATTTCTACCCGGGCTTCTTTGTCTATAAGGTAGAAAATGCGAAGCTGTTCAAAGGAATTGTCTTTGATGGAAAGCAATCGGAGCAATACCAGATCAGTTTGAAAGAGCAATCGAAAGATGCTGAAAATATTGAAGTGTTAGTGACGATCTATTCCAATACGGGCGGGAAACTACCTATGAACCATTACCAAGCTACCGTCCGTTTGGTTTCGTCCAAACCTAAAGCACCAATCATGCCTTTGCCGGCAGTGAGAACTCCGGAAGTGGCAGATGCCTCAGGTATTTATACCGATGGCACATTGTTCCACGGTACGGATTTTCAGGGCGTGAAGCAGATCATTGAGGTGACGGAGAAAGGCTGTTTGTTGAAATGCGAACATGCCGGTGTGACGCCTGAGCGTCAGGGACAGTTTCCGGTGAAGTCTTTTAATGCCTTCCTGACCGATATTATGTATCAGGGATTGTTGGTGTGGGTAAGAAAGTACCACGGTTGTGGAAGCTTGCCATTGCGCACCGAATGGGTAGAGACTTATAATGCCTTGCCTTTTGGTCGTCCGTTTTATGTGGCGCTGGAGGTTTTGAAGTCTGATGACTTTGCGATGGAGGCGGATATTTCTGCTTTCGATGCCGAGACCGGAGAGCTGTACATGAAGAGCCACCGTGCCGGTGTGACCATCAGTAAAGATTTGGTTTGGAATTAATTTAAAGTGTATCAGAGCCGGAATCATTTTCCGGTTCTGATTTTTTGCGCTTTAGCGCATGGCTGAGGGATAGCGCCATTGTTGGAGCTCCTTTTGCCACCTTTTAAAATTTTTAAAAAGGCAAAAGAGCGACTGGCAAAAGCCCGACCGACGCTTGCGGAGGGCAGCCCCAAAAAAATACTGACACATCATGAGTAATCATAAAGAAAAAATAGCAGTCATCGGGATGGGAGGTTTATTCCCCGGATCTGACAATCTGGATCAGTTCTGGGATAACCTGATGGAGAACCGCGATCTGGCCAGTGCATCGACGCATGCGCAGTTTGGTGCTGATCCGGCGGGCTACTACCATGACGAGAAGGGAAAGCTGGATAAATGCTATTCCATTCGCGGTGGCTATGTAAATAATTTTGCTTTTGAGGCGGAGGGCTTTCAGCTGTCAGCCGACTTGCTGGACAAGCAGGATAAGCAGTTCCAATGGTCGTTGTATGTGGCGCGCGAGGCTTTGCAACATGCAGGCTATTGGGAAAAGGAGAAGCCGAAGACCGGGGTGATCATGGGGAACTTGTCGTTTCCTACGCATCGTTCCCGTCAGTTGCTGTCGGAGGTTTATGCAGAAATGGCGGAAGAAATTACTGCAGAGTTGACCGGACAGAAGGTGGATTATACTGCCAGCCAGACGGAATATCCGGCAACGGTGGAAGATACGTTATTCAGCAATGCGCCAGCGGCTTTGATCGCACAGGCGGTAGGGCTGAAGGGTACGCATTACTCTTTGGATGCGGCTTGTGCGTCTTCCTTGTATGCGGTGAAGTTGGCCTGCGATGAATTACATAATGGAAAAGCCGATATGATGTTGGCCGGGGCGGTATCAGGCTCGGATCCACTTTTCATTCATATGGGCTTTTCTTATTTCCATGCCTATCCGCGCATGCATGAGATTTCGGCTCCTTTGCAGACGAAATCCGGAGGATTGACTTCCGCCGAAGGTGCAGGGATGGTGGTTTTGAAGCGTTTGTCCGATGCCGAGCGCGATGGTGACCAGATTCTGGCAGTGATTGATGCAGTGGGACTGTCGAATGACGGTAAAGGAAAATTCCTTTTGAGCCCGAACCCAAAAGGGCAGAAGCTGGCTTTTGAGCGTGCTTATGAGCAGACGCCTTTAAATCCCGATCAGATTGATTATCTGGAATGCCATGCGACTGGTACGCCTTTGGGCGATAAGACGGAGATGAATTCCATCAGTGATTTCTTCGGCGTGAATCCTCCACAGATTGGTTCGGTAAAGTCCAATATGGGGCACTTGCTGACGGCTGCGGGTATGACCGGCATGATGAAGGTGATTCTGGCGATGCGTGCGGAATTTATTCCGGCGACCATTAAGGTAGATGCGCCATTGTCGGTGGAAGGTTGCCGTGTGGGAGGAGAGCAGATGGTATTGAAAAATCAGCCATGGCAGAAGAAAAATTCCCTTCCACATGCGGGGATTAATGCTTTTGGCTTTGGGGGAACCAACGGTCACTTGGTGCTTTCTGCTTATGATGGAAAGACACATACTGAAACGATTAATTCAACTGAAAATACAGAAGCGCAATCGGCTAAGCTGGCCATCACCGGAATGGATTTGCATTTTGGGGAGGTGGAGAGCCTGGAAGATTTCTACTTCACTTTATTTGAAGGCAAGCAACATTTCCGTCCATTGCCACCGCGCAGATGGAAAGGTTTGGAGAACTTGTCTTCGGTAAAAAGATTATTTGACCTGCCGGAAGCGGAGCAGATTCGTGGGAACTGGCTGGAGGAGTTTGAGCTGAACCTTCGTCGATTCAAGATTCAGCCTAAGGAGGCACAACGCCTTACTTTCCAGCAGACGCTGATGCTGCGCGTGGCGGATCGTGCATTGAAAGATGCAGGTCTGGCAGACTGGGAAGGTCAGGGCAAAAATGTAGCGGTATTGACGGCGATGGAATCCGAGCTGGAGATTCATCACCGCATGGGCCGATGGGATTTGAGCTGGCAGGTGGAGCAGGCCCTGAAAGCTGCGGGTATCTCCCTGGAGGAAGCCAAAGAATCCAAACTGACCGGTATTTTGCGCGATGCAATTTTCCCGGCTTATGAAGATCATTCTCCTTCGGAGCATACCGGATTTATCGGCAATATTATTTCCAGCCGTATCTCTGCCCTTTGGGATTTTACTGGCCCGTCTTTTACGGTTTCCTCTAATGAAAATGCAGTCTATAAAGCATTGGAAGTGGGAAGAAACTTGTTGGCCACAGGAGAGGTAGATGCAGTAGTTTTGGGCGCAATTGACCTTGCCGGAAGTCTGGAAGGCGTAGCAACCCGCCACAAAATTAACCCGATGAACAGCGGACAGGAGACCTGTTCCTGGAATGAAAACACCAACGGTTGGTTGGTAGGAGAGGGCGCCGGTGCGATTGTATTGAAGCGCGCTGAAGATGCTACTGAAGACCGCGTTTATGCCCATATTGACGGATTGGCGATTGTACAATCACAGTTGACGGATCTTCGCGGATCGGTAGATGCGGAGACCATAAAATCGGCTGCCCAACAAGCTATGAAAGTGGCGGGCGTACGCACCACGGATATTGGATTGGTGGAAGTGGCGGCTAATGGTGTTGCCGCTGATGATGCGGCAGAAATTGATGCTTTGACAGCGCTTTATCCTAAGCAGGAACCTTTGTTCCCGCAATTGCCGGTTTATCCGACTGCAGCGATTACTACGGCCAAGGCGCATATTGGTCATACCTTCTCTGCTTCAGGGATTGCGTCGATCATCAAGACGGCCTTATCGCTTTACCACCGCTTTATCCCGGCCATGCCACAGTGGCAATCGCCTAAGGCGATGGAGGCTTTGGAAGCTTCGTCATTTTATGTGCCGACCGCTTCGAGTCCATGGTTTCCGGAGTTGCACAGCCAGTCTTTATATGCGGCGGTGCAGGGAATTGCGGCAGATGGAACTGCCGCCCATATGATTATGAGTGAGGGCAGCCATCCGCAGTCCACAAAGGATAATCCTTATCTGAAAAAAGGAGGCGCGAGATTGTTCCCGATCGCTGCTGCCGATGCCAATGCTTTGGTACAGCAGATCGAAGTATTACAGCAGGATAAAGTGGATTTCCGCACTTTGTCTGATCAGCTGTGTGAGGCTTTTGAAAAAACGGGCGATCAGCCGGCTGTGGCGGTTATCGTTGCGGCCAATCAAAAAGAGCTGGAGCGTGAGTTGCTGATCTTTGCCAAAGGATTGATGAGCTGTGTGGCTTCCGGTAAGCCATTGCAGACACCAGCAGGTAGTTATTTCACCCCTGAACCATTGGGTAAAAAGGGTAAAATCGCCTGGATGTATCCGGGCGCAGGTTCGGCCTACACCGGTATCGGTACGGAATTGTTTCAGGCATTTCCGGAGCTGTATGAGGTGATCCGTGGCAGAGTGAACCATATGCATTCGGCCATTTTTGCGCCGGAGATTTATCCACGTAACCTGAAGCAACTGAATGAGGAAGAGCAGAAAGCGCAGCTCAGACGTTTGCGTGGCATGGCCTTGCCAATGATGTCGGCAGGATGTACTTATTCCGCCATGCTGACCCATGTTTTTCAGGATAAATTGAATATTAAAGGAGATGCCGTGATGGGCTACTCCATGGGTGAAACGAGCTCGATGAATTACTGTCAGCAGGTTTGGGATGCCCGTTATATCGATCAAAAATTCTTGTCTTCGACCCTCTTTATGGAGAAAGTCGGAGGACGTTTAACTACTCTCGCGGACTTCTGGGGCTGTAAGCCCAAGGAGGCCCGTGCACGCTGGACGAGCTTTTTGATCAGTGCCGTGAGTGCACCGCAGAAATTTGTGGCTCACCCGACTTTGGAAGCCTGGTATCAGGAGGAGGTGCAACCTTCGGCGAAAAACATCTTCCTGACTTTCATTAATACCGATCAGGAAATTATCCTTTCCGGAGACCGTGAGGAGTTGGCGGCCTTGATGGCCAAGCATGGTATTCAGGCGATGGAGATCCGCAATAATAATATTGTGCACCATGACTTCTGCCGTGCAGAGACCGAAGAGCTGATTGACATGCATACGCTACCGATCGAGCATCAGCCGGATTTGGCTTTTTACTCGGGCGTAACCTTCCAGCCTTTGGAATTGACTTCTGAAGTGATGGCGGAGAATGCCAAGGAGGTTTGCTGCAAGGAAGTGAACTGGCCAAAGCTGACGCGTCAGGTGCATGCAGACGGACATCAACTGTTCGTGGAAGTGGGCGCGAATGCGACTTTGAGCCGTTGGGTGGAATCCAATCTGCAGGGCTTGCCACATGTATGTATCCCATCGGATCGTAAGGGCGCTTCGGCTTTGAAAAATCTTTGCGCGACTACGGCCATGATGCTGGCACATGGGGTAAAAGCGGATTTGAAAGATTTCTATACCGCAGCTGCGGACAAGTCAGAAGAGAAAGTTTTGAATATCAAATTGCAAACCGGAGGACAACCATTCCGTGAGTTTGCGATCACTGAAACCAATAAAGTGGCCTGCCAATTGGCCGAACATGAAATGCCAAAAGCTGCATTGGTAGCCGAGGCGGCCGGAGGGGTGGAGACTTTCTCCTTGCCGGTACAAGCGATTGAAAATACTGACACTAATACAATGAATACTACTTTTTCTGTGGAAGCGAAGATGGGCGAAAATGGCCTGAAGCTTCAGGATTATAACGATCCGATGTACCTGAATGGTAAGCAGGTGATTTGGGATGAAAAGGATTTGGAAACTTTCGCCACCGGTAAAATCTCCGATGTTTTCGGGGAAGAATTCTCGGTGATAGACACTTATAAGCGTCGTGTGATGTTGCCGATGCAGCCTTATTTGTTGGTGAGCCGTGTGACGGAACTGAATGCCAAGACGCATGAGTACAAGCCATCCACAGTGACCACTGAATATGATATTCCTTATGGTTCCAAGTTTACGACCGATGGTCAGATTCCATGGGCAGTAGCGGTAGAGTCCGGTCAGTGTGATTTGTTGTTGATCTCTTATTTGGGTATTGACTTCCAGAACAAAGGTGAGTATGTGTACCGTCTGCTGGACTGTACCTTGACTTTCCTGGATGATCTGCCATATGAAGGACAGACGCTTCGTTATGATATTTCCATCAACAACTTTGTGCGTAACGGACAAAACTTGTTGTTCTTCTTCTCTTATGAGTGTTTCGTGGAGGATCGCATGGTATTGAAGATGGATGGCGGTTGCGCCGGATTCTTCTGTGATGCAGAATTGGCCGAAGGACAAGGGGTAGTATTCAGCCCGTCGGAATTGGCCGATCGTGCAGCACGTAAGCAGCAGTTCTTCACGCCGTTGTTGGAGTGTGAGAAAACTTCCTTCAATAAGGCAGAATTGCAGGCATTGGTAGCCGGAGATACGGTAACTTGTTTTAATGAAAACTATGTGGACAATGGCAAAAATAAATCATTGCGATTGCCACCGGAAGATATTTTGATGTTGGATCGCATCACTAAGGTAGAGCGCACCGGAGGTACTTCCGGTTTGGGTTATATCGAGGCGGTGAAAAATCTGAAGGCGGATGACTGGTATTTCCCATGTCACTTCCGCGATGATGAGGTTTTGGCCGGTTCTCTGCAGGCAGAAGGAGGAGGGCAGTTGTTGCGTTTCTTCATGATGTACTTAGGGATGCAGCGCTTGACTAAAGATGCTCGCTTCCAGCCGGTATTGGGTGTTCCGCAAAAGGTGCGTTGTCGTAAAGAAGTACCTGCGAAAAATGGCGAGTTGATCTATAAGATGGACGTGAAGGAAATCGGATTGACGCCGGAACCTTATGTGATTGCCGATTTGGAAATTCACTACGATGGTTATATCGCGGTATTCTTTGAAAACCTTGGCCTGAAGCTGCAGGAAAAAGATAATCCGAATTATTTGAAAGAAGGCAAAAATATGGTGAACGGTATCGCCGTGACACCAGTGGATAAGCCGGTATTGTTGAATGAGTCGGACATCACGCAGTTTGCTTTGGGTAAAGTGGCGGATTGTTTCGGGCCGGAGTATGAGGTGTATGAAGGACGTTGTCTGTCCCGTCAGCCAAATACGGATCTGCAATTCATCTCCCGTGTATTAGAAGTACAAGGCGAGCGTCATCAATTCAATAACAATCCGACGATTATCACGGAGTATGATGTGCCGGCAGATGCGTGGTATTATCAGCAGAATGCTTCACCGGAAATGCCGTATTCGGTATTGATGGAGGTGGCATTGCAACCATGTGGATTCCTGGGGGCTTATTTAGGTTCTACTTTGGCCTTCCCGGATAAAGATTTGTTCTTCCGTAATCTGGATGGTGACGGTGAGATGATCAAGTGGGTAGATTTGAGAGGAAAGACCGTAACCAATACCGCCTGCTTGTACAGCCATACCAATTTGGGTGGAACCGTATTGCAGCGTTACCGTTTTGAGTGTGCTGTAGATGGTGAGGTATTCTATAAAGGAACTTCTTCCTTCGGATTCTTCACCAAGGCGGACTTGTCTTCACAGGCGGGTCTGGATCAGGGGAATATTGTAAAATCCTGGTTGGAAGAAAATAATGCCGGTGGCATGAAGATCAATCTGGATTCTCCATTCGGAAAGATGAAGTTATTCAATTCTGTTTTCCCTGCTTCTCCAAAATTACACTTGTCGGACAAGCAGTTGAAGCTGATCGATACCGCAACGGTAGTGAAAGATGGTGGTAAATATGGAAAGGGTTATGTGTATGCTTCCAAAGCAGTGAAAGCGCATGAGTGGTTCTTTACTTGTCACTTCTATCAGGATTCGGTAATGCCGGGCTCCTTGGGTGTAGAGGCGATCTTCCAGGCGATGCAGTTGTATGCAGTGCAGCAAGGTTTGGGTAAAAACCTGAGCAATGCGACCATTCAGCATGTGGGTGACAATAATAAAACCGTTTGGAAATACCGTGGTCAGATTTTGCAAACCGATCCGGAGATGAATCTGGAAGTTCACTTCAAGGAAATCCGTGAGGAAGCCGGTAAAGTGACTTTGGTGGCGGATGCTTCCTTGTGGAAAGGCGCTTTGCGTATCTACGAAGTGACAGACCTTGCGATTCAGTTGCAGTCGAACTAATAGTTTTTGAATTTTAAGCCACGAATTACACAAATTTTCACGAATGATATTTTATTATATGCGTGTGGCTTTAGGTGTAATGAGGTGTTCTTCTCTAGCCTGAGTGATTCGCTTGGGTTGGAGATTAATTATTGAAACCACGAATTGCACTAATTTACACGAATTGATTTTTTGATAGGCGTGTGAATTCCGAGGTATGGAGGGGGTCCATTTCTTGTCCGGGTGACTGGTTTAGAATTCATTGAAATCATCCTCCCTATTATAAATTTAAAAATTAGTGTAATTCGTGAAATTAGTGGTTCCATTATAACCAACAGATAATCATGATATCAACAATAAATACTGCCTTACAATCCACAGCGCCGAAGAGCTCGGCCAAATGGTTTGGAAGTGCCAATATGCTGGCTTTCACCGCCGAAGAAATACGTTTGGCTTTAAGTCAGGCGGATAAAAATTTATACATTGTTCGTAATGCCGAAGGACAAACAGGTTTGGCCACAGGTATGGGAACGCAGAATCCTGCTGACCTCCAAACTTTGGAGCTTTTAGGGCATTTACCTGCTTTCACAGCCCCGCAGTTGGGTGATGCAGGTTTTCGTGAAACTTACGGGTTGCGCTACAACTATATGGGTGGTGCGATGGCTAATGGTATTTCTTCCGAGGAATTGGTGATTGCGATGGGAAAAGCCGGCATGATCTGCTCTTTCGGAGCGGGTGGTCTGGTGCCTTCCCGTATCGAGGAAGCGATTGATCGCATTCAGGCGGAATTACCGAATGGTCCTTATGCCGTGAACCTGATTCATGCTCCGAATGAGGAAGCATTGGAGCGCGAAGCTTGTGAAATCTTTTTGCGCAAAGGCGTTAAGGTTATTGAGGCTTCTGCTTTCATGGACCTGACGATTCACATTGTACGTTACCGTGCGGCAGGACTTTCCCGCAATGCCGATGGTTCTATCCATATCGGAAACCGTATTATCGGAAAAGTTTCCAGACTGGAAATGGCTGAGAAATTCATGCGTCCTGCGACCGCTAACTTGTTGGCTGCCTGCGTGGAAAAAGGATACATTACTGCGGAGCAGGCTGAATTGGCCAAGCAAGTACCGGTAGCGGATGATATCACCGTGGAAGCGGATTCGGGTGGACATACCGATAACCGTTCCCTGGTTTGTTTATTACCAAGTGTATTGGAATTGCGCAATCGCCTGCAGGCGGAGTTGAACTACCCAACCGCAGTTCGCATTGGTGCCGGAGGAGGAATCTCCACGCCGGAATCGGCTTTGGGTGCTTTTTCAATGGGTGCAGCATACTTAGTAACTGGTTCGATCAATCAGGCTTGTCGTGAGTCCGGATCTTCGGACTATGTCCGCAAGGTTTTGGCCAATGCGGGTATGGCAGACATCATGATGGCGCCGGCTTCGGATATGTTTGAGTTGGGCGTTAAGTTGCAGGTATTGAAAAAAGGGACCCTTTTCGGCATGCGTGCACAGAAGTTGTATGACTTCTATATGGCTTATGACAGCATTGAGGCCATTCCGGAGAAGGAGCGTCTGACTTTGGAGAAAACGGTATTCAAGGATACTTTGGAAAATATCTGGCAGTCCTGCATTGAGTTTTTCAATGCACGTGACCCGGAACAAATTGAAAGAGCAGAGGGCAATCCTAAGCGTAAGATGGCGTTGATATTCCGTTGGTACTTAGGCTTGAGCTCCAGCTGGGCCAACCGCGGTGTTGCCGGTCGTGAGATGGACTACCAGATTTGGTGTGGTCCGGCCATGGGCGCTTTCAATGAGTGGACCAAAGGCACTTCTCTGGAGCAATGGGAAAATCGATATGCGGCGAAAGTAGGAACCGCCTTATTGGATGGTGCAGCCTACCTGCAAAGAGTTCAAATGCTAAAGATATATGGCATTCAGGCAGAGGAAAGCTTGAAGAAAGTAATACCGGCCTAATTTACGTTGGTCGGATGTGTTGTAAGCCCTCGGTGTGGATCGGGGGCTTTATTTTTGCCATGATTTTAGGATTAATGGGATTGAAAAGATTTTTGAGCCTTGATTATGGGGATTAAAGGGATTTTAGGATTGGTTGTGTCGGATGTTGATTTCCAGAGATATAATTTCAACAGAACAAACGTTCTCCAGTCAGTCATTCAGCCTTAATTTGTGCATCTGTTATTGTGTAGCCGTTTATACTCCAAGCTCATAGCTCCGAAATTAATGAGTAAACCAATCTCTAAATTGTAAGCCTCTAAATAGTTCTTTCCTTGGGCTAAATGGGCATCTTCTAATTGTTTGGTCGCCTTGATTTCCAGCATCACGCTGTTCTCAATGAAGAAATCCACCCTTCTCTTTCCAACAGGTCTTTCCTTATAAAAAATCATCATTTCAAACTCCCGTATAAAGTCAATTCCTTGTGCTTCCAGCTCCATCGCCAATGCCCGTTGATAAATCACTTCTTGAAAGCCATTTCCCAAATACCGATGAACCTCCATCGCACAGCCAATGATTTTAAAGGTGAGATCCTGATGCTTCATGTTGATTTTTTGTCACTAAACCATGAATTTTTAGTATCTGTTCGCCTAATTGGCCATGATTAATGGTATTTATTGGATTTTAGGATTAGAGGTGTTTGATCAGGTTGAGAGTACAACCTTAGCCGGCAGTTTGCAAAGGAGAAAATGATGTGGGTTTTGGCTTAATACATCTATATCCCTTGTTTTTAAGGTCGAAATTGATCAGTCAGCCAATCCCCAACCCCCAATCAATAACCCCAAATCCTTTCAATCCTTCAAATCAAGTCAATCAAGGTCTTTGATGAGGCTGACCCTCCCATTTCCCTTTCTCGAAATTCCTTGTATTTGTACATTCAACCTGATATTTAATTGGGGTCTGCTTAACAATACTCCGTAGAGTTTTGAGCTATTGTAAAAAAAATGGTGACCTGTATATTTGTATCGCCAAACACCAACATACTAAGTCACCATCAAGAGCATCGAAACACTCCTAGCGCAAATATTCCATAAAATGTTAGACATTAACAAATGGGAGAGGGATTTCATGATAGAAAATTTGAAAGGACTACTGTCTTTCCGTGGTCGTAATAATTTCACCAACATGAGTCGGTATCTGCGGTACAATGAGGCCACGATTAGATCATGGTATGAAAAATATTTCAATTACCTTTTTTTCAATATTGAGCTCATTAAGACACTTAAAGATGAATTGCGCATCATTGCCTTTGATCCAAGTTATGTTTCCAAAAGTGGTCAACTCACCCCAGGTTTAGGGTACTTTTGGTCAGGCTGCGATAATTCAACAAAAAGAGGTCTAGAAATTACTGGAATAGCAAGTGTTGGCCTCGAAAGTAAAACCGCAATGCATTTAGAGGCCCATCAAACCTTTAAGAGTGAGGACGAGTCATTTAATTTGCTGACCTTTTATGCCAATTTGATTTTGTCAAATGTTGAATTGTACAAGCAAGTATCAGATAGTGTGGTTGTTGATGCTTACTTTTCGCGCTTTACATTCGTCGATCCAATAGTAGAAAAAGGGTTTATTGTCATTAGTAAATTGGCTAAAAACGCATTTCTTCGTTACAGAAATACCGAACCACCTACCGGAAAAAGAGGGCGACCCAAGGTCTATGGAGAAAAAGTGAAATTTAATAATCTTGACCAAAGACACTTTACACTATGTTTCAAAAATGAAAACTCGGAGGCTTTCGAAGCAGAGGTTCATAGTAAAAGTCTTAAACGATGGATCAAGTGTGTGGTCGTCGTTACTGAGCTTGACAATGGGAAAACCAGACGAGAAATTTTATTCAGTACAGACATTAATCAAAGCGGTTCCGCAATAATTGAGCGTTATCGACTTCGATTTCAAATTGAGTTTCTATTTCGAGATGCCAAACAATTCACCGGTTTGACTCACTGCCAGGCGAGGAGTAAAAATAAGATACATAATCACATAAATATGTCTCTAACGGCGGTGTCCGTGGCAAAGGCGCTTCACTATTTTGATAATAAAACCGAAGAAAAGGAACCCTTCTCATTATCAAGTATTAAGATGCTATATTTTAATCGAAACTATATCCAAAGAATATTTAAAGGGTTCGGGATTGCCCCCGAACCTTACGATAATTCAGAGCAAATGCTCCAGATAGAGAGATTTGGCTGTATTGCGGCCTAATTCTTTACGGAGTATTGGCTTAAAAAGGTCTCTTTATTTTTCTTGAAATTTGGTTGACCAATTCCAGCTTCGATTATTGATGTTACTAATGCCCATAAATCATATTCATAAATAATGAAAAAAAGGTCAAAAAAGATTCCTTTCATGAATCTTTCAAGGTTAGCAATAAAGAAGATGGCACCAATCCAAGAATTTGTGGTGTCTGATCTTCGTGCCTTAATATTATTCAATCCATACCCTCTTTTAGTTTGTCCAAATTTTCCTTCTACATGACTCCTCAATTTTTGATGGATAACCTTATTCTCTTCCCGCTCTTTAATTTTTTCAGGATCTTTAGGAGGAGCTCCAAGAGGTGAGCCGACGAAAGTTATATCATTTTGATCATAAACTTCTCTAGCATTTCGATTTCCATAAATTTTGTCTCCAACAATTCCATTTAGCTTAGTGTGAGGGTGCCGTAGTTTATGTGCTTCAATATGCTTTTTGATAATCTCCTCTTCCCCTTCATAGTATGCTTCAAAATCATGATGGTCAATATAAGAATAGCCTTGGTCAATAGATATTGATATTTTAGCTCCAAATTCAACATTCGCTCCAGACTTCCCTCTTATGATGGGGCGAATATGTGGTTGATATAAGTTTACAATACGGAAACCAACCGTATTTTTCTTCTCTTCAATCATTTCCATTTGTTGGCGATACACTTCTTGAATAACATACAATAGCTTCAAAAAACGCTTATTCAAAGGAATACCTACCTTAATTTGGTCTAATAGACGATGAATATGCCCTATATTTCGATGAAGATACTGTAGTTGTTTTCGATTTGCAGCCCTCCAAAAATCGGCGCCTTTCTTCTTTTTTCTTGTCAACGCTAGAAATTCTTTTTGGGCTTTTTGTCGATAGCTTCTAGGTTTCTTAGCATCTGTTTTAACAAATTCCCATAATATATCGATGATTTTTTCTGATTCAATGCGAGCCTTATTGATCAAAGCCAGGTCGGTCGGATAAGGAATTTCTTGCACCGCTACAGTAGCATCAACTGAAATCGAGTTTTCAATTTCAGGCTTCTTATATTTTGTATCACTTTCTACATTTTTTTCATCACGAAGTTCGCTTTGCTCATCAATACTAACGTCATGACTCTGGAGTAAGTGACTTAAATCATTAAAGTCTTTTATGGTCAAACGCTTTCTAATTGTCGGAAATAATGAAGAATCGAATACCTGATCATGTTGAAATTTATGCAATCCAACAAAGTATTGTAGATATGGACTTTCTTTGATTTGTTCAATTGTTTCTCTATCAGACAACTTATATTTGTGTTTGATAATCAAGGCTCCAATCACTAAACGCGCTGGTTTAGGTCTAGCTCCTTTGTCGAAGGACATGTTCCGTTCATAGATCCTTTTTAATTGACTCCAAGGAATTTCTTTGGCCATAATAATCCATCTATTATTGGGATTAAGGCCACCCAAATACGGGTCCATAAAATCAGAAATCTCAAGTTGATCAGGGGAATGCTTAATCATAGTGCAAGCTAAAAAAGTAGGAAAGGAGCCCTGGGGCTATTTAAAGGACAATTTACAAAATTTCCCCTTGCACTAAAAGAGATTTAATGTGATTTAATAAGTTGATCTTCAGTCGTTTTTAGATAATTCGAGCTATTTCAGCAGACCCTAAGTAGTTTTTTAGGAAGTCTATCTCAAATACCCAGCCATTTGACTTAAACTTATAAAAAATATTATTTTACCCTTATGGTTTTTCCTGCGCCCGTGTTGATAGCTGATTTGACCTTCATTGTACCTCAAAATGCTTCAAGAAGGTGCTTTGCTGAATTTTTTACTGTTTCCATGGGGGAGAAGAAATGGGGGAATTGTACTTTGTGTAGGTAGTGATTGTTAGGAGTGTCTTATTTGATGCTTATGCTGTGGCTCTCTTTTTCATAATTATGGATTTCATTTCAATGTAATAAAAGCATCAAGTTTAATATGATATATATTATAAGTAGCGAACTTAACTGTAATTAATACTCATTTTCGTAGATTAAATAGGGTGTTTTAGGTGTTTTTCTTTCCAAATCATTCAATTTGTTTTTAATTAGAATGCATGATTCTTAAGAAAGAACTGAGCGCCTCTAGTATATTGTTTGTAGGTTGTTTTATATCCTATTTATAATTGTACATCAACCTATATCATGAAAAAGTTAATTATTTATTTTGTGGTAATGTCTTTATTTTCAGTTTGTAGTAATCAATGGCATACGACCTCAACTTCAAATACAGTAATAAAATCTAAAGGAAAATATAAAGTAGAGAAAAAGCGATTTAAGGGAGCTTATTCTATCAAATAATCTATAGTCAAAATATGAAAAAAGGGAGTCTCCAATCAGGACTCCCTTTTTTTAATACCACTATTTGCATACAACTAGACATTTATTGATTTGGGGCAAATTTTCCGATCATGACTCAAGAAGTGATTCAGGATATACTCGCCCCAATTTTCTATTCTGTAACCAGCTTCTGCGATGCATTCGACTCCTTTTCGAAAAACGGAAATGGATCTGTACCTTTTACCATTGGCATAAGTTTTCAGACGAACATTTTTGTACTTTTTTAACCCATGAGCTATGGATACCGAATATGCAAAAACGACAATAGCCATCATTAACCGGCATCTATCTGCTCCCTGAACATTCATTTTTTCAAGGTCAAAACCATTGGTCTTCAAATGTCTGAAACATGTCTCAATTTGCCATCGCTTCCGATAGTCCTCAGCCACTTTATATGCGTTTTTAGACAGGTTTGTCAAAAGGAAAATCACAGGTTCCTTTTCCGCATCTTCACTTTTCTTGATGACCATCCGGCAATTGTCTCCAGCTTCAAACTTCATTTTAGCGGACATCGTTTTACCTTTCACCTTACTATTGGTGACTTTTGAAATCATTTGCGCTTTCGTCATAGATTTTTCATTCCACTGAGTCTTAAAGTTGCATTCTTTTACCCGAAGCACATATTTAAAGCCGTTATCTTCAAGGTATTTGATGAATTTCTGTCCTGCATATTCACGATCAGCCAAGAGAATTTTACCTTCAAGATTGAATAACTTTGACGCCTCTTCAAGCAACTGAATTCTTTCTTCCTGATTACTGATGCCCTTCTTTTCCAGATTCATGAAATAGATCGGCACCGCTACTCCATTATACAAAATGGCCAAGGTCATGAAATGAAAAGTACGATCCCCTTGCGTCCAGCTGGTGCCATCGACCATCAAAAAATCCCCACCTTTGTGCATATGCATGGCGGATAATTGCAATAGATCACTCCATAAATTGGTGTCAGAATATTCCGTAAATATGCGGGTTAAGCGTTTGTAATGGCCAGAGGCGGAAGTACGCTGATTATCTAAAATGCTACCGATGGAATCTTTCACTTTATTAAGACAAACGGTTCCTTTTCGGATGATGCCTAAACTTAGGGCGAGTACATTTTTCCAGCAAGCTTTACCCCATTTTGGAAATTCTTGCGTAAGTTTGCTGTGAAGCGAATTGAACATAGATCTTTGTTGGCGTTGGAACCCAAAGTTACTATTGTTGATTCGCTTTTTACGTTTTTAGGCAAAAATGTCTAGCTGTATGCACTATTTGCTTAGGCTTTGAAAACTCTTTTCATAAGGTTCTCCGAATAGTTTTTCATACTGATTGGAGAAGCGATCATATTCATTGTGTGCCTGCACATTTTTACCCAGGTGAGCTAGTGCAAGAATTTTCAAAGACAATCCCTGCTCTTCCAACTCGTCGAATTTAAAAATAACGTCCGCAATATCGCATACCCAAAGTGGGTTCTTACACTGATGAGCGAATAGGATCAGGATGTCAATGATATCTGATTGAATGTGGGAAGTGGTATTTTCTAACCAGTCCAATTTACTATTGGCGACGAATATGCCACTATGAATAATCTCATATAAAGCGCTGAGTTGGTTGATTTGATTTTCCTTGTCTTCGGCTTTCAGTTGATTTCTCAAATTCACAAAGGCTTCAAAATCACAATAAGCTCCCGACGATACGTCCAGTAACCATTCCCCATTTTGGAAGGTAATTTCTATACCTTCGCATTTTTGTAAGATCAACCGTAAGCGTCTGATAGATATTGATCGGTTATTCTTGGACTTGGATTTTGGAGCCCCCGGCCACAAAATATCCACCATTTCCTGAGAGCTGATCCCCCTGCCCATGATGTAGGGGTGGAAAAGAATGATCAAGAGTAATTGTCTTAATTTCTCTGTCACTTCACCAGAAATGTCGTTTCCCTCTTTGTCAAAAATCTTAAAACCACCAAATAAGTAAATGGCATTTTGCAGGGCTTTATTTTGTTCATTTAGGACCAAAGGCTCATAAGCGGTCACCTGTCGGGTCTCAAAATTTTGTTTTGGGGCTACAACAGTTTCCGTGGCATTCTTTTTTCTTTTAATCCACCACCAGGCCGGTAGGGGAATAAGCAAAAGAAGCACTGCCAGAAAATAGTAATTGCTTTTTTCTTCAGGCATAATGTCCAGAGCGGCGAGCTGAGCAGCACTTCTGGGAGAGCCTTGAAGTTTATAAATTTTTATTTCGGAATGATCCTGATTATAATCTCCGTGCTTTAGCACTGCGTAAAAACGGTGACTTTTGGGGTGGTGAAATAATTTGATGGTGGATTCGGTATCTTTGAACTCATTAGGAATACCATTACTCACCCATTCGAGATTACCATTCTCCAAATTAATTTTTGCCAGCTTGACGGCATCTTTGGGTTCATTGGCGGAATGCATCAGGGTAAAAAAGTGTTTACGATCATGTGAGACTACCAGATGATGGCCCGGTACCATTTCATGGGTTTTCTTGAGATCCCAGCGTTTTTTAACGGATTGGTTTTTCAGATCAATCTCATATAAATCATGGAAGATTTGAGTTCCTTTAGCCTGGTCCCCATCCAGATTACCATGACCACCAAATAACAGGTATTTATTGTCCTCTAAATAGCCAATTGCCGCCAGGTATCTGGGCGAGATTTCATCTCCCTTAAATGCAGTATTTGCCCATTGCTGCTTTTTATTATCAAAGTACCTAAAGTCTTTTTTAAAGGTGAAATAGCCATAGCCGCCAAAGGTGTAGGCTTGGTTTTTATAAATATCATAAAAAAGACTTTGATGCCAATAATCCAGGGGGAGATCATTATCTAAATGATTAAAGTTTGGCTGTTGATGATAATGGTAATCAATGGTTTTTCCACCCCGAACGTCATACAGTAAGCCTTGATCGGTTCCCTGAATATTTAGGCCGTTCAATAACAGTGGACTTTGGCTTTGGAATTCAAGGGTGTTCTCTTGCACCAATTGCTCTTTATTGAAATCAAATATAATTTGTTTATTGGAGCCTACAATATGCAATTGATTTTCCAGGCTGTCATGGAAAATCGCGGGTTGGAAGTTATTTTCTAAAACGGCTACCTCCTGCCAATAATGGTGGTAAAGTGCCAGCCAGTTGGGGTGGATAATTTGCCCGTGGTAACCAGCCTCCGTTTCGATGACAATTTCTCCCTCGGATTGATTCAGGGGCCAATGATAGACATGGGTTCCCGAAGTGAAATGGATATTTCTCAGCGAAAATCCGGGCACATCTCTGGTGGTGTAACCTGGGACTTTGCAAGCACCAAAATGAAGCTGAACACTTTCAGAAAGGGGTTGGGTGAGCGATGTTTGGAATTCTTGATCTCCAACCCTAATGAGAAGCTTTTGATGGTACTGATCAATTTCGATGTTGATCAATTGCCATAATCTTTGCTCCAATAGGTCTTTTGGTATTTTAATTTTAATTTCTTTCTCTAAAAAATCCCCCAGTATGATCAAAGCAGCATAAGGGCGGTTATTGGTTGGTTCGAATTTTAAGTCCAGGACATTTTCCTCACTGATCAACCTCAAGATATTCCCTAGAATTGGGCTGTCTTTTAGTTCCATTTCAAAGCTGATGTTCATTTTTGGATCAGCCGGGAGGTACTTGTCTCTGGGAAGGATTAGTGTGCTAATTTCAGAGGGCTTTTTTTCCGAGCTCATAAAATCCAATCCTCCGATCGATGGTTGGCCATCAATGGGATTGGACCATGATAAATAGGGTAAAAGGAAAAAGAAAAAAATGTAAAGATTCCTCATTCTAATTTCACGATTTTTTTTTGGGGGGTATTTTAATTGCCATGCAAATTATTCCAATTATTAGACCATGAATCACATTTTATTAAATTCTAATGAATAATTATAGAGAGGTTAATCTCGTGAATTTAAAACGCAATATGATTAATTTGATACTTAACGACTGTTAATCTGATTTCGTGTTTTATTAAATCCTCTGCCGATATCTTGAAGATTGGGTTAAGCCGAATTATTCACCGCCAAATTTAAAACGCCATTTCACGGTGCTTATCTTTAGTATAATAGGGTTCTTTTTCCATGATTATTAATGGCCTAAATTAGGCTAAGCTTGCTTTCTCCTCATGGATTTGCTTCGTTGGAAAAAACCAAAATTGGAAAAATCCCCTCATTTTTTCATCCCTAAAGCTAAATGGGGTTTTAAGGATGCATAATCCGGCTCAATTAAAAATTATCCCTTCTTAATTACTTCCCTAATTCCCATTTGTAGCCGGAAGGAGAGGTAATAAACAAGCCTAAAATAATAATTCAAATATGACAATGTTTTGGGTGTTCTTCAGGGTGACAATTGGTAAAATCTTATAAGTATCCCTAAAAAATCACGAATTTTTTAAAATGTAACCCAGCTGTAAGTCTTTAAGTCCTCTTCATTGTAGCTTGGGCCTGGCTATGTTTGAAGTATCAATTGATTCAGCTTGCCTTTTAAAAACCTTCTAAGTGGCAGGATCTGAACGCTTTTTTGCAGCTAATGAAAATGCTGTGGTTTTGAATTTTTAATACTTTGAAATAGATGAAAGCAGTCTTTAAGAAAATCACGAGTTTATTGGCCGCTGGCCTATTTGCGGCAGGTCCCCTGCAGGCGCAGGAGGATCTGGTTCAATATGTGGATCCGCGGATAGGTACCGCCGAGCATGGGCATGTGTTTATGGGAGCGAATGTTCCTTTCGGGGCTGTGCAACTAGGGCCGTCGAATGTTACGCAAGGATGGGACTGGTGCTCCGGCTACCATGTGTCGGATACCACCATTGTCGGTTTTGCACATACGCATCTGAGTGGTACGGGTATTGGTGATTTAGGTGATGTGTTATTGATGCCGCTCAGCGGGAAAATTCCTTCCACGGATCGGGGGTCTATCGAAAATCCTGAATCCGGGTATTTGTCTCCTTATTCACATGCAAATGAGGTGGCTGCTGCTGGATTTTATAGCGTGGAATTGGATCGATATCAGGTACGTGCGGAATTGACCTCTACAGAGCGCGTTGGAGCGCATCGTTATACTTTTCATAATGCAAAAGAGGAGGCGCATGTGTTGGTGAACCTCAAAGATGGAATTGGTTGGGACAAGGCCACTGAAACATCCATCGTTGTAGTGGATGAATTTCGTGTGGAGGGTTATCGTCATTCCAAAGGCTGGTCGGAAGATCAACGTTTATTTTTCGCTATTGAATTCTCCGAGCCAGTCAGGAAAATTGCCTTTTTTGACGATACCAAACCGGTCAAGGGAAAAACAGCTATAGGTGGCGATAAGGCAAAAGCCGTATTCTCCTTCGGCAAAAAACACGCGGGCGTGATTGAAGCAAAAGTGGCGATCTCTCCGGTAAGTTCACCTAAAGCCTGGGAAAATATGAAGGCGGAAGCACCTGGATTTGATTTTGACGGCCTGAAAGCCAAAGCTGCTCAAAAATGGGGGGAAGCGCTAGAAAAAGTGAAAATTGATAGCAAGGATGAATCGGTAAAAAGAACTTTTTATACCGCCATGTTCCGAACGATGACCGCTCCTTCTTTATTCAATGATCATGATGGCGCCTATCGTGGTTCAGACAAAAAGGTTTATCCGAATCCCGGTTTTGATAATTTGACCACCTTTTCTTTATGGGATACCTACCGTGCTGCCCACCCTTTGTATACCATTACACAACCGGAGCGGGTGAATGATATGGTAAACTCCTTGTTGACGATTGAGGCTCAACAAGACCAGTTGCCGGTATGGCATTTAATGGGAAGTGAAACCAATACAATGGTGGGCTTCCACTCAATTCCGGTAATCGTGGATGCTTATTTAAAAGGGTTTGACGGTTTCGATGCGGAAGAAGCTTATGCGGCCATTCGAAAATTTAAGGACTACGATCAGCGCGGTTTAAATTTTGTTCGAAATCAGGAATATATTCCTGCGGATAAAGAGGAGGAGGCAGTGGCAAAGGCATTGGAATATGCCATTGATGATTATGCGATTGCTATGATGGCCAAGAAACTCGGGAAAATGGAGGATTATGATCTGTTCATGAAACGTGCGGGATATTACCGTCATTATTTCGATCGCGATATTCAGTTTATGAGAGGGAAATTGGCCGATGGCAGCTGGAGAACTCCTTATGATCCTATTAAATCTACCCATCGGGAAGATGATTTTTGTGAAGGAAATGGCTGGCAATACACCTGGTTAGTACCGCATGATGTAGAAGGATTGGTTGATTTGTTCGGGTCTGATATTGCTTTTGCGAACAAATTGGATTCCCTGTTTATCATTGAAGGGGATATGGGCGAGGGAGGCTCTCCTGACATCACCGGTCTGATCGGGCAATATGCACAGGGCAACGAACCAGGGCACCATACTATTTATTTATATAACTATGTAGGGCAACCCTGGAAAACTGCCGAAATGGCCCGACGCATCTCTTCTGAAATGTTCAATGATCAGGTTAATGGTATGCCTGGCAATGAGGATGTAGGACAGATGTCGGCCTGGTATGTGTTCAATGCATTAGGGTTTTACCCGGTGAATCCTGTGGCCGGGGACTATGTTTTGGGAAGTCCCACAGTTGATCAGGCGGAAATTCAAGTTCCAGGTAATAAGACCTTCAAGGTAATTGCCAAAAATAATAGTGAGAAAAATATTTATATTCAGTCGGTAAAATTAGAGGGCAAGGATTATCCTTATTCCTTCATTCGTCATGAAGATATTATGAAAGGCGGAACCCTGGAATTGCAAATGGGGGATACTCCTTCAATTCACTGGGGAATTTCACCAGAATATCGTCCTCAATCCTTAAAATAAATCATCCTTGGAGGTGGTGGCCTGCTATCACCTCTGATTTTTTAATAAATCCCCATTGGTATGTATCAAAAATCCTTTCTGTTACTGGGAGTATTTTTACTATGTGGCCTTTCCTCCAAGGCTCAAAAATGGTCTTCTTTTGTCAATCCGTTTATAGGTACCTCCAATTATGGAGCCACTTATCCGGGGGCAGTGGCGCCTCGTCCCATGGTCACCGTTTCTCCCTTTAATGCAGCGGGGGAACAAAATGTGATTGATAAGGATAGCCAGTGGAATTCCATGGCCTATTGGAATGAAAATACCTTCCTGAGTGGCTTTAGCCATGTGAACTTATCCGGGGTGGGTTGTCCGGATCTTGGCGTAATCTTAACGATGCCCACCAGTGGTGAGCTTACTCCTCATTGGCAGGAGTATGGATCCACCTATAAAAATGAAAAGGCTTCCGCAGGATATTATTCCACCACCTTGGAGAAATACAATATACAGGTGGAAGCTACTGCAAGCCGTAGGGTAGGAATAAGTAAGTATCACTTTCCGGCAGGGCAAAATAATGTACTCTTAAATCTCGGCCTTGGTCTGACTAATGAACAGGGGGGGATGGTGAAGGTGGTTTCCGACCAAGAGGTGGAAGGTATGGTAACGGTAGGATCCTTTTGTTATAATAATCCACAAGCAGTATATCCGGTTTATTTTGTAATGGAATTTTCTGAGCCTGCAGATGAGTTCGGGGTATGGAAAGAAGCGCGTCCAAATACCGGAGTAGAAGAACAATGGATGAAATCTTATAATGGTGAATTACGATTATTGGAGCAATATCGTAACCATGTGGTAGGGGATTCTATCGGGGTTTACATGACTTATCATCACGAGCAGCCTTCTACAGTTGAGGTAAAAGTTGGGGTATCCTATGTAAGCATAGAAAATGCGCGTGAGAATCTAAAAGCGGAGACCAGTGATAAGGATTTTGCGGATATTCTGGCAGAAACGCAAGCCGAATGGGATGAGCTATTAGGAGTAGTAGAGGTAAAAGGTGGGAGTGAAGATGATAAGCAAATGTTCTATACGGCACTTTATCATACTTTAATTCATCCTAATATTCAGTCTGATGTAAATGGGGAATTTAACCTTTCCGGACATCAGGGTTTTGGCCAAACACAAGATTACGACCGCTACACTGTATTTTCTCTTTGGGATACTTATAGAAGTTTACATCCATTAATGTCGCTATTATATCCCGGGCAGCAGTCGGAAATGGTGAAAACCATGCTCGATATTTATCAGGAAAGTGGCTGGTTGCCGAAATGGGAGTTGAACTCCACGGAGACTTATACCATGGTCGGAGACCCTGCGGTGGCCGTGATTGCGGATACCTATTTGAGAGGGATTCAGGATTTTGATACGAAGGTGGCGTTGGAAGCAATGAAAAAGCATTATTTCACCACTGAAAATAACCCTGTTCGTCCCGGGAATAAGTATTATCATGAATTGGGTTATATTCCTGTAGAAGCAGAGAAGAGTGACCTTTTCGGTGGGGAAGATAATGGGGAAGCCCGTGTTTGGGGCGCTGTTTCCACTACTTTGGAATACAATATTGCCGATTATGCTTTCGGGCAATTTGCAGGTGCTTTGGGCGAACAAAAGCTTTCGGAAGAGGTGTTGGCACAAACAAAAGGCTATCAACATTTTTACGATCCGGAGACGAAAGTCCTAAGACCAAAAATGAAAAATGGGGAATTTCTAAATCCTTTTAATCCTAAAGATGGGGAAAATTTCACTCATGCCATTGGTTATGTAGAGGGCTCTGCTTACCACTACGCCTTTATGGTCCCTCATGATATTCCCGGATTAATCCAAACCATGGGAGGAGAAGAATCTTTTGTAAAGCAGCTGGATGTCGTATTTGATGAAGGCCACTATGAGCCGGACAATGAGCCGGATATGGCCTATCCATTTTTATATAATTATGCCCAAAACTATCGTTGGAAATCGCAGCAAAAGGTAAAGGCTATGATTGAGGAGGATTTTGCTAATACACCATCAGGTCTGCCCGGAAATGATGATACCGGTACCATGTCTTCATTATTGGCTTTTTCGATGATGGGATTGTATCCGGAATCGGCCGGGAGTGCTGAATATCTGGTGACTACCCCCCGATTTGAGGAGGTAATTATTCATTTGGATAAACATTATTACGGCGGAAAGAATATTGTAATTCGCGCGCCAAAATCAGATAGCAGACCTTATATTAAATCCTTTAGAGTGAATGGCCAGGAGCAGGATCGTTTGTTCATTGATCATAAAACTTTGACTGAAGGAGCTCAAATTGATTTTTCACTGTCTAAATCTTCAAAATAAATGTCATTCAAACATTTTTTCTTGCTGGCTTCAATCGCCCTGATGAGTTGTAAGACAACGGAAGAAACTACAATTGCTGCGGTGGACTATACCCAGTATGTTAATACATTCACCGGAACGGATGGCCCTGGGAATACTTATCCCGGAGCTACGGTTCCTCATGGTATGATTCAGCTAAGTCCTGACAATGGTTATGGTGGATGGGATCGTATTGCCGGGTATTTCTGGCCCGACAGCACCATTGCCGGATTCAGTCATACCCACCTCTCCGGCACCGGAGCGGGTGACTTGTACGATATTTTGGTGATGCCTCTGAATGATAAAAGTGATCGTCACCTTGTGGAAGGTCCGGTTCAGCGGGAGGTTTCTTTGTTCTCTCATGATCAGGAAGCTGCTTCTCCCGGCTATTATGAAGTTGAATTGCTGGATTATGGCATTAAGGCCGAAATGACCGCTACGGAGCGTGTTGGGGTACATCGTTATCAGATGCCCGCAGCCGAAGGTTCAAAGATTAAATTGGATTTGGGCTATGCTTTAAACTGGGATGCACCAACGGCTACTCAGATCAAAGTGATTGATAATGAGACCGTGGTGGGTTACCGTTATTCTTCGGGTTGGGCAGCCGTGCAAAAGGAGCATTTCGTGATGAAATTTTCGGAGCCTTTTTCTTCCTATGAATTGTATGATTATCAAAAGGCCTATGACAAGAAAACCTCGGGTAACAATACCGCTGTAAAGGTGGATGGTAATGAAGTGAATTCTAAATTCACCAAGGCTTATTTCCATTTTGCAGGTAAAGAGGCAAAGGAAATCATGGTGAAAGTGGCTTTGTCTTCTGTAGATATTGAAGGGGCGATGAACAATATGTCCGCAGAATGTCCGGGTTTTGATTTTGATGCTATTCGGGCGACTGCAAAGTCAAAATGGAACGAGGAACTAGGGAAAATCGCCATTGAAACGCCTATTCAGAAGGATAAAGAGGTTTTTTATACAGCAATGTATCAAAGCCATTTGGCACCAACCATTCACTCCGATGTGGACGGACGCGCCAAAGGAGCCGATCAGGAAATCCATCAGGCAAAAGGCTATACACGATATGATACTTTCTCGTTGTGGGACACTTTCCGGGCAGCGCATCCTTTGTATACCATGATCGATCCGGACCGTGCAGTGGATATGGTGAAGTCCTTGATGGCTTACTATGAAGAAATTGGGGAGTTGCCGGTTTGGTCAATGAAAGGAAATGAGACTTATATGATGATTGCTTACCATGCCGTGCCGGTGATTACAGATGCTTATTTCAAGGGCTTGCTGAATGATATGGATGCGGAAAAATTATTCGAAGCTTGTAAAGCCGCGGCCATGATGGACAATCGCGAGATTGATACTTATAAGGAATTAGGTTACGTGCCACATTCAGACGGGCATGAGAACTGGTCCGTATCCAAAACCATGGAATATGCCTATGATGATTGGTGTGTTGCGCAATTGGCCAAAGCTTTGAATAAGCAGGAGGATTATGAAATGTTCATGAAACGTGCAGCCAATTGGGAGAATGTTTATCACGATGGTCTGACCTGGATCTTACCAAAAGATAAAAAAGGCAATTGGGTAGGAGAAAAAGGATTTGACGCTAAGAATTATTCTGATGATTACTGTGAATCCAATGCATGGCATTATGTATTCTTTGTCCCTCAGGATATCGAAGGGTTAATTTATAAAATGGGCGAGCCTCAGTTTGAAGCTAAATTGGATTCTAATTTTAATTATTTTCCGGCGCCGGAAGATGATCTTCCAATTTTCTCTACGGGGATGATCGGCCAGTATGCGCACGGAAATGAGCCTTCCCACCATGTGGCTTATCTTTATAATTATGTAGGCAAACCCTGGAAAACCCAGGAGCGCGTTCGTGAGATCCTGGCCACGCAGTACCGTGCAGAACCTGATGGGGTTTGTGGCAATGAAGACTGTGGTCAAATGTCGGCCTGGTATATCTACAGCGCTTTAGGATTCTATCCGGTGAATCCTGCAACGGGTGATTATGACATCGGGTCGCCAAAATTTGACAAAGCCACTATTAAAGTAAAAGATGGCAAAACTTTTACGGTGGTAGCGCATAACAACAACGAAAAAAATATTTATATTCAGAAAGTGAGTTTGAATGGTAAGCCGCTGGAAAAAGCATTTATCAATCATGCTGACATCACAAAGGGTGGGGAGCTGGTCTTCGAAATGGGACCTGAGCCAAACACCTCACTGACTTTTTGATGTGGAAATTTTAAACGACCAAATTTAGAGAGCCGCCCAAATTGGGCGGTTTTTTTTGGGCTTGATTCCCAGTACCTTTCCTGCTAAATAAGCATATTTAATGTCCACTTCTCCCACAGGAAGCACTTTCTTTCCATTTTAATCCTTATATTTTGATGAGATTTTCATCATATTATTAAAAATTATGCCCTACAAGGATCATAGTGAGCAACTTCCACGTTTTTTTGTATGCACCTCAGATGAGGTGGCGCAAGACGTGGAACATATTTTGTGCATGGATAGCCCTTCGTGTCTGATAGAGGTGCAGCCTTATGATGAAGAATTGGGGATTCCGGCGGTACGGGAGGATCATGAGGTGATTTTTCAAACGCAGGATGATATTCCTTATATATTTAAGGTCAAGCACTATTTCCATTTGCCCCTGGAGAGGGAGGAAGAGCGTCATGCCTTCTTAAAATCCGTGGCGGATTTTTATTTTGACTTTCTGGAAGCGGAGGAGGACGATTTTGAGGATATGGACGAAGAAATTGAAAATATCCGGGAGGAATTGATGGCAGAATTTGAAGAGGAAGAAAAGGGAGATGATGTTCATGATTTGATGCTGGTGGGTAGAATTGCCCGCCCAATATTGGCCGGGATGGGAGCCCAGTTTGAGGACGATGAGAAAATAGCCAATTACAGGGAGACGATGCCGGTGGACTTTCATGGAGAATTCAGTAGCTATAAAGATATTCCGCAGGTAGATTTTTATTATTATAAACTGGAATTTAAGGATCAGGATTTTGAACCTTATTTATCCAAAAACACAGATGCGCGCAGATTAAGTACCTGGGATGTGAGCGAAATGGCTATTTTTGATAAGCCATTGCCGGAGAAGGTTATTTTAGGGCCATTCCGGGAGGAGCCACTATTTGTAGGTTTTGAGGAGCAAAAGATCAGTCTCTTTGAGAAGGATCATTTTTATTTCACCCTTGGGAATTCCTATCTTTCTTTTGATCCTAAAAAGAACGAGGTCTTTTTCACAAAAAAAGTAGAGGAGGCCATCTTTTTTAAGGACATGGATGAAGCGTTGAAAATGGGGGATTTTTTGAATGAAACGACGGGTTTTGATGTCCCGCCACTGCCATTTTCCATCTACCGGTTGTGGAACCTGCCTTATTGCGGACCGATTAAAATTGATGGATTCTTTACCACTTTTGTGGTGGAGGGACAGATGCTGTTGTTTCATAAACAGAATCCTCAGTTTGTAGTCCTACCGAATTATGACGGTGATATTACTTTTTCAGTCACTGTGGATGACATTGAGTTTTTGGAGATTTTACCCGTGGACCATAATGAGATCATTGAGGCTTACCATGAAGATATTATTACAGCATTTAAGCAGTTCATTGAAACTTACGGGCAGCATTTGTAATTATTAATGGGTTATAGAAATTTTATTTTTAAGCCATATTTTAAAATTGTAGCGATTAAGTAACTGTAAGTCAGGTCGTTGTAAATACTGTTGAGGATGTTAATCATAAACTATATTTTTGGATGATTTTTGGTTTGGTATTTGTCTAAAATAGGTGAATGAATAAATCACGAAAAGACTTAAAAGATGAATACTTTAAATCAAACTCAAGGACAGCTCAGCTTCCAGCAATTGAATCAATTAGGGATATTGACTTTAGAGGAAGCTTACAAAATTATTATGGAGCGCCGAAACAAGAGACGCCAGGGCTCCTAAATGACTGTTTTTATAAGCTAGATTTTTAGATTGACTTCTTTATTGTGGAGGTCAATCTTTTTTTTTGCCTATCTAAAGCGTGTCTTTTTGTGGCTTTTACAGAAGTCTCTGATGATCAGTTCCTCTGCTTTTGTGCCCTGTTTTATTCCGTCCATATTTTTTCCTGCTATCAAGGGTTAATCGGACAATTATTTGAATTCGCACTTGCCAAATTCTATAAGCCTGTTTATTCACCTTAATAAAAGTACTTTTACTGGGATGATATTTTATCCGAAGTATTCACTGCTAAATTCGGTAGCTCGGGTTAATGTAATCACCAATGAAAACGATACCACCTTCTAATTGAAAAGGGTACCACTTCACCAATCTAATTCGAAATTGAATTAGATTACAAAATGGTATCTATGAACACGAAACAAGAAATCCTGCTAAGGAAATACAGGGACCATCAAAGCCAGCGTACTATTGTAAAGGAATTGAAGGTTGGTAGAAGGACCGTAAGAAAATATCTTAAGGAATTTGAAGATTTACGGCCTCAACACAATGATTTTCAAAGTGCCCTGAGAGCGAGTTTGGCAATACATCTAAAGTATGACTCCTCTAATCGAACTAATTCGAAGCTGACAGATAAGGTCATCGCAAGAATTGAATCTCTATTGGAAGAAAATGATCGCCGACAAGGTTTGGGTTTAATAAAGCAGCTTTTAAAGGCGGTTGATATTCATGAATGCCTGGAATCTGAGGGCTATTCCATTAGCTATTCAAGTGTATGTGCATAACTTGCAAAAGAAAAAGGCAAATAGAAGGAAAGAGGCATATATCCGACAGCAAATTGCTGCTGGAAGTATGACGGAGTTTGATTGGGGAGAGATAAAATTAGAAATAGATGGAAAGCTGCGTGTAATACAGCTGGCAGTCTTCACATCTGGCTATAGTAATCATCGATTCGCCTACCTGTTTAACCGGCAGGATAGTATTGCATTTCAGGAGGCTCATGTCCGTTATTTTGCAAATGTAAAAGGTGTTTATCGTGAAGTGGTTTACGATAATATGCGTGTAGCAGTTAAGTCATTCATCAGTAAAACAGAGAAGGAACCCACCGAAGCATTCATTAATTTAAAAGCTCATTATGGTTTCAGTCATCGATTTTGTAATGTTCGAAAGGGGAATGAAAAAGGTAAAGTAGAACGAAGTGTAGAGTATGTTCGCCGGAAATCATTTGCGGGAAAAATATCTTTTAAATCACTGGAAGATGCTAATGATTACCTTTAGATAGAATTAGATAAAATTAATAATCGAAGACTAACGGGGAGAGAAGAATCAGCCAAAGATTTACTGGAATTGGAACGAGATTACCTACTTGAGCACTCCGGTGGATTTCACTGTTTTGAACGAGAGGAGATACGTGTAGATAAGTATGCCACCGTGTGCTACAAGACAAACAGATATTCTGTCCCTGATCATCTTGTAGGTAAATTTATTACGCTTGAAGTTACTTCAAACATGATTAAGGCTTTCTGCCAAGGGGAGTTGGTTGCGATTCATTCTCGGGTATTTGGCACCCATCAGTGGGCAATATCACTCCAGCATTACCTACCCACATTGGCGATGAAACCCGGAGCGTTAGCAAAAAGTGTGGCATTGGATTCAGACCCATTTTTAAAGGGGCTTTTTGATGATCATTTTAGCACGAATCCAAGATCATTTATCGAGATGCTGGCCTTTTGCCAGAAAGAAGGAATTGACCACCAACGGCTGGTTTTATGTGTGGATCAAATAAAGCGGAAGCAACCAACGGCGTCCATTACCTGGGAATTAATCAGAGTTTTACTAGGCAATAAGGAAAAAGAAACTCCGGTGATTAATATTAATTCGACCATTCTGCATCATGCTCAACAAACCATATCACAGGCCTCTAAATTACTGAAGGGATGAGAAAGTCAGATAAAGAACGAATCATTGAACTCAGCAGGGAATTGAGGCTTCCGGCACTGAGGAATAATTTTACCACATTAGCTGCCGAAGCAGCCGAAAACAATCTGGACTATGAGGACTACCTGTTAGCTATTTTAGAAAAAGAGTTCATCAATAGAAATGAAAATAGAAAGAAAAATATTATCCGAAGAGCGGGTTTTCCTTCAAAGAGCTATCTTTCGCTGTTGGAACGTACTTTTCTTCCCAAGGCGGCCCAAAAAAAGCTACCGGTTCTTGAACGACTGGAATTTATCGACCAGGGACAAAATATCATCATGGCAGGCAATCCAGGGACAGGTAAAACGCATATCGCTATTGGGCTGGGACTGAAAGCTTGTGAAATGGGCTATTCCGTTTATTTCACCACCATCCATGCTTTACTAACCCTCCTACGGGAATCGCACTCTCAGAAGGCGCTAAGGCAGATCGAAGCCAGATTTGAGAAATACGATTTGGTAATTTGCGATGAAGTAGGTTATGTCTCCTTTGATAAGGCCGGTGCGGAACTCTTATTCAATCATTTATCCCTCAGGGCTGGCAGGAAATCAACGATCATCACCACCAATCTGGACTTTGAGAGATGGCATGAAATATTCCTTGACCCGGTCTTAACAGCAGCCCTGATTGACCGGTTGACTCACAAAGCTCATTTGATCAATATGGATGGGGAGTCTTATCGATTAAGAGAGACAATGAATCTTACACAACAGGCATAATTTATTGAAAACAACCATGGGCTTTTAGCCTATTTATTTTACTTTTAATGGTACCCTTTTCGGTTGGAAGGGTGGTACCCATTTGGTTGGAGATTACAGGTTAAGTGATTTAATTGCAGGCTGATAAAAGTGTATTTATTGATTTATTAATAGCCCAAATTTGGACTAGCTTGCTTTCTCCTCCTTCATCTGCTTCGTTGAAAAAACTTAAAGTAGGGCATTATGCCTTCAATTATCCTGCCTTTCCGCTAATAGACGCTACGAATGGACAATCCCATTCATTGTGCATTCGTATCGTTTTTGTTTACTTGAGCTTAGAGGCGATATTTCTCTATTATCACACTGGAGGTATAACAACGATTTTTTTGCATTACCTCAATTCTGTTATCCTTTATTATGGCAGAAAAAAAGGAGCAGTCCTCTTCTTTGCCAATGTCAATTTTCATGGTCTTCAGGCAGGTGCCCTCTGCGGAGTAGCAGACAATATAATAATCTTTTGAGGCTTCCTCGTTTTCTTGCGCTGTAAATACGACCGAAAAGTGTTCTCTTGCTTGTGGTATTAGTCCTCCGATTTTAATGATTTGAGAACTAAGTTTTGCAGCTAATTGGGTTTCTGGAAGGTTTAATGCCTGAATGGGAGCAATCATCTGAAAATCTAATTTTCCTAATTGATCTGAACACAATTCAAAAGGCGCTTCCAGCGTTTTTTGGGAATAGTCCTTCATTTTGTTAATGTCCGGAATATTGGAAATTACAGCAAAGCTTTTCGCAGTGGTTCCTGTTATTAGCAGGCAACATAATATGATTACAAACAATCATACAACTAGACATTTATTGATTTGGGGCAAATTTTCCGATCATGACTCAAGAAGTGATTCAGGATATACTCGCCCCAATTTTCTATTCTGTAACCAGCTTCTGCGATGCATTCGACTCCTTTTCGAAAAACGGAAATGGATCTGTACCTTTTACCATTGGCATAAGTTTTCAGACGAACATTTTTGTACTTTTTTAACCCATGAGCTATGGATACCGAATATGCAAAAACGACAATAGCCATCATTAACCGGCATCTATCTGCTCCCTGAACATTCATTTTTTCAAGGTCAAAACCATTGGTCTTCAAATGTCTGAAACATGTCTCAATTTGCCATCGCTTCCGATAGTCCTCAGCCACTTTATATGCGTTTTTAGACAGGTTTGTCAAAAGGAAAATCACAGGTTCCTTTTCCGCATCTTCACTTTTCTTGATGACCATCCGGCAATTGTCTCCAGCTTCAAACTTCATTTTAGCGGACATCGTTTTACCTTTCACCTTACTATTGGTGACTTTTGAAATCATTTGCGCTTTCGTCATAGATTTTTCATTCCACTGAGTCTTAAAGTTGCATTCTTTTACCCGAAGCACATATTTAAAGCCGTTATCTTCAAGGTATTTGATGAATTTCTGTCCTGCATATTCACGATCAGCCAAGAGAATTTTACCTTCAAGATTGAATAACTTTGACGCCTCTTCAAGCAACTGAATTCTTTCTTCCTGATTACTGATGCCCTTCTTTTCCAGATTCATGAAATAGATCGGCACCGCTACTCCATTATACAAAATGGCCAAGGTCATGAAATGAAAAGTACGATCCCCTTGCGTCCAGCTGGTGCCATCGACCATCAAAAAATCCCCACCTTTGTGCATATGCATGGCGGATAATTGCAATAGATCACTCCATAAATTGGTGTCAGAATATTCCGTAAATATGCGGGTTAAGCGTTTGTAATGGCCAGAGGCGGAAGTACGCTGATTATCTAAAATGCTACCGATGGAATCTTTTACTTTATTAAGACAAACGGTTCCTTTTCGGATGATGCCTAAACTTAGGGCGAGTACATTTTTCCAGCAAGCTTTACCCCATTTTGGAAATTCTTGCGTAAGTTTGCTGTGAAGCGAATTGAACATAGATCTTTGTTGGCGTTGGAACCCAAAGTTACTATTGTTGATTCGCTTTTTACGTTTTTAGGCAAAAATGTCTAGCTGTATGACAAACAATCTCATTTTGATAAAAAAATAATGTATTGAGGTAAATATAGTACTGATAAAACTAATATCTTAGTATTTTATTTTTAATTATTCATATTTTTTATTGAAGACTGTCTACCATGAATGAACATGGCATGAAATGGGATAGTATATGATTATTTAATTACTATTTTTATTTTACTTAATATTTAGATAATATATCAGCGCCCAGACACTGACTTTCATCATGAATTAAACTGTTGTATATCATCCGTAAAATCTTGATTTTAGTTGATTGTTTAAGCTTCCCATCCTCTGTGGACTAATTTTTAAGCCGCAAAACTTTGGATGGTCACCTTAAATATGTTTAAATTAAAACAGGCGCACCATAACTGAGGGATTTGAGACAAAAAAAAATAAAAGGATTATTACCGTCCGGGCAATTCATGTTCGGAGCCTTTTTACCGGGCGTGTTTCTTTTTTTGTCCTATTTATTTATGAGGGTTTTCATGTTCAGCAGGGTATTTCCTTTTCTGGTCATTCTTTCCTTTGGAGAACGGTTTCTTTTGGTTTAGTGAATACGATCTGGTATGCTTTTTTTGAATTCCTGAGGCCCATTACTTTTCGTCTAAAATTAACATCCAGTTGGGGTCTCCGAATATTTTCTGTCTTTATAGGGGCACAAATTACCTATCTGCTATTTAATTATTATTGGAGTTGGACCGAATGGCATTGGTCCTCCTGGTGGGTTATGATGGGGGAGTATTTTTCGGTAATGGTTTTTCCATTTGGTGTTTTACATTTATGGAAGGGGAAAACCAAAGTTCTTTCACCCAGTCAGCGTTTGGTAAGTATTCAGGCGGCCAATGGAAAACATGAACTTGTGTTGGAACACCAATTCCTGTATTTTTTAAAAGCCGCGGACAATTATGTTGAAGTTCACTTTTTAAGTAAACAGGGGATGCGTTCGGAACTGATGCGGATTACGATGAAAGAAGTATTGGAACAGCAGGTGGATACGGCACTAATAATGCGATGCCATCGATCTTATGCTGTAAATCCCATAAAAATTAAAAGGAGCAGGCGAAAAGGAAATAAATTGGAACTGGACCTGGGGCTTGACTTCCATATTCCGGTATCTAATCAATACCAAGCGGCTTTTAGGAAATTTTTTGATTCGGTTGATTCACCCCAGGAGCGCGAAATTCGCCACAAATAGGGCATTATTCCCTCATTTATAAAAAAAATGAACGATAATGGAATAAAGTCTAAATTATGAAAACCTACCTGTTACACTTGTTCTTTTATTGTGTATTGGTAAGCTGTGAAGCTTCCCGAGGTAATAATAATCAACAGGAAAGTCAGCCTGATCCTTTGCTTGTATGTCTGGATCAGCTTATGGACAGCCTCTATCATCAGCAGAACTTTCATGGGAGTATTTTAGTAGCGGAATCACAGAAAATTCGTTTTCATAAATCCATTGGTTTGGCTGATCGTAATTGGAAAATTCCTCTTCGAAATGACCACGTGATGGATATCGCCTCTTTGAATAAATCCTTTGTGGCTGGTCTTTGCCTGATCGCAGGACAGGAGGGTAAATTGAATTTAGAAGATGATTTACATTCCCTTTTACTGAGTGTAAAAATACCCAATACCTTTGATCCTGCCATTACAGTGCATCAGGTGCTTTTCCATACTTCCGGAATAGCTGATTATTGTCAGTTGGAAGACAAGTATAGGGAGGACAATTTTCGTCGGTTTAAACGGTCTCATTTTGAGGGTAAAGCTTATGTGGAGTTTATTAGTGCGCTTCCGACTGTCGGAGAGGTTGGGAAGCAGTTTCATTACAGTAATTTTGGCTACCATGCCCTCAGCGTTTTATTAGAAGCCCTTTATCAAATGCCCTTTGAGGACTTATTGATAAAGAAAATTTGTCAACCGCTTGGGCTAGGTCATACATTTGCCTCTACCGATAATACAGAAATAATTCCACAGCTGGCCAAAGGTTACCAACTTGATCAGGAAGGGAACTGGCATCAAAATGATTTTATTGATCTGACTTTGGGAAGGCGCATATTTTCCAATGGGAATGATCTTCTCCTTTGGTCCAATGCGATGAATAAGGAAGGATTGTTCAGTGAAAAGAGTCTTCAGCTCATGAAACAAAATCATGTCGGGGATATTAATCCGGAGATTTCCTATGGATACGGCTGGGCGGTTTTCGGTCCTTATGACGATTTTCAGATGGGGAATTTGGAGACTGATTGGCCCTATATCATTCATGGCGGGCATACGGAGGGTTATAAGTCGTTATTGATCAATATTCAAAATGGAAAGTGGACGATTATCCTACAAGCCAATACAGGAAATCAGGTTAATGAAATGTCCATAGGGAATCACATCGTTCAATTGATAAAGGAGGTGGCTTATGCAAGTTAAAGTTTTAGTGATATTGATGATGGCTTTGGTATATTTCAATGCTTCAGCGCAGTCTTTGATTGGGCGGTGGGAAGTTGAAAAAGTCCTAGTTGGGAAGGAAGAGATGACCCCGGTTAGAAAGTGGGTAGAGTTTAAGAAAGATCGCACATTTGTTGGGGGAAATGGCGGGATTATTAATGGAGGCGGGATTTACCAGTTTGATGTAGCCAGCCATAAGCTCCTCTTAGAGGATGAGCTTGCGATAAAAGATGAATTTGGCCCTTTTGAAGTGAATTTTCTAAATGACCGAATGGAATGGAAGCGGCAGGAGGAGGGGATGCAAGTTAAAGTGTTTTTGCGAAAGGCAGTTGGCAGGTTGCAGGCTCCCTGGGATTTGCTTTTAGGTTTATGGATTTTGGAGGGAGATCCTGAAAGCGGAGGGCTTGAGGAATTATACTTTAGGTGGGATCATTTTTATAAGGGTAAGCGGAATGGTGAAAGGCTTTATGGTTATTGGGTGATTCATGCGCATAAATTAGAGTTGGTGCTGGTGGAGAAAACCGAAGGGCTTGAAGAAAGGGTTTATGAATTGGAGGTAAGTCAAAAAGAAATGACTTTAAGTTGGGAAGAAGAGGGGCAAAGGTTTAAAGCTGTTTATCAGCGAGCCACATCTTTCCCCTAATGCTTAGCCCGGTTTATGCACCGTCAAATTCATTGGTTAAACCCATGGCATTCATTTTAACCCGAATTATCGGATCATTACAGTTATTTTTTTGATTTATAATAGCCTAAATTTGGGCAAAATTGTTTTCTTCTCATTCATCTGCTTCACTGGAAAAGACTCGAAATAGGAAATTATTCTTCATTTTTTTTGCCTTACAAAAAATGAGGATTTAAGCATGGATTATTCGGCTTAACCGCTAAAATTTGGTTTTGCATGATTATTGCTGTGAAAACTCGAATTAACCTTTTTCGAATGCGTAATCAATATAAAATGTTGGTGCTGGATATGGATGATACCCTGCTTACCGACGACCATAAAATCAGTGAAAGGAATTATGAGCAGCTAATGGCGGCTCAGGAAGCTGGGGTGAAGGTAGTTTTAGCTTCTGGCCGTCCTACTCCGGCAATGACCAATTTCGCAAAAGCACTGAATCTACCTCAGTTTAACTCTCATATCATTGCTTATAATGGTGGGGTTGTAATGGATATGGGGAATAATGAGGAAATCTTTAATCAAAGATTGACTAATCAGCAGATTCATGATCTTTACAGTTATGCGCATAAATCTGCTTTAAATATCATGACTTATTCTGATTCTCATATTATCAGTCCATCATACTGTGAATATGTGAAGATAGAGGAAAATTTGGCGCAGATGCCGGTTGAGTTGGTGAATGATTTTTTCGAATTAAAGGAATTTGATTCACCTAAATGCATAATCGTAGGAAAGCCGGAAAAATTGCAGGAGATTAAGCCTCTTTTAAGTATGGCTTATCCGGATTTAAGTGTGGCTTTTTCAAAACCTTTTTATCTGGAAATTACGCCCAAAGGAATTGATAAAGCGGCGAGTTTGGATCGATTGGTTAAGAAACTTGACATCACTGCAGAAGAGGTCATAGCCGTTGGTAATGCCGGCAATGATTTGTCCATGGTAGAATATGCCGGATTAGGTGTTTGGGTGGACAATGTGGATCCGGAATTGCGTGATCGTGCGGATGTTATTGTGGCTTCTAATAATGATGATGGCGTAGCAGAGGTGGTGGACAGATTTATTTTAGGACAGCTTTCTGCTTCAAAATAAGCGTTAACCTTTCGTTTATTGAAGTTTAATTTATTCGCCTAAATATAAACGAAGCGCTATCCGTAAGAGGACAGCGCTTTTTTAAAATATAGGCGAACACGAAAAGTCTTTTTGAAATGGGACACATTTGTTATTTACTATTATCCAAAATAACACTTGTCCGAATAAGGGGTATTTCATTACTGAAAAAACCAATGAAGTGCACGATAACTATAGCGTTTTCAACACGCTCTAAACTCGAATTAGGAGGAAGTGGTTTGATGGCTTTATGATAATAGCCATCGTTGGAGCGTATTTAAAGCACACCATCTGGCTGCAAATTCGAATTATTGGAAGCGATATTGGATAATTCCTCCATAATAGAGATGCTATTCTCTCAAAATAATCCTTTATCGCTTCTGCAATAATCAAATTTTCGCTGCGAATTTTGGCTTTTAAAGCTGCTCTTAATCTCTCCGAACAATGGGCAATAGCTTCATTTCTTTTGAAATGCGGACTTTTAAAAATGCGCTAAAGGGATGAAGCCGGAAAGTTTACTCCTATTTTTATTCCATAGATCAGGGAGGTGCTTTTCGTCGACTGGTTGATGATGCCATTATATTGTTCCACTTCATTCATTAAGGGGAAAGCCCCATCTTCATCAACCATTTCTAATTCGTTCTGATGGAAGGCTGTTAAGCCCTTTTGTGCAAAAATGCTGAGACTCATCACTGAAGCGCCCGGGATTTTATATTTAAGCCCAAGCTCTAGCAGTGCATTGAAGTGGGCTTGGGTCTCCAGGTCAGATTTATAATTCCAATTATCTCGGTTTTCATGGAGACCGTGCGCCGGAATATCTTTCAAAATCAGCTCATATTGCGGGTACCAACCTCGGCTTGTTACCGTACCATTTTTCAATTGGTAATTTGTGGCCATTGGCAGATTAAAGGTTACGCCCAAATTCCCGAAAAGGGAGATGTTTCCATCGCTGATGGGGTAGGCCAGACTTAAAAATACCGGAATGGACAAATTGGAAATACGGACGTGATCCTCCAAACTTTGTGCTGTAATTTGAAGAATATAAGCCTCCCCTTCCGAATCCACAGCCGGGACGTCTTCCTGATAGCCTTCCAGGGATAATTGGGCATTATTCCAGCCGAAGCTCACCCCACTTCCCACCCCAATATAGGGACTAATGAAATAGGTGGTATGGAGATTAAGTTGAAAACTAGAGCCCGGATTCACCTTAATAGCACTATTATCTGTGTTGATTTGATGTAGGCCATAGCTCACTCCCCCTTCAAAATTAAAGCCCATTTGGTGTGTTTGTCCATAGGAGGAAAGCGGGATCAGGAGAAATGCGATTATAATATGAATAGGTTTCATAATGGTTTCACTTAGTATATGATGATTTTTTCCTGGGATACCGTGATCCCGTCAATGATGATATGATACTGATATATGCCGGCCTGGAATTCCGGAATATTGATTTTTTTTGATTTAGGATTTATAGTTCCCTCAAATCGCATATTCCCTAACTGATCGAACAGTTTGAATTTTATAGCAGCATTAGACATGTCTTGCGAAGATTGAATGGAAAGGCTTCTTCCCTTAGGTAATGGATTAGGGTAAACCGATACTCGCTGATTGCCATCTATCGTGAGTATTTCAGAGGAATAAGCTTCTCCGTCTTCACTCATGGCTACCACGAAATATTCCCCTTTTAATCCTCCTGCTTTGTAGAAATATTGCCCCTGACCGACTTCAATATTGTTTTCAAACCATCGGTAAGAAACAAAGTCTAAAGCTGAATTATCCACCAGTAAGAGGTCTCCCCATTTTTGAATTACCTTCACTGGTCTGATTGGTCTGAAGGTGGCGAGCAGATTCAGATATTCGGAGGCTTCTTCTATAACCTTAGTAGCATTTTGATCTCCATCACTCCATTCTTTGAATTCATATCCCTCTTCAGCAATTGCTACCACCTCGGTGGTGGATTCGCCCTTGGTGATGATTTGATTGGCATCTCCCTGAATGCTACCATGGGTGCCGGCAACGAAGTTGATTTTCACCTGATTGTCTTCCGCGCCATCATCATCCGTATCCCGGTCCAATGGATCCAAATTGAGTGCTATTTCTTCCTCATCCGTTAAGCCATCATTATCATCGTCAGGATCGGCATTATTCCCAATACCATCGCCATCTGTATCGAGACTTTCATTTTCGTCAAAAGGAAAAGCATCCTCGGTATCAGGCGTGCCATCATTGTCATCGTCGGTATCGGCATTGTCTCCTGTACCATCTTCATCATGGTCATTGTCTTCAAAAGGGTCAAAAGGAAAAGCATCTTCGGTATCAGAAGTGCCATCGTTGTCGTCATCGGGATCGGCATTATCTCCTATGCCATCGTCATCGTTGTCATTATCTTCCGCCGGATCCAATGGGAAATCGTCTTCGGTATCAGGCGTGCCATCATTGTCGTCATCGGTATCGGCATTGTCTCCTGTACCATCTTCATCATGGTCATTATCTTCAGCCGGATCAAACGGGAAATCGTCTTCGGTATCAGGCGTGCCATCATTGTCGTCATCGGGATCGGCATTGTCACCGGTACCATCGTTATCGTGGTCATTATCTTCCGCCGGATCTAATGGGAAATCATCCTCGACATCAGGCGTGCCATCATTATCATCATCCGGGTCGAGACGGTCACCTATATCATCACCGTCGGTGTCCAAATCAGTGGTGATGTCCATGGAGATAATTTCTGAAAATGCCGGTTCATTCGTCTCAGCGACAAAATAAATGGTATAATCCGTTCCTGGTTCGAGCTCAGTAATGGTAAAGTAGATCGTTTCGTCGGCGGTCATCGCCTGGGAGCCTGAATTCGCTATGGTGACATTTTGGTAATCAATACCCGCTTTAATTTCTGTTGCAGAAGGACTTGGGCTTCCCTCAGGCACAATGACCCAATAGCCTGTGGCGTTTTCCGAATTCCTGACATTAAAGTAGGCCTCATCATGAATAGCAGAAAGGGAAACCGTTGAAATCACTTGTTCTAAAATCGCATCAATTTCATCTAATTCTCCAGCCAAATAATACCAGTCCATTACAACCGTTTCACCGACTGCCAAATCATCAAATCGCGCATAAAACCCATAGGAATTATCATTCCCTTCCGCGATACGGGAAGTAGAAGGGGATTGATTTATGACGTTACTAAAGCTGCAGCAGGATTGTATAATGGTATTGGCTCTGTTGTAAGGAGAATAGAATACCAGGCTTTCCGACCCACTGAATACCTGTATAGCGTTGGAAGGTGTGTCGGGGGAGGGAATGGCCTGAAAACCTGCCTCGCTAATATTTCCTCTTACTTCGGTGGGGATATCTGTATTTCCCACCCAATCATCCCGATTTCCAATCCAGAGTCTAAAGTTTTCCGCAGTTGCATCCCCATTATTGGTGACTTTTACCTGAATGCCAATAAAGGCGTCGCCCTGAGGAAGGGTATAGCTTTGTTCAACCAAAAAATTGTGGCCATTCAGTTCAATCTCCCCGGTGGAGGTAAGGGTGCCATAACCTTTGCCCTCTGGAGTTTGATTAAATGCTGAAGTGATAATTTGTTGGTTTTGAATGGTGGGGTTTTCAAAAGTATTTCCATTGATGTTCCACTCTTCTGTACCATCGCCTCCTAACCCATAGGCGATGTCCAGAGGATAGTTGCTATAGGTTAGTTTGTACCATTGGTCATTGGTGGTATTATAATAAAAGGGCTGGAGCAGGTTGCCATATTGATTAATAGAAGCCTCTCCATCATTTCCAAAACGAAGCGCGTCATTTTGTAAGTGCTGTCCCTTACTTTTCGATATAAAAAGGAAAGGTAAGCATATTAAGAGTAATATTATATTTTTCATTTCTATATCGATTTCGTTTTAATGTTAGTCAGGTTCCATTCCTCTGCTTCCTTTTGGAACTCCATATAGTACCATCTAATAGGGTTTTGATCTTCTCCATAAACCGTGAAGTCCAGACGCGCCTTATTTTCTTTTACCTCATATATATAGAAGTCTAGAGTCGGTAAATGATCAGATTTGTTTTTGGTGTAAATGTTTACAGTCCAATTGCCCACCTGTTGTTGGTCAGTGAAAACACCCTGCGGTTGGTTGGATTGCAGTAAGGAATGCTGTTGAAGTTCCGGTAATTCTTCCTGAATAAGCTGAAGACATGTGGAGAAAACCAATTGCTTATCGCTTGAGGATTGGCTCAAAACAGTGTGGTTTAGAGCAATTGTTAATAATAGGAGAGTGATAGCGTTTTTCATTGGAAGTTATTTAATGAAAAATGAGTTGGCTTGTTTTAGATTATGGATTCGCCATTTTATAATTTAAAAAGGCCTTACATCCTTAATTTTATGGTTTTAACCTCATTAACACGAATTACTTCAATTTGTATTTTTATTAATCGCTATTTTCTTACATGGGCTTATTTTCCGTAAATACTTATTTTTTGAAATGCTATTCAGCGGCTGGGCATCGTCTGCTAGTTTTGGTTTTATTTGTTTCAAAAGGATTAGTTTTTTTGGGCTTTTTTAATACTTCTTTCGGTTATTTTTTTTCTGTGGTCTGGTAGATTGGAGAAATTCCATTGAGAATGTTGAAGAGATAGAAATCTTTATTGAAATTTAATTATTTCAGATATAATTTTGCTTCAGGAAAGAGGGGTGTTCACGGCATTATCGTGTTTTTATTCAAAATAAAAGGCCTTAATTCGAATTTTTTTCCAAATGTTTTGGTGTAAATCAAGCTATGGGAAAACGAATTTATAGGAAGAATATATTTGTTTTTTGTATAGTCAGGCTGTTTTATCACATTGAGCCGCTTTTTGATCTACCTTTTCGATAGCATGTTTTTTAAATTTATAGCAGAAGGTGGTGATATGTACTTTTCCTTTTTTGGACTTGATGTTTTTATTGAAAAAAAATCGGAGGACTTACCTTGTGTAGTTGTAAGGCTGTTGCATGGAGTTACCTATGGTCAAATTAAAGGAAGGGGCCAGTGGCATATAGGCTTTTATTATATATTTGTTGATTAGTTAGGTTACTACCTTAGAGCGAGTTTAAAAGCCAAAATTCGCAGCGAAATTTTGATTATTGCAGAAGTGATGCCCAATTATTTTGAGAGAATAGCATCGCTATTGTTGAAAAATTATCAAAAATCGCTAACAATAATTCGAATTTTCAGCCTGATGGTGTGCTTTTAATCTCGTTCTAAGGCTCACTTCAACATTCCGGCCTCGATCAAAGGGAGAACAGCCACGGATGAAACTACCGGTGAGCAGCCATCACCACCTTTTTTCCGCCTTATAGCTATACGAGGATTTTAGCATGAATAATCCGGGTTAATTTTTTATTAGTTACGGGAAAGAAAAGATAAAATATTGTTTACACCGGAGGGGAGAAACCATTTAGCTTTTTGTGAACAAAGCTTGATAGTAAGGGTATATCGATATTTTGGCTACATATAGAAAAAGCGGACTATATGCCCGCTATTCTGTTTTAAATTGGATAGATATAGTTTGGGTTTATGACCTTGGGGGTGGCAACTAAACTTTGTAAGCAGGCAGAGCAAAGAAAAATGCTGTTCCCTGATCCGGTTCACTTTCTACCTTGATGGTAGATTCATGTATTTCCAGAATTTTTTTAACAATAGCTAAGCCCAGTCCAGCACCCAGCTTTGCTTTCTGTTGATCGGATTGACGGTATCGTTCAAAGATGTAGGATTGATCCTCCTCTGGTATTCCCTTTCCGCTGTCTTTGATCATGACCTGAACAAACTCCGGTGAAGCATCCAGACCAATGACTACTTCTCCATTTTCCGGCGTGAATTTCAGGGCATTATCGATGAGGTTCTGAATAGCACGTTCTACCAGTTTAATGTCTGCAAAAACCAAAGGGATTTTTCCTTCCATCTCGAGTTTGAGTTCAATATTTTTTTGGTCCGCCAATACTTTATTTTTTGCCTGCAGATCATGAGCTAATTCCGTAATCAAAAAAGCCTCTTTGTGGGCCTCTACCTGTTTGGCCTCTAGTTTAGAATATTCGAATAATTGCGCCACCATATTGGAAAGCTTTTCAGAACTATTGTGAATGATGTCTAAATATTTATTTTTATCTGCCTCTTTCAGGCTATCACTTTTCATCTGTAAAGTTTCGGTATAACCGCGCAAAATGGCTAATGGAGTGCGCAGATCATGGGATACGTTGGCAATTAATTCTCTTCTCATCACATCCACCGACTTGATTTTCTCCATATCCGAGACGATTTTATCCGCCATTTTATTAAAGGCCAATGCCAAAGCGAAGAGGTCGTTTTTTTCGGCCTGTGGGACTCTTGCTTTGAGGTCTCCCTCCTGAAAGCGATTCACCTGAAAAATGATTTCCCGAAGGTTGCGTGTTAAAAACCAAATGAATAATAAACCGGTAATCAGCGCAAAAATTAAGACGTAGGTCATGGCGGTCAAACCTCCTTTAAAGAAGTAACTTGAAGATAAGGAAGCCTGAATGGCCTCAAGGGTTTGGCCAGCTAAAACAATGTAGATATAGCCTTTTCGTCCTTCATACTCAAAAGGGGCAACGGAGAAAATAGTGGGCTCGGAGCGGTCTCTGGGGTTGTCCCCCAAAATATATTGTTGACCTCCTGTAGCCAGATACTCTTTTACCGGGCTTAAATTAACCTGCTCCATCGGATTGTTGGGGTCACTGTGATCCAGCACGACCGAATATAAAATTTCCCCATGCTCATTGAGCAGGTACACCTCTATGGCCCGATTGACGGCCATCATATCATGCATTAAATCTCCAAACAATGGTTTGTTAACCGAACCGTCTTCCAGAAATGGGCGTTCATTGGTGAATTTTTCTTCAATTAAGTGGTTGGCTAGATTGGCATTGAGCTTTTGCAGGCTTTCACTAAAATATTGCGCACTATAATGAGTGGATATTTTTAGAAATGCTGCCCCGATAAGCAGGATAATCATGAAAAAAGTAATCGACAGTTTTACAATCAGTCGGTTACTTAAAGTAGGCTTGTTTTGCATGATGGATGATTACAGTTCTTCATTAAATTTATATCCTACGCCCCAGGTCGTCAGTATGTAGGTAGGATTGGTCATGTCCGGCTCTATTTTGGAGCGTAGTCGGTTGATATGGCTATTCACGGTATGCTCATAACCCTCAAAATCATAGCCCCATATCAACTTCAGTAAATCTGATCGGGAATAATTTCGTCCCGGATGGCTCGCCATTAATACCAGGAGGTCGAATTCTTTGGGAGAAAGTTCGACCTTTTTTCCGGCCACCATCACTTTCCTTTTCTCAATTTGAATGGAAATGTTATCATATTCCAAATGTGGGCTGAGGGGTTGCAGGCTTTCAGCAATCATCTGTGTTCTCCGGAAAATGGCTTTGACCCTGGCAATAAATTCCCGAAGGCTAAAAGGTTTGGTCATATAATCATCCGCCCCCATTTCCAAGCCCAACACCCGGTCAATCTCCTCACTTTTTGCTGTAAGCATAATGATCGGAGTGGCTTTTTCCGAACGAAGATTTTTGCATACTTCAATTCCGTCCATTTGAGGAAGGGATACATCCAGAATGATTAAGTCGAAGTCTTCCATCAAGGCCATTTTTAGTCCATCGGCACCATTATCAGCAGATTGACATTCACAATTCAGGTCTTTTAAATGTATGGTTAAGAGTTGGACGATTTCGGGATCGTCTTCGATGATCAGTACTTTTTTCATAGTAGAAATTACGATTTTTATACAGGGGATAGACGGGAATGCCTGCTTTTTTTAAAAAATGTCGGCTGTGTTACCTAGCGGCAAAAACTTGTTAAAATAGCCATTCTAGGGCTTCCAAGGCTTGTTTCTTCCCAAATGTCACAGTTCTGTGATATAGTGTTTATGCTAATGTGAAGCTGTTGTGAGTGGGGCGTTAGCTTGGAGGCGTTAATTGGGGTATATGACCAATGAAACATGATAAAAAAATGAAAAATCTAAAACTTAACGCCCTGATCCTGGCATTGATGGTATTATTCGCTGCCTGTAATGATGATGATAATGGAGACCCTGTTAATTTGCCTTCGGCTTCCACCATCAACCTGGACTTTGACGGCTTGGAAGATCTGGGCGCTGATTTTGCCTATGAAGGCTGGTTAATCGTGGATGGTGCACCGGTAAGTACCGGGACTTTTACCGTGGACGGTGATGGGAATTTATCCCAGTCGGAATTTGAGGTGGAGATGGAAACCCTGGAGTCAGCGACCACTTTTGTGCTTTCGATTGAACCGGTACCCGATAATGATCCAGCTCCGGCAGCGACAAAATTATTTGCGGGGGATTTTGTGAATAATTCGGCGACAATGAGTACTGCACCTGTGGCGGCCAGTTTTGATAACGTTGGGGGAAGTTTTATCGTGGCAGCACCTACCGGTTCTGGTGACGAGAGTGAAGCTTATAGTGGTATCTGGTTTTTAGATCCGGAGGAGGGAATGTCTTCTTTGGAATTACCGGAACTGAATGACGGTTGGAAATACGAAGGCTGGGTGGTGATTGATGGCGTGCCGGTGACTACGGGTACCTTTACTAGCCTGGAAGGCAATGATGATAGCGCGCCTTTTTCGGGTGATGGCCCTGCACCTGCTTTTCCCGGGGAAGATTTCCTGCTGAATGCTCCTGATGGTTTAACTTTCCCGACAGACATTCGTAATCGACCAGCTGTAATTTCTATTGAGCCTTTCCCGGACAATAGCCCGGCGCCATTTACCTTAAAGCCTTTGTTTCAAACGATTCCGGAAGATTTGGACGGTATGGGACCGGTGAATTTTGGTGACTATGTGGAGGACAGCTTCCCTATGGGTACTGTTAGCAGAACGATACAATAATGCTTTAATCTGATCTGTTTTGAGCTGCGGAATTTGATTTCGCAGCTTTATTTTTTCAAGTCCTGCAAATTATTCATTTGCTGATCCAGATGGCCTACTGCAATGCCAATAATATTCAATCTGGCGGCAGGATTTTTTGAACAGGATGGTATTTTTTCTATTTGTAAAGCCTGCAAGCACAATTCATTCTTTAAATGTTGTAAGGCTAAATTTTTCGTGAGTATGTTTTTAATCGATTTCATGTGTTCAGCTTCGCAAAAAGTAAACCAAACTGATCAAATGATTGAAATGAGTTACTCCAGAGGGGTTTTGCTGTAAAAATTGATAATCAAACCGATGCGTCAGGAAATTCTTTGAAACGAACCGTATCCCAATGGAAAAAAACTAATCTGAGGAGTCCGAATCGCCTTTTGATTTTGGAGTCGTTATGAGCTTGTCGGCTTCTATGAAGATTTTATTGATGACTGGCAGGGCATTTTTAATTTTTCGTTCCAGAGATTGGATCGTTTGCTCTACCTGTTCGGCGGTAAGATGATTATCAAAATCTACTTCCACATTTAAAAGCACTTCATTTGGGCCAAAATATAGGCTCAGGGGTTTTTCTGCTCGGCTCACCCCTTTTTCATTGATTAGAATATGTTGCACTGTTTTCAGATCATCTGCTTGTAATCCTTCTCCAATCAACAACCCCTTACATTCTACCGCGAAGAAGGTGGATACTCCCACCAGTAGCAAGCCAATTAATACGGAGCCGAGCCCATCAAAATAGACAATCCCTGTAAAGTGACCTAAGGTGACGCAGATCAGGGCAATCACAAGGCCAATGCAGGCGGCGGCATCTTCAATAACAATCGCGACCGTTCCACTATCTTTACTGTCACGTAAAGCCTGAATAAATCCTGCATTTCCCCGACTTTTTTTGAACTCTTTCAATGCTACCCGTAAGGCTGATCCCTCGAAAATTAAAGCCAGGATGAGCACAATATAATTCCAGCTTGGATCACCCATGGGCACTGGATGGAGTAAGTGCTGGATGCCCTCATAAAGTGCTATGCCTCCTCCAAGGGCAAAAATTAACATGGCAACAATAAAACTCCAAAAGAAAATTTCTTTCCCATACCCAAATGGATGTTGTGCATCTGCGGGTTTTTTACTCTGTTTGATACCAAATAGCAATAAAAGCCCGTTTCCGGTATCTACCAGCGAATGAACTCCTTCAGATAACATGGCGGAGGAGCCTGTGAAAAAGGCGGCAGTAAACTTGCTGATAGCAATGCCTGTATTTGCGATGATCGCTCCGTATATTGCTTTTTTTGATGATCCAGCCATTATGGGTAGGGGGTTTTGTGAGTAGGTATAGGTAGAAAATAAGGGTGTTATCTACAGGAATTATTATTCATTTAGTTGTAAGGAGCTAAAGGAAATGAAGGGCTTTTTGTTTAAGAAGTAGCGATAAAAAAAAATCCTGCCCAGAGGCAGGATTTTATGGGGAATAATTTACGCTTATTTTTTGGTGGCCTTTTTTACATTAAAGGACAGAAATTCAGAGATTAAAAACTTTTGTTTTTTAGCTTTTCTTTCTTCGCTATAATACTTAATAGCGTCTTCCGGGAATCCCGTCGGCCGCTGATCAGTAGTTAACCACTCTTTAAAAGATTTACTAGTGAGTTTTTTGTTATTTTTTTGCCACTTCGTAATAAAAGCTTTTGCCGCTCGGTAGCTCATATAGTCATTAGCGGCTTCTTCTGTTTTTTTGGAGGCTGTTGAGGGTTTACTTGCCGCTTTTTTGGTGGCACTTGTTTTGGTTTTCTGTGGTTTAGCAACAGCGGTCTCTTTCTCTTCCGTGGCGGCAGGGCGCTTAGGCGACTTTTTAGAGGCAGTTTTACGCTTCGGCGCAACTACGTCCTCTGGCATGGCTAAGAAATCCCAAAGATTGAATTTTTTCCCCTCCGCCAGGAAGAGAGGGCCGTAAGACTGATAAACATTTGAAGGGAAGCCTTTTGGGCGATTGTTTTTGAGCCAAAATTGGAATTGACTATTCGTGTCAAATTTCCCATGACGTTTTTGATAATCAATAATGATATTTCTGGCTTCTTCATAAGGCATTAAGCGAGAAACCGGCCCACGTTTTTTGCCAGTTCCGCCACTTGGGTTAGGACGGTTGGCAGCACGCTCCTTCCTTTTAAAGTAGTTTTTCTCCGGACCATAAATATTGGAAGGTGTTTTGGATAACATAAATCCAAATTTCTCTTCAAAGGCATCAAAATCTAAATCCGCAAGAAAAGCCTGGTATTCTTGTTTCGTATCGATCTTGAGTACAGAAAGAATGTATTTGAAGTCTTCCAGGTTTGGATATGCCTGACGTGTGGTCCGAACGTGCGGACCTTGAATTTTTGAAGGGTCAATTTGATTGATCATCACGAATAATTTACCTTATTATTTCCTGTAAGTAGTATCTATTTTATCATATATACTAAAAATTGTTTAAAAAGTTGAGTTGGGTTGAATATTATTTAGAATTAAGTGTCAAAATTCAGCTGTAATTCGCGCAATATTTAATTTTTTTTAATAAAAGTTTCATTTTTTTTGGACTGATTATCCATTTATCTTTCCTTTCATACAGCTTGTCGAATGCCAATATTACCTTTAAAAATAATTAATATTTGACATTAATTATTTCGGATTAGGAGGCAATATTTACCTTTATCACTTGGAGAGATTGATTTTCTTACGTTGTCACAAAGGAATATTTTGTTCAATGGACTTGTGGTAATTTTTTGTTATGGAGCCTAGGCGCTGGTTAAATGGGATTATTTTAGGGGTGGAGGCGGATTGGGATATGGAATTGGTTTGTGGGTTCTCGATATGCGTTAATAGCTTAGTGGTGAGGTAGGAGAGTGGGAGGGTTCTTAAGTGGAATCTTGTGAGTTTTGATAAAATATCCCAAAAAGGCACGCATGTAAGTTTTTTCAGTTTTAAGTAAAATGATTAAACAGGCAATCATGGGGAGGTACTTTTTCAAATAATGGAGCAAAGCGGATGCATTTTTTTAATAAACTCTCATTTCAAAAGAATTATAAAAATAGAAATTGTTGTTTTAAATACTGGGAAATTCTTTTTCAACTCTCCTCTGTATTTTTTAGGAAAATGGCGCTGTATATTTTGGTTTCCAAAGTTACTGCAAAACCCATTGTTTCAATCTTTAGAATTTTAGGAATTATGATCAGGGCTCAGGTAATGCAAGGGTTATAGACAGGTTTTTTGAACTGGAATAATACCCAAATGAGCCAAAAACGTGATTTTTTTATGGCGGCAGCCCCTCTATTGTTAAAAAATACCTATTCATGATATATTGAACACTATTGACGACTTTTGAAAATCACCGCGCCTCAAGTTAATCCATTCTACTGAAACTGATTCGGGATGGTTTTACAATAATAGTGGCGTTTTCTTCTTTCATTAACCAAATAATCAGGCTACAATCTTCGTTTTGCCACAAGTTAGATTAAATATAATAATGGTTACTCATTTACAGTTTTTCTCTGGGATGCAGATGAAGGAGGAGGAAATAGGCTACCCTAAATCTGTGTGGTTAAAAAATCAGAAAAACTATCCATTACAGCCCGATATTTAAAATTTTAGCCTGGCTTTTTGATCCACTATGTCATTAATCCGGGATAATCTTCTCTCCTGTACGTCTCGGACTTTCAAAGGATATTTTGGATTTTAATTCATCCCATCCGGATTCCTTAAGGATTTTTAACAATTTTTTTTTATTTGACAGCCGAGTAATGCTTAAATTTAAGCATACTACTTTCAATGCCTCCTATGATCTTTCGGATACCTTTTTGTATTATCGTATTTTTGTTTAGCAGTTTGGCTTTTGAGGCTGGCGCCCAGGAGTATCAAATTACTCAATATAGTCTGGAACAAGGGCTTCCCCAGTCTGAAGTTTGGGATATCTTACAAGATAAAGAGGGTGGCATCTGGATGGCCACAAACGGTGGAGGGGTGGTCAAATTTAATGGGAAAACCTTCCGGGTATGGGACAAAGGAGATGGCCTTCCGGTGAATATCATCTACACTATTACGGAGGGGAAGGACAGTACTCTTTATTTTGCCCACGCCAAGGGGGTGAGTAGTTTGAAAAATCAATTATTGCAGCATTTTCCATTTCCGGAAAATATCGCGGTGGTGAAAGTCTTAATGACCCGATTTAGCCAGGATGGATTCCTGACCGTACTTTTGGTTGATCGTAAGGGAGCAATGCATATTTTTCAGCTAATAGAGGGTAAGTGGACACCATTCCCACTACCGGAGGCAGGCGAATTTTATTATATGGGGCCCGGCCCGGAGGGTGATTTTTTCATTTCCCTGGCCAAGGGCCATTTTAGGCTGAAAAATCAGCAGTGGGTACCATATGAAATTCCTTATCCGGAATTGCAGCAAAAAGTATTGATTCCCATGTACCGGGAGGAGGATGGGAAGTGGTGGGTTAATGTTTATGATTCGCATACTCATTCCAAAATTATGGTCATTGAGCAGGGCAAGGTGCGGGAAATCGGTTGGTCCCCTAGCGGAAATGATGCAGGTATAGGAGAAGTTTTTAAGGATGACAATGGTTATTTCTGGATCAGTTCTCATAATGATAGGTTGGCTGGCAGATGGAAGGAAGGACATTTTGAAAGCATAAAGGATTTGTCTCATTCCCGAATTCCCAATGTGTTTTGTATGAAACCGGACCGGGAGGGGAACATTTGGGTGGGCACTTCCGGCGAGGGCTGCTTTAAGTTATCCATTATGCCTTTTGTGGCTTTCAATGAGCAAATGGGGATAGGGAATAATTTTGTTCGTGGAATTGGGGAAGATGCTCAAGGCAATATTTGGCTTGGATCCGGCCAGGGCGTACTCACGGTGATGCGAGATCATCAAGTGCTTAAAGTATTGAATGAGAATAAAGAAATTTCCATGGGCTTAGTGAGCAGTATAATTCCCTTTGAAGGAAACAAGGTGTTGATTTCTGCCTCTCGTGGGTATTTTTTATATGATGGCCACCAACTGACCAACGTTAATCAGCAATTTGCCGGGCGGAGCAAAGCCATATTGACTCCTCCAGCTCAGCTGGGAGAAGAATTATGGTATCATGTAAGAGGCAAGGGTTTTTATGTTTACAAAAATGGTTTAGCGCGGCCTGTTGAGGTAAAGATGACATCCAAGGAAGGCTATTATATGAATACCCTTTTTGTCGATAGTCAGGAGCGCATTTGGTTCTCCTATCACGGAGGCGGACTTGGTTATTTTATTCCCGCACAGGTAAAATCCAAAGAAGGGGAAGTTTTTGAGGCCATACAGTTTACCGATTCCACTCGTCAGGTGGCGATGCAACAAATCACCCAGATGACCGAAGATCATTTTGGACGAATTTGGGCCTCCACTTTTGGTGGTGGGGTTTGGTATTATGATGGAGGCCAGTGGATGGGGTTGGATAAGGCCAGTGGGCTAAGTTCTGATAATGCTTATTCAATTATTACGGATCAAGAAGGTCATATTTGGATAGGCCTGCAGAAAGGCGTGGATAAAGTGACCTTTAATGCTGATGGTAGTATCAACAATATTCGGAATTATAATGAGAATGATGGTTTCACAGGATTGGAAAACAATGGGGGCAGTGCTTTGGCCTCCTCCGATGGCCGCCTTTGGTTTGGGACCATCAAAGGAGTCATGATGTATCAGGCCGGCTATGATCAACAACCTCCGGCCGTTCCCCCTGTGCAAATTTCGAATGTGGATATTGATTTTGAGGGAGTGAACTGGAGTTCTCCTCCATTTAGCGATTATACCGCTTCGGTAGACCGACATGGCGTACCGGTGGATTTGCGCTTACCAAAGCAAATGGGACAGCTGAGTTTAAAATTTGAAACTTACACTTATTTTCAGCCCAATATGGTGGAATTTCAGTGGCGCCTGAATGATGGAAAATGGTCTTTACCCACCAATCTAGGTGAAATTCAGTTTTCCGAATTAGGTTCCGGGGCCTATCAGCTTGAAATACGGGCGCGTTATCCTCGTGGGGAGTGGAATAAAAGTACCATTTATAATTTTCAGGTAATCCCTTCTTGGTGGGAACATCCCTTTTGGTGGTTGATGCTCCTTGTTTTGGTGGTTATTGGAGGATGGACGTATTCTAGAATACGGATAAAGACAGTGCAGCGAGAGGCCAGGATTCTGGAGGAAAAAGTAGCACGGCGAACGAAGGAAATTGCCAAACAAAAGGATGAAATAGTACATCAGAATCAATCTATAAAAAATGCCAGTGAGAAAATTAAAAAGAAAAATGCTCAGCTGGAAAAACTGAATCATGAGAAGAATCACCTGATTAGCATAGTGGCGCATGATTTACGAAATCCATTAACCAGTGCCTTAACCATGGGGGGCATTCTTGCTGAGGAGGAATTAGGGGAAGACCAGACGCAGTGCGTTCAACAGCTGAATAAGAATTTGGAGCGGATGAATGAGATGATCCAGCAGATATTGAATGCCCGGGTAGCGGAAAATAAAATTCATGAGATGAAATTGCGGGTGGTGGCACTTCAGCCTTTGATGGAGGAATTGAAGGAACACTTTGAAAAATTGGCAGATAAGAAATCTATCCAGTGTTTTTTTGAGTCTGCAGGTGACTTGAGTGCTTTTGGTGATCGGGGTTATTTGAAGCAGATTTTGGAAAACCTCATTTCCAACGCCTTAAAGTACAGTCCGGAAGGGGCTTCTGTGTTTGTGACGGTAGAAGAAAAGGGGAAATCCGAACTCGTGATTTCCGTTGCGGATGAAGGAGAAGGAGTGAAGGAGGAGGAACAACATTTATTATTTAAGAAATTTCAGAGATTAAGCGCTCAACCTACCGGGGGGGAGCAATCCATTGGTTTGGGCTTATCAATTTGTAAGACGCTCGCGGAAGCGATGGGGGCAGAAATATCCTATAATGAAGCGTATACGGAGGGGGCCTGCTTTGAATTGACTTTATCCCTTAATGGCAATTTCGCTGAAGGGGAAAAGCAAAGCCAAATCGCCAACAAAAAAATTCCCTCCTGATTTGTGGTTAGGCTTTTGATAAAATGCCAAAATTTACAGAAAAATTGGGCGTATCGGAGAGGCAATCCTGTTTACTTTGAGTAAATAGTGCGTATGTTTTCGGGAAAAAAATTTAAAATCGATCCTGTAAATACGCAATTGAGGTCGGTTGTTATGGTTTTTACCACACTTTAAATCGCTTGTGATACAGTTTGATCTAATAGGTATTTTAACCGCTCTTTTCGTTTTTGAATTTGATTTAATTTGTTTTGAATAGAGCGTCGCTTAAATTCTGTCGGCCTATGGATTAGCCTGTAAATGTAGATTTCCATCTCTGTCAATGCGTTAATTTCGTTGGAGATTAGGCAGTGAAAAAATAGTAGATTGTCTTGCGCTGTTCCGGTCTGATCTTCTTTCATGGGTTTTTAAATTTCCTTAAAATAAAATTAACCAAATCCATCACTTATTAAGTGAGGAACGGCTGATTTTTAGCCTCTATACATTACAAATATCAACTTGGGATAGTATGTGAGTATTTTCCGGATCATTACCTTAACAAGATAGGACTCGGTATACGATTTCTCTCAGTTTTGGAACGACTAGGTCCTCCATCCAAGGGTTTTTTCTGAGCCATAAGTTGTTTCTCGGAGAAGGGTGTGGTAAAGGGAAATATTTAGGCAGAAAGTTTTCAAAATTTCGAACGCGTGCGCTTAAATTTTTGTAGGGAAGGTGCTTGAGGTAATATTGCTGAGCAAAATTACCGATGAGAAGTAATAGTTGTGCCTGTTTCATCTCCCCCAATAGTTGTTGGTGCCATTTAGGGGCGCATGCTTTTGGGGGCGGGAAGTCCCCGGAAGTTCCTGTGCCTGGAAAACAAAAGGCCATCGGCATCAAAGCGAAATTGTGATCGTCATAAAATTGCATACGATCCACCCCTAGCCAGTCTCGAAGGCGGTCTCCGCTTTTGTCATTCCAGGCTTGCTGACTTAAATGCGCTTGTCTTCCCGGAGCTTGCCCAACCACAATAATCTTGCTTTCCGGATGGGCAGACAATATGGGGTTTGGGGCTTGAGGTAATAAATCCGCACAATGTTGACATTGCCTGATGCTATGGAGGAGTGATTTCAAATGAATATTTTTTTTTGTATATTCTAAATAAGTCCAAGGGTGAAAAGATGTTTCAATGCAGGATTTAGAGCATGCTTAAAAGCACATCATCCGGTTGCAAATTCTAATTATTGGAAGCGATTTTGGATAATTTCTCAACAATAGCAATGTTATTCTCTCAAAATGATCGGGTATCGCTTTTGTGATAATCAAATTTTGCTGCGAATTTTGGCTTTTAAACCGCTCTAACCCATTGCAGGAATTTATTTCGGAGACCGAAATTTTGAAAGTTTCCGCTTTTTTTAGCTATAAAGAAGTATAGGTTATATAGGGATTAATTTTGCTTTTATGCATGATTTTTAAAGATGTATTTTCACTCTGGGACGAAATCGAAATCGACTTTTTGTAAATGATTCAAGCCAGAAAAAATGATGAATTCTATAATGGATTATTTTTCCTCCATGCCCTCCTTGCATCGGTCAATTATACTTTTCGGAGGTCTTACTTTTTTCTTGTTTATGGAATATTGCTTCCCCTTATTCAAATATGCCTTTCATCGAGGGAGGCATACAGCGCTAAATGTGTTTTTTACCTTAACTACCGCCCTGGTGAATTTATCTTTGGCGTCTCTTTTATTCGGACTAAGTGAGTTCTGTCAGCAAAATGAATGGGGACTTTTTTATTGGTTTTCCTTTTCGCCCATTTTGATCGCCAGCCTGGGCCTGGTACTAATGGATGGATTATCAGCATGGTTGCCACATTTTATCGAGCATCAAGTTAAGTGGCTGTGGCAATTTCATATTATTCACCATTCTGATCGATCGGTAGATGCCAGTACAGCGAATCGGCATCACCCGGGCGAAAGCGTTTTGCGTTTTATCTTTACTTTATTCGGAGTCTTGGTTTTAGGAGCGCCGCTTTGGTTTATATTATTATATCAGTCTGTTTCTGTCTTATTTTCTCAATTCAATCATAGCAATATTAATCTTCCCGCTTGGTTAGACCGCGGGCTCTCCTGGGTGTTTGTTACTCCTGGAATGCACCGGGTACACCATCATTTTCAACAACCTTGGACGGACAAGAACTACGGGAATATTTTTTCTATTTTCGATCGTATTTTGGGTACTTTTGCTCAAAAAGATCATCATGCTCTGATTTTTGGTTTGGATACCCATTTTGATCAAAAGGAGACAGATCATCTTTTACCGCTGCTAAAGATTCCTTTTTTGCCTCATCGACAATCAGAAAATAATGGAATTCTACCGGGAAATTCGAAAAATGCAGCAGAACCCCATATCGATCGACAGCAGTAAATTTTTGTGATTGATCCTATAATGCTGAGCCGGATTAAAGTTCATAGTTCGAAACCAAAATTTGGTGTATAATAAAAGCAATATTCGATGGTTTGGGAGAATGCATCGCTCATGTAAACAGTGATCGAAAATTGCTATACATTTTTCGATCTCGCTTCGAATGGGATGGATTTAAATGTGCCAAAAGGACAGATGAAGGTGATTTATTTGCCAAAAGGCATAATTTACCGCGCTCAGTGGAAAACAATTTATACCAAAAAAAGTAAATTCTTACAGATGTGCTATTTTGAATAAATCTAATATGAGTAATAAGAAACCTATTATTTTTGGTCTCCTGGGAACGGCGGTATTGGGCTATTTGACCGATAGATTTTTGCGTGGTTCCATTTATAGAGGAGAAAGTGAGCATTTGGAAGGCCGAAAGTTTAAAAATAGTACAGGTGGAAAAAACTACTTTCCCAAAGTGCTGGTTCAGTTGGTGCGCAATTTTAAGGACAGGGAAATATGGCCATTAAGTTTTGAAAAACCTTCCCTGACTGTTGAGCCAAGAAATTTTGAAGAAGGAGACGACCAATTAAAAGTTACTTTCATTGGACATGCAACAGTCCTATTGCAATGGGACGGATTAAATATTATTACAGATCCCATGTTTTCTGATTATGCCGGCCCCTTGAACACCTTTGGTGCAAAAAGAAAAACTGCCCCGGGGATAAATATGAAAGCTCTGCCACCCATTGATATGGTTTTATTAAGTCATAATCATTATGACCATTGTGACTTAAAGGCTTTGGAGTATATTGGTGCAACGCAAAAAAAAGCTCCATTAGTCATTACCGGATTAGGGAACCGTGCTCTAATGAAAAGTGTTGGTCTAACGAATTGTGTTGAATTGGATTGGGGAGAATATATTCGGTATAATGAATGGAATATACATTTTGAGGAATCTATTCATTGTTCCGGAAGGGCATTAAGTGATCAGAATAGAACTTTGTGGGGCAGTTTTGTGATAGAACACCCCTCGGGGAAGAAGATTTATTTTTGCGGAGATTCCGCTTATGGCCAACAGTTTAAGCGAATATTTGAAAAGCATGGGCCAATGGAATTTTCTATATTGCCCATTGGGGGGTATCACCCCAGACAGATCTTTGGCAATATTCACATGAATCCTAAAGAAGCTGTTAAAGCTCATGCCGATTTACATTCACGTCAGTCATTAGGCATTCATCATGGGACTTTTCAACTAACCCTGGAGGGGCGGTTCGCGCCAATTAAAGCACTGGCAGTGGCCCTGAAGGAACAGGATACCGCGCATCCTTTTTTCGTTTTAAAAAATGGGGAATCTGAGGTTTTAAACCTTTAGAACGTGTTTAAAAATCAAAATCACTTGCAATAATTCGAATTTGTAATCGGATGGTATGCTTTTATAAACGTTCTTAGTGTTTTAGGCTTCCCGGCCTTCAAGGATTTGCGCTTCCATCATCTGAGTCGTCTGGTGAAAATCTTTATGTTCTTCTTTCCAATCCTTACTTTTATTGGGAGTGGGAAATTTACGCTTTTCAATAGTCGGTACGGTAAAGTAAAACTTGCTGCCTTTTCCAATAACGGATTCAGCCCAAATGGCGCCTCCATGCAGTTCAATAATCTTTTTACAGATGTTCAGGCCCATGCCGGTCTTTTGATTTCGGTCATTTTCTAGGGATTGAAAGGGGATGAATATTCTCTCAAGGTATTTCTGTTTTATACCTTTGCCATGATCTCTAACACAAAAAGTCCAATCATATTCTGTTTTGTCGGCCATAATGACGATCTCATTTTCCTGAGCACGAATGTTATTCTCTATGGCGTTTTTTATTAAATGATAGAAGAGTAGGTTTAATTCTTTTTTATAGCCATAAATTACCGGTAGGGTAGTATAAGTTATATGGGCTTTATGCTGTAGGATTAAATCCGCCAGGTTTTCACATACGTTATCGACTAGGAGGTTGATGTTTACTTTTTCGTAATTACTGCTTTTATTCAGGGAGGTATAAGCAATGAGTTGGTTGATGACTCCTTCTAGTTTAGTGCTGGCCATCTTTAAATAATGGAGGAATTTTTTGAAATCCGCACCCTGTTCGGAGGAATATTGGAACTTTTGTTCCATCAGTTTTGTGAAGGCAATAGTGGTCAAAATAGGTTCTCGTAAATCATTGGAAATGATGTAGGCAAATTCCTCTAATTGTTTATTTTTCATTTCTAACTCATGAGTCCTCTTGATAATTTCCAGATCCATTTCTTCATGATAATGTCTCATTTTAAGATCCCTTTTTTTCAAAACATAAATCAATGCAGCAACTACTCCAATGGAAATGATCGCATAAAAGCGGTTAATGAGCACCATCCAGTTAGGACTAAAGCTAGGAGAAAGGAAATAGCCTAAGATCGTCATCAGAATGGAAGTGCCCGCTAAATATATGGTGTAAACAGGCTTGTTAAAAATCCAGCCCGTGAGTACAAGCAAAATATAAGGGACTCCGGCAGCGATACCTAAAGGCATACTGATGTCTAATAAAAACAGCATTCCGGCCAGACTGAAAGCATAGCCAATGATCCAGGGGTTGTAATTGATATTTAGGGCTTTATGGATTTTCTTTTCCAGGTCCCAAAAATAAAAAGATAAACCTACACCTAAAAGCATGAAAGCCGCGGCGGTGTGCAGCGCCATATGGGTATAACTTCCCCAGCCATAGACGGGGTTCAAACCTAGAATATACCCAATAAAAGCCAAGGCGCCCATACAAAAAACCAGGGAGGAAAGTAAACCTTTAAATTGTAAGGCCCTGGTGTTTTTAATAGGTAATAATATTGAAAGCCCAAGCATCAGGAATGATATGGCGGTATTGGGAGCCATTCTTCCCGGGGTATTCGTGTTGGTAACGATATCGGCTTTAATAAAAATCTCATCAATATTTAGATTGACATTCCAAAAGATCTCTATGAGCGTAAGCAGGGCAAGTCCACTTAAAACGGCGGCCATGGTATTGGCAAATTCCCGGTTGTCATTCAATAAGAATAAAATGACAACACTGCTGATCATAAAACCCAGTGCGGTGTTAAACTGCATTGGGGCGAAAGTATAGTGCAATTGGACCAATGATGGAATTTGCAAGAACCATCCGAGAATCACCAAAATGGCAATAGTAAAGGAGAGGATAGCTGTCAGCAGGGTGATATCTTTGGGACTAGGTAAATTGGTAGTTTTCATAGTCTTAGGTTCGAAATGGAGGATAGGATAATAGTCAAGTATTCTTAAAGAAAGTTTTTGGTAGTTTTGGGCTTAATTGTTATCCCTGTTTGGATTTCGCAGCTCAAATTCGAATAGTTAACCTATGGGATCTTTGGGAGGGTATGTTGGACAAAATTGTAAGCATAGTGATGCTATTGGGGATCTGGGTCAATATGAAATTTCATAAATCGAATTTGCAGTCGTGAATCCTGGCTTTTTAACACGATCTTAAACACCTTCATTGAATTGCATGATGGATTTTATACTGACCTCTATGGTCTTCGAATGGGGGCTTTTGCAGAACTATTGGAGTGGGACATAGAATAGGGTATCTTTTCTTCATAGCGATCTCAATTTAGTTATTCAAAATTGCAATGAAACATGATAAAAAGCTGTATTTGTTGATCAACTTACTGATAATGTAATATTTATGGTGTGATTTAAGTTAAACCAGCTTTGAAAGTAGTTCTATGAGAGGGGTTTGAGGAAGGCGAAAAAAAATAAAGACATAGAAATTTATGCACTTTTTCTTTTTATAGGTCTTTCGCTTAAATTTTGTTAAAAAAGGTATTTCTATTCAAAATAAAGAGGGAAATAGGAAACTATTTAGCCTTATGGGCTCAATACCCTAATTCGCTGAACAGGGCTTGGACATGCTCTGCTTCCAGAGGTTTGGACTGGAATTTTAAAACTGCCTCAAATTCGATTGCTTTTCTTTCATCAATGGGGTTTATCGAGGTAGATAGCATAATGACCAAAATATCTTTCTTTTTAAATCTGGAAATCTTTTCTAATTCTTTTAAAAACTCCCACCCGTTCATAGCCGGCATGTTGATATCTAAAAAAATGATATCAGGCTGAATTGGAATTTGATGATTTTGCCCTTTTAACATTTCTAATGCGACAAACCCATTTTCTGCAATGTTGACTTGCTCTATATACCCACTTTCTTTTAAAATGATGGAATGGTAAAAGTTATCTGCTGCATTATCATCAATTAGTAACACTTCTTTGATCGGTTTCATATAAATGGAATTATCGATTTAAAAACATTCTCCCTCATTATTAAATTTCGGGTTCTATTAGGAGAATTTCTGATGTTTTTAATGCTTTTTCTTACAGAGGTGCAATGATTTATCACTCGGAGGTAGGAGAGGACAATGGGAAGAGGTCGAGGAGGTGTATTAACCCTGCTTATTCATGCTTAAATCCTCGGTTTGCGGTAAGGCGGAAAAAATGTTGGAATAGTTTCCTATTTCGATTTTTTCCAACGAAACAGTGTATGAGGAGAAAGCAAGCCTGCCCAAATTTGGGCTATTATAAATCAAAGAAAAAAATGTAATGAACTGAAATTAAATTATTTGCGATTAGTTAATGAATATGGCAGTGAATAATTCGGGTTAAATATGGATTGACCAATTCATTGATCTAACGGTTGGCTTTCAAAGAAAAACGCTTAGACTAACTCAAAAATGGCGGTATATTTTATAATTATGATTTTTGAAAGTCGAAGATTAAAGCCAGAATTCAGTGGGGTAATTTGATTATTGCTCAGCCTTTGACCATAGTGGTGGCAGCCTTACAGCACCATAGCTGTAATTATTTCCACAACCCTTTCATTAATCAAATTGGCTTTTAATAGAGTGATTTTAAAAGCTATTCACAGCTTTCACTTTGATTTATGCCAAAAAGAAGGGGGCGATCTACCCTCAAGTATTCATCGCTCGCCTCGATAAAACACGCTGAAGAGGTTTTAGTCAGGGAAGGATAATTTTTTTGCTAAAATTTAAAAAGCCCAAATTTAAGTATGCTTGCTATCCACTCCTTCATCTGCTTCCTTGGGAAACACTCGAAATTGGTGATTATTCCTTCATTTTCCTCTCTTTGTAGCTAAAGGAGGTTTGTAGCATAAAAAATTTGGGTCAATTGGTATAAGTGAAGGGGGTGAAAAATCCCCCTGAAGATCACTTAAGAGGGAATTCATCCTTCCACTTCCCTATTGGAAGGCCTCTAAAGCTTGTTTTTTCTCTTTGATTTGACTTTTGAGTATTTTCAGGTCTTTTTTAATTCTTTTGTTTTCCTCATCTAAAACTTTTAGATGCTCAAGTGCTGCCTTCCGATTGATATTGTCATCATACTTTTGATCACGGGTGGATGGCTTCAGGCCGCCTTGTCGGTATTGTTCATGTCTTTTTATGGTATTAATGGCTTTTTTATTGGACTGATAGATTTCTTTTTGATTTTTGGAAGTAGCTTCCAATTTGATTAGCTCTTCTTGTACCATAAGGTATTCCGTAAATCTGCCAAAGTCTTCGAGTACTTCCATAAATATGGCGGTTTCTATAGGGTTGACCCCGGCATCCGTAAAATTCATCAACTCATCATTTTGGATTAATAAGTGTAGTGTACTACCCTCAATTCGGCCGTCTATATGGCCGGTTAATTGTAAATCGTGCTTGGAGACCTGAGTGAATTGAAACTTTTTACTCGTTAATTTCCCTGATTTGGTTCTTACCTTAATACCCATTTCCTTTTTCATAAAGGCTTTAAATGCTTTTTCAGCCGATGCCTTCTCCATCGCGACTTCTAAGGCGATACAGTTGACAGATTGTCGATTAATCACCACAGTAGCATTGTAAGGAGTGGTGGCTTGATTGTCCGCGTAGGAAATGTTGCTGATGAGTAGGAAAATTAAAAATATAGTTTTCATGTTGGCGGTGCTTTTTATTAATAATCGACTGGAAATGCAATTGGTGAGCTTTGGCCAGAGGAACAGCTAATTTTTGGGTTCAATAATGCGTTTTTTTGTCATGTAATAATTTACCAGTTTTAGCTAAAAAGATAAGGGCCACCTATCGGTAGCCCTTATAATATTTTGAGTAAAATTTAACCTGAATTATTCACCGAATGATATCGAAAATCAAACCCTATATAAAAGGGATACAGGGATAATGCTGATTTGTCAAAAGCCTCAATATAGCTGGGAGGCTTGCTTTTCAATCCTCTGCTTCGTTGAAAAAACTCGAAACAGGTGACACTTCCTTCATTTTCCCGCTTAACAGCTAAACGAGGAATTAGAGCATGAATAATCCGGATTAATTTTAGTTCAATACTGCTCATTAAACATGCTTAGGATGCACTTTCAGGGAAACCTCTATCCCTCATTATGGCGTTGGTTTCAGCATCTCTTCCTCTGAATAGGCGATAAGCCTCGGCAGGATCCACTGCATTACGTGGGGCAAACAAGTACTTCACTAGTTTTTCGGAAACTTCTGCATCGTAATATCCTCCTTCAGCCTCTTCGAACATTTCTGCGGCATCGGAAGTCAAAACATCTGCCCACAAATAACCATAATAGCCCGCAGCATATCCCTCACTGGAAAAAATATGTCCAAATTGCGTAGAGCGGTGTCTCATCACAATTGTTCGAGGCATATTCAATGCGCTCAGGCTTTCTTTTTCAAATGCTCTTGGATCCATATCGGTAGGGTCAGCCATATGGTATTTCATATCCATAAGGGCAGAAGCCAAATATTCTGTAGTCGCAAAGCCCTGATTAAAGGTAGAAGCCTTTTTGATTTTTTCAATTAAAGATTTCGGCATGGGCTTGCCCGTCTCATGGTGCACTAGAAATTGGTTAATTACCTCATCTGTAGATAACCATCTTTCCAATAGCTGTGACTGAAATTCCGTATAATCTCGAACGCCACCGTTCAGCGTAGGGTATTTTACATTAGCACTAAGGAAGTGTAAGGCATGTCCGAATTCATGGAAAAAGGTTTCAGCATCTTCCCAGGAGATCAATACCGGATTTCCGGGTGCGGGTTTAATAAAATTGGAATTGTTGGAGGCCAAAACATTGGTTGCACCTTCAAAATTGGAGTAGCTTCGGTAAGTCGTTGCCCAGGCGCCCGAACGTTTTCCCTGACGGGCAAACGGATCGAGGTACCATAAACCAATGTGTTCCCCTGTATTTTTATCCTTTACCTCCCAGACTTTAACATCTTCATGGAAGACGGGAACACTGCTCTCCGCTACCGGAACGAAGTCAAAATGGAATAATTCTCCGGCTACATAAAACATCGCCTCACGAAGTTTATTCATTTCCAGATATTGTTTCACCTCATCAGAGTCCAGTTGGTATTTCGCCTGTCTTACCTTTTCCATATAGAAGCGATAATCCCATGGCTCAATAGTAATTTCCTGACCACTGGCGCGGGCAATTTTTTCCATATCTGCCACTTCTTCCTGAACACGCGCAATAGCCGCAGGCCATACTTTGTTCATAAGGGCATATGCATTCTCCGGGTTTTTGGCCATCCGGTTTTGTAATCTCCAGGCAGCGAAATTATTATAACCCAATAAACCTACTCTTTCTTTTCTAAGCTGTAAAATTTGGGCGATAATTTCGTTGTTATCAAATTCATCTTTGTTATCACCACGCATTATATAGTTGGTCCATACTTGTTTGCGAAGTGCGCGTTCCTCTGAATAGGTAAGGAAAGGCTCCATAACCGAGCGCGTATTGGTGATGGCATATTTTCCGGGATGTCCCTTTTGTTCTGCCGTTTTTGCTGCCGCTGCTACAAATGAGGCCGGTAATCCCGAAAGCTGATTTTCTTCAAGGTATACCACATAGTTTTCTTCATCGGCTAAAACATTATTTGAGAAAGTGGTATACAAGGAGGATAATTCTTTGTCGATTTCTGCATATCGCTTTTTATCTTCCGCATTGAGCGCAGCGCCATCCATAACGAAAGCCTCATAAGTCAGATCCAAAACTCTCTGTTCGGAATCCGCCAAAGGTTGTTTTTTTGCCGCCTGATAGATGGCCTCAATTCTTTTAAATAATCCTTCGTTCTGTTTTATCTTAGATTGAAAGTCGGCAATCTTGGGAGCCAAATCTTTTTGAACTTCTCTAAACTCCGGAGTGGACATATTGCTTGATAATATGCCATAATATCGGAAAACACGAGATAAAGCTTTTCCGGAGGACTCCATTGGAATCAGGGTATTCTCGAAGGTGGGTGCTTCAGGATTATTGGCAATCTCATCAATTTCTGCCAGTTTCATTGCCATGGCAGCTTCCATAGCAGGCTGAATGTCCTTGACTTCCATTTGATCAAAGGCTGGAACGCCCTGAAATGGCCCTGTCCATTCTTGTAGCAGGGGATTGTTGATGGCTTCAGCAGGTATTTCTACTGTTTTTTGGCTCGATGGGGAGCAGGCCATACTGGTGGATAGCAATGCCGCTATCATTAATTGGCGTCCCCTTGAATAATTTTTAAACATGAAAAGGTTGGTTAAGATTAAGAGCGTGATAAAAAGCTAAATTTCGTAATGAAAATTTGATGATTGTAGTGCAAACGTGGGATATTCATAGGAGAAGGGCCATGCCATTCTTGAAAAATTACCCAAAATCGACTCCAATAAATCGAATTTGCTTCGGATGGTGCGATTTATACAAGCTCAAAAGGTTAAGACTAATTCAAAGTTAAAAAATATTTCCATTTATGTGGGCGAAAGCGATTTTTATCCCGTCTTGGCGGCTTTGAGATTAGCAATAGGAGGGGAATTCAATTTTTTGAAAAATAATCTGCGGTTTTTGAATAGGCATGGCACTATTTTAATAAAGAATATTCAACAAATACGCTTTAACCATGAAAAGAAACTTTGTACTCTTTTTGATAGCCACTGTCGCATTGTTTTCTTGTAAGGATAATGACCCTTTCGAAGATGCGCAAACCATTGTCAGTGGTCAGCTGATTGCCCAGTCGGATACGCAGGATTTTGAGTGTGTAAATGGGGCAGTTCCTGTTTTGGAAGTCGAAGTGAACGCTGATGAGGAAACTTTTGACTTAGATCTTGATCAGGTGACTTTGTTTATCAATGAAAAAGCAGCCATGAAGCAGGAAGTGGTTTCTGCCACGCTTCACCTGCCCAATGGTGGAGCTTTGCCCGGCATTCCACAGGATCATTTAGGAAATCATATCAAATTTAAAGCTCCCGTACCTGAGTCTGATACGGTTTACAGTATCAGTGTGGCGCAAAGGTTTATTGCGGAGGGGTTTCCTGTAGGTTCCTTTTTGGTTTACGGAGTGGCAGTTGAGGTTAAATTACCGATTGAAGAAGAATAATTCCGGCAATGCATAGATGTAGAGAGGAATTTAAAAATAAATGATATTTGATATCATTTTACCAATCCTTTCATAAGCGAGTACAACGTTGTACTCGCTTTTTTTTGGAATGAATTTTTGAAGTGGATCAAAATTCAATGGCCAACTTCCCAATCATAGTACCAGCTTCGGAAGTTTGATGAGCGGCTTTAAGGTTGGCCACCGTCAACCCTCTGAGGGTCTGCTTCAGAGTGGATTGAAGCTCCCCGCTGTCCAGTAATGCGGCCACCTTGTTCAGAATTTGATGCTGACGTTGCATATCCGCAGTTTGAAACATCGAGCGGGTATACATCAACTCCCAATGAAAGCTAACGCTTTTTGCTTTGAGGTCTCTTAACTGTACCGGTTCTGCAGGGTCGCTGATAGACCCGATTTTTCCCTGCGGTTTTATAAGATCACACATGGCTTCCCAATATTGGTTAACGTCTACCAGGTCCAGTATATAGTCCACAGGATCATGTCCTGCTTTTTTCATCTCGTTCAATAAATCCCGGTGGTTTACTACCTGATCTGCCCCCATTTTTTCACACCAGCTAATACTAGCCTCCCTGGATGCGGTGGTAATCACTTCTAAGCCAAGCAGATTTTTAGCAATTTGAATGGCCATAGAGCCCACTCCACCAGCCCCACCGATGATGAGGATTTTTTTGCCGGCATCTTTTTCTTTGGTTAATTGCAATCGGTCAAAAAGTAATTCCCAGGCCGTCAATGAAGTTAAGGGCATAGCTGCCGCGGCGTCTACAGGAATATGCTGTGGCGCGAAACCCACAATTCTTTCATCCACCAGCTGATATTCCTGATTACATCCCGGGCGGGTCAAATCTCCGGCATAATAGACCAAATCGCCCTCTTTGAACAAGCTACAGCTTTCTCCTACTGCTTCCACAGTGCCGCAGGCATCCCAACCGAGGATTTTCGGATCTGCTAATCTTTCGTCCACCGCGGCAGATTGCCGGATTTTATAGTCCACCGGGTTCATTGCAATAGCGGCTATTTTGACCAAAAGGTCTCTGCCTTGGGCTCGCGGTTTGTCCACTTCAAATAGTTCAAAGCTTTGCGCTTCTTCAATAGGTAGTGATTTTGTAAATCCAATGGCTTTCATGCTGTAAAGTTTAAAGGGTTCGGTTTTGAATGTATTTGTTTTGCTGCGATATCGGCTTGTTTGCTGCTATAGAGGGAAGAGGGCACAATGACTTTTTGTTTGCTTTAAATGAAAGGTATGGCCATAAAAAACCTGAGTGTTTAGCACTCAGGTTAAAGGTGGGTTCAGAACGTGTTTAGACGCCGAGTTTTCCCCGCAGAAAATTTAGTATTTTTAAAGGAGTAGGTGATTGCTTTTAGAACACCAGCTGCATCTCTCAATGCATTTAATTTCAATTTCTATTATTTGGATTTTCTTTGGATGGTCTGCATTTAAACACGCTCTCATATCTTGACTTCTATAAAGCAGATAACGAAATAATTCAATTTTCATTATATTATAGCTTGTCAGCAAAAAGGAGTAAGAACATACGCTCAAAAGATGGCATTATTGTCAATCTAGCAATTTAGGAAATCCCCTTTTTGCCCAAGCTTTAGAGTTAGAACAGTACCTAAGAACGTGGGAACTTGCCCTCGATTCAGTATCAATCATGAGAAAAGACGATGAAGATTGGTGACAAATTGAGTATTTATTAAATCGTAAAGGACTATGGAAATCAAGTATGTAGCAGGCGTTGATATCGCCAAATCAGATTTTAAGGTCAGCCTGGTTTTAGGTTTCTCGGATCGTGAGCCAAAGGTTTTAGGCAGTAGAAAATTTAAAAATACGGAAAAAGGCTTTGATGAATTAGTTTCGTGGGCTGCTAAGAAATGTAAATTGGATTTGCCTTTAAGCTTTGTCATGGAAGCCACGGGAAATTACCATGAGAAGCTCGCCTGGTACTTAAATCTGAATTCGCACCGTGTGAGTGTTGTACTGGCGAATCGGGCAAAATCCTATATGAAAAGCATCGGGCATAAAACTAAGAATGATAAAATGGACGCCAAAGGTTTGGCCTTCATGGGTGCTTTTCAACATTTGAAAGAATGGGAGCCGATGAGTAAAGGCCTCTACCAGCTAAGGGAACGTACCCGCTTATTGGAAGATTTGCTAAAGGTAGAAACAAGCTTGAAAAATAGAATGGAGCATGCCAAGCACACGATGATCATTGTCGAAGATGCCCAGCAATGCCTGCAAGAGGCGATTGATGCGATAGAAACACAAATTTCTAAGTGCAGAGAGCAGATTAAAGAAGTGGTTCAGAAGGATTCAGAATTAGCCCGAAAAACCGAATTCTTAACTTCCATCAAAGGGATCGGCCCCATCACAGCAGCTACCATAATTGCAGAAACTAACGGATTCTTGTTGTTTGAAAACCTACGGCAACTTACCAGCTATGCAGGATATGATGTTCAGGAAAATCAGTCTGGTCAAAAAGAGGGAAGGACTTCAATCAGTAAAAAGGGAAATTCACACATTAGAAGAATTCTACATATGGCAGCATTGAATGTCGTTAAGCATGAAAAGGGCGCATTTAAAGCGCTTCAGGAACGGATCTATAAAAAGACAAATATCAAAATGAAAGGGTATGTGGCCGTGCAGTCCAAATTATTAAGGATAATGTATACCCTCTGGCACAATGAACAGCCTTATGACAATCAATATCATCGAAATTGTGCCAGGACAGTCGAAGGCGATCCAAGTCAATTGATCGTGGAACAGAAGGTTGCCTAAGGAAAAACGGGAAGTGCCCCCATCTACGGGCGGGCATAGAAGCAATCGGCAATCTTTAACCATTGATCCGATAATCAATCCCTAAGAACAACTATAGGCTTGCCAATAACAATCTTTAGGATTTAACCTGAAGATAATAATAAAAGGGATAATCCCCCTTAAAATGGAAGTAGCTGCCTTAAAAAAAGACAGCTACAGAAGGTAGACGTAAACGCCTCCTTTGAATTTCAAATATATTAAAATAATTCAATTCAAAAAATTGCTTTTTTAGACAGTACCTAAAAAACGATTTAACTAAACTTCTGCAGTTTCTTCGGCTAGAATTGGGTGATGTTCTACTTTATGTTTTTTTTCGGCATCTTTATTTCTTTGGAATCGTGGTCGTTTTACGCCAAAAGAACCTTTGGCAATCTTTCCTTTTGTAGTTTTTTTATCTCCTTTTCCCATAAAATTAGACGTTTTGAAAGGGTTGAACATAAAATTTAAAAATCAGTCGGTCGACTATCTCCTTTATATTAATAAAAATACAAGGGAAATGCAATTTTAATCAAGGGTGAAGCCGTTGATTTTCAGGTTGAAATGAAAATAACTGATGATGGTAGCCATCTTATGAGAGAAGATCAGATGCCAAAAGGAATGAATAAGGATTTCTATTCTTGGAGTCGGTTTTGGACAACAATATTCAGGCTACAATCAATATCTTGGGATAAATTATGGATTGTTTATTCAACAATAGGCATTTGGAGCGGTCTAAAAATTGTTGAATGCCTTTTCAGAGTGGGATTTTTCTTAAGATTTTTGGGGCTGGTGACGCAAACTGAAGGGCCGAAAAAAAAGGAGGAAGCGATTAAGACTTCCTCCCTTTTTTGGTTATTTAACTTTCCCCTTTTCGTTGAAAAGCTGTCCTTTTCGCTTGGGGAGGTCGAATTTTATTTCGGTCCATTCCGTTCCCTTTACTCCTTTGAGGGTGATCTCATTATCCACCTTTACCAAGGTAAACAGAAAGTTAGGTTGGCTTAGATCTCCTGTGGTAAAATACTTGTTAACGGAAGTCAGGCCATTTTTGTCTACCCCCTGCGGTTTATAATCTTTGGTCATAAAGTAGAGCTCGTCCCAGTCACACCCTTCGGTACAAATTAATTTTACTCCCTCCGGAGCGCGTTCTACAGTGATTTTGAAGTTGTAAGCTTTGTCTTTTTGAGGTGGTATAGTATTGCCAAAAAGGAAAACCATACTCATTAGGAATATTCCTATCCCAGATTTTAAAAAAAGATTCATATTAGGCTGATTGAGGTGATATTGATATTTGTTTACATATAATATTTACTGCATTTGACTTTTAATTATCCTTCCTCTCAAATCAACCCGTTAAAAGGGAAATGCACTATTTACTTATAGATTAGTGAGCGATATTAAAATGCTCTTAAATGAAGTTTGCCCCCCTTTTTGGTGAAAAAAAAATTTATATTTTTAGTGAATAATGATAGTATTAATAATTAGAATACCAAAATAGAAAGAGTGATCGTATTTTGCAAATTTGGTAAAAGTCTAGATAGTAGAATCTTGGGGGAAAAATGGGTAGATCGCACCTAAAGTAGGTAAAAACAGTTGATTGATTTCGAAATAAAATCCATAATACCTACCATTGGATGAAGGCTTTATTTGTGGAGATAGGTCATTGTGTGCTGGTCGTATTTGATAAGGGTTTGATTAAAATCTGGAGTATCAAAATAGTAGTAGCCGATCTTGAATTTGCTATATGTCTTAAATTATTCTTATAAAGCCGGATTTTTCATATTTAAAACCCGTATAGCGGTAAGGCGGGATAAAGAAGGAATTTTTCCTTTTTAAAGTTTTGCAATGAAGCAGATAAAAGAGGAGGAAGCAAGCTTGCCCAAATTTGGGTTATTGAAAAATCTAATCGAATAACGATGCTAATGGGTTATTGAAGCCGATCGGATAATGCTGGCGGGGAATATTTCGGTTTAAATCAGAGAATCGCCTGGTTTTCCCCATGTATGCGCTATTATCGCCTTAGAAAGCTGAATTTGCAGCGAAAAAAGCAAGTTTGATACAAATACAAGTGGTTCGTTTTTGTATGATCGTGTCTCCATGGTCATAAGTCACTAATATACTCAAGCTATTGGATGAAGGAAGGAATTTGTATGATTTGATTAGCCTTATGAATGCTGGTATTAATATTTGAATAACTCCTCATTTGCCCAGGAGCGCTATATCCCTATTCTGTGTACACCTCTTGCTAATTTGTGTTAGTCCAGTCGTTTTTCCTTTCTTACTTTTGTATATACTAAAGACGAACAACAATTACTATGACCCAGATTGATAAATCAAAACCCGTTTTAGTGACCGGTGCCAATGGTTATGTGGCCAGTTGGTTGGTGAGAAAACTTTTAAAAGAAGGGATTAAGGTGCACGCCGCTGTTAGGAATCCTGAAAATTCAGCTAAAATTCAACATTTGGTGGAGGAAGCGGAAGCACAGCCAGGTGAGTTGAAGTTTTTCAAAGCGGATCTTTTACAAAAGGGCGCTTATAAAGCCGCCATGGAAGGATGTGAACTTGTTTTTCATACTGCTTCTCCTTTTACAACGGACGTTAAAAACCCGCAGGAGGAACTTATTGAACCCGCAGTTCAAGGTACCGCAAATGTTTTGAACACCGCTAATGAGGTGGATTCAGTAAAGCGAGTGGTGGTAACTAGCAGTTGCGCCGCTATTTATACGGATGCGATTGATACTGTAAAAGCTCCCGGAGGACAATTAACAGAGGAGATTTGGAATACGACCGCTTCCTTAGCTTATCAGCCCTATTCCTACTCAAAGACGCTGGCCGAGCAGAAGGCATGGGACATTGCTAAGGCCCAAGATCGTTGGGATTTGGTGACCATTAACCCAAGTTTAGTGCTGGGTCCCGCCCTAAATCCGCATCAGACTACTTCAGAGTCGATAAATATTTTAAAAATGCTGGGTGGTGGTGACATGAAAATGGGCGCACCAAGATTAGGGATGGGGGTGGTCGATGTTCGTGATGTAGCGGATGCTCACTATTTGGCTGGTTTTACACCTCAGGCGCACGGGCGGTATATCACTTCAGCGCACAACTCTAATTTTCTGGAAATGGGACTTGCCTTACGCCCAAAATATGGCAAGCAATTCCCCTTACCTAAAAAAGCGATACCCAAGTGGTTATTAATGCTGGTCGGTCCACTGGTCAACAAGTTATTCACGCGGCAATTCATTCGAAATAATGTGGATGTGCCCTGGAAAGCTGATAATTCAAAAATCCAAAATGAATTGGGTGTTCAATTCCGTCCTTTCGAGGAAACCATGGAAGAGTCCTTTCAAGTATTAATTGATGAAAATATTTTATAAGCCTATATCATTTATCGCTAGATCCAATGAATCTAGCGAAGTGGCTTATTATGATCGTGACTTAGAGCAGGTTTAAAAGCGCACCATCCGGCGGAAAATTTGATTATTGCAGAAGCGATTTTGCAGCCGGATGGTGTGCTTTTAAATATGCGCTAAATAATTTCGCTATTTTATTATTTGGTTTTGAGTAATTGGTGTCGATTTAGGATAATATTTGTCTTTTATTGTGGAATTTAATACAATATTGGTTTTAGGAAGAGAGTGGTTTTTTAAAAAAGGTTATTTTTGTTGCCAATCGGCGATAGGTTCCTATTTTTTTGTGATCCTATTGCCTAATTTCCTAATTAATAATTTCCAGCCCTCATGTTTAGAATGAATAAACTTTGGTTGCTTTTTTTAAGCCTTGGTCAAGTGCTATTGGCCTGCCAAACTCCTGAAAAGATTGAGGAGAAGCGGCCAAATATTTTATTTATTATGTCTGATGATCATGCTTATCAGGCCATTAGTGCCTATAGTGATCATTTGATTCAAACCCCTCAAATTGACAGAATTGCCAAGGAAGGGATGTTGTTTACCAATGCCTGTGTATCAAATTCTATTTGTGCCCCATCTCGCGCAACCATACTTACCGGTAAACATACCCATATTCATGGTAAGAATGATAATTTATTTCCGTTTGATACCACTCAAATGACTTTCCCGCAGCTTTTTCAAAAGGCGGGTTATGAAACTTCCATGTTTGGGAAACTTCACTTCGGAAATAATCCCAAAGGTGTGGATGAATTCATGATTTTACCAGATCAGGGTAATTATATCAATCCTACTTTTATCACCCAGCAGGGGGATACGATCATTAATGGTTATGTTACCGATATTATCACTGATTTAAGTATTGACTATTTGAAATCTCAACGTGATCAGGACAAGCCTTTCATGATGATGTATCTGCATAAGGCCCCTCACCGTCCATGGTGGCCTTCTCCGGAAAAGTTCGAGGAGTTCCGAAAGAAGAAATTTCCACTGCCGGAGACCTTATTTGATGATTATGCCACAAGAGGTACCGCCGCTCATACGGCTGAGATGAACCTGCTCACCCATATGCAATATGAGCATGATTCCAAGATTCGTCCGGAGACGATTGCCGAAATGGGAGGGGTTGAACCTTTCATTGAGCCGATGCCTGATGGATTTTACGGTCCTTATAATCGTGCAAATGAGGCGCAGAAAGCCCTTTATGATCCTATTTTAAAAGAGATCAACGATGAATTTAAGGCGAATTGGCCGAAAATGACTGATCGCGAGAAAATGGAGTGGAAATACCAACGTTATATGCAGGATTATTTGGCTTGTATTTCTTCCGTGGATGATAACGTGGGTCGTATGTTAGATTATTTAGAGGAGAGTGGACTGGCAGATAATACTATTGTAGTGTACACTTCTGATCAGGGGTTTTACTTAGGAGAGCACGGCTGGTTTGATAAGCGCTTCATCTATAATGAATCCTTCAAAACGCCATTATTAATGCGTTGGCCGGAGAAAATTCAGGCCGGTCAGGTTTGTGAAGAAATGGTTCAAAATTTAGATTTTGCACCTACCTTCTTAGAAGCCTGTGGCATTGATGTTCCTGAAGATATGCAGGGAGAGAGCATTATGCCCCTTTTATTGGATGCTACTGCGCAATGGGGTCGCGAAGCGGTTTATTACCATTATTATGAGTATCCGGCTGTTCATATGGTGAAGCGTCATTATGGTATTGTTTCCAAAGAGTGGAAATTGGTGCATTTTTATGACGATGTCGATGAATGGGAACTTTATGATCGATTAAAAGACCCTCAGGAATTAAATAATGTTTATGATGATCCTGCTTATGCAGATAAAGTACAGGAAATGACCCAAAAGCTTGAAGATTTGCGTGTATATTATGGTGATTCTCAGGAGTTGGATCAACACTATATGGATCGTTATTATGATGCGCTGGGTAATGCCGGTTATCAGCATGATCATCAAAAGTAATTAAATATTTAAATTTTTATAAATCACATTATACTTAGTGTAATGTGATTTTTTTGTCCATATTTTTAACTTTTTCTTTCCTTTCAGGCTTTCCCTCGGATCATCTGGCAGGGCCTAAGGCCGTTGCTCTATAGGTGAGGTGCTATGCCAACAGGGTGTAAAAAGAAGTTTCAATAAAGCTACCTCCCTGAGCCAAATTATTCCTGTTTAAATCTTCGCTTAGCCTCGAGGTGGAAAGAATGAAGGAATTTGCCCTTTAATGAAGCAGATGAGTGAGGAGAAAGCAAGCTCCCTCAAATTTGGGCTATTCATAAATTAGGGGCAACATCCCTAATGCATTGAAAATAAGTCTTTTGATTTGATTGTAAAACCTAGGGGCATAATGTGGCTTAGTGCAATTATTCAGTAGATTTGTAAAAAAACAAAGCAAGATGCAAAACAGGAATTTAATACGGTTTGATTGGGCAATAAAGCGATTGTTAAGGAACAAAGCGGATTTTACTGTATTAGAAGGCTTTCTTGCGGAATTGCTTAAAGAGGATGTTCAAATTCAGAATGTTTTAGAGAGTGAGAGTAATCAGCGCTTTGATTCCGATATATATAATCGCGTTGGTATTTTGGTAAAAAATACCATAGGCAAGTTGGTGATTATCGAAATTCAGAATCAGAATGAATATGATTATTTTCATAGAATGTCTTATGGGGCTTCAAAAGCGGTTACAGAATATATTGCTGTGGGAGAACCTTATCAAAACATAAAAAAGGTTTATTCCATCAACATCGTTTATTTTGATTTGGGCCAGGGAGAGGATTATGTTTATCATGGGAAAACAGACTTTATTGGTATTCATAAATCTGATAAGCTGTTGTTATCTGCAAAACAAACGGAATTATTAGGAGGTAAAATTGAGCCTGCTCAGATTTTTCCTGAATACTATGTTATTAAGGTTAATCAATTTGATGATGTTGCCAAAGATACTTTAGATCAATGGATTTATTATCTGAAAAATAATGAGATCCGAGAGGAGTTCACGGCAAAAGGGATTTCGGAAGCGAGGGCGCTTTGGCGTGTGGACAACTTGCCGGAAGAAGAGCAGAAAAACTATGAGCGCCACCTTAAAGCCCTGAGGAATGAAGCGAGCAGGCTTTTGACCTTAAAGGAGGATGCTAAAGATCGTGCTAAAAAAGAAGAAAAGGTTGAAATTGCGCGCAAAATGAAAAGAGAAGGTCTGGATCTGTCGTTAATCCAAAAGTTAACCGGTCTGGATAAAGGGGATATTGATGCATTGTGATTTTTCGGTTTATTTCAATTTTTGAAAGCGTATAAGTGTCTGATTGTCATTAAGCTCTATTTGAGAATGGAATAAGCCAAATTATTCCTGTTTAAATTTTCGCTAAGCCGCGAGGTGGAAAGGATGCAGTAATTTGCCCGTTTTGGTTTTTTCCCAACAAAGGAGGGGAGTGAGTAGAAAGCAAGCTCCTTTAAATTTGGGCGATTCATAAATCGGCGATAATAGCTTTAATGTGTTGATTGTAATGCCCTTCGTTGTGCTTGTTGCGCCTGGCGGCGCATAATGCGGCTTATGAACTTATCGGCTCAGTTATTGAATACGTTTTTAATATCTCGGGTCCGGCTTTTGCGGCAACTTTACCATGCGTTCCACTTCAATATTCGGAAAGCCGAATTCCACAATCACTTTTCCTTTGATCAGATAACAGCCACGTCCCTGAAACGGGCTGTGCTGCAGGCTGGGAGGGAAGTGACAGGTGTCAAAGAAAAATCCCTGCGGATCGATGAAGCTGCCGAAGTTCATGATTTCTCCTTTGACGGTACGCACCGGCTTGCGGGTGATGTAATATCCCAGCATGCGGACGGTCTGCCCCCGATATTTCAATAAATCCGATGCGGGAAAATCTCCCCGGTAATCTGTGCGGAGGATGTCGAAAGGGGAGCTGAGCGGAAATCCGAGCAGGTCGAGCTGTTCAAAGAATTGTTCATTTCCTTCGGCCTCCAGGCTGGGTAATTCATATTTATTTTCATTGGTGGCCGTTTGGAACAGCTCGCCCGTTTGCAGTACGGGCCGATGGGGTCGCAGGCACAGGCCTTTTTTCCATTGCAAGGCTTGCGGACTTTCCCCGGTAAAGCGGAATGCCCCCATGCGGATTAATAGTTCTAGCTGCTCCCGTCCCACTTTCACCCGGTCGGTGAAGTTGCCGAGGCTACGGAAAGGCCCGTTCTTTTTGCGTTCTTCCAGTGCCCGTTGGATCATTTTCTGCTCCAGGCTTTTCACATGTACAAAGCCCAGGTAGACGTCTTTGCCGCTGAGTGAAGTCAGCCATTCCCCTTTATTGATGCAGGGGCCGTGGATCACGGCACCGGCCAACCGGGCCTCATGCAGATAAAGTTCGGCAAAGTAAAAGCCCCCGAAATTATTGATCACTGCCACCATAAACTCGATAGGGAAGTAAGTTTTCAGATATAAACTTTGATAACTCTCCACTGCAAAGCTGGCCGAATGCGCCTTGCAGAAAGAGTAGCCGGAAAAGCTTTCCATCTGTCGCCATACTTCTGCCGCCAGCTGGTCAGGGTAGCCTTTTTTGCGGCAGTTAGCGAAGAACTTGTCCTGAATTTCCAGAAAGGCCGTTTTGCTGCGGGTCTTGCCGCTCATGGCCCGACGCAGAATATCCGCTTCAGCCAGGTCAATGTCTGCGAAGTGGTGGGCAATTTTGATCACATCTTCCTGATAGACCATCACGCCATAAGTTTCACCCAGATGCTCTTCGAATACGGGGTGCAGGTATTCAATTTTTTCCGGCGCATGGGAGCGTTCAATATAGGTGCGCATCATGCCACTCTTGGCTACCCCGGGGCGGATGATGGAAGAGGCCGCCACCAGATCGATATAATTGTCGCACTCCAGCTTTTGTAAAAGTTGTCGCATGGCGGGCGATTCGATATAAAAGCAACCGATGGTGCGGCCAATGCGGAGGTTGGATTTGATGTTTTCGTCCTGTTTGAATTGTTTGACGTCGTGAATGTCGATGGTGATGCCCTGATTCTGTTTGACCAGCTTCACACATTCTTTGATATGCCCGAGTCCGCGCTGGCTTAGTACATCAAATTTATAATAACCGATATCCTCGGCCACGTGCATGTCAAACTGCACAATGGGGAATCCCTTCGGCATTTGCTGCAGTGGGGTATAACAGGCGATAGGTTTCTCGGATATCAGCACGCCGCCGGCATGTATGGACAAATGATTGGGCAGGCCTTTGAGCTGATTGGCGTAATGGTAGATTTTGGGCGCCAGCGCATGGTGTTTTTCGATCCGGTTGGGCTCATCAATGAGGGTGTCAATGTCGCCTTTGGGTAGGCCAAATACCTTCCCCAGTTCCCGAATGAGGGATTTTGCCTTGAAAGTATTGTAACAGGCCAGCAGGGCGACATGGTCTTTGCCATAGCGCTTGAAGAGGTAATCCAGGATTTGATCGCGCTCATCCCAGCTGAAGTCGATATCGAAATCCGGAGGAGAAGTACGGTGAGGGTTGATGAAGCGCTCGAAGTAGAGGTTGAGCTCCACCGGGTCCACATCGGTGATTTTCAGGCAATAGGCCACGATGGAATTGGCGCCGGAGCCCCGGCCTACATGATAAAAACCACAATTTCCGGCATAGCGCAGCATGTCCCAGGTGATCAGGAAATAGGCGCCCATCTGCAGTTGTTCAATGACTTTCAGCTCCTTTTGCACACGGGCCAGGGCGTACTGGTCTTTTTCGGAATAGCGGTAGGCGAAGCCGTCCATGGTAAGCTTGCGCAACAGGGCCATATCATCCTTGTCTGAGCAGGTGTAAAAACGCTTGTTTTTGGGACGGTCAATGTCAAAATGGATGTGGCAGTCCGACAGGAGTGCATCGGTGCGTTCCAGGATTCCTGGTACATTTTCAAAGCGGTGGCGTAGCTTTTGCAGCGATAAGGGGTATTCGTATTGACCGGCAATTTCTTTTTTATCAAGTTTGCTAAGGATCACATTTTGATTGATGGCACGCAGCAGTCGGTGCAGGTCATGGTCCTGTGGTTTTGCAAAGGTGATCGGGTGCCAGACCACTAATTTGTCCTGATGTGCATGCAAATGCTTCAGGCCCGGTAGTCGGTGCACATCCTCTGCCCGCAGGCCAACAAATTCTCTTTCGCCGAGTGCTCGCTCCGGTATGCGACGGGAAGGATAAACGAGATACACCTTTTCATGCAGGAGTATGGGGAGCTCTTCCGCCTGCTGATAGCGAGTGCAATGTTCATTAATCGCACGAAAGCCTTCCTCGTCCCGTGCGATGGCGATGAAATGTAATGTTTCGCCCTGTCGGAATTCCATACCGGCGATCATGCGCAGGCCAGCCTTTTGAGCAGCACGATAGACGTCGTAAATAGCGGAGACGTTGTTGATGTCGGTCAGGACGAATTCACGCGCACCGGTTGTGGCAACGGCTTCTACCAGGGCATCGGGCAGCAATGTTCCGTAGCGAAGACTAAAGGCGGTATGACAATTAATGAGCATGGGTATTTGGTGTTATGATTTTCCCTATAGAGACGCAAGCTTTGCGTCTTTACTGCTTGCGTCTCTATAGGGACCGTTGCGGTATAGCGACTGCCGGCAGTCTGATGAGGCTTGTGTTGGGGTGAGATGCGGCCTTGCCTTTGGCAGAGACGCAAGCTTTGCGTCTTTACTGCTTGCGTCTCTATAGGGACCGTTGCGGTATAGCGACTGTCGGCAGTCTGATGACGCTTGTGTTGGGGTGAGACGCGGCATTGCCTTTGGCAGAGACGCAAGCTTTGCGTCTTTACTGCTTGCGTTTTTACCGAGGGTGTGGCAGAGACGCAAGCTTTGTGTTTTTACTGATCGCATCTTTACATCCTTGGCTTACTCATGCTGACGGCCCGTCGGACGACCTGCTCGCCGTATTTGTTGCGCAGGAGGTCTTTGGCCTGATGGAGTTTGAGGGTTTTGGTGTTGTCTTCGAAGAGGTCGATCTGGAAGTTGCCCCGTACGAGGTGGCTGAAGCGGATGCCGATTAGCCGGACGAGCACGCGACGGTCGTAGAGTTGTTCGAAGATGCCTTTGGCGGTGCGGATCAGCGTGTCCTCGTGGGAGGTGTAGGGGATGCGCATTTGCCGGCTGACGGTGTTGAAGTCCGAATAGCGGATTTTGACCGTGACGCAGGCGGTGAGTTTTTGCTGCTTGCGCAGGTCGTAGGCGAGGTCTTCGGTCATGCTGACGAGCTTGGCGCGCAGATAGTCCACATCGATGGTGTCCTGCTGGAAGGTACGCTCTTTGGAGGCGGACTTTTGCTCACTGTAGGGAATGACTTCGCTACGATCGATGGCGTGGGATTTTTCGTGCAATACACGCCCGCTGCGACCGAATTCGCGCTCCAGCAAGGGCACGGGAATTTGTTGCAGGGTGTTGATGGTGCGTACGCCCATGGCGGAGAGCGTCTGGTAGGTTTTCTGGCCGACCATGGGAATTTTGCCCACATTCAGCGGGGAGATGAAGGCTTTTTCTTCGCCCTGTGGCACGCGGATGGCGCCATTGGGCTTGCCTTCGTTGGTGCCCATTTTGGCGATGAGTTTATTGACGGAAAGCCCGAAGGAGATAGGCAGTCCGCTTTCCTGCATGATTTTCTGACGCAGCTCGATGGCCCATTTGTGGCAGCCATAGAAGCGATCCATGCCGGTGAGATCGACGTAGAATTCATCGATGGAGGCTTTTTCGAAAAGCGGTACATTGTCCCGGATAATTTCGGTCACCAGGTGCGAATGCTGGCTGTAGCTTTCCATATCGCCGGAAAGTACGACGGCGTGGGGGCAAAGCATTTTGGCCATTCGCATGGGCATGGCGGATTTGACGCCGAATGCACGGGCTTCGTAGCTGCAGGAGGAGACCACTCCTCTGTTGGATTTTCCGCCGATAATCAGCGGCAGGTTGTTCAGCTGGCTGTTTTTGAGTCGTTCCACGGAAACAAAAAAGCTGTCCAGGTCCATATGTAATATTGAATTCATCATCACTTCTTGTCTAAACAAAAACTCGTTTTGCAATCCTTTCCTTTTCCTTACTATTCAATATGACGGTATAGTCGACATCCTCTCGTCGTATTTATAACACAAATGTAAGGGCTTTCGTTGCGGAAAAAGAAGTGTTTTGGTGTGATTTGTGAAAAATACCTGTCGTAAATTTCGACCTATGAAAATGGAAATCAATGAAAAGTGACGGGCTGCGGCAGAAAGGGCTTTTGGAACAAATAGTGATCCATTTAAATAATACCGCATAGGGTGTTAAGTTAAGATTAAAAATAGGCATTATTCAGTTGTTAAATTTGTTGATATTAAATTGCGCTTTTTGAATAATTTTTATGTATCTGATTTGTCTATTTGATGTTGTATTTAAAAGGGTGGAAGGGATGTGTAAAAAGGAGGGGTTTTGTGGTGTTGAAGGGGTGGTGAAATTTTTATTTTGAAAAACCCTGAAGTCTTAATTATTCGATTGAATTTAAAATCCAAAAATGAAAAGCCTTGCTGAGGTATATCTGATCGGCATGGCTGGCAAATATTTTTTCCTGTGCCGAAAGAGCTTTGGATTTTGTAATGCGCTGTAATTTAGTCTTTTACTGGAGTCAATCTGTTGTCGCTCCTGTTTTGTTCATAAAAAGAGAGAAGTGGTAAAATATAATTTTTACCCCTTTAAATTATGTTCGTGATTTTGACATGATTTTTACACCACTGGTTTTGGGGGATTTTTTTTAGATGTGAGTATGGAGAATCCGTTAGATTGAAACATCAAAATTTTTTAATTCAAACTATTTTTTATGCGTTTATTTTTATCCCCTATTAAATGCAGTAAGCTATTTATGGGCGTACTCATTGCATTTCTGCTTTCCACACAAGCAGTTTACGCACAAGTAGAAATTAAAGGAACAGTGACCGCTTCAGATGGAGAGCCACTGCCGGGTGTTTCAGTGGTAATAAAAGGTAGCTCAACAGGAACCATCAGTGATTTTAGCGGCGCCTATGCACTTCGAGTAAACGGACCGGAGGATGTCTTACAGTTTACTTTCGTCGGGATGAATACCGAGGAAATCAGAGTGGGTAATCAAACCACCATTAATGTGACCATGCAGGAAGATGTGGTGAATCTGGAGGAGTTTGTAGTGGTGGGTTACGGTATTCAGCGGAAATCGGATGTGACGGGTTCTGTGGCTTCTGTAGATGCTAAAGAGCTGCAACAGTCCTTAAGCCCGAATATTGATCAGGCTCTGCAGGGAAGGGCAGCCGGGGTATCGGTGATGTCGAATTCAGGTTCTCCGGGCAGCAATACTATGGTGAGAATCCGGGGAATCGGTTCGGTAAATAATTCCAGTCCGCTTTATGTGGTGGATGGGGTTCCGCTGGGGGATATTTCCTCTTTGAATATGCAGGACGTGGAAACGATGGAAATTTTGAAAGACGCTTCCGCTACCGCGATTTACGGATCGCGGGGTGCGCACGGGGTGGTATTGATTCAGACCAAATCCGGAAAAAAGGGAAAAACCACGGTGAATTATTCCGGAAGAGTAGGTGTGCAGTCAGCATCTAATTATCTGGATTTAGTATCGGCAGAAGAATATGCCACTATCAGGAATAAGGCCCGGGCAAATGATCAGTTCTATTATCCAGGCGAAGACTGGAGTCCTATGCCGGAATTAGCCAATCCGGCAGCTTTGGGTCAGGGGACGGATTGGCAAAGAGCCGTTACTCGCGATGCGCTAATTCATAATAATCAGGTATCCGTTTCTGGCGGGAATGAGAAAAATACATATTATATGGCCATTAATGCGATGGGGCAGGATGGAATTATGAACGGATCGGATTTTTCCAGATTAACCTTCCGTTTGAATAATTCCTATCAGATCCATAAGGATGTGAAAGTAGGTCATAATATTAATATCAGTCACAGCACTAAAAATACCATTCCGGAATGGGGGGAGAATGTGGCCAACCAGAAAATTCTGACCAATGCGATCGGACATGATCCGATAACACCGGTCTATGATCCGACTAATCCGGACAGCCCTTATGGTTATACCAAATTGGGGGGTAACTATGGAAATCCGGTAGCCCGGGTGGATTACAATAACAATACAACCACCGTTTTTGGGGTTCAGGGGAATTTCTTCGCAGACTGGAATATCAATAAGCATTTAACTTTCCGCTCCAATTACGGTCTGGTCGCCCGCTTTCAGGAAAATGAGGTTTTTGTTCCGGAGTATGTGGTTTCGCCTTTGCAGTTTGAAAAAACGTCAAGTTTGAGTAAGAATCGGGCAAATACCATCAACCATACCTGGTCGAATACCCTGACCTATATGCGTAGCTTTAATAAACACCATCTGACTGCCATGGTGGGACAGGAAGTTCAGACCAATTCTTACCACCTGATACAGAGTAGTATTATGGATATTCCGGGAAATATCAGTAAACCCAGTTTTGGAGGAGGGAATATTGGTACTTCTGCAGTGACTGATAATCTTACGGCCAGTGCCCTGGTATCCTTCTTTGGTCGTGTTAATTATAACTATGACGACCGCTATTTGGTGACGGCGAATTTCCGTTCGGATGCTTCTTCGCGTTTTGGTCCCGGTAACCGGTGGGGATATTTTCCTTCGCTGGCCTTAGGTTGGAATTTGCACAAGGAGGCCTTCTGGCCGGAGAATGATGTGGTGACCAGAGCCAAGCTCACCGGAGGTTATGGTGAAATCGGAAGCCAGAGTTTTGATGATTATATGTACTACAGTCTGATAAGCGGCGGGCAATATTATTTCTTTGGTACGGATAATCACCTGAACATCGGGGCGACACCATTGATGATTGGTAACGAGGACCTGAAGTGGGAAACCGCTACCACCACCAATGTGGGAATAGAAATGGGCTTTTTCAATGATATGATCACCTTCAATGCAGAGTATTTTGTGAAAAATACCACGGATATGTTATTGCGGTTACCTATTCCTGATTACTCCGGCATTCAGCAGGCTCCATGGGTGAATGGAGGACACCTGAAAAACCGCGGATGGGAATTTACGGCATCTCACCGCAAGCAGGTAAATGATAAATTTTCTTATGGGATTGACGGAAACATCTCTTTTATCAGAAATGAGATGCTGGACTGGGGAACAGAGAACGGATTCGTGGATGAAGGGAAATTCAGAAGCTTCCCGCTGTTGAGCCGTACATCTGAAGGCCGTCAGATCGGAGAGTTTTTCCTATGGAAAACGGACGGCATCTTCCAGACGTCGGAAGAAGTAGCGAACAGCTCACAGCCGGATGCCAAACCCGGAGATATCCGCTTTGTGGATGTTAATGGTGATGGCGTGATCAATGAAGATGACAGAACTTATGTGGGATCCCCACTGCCGGACTTTACTTATGGCTTTACCCTGAGTTTGAATTATGGTCATTTTGATTTTTCTGCCTTCTTCCAGGGGGTACAGGGGAATCAGGTATTTAATGGAATGCGATATTATACCGACCGGGCAGGTGTATTTAATAACCATAAGCGAATGCTGAATGCATGGGATGGACCGGGTTCTTCCAATACGGTGCCCCGCCTAACGGAACGTGATGCGGAGAATAACTTATGGGCTTCAGATTATTATCTGGAGGATGGCGCTTATCTGCGTTTGAAAAATCTTGAAATTGGGTATTCCCTGCCGTCTGTTATTGCCAGTCGGTTGAAAATGCAAAACCTAAGAGTCTACCTGAGTGGCCAGAACTTGCTGACCTTTACGAAGTATACAGGTATGGATCCGGAAGTAGGGCAAGAGTGGCCGGATAAATTGGCTTTTGGTATTGACCGGGGAATGTACCCTCAGCCAAGAATTTTCTCATTAGGACTGGATGTTACTTTTTAATTTTTGAATCATGAAAAAGATCATTTTTTATATATCAGTAGTGGCTTTTTGCCTGCAGGGGTGTTTTGGGGAGTTGGATCAAAAACCATGGGGAGTAGCCCTGGAGGACGAATTTTATAAAACAGAGGAAGATGCGGTCTTAGCAATAAATGCCGCTTATTCTCCCATGTCCTGGATGCAGGATGCCTTTAATTCCAATATGGCCGCACTGGATTGTTCTTCCGATGATACTTTCAAGGGAGGCGGACATGCCGGTGACCAGACCGGTCTGACCGAATTCGCCCAGTTTAGAATTACCTCTTCCAATAGTATTTTGGCAGATCGCTGGAAGGATGCTTATCAGGGCATTTTCCGGGCCAATAAGGTGATTGAAAATGTGCCTGGAATTGATATGGATGAAAACCTTCGGAACCGCATAGTCGGGGAAGCTTACTTCCTCAGAGGTTATTATTATTTTGAATTACTGGTGCAGTTTGGTGGCGTCATTAAAGTGGACCGGGTATTAAGGCCGGATGAATTTAATCAGTCCCGTTCCAGCAGGGCCGAAATCATCCAGCTCATAGAAGATGACCTTACCATGGCGGTGGATCGTTTGCCTAAAAAATCGGAATACTCCGCTTCCACAGAACTAGGAAGAGCGACCAAGGGTGCGGCACTGGCTTATCTGATGAAGTTGAATGTGATGGAGAAAAACTGGTCGGCAGCATCTAAATATGCCGAGAATATTTTTGCGCTGGGAGAATATGAGTTAGTGGCGGACTACGGGCTTATTTTCCAACAGGCAGGAGAGCACTGTTCTGAATCCATTTTTGAGGTAAATTATAATGAAAACTCCATCAAAGGCTGGGGACGAGGAAATCCGGGTTCCTGGACAGGGGTATGTTTTATGCCCAGAGCTATTAGGGGGACGGGTTTTTGTCAGGTGGATGAAGGTTTGGTCGCTGCTTATGAGGAGGGAGACCCTCGCAAGGAGCTGACCGTTTATCATCATGAAAATACGGATTATGGTACGGATTTATATTTTAGAAAATATTCCTGCGCACCGTATTCAGATTACCCATGGCCATCAAACGGTCCCAGTCACGGAGCGAATAACACCCGCCTGGTTCGCCTGGCAGATATTTACCTGATGTATGCCGAGGCACAATATCATTTAGGGAATGAAGGTTTGGCACAGGAGTATGTGAATATGATCCGTGAGCGCGCAAGAGGAGGCGATGATAGCCTGCTGCCGGATGTTACTGCAACTGGAGAAGCTTTGTTGAACGCCATTTATTTTGAAAGACGCATTGAGCTGGCCGGTGAAGGACTTCGTTTCTGGGATTTGGTTCGTACAGGAAGAGCGGCTACGGTTTTGAAAGACAGAGGATTTGTGGCGGGTACGCATGAATTACGTCCTATCCCGAATAAGGATGTTATTCTGTCTAACGGTGCAATTGAACAAAACCCGGGTTATTAATACTTCGGGTTAAACCATAAAAAAGGCTGGTGCAGGGTGCATCAGCCTTTTTTGCTGTTTACAACTTGTTCATAACCCTAGGGATAGTCCATGACTATCAAAAGGTTCCCGAAAATCAGGCATTAAATACTTTCAAATCTTCCACCAGCGGCATCAAACGCTCCACCGTGACATGCTCCATAATCACGACTTTAAACCATTTGGCTTCGTGATGATTGTCGGGCACCAGGCCATATTTTTGGGCAATTTCTTCATTCAAATGTTTCGCGCGCATGGTTACCAGATTGGATTTCGGATGGCGAAAATACTCCACGCCCATAGCGGCTAATTGCTCACAAAACCACTCTGTTCTTTTCTGTAAAATATAGATTTTCTCATACCAGCCATAAGGGCCGTATTTAGAAAGAATCATCCAAACCGAAATGGCATTAGCTCCGGAGCGGCTGCCGATCAGGGTACAGTCTTCTCCTTCCACATAGCTGGCTTCCATGGTGGTGGCGTACTGCATCAGGCCTTTTCTGGCCAGGAAAATACCGGTGCCGTATGGCGCCTGGGCCATTTTGTGGGCGTCCAAAGTCACGGATGAAATTTCAGGATGGTTAAAGCCCATTTGGAAATTTTCCTCAGAAAAAGGGAAGTAGAAACCCCCATAGGCTCCATCAATATGGATGCGATATTGCACCTCATTTGCCTTTAGTACGGCAACATAATCATCCACCGAATCCACCGAGCCAAACATGGTGGTCATCATATTGGCGACAATGATGAAGTATTTTTTCCCTTTTGCTTTTTGCGCTGTAATACAATCCTGGATTTTCTCCTGGTCGATAGCACGATTATTTTCATCTACAGCCACCTTTGCCACATCAATGGCCAGAACATTTCCTGCCTTATCCATGGAGTAGTGGTTGTCCTGAGAAGTGATGATGACCATCTCCTCTCTTTGCGCCCCAAATTCCTTCATGAATTGATTGCGGTAAATCCAGATGGCCTGCATATTGGCTTCTGTTCCGCCTGAGGCAACATAACCATCAATGCTGTTAGGGGCGCCCTTCAAAATATCCACGGCGCAAATTTCAATCAGTTCCCGCTCAATTTCATGCGTGCCGGCAAAAAAGGATTCTGAAGCACCGGTGGTATGACAACCAATATGGTTTGGGTTGTGCAGCATCGTGCTTAAAAATGGAGCGTCTTTCAGAAAAGAAGCATTGTGAAAAAAGACTTTTTCATCGAGATAAGATCCTGGTACACCCAGGATGTTGGCGTCCAGGTAATTGATATTTCTCTTTAAAGCGGAAAAAACTTTTTCTTTTATTTCCTCTTCCGACTTTTTGCTCCAGATATTCATTTTTTTTGCCTCTGATTTTTGATTATGCTGGCAAAGATAAACAAATTCTCAGAACCTTGTCTCTTATATAAATAATGGGTAGAAATTATAGGATATTTATCATGAAATTAATTTAAAACTCATAAATGGTTAATATGTTTAATGACAAAAATGTTAATTCATTTTGTTAAATGAAAATTGCGTATTCCTTAAATGTAGAGGCTGATTTCCTGCTTTTTGTCGATTAGCAAACGTTTGCGGCTTATTTGTTTGTAAATCGCTCAGTTAAGCGAATTCAAAGAATTATTTAATAATTATTATTGCGGGATAATATCAGTCATTAACCATTTAATTTTTTTATGGATCTGCAAAAGAGAAGTCTGAAAAGTGCATTCATTCAATTGAATATTGTGATTCTTATATTTGGAGTTACCATATTGTTGGGGGCTTTTTGGTATTTAGGGGATGTGATGGACTCCAATGATCGTTATGTTGCTTTTGGAGAACCCATAGAATATACGGCAAAGGTCGTTAAATCCGATGCCATGGAGGTGGTTAATTTACTTTATGGGCTTTCAGTAAAAGATGATGCCGAAAAAATACAAGTCATTAAAGACCGCTTGTATTCTATAGAGGGGCATATTAAGGGCTTTGAAGAGAAACGAACCCTTGGTCTGGATCCTCAGTTTGATCCGATCGTTCTGAGTATTCAGCGTGATTTCAAAGCGCTCAACGAAGTGGTGTTAAAAGGAGCTGAACTTCGAGATCCCAACTTCATCGAAGAACAGGTGGTGCCCAAAATGAATCAGTTTGGGAATCATATCAATGACCTTTCCGGCAAGAATTGGGAAGTATATGGCTCAAGACAGAGTAAAATATTTGCAGGTTTTGGTCGATTCCAGATCGGGATGATCGCTTCACTGGTTATTTTTTTATCGGTTATTTTCCTTTTTGTCTGGCAATTATCTAAGAGGATTGTTCGTTATTTACACGCCTTGGAAACTGAAATTGTGTCCCTGAGCAAAGGGAATTTACCGAAACCTTTAAAAGAACATGGCAATGAACTGGATACTATCGTCAGAGCGGTAAATGTATTGAATACCAATTTAAGACAGGTGAAGGAATTTGCTTTGGAGGTAGGGGAAAGAAATTTTACCACGAAGATTTCCGTTTTTGAAGATAAAGGTGAAATGGGCGAATCTCTGATTGCCATGCGGGACAGTCTGAAAAGGGTAGCGGCGGAGGAGCAGATCCGGAACTGGCAGACGGAAGGAGTAGCCAAATTTGAAAGTCTTATCCGTGAGCTTAATAAAAATATTGATTTATTGGCGGATGAATTTGTAAGAGCTTTATGTAAATATATTGGGGCGAATCAGGCTTTTGTATTTGTGGCAGAAGAGAATGAGAAGGGAGATATTGAATACCTGAAATTAAGAGCCGCCTATGCTTTTGATCGAAAGAAATATGTAGAGAAGGAAGTGTATCCCGGCAACGGATTAGTGGGACAATGTTATTTAGAACAGGCACCCATTTTCCTTTCAGAGATTCCGCAAAATTATTTGAAAATTACCAGTGGCCTGGGTGATGCGTCCCCTTCTAATATTTTATTACAACCCATGATTTTTAATGATCGGGTGGAGGGAATTCTGGAGTTGGCGACTTTCACTCCGTTGACGGAGGCGCAACGGTCCTTCATTGCTCGCATTTGTGAGTCGATGGCCTCGGCTATAAGTACAGCCCGAACCAATGAACGTACTCAAAAAATTCTAAAGGAATCACAGCTATTGACGGAACAGTTAAGAGCGCAAGAGGAGGAGTTAAGACAGAATTCTGAAGAACTGCTGGCCACACAGGAAGGCATGAGCAGACGGATTGAAGAGCTGGAACAACAGCTTCAGGCGACGGAAAGGGCTCCTGTCATGGAATAATTTTTACATCCAAATCGACCTATTTAATGATTAAAGCCCTCCTTTTCGGAGGGCTTTGTATATTATCCAAAATCACTTTCAATACTTCAAATTTTCACGGCGAATTTTGGTTTTTAAACAGGCTTTAAAGTTAGCTTCAATCCTGAAGTTTTCAACAATCGAGCTTCCCGCCAAAATAAAACAGATAACTGCTTTCCCGAAGCAGTCATGCTGTATTTTTGTGCTGGGCAGATTCCCTGAAATGGTAGCATCCCGCTCATTGATGGGTTCCGGTAAGCTATTCGGGAATGCAATCGGCCGCTGTTTATCCCTAACCTGCTGTTGTTTACTATGGTAGCAGGGATATTTCGATTTTATTTAGAACTGATACTCAATCTCTTCTGGTTTGATTTTGAGCCAGTACCATAGCTCATCTCCCAGATCCCAGTAAACCTTGACTCCTTCCGGAATGAGTACGCCCTGGTGTTTTTGATAGTGGTGAAGTTTGGTCATCCACAGACTGCGCTTTTCATTACTTTTACCATAATACCTTCGGGTAATAAATTTTTCCGGTAACCAATTATCAGAAAAATAGAAATCTCCGTAAACCTGCAGTCCTCCGTATTCAAAATAGGCGCGTGCGACTTTATAGCTTAATTCTTCCCATTGCACCCAGGGGCTGCAGGCAAAAGAAGGGTACCAGACCATTTCCCCTAAAAAGCGTTGCATGCTACTTTCGTCAATTTTCCGCCCTTTCTCATTTTCCATACACAGCCCCGGGCTGCAATATAGCCGTGCATTTCCCCTTCCGTTTTCGAAATGGTTTAGAGTAGTTATTTTCAGGATGGAAAATAGCCTGAGCTCGGCTCGCCAGTTAAAGGCGGGGGGATGGGTTTGGGCAGCATAATACGCATGCGCATCGTCCCATTTTTTTTGTCCGGGATGCAACATCATCTTCAGCTGCTGACGCATTTTGATGGATTGTATGGGGCGATTGATGTCCGGCATGGCCTGATGAAGCCATTGACTTACGGCGAACGGCAAGGACTGCAGACCGGTAAATTCGGTGGGTTGAGGTAATATGGTATTGGGGGGACACATATTAACTGTATTGGTGGTTTTGGTATTTAAGTTATTCTTTCTACATGTAAAAGAATATTTATCAGTTAATAATCTGATTTTTTTACTTTGGTGCCGCTTCGCAAGAATGGACAAGCAAATTGGGTGCTTACTCCTTTACTTTGTATCATAAGAAGAGAGATTCGCGACATTAAAAGCGGAAATGCTTCTATATTTAAAGCGAAATTTAGCAATTACTTAGGCAGGATATGGAGGAATATTACGAAAATAGAATAGCGAAAGTGGTGCACTTTATTCATCGCCATTTGGATGAAAAATTAACCATAGAACAATTGGCGGAGGTTGCCGCTTTTTCGCCTTTTCATTTTCACCGGATTATGCAGGCACATTTAGGAATGCCGATAGGGAAATATGTCCATCAAGTCCGCATGCAGCGAGCTGCACAACTATTGAGCTCTTCAGAAGTACCGGTCTCTGAATTAGCCTGGGAGTTGGGGTATTCGGATGCTGCAGCCTTTAATAAAGCCTTTAAGAAGCTATATCGTGTATCTCCTTCGGAATTTCGTGTATTAAAATTAGATCATGTTATGAAAAATGAAAAGCCTGATTTCGGACCATGGAGCATCACCAAACGTCCAACCAAAGTCCATTTGGAAGAAAGAAGATTGATGTATATCCCCTTAAAAGGAGCTTATGGAGCGCTGGATTATGGGGGCGCCTTTGAGCAACTTTGGGGGCAAATAGGTGCCCAGAAACTTTTTACTAAGGGGATACAATCTATTTGTCAGAATTTCGATAATCCTGATATTACGCCGGCTGCTGAAATTCGGGCAGAGGTGGGTTTAATTATTCACAAAGAAGCCAACGCTACGGGTGAAATAAAATTGAAAATGCTTCCTGAGGGGGAATTTATGCGATTTCGCTTTCAAGGAGATTATCAGAATTTGGGTTATGCCTATCAGTTTATCTTTGGTGAATGGTTGCCAAAGAGTGGATTGAATTTGAGAGAGGAGCCTTGTTTCGATCGCTATGTGAGTGACCCCAGACGGGTGGTGCCTGAGAAAAGAAAAGTAGAGATTTTTATTCCAATAGAATAGGAAAAGCCGCTGGAATTCCAGCGGCTTTTGGTATTTTTTGAAGAGCGTGTTTAAAAACCAAATTTCCTTATGAATATTTGTTTATATAAGAGTGAACTATGCTTATTTTGAGGCCAAAATTACGGCAGAAAAATAAAAGCAATATCACTTCTTATTTATCAATTTTTTTTAGGGAGTATTTAGTGCGTGTTTAAAAGCGTACCATCCAGCTGTAAATTCGAATTATTGGAAGCGATTTTGGATGATTTTTCAACAATAGCGCTGCTATTCTCTCAAAATAATCGGGTATCGCTTCTGCAATAATCAAATTTTCGCTACGAATTTTGTGTTTTAAACACGCTCTATGGTTTTAGTAGGCTTCTATTTTACTTCAGCATTAAGCTTGCCTTGTTGATGAACAGCCTGATTTTCTTCCTGAATTCGTGCTCTTTGTGCTTTGGTTAATCCATGCTTGTAATAGAATTCCGGTTTATAGTAGGAGTTGTGGCGCTTCATTTCCGGATCATTTACATCCAGGCTCAGGTCACAATCAAATCTTAATAAAATGGCATGGTTCTGCGACCAGGTTGTGGCATTGGTCAGGTGGGAAATCCCCCAGGTAATACCTCGTCCGTATTTGGTGTCGGTGAAGGCATCCGGTACATAAGGACCGGCGGCGGTCGGCATCAGACTACAGATGGAAGCGATATCGAAATTTACGCCATCCGGTGCATATTGCATAGTGAAGTGCTCATTCCCATCTTTAATCACCATCGCGGCCATTCCTTCTTTGAAAGGGAAAAGGGTGGTTTCATGTCCGGAGGTAATGACCGGGTTTTGTGGGTGTTTCACAAAAGGTCCCATTGGATCATCTGCGATCGCTAAGCCCTGCATGCGCACCAAAATAGGATCGCCATCAGCATCTGATTTATAATACAAATAGATCTTTCCATCGCGTACAATCGGGTAGGGATCATGAATAGAAAATTGATCCCAGGCGCCTTCAGGTCCATTGGGAATAACCACTTTATTGGCATGTGTCCAGGGGCCGTCAGGAGAATCAGCATAGGCGATGGCCACCGGGCAATCATCCCCTCTTTTCCCACTTGCTTCCATGAAGGCTTGGTAATAGATGTAATATTTTCCTTTCCACTCCAAAATGTCACAAGTAGAAATAGATCTCCAGCCCGGATTAGGTTTTTCTGGTCTTTTCAGAGCAGGCCCTTGCTCCTCCCATTTGAAGCCATCTTCAGAGGTTGCATACCAGATTTCAGCCAAATCCCAGTCCGCAGATGGAATAGTATCGTTGCAGTTTTTGGCTCCTTTTGGAGGAGTTGGCGTATTTCGATAAGTATACCAAACGTAGTATTTGCCATTGGCAAAAATCACTTTGGATGGATCTCGACGGGAAATGGTACCATCTCCGCCATTATAATCAAAACCTTCTAGTTTGGTGTATTTGAATTGGGTGTACAGCTCATTGTCCTCAGGTCGTGGGGCCATATAGCGATCATAATTTCGCTCCATGGCAGCGCTTAATTTGATCTGAGGTTTTTCTTTAGGAAGAACAAAGGGGAAATGCGAGTGCTCTGCGTTTTGCACTGTTTGTGGATTACAGGCAAACATCAGGCAGAGTGCAAAAAATGCCGGATAATATGAAAGTTTAAAAATCATGGTATTAGAGTTATTTTGAAAGCAATTAGCAGATTGTTACAATAAAAAACAGGGGTTAAAAATATTTAATTTTTAACCCTTGTATATTCTGTTGCTCATTATTATTTGAACTGAGTTGCTTTTGTCCTGATATTCAGCGTGGAGCACCAGCAGGGCAAAAAATGCATTTTCAAACACTTTTTATGGTTTCCTCTGCCTTGGTTTTAATGAAGGGTGATGATTGCTTCTACAGGGGTGGCAGCTCCCAATTTTTGACTTAATTCACTAGGAAGGGCATTGGCCACCATTAGTTTGTATTTCCCTTTTTGCCAAACGCTTTCACCCTCCTCATTGATCATCCTGAAATCTTCTGCCGGCATTTCAAATTTCACAGTGGTTGCTTCTCCCGCTTTTAAGTGGATCCGCTGGAAATTTTTTAGCACATACATCGCGGTGTTCTCCTCTCTTTCCTGTGGTACCAGGTACAGCTGGGCGACATCTTCCGCAGCCATGGTGCCGGTGTTTTTCACCTTGACTTCTAAAGAAACGGATTGTTTAGATTTTAATTTGTCCCTGGAAATTTTTATCTCTTCATATTGGAAGGAAGTATAACTCAAACCAAAGCCAAATGGATAGGCCGGCTCTTCTTTCATGAATTTGTAGGTGCGGCCCGCCATGCTGTAATCCTCATATGGAGGCAACTGTTCAATATTTTTAGGAAAGGTTATGGGGAGTTTGCCAGATGGAGCTACATCACCAAAAAGTACATCGGCCACCGCATTTCCTCCCTGTTCTCCCGGATACCAAATTTGTAGAATAGCATCACAATGGGCTTCTATTCCTTCCAGAGAAACCGGGCTTCCGCTGGCAATAAGTAATACCAATGGCCCTTTTTTCTTTTCGGCAATTTGTTTTACATAATCAATCTGATTTTGAGGGAGCTTCAAATCTTTGCGATCTCCGATATAATCAGAAGCAATGGCATCCACCTCTTCTCCTTCCATATCCGCGGTTATTCCGACCACACAAATGGTTACGTCAGACTCTCCGGCTACATTTGGTGCCCAGTTTTTAGGGTTGATGTTTTTTTGAAATGGAAGGGCGCCGCTTCGGTAATTTAGCGAAGTTCCTAAGCTTACTTTATCTGCTATGCCTTCTAAAATAGTGACTAAATTAGGGCTAATGCCATAATAATTCCCCATCAACATATCAGCAGAATTGGCAAAGGGACCGGTGACATAAGGTACGCGGATATCTTTTGGGAGTGGTAATACCTGATTTTTATTTTTTAACAATACAATACTCTTTTGGGCCACTTCTCTGGCCAGGGCAACATGGGCTTCGCTATGAATATGCTCTGGGCCGATTAAGTCATAGGGATGATTGTGATTTTCATCCATTAGTCCTAATCGAATTCTGGTTTTCATTAGCTGTATTAATCGCTGATCGATTAATTGCTCATCAATTAATCCTTTTTCCAGTGCTTTTGATAAATGTTTATAGGTTGCCCCGCAATTTAGATTTGTGCCTGCCTTTAAGGCTACTGCAGCCGCTTCCGCTGGCGTAGGGACATATTTTAATTTATGAGTAATGCCACTGATGGCGCCGCAGTCAGAAGTGATATAGCCGTTAAACTGCCATTGATCTTTCAAAAACCCCTGCAAATACGCTTTGTTCGCAGCGGCCGGAATACCATCAATGGCATTGTAGGCTGCCATTACGCCTTCTACTTTGGCTTCTTTGACTAATCTTTCAAAAGCAGGAAGGTAGGTTTCGTGTAAATCTTTTTGGGAGGCACGGGCATCGAACACATGACGCATGGACTCTGGCCCTGAGTGTACCGCAAAGTGCTTGGCGCAGGCAGCAGTTTTTAATCTTTTGGGGTCGTTGCCCTGTAATCCATTCACAAAAGCCACCCCAATACGGGAGGTAAGATAGGGATCTTCCCCATAGGTTTCCTGCCCACGCCCCCAGCGTGGATCTCTGAAAATGTTCACGTTTGGAGTCCAAAAGGTGAGTCCTGCATATTTTGAATAATTGCCCATTTCCTGGGATATGGTGAATTTGGCCCGGGCCTCATCGGAAATAGCACTGGCCACCTGATGGATAAGTTCCGGGTCAAAAGTAGCGGCCATGGCTATTCCTTGTGGGAAAATGGTCGCTTTTCCATTTCTGGCAATACCATGCAGGGCTTCATTCCACCAGTTGTAAGCAGGAATATTGAGGCGTTCAATCGCCGGGGCGTCGGCAAGCAGCTGGCCAATTTTCTCTTCAGTGGTCAGTTGTTTTACCAAGACTTCAGCCCGAACGTCTTCAGATAGATAGGGGTTTTGGAAAGAATAATCTACTTCCTGTGCATTTCCGTAATGAAATAAAAACAAGAATAGACCGCCAAAAAATTGAGAACGGAACTTCATAAAAATGCTATATTAAATATCAAACTTTCTACTCGAAACGGGCAAAAAGTCGAACCATCTTCACGCCCCCTTTTTTGCCTATTACTTACTCATAAAAGTATTGGGTTCGCGGCTTTTTTGTACGTTGTATTCTTATGCAATAACTATTCAGCGATTGAGAAAAACTTGATATTTAATTTGCGAAACTAAATCCTTCGTCTGGTTGATTGATTTTTTAGCGGTTTTATGATTAGGGCAGTCTAATGGGTTGATTTTTGACTATTTATTCTTTAGTTGGAGGAAATAAAGGGGGGTAAAGGTGCCTTCGGAATGGGGGTGAATTCAAGTTTAAATCCCCAAGTTTTCCAGTATTTATTTGAATTTACTCCTATTCAAGCTAATTACCCAAGGTTCTGGATCACATGCAGGGGAGATGAGGTAGCAAGCAGGATTGATGGCTATTGTCGATTTATCTTTTTGGCTTCCAAATATTCATTTTTACCTAGTCTGAATTATGCAGGTTTCAATTCGCCTTTAGCTGCCATGCGCGAAAAATGGGGGTATTTTTCTTGTGTCGGGTTTTTTCCAACAAAGGAGATAAATGAGGAGAAGGCAAGCTTGTGAAAATAGGGGGGCTTAAAAAATTAGGAAAGCGCGCATAATGGGTGGGAAATGTGTCTGGTGTGGGTTGCTTAAATCCAGCAGCGCTACATTCAGGTCAACACAATCAAAGGGAGTTAGTTCACGAAGCTTGAGGTGATTTTTATTTTTTGAGATGATAATCGAAATCATTTGTCCACGCTTGGAAGCGTAAAGGAATCTACCATGCCGTGGATCCCGATTTTTTTAAAAGATTTGAGGAAAGAGTTTTCAGGGAATGCCAATAATTTGACTATCTTCTGTTCAGAACAATTTCAGATAAGATGAAATACAACCCTATTATTTTTTTATTGCTGCTATTGGGGGCTTGTGCCGAAAAGAAAGGAGGGGAGGAGATTTCGAAAGGCAAGGAAAAGGTAAATTTCCCAGTTTATGCTGATTATGAAACGAATCATTCTGATCAGGAAGTATTATTGCAATCGGTTTTTTCAACTCCTTTTAATGGACAGAAGGGGACTTTTGTTGGCCTAAAGAAGGGCTTGCCTTTATCGGAAGAAGAGGTCGCTACTCAGCTGAAGGATACCCTTTTGTTGGAGAAGGATAATGCGCAATATTGGAGCCTGAAGCAAGAGCAGGTGTTGGATTTCCTGACGGTGGAATGGGTGGATTCGCTTTTTGTTTTTGGTGAAAATGGGAAATTAGGGGAAGATCAGCGCCCTGAAAAATTTATATATTTTGAGGATCTTCTTGAGTCTGGTTTTATAGCTTTATTTCCGGACCTCCCCCTGATGGATTCTGCCCTTTATGTGATGAAGTTTAAAGGGCAATATTTCCCGGAAAATCAACGTCATATTCCTCTGGACAAGGAAGTGAAGCGAGAATGGAAGCTTCTTCAACTGGAGCAGGCAAAAATGGGTATTGGCTCCCTTCAGTTTGGCTTGTTACCCGATTCCACTTGTTTATCTTTTTATGCCTATTCGGATTCTTCGGGGCAGGATCACAGTCAGTTGTACTACTGGAAATTGGGCATGCCGGACAAAGCCCATGTGCAAGCTTTAGATTGGGTCATTTCCGATGTGGTCGTCACCCCTTTAATTGTTCGCGGAAAACCTGTTTTATTGGGTAGTGGATGTATTTCGGAATCGGATGTTTGCAGTGATTTTCCGCTTGTTTTTGACGGAGAAAAATATCAAATGGCTTCTTCTTCCATTTTTGTTCCGGCAGATTTTCAGGCAAGTTCAGCGATGGTCTTCTCTGAGCAGGATACCATCTTTGCCCTCATAAATCGCCGATTATTAAGGGAAGACTCACTTTCTACAGAGGCATTGTCGGCATTTATGAACGCTTTTTTTCATTTGCGAAATATGGAGGAGGTCAGACTGGTCGGAAATGAATTGATGCTTGATTTACTGTATCAACAAACTGAGGAATTTTTATTAGTCTTTGGCAGTCAGGAGGACAGTGTGAAAGCTTTTATTCTGAAAGAACTGGCTCATCCGGTAATAGAAAACTACGATCCGGCGGCGGTAATGGATAAAGTGGAGTTTTCGAAAGCGGATAAGGCGGTGAAAGTGCAGGTACTGACCACTTTAGAAAATTATCAGGCTACCTATATTCAATAAGAAGCTACCGGAAAGCAGGAGAGTCTTGGCGTTCTGACCCGAATTATCCACCGCTGGATTTAGTAAGACTCGCCAAGGGCTCATGTATTAGCTCCCTGAGGTTGATTTTGCCGAATTTTAATAGTTCCAATTGGGGTAAGCCAGCTTTCTATTCATTCATCTGTTTCGTTGGAAAAAACTCGAAATGGGAATCAATTCCGTTGTTTTTTCCTTTGCCGCTAATCGTGGATTTAATCTTTAGTAATCCGGTTTAGGGTGAGTTAAAAAACGAAATATCGGGCCCAAAATTCTCCTATTACAGAAGGGAAGCATTATCTGGCGAATGCAGCCTTCTTAGAATGTGTTTAAAAGTCAAAATTCGCAACGAAAATGAGCGATGCCCGATTTTTTGTGAGAGTAGCATCGCTATTGTTGAGAAATTCCCTCTTAATTAGTGGAATTTTATCGGAATTTCACCAAATCAATCGAAGCCAGTGGTATTTAAAACAGGCAAAATCATGATGACGGGACTTCCTGCATTTTTTTTATGGTTTTCAGCAGGGTCTTTTTTGGGGTGATCGGGATACTTGCCATCATTATTTTTTGCATAGTAGTAAGTCCGGAGAGTACTTCTAACTTGCCAGCCATCATGGCATTATAACCATCTTCCGCTACGGACCTTGCACTGGCGGTTTGATTAAACAAAGTGGTCTTATCCATTCCGCTCGTTTTGGCAAATTCCGTTTCGGTGGCGCCTGGTAATAATGCGGTGACGGTCACCTTCGTTCCCTCCAATTCTCCGGCCAGCGCATTACTGAAAGAGGTGACGTAAGCTTTGGTAGCGAAATAAACGGCCTGTAACGGACCGGCCATTAAACTGGCTGTAGAAGAAACATTCAATATTTTGCCCTCATTTCTTTTTACAAATTCCGGGAGAAAAAATCTGCTCAGGGCCGTAAGCGCAATGATATTCAAATTAATCATAGCTAAATCTTCCTCCCACTTTCGTTCGTGAAAATAGCCTCTTCCTCCAAATCCGGCATTGTTAATCAGATAGGTGATTTGAATATTGGCCTGCTGAATTTCGTCAAAGACTTCCTGTGCTGCATTGGCTAGTGTCAGGTCTTTTTGAATAACGATAACCTCCGTTTCAAATTGATTTTTGAGTTCATGGGCCAAAGCTTCAAGCTTATCCTTGCTTCTGGCAAGCAGGATTAAGTCATTTCCTTTTTCAGCATGGATGCGGGCGAATTCTTTTCCTATGCCGGAGGAGGCTCCGGTGATTAGCGCTACGTTTTTCATCTTTTTTATTTTCAATTACTGATTTTCTTTACAAATTAAATGACACGGAATGGGGAATGGACAACACTTATTAGGGATTGTTCCGGGAAGTAGAAAATACAGAAAAATTGGATGAAATAAAATCGAATGATTGGAATACGCCGGCGGGCATTCGGGTGTTTATTAGAGCAAGTTTAAAAGCAGACCATTCCGCTGCAAATTCGAATTATTGGAAGCGCTTTTGGATTATATCTCAAAAATAATGATGCTATGCTCTCGTTATCTGAAGATAATAGGGTTGTTGGGTGGCTATGAGTTTGTCGGGGTTTAATTTTGCTTAAACCTTATGAGGTCGAAAATTAGGCAAGATCAATTTGTGGGGGTATAGAGATTTAGAAATAGAAATAAACTGTATTGGTAAAAGGGCAAGGGAAAGCAAATTTGGCGCTGCCTTTTATGCTTGATTGGCGGTGTCATATGAAAATCGATATGCAGAAAAATGCTTTCCTTTGTCATAGTTAAAGAGCCGCTCAGTTTAAGAGCATGTTTAAATGCACATTAGCCGGCTATAAATTCCAATTATTGGTAACAATTTTGGGTAATTTTTCAACAATTACGATACGGTTTGCTCAAAATAATCCTTTGTGACTTCAGCAATAATCAAATTTTCGCTGCGAATTTTGGCTTTTAAATGCGCGCTTAATCATTGAACTCAGGGCATATTGTAATAAAAGCGTTCTTGTATAATTTGGCCGTTTTGCCATTTCTGAACCGCAACCTCTTCCATCTTGAAGCGTTGTCCCTGCGGGTTGGTGATGTCTACCCAAGACTCTACCATGGTGATGTTGTTTTTTTCATCTGCAGTGATGGCGCCCACACCCCCACCGTGCATTTCCTTGACCATATTGGTTTCCCAGTCGATTAATGCTGCTCTTTGTTCGTCTTTTCCTTTTCGTGTTTCCCCATTGGCCTCAATAATTTCACAATCCTCCGCATAAAACTTTTCGAAGGCCTCCATCATTTTCCCTTCTCCCATGAGGGAATAGAGGCTTTGTGCATTTTCAAGATTACTCATTTTCTTTGTTTTTGGTTGAATTTAACCGTAAAACAGTCAAAGCCCGAATAAAGTTAATCTTGCTTAATTCCAATCTTCCAGGGGACATAGTTGGAGAAGATCCGCTCGGAAACATTCATAAATTATAACGTCATGTTTTTCCATCCATCTGGCAATCGTTAGGGTTGGTAAGGCAGCATTTCGAGGAATGAGCTGTAGGATAGTTTCATTTTTTTTGGTTAAAACAGTCCACAGGTAGGGGGGTTGGTCAATAGTAAGATGCATTGCTGAAAATATACGATGTAAATACTACTGAAATTTAACTACCTAATATTAATACAAAATCACCCTGAGACTAATTTTACCTATGAAATTGGATGGTATGTTTCATTTAAGGGTGATGCAGGGGGATTGCTAAGCTCATTTTGTTAATGTTAAATTAATATATTGAATCCCCTCCTTTTTCTAAAAAAAGTGCTATCTTTGAAATAGCCTAGAAAATGTTTTGGGAGCCATCCCAAAGTGTTTCATGTGGTAATTTAAGTAAGTGTGTGAGACCCTGACGTAATCCGTCGGGGTTTTTTTATGGCCGCCCTTTTAAGATAAGAGGATGTTAAAAAGTTAAAAATTGCATCCGGATAGTGTGTTTTTAAAAGCGCGCTAATATCCATTATCACTTTCTAATAATCTGAATTTGTATTCTGATTACCGTTTCAGGAGGAATGCTCACAGGTGTTTAACCCTAAAAGCGCGTAAACGTAGCATTTTCCTGTATAAATGTTCAAAACGAGGCAGCCGGAAATTACCGGAAGTAGAGCACTTTTTTCTCCAAATACATTGAAAAAAAATAAGAAAACGCCAATGGTGGCGATGATCCCTCGGATGATTTTATCAATTTTTCCAATATTCTCCTTATTCATGATGGCAATTTACGGGTTTGGATCGCTTAGACTATTTTTAAATTAAAAATTTAATTATTAAGCCGGATTATCTCAGCTTAAATCCTTCTTTAGCTCCAAGGCGGGAAAAATGAAGGAATTATTCCTATTTCGATTTTTTTCCCAGGCAGCAGGTGAATGAGGAAATGGCAAGCTTATCCAAATTTGTGCTATAAAAAAAACAGCCAATTCAAGTATAATGTATTGATAGTAAGTCAGTATTGTTGAATTCTTAAATCTAGCGGTGAAAAATTCTTGTTAAGGCAGTTCCACAAAACTGTTTTAAATATTATAAGATCGCTATTATTTATCCTTTCTATAAAATCACTTCAACTTGTTCTGGTTTAAGGTCAGGCTTGCATCATTCCCGGGCTTTCAGTTTCGCTATTGCTTTTTTTTGCTCGATTTGGCCTTAGGATTAAATTCTAAACATTTTTGAATCCAGTATTCCAAATCTTCCTCCTGGTCAATGGCCAGTGGGGATACGAATACATAGCCTTTCAGGGGCTTCTTAGTGAAATCCATAGGACGAATGCCAGGTTTTTGAAGCGCCTTTTCATAGTCATCGGGTCCTATTCTGGCCATCAAGTCGTTTTTCACGATGCCAAAGCACATTTTGTCCTCCACTAAAAAGCAAAGTCCTCCCATCATTTTTTTTTCCTGGGCGGAAATTCGGAGCTGATTGATTTTTTGTCGCAGTCGGTCTGCTAAATATTCGTCATACGCCATTTTGATGAATTTTGATTTGCATAATGGTGGCTATTGATTGAGCTCTTTGTTTTAATAGTTCGGCCTTATTGCCGGTGAAATGAGTGTCTACCGCCTGTAGAAAAAGTTTTAGCCAGGTATCAAAATGATTTTTTTCAAGTTTATGAACGGCGTCGATTTCTAAATGAACTTTTACCGGATTCCCACGGTAGGCCGCTGGAGGAAATAAAATGCTTTCCCAAAAATCACTAATGCGTGGCAGGTGTTCTTCTAGTTTTACTTTTCTATGTTCGGTGAAAAATGGGCCAATCTGAGGGTCCTTGAAAACTAAGCCATAGAAATAAGCCATGAGCTGTTCAATATCTTCTCGTCCTGAAAGGTCTGTTTTAGGCTTCTCCATCTAATAAAGAAAATCAATTATGGTCAAATAAAAAAGGGGAACTTTAGTTCCCCTTTCAAATATTTTCTGTGGTAATTGTGTGTGTTTGACCCGTAATATTGATAAGAGCCTATCATGTTTCTGTGTGTAATTTGAAGGTATAATTCTTATCCATAAAAGCATAATTTCTAAGTGGTACAATTAGGGGTACTTCCATTTATTCGCGTTTCATTTAGGGGTACAGATAATCATAAATATAGCTTTAATCGTGCCATATGACTATAATTTAGGGGTACAATAAATATTTGAATAGAATTTTCGGAAAAGCGAAAAATTTGTAAATTGAGCGAAGTGCTATTTTTATTTCTTTAACTCAAACTTAGCGTATTTTGCATTTTACCCCATATTGGCTTCCCGGTGCATTACAAATGATGGTTTCCAGAACAGGAAACTTATGCAGGCTTTGGATTTTTATTTTTCTGATGATTTTTTCTGGGCCTGCTGTAGCTGCTATAGAGCAGTTTAATTTCATTCATTGGGGGAAATGGGATGGCTTATCTCAAAATGATGTGTTTTGCATTATGCAAAGCAGCCAGGGGTATTTGTGGCTTGGAACCGAGGAGGGTCTGAATAAATTTGATGCCTATGATTTTGTGGGGTATCAACCTGATGCTTCTGACCCTTCCTCTCTCAGTTTTCATGGGATTCGGGCGCTTTTGGAGGATGAAAAAGGGCAAATCTGGGTGGGGACTCATGCGGGTTTGAATATTTATCTGTCTAAATCGAATACTTTCAGGAGGGTGGAGATCGAAGAACTTCAGCGAGCGGATATTCGGGATATTTTGCAGGATGTTCATGGGAATTTATGGGTGGCCACTGCTGATGCCGGATTGTGGCTGATGCAAAATGGGCATTGGGAAAAATTACAAGAGGGCGCTTTTCAGGTACTTTTTGAAGACCGATTGGGGCAGCTTTGGTTGGGGAGTAAAGAAGGACTTTTTATGGTGCAACAGGGAGGCAGGAGGTTGGAGACAATTCCTTTGAATAAGGGCGAGGCATTTAATGTGCGAGCGATTGCTGCGGAAGGAGATCAACTCTGGGTAGGGACCAATGGACATGGTTTATGGGCACTGGATTTATATAATCATAATAATCGGCAGCACTTTATGAAGGCAGATGGTCTGGAAGGTAATACGATTATTAGCCTGGCTGTGGATCTGGAAAAACGACTTTGGATTGGAACTGAAAATCAGGGTTTACAAGTGATGAATTTGGGAGGCGCTCTGGTTCCTCAGGTAGTAAACTCTGTTAAATTCGATATATCGAAATCAGCGATCACGAGTATTTACCTGGATCCGGTAGGACGCATTTGGATTGGTGTTTACGGAAAAGGGGTATTTATGCACGATCCTGCGCAGCCTTTTCGACATATTTCTCACGCCAATCATTTAACCAATGGGCTTTCTAATAATAATGTTCGGGGCATGTATTTTGATGAAACGGATGGTTGGTTTTTAGCGACTGATGGTGGCGGAATGAATATTTTCGATGCGCATCAGGACTATTTTGATCAACTTCCGGAGGGCGCTTTAACCACTAATCATTTGTTGTCTATTGAAAAACATCAAGATGGTAAATATTGGATAGGAACCTACAGGAATGGGGTTGATATTTGGGATAAGCGAAGCAATCAGATTCAAAATATAAGTGTTGCTAGCCGGCCCGATTTGGGATTGCAGAATGATAACATATGGTGTATTTTACCTGATAACCGTGGCGGGATGTGGTTAGGGACATCAGGCGGTTTGGCCTTTCAGGCGAAAGATAATCAACCATTTAGCGTATATTGTGCTCAGGAAGGGGATAGTAGTAGTTTGATTAATAATGAAGTTCGCGCATTGACCCAGGATGTAAAGGGAGATATTTGGGTAGGTACTTTTGGCGGGCTTAGTCGATATTCGGTGCGAGAGGATCGTTTCTATAATTATATTCTTCCGGAAAACTTAAGTAGAACGCCCGGTATTATGGGGATTCTGGAAGATGAGCATTTGAATTTGTGGATTGGGACTTATGGAGGGGGTGTTTTCCGGTTTGATCGATTTCGTGAAGTGTTTATTCCAATTGCCGGATTCGAGAATTTGCAAATTTTCTCTATGGTGGAGGGGCAGGAAGGCGTTATTTGGGTCGCCTCAAATGAAGGCATTCATCGTTTTAATCCTCGAAACGGTGGCATTGAAACTTTTACAACCAATCAGGGACATCGGTTTGGTAATTTTATTTATGGGTCTAAAATTTCTTTCCCCGACGGGCAAATCGCTTTTGGAGGTACGGATGGATTAGTCATTTTTGATCCCGCTCAGGTGCGAACTAAAGAAAGGGAGTTGCCCTTACACTTTACCCAGTTTCGTTTACTCAATGAGGATCAATCCAATATTGATGAGCAAGGGCATATTTCCATGATCGATGAGGTGTATTTGGAACCGGATCAAAATGTATTTTCACTTACCTTTGCTTGTTTTGATTTTGGAAATACCAGTACGATTGGTTACCGGTATAAGTTTGACGTCCGGCCTAACAATAAATGGCATGAGATTGGTAACGAGCGGACAGTGACGTTCACAGATCCTCCTGCTGGAAAATATAATTTTGTATTACAGGCCTACCGGATTAATTCACCAGATGTGCTGTTAGCAGAGCGTTCCTTAATCATCGAGATTCTACCGCATTTTTATGAGACGCTATATTTTAAAGTTTTAATTTTTATTGTTTTCGTTATAGCGGCTATTGCTGTTTGGAAATGGAAGGAAAGAAGCTGGCGATTACAACAACTATTTTTGAATCAGCAAGTAGAGCTACGTACTTCTGAACTACAACATCAAAAAGAGGAGTTGGAAGCCAAGAACGAGGCCTTAGCTTCCGCCGAAAAAAAGAATCACCACCTGTTACAGGAGCAATTCTCGGAAAGGTTATATTATCGGGAACGGGAATTAACGGCTCATACCTTGAATACCATTTCTAAAAATGAACTTTTAAAAAGGGTAAAAATAGATTTGTCTAAGTTAAAATTACAGGAAAAAGAGGATAAATCATTGTTGAAAAAGGCGCTTCAGGAAATTGATGACAGTTTGGAAATGGAAAAGGACTGGAAAAAGTTCAATGCACTTTTTGGAGAGGTACACCGAGACTTTGTCCAAAAACTTAAGGCCAAACATCCGGATTTAACGGAACATAATTTACGTTTGTGTTATTTATATCGAATGGATCTTTCTTCCAAAGAGATCGGGATCACCCTTGGTATTTCATTGAATAGCGTCAAGGTAGCCCGGCATCGTTTAAGAAAGAAATTGGGTTTGGAAGAAGAGGTTGATTTGTTAAATTATTTACATAGTTTTTTATAATTTATTAATGACTTGTCGGAATTGTTCTCCATTGTTTTGCCACTGAATGATTAAGACTTTACGTTCTAGCCCTCTAAGGTCTAACCGATCGCCTTCCATTACGCTGGTCTGCGTGATTTTATGTCCGCTAATTTCATATATAAACAGGTCTCCGCTTCTTAGAATTTCCAGTTCCCAGATTTGCTGCTGACAATGATGTGAAAAGGGAACGTCCGGGACATTGGTCTCCTCTGTGAAATTAATCTGATGACTTTTAGGTTCTCCCAGTGTCATAATTTCATTTTTTCGACTAAAGGGGGCGATTTCAAGGGTATAGTCTGGCAGAAGGTCTGAAAATATATCCTTAAACAGAATCAGTTCCTGACTACTAAAGTAATGTTGCTTTTCATTAATTGATAGGAGTAGACTATCCGCATTTTGGGTGTTAATTTTTAGAGCCAGATGTTCTATATCGGCTCGGTTTAGAGTGTCCAGTTTCTTTAACCTGGAAATGACGTTGCCACTTCTTAAATCCAATAGCTCGGTAGATAGCCACTTTGGTTGAGTAGACTGACTATCTTCATCAATCAGGCCATTACAGTTATTATCCATGCCATCGGCAATTTCAGGGGCGTTGGGATTTATGTCTTTGTTGGCATCATCACAGTCGGTATTGTCGGCCACATACCCATTTGGTTTTTTACAAGCCTGTTGACTTTGGTTGGGATTTCCAAACCCATCGCCATCACTATCTGCATACCAGGTCGGAATTTTCTGATCGGGATTCGGTACGGTCGGACAGTTGTCTATCGGATTCAGTATGCCGTCGCCATCATCGTCAGCAATTCCTTCATCGATTTGTCCATTACAGTTATTATCCATGCCATCGGCAATTTCGGTGGCATTGGGATTGATGTCTTTGTTGGCATCATCACAGTCGGTATTATCGGCTACATATCCATTTGGTTTTGTACAGGCCTGCTGACTTTGGTTGGGATTGCCGAATCCATCGCCATCACTATCTGCATACCAGCTGGGGATTTTCTGATCGGGATTCGCTACGGTCGGACAGTTGTCTACCGGGTTCAGTATGCCATCCCCATCATCATCGGCGATTCCTTCATCGATTTGACCATTACAGTTATTATCCATGCCGTCGGCAATTTCAGGGGCGTTGGGATTAATGTCTTTGTTGGCATCATCACAGTCGGTATTGTCGGCCACATACCCATTTGGTTTTTTACAAGCCTGTTGACTTTGGTTCGGGTTTCCAAAACCATCACCATCATTATCTGCATACCAGGTCGGGATTTTCTGATCCGGGTTTGGTACGGTCGGACAGTTGTCATTCGGGTTCAGAATGCCATCCCCATCATCATCGGCGATTCCTTCATCGATTTGTCCATTACAGTTATTATCAATACCGTCGGCAATTTCAGGAGCATTGGGGTTGATATTCTTGTTGTTATCGTTGCAGTCGGTATTGTTGTTGACATAGCCATTGGGCTTTGTACAAGCCTGCTGACTTTGGTTGGGGTTGCCGAATCCATCGCCATCACTATCCGCATACCAGGTGGGGATTTTCTGATCGGGATTCGCTACGGTCGGACAGTTGTCTACCGGGTTCAGTATGCCATCCCCATCATCATCGGCAATGCCTTCATCGATTTGTCCATTACAGTTATTATCAATGCCGTCGGCAATTTCAGGGGCGTTGGGATTGATGTCTTTGTTGGCATCATCACAGTCGGTATTGTCGGCCACATACCCATTTGGTTTTGTACAAGCCTGTTGACTTTGGTTCGGGTTCCCAAACCCATCGCCATCGGTATCGGCATACCAAGTGGGGATTTTCTGATCGGGATTCGCTACGGTCGGACAGTTGTCTACCGGGTTCAGGATGCCGTCGCCATCATCATCGGCAATTCCTTCATCGATTTGACCATTACAGTTATTATCAATACCGTCGGCAATTTCAGGAGCATTGGGGTTGATATTCTTGTTGTTATCGTTGCAGTCGGTATTGTTGTTGACATAGCCATTGGGCTTTGTACAAGCCTGCTGACTTTGGTTGGGGTTGCCGAATCCATCGCCATCACTATCCGCATACCAGGTGGGGATTTTCTGATCAGGATTCGGAACTGTGGGGCAGTTATCAACCGGGTTCAGAATGCCATCCCCATCATCATCGGCGATTCCTTCATCGATTTGTCCATTACAGTTATTATCTATGCCATCGGCAATTTCGGTGGCGTTGGGATTAATGTCTTTGTTGGCATCATCACAGTCGGTATTATCAGCCACATATCCATTTGGTTTTGTACAGGCCTGCTGACTTTGGTTGGGATTCCCAAAACCATCGCCATCACTATCTGCATACCAGGTGGGGATTTTCTGATCCGGGTTTGGTACGGTTGGACAGTTGTCTACCGGGTTCAGGATGCCGTCGCCATCATCATCGGCAATGCCTTCATCGATTTGTCCATTACAGTTATTATCAATACCATCGGCAGCTTCAGGAGCATTGGGATTGATATTCTTGTTGTTGTCGTTGCAGTCGGTATTATTACTAACATAACCATTGGGCTTTGTACAAGCCTGCTGACTTTGGTTGGGATTTCCAAAACCATCACCATCGGCATCGGCATACCAGGTGGGTATTTTCTGATCGGGATTTGGTACGGTCGGACAGTTGTCAACCGGGTTCAGAATGCCGTCGCCATCATCATCGGCAATGCCCTCATCGATTTGTCCATTACAGTTATTATCAATACCATCGGCAGCTTCAGGAGCATTGGGATTGATATTCTTGTTGTTGTCGTTGCAGTCGGTATTATTACTAACATAACCATTGGGCTTTGTACAAGCCTGTTGACTTTGGTTGGGATTGCCGAATCCATCGCCATCACTGTCGGCATACCAGGTGGGGATTTTCTGATCAGGATTCGCTACGGTCGGACAGTTGTCTACCGGGTTCAGAATGCCGTCGCCATCATCATCGGCAATGCCTTCATCGATTTGACCATTACAGTTATTATCAATACCATCGGCAGCTTCAGGAGCATTGGGATTGATATTCTTGTTGTTGTCGTTGCAGTCGGTATTATTACTAACATAACCATTGGGCTTTGTACAAGCCTGTTGACTTTGGTTGGGATTGCCGAATCCATCGCCATCACTGTCGGCATACCAGGTGGGGATTTTCTGATCAGGATTCGCTACGGTCGGACAGTTGTCTACCGGGTTCAGAATGCCGTCGCCATCATCATCGGCAATGCCTTCATCGATTTGACCATCGCAGTTATTATCAATGCCGTCGGCAATTTCGGTGGCGTTGGGATTGATGTCTTTGTTCGCATCATTGCAGTCGGTATTATCAAGAATATAACCAGTAGGAGGGCTACTGGCAATAGTGGATTTATTCGGATTCCCAAAACCATCCTTGTCAGCATCCTGATAGTAAGTCTTACTGCTGCCCGCCTGGTATTTTATGATCATCCAATTCGAAGCTTTGATGGGGCGGTTGTTTCCATCTTTTTCAGCTGCAATAAGGAAATAATATCCATCAGTAGCAGGATCGGTGGGGTTTATATTAATGGTATGGCTTCCCTGACCCACACCGTTGGTTTTGGCATTGATCATTTCCACCTTCACATAAGTATTGCATTCGAAGGGTTCGAAACTTAGGCTATTGGTGCTGGTGTTATATTGCCCGCCCTCCATAACTACAATTTGATAGTTAGTATTGGCTTTACCGGAAAAGTTGAGTGTAGGGTTTAGCGTATTGACAAATCCTTTTTGGCTTACTCCGGCCACCGATATTTTGGCATTGGTATTGTTCCCGGGCTTAAATTGTGCCCAGGCTTCCGATCGAAATTGCTTTCCAAATAAAATCGAAGTCTGGCTACTCCCATCTGAATACTGAATGGTGAGGGTAGCGCCAATCATTTCCGATCCTGAAACCGATCCCGTATCATTGGGCCCCGGAGGTTTCGCTCCTTTAATAGATTTAGGATCCACGTCAACTGAAAAGGGAAAAACCTCTCCCGGGGCGAAATCATTAAAGTTCACTTTTAATTGATAGTAGCCATTGGCTGCTGAGCCTTTAGAGAAGGAAAAAGAGGTTTGACCCGCTAAATTATTGGGATCATCGTTTTCAAAGGATTTGGCATCCGAATCACCGGCTTGACCTGTGGGGTCGAAGACCATACCGAACATCATGCAAGTACTCAAATCTATAGTGAAGGAGGTGATTTTTTGACCGCCGGTAGATTCATTCGTCAATTTGAAAGCACCGCCGGAAAAGGTACTGGCTTTGATGGCATTCCTTTTATAAATATCTGTATGAATTTCCAATAGGGCATTTTGCGCAAAGGAAAGGGTGAGATCAAATAAAAGGAACAAGAGAAGGAGTAGGCATTTTTTCATAGGGATTCGGCTGTGTATTTCCGAAACTAGGAGGTATTATCACTGTTTTCCCATGCTGATGGACATTGATAGAATCCTGCTGATTGAATGAATTAGAGGATGGCAAGGATGTTATCCTTCCAAAAAATGACCAATTATGTATAAAATGTTTGATTGATTTAATTAAATATCAATCATTTACATATAAAGTAAATTTAAAATTTAATTAGTGCAATTTCCGACCCCATAGTCGCATGAATAATAAGGATGTTTAGACCAAAATGGCTGCAGGGGCTGCTGGGGATATAAAAATGGGAATAGACTTTTAGAAGAATAGGGCTTGAGAGATAAGGGCTTCCCGGCTTCGAGAATGATATTATTTTACTTAAAACTTCCATTCATCATTTTTTAGTGAACTGAAAAGGAGGAATTGGAGGGCGTAATTTTATTTTAGGAAGAATAAATTTTGAAAATATTGGAATGTGACGAAACAAATAACCTCGAATAAGCCCATCGGTTCTAAGATTAAATAATACCAAAATCTATACCTCCTATGCGGCATATCTTACCCATTAGCGTCAGATATCCAATATTAACCTTATTTCTTTTTCTTAATGGTTTCTTTTCAGCTAGAACACTCAATGCCCAAAATTTTGGAGTGAGTGACTTGAATAGCCTGGGGATTACTTCTCCGACCACCCTTGAGTTTGGTCCAGATGGGAAACTGTACGTCGGGGAGCGCTTCGGTACCATTAAAGTGGTCACCATCCAGCGTAATGGCGCCAATAATTATCAGGCGACCTCGGTGGAAACCATTAATTTGGTAAAAAACATTCAAAACCATGATGATCAGGGGAACCCGACCACTACGGCTAATCGGCAAGTGACCGGGCTGACGGTTGGGGGGACTTCTGCCAATCCCATTCTTTACGTGACCTCCTCCAACCCATTAGTCGGTGGGGGCGGAGGCGGAAGCGACCTGAATCTGGATACCAATTCCGGCACCATCTCGCGTTTGACTAAAAGTGGTGGCAGTTGGTCCAAGGTGGATATCGTTCGTGGCTTGCCCAGATCGGAGGAAAACCACGCCCCCAATGGAATGGAGCTGGTCAATATTAATGGAACCAACTATATTCTGCTCTGTCAGGGAGGAAATACCAATGCTGGTGCTCCTTCGAATAATTTTGCGCTCATTACGGAGTATGCCTTATCGGCCGCCATCTTGTCGATTAATTTGGACCAGATTAATCAAATGTCCATCAAAGGTAGTGGCAATTCCTCTTATATCTATGATATCCCCACGGTGGACGACCCTACACGCCCCAACAGTGGTGGACTAGATGTGGGTGATCCTTTCGGAGGGAATGATGGATTGAATCAGGCCAAAATTGTACCCGGAGGACCAGTGCAAATATTCTCTCCGGGTTACCGAAATGCCTATGATTTGGTAGTGACCGAAGATAAGCGGGTGTATGTCACAGAAAATGGAGCGAATGGCGGATGGGGCGGCTACCCGGTAAATGAAGGCACTCCTAATGTAAATAACAATTACGATCCGAATGAACCTGGCTTTGTCAATAATAAGGACCATTTGCACTTAATCACCGGTATCGGGAATTCCGCTAGTGTCGATAATTATAGCTTTGGTTCATACTATGCGGGTCATCCTGTTCCGATCCGCGCAAATCCAGCTGGAGCAGGCTTGTATACTTTTGGAACTTCCGGCGTTTTTCGCACCTCGGTAACGGGAAATCCCAGCACCTCCCTGCCTGCGGACTGGCCACCGGTGCCAGTGAGTATGGCGAATCCGGTAGAAGGCGACTTTCGAAATCCCGGGGTGGATGATAATGATTTGACCACCTGGGAAAATAATACCAATGGGATCGATGAATACACGGCCAGCAATTTTAACGGGGCCATGCAAGGGAATTTGATAGCAGGAAAATCCGGAGGGAAATTGCATCGGGTGATCTTACAATCCAATGGAGATATTCAGACTCTGGAGCAAAATAAATTTTCTACCGGGGGCAATCCGCTGGGCATCACCTGTCAGGGGGATAATGATATTTTCCCCGGAACGATCTGGGTAGCCACCTTTGAAAATAAGGTGGTGGTGATGGAACCCGCCGACTATGACGGGGATGCCGGAGGTGATTGTCCACAGCCCGGACAGTCCGGTTATTCCGCATCAGCTGATAGCGATAATGATGGATTTACCAATGGGGATGAAATTGATAACGGCACTGACCATTGTAATGGTGGTAGTTTCCCGAATGACTTCGATGGGGATAAGATCTCGGATTTGAACGACCCGGATGATGATGGGGACGGTATTCCGGATGTTTCGGATCCATTGCAAATGGGGCAGCCTTTTAATATTCCGGTGATCAATGAATTGTTTTCGCAGAACCTGGAACTCGGTGGTTTTTTAGGACTGGGCCTTACCGGCCTGATGAATAATGAAAAGACGAATGATAATTATCTTAATTGGCAGGATGATCCTTCCGCCTCCAATTCGGATATCGATGATATCTACGGTGGGGCGATTGGAGCCATTACGATGTATATGACCACCGGGGACCCTTATGGCTCCCTAAATAATCAGGAGAAAGCCTATCAGTATGGGGTGAATATGAATGCCAATACCGATCCGGTGATTTGTCATAGCCGAATGATGGCGCCTTTTCATGATTTCTCGGCGGTGGGTTATCAATCTCAAGGGATGTATGTGGGGAATGGAGACCAGGATAATTACATCAAATTTGTCATCAATAATGGAGGCTTTCAAGTGGTATTTGAAAGTAATGGCAGCTCAGTGGAGGAATTTGAGGGGAGCCTTCAAGGGAACCTGAATGAATATATGGACATGTTCATGGAAGTAAATCCGGCCAACGGGCAGGTGGAAATTTCCTATTCGCTGGATGGGGGAGCGAAAATTTCTGTGGGAACGGTAACCGCCTCCGGCCCTGTTTTAACAGCCATGCAAACCAATGGTAATCCTTTTTGTGTGGGTTTTATTGGGACTACCTTCGGGAATGGAGCAGAATTTGCGGCCAATTGGGACTTTCTGAATGTGCAATATGCTGATCAGGTAGATCAGGTACAACTCACTAAAGCCTTCCCTGATTTTACAGAATCTATCGGGACGTCCACTATTCAGTTGAATCTAGCTGAATATTTTATTTATACCGGAGGATTTAATAACCTGGAATTTACTTTTCAGACGACCAATAATCTGTTTGGTTTGAATAAAAGTGGTAATGATTTGATTGTCAGTCTACCCACTACTGCGGCGAGTACGAGCATTACGGTTACCGCCAAGGATTTGGAGGAAAATGAAGTCTCCGATACCTTCACCATTTCGGTGGAGGATGTGCCTGAGATTCTGTTCCGGGTGAATGCCGGGGGAGGAACGGTTGCAGCCATAGATGGTGGTCCGAACTGGATTGGGGATACTAAAGCAAGTCCGAATCAATATTTAGCAGACGCAGGGTCGAATTCCACCTATCAGGGGAATATCGGAAATTTGCATCCTTCGGTGGATGCCTCCAAAGTGCCCCAAGCGATTTTTTCGCATGAGCGCTGGGATGCCTCCGGAGGGTCGGAAATGAAGTATGCTTTTCCGGTAGCCAATGGTGATTATGTGGCGAGTATTTATGTAGGAAATGCTTACAGTGGTACTTCGCAAGCTGGTCAAAGAAAATTTAACGTTATAGTGGAGGGTCAGGCTCAAAACAATATTGATTTGATTACCCTCTTTGGTCATCAACAGGGTGGAGTTTTGAAATTCAATGTCACCGTTACGGATGGTTTGTTGACGGTTGATTTGACTCATGGAAGTATCGAAAATCCTTTGGTCAATGGAATCGAGATTGCTAAATCCGGAGCGGTATCGAATCCGCCATTGGTATTGCAGGCCGTAAATGATCAGCAAAATCAAGAAGGAGACCAGGTGAATTTAGCGCTTTCTGCCAGTGGAGGCGACCCCAATATGAATTTTGTTTATGGGGCACAGGGCTTGCCCCCGGGAGTGGAAATTGAACCGACCAACGGTTTGATTTTCGGAACCATTAATGCCGGGGCGGCTAACAGTAGCCCCTATGAAGTCACCGTTTCGGTGGATCGCGGAAATGAAAGCCAATCCCAAACTTTTGATTGGGTAGTGAATGCTCCTCAGCCGGATGAATTGATAGTGAAGCTGGAAATTTTGAAAGGGAGTGATGCCGCCAATGCCACTACCTTTAGTGATGATGCTTTTGTTCTGAAGAATAATTCTCAAAATATTGAAATCCAAAGTATTGAGATTGATTTGTCTACTGCGGCACTCCCCAATCTGCTATTTGATCCCAATGGCACTGCCGGGGATACTTCGGAAAAAGATTTTACCCCAAGTGCTGGTGCTTCGACAGTGGGCTATCTATCGCATGATTTTCAAAAGCCTGCAGGAGTAGGTGGTTTCCAGCAGCTGACCGTGAATTTTAATGATTTTGAAAGTGGAGAAGAAATAGTCTTCGGAGTAGATGTCGACCCGGGTTCTATTGCGGGATTGCCTGCACCAGGCCCTAACCTTTCCGGGGCCATTACCGGACTGGAAATGATCGGGGCGACTTTCCGGGTAGTAAGCAGTTCGGGAACTTACACCGGACAAATTGCCGGAGATGGTTCCCTGGCAGGGGCTGTGAGTTGTGTGTTATCAGCAGCGGATTTTGTTGTCCCTGCGATCAGCTTTCAGGGCTTAGCGGATATGGTGAAGACCAGCGACAACTCGGCCACTATCCAAATCAGTGGAGGGGCCAATAATGGAAAAGTTCGACTTTATCTCCTGGAAGGTGGTCAGTTTGAAGACAGCCCGGGCGACTTGACTTTCGCAGACTTTGAAGCCAATGGCTTGAGTCAGATCGCTTTTGATGATTTCAATTTGAATGGAAGTGGAAATGCGACCAAGACTGTCAATATCACGGAAAGTTCTCCTGAGGAAGGTTTGTTTTACTTTGCTGTCGCTCCATTGTCGGTAGATGATATTCCATTGGGCTTATCCAATATTCTGAAGGTAGAAAAGATAGCGGAAAATCTCTTTGTCTATTATGAAGATCTGGATGAGGATGGATTCGGGAATCCGAATGTTATACTGGAAACGGGAGAGGATCAGCCTCCTTCTGGATTCGTGGCCGATAATAGCGACTGTGATGATGATAATGCAGCAATTAATCCCGATGCGACGGAAATAGCTGATGGTATCGATAATAATTGTGATGGGCAAATAGATGAAGGCTTTGGTAACAACACTTATTATGCCGATACCGACGCCGATACTTATGGAGATCCTTTAAATACTTTGATCACCACTTTGCCCACAGCGCCGGAGGGTTATGTGTTAAACTCATTGGACTGTGATGATAGTGATGAAAATATCAATCCGGATGCCACAGAAGTTGCGGATGGGGTGGACAACAATTGTGATGGAGAGGTTGATGAAGGTTTTGCGGTGAACACCTATTTCGCAGATACGGACGAAGATGGTTTTGGTGATCCTTCCAACACCATTCAATCCGCATTAGTTACGCCACCGGCAGGTTATGTTACCGATAATACGGACTGTAATGATGATTCCGACTTGTCTTATCCGGGGGCACCGGAATTGGACGATGGTTTAGACAATGACTGCGACGGTGAAATTGATGAGGATTTCGGTGGAAATACCGAGGGCGTTATTGGCTTCAATCTGATCAATGCACAATCTGATCAGGTCATTCTGGCGATGCAAGATGGTGGCACCTATTACTTTGGTGATTTGGGCACACAGGCGCTGAATATACAGGCGGTGACGGTTCCGACCAATGTAGATCAGGTGGCCTTATCGCTGTCTAATGGTAAAAACCAAACCGAGAAAGTGGCCCCTTATGCGCTTTATGGAGATAGTGGAGGAAATTATAACATTTGGAACGCCTCTGCGGGCACTTACACCGTAATCGCCACCGCTACGGTGAATGGGCAACTGACACCCTCGCTTTCCTATACTTTTACTTTGTTGAGTGGAAGCGGCCCGGTGGACTCGGATAATGACGGCGTTTTGAATCCGGATGATAATTGTCCGGACACTCCAAATGCCAATCAAGCGGATGCGGACAATGATGGGGTAGGAGATGCCTGTGATAATTGCCCAACCGTGGCAAATGCGAACCAAGAACTGCCTACTTGGTATGCGGATACGGATAATGATGGCTTCGGAAATCCTGCTCAAAATACTACCGCCTGTACGCAACCTGCAGGTTTTGTGGCCAACAGTCAGGACTGTGATGATACGGAGGGCAGCATTTATCCGGGAGCTCCGGAACTGGCCGATGGCATAGACAATGACTGTGATGGGCAGGTGGATGAGGGGCTCGACCAGAATACTTACTATGCCGACACGGACAATGACGGATTTGGCGATCCTGGAAATACGACCACTTCGGCATTGCCTGATCCACCCAATGGTTTTGTGAGCAATGATGAGGATTGCGATGATAGCGATTTCAATATCAAGCCGGGCGCCACGGAAATTGCCGATGGGAAGGATAATAATTGTGATGGGCAAATTGATGAAGGCCTGCCGACCACGACTTATTTTGCAGATAATGACAATGATGATTTTGGGGATCCGGAAAATTTTATCGTTTCTGCCCTCACTTCACCTCCTGCCGGTTACGTGCTGGACAATACGGATTGTGATGATGGGAATGCGAATGTGAACCCTGATGCTACGGAGGTATTCGATGGTTTGGATAATGATTGCGATGGGCAGACGGATGAAGGGGTGCAGCCTACAGGCCCGGCCATTATCGCCTGGCAGCTGGTGGATGCCACCGCAAATGTGATTTTGAAAACCATTACGGAAGGAGAAGTGATTGATCTGGCCGCTTTAAATAATCCGGCGATTAATATCATCGCGGTGCCGAATGAGGAAGTGACCAAAGTAAGTTTCTCCGTGAGTGATGGACATACGCAGACTGAAAATTTTGCGCCATATTGTCTCTATGGGGATAATCAGCAGGGTGACTTTGGTAATTGGATTCCATCCACAGGTGCTTATACCATTTCCGCTACTCCATTCATTGGCAGTACAGTGGGAACGGTAGCAGATTTGAATATTTCCATTGTCAATAGTGGCGCTCGGTTTATTGCCGAAGAACCTGCTTCGGCGGAGGTTAAAAAAGCCTTCAAATGGTATTTCCAGGACCGTAGGGTTAAGATTGAAATATTGCGGGATGGGCACCTGAATATTTTTGACCTTCAAGGCCGCCAAATGATGGATCAGGAAGTGGAGGTCGGAGATCAGCACTGGATGCCTTCCAATTTTCATGGGCGTTCCATCATAATATGGAGAAAAGAAAATGAGCATCAACGCGATTGGATTATTTCGCCTTAGAGGGTGTTTTTTACACGCCCTTAAGTTGATGAGCACGTGAAGCGCCCTGTTTGTTGCCGAGAATTGGGGTATTCAATGTGCTGGAATTTTGCCAATTTATTCGAGAGCTCCGGGGGAAACTCCGGGGCTTTTTGCGCTTTTAGGATTTTTGAAAATCAGGGCTGGGCTTGACCTTATTTTTTCTTGTTGACCTGCTTTTGGGGATAAAGCTGCATTAGGAAAACTTCCTTCATTTTTCCCATCTTGCAGCTAAAGGAGCATTGAAGCATGAATAATCCGGCTTAGCAGGGGCGAAGCCCCGCAGGGGCAGGGATGAAGCGGGTTTGTTTGAACCACAGCGGCCCAAAAGGCCGATGAGGTGAGCCGCGCGAGCCCGGTGCTGACGTCTAAGCGGCAGCAGCCCCACAAAAAAAAGAAAAATTCACCTGAGTGAGGCATCGCTGGCTTTAACCCGAATTATTCAGGGCATCGGATATTTTGCTTTGTGCTCAGTGCTTTTTAACCCGAATTATTCACCGCTAAATTAAGTAATTCGCCTTAATTGATTTATTATCAATCAATAGGCTCATTTCTGCTGATTTTTTAAATTGCCCAAATTTGGGCAAGCTTGCTTTCTCCTCATTCATCTGCTTCGTTGAAAAAAACTCGAAATAGGAGACTATTCCTTCATTTTTTCCGCCTTGCAGCTAAAAGAGGATTGAAGCATGAATAATCCGGGTTTAAGTGGTTTTTGGGATTTTTTAGTCGGCCGTATTGGTGTGAGCTTGTTTTCTTCTTATTCCGCCATTCCCTTATGCCTATTTCAGCTTAAGGATAAAAAAGGGCCACCCCAATGTTGGGGCAGCCTCTAAGCATCGGATGGATTACACCACATTATTGGGTTAACACACGAATGTTTTGTTGATTCCCCTCCTGTTTGATTTGTAATATGTACAAGCCTGCGGGTACTTCCGGCGTATCAATGGTTAATTGATTTTCCTGGACCTGAACCTCTTTTTGCCAAATGGATTGTCCCTGCTGATTGATCAGGCTGATTTGAGCCGGCCCTGCTTGCAGGTTTTTCAGGCTTAACCAGTGATCAAATGGATTTGGATACACCTCCAGTGCGTGGGAACTTTCGGCGAATTGTCGGTTATTGGCCAGTCCGTAATAATTGGCGAAATTATCGGCATACGCATGGTTGCCTACTGCATCCCAATTGACGGACCAGGTCATCCAACCCCGAAGGCCCGGGTATCCCGATGGATTTTGCAATTGGTAGTTACCACCAAAGGAGATTCCCTTGGTCAGGTAGTCCAGGGCTTTTTGAACTTCTGCCGGTGCAGTATAGCCTCCGGCAGGTGCTGCAGCAGGGGTGGCGGGTAAGCCAATGGCCACCTGATCTTCCCGGAAAGCATCAAAGAAGCCGGCCGTACTTTGGGTCTGGAATCCCTGCAACATCATTTCGGTCATGGCCACAATAAAGTCCGCATTGGCCTGACTGTAAATTTGCCCGTCGTTGGCGATGACACTTCCCGTATTGTAAAGCTGCACGTGAACATAATCCAGTTGGTCGCGCAGGGCATGCAGGATCGGAAGATATCCCCCCCAGGAGCCGCCATAAGCATTTTTTCCGCCCTGTACATAGGCCGTTTCCGGAGCGGAACTCATGATCAGCTGGTTATTGAAGCGGGCATTGATGTTTTTAATGGCATTGATGAAATTCACCACCCGCGGGGTGGTCGGATTTTTAAAGTCCACATCACCGGAATTCAGGGATAGGGAAGAGCCTTCCAGGTCAATATCCAGTCCGTCAAAGCCGTACTGATTGATCAGCTCCACCATGGAATCTTCAAATTTTTGTTGCTCGGTCGCATTGTCCAAATGGACCACGCCATTCGCCCCACCGATAGAAATCAATACCCGACGACCCTGGCTTTGCAAAAGGGCCACATCTTCTTTGAATTGCTGACGGCTGGCCTCGGTGGGTTCATTGCCCTGATTGTTGAGGTCAATAGGATCAAATACCATGGTATTGTCGATGTCCCGAATTTTTGGTTCCGCAAAAGCGATACATACTACATTGTACATCGGGTTCACCTCCGACAGGCGAATGTAGGGCGCGCTGGAAAGGTTCCAGTTATGCCAATAGCCGACCAATACGCGCTCCGGAGCGGTGGGGGCAGCAGGGTCTTTAACCCGAATGGTGATTTCTTCTGTAGAGGTATTGCCCTCATCATCCGTAGCACTGGCCGTAATGGTATAAAAACCATAAGCGGTCGGATTGAAGGTGTAGGTGTTGCCATTGTGGCTTTGCCCATCCACCTTGATGCTGGTGGCGGTAATGCTGCCGTCATCAGCGGCTTCAATGGAAATTTCAATGGCCACTAATCCGTTGAATATTTCATTATTTTGGGGAGCGACAAAGCTGATCGTTGGGCTTGTTCCTCCTCCGCCGGTATCACCACCTTCACAGGCGCCCAGTGGTTTCCACCAATGGTCGGCGGTACCCGGGGTTACATTATATAAATTGCTGGTGAGTGCTTCATAGCGTTCACCTTCATGGGATACAATATCTCCGGTTTGGTAAATGGCAGGATAGGGCTCATAGGCGGGAATACCAGCGCAATCTCCTCCGGTACTAGCGGACGCTTTAACGGTCACCGTATGGCTTTCACTCACGGTCAGACCTTCGCTGTCTGTAGCAGTGGCGGTGATGGTATAAGTGCCAAAGGCGGAAGGCATCCATTCAGCCGTATTGCTGCTCCAGCTTTGATTGTCTACTTCAATCATGACCTCCGTTAAGTTATCATCCGGATCACTGGCCTCAATGGCAATCGAAATAGTTTCCAAAGCGGCCTGTTCGAAAGTAGTTCCATCTGCCGGGCTAAAGCTGGTAATCATTGGCGCCTGGTTAGTGGTTTCATCGATGATGGTGATGGTAATTTGAGCAGAGCTGGTCTGGCCGGCATCATCGGTGGCCGATGCGGTCACCACATAGGCGCCATAGGCAGCAGGGGTGAATTCATAGGTATTACCGCTCACGGTATTGCCATCCACGGTCAGGCTGCTAGTGACGATACTGCCATCATCAGTGGCCAGGAAGCTGATAGCAATCGGGCTGAAGGTGGCCTGAACCACGGTGAGGTCTGATGCCGGATCGATAAAGGTAATCTCCGGTGCCTGGTCCACATTCACATCGCCGCAATCTGCCAGATAGGCCCAGGTAGTGGCATCGGTGCCGGGTTCCACACCGACGGCCCACCATTTTTGGAAAGTGTATACTTTCGCCTGGTGACTGACTTTCATGCCATTGGTTTGATAAGTGGTGGCCGCATCATAGGCGGGGTAGTCGGCACAATTCAGCGTGGTTCCCGGACAGGCGGATTGCAATTTCCATACATCTGAGGAACCGGGCTGGCTGGCTGCTGCGGCTTCCCAGGCGGCCTCATAAAGGAAACCTCCAAATACGACCTTACTTCCGGCTGGGTATACCTGAGCAGTCCATTCGTCTCCGCAATAGGCTTCCACTTCCAAAACTTCCACTTGTATAATCAGTTCTGAAGTTTCGCCGGCATCATCGGTGGCGGTGGCAGAAATGCTAAAGTTGCCAAAAGCAGATGGAAGCCAGTTCGCCTGAAGGCCGGTGAAAGTTTGCCCATCCACACTAATGGAGGAAGCAGCAATGGTTCCGTCGGCATCGGTAGCGGTAAATTCCAAAGCGACTGGTGCCAGTTCGGACAGCTCAATCACCTGACCATCAGTGGGGGAAACCGCAGTGATAACAGGCAGACTATTGGGGCAGTCAGGCCCTTCGCATTCCAGACTAAAGGTAATTTGTTGGCTGGCGGTTTCCCCATCATTATCTACGGCAGTGGCCGTCAGGGAATAATTTCCGAAAGCGGCAGGGGTCCAGTCTGCTGTCCACTGATTATTGTTAAGAGTGGCCTGCAGTTCCTGTCCGGCTATTGTAAAAGTCAGGCTGCTGATGCTGCCATTCTCATCAGAGGCGGTAGCGATCAGGGGGATGGCCGCCAAGGCAGGTGTGGAGGTCAGACTTTCCTGATTTTGTGGGGAAAGGATATTGACTATGGGGCTGCCATCGCCTTCAGCAAATACCTGATTGAGGGTGTTCACTAAAGGCGATTTGGTATCCGGGCAATAGGGTAATTTTCCAAAGGTAGTTTGCACGGCGGGCATTTCCAGATCACCGAATACTTGCCATACAATGACACCGCCAATCTGATGGTCATTGACATACTGGGCCTTTTCGCTGATGGACTGCTCATTATCAAAGCTCAGGAAGTAATTGCCCTTGGTCAGGTAGGGGACACGGGCGGTTTCATCCCAGTGGTAGGTCCAGTCGGTAGTTTTTTGTCGGATAAATTCATAGGTGGGGGTGGCATCGAAATCACCGAAATTGGTGAAATCTCCGGCGGTCATCACTGGTCCATCCGGCTGCAAAGTACGTTGGGTTTTCACCGTGGGGGCATTCAATGCAGCGGCTCCATTGGTCACTACCCCCCGGCCGTAAAAGCCCACACCCATCGTGATTTTTTGCGCGGGAATACCTAATTGGTCCCTCATATAAGTGAAGGTGTCATTCCAGGACATGGCGCCATATTCTTCCCCTTCATAGGAATAAAGAGGTGAATTGTGCCCGGCAATATTGGACCAGCCACCATGATAGTCATAAGACATCATATTGTAATAATCCATGATGTTGTTCAGCTTACTCCATTCAAAATCCGCTAATTTGTTAGGAATGGCAGAAAAAGCAGCAGTGATCAGCTTATCCGGACCGATAGCAGCACGAATTTCCTCCATCATGGTGGTGAAATTGACATAGTCATCGGGACCGTAATTTTCGATATTCATCCCCACATTTCCGGGATATTCCCAGTCAATGTCGATGCCATCAAAGCCCATGTCGATGAGGGTTTTACAGTCATTAATGAAGTTGGCCCGGAGTTGGGGGTCGCGTGCCATCTCCGGAAAATGCTTGCACATGGACCATCCTCCGATGGAGGCCATCAGTTTGACATTGTTGGCTTTACAAAGTTCGATGATGCCCGGCGCACCACCCGGCTTGGGGAAGGGGATCGGCATATCACCTTCCAGACCGGTCTGGCTATTGGACCAGCGGTTGCCATTGATGATATAGCCGGCAGCTTCAGCTTCTGGCGTCATGACATAGAGCAGCTCTAGCTCGCCATACAACAGGTAATAATCCCAAGAGCTGTATATGTCCGGATGCAGAAGCTCGCCCGGTTCCTGAACGGCTCCGTTCTGATAAATGGATTTATTCCTTAGATCACCGGAATGAAGGGTACCGTCTTTGGCCACGCCAAAGAAAGAAAAGTTGAGAATGGTGTATTGGCTATAATCAATATTGAGCTGATTATAAGCCCCTTTGGCCGGTACTCCATGCTTAGTGTCCTTCCAGGCATCCCATTGGGTGAAATAACCAATGATTTCCTTTTGGTGGTCTTGAGTGGAATAGGGGGCATTCCCATCCACTTGCGCGAGTGCGATTTGAGCGGACAGGAGCAGAGCAAAAAGTCCTATACGCCAAATGGTATTAATAATTTTCATAGTAAATAAGTTGGTTAAGTGAAACAAACAATGGCCATTTGCTTATGATATAATTTATGGAATATCAGGGGGTTATGCCGAGTGGTTCCGGTGTACAATTGGGGGTACAGTAAGCATCAGTCTATAATATTTAGGGGTACTGATATTTAAATTAGGTAGACCTTAAACAGTTGATGGAAGTTTTTGGGGATACTAAACAGCGTAAAGAAAAAGATGTAAAAAAATATAGCACCTTGCGTATTTCGAAATTAAAATAAGGCGCTGGACCTGAGTGAATTAATAATTTTTATTTTGTAATGATTATAATTTGCGTAATTGGTATATCATTTTTAGCCTTATTTAGAAATTGCCATTTAAAAAAAGCCGAGTTTTAATTATTTGCAGGAAGAAATTGAACAAATTTCACAGGGTATCTTGGTTTCGCCCTGTTGCTATACCTCCTGTATCTAAGCCGGATTAAGCAAGTATTGCCATCCGACTGCCCCCACTACACATTATAAAGGTTGGCGTATCCCAAATTATTGCAATTTTAGTGTGGCTTTTGCGGTTTAAATATTCGGCATCCATAGAATTCTGCTTACCTTCGTATAAACAGCGATTTTAACATGATTAGTAGCGATAAAATTACCTTTGATGCCATTGAGCTTTATCCGATGCCGGAGGCGATATCGGAAAAGCTGGAAGCTTTATATGCACAGATGAACTCTCTTTCCGGGGTGAATCAGCTGGATCGATTGATCACGAAGCTACGAAAGTTTATAAAGGAGCATCCGTCGTACCCGCAGGCTTACAATTATTTGGCGAATGCTTATGTCATGCAGCGGAATATGGACAAGAGCAAGGCAGTAAATGAGTTGCTGTTTGAAAAATTTCCGGATTATTTATTTGGCCGCGCGGCTTTGGTGGCGAGTGATTTGGACGAAGATTTTCTGGAGGACATCACTTATCTGTTAGGGGAAGAGTTGGAGTTGGACGCCCTGTACCCGGATCGGGAGCAGTTTCATATTCAGGAGGTGACGGCTTATTATTTTGCGGTGGCGAAATATTATTTTGTGTCGGAGCAATTTGAAAAGTTGAACGAATTGTATTCGGAGCTGGACAAAATATTGCCGGATGAGCCGATGACGCATGAAGTGTCGAAATTAGTGATGGCGGGAAATGCCCAGGCTCTGGAACATGAACATGAGCATGTGCCACACGTACATTCGCATCCGGAGAAATGGGAGCAAACCACGGTAGCGCCAGAATTCCAATTTTCGGAGGAAATGGCGAAGTTCTATCAGGAAGAAGAAATCGAGGAAGCGGAATGGAAGGCGATGCTGGAATTGCCAAAAGAAGCGCTGGAGGCTGATTTGCTAAAGGTGCTGGAAGATGGCTTCCGTCGATATGATCATTTTGAGCAGATTGAGGAGCAGGACTTTATGTTCCGCGCGCTGGCGATGCTAACGGATTTGCGTTCGAAGGAAGGCTGGAAATGGGTGATAGAGGTCACCAAGCAGGGAGAGGAATTTATGATGTTCCATTTTGGGGATGCTTTCCACCAGCTGGTGAGCCGTTATGCATATTATGCTTTTGAACCCTCGGAATTAGAGCGTTTTGAAAACTTTTTCCTCGAAGAAGGAATTGCCGGCTTGGATAAAGCTTATGTGGTGAACGTGATCGCCTATGCGGAAATGGGTGGCCGGATTGAAAAGGCTGCCGCGCAGGCTTTTGTGCAAAAGGTGTTGCAGGAATTGTGGGAGGCCCGTGATAACAGTAAGCTGACGGATGCTTTTCTGAATTCTACTTTGATTGGCCTGGCGGCAGATCTCAAAGTGAAGGAGTGTCTGCCACTGGTAAAGCAGTTTTTTGATGAAAATATGGTGGTGCCCTCATATTTTGGTGATTTTGCGGAGACGGAGCGTTATTTTGATGCCCAGAGTTCGGTATCTCAATATAAGGCACAGCCGGAAGGTTGGGCATTTTGCCTGAATCCACTGAATTTGACCGATGAAGATTTGGATAAGCTGATGCAATAGAAAATTTGCTTATTTATTCTTTCCACAAAATATGTATATTGGGACTCTTAATTTTTGGGAGTCCCTTTTTCGTGGACTTTTGAGATTTGTAGCATTCCGTATCCCGGAAGTTATCGGGTGGCAGGGAAGGCTTGAAATCTCTAATGGTTTGTTTTTTGATTAATTTGAAAGGAATGATTTTAGACGGAGTATTGATCAGACCAGAAACGGCAGAGGATTTTGAAGGTGTTTACGAGGTTAATAAAAGCGCTTTTGATTCAGAGGCTGAACCTCAATTGGTAAATGAATTGAGAGCGGAAAAAACCGCTTTTATTCCTGAACTTTCATTGGTGGCCACCTTCAAGGGAAAAATTGTGGGGCATATTATGTTTACCCATTTGGGGGTAAAGCATCCGGAATATAAAGGAGGGATGATTACCCTTGCGCCCATGGCGGTGCAGCCCGAATTTCAGACCCAGGGTATTGGGAGTGTTTTGATTCGCGAAGGCCTGACGCAGGCCCAAAAGATGGGTTTCGAAACCGTAGTGGTGTTGGGGCATGAAAAGTATTATCCGAAATTCGGTTTTCAGGAAGCCGCGCTTTTTGGGGTGAAAGCGCCCTTTACGGTACCTAGCAGCGCTTTTATGGTGAAGATTTTGTCAGAAGAGTTTAACCCGGCCCATGCAGGTGAGGTGATTTATCCCCAGGCCTTTGAATTGGTATAAATGAAATTCAATAGCATATGCTCAGCAGGCTTCGGTCTGCTTTTTTTGATTATGGCTGCCTGCTCTTCAGATCAGAGGGAAGTCGTTCCCCCTTCCGATAGTTTTGTGATGGGGGCTGACTTATCCTATGTCAATCAGCTTTTGGACTTTGGTGGACAGTATGCCGATGCCTCCGGAACCCCACAAGACCCCTATGCACTATTTGCCGACATAGGAACGGACTGGGTACGCTTAAGGCTCTGGCATGATCCACTGTGGACCCGCGATATTTATGGGAATGCCGGTACGCAAATGTACAGTGACCTCGAGGATGTAAAGCTGGCGGCATTGAAGGCTAAAAATCAGGGAATGGAAGTATTGCTGGATATTCACTATTCCGATACCTGGGCAGATCCGGGGCAGCAAGAGTTGCCGGCAGCCTGGGCCAGGCTGTCCTTAAATGAGGTGGAGCAAAAGGTGGAGGAATATACTTATCAAGTGCTGGCGGAAATGCAGGCTGCGGGATGTTTACCCCTGGCGGTGCAGGTGGGCAATGAAATCAATACCGGCATGCTATTTCCACATGGTGCGTTATTCCCTGAGGGAAGTGGTACGGCAAATCCGGAGGGATTGCGGAAAATGCTGATCGCGGGCCTGAAAGGCATCGCCCGTGCGGAGGACGCCTTCGGTGTGGAAATCCAATCGGTGATACACTGTGCCCAGCCCGAACATACCGATTGGTTTTTTAGTACCGTTTTCGGAAATGCGCCTCTGGACTTTGATATTCTGGGCGTCTCCTTTTATCCGGCCGGAAGCAGCCGTTCCATTGCCGATATGGGCAATGCCATTCGAAATTTGAAAAGTAAATACGCGAAAGAAGTCATGGTGCTGGAAGTGGCTTATCCCTGGACGCTTGACTATGCCGACCACAATAATAATATCCTGTGGGCTGATGACCTGATCAATGGGTATCCCGCCAGCCCTGAGGGCCAACTGACCTTCTTCCGGGATTTCTGTCAGGAAGTGAAAAGTGCCGGAGGATCCGGCGTTATTTATTGGGAGCCCGGCTGGATCTCCACCGATGCCAAGACGCCAGGCGGTAAAGGTTCTGCCTGGGAAAATGCGACTTTCTTCGATTTTAAAAACGAAAATCGTTTGCTGCCGATAAGGGAGGTGTTTGGGGAGTTTTAGCGGTATTAATCTATGTTGTTTTAAGCCGAATTATTCACCGCTAGATTTAGTGATTTGCTATAAATATCTTGAAATCAGAGTGTTGTGGTTGGTTTTGTCGAATTATCAATAGCTCAAATTTGGGTTATCGAAAATTTTGCAAATCCAGTCGTAATGAAATGACAAACAGTCTCTTGTGGCGGATATAATAACTAGCGGTGAATAATTCGGGCTAGGGGCTGCCCTCCGCTACACTCCGGTCGGGCTCGCGCCAGTCGCTCTTTGGGCGAGGGCATAGGGGCCGGAAGCGTGCCCTGCCCAAAGGAGCTCCAACAATGGCTTGATCCCTCAGCCGAATGCTCGCCTGATTAGCACCATGCGAGAACAAGAGCTGGAAGTTCCTTTCTCTTTTTTTCTTGTAACGGTTTCCAACTACTGAGGTCATCGGTATTGAGCCTGGTCCATAGCCTCATTTATGCTTAAATCCTCATTCATTTGCTTCCTTGGAAAAAATGAAGGAATGAGCCCTATTTCGGGCATTTCTACCAAAGGCTCCAAAATATTTCGCTCATAAGTTGCTGCCAGGGCCTGTGGTGGAATAAGCGCATTAAGGGTTTCGTGATCTGAAATTTGTTCGATTAAAAGATAATTTTTAAGTTTCCTCTGGATGTATTTAGTGTTATAATAATATACATATATTCATCCCTCGTAAAACCTACTATGATGCGCTATCTCTTGATTTTTTTGTTTGCCATATTATCTAATGCCGTCAATGCTTGTGACTGTATATTTGAAGGAGATTTCTTTCGGGACAGCCAGTTATCAGAGCTGGTGGTCTTTGGGGAGGTAATCGATTATAATTCTTATTATGCCCATAGCAGAGCACCGTTTCCGACTTCCATTTCATTTCTGATTAAGGAAAAGTTGCGCGGGACGGAAAGACGCGATACAATAACCGTGTTCGGTGATTTGGGGTATAACTGCCGACCCTATATAAGTAAATTTGCCCCTAAAACAGAATGGGTATTGGCCATGACAAAAATGAGTAATGAAAAGGAGTCGGATTATGAAATATCAAGTTGTGGAGCGTATTATCTTCAATATTTGAATGGAGAGGTGATATCGGAAACTTTTGGAAAGGAGCGCCTAAGGTTTCCTTATGATCAGGTGGTTAATTTAGTCAGGTACCCTGCTTTAGTTCCCTATCATTGGCCCGCTAAATACCTGGATAGCACCGAAGATGGTCTTTCGTATTTTTTAAATTGTGATGTCCTTCCCAAAAGTAATATTCCCAACCGAAGGTTAGCGGATATGGTGAAGCGGGAGCTGAACCTTCCTCCCGGATTTTTGGAGGAAGGAGATTCCTATCTGTTTTTAGTAAAGGGGATAGTGGATGAAAGAGGCCACTACAGGTTCAATGGTTTTTACAGACAAGTTCACTTTCTTTCATTTGAAAGCGACTATATTGGAAGCCAATTGAAATTTATTTTGGAAAATACGGGAGGTTGGCTTTGTGGCTTGGAAGGAGGTGAGAAAGTTGCGGCAGAGGTTGTTACGCCCATATTAATAGAGCGCAGGCTGTGACCAACAGGTAGTGTATCGTGAAGGCTGATTAGAGGAGTCGGGATATTCTACTCTCTTTTTATTTCCAGGGGTAAAGCATAAAATGACAAAAAAGAGGTTGGTGGTTAATTACCTGGGATTTTTTGGTGTTTTAAGCCGGATTATTCATCCTTAAATCCTCGATTAGCTGCTAGGGGGAAAAAATGAAGGAATTTTTCCTATTTCGAGTTTTTTCCAAGGAAGCAGATGGGTGGGAAGGAAGCAAGCCTACTCCAATTTGGCTTATCAGAAATTCAGTAAGTTCAATCATAATGAAGTGACAAACAGCCTCTTGTGGTGGGTTCAATAACTAGCGGTGAATAATTCAGGTTAATGACCTAATGGGTGATTTTCTAAGCAAATAGTCACTTTAAAAACCGTAATGATTTCACTGTTAAAAAGGACTATTTAGCTGAACATGACCTGTAGCAGTGCTTTTTAGCTGATTTCCCATTAATATTGAACAACATTTTTTGAGCAACAGCACTATGAAAAATACAGAACTCGTTTTTAATATTTGGTTTATCGTTGACATCAGGACCGGATTATCTTCCGCCGCATTGTTTAAAGCTTATCGTTTGTCCGGTAGTGATGATGACAAGTTTAAAGTTTTGCAGGAAGCTGCAGCAGCAGATTACCCGTCTGCTCAACGCATTGATTTTGATAAGGATACTTTTGCCAATATCGGTGAGGCGGAAAAGATGAACGGGATGATTCCCGACAATTTAATCAATTCCTATTTTTATCAGAATATGGATTTGTTCCTAAAGAATATGGAGCAGGAGGGCGAAAAATTCCCAAAGGAACCGCTATTCATTTCCACTTTTCTGATGCAAAATGAAGTAGGGGAAATCCGGCCGATGACTTCTGAAGCCAATAAGGAATGGGCACTGGCAGAACAAAAGAGATTGAAAAAGGCATAGGCCTGGTCAGAGTCTTTGGTCATAGACAATAGTTAAAAAAGGATTTGAGGAGATTCAGATCCTTTTTTTATTGTGAATACTCCTCCTCATCTGACCCCTTGCCCACGATTAAAATCAGGGGCAAGGGATGATTCCAATTTTTTGATCCAGCTATTGATTCTACGCTCCGCTCAAGGGGGGGCATTTGGCTGGTCGTTGGCTTCGTCTAAGACCTATAATCTTTGGAGCATTTGCATCATTTTCTTTTTTCGAGGGAAGGCACCCCACCTACCGATGGAAGTCAACCTTGGTCAAAGCGAGACGCTTCGACCAGAGGGGGGCTGGTCATGGGCAATGGATACCCTCTAAAATCCCTGGCAGATTGGCCAAAAAAACGGGGATAGTGCCAGCCCCGCCTGTTCATTAGAAGACCGTACAGGTCACTCCATCATAATTAACGCTTCCCGGTCCTAAGTTAACAGCGGCTTTTAAACATTTTATATTTTTTATCACTTAATTAGGGTCTGCTTAAAAAGGTCTCTTTATTTTTCTTGAAATTTGGTTGACCAATTCCAGCTTCGATTATTGATGTTACTAATGCCCATAAATCATATTCATAAATAATGAAAAAAAGGTCAAAAAAGATTCCTTTCATGAAACTTTCAAGGTTAGCAATAAAGAAGATGGCACCAATCCAAGAATTTGTGGTGTCTGATCTTCGTGCCTTAATATTATTCAATCCATACCCTCTTTTAGTTTGTCCAAATTTTCCTTCTACATGACTCCTCAATTTTTGATGGATAACCTTATTCTCTTCCCGCTCTTTAATTTTTTCAGGATCTTTAGGAGGAGCTCCAAGAGGTGAGCCGACGAAAGTTATATCATTTTGATCATAAACTTCTCTAGCATTTCGATTTCCATAAATTTTGTCTCCAACAATTCCATTTAGCTTAGTGTGAGGGTGCCGTAGTTTATGTGCTTCAATATGCTTTTTGATAATCTCCTCTTCCCCTTCATAGTATGCTTCAAAATCATGATGGTCAATATAAGAATAGCCTTGGTCAATAGATATTGATATTTTAGCTCCAAATTCAACATTCGCTCCAGACTTCCCTCTTATGATGGGGCGAATATGTGGTTGATATAAGTTTACAATACGGAAACCAACCGTATTTTTCTTCTCTTCAATCATTTCCATTTGTTGGCGATACACTTCTTGAATAACATACAATAGCTTCAAAAAACGCTTATTCAAAGGAATACCTACCTTAATTTGGTCTAATAGACGATGAATATGCCCTATATTTCGATGAAGATACTGTAGTTGTTTTCGATTTGCAGCCCTCCAAAAATCGGCGCCTTTCTTCTTTTTTCTTGTCAACGCTAGAAATTCTTTTTGGGCTTTTTGTCGATAGCTTCTAGGTTTCTTAGCATCTGTTTTAACAAATTCCCATAATATATCGATGATTTTTTCTGATTCAATGCGAGCCTTATTGATCAAAGCCAGGTCGGTCGGATAAGGAATTTCTTGCACCGCTACAGTAGCATCAACTGAAATCGAGTTTTCAATTTCAGGCTTCTTATATTTTGTATCACTTTCTACATTTTTTTCATCACGAAGTTCGCTTTGCTCATCAATACTAACGTCATGACTCTGGAGTAAGTGACTTAAATCATTAAAGTCTTTTATGGTCAAACGCTTTCTAATTGTCGGAAATAATGAAGAATCGAATACCTGATCATGTTGAAATTTATGCAATCCAACAAAGTATTGTAGATATGGACTTTCTTTGATTTGTTCAATTGTTTCTCTATCAGACAACTTATATTTGTGTTTGATAATCAAGGCTCCAATCACTAAACGCGCTGGTTTAGGTCTAGCTCCTTTGTCGAAGGACATGTTCCGTTCATAGATCCTTTTTAATTGACTCCAAGGAATTTCTTTGGCCATAATAATCCATCTATTATTGGGATTAAGGCCACCCAAATACGGGTCCATAAAATCAGAAATCTCAAGTTGATCAGGGGAATGCTTAATCATAGTGCAAGCTAAAAAAGTAGGAAAGGAGCCCTGGGGCTATTTAAAGGACAATTTACAAAATTTCCCCTTGCACTAAAAGAGATTTAATGTGATTTAATAAGTTGATCTTCAGTCGTTTTTAGATAATTCGAGCTATTTCAGCAGACCCTATTTATAATAAACCAGTGGCTATTTCGAATAGTAAATTTAAAATAATACTTGCCTTAAGTGGCCTTTTTTTGTTGGGATGGGGGCTAAGCTCCTACCTTTCTGCCCGATATTTGGTCCGCCCCAATCCTTCGGATTTTAATAATATCACCCAGCTTGATGGTTTTGCGGTGGAGGACCTCAGTATTCCCTCAGCGGATGGACTGATGATTTCTTCCTGCTTCATACCTCATCATCACCAGGAAGGGATATCCAAAGCGGTAATCCTTTTATCGGGGATTAGGGGAAATCGATTGGGCCAATTGGAAAGGGCGAAGTTCTATTTAAACCAGGGCTATGCTGTACTCCTCCCGGATTTAAGAGGAACCGGGAAAAGCGAGGGGAATGCCATCAGTTTTGGATGGCATGAGCAAAAGGATTTAGTCGCCAGTATTGCTTTTTTGCGTGATAGCGGCTTTGAACGCATAGGAGCGGATGGCCAGTCTTTGGGTGCTGCAACGATTGTGTACGCATGCTCGGCGACTGATTTGCTTGATTTTATAATATTGGAGTCTTGCTATGATAATATTACCCATGCTTTTAATAATCGGATCGCTAAATTTAAAATTCCATTATTTCTATTTCAACCGGTGATCTATTTTACAGAACAGCAAATTGCCGCTTCCAGGGAAAGTTTAAGTCCGGTAGCGTTGATTCGGCAGGTGCATAGCCCTAGCCTGATATTGGCCGGAGATCAAGAAAGTCAGATTCCGGTACCAGAGACCGAGCAGCTTTTTCGTAATAGTGGTGCTGAATTAAAAAGATTGCACTTTTTTCAGGGCGGAAAGCATGAGGATCTGTATCGCCGTTTTCCTGAAGAATTTGAAAAAGTGGTAATCGAGTTTCTTAAGGAAATAGAAAAAACGAAGTAGAAAAGTGTAATGGAATTTTTTACGCTATAGACTTTTTTGTCAGGGGCTGCCCTCCGCTACACTCCGGTCGGGCTCGCGCCAGTCGCTCTTTGGGCGAGGGCGAAGGGGCCGGAAGCGTGCCCTGCCCAAAGGAGCTCCAACAATGGCTTGATCCCTCAGCCTGGCGAGCTTGCGCCCGCAGGGGGCAGTGCATGCAGTGCTTTGGGTATCAGCTGGTAATTTTTTGCGCTAGTATGGATTGTTTGATAGGATTTATTACTGGTTAGTGCATTCCCCCCTTGGACGAGGATGGTGCTACCGGAATAATGTGAGCAGCTCCCTTTCCAAGATCAAATGGATTTTTCTCAAAATGGGTGTGCTACCTTTCCTGAGTAGAAATTTGCCCATGCCTAGACTGGGAGCTGGTGCTAGGCCTAAACAGCTGAACGAGTTCATTTTTTGAATGTCCAAATTTATTTATCGTAATTTTTTCCATGGATTATATTGATAGTTAGCCATATAATCCTGCCACTTCACAATCAGTAATTTTTCAATTCCTTTCTCCAGAATGGGGCAAAAGCCATATTCGTAACAAAAATAATAGACATGGCCCTTTTGGGTGAGGTAGAGATTGGTGAAGTATTCAAAGGAGAATTCATAACGCAGCAATACTTCTTTGCGAATGATCCCTTTTCCTTCAGGGGATAGTTTTTTGAGAATATTTCGATTTTTCATCAATAGCTTATTTAAGGCGATCGTTCTGGCGAAAGCATCTTTGCGCTGTTGATTATGAAAAGCAGACCGACACTTGCTATCGCAATATTTTCGATCTGCCCGCCCTACCAGAATAGGCGCCTGACAATACAAACAAACATCTGCCATTTAATTCATTTAAAGTTCTTTTGAAACGTTTATACTCGTTTATAAACGTTTCAGTCCTCCTTTAAGTCGCTTCTATTGAGTATTTTACAAATAAAAAATGGCTCCTAATCCCAAATACATCCGTCTGTCTAAACTACAAATCAACCAAGGGAAATTTATCCGCATTGACTTCCCCTGGGAAGAAGGGTTTAAAAAATTGATCAAACAACTCCCGGACCTAAAATGGAATGCCCAACTTGCCTGTACCTACATTCCGCATACCGCCTATCATATACAATGTATATTCAGACTTTTTAAAGGGGTAGCCTGGGTAGACGGAAAGGCCATTTTTAGAAATAAAGCGGAGCGGCAGGATAATTACCAGGGGCTACAAAAAAAATATAAAAACATCAGTATTGCCCCCGATCGCAAGGAAGCTCTACAAGCGATGTTGGACAGGCTCGAAAGTTTAAGGTATAGTTACCATACTGCCAATACCTACCTGCATTGTTTCCAGCAATTCCTGGCCTACTACCGCAGAATACCTATTAATAATATCGAAAAACATGAAATAGAAAAGTATTTATTGCATATGGTGAGGGTTAAAAAAATGTCTGCTTCCGCTCAAAATCAAGCCATTAATGCCATCAAATTTTACTACGAACATATCGCCCAGCTCGATACGCAATTTTACCATGTACAGCGACCCGCAAAACCCAATTCACTGCCAAAAGTCATCAGTAAAGAAGATATTCAAAAACTAATTTTGCAAGCCAAAAACACCAAACACCGGGCAATTATTGCCTGTATTTACGGCGGAGGCTTACGCGTATCTGAAGCTTGTAACCTCCGGATAAAAGATATTGACTCCAACCGCATGGTAATCAATATAAAAGGAGGAAAGGGCATGCATGACAGAACAACCATACTTTCACAGAACACCCTGGCCTGCCTTAGAAAGTATTTTAAAGCCTACCGACCGACCACTTATTTGTTTGAAGGAACAAAAAAAGGAAGTCCTTACTCCCCAGTGTCTATCCGCCAGTTTTTAGATCGTTATGCCAAAAGGGCCAATATACAGGTGAAGGTAACGCCCCATATGCTACGCCATAGTTTTGCCACTCACCTATTGGAGGACGGAGTGGACCTGAGGTATATACAGGCGCTATTGGGGCATAATTCCAGCAAAACAACGGAAATATATACCCACGTAAGCACAAAAAATATGGGGTCGTTCAAGAGTCCGCTCGATAATATGCAGTTTTAGGATTAAAACGCGGCGCTCTTGGATAATAAGCAAGAGACCACTATTTTAATGCGATATTAAAAATTGTGACTCAGGTGGCGAAGCTGTGTCCCATACATGGCGGATATCGATCATATGATCGTTTTGATTGGCTATCGATCACTCGAGTCACTGATATACAATTGTTGTGGTGCATTAAAAGACAAACGAAATCGAGAATTGGAAAGAATATATTGACAAAAAATTTCAACCTGCTGAAGACTTTGAAATAAACGGACAACAGGACTCACCGACATTGGACTTAAAACACATTCGGACAGGAACAATTGTGAGTTTTATTTGGCCAGATGACGAATGGAAAAAAGTATCTGACATTCAATATTGGAATAAAAAGACAGAAGGTTGGTCAGGCGAGTTTGGAGACGTTGAATTCAACGATGAGAACAAAGAGAAAGTTGACAAATTTTTGGACTCTGTATTCGAAACGGGTTGGTCAAGCAAGGATATTTATCTGTTTGGTAAACATTATAAATCCATTGTTTTCGACCGACCAAATCTCAAAGGACATAAATTCACCTATTGGAGTTCGAATTATGGATGTTTAGCATTGATATTATTTCCAATTTTTCTGATAATCGGACTTTTAATAAGGATTGGACTTTTAGGACGAATAGAAACAATAGAAATTGAAGCAATAAATAAAAAAAACGACACCACAACAACGCATATAGCTTATGGCGGGTGAATGGCTCCCAGCAAGGTTTTCGCTTCGTAGCCAAGTTCAGTCTCGGTGGACAGCAAAGTGCTTCGAAACCGCCACAAGCCATATGCAAACCGTTGTGCGTAATTATATAAAGACCCTACTACAACTATTGACCGTATTAATTTTGACAGCAAATTTTGCCAACGGACAGACTATGGACAGCACTTTAAAAAAGCTAATTAACAATAAAATAATTGAACAAAAACAAGTGAAGGATTTTGAAGAACTTCTTAAAAAAGGTGATTCAAAATCCAAAGCAACCTATCTATATTCTCTATTTCAAATTGAATTTAAGAAGTTGACAGGAAAATACTATTCAGAAATTGGAACGCATTTAAGTTTTGGAGATGAAAAACCTAAACTAGCAGAACAGTCCAAAATAAACGAAGAACTCATTCAATATCTTTCGAAGCTTAAATCTTGCGATTTAATAAGTGAAAATCAGTTCATTCATTTCCAATCCAAGGTAAACAATAATGAATTTATTCATTCACTTCAATTATTACCAACAATAATTGAGCAAGTAGTATTAAAGGAACATATGAACCCTGATAAACTCAAAGTATTTGCAGATAAACTCAAAAGCAAAGAAATTGTGAGTTTAAAGTATGATAATCTTATTGCAGATATAGAACAAGAGAAGCTACAAAAGCCTATCGATTTTTTAAAATACTGTAATAAAGCTGTCATAATTAACGAGCAAGATTATCCGAATGAGCCTCAGAAATATCTTGAACTTATACATCAAAAGACAGCAAGCATAATTCCCGAATTGAGTTTTGTGAATTTTGAATTTCAAGTTGTGCTTGACAGCTCAATTTCCGACAGTGATAGTAAGTTCTATGATTTTGTTGTTTCACTAAAATCAAACGGCAAGAAATATAAACAGAAAAGTAGCTATCACTTATATAGTCCGAGCAAAAACCAATACTACGGTAACAAAATAGACCAACAAGAATATTATAAAATCTTCAATAAAATACTTGCTGACCTGCAATCGTCTTACAGACTACACGAAGTAAAAGCATATCAAGGAAACGCAGTTGAATGGAAAGTTTTTGGAATAATAGCATTGACAAAAGAACAAGCAGATTTGCTTCACGGTGGTGGTGTTTATTTTACACCAAGCTACGAAAGCTTTAAAAATAAATTGACAAGCAAAAAAATTGAACAGACTATAGAAGAGTATAAGAATATTGGATTATTATCACACTTAACAAGTGAACAAATTGAAAAAGCAAAAGAGAAGGTTTCCGAACAAGAGAATAGCAATCTAAATGACGTTTTAATGGCTTTTCCTGATGTTATTTATATGTTTGATACAGAATTAGGTAATCTTGAAGACCCTTACGCTGAATTAATTCGAGAGTACAAGAAAATATCTCACGATGATTTTAAGGCGACTGAAATATCTGACAATTTTGACATTGAGAAGAAAAAGAAAGTTGAATTAAAATTTAAAATTGGAAATAAGTCGTACAGCAAGATGCTTAAAATTGAAAATGATTGGATTGATACCGAGTTTTTCAATTTCACAAAATCTGTTGTTTCAGAACAAAACTTGGAAGGACAGTTCTATGAACTTTATTCAGGTGGACAAGAAGCAAGTATCATTTATTTGACACAGGAGCAATACGACTATTTAAGAACAAATAAATTGCTAGTATTTGGTGACGAATGGCGGACAGAAGAAGAATAACTACGCACAATAAATAGGAATACGAGCGGTCTGCAAGACCCAGCGAATATTCCCGGTTGAACTACACCCCTGAGCGCATGGAGTCCCCGAGCTGATACTATGTGTTTTTCGGCAAGTTTGTCGATGATTTTATTAACCCCTCAGCCTTCATTACAAAAATTTGAAGCTAAAAATCATCAAATATTGACTTTCCAAAAGGTGATTCTTTTGGTTATTTTTCGATTTTCAGCCTAATCTCCGAGGTTGAGGGTGTTCGGTCCCAGGCCACATGAAAATGCGGCTTTTTTTCGTGGGTATTCAAAATTATTGCAGGGCCTTGTAGAACAAGGTGCTGATGGCAATGGCAGGCGAGCGAATTCTTGGAAGCTCCCGAACGATAATCATTTTACCATGCTCGCAGTGAGGACACTTTTTGAAATCCTTACCTGCGATGCGATGGATCACTGCCGTTGCAGTTTCATTGCTCTGCTGAATTTTCTTTTCGACCGGATGTTCCTCTGGCTGAAATTGCAGTTTTAAATTCCGCTTGGTGGTCGCATTATAGAGTCCATAATATCGGATTTTGACAAAATTCCTCGGTAGAATATGCTGACAAAATCTTCTGAGGAATTCAACCCCAGTGATCGTTATGGCGCTTTTTTGCCCACCTGTCCGATAGTTTTTAGCAATGAAAGAGACATGGGTTTTGGTGATTTTTAGGATGCGCTGGTTGCTGATCGCTACCCGGTGGGTATACTGACCAAGATAACGGATGACGTGCTCCGCATTGGCCATGGCGGGCTCACAATATACCACCCATTTTTTCCCATAAGCATTTTCAATGGTCTCCTCAAAATCGGATAACAGCTGTTTTTTCCGTAAACGCCGTTTGAGTAAGTCCAGAAATTTCCCTTTAAAAACACCACTTAACTGATGCACCGGATAAAGAAATTTTTGATGGTCGCCCAGCTTTTTCCAGCAACCTTTCAAGTCATAGCCCGCTGCCGGCACCAGGCAATGAAGGTGAGGATGCAGCGATAAATTTTGACCCCATGAATGCAAAACACAGACCGCCCCCGTTTCCGCACCGAAATGCGTATAGCCGAAGTTTTTTAAGGTGCTCCAGCAAGCAGCGAAAAGTGCACTGTAATACAGTTTTCGATCATAAAGACAAAGTCGGTTGAGCACATGAGGCACAGTAAACACCAAATGATAATGCCTGACCGGAAGGGTTTTCGATATCAGTTTTTCGATCCATAAAGCCTGCTTGGAAGCCAGACATTTGGGGCAGTGACGGTTTCCACAACTATTATAGCTATAGCGGACCGTATGACAACAGTCGCATCGTTCTTCATGCCCTCCCAATGTGGCAGTCCGGCAGTGAAGCAAATCAGTAAGCACCCTGAGCTGTTCAGCGGTAGGCTTTTCCTGCTCACAATATTGCTTCCCGAATTGTCGAATGACATCCGCAATTTCGACGGCTGGTCGCATTATCTCCGTCCATATAGGGTGTCCAATGGACTATGTGGTGTTAGCCTTTCGCATTGCGCCACATGTAAATAAATCATCGTGGTGCCGATTTCAGAGTGCCCAAGCAGGTCTTTTACAGTAACGATATTTAATCCATCTTCCAGTAAATGGGTCGCATAACTATGCCGAAGTGAATGTAGATTAACCTTTTTTTGAATTTGCGTTTTCTTCAATGCTTCCCGCATTACCCAAGACAAACCACGGACACTGTATTGACCGCCATCTTTTCCATTAAAAAGCCAAATGTGAGGGTGTTCCGCAGAAAGATATTTTTTTAAACCAACAACCATCACTTCCGAAAGGGGCACAATACGGTCTTTTTTATATTTTGACTGCCGGATATGAATTGTTTTTCGCTCCAAATCAACATCGCCCAATTTTAGGTTGATCACCTCCTGACCCCTTAGGCCAGCTGAGTATATTAGCGTGAGAACGATGCGCTGTTTGAGTAAGAAAGGCGCAGCAAAAAGCTCTTTTAACTCTGAGCGATTCAAAATGACCGGCAATTTGGTGTCCCCTTTAAGGGAAGGTAGGGCGATGGCATTTTTATTCATCCCCAACAATCGGAAATAGTAGCGCAAGCCATAAACCATATGCTTGAAGCTAATCGGGAGGGTGACTTGGGGTCACGGGCTAAAGCCACCAGATATTCATTGATCTCATCCTCACTGATTTCCTCCGGCAGCTGTTTAAAATGAAGTACAAATAGCGCCACCCGCCGGACGTAATTGTTCAGTGTGCTTTCACTTTGACCGCGTAAGCTGACCTGAGAAGCCATTTTCTTACATACGTTCTCAAATTCCGGAACAGCAATGATGGCCTGCTCAACGATGGTTAATCCTTTCTTTTTTCTCATCTTTTTTTGTTTAGGTGAAAAATGTGAAAGGTTTAATTTATAAAAATCGGTATGATCACTATCTTTAGTGATGATGAGCTATCCCGAAGGGATTTAGTTCAACAATGTATATAAAAAATAGGCGTAACAGTTCTAAATTCAAGGGTTTTGGCTCTTATCATAGTTCGTGTTTAACCGAAAGTATGATGCTTAGAAAACGCCTACTTTTCATATACTAACCGTTGGCAAACATTGATAAAATCAAATGGGGAAACTGGAACAATATTTCAAAGGAGAAGAAAGCTGGATTAAATATTCCAATCTATTTGGTGAAGACTGGACTAACTCTAACTTTCAGCTGAAACTTTTAGAGAAGTGCAACGGAAAACTTGATATAGCGAAAGTCATATTCTATCACCTTGGGGAAAATAGCCTAAAATGGATGGATTCTAATGTTCCTGCCTTGGACGACCTGACTCCATTAGAATGTTTAAATGACGAAAAATTGATAAATAGATTGAAGGAATGCTTGCACAGGTTCCCTTGATAAAAAGAAAAAACGATTTGCCAATAAATAGGAATACGAGCGGTCTGCAAGACCCAGCGAATATTCCCGGTTGAACTACACCCCTGAGCGCGTGGAATCCCCGAGCTGATGCTATGTGTTTTGCGGTAAGTTTCTTCAGGATTTCTTTATCCCTCAGCCTTTTTTACAAAAATTTGAAGCTAAAAATCATCAAATATTGACTTTCCAAAAGGTGATTTTCTAGGTTATTTTCCGATTTTCAGATAAATCTCAGAGGTTTAGGGTGTTGGGTTCCAGGCCACATGAAAATGCGGCTTTTTTTCGTGCTTGTTCAAAATTATTGCAGGGCCTTGTAGAACAAGGTGCTGATGGCAATGGCAGGCGAGCGAATTCTTGGCAGCTCCCGAACGATAATCATTTTACCATGCTCGCAGTGAGGACACTTTTTGAAATCCTTACCTGCGATGCGATGGATCACTGCCGTTGCAGTTTCATTGCTCTGCTGAATTTTCTTTTCGACCGGATGTTGCTCTGGCTGAAATTGCAGTTTTAAATTCCGCTTGGTGGTCGCATTATAGAGTCCATAATATCGGATTTTGACAAAATTCCTCGGTAGAATATGCTGACAAAATCTTCTGAGGAATTCAACCCCAGTGATCGTTATGGCGCTTTTTTGCCCACCTGTCCGATAGTTTTTAGCAATGAAAGAGACATGGGTTTTGGTGATTTTTAGGATGCGCTGGTTGCTGATCGCTACCCGGTGGGTATACTGACCAAGATAACGGATGACGTGCTCCGCATTGGCCATGGCGGGCTCACAATATACCACCCATTTTTTCCCATAAGCATTTTCAATGGTCTCCTCAAAATCGGATAACAGCTGTTTTTTCCGTAAACGCCGTTTGAGTAAGTCCAGAAATTTCCCTTTAAAAACACCACTTAACTGATGCACCGGATAAAGAAATTTTTGATGGTCGCCCAGCTTTTTCCAGCAACCTTTCAAGTCATAGCCCGCTGCCGGCACCAGGCAATGAAGGTGAGGATGCAGCGATAAATTTTGACCCCATGAATGCAAAACACAGACCGCCCCCGTTTCCGCACCGAAATGCGTATAGCCGAAGTTTTTTAAGGTGCTCCAGCAAGCAGCGAAAAGTGCACTGTAATACAGTTTTCGATCATAAAGACAAAGTCGGTTGAGCACATGAGGCACAGTAAACACCAAATGATAATGCCTGACCGGAAGGGTTTTCGATATCAGTTTTTCGATCCATAAAGCCTGCTTGGAAGCCAGACATTTGGGGCAGTGACGGTTTCCACAACTATTATAGCTATAGCGGACCGTATGGCAACAATCACATCGCTCTTCATGCCCACCCAATGTGGCAGTCCGGCAGTGAAGCAAATCATGGAGCACCCTGAGCTGTTCAGCGGTAGGCTTTTGTTGCTCACAATATTGCTTCCCGAATTGTCGAATGACATCCGCAATTTCGACGGCTGGTCGCATTATCTCCGCCCATATAAGGTATCCAATGGGCTATGAGGGGTTAGCCTTTCGCATTGCGCCACATGTAAATAAATCATCGTGGTGCCGATTTCAGAGTGCCCAAGCAGATCTTTTACCGTAACGATATTCAAACCATCTTCCAGTAAATGGGTCGCATAACTATGCCGAAGCGAATGTAGATTAACCTTCTTTTTGATTTGCGTTTTCTTCAATGCTTCCCGCATTACCCAAGACAAACCACGGACACTGTATTGACCGCCATCTTTTCCATTAAAAAGCCAAATGTGAGGGTGTTCCGCAGAAAGATATTTTTTTAAACCAACAACCATCACTTCCGAAAGGGGCACAATACGGTCTTTTTTATATTTTGACTGCCGGATATGAATTGTTTTTCGCTCCAAATCAACATCGCCCAATTTTAGGTTGATCACCTCCTGACCCCTTAGGCCAGCTGAGTATATTAGCGTGAGAACGATGCGCTGTTTGAGTAAGAAAGGCGCAGCAAAAAGCTCTTTTAACTCTGAGCGATTCAAAATGACCGGCAATTTGGTGTCCCCTTTAAGGGAAGGTAGGGCGATGGCATTTTTATTCATCCCCAACAATCGGAAATAGTAGCGCAAGCCATAAACCATATGCTTGAAGCTAATCGGGAGGGTGACTTGGGGTCACGGGCTAAAGCCACCAGATATTCATTGATCTCATCCTCACTGATTTCCTCCGGCAGCTGTTTAAAATGAAGTACAAATAGCGCCACCCGCCGGACGTAATTGTTCAGTGTGCTTTCACTTTGACCGCGTAAGCTGACCTGAGAAGCCATTTTCTTACATACGTTCTCAAATTCCGGAACAGCAATGATGGCCTGCTCAACGATGGTTAATCCTTTCTTTTTTCTCATCTTTTTAAGGGTTAGGTGAAAAATATGAAAGGTTTAATTTATAAAAATCGGTATGATCACTATCTTTAGTGACGGGCTATCCCGAAGGGATTTAGTTCAACAAAGCATATAGCTTATGGCGGGTGATCGGCTGCCAGCAAGGCTTTCGCTTTGTATCCAGCTTTGGTTTCGGTGGACAGTAAAGTGCTTCGAAACCGCCACAAGCCATATGCAAACCGTTAGGTTGCATTTTGCAGACGACACAGAAACAATGGATACAGATTCAAAATTTAAAATATTAGAGTGTAAGTTTGGAGACAAGCGATTCAAGATTGAGGAAGATTTACCTGAAGTTGGATGGTATCTGTATGTATATGATTTAAATGATAAATGTGTAGCAGACCATTTGCAGGATGATTTAGAAACTATAATTGATTTTGCATTTGAGGAATATCAGATACCCAAAACAAACTGGATAGAGAGTGAAATCAGAAGTTTTGTACAGGAAGAGACCTATAAATTATTAGCTCAAAGAGTATTATCTCACTTTGATAGCAAAAAGCTCATTGATTGGGCGATAATGCTGATGGGCAAAGGTTTTGATTCGGAAAGCCTAATAATTCTAGCTGGACTTGATTCGGATACAACAGAAGAGCGTGAGCAATATTTTTGGCAGACAATTAATGAACTAGGGCTTGACGTAAATAGGACTGATTTTGAACTAATTGATAATTATGCAATTTATGTGGCTGAATCGGTAGTACATAAAAAGATGGAACCAAAGGATGGACTGGCAATTATGCAAGACATCGTTCGCTCCACAGATTATTCAAAAAAGTACATTCAGTTCTTCGAGATTGATGAGGATTTAGACTATTTAAAATATGATAACCATACAATCTTTAACACGGGATTGACATTAAAAAATGCGGATAGTTTTATAGCAAGAGAATTTGAATTATTACTGGAAGCGGAGAAATACAAAATTGATGATAAAACTAGAGGACTTGCATATTGCAATTCCTGTGACAAAATAGAGAAACCCAGATTAAAAAATAAACGGAATTGGATTGGTAAAGTGAAATATCAGATTTGGGTTTGTGGAGTATGTGAATCCCAAGACATTTTACATTTTAGCAGTCAGAAAGGAAAAGAGATTATAATGACAAGAATAAACGCAACCTAATAAATAGGAATACGAGCGGTCTGCAAGACCCAGCGAATATTCCCGGTTGAACTACACCCCTGAGCGCATGGAGTCCCCGAGCTGATACTATGTGTTTTTCGGCAAGTTTGTCGATGATTTTATTAACCCCTCAGCCTTCATTACAAAAATTTGAAGCTAAAAATCATCAAATATTGACTTTCCAAAAGGTGATTCTTTTGGTTATTTTTCGATTTTCAGCCTAATCTCCGAGGTTGAGGGTGTTCGGTCCCAGGCCACATGAAAATGCGGCTTTTTTTCGTGGGTATTCAAAATTATTGCAGGGCCTTGTAGAACAAGGTGCTGATGGCAATGGCAGGCGAGCGAATTCTTGGAAGCTCCCGAACGATAATCATTTTACCATGCTCGCAGTGAGGACACTTTTTGAAATCCTTACCTGCGATGCGATGGATCACTGCCGTTGCAGTTTCATTGCTCTGCTGAATTTTCTTTTCGACCGGATGTTCCTCTGGCTGAAATTGCAGTTTTAAATTCCGCTTGGTGGTCGCATTATAGAGTCCATAATATCGGATTTTGACAAAATTCCTCGGTAGAATATGCTGACAAAATCTTCTGAGGAATTCAACCCCAGTGATCGTTATGGCGCTTTTTTGCCCACCTGTCCGATAGTTTTTAGCAATGAAAGAGACATGGGTTTTGGTGATTTTTAGGATGCGCTGGTTGCTGATCGCTACCCGGTGGGTATACTGACCAAGATAACGGATGACGTGCTCCGCATTGGCCATGGCGGGCTCACAATATACCACCCATTTTTTCCCATAAGCATTTTCAATGGTCTCCTCAAAATCGGATAACAGCTGCTTTTTCCGTAATCTTCGCTTGAGCAAATCCAGAAATTTCCCTTTAAAAACACCACTTAACTGATGCACCGGATAAAGAAATTTTTGATGATCGCCCAGTTTTTTCCAGCAACCTTTCAAGTCATAACCCGCTGCAGGCACCAGGCAATGAAGGTGAGGATGCAGCGATAAATTTTGTCCCCAGGAATGCAAAACACAAACCGCCCCCGTTTCCGCACCGAAATGCGTATAGCCGAAGGTTTTTAAGGTGCTCCAGCAAGCATCAAAAAGTGCACTGTAATACAGTTTTCGATCATAAAGACAAAGTCGGTTGAGCACATGAGGCACAGTAAACACCAAATGATAATGCCTGACCGGAAGGGTTTTCGATATCAGTTTTTCGATCCATAAAGCCTGCTTGGAAGCCAGACATTTGGGGCAGTGACGGTTTCCACAACTATTATAGCTATAGCGGACCGTATGGCAACAATCACATCGCTCTTCATGCCCACCCAATGTGGCAGTCCGGCAGTGAAGCAAATCATGGAGCACCCTGAGCTGTTCAGCGGTAGGCTTTTGTTGCTCACAATATTGCTTCCCGAATTGTCGAATGACATCCGCAATTTCGACGGCTGGTCGCATTATCTCCGCCCATATAAGGTATCCAATGGGCTATGAGGGGTTAGCCTTTCGCATTGCGCCACATGTAAATAAATCATCGTGGTGCCGATTTCAGAGTGCCCAAGCAGATCTTTTACCGTAACGATATTCAAACCATCTTCCAGTAAATGGGTCGCATAACTATGCCGAAGCGAATGTAGATTAACCTTCTTTTTGATTTGCGTTTTCTTCAATGCTTCCCGCATTACCCAAGACAAACCACGGACACTGTATTGACCGCCATCTTTTCCATTAAAAAGCCAAATGTGAGGGTGTTCCGCAGAAAGATATTTTTTTAAACCAACAACCATCACTTCCGAAAGGGGCACAATACGGTCTTTTTTATATTTTGACTGCCGGATATGAATTGTTTTTCGCTCCAAATCAACATCGCCCAATTTTAGGTTGATCACCTCCTGACCCCTTAGGCCAGCTGAGTATATTAGCGTGAGAACGATGCGCTGTTTGAGTAAGAAAGGCGCAGCAAAAAGCTCTTTTAACTCTGAGCGATTCAAAATGACCGGCAATTTGGTGTCCCCTTTAAGGGAAGGTAGGGCGATGGCATTTTTATTCATCCCCAACAATCGGAAATAGTAGCGCAAGCCATAAACCATATGCTTGAAGCTAATCGGGAGGGTGACTTGGGGTCACGGGCTAAAGCCACCAGATATTCATTGATCTCATCCTCACTGATTTCCTCCGGCAGCTGTTTAAAATGAAGTACAAATAGCGCCACCCGCCGGACGTAATTGTTCAGTGTGCTTTCACTTTGACCGCGTAAGCTGACCTGAGAAGCCATTTTCTTACATACGTTCTCAAATTCCGGAACAGCCATGATGGCCTGCTCAACGATGGTTAATCCTTTCTTTTTTCTCATCTTTTTAAGGGTTAGGTGAAAAATATGAAAGGTTTAATTTATAAAAATCGGTATGATCACTATCTTTAGTGACGGGCTATCCCGAAGGGATTTAGTTCAACAATGTATAAAAAACATAAGTGGCTCAGTGGTTTACGGGAGGTTTGTACTTTTAATCAGCTCCGCCAAATCTGCGATTTGACGGGTTGTTTTGAAACTTTAAACTCGTGTCAAAACGCAAATTTGGCTCAGCGCAAATTGACAGGTAAGAGCTTCGAAATCACTTACGTTTCTTATACTAAACGTTGGCATTCATTAAAAAAGAGAAACAGAGATATTTAAGAACTTGTGTACAAATGTTGAATTGATGTATAGTATAGTTACAAGCATAGAGTTTTGGATGAGTCTCATAATTAGTAATCTAATTGTTGAACTAAAAAATTTGAAGCCTATGAATGTTATAAAAACCATTATTGTCGGAGTGGGAGCTATTGTGTGGGGCCACAGCAATATGACTTGTAGAATATTATGCAAAGAGACAACACATCAAGACAACAGCGATGGGGGTTCAATTCCCCCTCCCCACTCTCTGATATTGAATTAAGAAGTAATAAATATGAGTTTAGATTTAAATGTTTTTGTAAAACAAGTAGACGATTCAATCATTCCCAAATGGATAGAACGAATGAATCAATTTGATATGGAATGTGAAATTCATCCAGACTTTTCATTTGCTGACCACAGCGGATTTTTACCATTTAGAATAAAGTTTAAAAATCCTGAAAACAAAGAATTCAAAGACAAAGAATTTATATCAGGATTTGAGTTTTATAAGGACGAATTTGATTTACAAAAAGAGCTTGACTCAATTCAACCAAAAAAGACTTTGATTCAAAGAATACTAAATAAGCCAACAGAAAAGGTTGAATATGTAAATACAGAGATAGACTCTAAACTTGCGGATTGTAAATTGGTTTTGACTTTTAATTGGGGTTCACAAAATTCGCTTGAACTTAGAATGTCTTCGCTTTCTTCGGCAATTATATCAGAATTGACTGATGGAGTTTGCTGTTATCCTGCTGATGACATCTGGTATGACAACGAAACAATTGTTGAAGATGCTTATAAAGAGCTAAAGGAATACGAAAACTCATTACAACCAAATGAATGGAAAATGAATGAATTTGAAGGTTGGAATGATTGAAAAATAACGAAATGCCAACAAAAAATATAGGTCATTTGGCGGATAGTGCTAAATTTGAGTATGTTAACTTAAATAAAAAAACATATAGCGGTTTGATACTTTGGAGCTTTGAAGTGCCAAACGCCCCATATTCAAAACGTTAGCTGCAAGGCAAAAAGACGATGAAATATAAACCGACACCAATAAATATCATTTGTGGACTATTGATAATAGCCTCGATTTATGGTGCAATTTTCCCAGGACCAATGGGCTTCGGTTTTCTTGGACTTTTTTACCTTCTTCCAGTTGCTATTTTCGGACTTCTACTCGACTATCTTGGACAAAAGACAATTAAAGGTTATAGGAAACTATTCCTAATTGAAATCGGAATTGTAGGTGTCATTGCTTTTGGTTTTTTATGGCAAGATCGAACTAAGACCTACATAATTCCCGACCAAAGAGACTTTGAATTTGTTGTTACAGTCTATGATATAAAAGACTCTGAAGAACTACCAATCAACTTTTTTACGTGGACTTATGAAAAAGAAATCCCTGAAAATGGAATTCTATTGACCGCAAACAGAATCAATTCAGACTTGCCCAAAACAAAGATGTTTACAAAAGCAGGGTTTAGCCTTCAAGACAGAAATGACACAATTGACTTGTGTTTTGGTCTTGCAAGTACCTCGAAAATTGAGATTGAAGGAAAAAATTATGACTATCAGGCTTGGAAAATTGATAAAGGTGGAACTATCGGGTATTCCTCAAATGACATTAAAGAATTGGAAGAAGAATTAAAAAAGTATTTAAAAAGAAAAAAGCCCAGCAGCTAATAAATAGGAATACGAGCGGTCTGCAAGACCCAGCGAATATTCCCGGTTGAACTACACCCCTGAGCGCATGGAGTCCCCGAGCTGATACTATGTGTTTTTCGGCAAGTTTGTCGATGATTTTATTAACCCCTCAGCCTTCATTACAAAAATTTGAAGCTAAAAATCATCAAATATTGACTTTCCAAAAGGTGATTCTTTTGGTTATTTTTCGATTTTCAGCCTAATCTCCGAGGTTGAGGGTGTTCGGTCCCAGGCCACATGAAAATGCGGCTTTTTTTCGTGGGTATTCAAAATTATTGCAGGGCCTTGTAGAACAAGGTGCTGATGGCAATGGCAGGCGAGCGAATTCTTGGAAGCTCCCGAACGATAATCATTTTACCATGCTCGCAGTGAGGACACTTTTTGAAATCCTTACCTGCGATGCGATGGATCACTGCCGTTGCAGTTTCATTGCTCTGCTGAATTTTCTTTTCGACCGGATGTTCCTCTGGCTGAAATTGCAGTTTTAAATTCCGCTTGGTGGTCGCATTATAGAGTCCATAATATCGGATTTTGACAAAATTCCTCGGTAGAATATGCTGACAAAATCTTCTGAGGAATTCAACCCCAGTGATCGTTATGGCGCTTTTTTGCCCACCTGTCCGATAGTTTTTAGCAATGAAAGAGACATGGGTTTTGGTGATTTTTAGGATGCGCTGGTTGCTGATCGCTACCCGGTGGGTATACTGACCAAGATAACGGATGACGTGCTCCGCATTGGCCATGGCGGGCTCACAATATACCACCCATTTTTTCCCATAAGCATTTTCAATGGTCTCCTCAAAATCGGATAACAGCTGCTTTTTCCGTAATCTTCGCTTGAGCAAATCCAGAAATTTCCCTTTAAAAACACCACTTAACTGATGCACCGGATAAAGAAATTTTTGATGATCGCCCAGTTTTTTCCAGCAACCTTTCAAGTCATAACCCGCTGCAGGCACCAGGCAATGAAGGTGAGGATGCAGCGATAAATTTTGTCCCCAGGAATGCAAAACACAAACCGCCCCCGTTTCCGCACCGAAATGCGTATAGCCGAAGGTTTTTAAGGTGCTCCAGCAAGCATCAAAAAGTGCACTGTAATACAGTTTTTCGATCATAAAGACAAAGTCGGTTGAGCACATGAGGCACAGTAAACACCAAATGATAATGCCTGACCGGAAGGGTTTTCGATATCAGTTTTTCGATCCATAAAGCCTGCTTGGAAGCCAGACATTTGGGGCAGTGACGGTTTCCACAACTATTATAGCTATAGCGGACCGTATGGCAACAATCACATCGCTCTTCATGCCCACCCAATGTGGCAGTCCGGCAGTGAAGCAAATCATGGAGCACCCTGAGCTGTTCAGCGGTAGGCTTTTGTTGCTCACAATATTGCTTCCCGAATTGTCGAATGACATCCGCAATTTCGACGGCTGGTCGCATTATCTCCGCCCATATAAGGTATCCAATGGGCTATGAGGGGTTAGCCTTTCGCATTGCGCCACATGTAAATAAATCATCGTGGTGCCGATTTCAGAGTGCCCAAGCAGATCTTTTACCGTAACGATATTCAAACCATCTTCCAGTAAATGAGTCGCATAACTATGCCGAAGCGAATGTAGATTAACCTTCTTTTTGATTTGTGTTTTCTTCAAAGCCTCTCGCATTACCCATGACAAGCCACGAACACTGTATTGACCACCATCTTTTCCATTAAAAAGCCAAATGTGAGGGTGCTCTGCCGAAAGATATTTTTTTAAACCAACAACCATCACTTCCGAAAGGGGCACAATACGGTCTTTTTTATATTTTGACTGTCGGATATGAATTGTTTTTCGCTCCAAATCAACATCGCCCAATTTTAGGTTGATCACCTCCTGACCCCTTAGGCCAGCTGAGTATATTAGCGTGAGAACGATGCGCTGTTTGAGTAAGAAAGGCGCAGCAAAAAGCTCTTTTAACTCTGAGCGATTCAAAATGACCGGCAATTTGGTGTCCCCTTTAAGGGAAGGTAGGGCGATGGCATTTTTATTCATCCCCAACAATCGGAAATAGTAGCGCAAGCCATAAACCATATGCTTGAAGCTACTTCGGGAGGGTGACTTGGGGTCACGGGCTAAAGCCACCAGATATTCATTGATCTCATCCTCACTGATTTCCTCCGGCAGCTGTTTAAAATGAAGTACAAATAGCGCCACCCGCCGGACGTAATTGTTCAGTGTGCTTTCACTTTGACCGCGTAAGCTGACCTGAGAAGCCATTTTCTTACATACGTTCTCAAATTCCGGAACAGCAATGATGGCCTGCTCAACGATGGTTAATCCTTTCTTTTTTCTCATCTTTTTTTGTTTAGGTGAAAAATGTGAAAGGTTTAATTTATAAAAATCGGTATGATCACTATCTTTAGTGATGATGAGCTATCCCGAAGGGATTTAGTTCAACAATGGCTAGCAGCAATAGTCGCTCAGTGCCAACACACGAACCAAAACTACAGCTGCTAGCCTCGCCGTTGGCAGCAAGCTAAGAAACATACTGCATAATGAGATACTTTAAGCGAAAATGGAATGAAACAAGAGGTGACCAATTTGATGATTGGGGAACCTCATTGTATTTTCTGGAAACGGATGATTCAGGATTACCATCTCGACAGATAGAAAAGTATGATAACGGGATTGTCCTTAAATATGACTCTGATAATGCAGAAGATGTTTATGGAGGATTAGGTGACCAAGAATTGGATTTAGAAGAATTTATCGAATTTGAAATCTCAAAGACTGATTTTGAAAAAGAGTGGAAATCTAAAGTAAAACAATTTGTCGTAAGTAAATCAATTGGAGTATTGTTTCAAGATGACCAATTTGAAGACTGGTGGGAAGCGGAGCCAAGGGAAATTCCTTTTTTTGACAATAAGAAAATAAAAATAACATTCATGGATTTGGTCTCGACAGATGATACCGAGTTTATCGAAGAAGCAGACCAAGCGTTGGAACAATTTCTTTCAAAAACGGAGATTGATAGAAAAGGATTATCAGACTTAACTTTTAAACATTGCATTGACTTTTTAAATGCTGTTGATTACGGAGACGAAGATGGTAAGCTAAGACAAATTAAGGATAAGGATGATATCTGGAATTATGTTTATCCAAAAGATATTTTTGTGTCACGTAGAGACCGTCGAGATGAAAACATTTACATAAACTTGACATGTGAATGTGAGTGGGAAAAAGAGCATGGATTACAACTTGTATTCAGACAAGGAAGGCGATTGACCAGAATAAGTGAACAAGACGGACACTTAACTGAATCTGATGCTTACGATAAACCTGATAAAGAAGATAAGTTACTTAATGCTTATATAAAGGAATTTGATAAAAAACCTTGGTGGAAAAGAAGGAAGTAAAGCCAGCTGCCAATAAATAGGAATACGAGCGGTCTGCAAGACCCAGCGAATATTCCCGGTTGAACTACACCCCTGAGCGCATGGAGTCCCCGAGCTGATACTATGTGTTTTTCGGCAAGTTTGTCGATGATTTTATTAACCCCTCAGCCTTCATTACAAAAATTTGAAGCTAAAAATCATCAAATATTGACTTTCCAAAAGGTGATTCTTTTGGTTATTTTTCGATTTTCAGCCTAATCTCCGAGGTTGAGGGTGTTCGGTCCCAGGCCACATGAAAATGCGGCTTTTTTTCGTGGGTATTCAAAATTATTGCAGGGCCTTGTAGAACAAGGTGCTGATGGCAATGGCAGGCGAGCGAATTCTTGGAAGCTCCCGAACGATAATCATTTTACCATGCTCGCAGTGAGGACACTTTTTGAAATCCTTACCTGCGATGCGATGGATCACTGCCGTTGCAGTTTCATTGCTCTGCTGAATTTTCTTTTCGACCGGATGTTCCTCTGGCTGAAATTGCAGTTTTAAATTCCGCTTGGTGGTCGCATTATAGAGTCCATAATATCGGATTTTGACAAAACTCTTTGGCAGAATATGCTGACAAAATCTTCTGAGGAATTCAACCCCAGTGATCGTTATGGTGCTTTTTTGACCACCTTTCCGATAGTTTTTAGCAATGAAAGAGACATGGGTTTTGGTGATTTTTAGGATGCGCTGGTTGCTGATCGCTACCCGGTGGGTATACTGACCAAGATAACGGATGACGTGCTCCGCATTGGCCATGGCGGGCTCACAATATACCACCCATTTTTTCCCATAAGCATTTTCAATGGTCTCCTCAAAATCGGATAACAGCTGTTTTTTCCGTAAACGCCGTTTGAGTAAGTCCAGAAATTTCCCTTTAAAAACACCACTTAACTGATGCACCGGATAAAGAAATTTTTGATGGTCGCCCAGCTTTTTCCAGCAACCTTTCAAGTCATAGCCCGCTGCCGGCACCAGGCAATGAAGGTGAGGATGCAGCGATAAATTTTGACCCCATGAATGCAAAACACAGACTGCCCCCGTTTCCGCACCGAAATGCGTATAGCCGAAGTTTTTTAAGGTGCTCCAGCAAGCAGCGAAAAGTGCACTGTAATACAGTTTTCGATCATAAAGACAAAGTCGGTTGAGCACATGAGGCACAGTAAACACCAAATGATAATGCTTGACCGAAAGGGTTTTCGATATCAGTTCTTCGATCCATAAAGCCTGCTTGGAAGCCAGACATTTGGGGCAGTGACGGTTACCACAACTATTATAACTGTAGCGGACCGTATGGCAACAATCACATCGTTCTTTATGCCCACCCAATTTGGCAGTCCGGCAGTGAAGCAAATCATTGAGCAGCCTGAACTGTTCAGCGGTAGGCTTTTCCTGCTCACAATATTGCTTCCCGAATTGCCGAATGACATCCGCAATTTCGAAGGCCGACCGCATTATCTCCGTCCATATAAGGTATCCAATAGACTATGTGGTGTTAGCTTTTCGCATTGCGCCACATGTAAATAAATCATCGTGGTGCCGATTTCAGAGTGCCCAAGCAGGTCTTTTACAGTAACGATATTTAATCCATCTTCCAGTAAATGGGTCGCATAACTATGCCGAAGTGAATGTAGATTAACCTTTTTTTGAATTTGCGTTTTCTTCAATGCTTCCCGCATTACCCAAGACAAACCACGGACACTGTATTGACCGCCATCTTTTCCATTAAAAAGCCAAATGTGAGGGTGTTCCGCAGAAAGATATTTTTTTAAACCAACAACCATCACTTCCGAAAGGGGCACAATACGGTCTTTTTTATATTTTGACTGCCGGATATGAATTGTTTTTCGCTCCAAATCAACATCGCCCAATTTTAGGTTGATCACCTCCTGCCCCCTTAAGCCGGCAGAATAAATTAGCGTGAGAACGATGCGCTGCTTGAGTAAAAAAGGCGCAGCAAAAAGCTCTTTTAACTCTGAGCGATTCAAAATGACCGGCAATTTGGTGTCCCCTTTAAGGGAAGGTAGGGCGATGGCATTTTTATTCATCCCCAACAATCGGAAATAGTAGCGCAAGCCATAAACCATATGCTTGAAGCTACTTCGGGAGGGTGACTTGGGGTCACGGGCTAAAGCCACCAGATATTCATTGATCTCATCCTCACTGATTTCCTCCGGCAGCTGTTTAAAATGAAGTACAAATAGCGCCACCCGCCGGACGTAATTGTTCAGTGTGCTTTCACTTTGACCGCGTAAGCTGACCTGAGAAGCCATTTTCTTACATACGTTCTCAAATTCCGGAACAGCAATGATGGCCTGCTCAACGATGGTTAATCCTTTCTTTTTCTCATCTTTTTTTAAGTGAGGTGAAAATTGTGAAAGGATTAATTTATAAAAATCGGTATGATCACTATCTTTAGTGACGGGCTATCCCGAAGGGATTTAGTTCAACATCGGGTCAAGCAGTCAGTGCGCGGATTTTACTATATTTAACCATTGTAACATTTAATCAGCTTTCCTGCACGAGGATAGTACCGCGGCTCGAAATCGCGCACCGCCTCTTACCCGAGGAACGTTAGGTTTAATAGACAATGACACAAGAGATAATAGATAAAGCAACAGAGCTCTGGCAAGATGATAACGAGAAGAAAGCTATTGAACTTCTTGAAGCAATTGACCTTGATAATAATGCCAAAGCAAATACCTTAATAGGTCAAATGTATATTGGAGCAAAACGTGGAAATTCGAACATTAAAAAAGATGTAAAAAAAGGAATCCAGTTTCTGCAAAAGGGATTAGCTCTTGGAGATGCTGAAGCTGGGATGGAATTAGCTGACCTTTATTCCTTAGGAGAAGGAGTTAAAGAAAACTACAAGAAAGCCGAAAAGTATTGGATTGCATCTTGGGAATTAGGAGAAGAAAGAGCTGGATTTGAGCTGGCAAATTATTACTATGATGAGTTTAATGAAAAGATTAGCGTAGCGATTAATATCTATGAACAGTTGATAGCCAGAAATGAATTTGTTGGAAATTGCAATTCAAAACTTAGCAAGATTTACGAAAAAGGAATTGGAGGTATAACCCCAGACCCCGATAAATCTTTAATGTATTTAGAAGAAGGTGCAAAAGATTCACATATTCATTGCTGTATGAATCTCGGACTCAAATACTACAGAGGAGATGGAGTCAAAAAAGACATTGTGAAGGCAATTGAGCTAGTCGAAAAAGTAAAGGACAATGAGCTATTTAAACAAGACGTGGAAGTTCTGCTCAACAAGATGATTAAAGAGGAAAAAATATAACTAAACCTAATAAATAGGAATACGAGCGGTCTGCAAGACCCAGCGAATATTCCCGGTTGAACTACACCCCTGAGCGCGTGGAATCCCCGAGCTGATACTATGTGTTTTTCGGCAAGTTTGTCGATGATTTTATTAACCCCTCAGCCTTCATTACAAAAATTTGAAGCTAAAAATCATCAAATATTGACTTTCCAAAAGGTGATTCTTTTGGTTATTTTTCGATTTTCAGCCTAATCTCCGAGGTTGAGGGTGTTCGGTCCCAGGCCACATGAAAATGCGGCTTTTTTTCGTGGGTATTCAAAATTATTGCAGGGCCTTGTAGAACAAGGTGCTGATGGCAATGGCAGGCGAGCGAATTCTTGGAAGCTCCCGAACGATAATCATTTTACCATGCTCGCAGTGAGGACACTTTTTGAAATCCTTACCTGCGATGCGATGGATCACTGCCGTTGCAGTTTCATTGCTCTGCTGAATTTTCTTTTCGACCGGATGTTCCTCTGGCTGAAATTGCAGTTTTAAATTCCGCTTGGTGGTCGCATTATAGAGTCCATAATATCGGATTTTGACAAAATTCCTCGGTAGAATATGCTGACAAAATCTTCTGAGGAATTCAACCCCAGTGATCGTTATGGCGCTTTTTTGCCCACCTGTCCGATAGTTTTTAGCAATGAAAGAGACATGGGTTTTGGTGATTTTTAGGATGCGCTGGTTGCTGATCGCTACCCGGTGGGTATACTGACCAAGATAACGGATGACGTGCTCCGCATTGGCCATGGCGGGCTCACAATATACCACCCATTTTTTCCCATAAGCATCTTCAATGGTCTCCTCAAAATCGGATAACAGCTGTTTTTTCCGTAAACGCCGTTTGAGTAAGTCCAGAAATTTCCCTTTAAAAACACCACTTAACTGATGCACCGGATAAAGAAATTTTTGATGGTCGCCCAGCTTTTTCCAGCAACCCTTCAGATCATAGCCCGCTGCCGGCACCAGGCAATGAAGGTGAGGATGCAGCGATAAATTTTGACCCCATGAATGCAAAACACAGACCGCCCCCGTTTCCGCACCGAAATGCGTATAGCCGAAGGTTTTTAAGGTACTCCAGCAAGCAGCGAAAAGTGCACTGTAATACAGTTTTCGATCATAAAGACAAAGGCTATTGAGTATATGAGGCACAGTAAACACCAAATGATAATGCTTTACCGGAAGGGTTTTCGATATCAGTTTTTCGATCCATAAAGCCTGCTTGGAAGCCAGACATTTGGGGCAGTGACGGTTACCACAACTATTATAGCTATAGCGGACGGTATGGCAACAATCACATCGTTCTTCATGCCCACCCAATTTGGCAGTCCGGCATTGAAGCAAATCATGGAGCACCCTGAGCTGTTCAGCGGTAGGCTTTTCCTGCTCACAATATTGCTTCCCGAATTGTCGAATGACATCCGCAATTTCGACGGCTGGTCGCATTATCTCCGCCCATATAAGGTATCCAATGGACTATGTGGTGTTAGCCTTTCGCATTGCGCCACATGTAAATAAATCATGGTGGTGCCGATTTCAGAGTGCCCAAGCAGGTCTTTTACAGTAACGATATTTAATCCATCTTCCAGTAAATGGGTCGCATAACTATGCCGAAGTGAATGTAGATTAACCTTTTTTTGAATTTGCGTTTTCTTCAATGCTTCCCGCATTACCCAAGACAAACCACGGACACTGTATTGACCGCCATCTTTTCCATTAAAAAGCCAAATGTGAGGGTGTTCCGCAGAAAGATATTTTTTTAAACCAACAACCATCACTTCCGAAAGGGGCACAATACGGTCTTTTTTATATTTTGACTGCCGGATATGAATTGTTTTTCGCTCCAAATCAACATCGCCCAATTTTAGGTTGATCACCTCCTGACCCCTTAGGCCAGCTGAGTATATTAGCGTGAGAACGATGCGCTGTTTGAGTAAGAAAGGCGCAGCAAAAAGCTCTTTTAACTCTGAGCGATTCAAAATGACCGGCAATTTGGTGTCCCCTTTAAGGGAAGGTAGGGCGATGGCATTTTTATTCATCCCCAACAATCGGAAATAGTAGCGCAAGCCATAAACCATATGCTTGAAGCTAATCGGGAGGGTGACTTGGGGTCACGGGCTAAAGCCACCAGATATTCATTGATCTCATCCTCACTGATTTCTTCCGGTAATTGCTTAAAATGAAGTACAAACAGCGCCACCCGCCGGACGTAATTGTTCAGTGTGCTCTCACTTTGACCGCCTAAGCTGACCTGAGAAGCCATTTTCTTACATACGTTCTCAAATTCCGGAACAGCAATGATGGCCTGCTCAACGATGGTTAATCCTTTCTTTTTTCTCATCTTTTTAAGGGTTAGGTGAAAAATATGAAAGGTTTAATTTATAAAAATCGGTATGATCACTATCTTTAGTGACGGGCTATCCCGAAGGGATTTAGTTCAACACGCGGTCATAAAACATTGCGCGGATAGTGCTATATTTGAACAAAATAACAATTAATCAACGGCTTAGCGTGCTGATAAGTTTGAGCTCCGAATTGCGCAACGTTTCATACCGCCAACCGTTATATGCCATGACTGCAAATCCTAGTACATATCTCCTTGATAAACGGGACGGTAAATTTATACTGTTCCTAGGTGAGTATTCATCCGAACAAGGAATGTTGCTGCTTCCTAGGGATTTAGAGATTGTGAACATCTCACTTGGAACAACTGACTACAAGAACTTAAGCTGGGCAACTGAAAGTGATTTTCCAACTTTTAGAACGTCGGGCGAACTTTCAGACTTCCTAACCTCAAACGAAGTATGGTTTTTAACCTTTGAAGTGGAGTTTAAAGATTATGGCTCACTAAGTACTCATGATGATGGAGAGTGTCATTTTGAACTCCTGAACAAGTCTGATGTAGTCGAACTAATCAAGAAGTCAACCCCTGAACAATACTCGAGTTTAATTCTTTCGAAACTTCTAGAATTGCCTAACAAATACCTGACAGTGAACCCTAATGGTGAAATTCAAGTCTATCATACATTCGACCAATATCTAAACGAAAATCAAGTTAAATAATATGCTACATATTGGGAACTCAAATGTCTACTGGTATCTAGGAGTCTTCTTGATCTGTCTTTTAACAACTGGCTTGATAAATAACTTCAACTTTTTAACAGAACAGGACATCAATCTTCATGACTCATATGTTTCGGTAGCAACTTGGCAATTGGCAATAATATCCTTCATTATAACCGAATTTATAGTTTTTGCCTTTTTAACTTTTAAATCTAGATTTCAGAACAGGGGAACTATGTTGATATTGCTAATCCATAATACATTGATTATCTGCTCTACTATTTATGTTCTCTATGTAATTTATGTTGTTATGACTGCAGACGCATTAGTCGAATTATTTCGAACAAATAAATCAGAACATCTTATGATTGAAAATCTAAAAGGGGTTCTCATCGCTTTTACATTCATTTTACTTCCATTTCTCATAGTTGAAATCCTACTCATTCGAAGAGTCAGAGGTTTGAACACTCTAAAAAAGGCATATAACAAGCTGTGATGAAATCATGCTTGAATTGTGGTTGACGAAACTTTTCTGCTTTTTGGAAGCCCCGCCAATTCTGCGAATTGGCCTATTGAGATAAAAAATGTAATAGCCCATTTCGCAGAGTTGGCTATTTAGTAGACGAAACATTATCTTCACCAAAACGCACGATTCATACAGGATCGTTGGCAAACATTAGGGAAAGGACACCGAATTAATGAACTAAACAGTTAAAATGACAGAATTTGAAATTGACAGATTAGAAAAAAGTATAAACACGAAACTACCAGATTGGTATAAGGAATTTTTACTGAACTATCCCGAAGACCTTGTTGGTTTGGGAGCACCATACAATACGGTTTCAGAACTAAGTCTTCCAAATCAAACGGATAGACTAATTGAAATCAGCGACTATGAAGATTCTCCAGATAATATCTTGATTATTGGTATTGATGGGATAGGAAACTTTTATTATGTCATCTTAGATAATAATGACACTAGAATTTATCTGTTTGACCATGAAGCTCCCTCCTTTATCGACAACAATGAGGACATGATTGATTGGGGAAATAGTTACGATCTAGTTTTTGAGAACTTAAACGAACTAATATCTCATTTAAAAGAAAATTTAACAGAAGACGAGCTAGATGATTCAAATACAGCAGGAATAGAATATCTTCAACCATCGGAAGTTGTTGTATTGATAGAATGTGAGATGAAAGACGAGTGGCAGAATAATCGAAACCTTGAAGTTGCAGACTCATATCCATATTCGATTAATAATTCAGAGGTTATTAAGTTACTTAAAGTTGAATCTACATTATTTGAAGGATATCCTGAAGACTATACAATTTCATATTCATATCTCGTATCAGTAGATAAGTTCGGAGAAATTATTGACGCAGATTTTCTAGGAGGTGACAATATGAGAATTACTGACGATGTGAATGAGAATATTAAGAACTTGAAATTTGAAGCAGGAACTCGAAATAATATTCCTGTTGATTCTTATACCATTGTGAGATATAACTTCAAAATGAAATAACGTTTGCCAATAAATAGGAATACGAGCGGTCTGCAAGACCCAGCGAATATTCCCGGTTGAACTACACCCCTGAGCGCATCAATTCCCCGAGCTGATATTATGTGTTTTGCGGCAAGTTTGTCGATGATTTCCCAAACCCTAAACTTGGTTCGCGAAAATTTGAAGCCAAAAATCATCAAATATTGGCTTCCTAAAAGGTGATTTCCATGATGATTTTCCGATTTTCAGCTGAATTTCTGTGGTTTGGGGTGTTCGGTTCCAGGCCACATGAATATGCGGCTTTTTTTCGTGGTATTTAAAACTATTGCAAGGCCATGTAGAACAAGGTGCTGATGGAGGTGGCATTTTTTTCCTCCCCAATAATCGGAAATAGTAGCCCCAGCCATAAACCATATGCTTGAAGTTAATCGAGAAGGGGGGGGGTGTTTCGTGCCAAAGCGAACTGAAGTGACTGGCACAAATCGAACCGGAATAGCCAACAGCAATAATGGACTGCGCTACGATGGTTAATCCTTTCTTTTTCTCATCTTTTTTTAAGTGAGGTGAAAATTGTGAAAGGATTAATTTATAAAAATCGGTATGATTAGTATCTTTAGTGACGAGCTATCCCGAAGGGATTAAGTTCAACACAGCATATAGCTTATGGCGGGTGAACGGCTGTCAGCAAGGTTTTCGCTTCGTAGCCAGCTTTGGTTTCGTGGGACAGGAAAGTGCTTCTAAACCGCCACAAGCCATATGCAAACCGTTAACGGTCAGTGAAAAAAAATGACGACAATGCAAAAGATAGTAGTGGATGAATCAGTGTCTCAACGACAATTTTTAATAGCGGTTGACTATTTAAAAATTGACAATATTTCTTTGCTGGAAGTTCTATATATAAAAGACACTTGTCCTGGTATTCCTGATAATGAAATTATAAAACATTTACTAAACGAGAACTCAATATTTATCACAACTGATCGTGTTGCACACAACAAGACTTTATTGAATAATAAGAAAAGTATATACATTGATGCGGATTTTGCAATTAAGGAAACTGTATTAAAGGATATTAAACTACCCAGTAAAAACATTAATAATTACAAGTCTGATTTACAAGATAATTATAAGATAAATAAGGCTGACATACACGAAAAATTATTACCAGAATCAATTAAGCAATTAAAAAAACTACGTACCAAAAGACGCAGAATCCGAAATTATTTTGAAGGGATAGATAATATTGACAATATTGATATTTCTGTTTCTAAACAAGAAGCTAAATCTAAAATAATAATTGGTGTTAAAATAAGAGCAATTTCAAATAATGGAATTAAATCATTAGATGCAAGTGAAATTTATATATATGAAGATCAAAACCAAGATCAAATACTAATATCATACAGCTAGACATTTTTGCCTAAAAACGTAAAAAGCGAATCAACAATAGTAACTTTGGGTTCCCACACCAACAAAGATCTATGTTCAATTCGCTTCACAGCAAACTTACGCAAGAATTTCCAAAATGGGGTAAAGCTTGCTGGAAAAATGTACTCGCTTTAAGTTTAGGTATCATCCGAAAAGGAACCGTATGTCTTAATAAAGTGAAAGATTGCATAGGTAGCATTTTAGAAAATCAGAGTACTTCCGCCTCTGGTCATTACAAACGCTTAACCCGCATATTTACGGAATATTCTGACACCCATTTATGGAGTGATCTATTGCAATTATCCGCCATGCATATGCATAAAGGTGGGGATTTTTTGATGGTGGATGGCACCAGTTGGAAGCAAGGGGATCGCACTTTTCATTTCATGACCTTGGCAATTTTGTATAATGGAGTAGCTGTGCCGATCTATTTCATGAATCTGGAAAAGAAGGGCATCAGTAATCAGGAAGAAAGAATTCAGTTGCTTGAAGAGGCGTCAAAGTTATTCAATCTTGAAGGCAAAATTCTCTTGGCTGATCGTGAATACGCAGGACAGAAATTCATCAAATACCTTGAGGATAACGGCTTTAAATATGTGCTTCGGGTAAAAGAATGCAACTTTAAGAATCAGTGGAATGAAAAATCTATGACGAAAGCGCAAATGATTTCAAAAGTCATAAATAGTAAGGTGAAGGGCAAAACGATGTCCGCTAAGATGAAGTTTGAAGCCGGAGACAATTGCCGGATGGTCATCAAGAAAAGTGAAGATGCGGAAAAGGAACCTGTGATTTTCCTTCTGACAAATCTATCTAAAAACGCATATAAAGTAGCTGAGGACTATCGGAAGCGATGGCAAATTGAGACATGTTTCAGACATTTGAAGACCAATGGTTTTGACCTTGAAAAAATGAATGTTCAGGGAGCAGATAGATGCCGGTTAATGATGGCTATTGTCGTTTTTGCATATTCGGTATCCATAGCTCATGGGTTGAAAAAGTACAAAAGTGTTAGTCTGAAAACTTATGCCAATGGTAAAAGGTACAGATCCATTTCCGTTTTTCGAAAAGGAGTCGAATGCATCGCAGAAGCTGATTACAGAATAGAAAATTGGGGCGAGTATATCCTGATTCACTTCTTAAGCCATGATCGGAAAATTTGCCCCAAATCAATAAATGTCTAGTTGTATGTACTAATATGTTACGTTCTAATTGCTCTTTTAAGACTTTGTTTAAACTCAATCTCAACGACAATATATTATGATTTGAATGAAATAAAAGGCGATTTCGATTCTAAATTAAATACGGAATTTTCCGAGCTATATGTGACTTTAAAGTCTTATTTTAATCGATTGACTTTTAGTCCCGTTAGTAAAGGAAAAAACATTGAAATGGTAAGACGTAAATTAAGCCAATTGAGTAAAAATGATGCTGGAAACGAAATAATCACTGGAGATATTGAAAAAATGTATAAAAAAATAACACCGAATCGTAATAAATAGGAATAAGAGTGATCTGCAAGACCCAGCGAATATTCCCGATGGAACTACACCCCTGAGCGCATGGCTCCCCCGTGATGGTACTATGTGTTTTCCGGCAAGTTTTCCGAAGATTTCCCAAACCCCAAGCTTGGATCGCGAAAATTTGAAGCTAGACATCCTCAAATATTGCCTTCTCAAAGGAGGATCCCCTGGATGGTTTTCTTATTTATAGTTGAGTCTCTAAGGTTTGAGGTGTTAGGTTCCTGTCTTTGGTTCGTGTTACTCTTTTCATCGGCTTTCAAATATTTTAAAAAAATAAGTCCGCCTATTTATGGGGAGGAATCACAGCGAGGCGGGAATATGAAGTACTTTTTCCTATTTCAAGTTTTTTTTAAGAAAGCAAAGGAAGAAGGAGAAAGTAAGCTAGCGTCAAATTAGGGTATTATTCAATCAGCAACTCTGGTCTTAATAGAAATGGTGAAGCGTTATTTAAAGTGAGCTGTTAAATTTAGGGGTGAATAATTCGGTAATAGTCCTATCAACCTTTGCTAGTATTTTAGAAGGGACTCACCTTGCATTTAAGGGAATGATATTTCGCTTTCGGTTTTATTTCCACTTCAGGACTTTTTATAAAAATGTTTTTAATGTGTTAAAAATCCAAATCAAGGTTGATTTAATGAATTGGTTATCAGTAGTTAGGATTGTTTTTGTTTAGCTGAAAATTTGCTTTTGAAGTGATTGTGGTTTTATTTTTTGGGAAGCTTCTTTTGAATATTTTTTGTGGGCTGATAAAGTTGAAATAACTTTCAATTATTGAATTGAAGAGATTGAAAATGAGATTTTTTTATTACCTGATTGTCCTGTTTTTTTCCCTTTCTGCTTGTCAACAGCTAGGGAAGACCCCTTTTCTTTGTCAAATAGTGGGGTATGATCAACACATTGAGCTTAGTTGGCAAGCGAAGGCGGGTGCCCAGTATGAGGTTTTCGAATCGGTTGCTGGGCAAGAGCATTTTCTAGTAAAAACCGATTTTCCTTTTTACCTGGATTTTGTGGGGACTTCTAAAAGCAGGAATTACCGCATTTATGAATTGGATGATAAGAGCCGGCGACTGGTTTTTGAAGGGGAAGGAGAGAGTCGTGACTTTTCTGATGAGGAGTTGTTGGACATGGTGCAGCGGTATACCTTTCGTTATTTTTGGGAAGGGGCGCATCCACAGAGCGGGATGGTTTTGGAAAGATTCAAAGACCATTTAAAAGGCAATATTGCCGCTTCAGGTGCCACTGGTTTTGGTTTGATGGCCATCCCGGTGGGTATTGAGAGAGGTTTTATTAGCCGGGAAGAAGGAGCTGAACGGGTGTTAAAAATTTTGAATTTTTTGAAAAAAGCGGATCGTTTTCATGGGGTTTGGCCTCATTGGATGCACGCTGAAACCGGGCAGGCGCGTCCTTTTGATGAAAAAGATGATGGCGGTGATTTGGTAGAAAGTTCTCATTTGTTGGCGGGAATGGAAGCGGTAAAGTCCTATTTTTTGGAAGCCAGGGAGGCTGAAGGAGATATTCGGGTATTAGCTCAGGAATTAATAGATGGGGTAGAATGGGATTGGTATGTAAAGGAATCCCCTTATTTACGTTGGCATTGGTCGCCAAATTTTAAGTTTGAGGGCAGTCAGAGGATTGAAGGCTACAATCAAACTTTGATGACCTATATGTTGGCCATAGGAATGAAAAATGAAATTGGATCTGCCTATTTCAAAGAGGGTTGGACCAATGTCAACAACAACCATTTTCTAAATGGCCGGGAGTATTATGGAATGTACTTACCTATGGGGAACCCTAATTATGGTGGGGCTATTATTAACAGCATACATAGTCATTTTTTAATCAATCCCTTCGGCTTACAGTGGGAGGAGATTTCATTTGAGGAGCAGGTCGTTAATCAAGCCAAAATTAATTTTGCCTATTGTGTGGATAACCCTAAAAGCCATTCTGGTTATTCCAAAGATTGTTGGGGAATAGGTCCCGCCGATAATCCCTGGGGCTATGAAATGCATCATCCCGGACCGAAAGACAATGGGACTATTGCTCCATCAGCCGCCCTGGGGATTTTTCCCTATACCCCGGAGGAGTCTATGCGAGCGCTGAAACATTTTTATAGAGAAAGAGGGAAGGAGTTATTCGGTTATTACGGTTTTCATGATTCTTTTAATGATAATGCACAGTGGGTTGCTGATACTTATGTAGGCAATAGTAAAGCAGCCACATTGCTGATGATCGAGAATTATCGATCAGGTTTATTGTGGAAATTAGGGGGTAATTCAGCATTAATTCAAAATGGCTTGAAATTTTCCGGATTTAGGTATGAGGCGGGAGAAAGTTAAGCCGAATTTCTCACCACTAAATGTATTGATCCGGATTTAAAGACTCAACCTCAGTGCATTATGGGTGTTTTTCATAGCGTATTAATAGCCCAAATTGGGGTAAGCTTGCTTTCTCTTCCTTCCTGTGCTTTCTTGGGAAGAAATGAAATAGTGGACTATTCCTTCAATTTACCGCATTGCAGCTAAACGAGGGTTTAAGCATGAAAAATTCGGTTAAAATAGATTTTTGGACTTTAAATTAAGGAGCGCCTTTTGGGGCTTTTTTTTTGGTTGATGGAGGGTCTATTCTTGAATTCCATTTCAACCCAAGACAAATTGGAATTACACGAAACGATATTGAATAGTTTTTCAACAAATTGGTAGGCAATTTATATAGGTTAGGATGTTGTTGGGGAAGATTTCGCACCAAAAAGCTTAGGCCTCAAATGTTATCTTCCTCTTTGGACTATATGGAAATAGGGGACGATTCCCTCGGTTAGATTACCATGCTGCTAAATGAGGATAAAAGCAGGAAGCATTCGGCTCAAATTCTAGCCTAATGACCTTATTCAATAGTTTAAAATTAGAGATCGAGTTTTATAATGTCAAAGAATCAAATGAGCCGTGTATACTCCTGTTCTACCCGAAAAGGACGCCCTCTGCCTGAAAAATGGGGTAAAAGGCTTATCTGTATTATTTTAGGGTGTTTTTTGAGTTTTAAATAGCCCAAATTGGGATGAGCTTGCTTTCCCCTCCTCCATCTGCATCCTTGGAAAAAATTCGAAATAGGCAGCTATTCTTTCATTTTCCTGCCTAGTAGCTAAAGGAGCAATAAAGCATGCATATTCGGCTTAAGGGGTATTGTTTTTTTCTTTGTTCTATAGGTCGTTAGGAGGGATGGAATAGGATAAAAAAACAGGCCGCCTCCGAAGAGACGGCCATCCCACAATTAAGCTGAATGATCAGCTAAAATTATAATCCCCCGAAAATTCTGGTGGTGGAAATGCGTTTTTGATTCTTAAATTTTGCAGCAATAATAAAGGTATTTTGATTCAGCGGCCCCGTTGGGATTAGTAAACGACCACTGTTAGTGTTATTAGGGTTTACAGCATGGCGGTTGATGACCTGTCCTTGCATATTGTAAATGATGACCTCTTCCAATGCGTGCTGACGCTCCCAGAATACCTCGATACCGAATTCATTGGCTTTATAAAAACCTCTGATGTCGATTAATTCTTTTTCGCCCTCTGTCGGGGTCAGAATGCCGTATTTACTTTCATCCCATTCGAAATTCAGGTTGGTCAAACCACTTTTGATCATTGGAGAATTCATCCCTAATTTCCAAAGCAATCCTGTTCTAAGGTTTTCAATCATCACTAAGATTGGTCCCTGATCAATACAGATATAATCGCTGGCTACCCAGTTCTCTCCCGGGTTAAAGGCATCGCGGAAACCGTAAAGGTCAAATATCTGTGGTCCCAGTTCACGGTAGAAATGCTTTAAAGCGGCCATACTTTCTTCCGGAGTATAAGCAATCGAGCCTAAGGCTGCCGTCGGCGTGATGGTTCCATTGTCACGGGTGCCTGGCTCATGTGCTAAATATCCCCAAGGGTTATCAGAAGCGGTAAGTCCCCAGACCTTGTCTGAATAGCCCTCGTGCTGATGCGGGTTGTCAATACAATACTCGCGGTTAATCAGGGTGTGGTTACGGCATTGCTCCATATAATTATTGAAGCCTTCGGTACTCTTGGTGAAGTTATCTTCCAGGTCAGAAGGGTCAATCACGGTAAAGGAGTAATGCGAAAGGAACAATGGACCTCCGAAGTCTTTTCCTAATGGTAATAAATATTTATTGTAATAAGTATTTCCGTTTAGGAAGCTATTCCCCTTAGTGTAACCTTCGAAATAAACAACTGGTGGAATTTTATGGGCACCCTCAGCAGCAGCTAAAATATAAGTGATCAGGGTCTCATTATAACCGCTTACTTTTAGGTTTTTCTCAAAGCCATAATTTGGTGACCAGTGCCAGGTAAGGTGATAGTCATCTTGCTGACGGAACCAATTCCATTCAATGCCTTTCAGAATTTCTGCTACTTTCTCTCGAATGCTTAATTCTTCCGTGCTTTGTTGGTTGAAATACTGATTGGCCGCTACCATTCCCTGAACCATTAAGGCGGTTTCCACGATGTCTGCGCCATCATCCTTTTCCCCAAAGCGAACGGTTTCTCCAGTGGTACCATTCATCCAGTGTGGATAAGCACCATGATGACGCTCAGCCATTAATAGGAAGTCTACCATTTGGGTCATTCGCTCAATACCCTGCTCACGGCTGATATAGCCTCTTTCTACACCCACCGGGATGGCCATGAAACCAAATCCGGAACCTCCGGCTGCCACCACATTTCCGGGCGCATTATTATTACGAATACGTTCTGGCGTCATACCACTTACCGGATGTGCACCTTCCCAGAAGAAACGGAAAGTATATTCCTGCACCATTTCCAATAGTTCCTCATCTGTGAAGGTCAGGGTGGTGGCCGAAGCGAATACCGGATCCGAATGTCCATCGGTACCGATGGAACGTACCTCATAGTCTACCGTTTTGTCCTGACCGATAAAGTCCATATAGAAAAGTCGATCTGTACGACCTGCTAGTGTTTTCTCGCCATTTATTGTTCTATAAATTTCGAAATTTGTAGTTACATCAGATTCTGCTTCCCAGCGTAATTCCACATGGCTGTCATAGCCTTTGGCGGTTAAATTCAAAGGTTGGTTGATTTCAATTTCTTCCCGAATCCATACCGTTAACTCATCTACCAACATATTATGCGTTTGGGCATCTGCCTCGCTTTGGCCAAAAATTACACCACGTATTTTCATCCAGTCCGTATTGGCATTGTCCGCATGCTGCATGATTTCTTTCATATTGGCGGTGATACGCGTCCACACTCCTGCAGGCAGGTCTTCATTCCAGTTGCTCAATGGAAATGGGCGTGTTTTTGGTCCGCCATCCGCTTCAAAATAGATCGTAGGTAAGTGCTCTTTGCTGATACCTGCTTCGCTATACGCCCAAAAATATAGTTCATCGGCATTGTAAATATCGTGCGTGTGTCCCTCTCCGTATCCTGTGAAAATGATGCCTAGCCAATCTCCGCCTGCTACTGAGTTCCACTCCAATTCCAGCGCGCTATTGTTAGTGAAGCCTTCATTGACGGCAATCAGTTTACTAGCATGTACACTATGTCTTTTGAAAGTACTTCCGTTTAATGCGTTACCATAACTTGGATCGTAAAAACCATCCTGATGCGACTGACTAAAGAATTTCACAAATACTTCTTCCGCTGGTGGAGGGCCATCCGGAGCACCGGTAGCGACCACATTGTCAATAAGCATGGTGTGGATTTTATCGTCCACCTTGTTTTGGTTCAGAATCACCGCCTTGATTTGTGTCCAATCCATGTCCACATTGGATGGGTCATCTTTCCAGGCTGATAAAGGGACACTGATTTCTACCCAGCTACCAGCAGGGATGTCCTCATTGTAATCCCCGATGGCCACCCGGCTGGATTTGATATTATTCGGGTTGCCCTCAAAACTCATCGCTGGTAAATCTTCTTTGGCAATAGCTTCTTCAGAATAGGCAAAAAAGGAAATGCGTTCCTGACGCATAATGTCCTGTACGCCCCAGCCCGGCTGAATGATCAATGCGGCCCAATTTCCGCCTTCATGTCCCTGCCAGCTGATTTTCAGGGAATGATTTCCCTCATAAGCATGCAGGTTCACCGGGATTTTTTCCCGTACTCTGTCATTGGCAAATTGTTCCAGATAGGAATCATTATCGAAGGCAAGGCCTGTATCGTAATATTCGTCATTATTGCTTTCACTGAAGAAAACAGCATCCTGCCCAATCGCGCTGAGGGAAAGGCAGCAGAGTGCAATTAGAAATAAAAATCGACTCATGTTGATAAAAAGTTGAAAATAAAAAATAGGGTTGAAGTGGATTTGCGGGAGTCACCGGTAAGGGCTACCGGTGACTGATAGTGGTTAGTATCCCGGGTTTTGCTTAAGGATACCATTGCTTATGGTGATTTCTTCTTGTGGAATAGGGAAAACCTCATGCTTTCCAGCCTGGAAACCTTTGGCTCCCAAAACTTCCTGCCCGCGGCCCTGTCGTACCAGGTCAAAAAAGCGGTCAAATTCCATAGCCAATTCCATTCTTCTTTCTTTCCAAATAGCCCGCTGCAATAATTCACCACTTAGGCCTTGCAGTGGGGCTAATTGCGCTCTTTGGCGAATTTGGTTTAGGCGCTCCAATGCGATGGCATTGTTCCCTAAAGCTGCTTCTGCTTCGGCATTCATCAATAATACTTCCGCATAGCGCATCAGACGCAAATTCTTATTGGAGTTGGCTCTCTGGCCGAAGAAGCTCTCCCTTGTTTCCGAGATATAAGCTTTTTTATTGTAATAAGGGTTCGGAGCATTCGGATTTACGACCACATCATCCCAAAGCGTTTCCCCCGGAGTCAAAAGTGTACCCGCTTTGCGAATGTCTCCTTCTTCAAAAGCATCAGCTAAATCAGTGGAGGGTGTATTGAATCCCCAGCCAAACTGCCCGCGGATATTTTGTACGAGGGTGAATTTGTCAATACAACGTGCCGGAATTTCTGCCCGACAGGATATTTCAAAAATAGATTCACTGTTGTGCTCACCTGCCTCACGGAACAGCCAGTCGAAGTCTGCCACTAACTGGTACCTTCCGCTGTTAATAATGGCATCGGTGTGTTTTTTAACGGCTTCCCAATTCTCTCTGTACATTTCTGCTTTCGCCAAAAAGGCCAGAGCCGTCCACTTATTCACCCGTCCGATCTCTCCACTTTCCTGATTTTCCGGCAGGTAATCCAGCGCGTTGGTGAAGTCAGTGATAAGGAATTCCAGGGTTTCCTCCGCTGTGGCGCGCTGGAATACTTTGGTGTAATGCTCATCCACATTGATGTCGGGCACAAAGTCTATCAAAGGAACACCTCCATAAACCCGGTACATATTCCAGTAGAAATTACCCCTGAGGAACAAACATTCTCCCATGCGGTGGTTCCAGGTGATCGTGTCCATGCCTTCCACATTGTTGAGCATCTGCATGGCGCGGTTTACGCGTGAGATGCCATCATTGTTTCCGGTCCAGAGATCCTGAACAGATTGAGCCGAAGGCGTATAGGTAAAACTTTCCATCTGGTGTTTGTCTCCACCGGTATCACCCGGATCCGAACCCTTGTCGGCATTATCAGAAGTAATACTGGCGACGCCCATCCAGGAAAAAGAATACATATTCCAGGCGTAAAATTTTTGATAAACGGCCGTAACCGCCTGTTCGACAGATTTAGGAGAAGGAGCATCAGGTGTTTCCTGTCCTTCAGGCGGAATATCCAGGAAGCTTGCGCTACAACCAAAAAGGAAACCGGCCGATAGTATGGCGAATATATTTTTAATATTTCTTTTCATTACTTTAAAAAATTAGAAGCCAACATTGATACCCAGCATATAGGTGGTACTCATTGGGTATGCATCATACTCAATACCGGATCCGGTAACGCCTCCACTTAACTCAGGGGTGAAACCACTGTACTGTTGATGCATCCAGGGGTTTTGTGCAGTGGCATACATCCGTAGTTTTTCCATTTTCAATTTCTTGCAAATGTGTTGTGGTAGGGTATAGCCCAGGGTGAGGTTGTTTAATCGGAAGAAATTACCACTTTCCACATAGTAGGTAGAGCGCAATGGGAAATCATTACTTGCTCCCGGGTGGATGGTGGAAGGATTTTCCGGTGTCCATCTGTCACGTACTTGTGCCGCGGTTACATTTTCGTTTCCAAAGCGGCTTCCTCTAAGTCCATTATAAACCTGGTTGCCCAAGTTGCCATAAAAGTCTACCGATAAATCAAAGGCTTTAAAGGTAACAGAAGCATTAATACCGTAATACACTTTTGGTTGATAGGATCCGGCGTAGACTACATCTTCATCATCAATTTTTCCGTCGCCATTCACATCTCTGTAGATTAAATCTCCTGGTTTGGCATCGGGCTGCAATAGGTAACCCATTTCATTGACATAATAGTCAATCTCCTCCTGGCTTTGGAAAACGCCGATGGCATCATATACAAAGAATGATCCAATAGGGTAACCTTCCGTGGTCAGGGTGACATTCTGACCGGAACCGATATTACCTCCGATTACCGGAATACCGCCATTTAACTCTTCCAAAACGTTTTTATTGTTGGTCCAGTTAGTGCTCAGGGAATAAGACCAATCTTCATTAATCTGATCTGCCCAGGTAATCATAAATTCAACCCCACGGTTGCGAATCGTTCCCACATTGGTTTGGAAGTTTCTTCCTCCAAAGGCAGAGGGTATCCTCATAGCAAAGATGGCATCAGTGGTAACTTTGTCATAATATTCAATTTCACCGAATAGTCGTCCATCAAGGAATCCGTATTCTAAGCCCAGGGTTTGCTCAGTAGTGACCTCCCATTTCAGGTTGGTATCTTTTACCCCGGTAATGGTTGCGCCCTGGTGATTGGTCGCATCCTGACCAAAAAGATAATCTAAATTATTACTGATGGTGTATAAGAAAGCATTGTCCCCAATGTTATCATTACCATTTTGGCCATAAGAGGCTCTTAATTTTAAATTATCAATCCAGCTGACATTTTTCAGGAAGTTCTCTTCTGATAGTCTCCATCCCAAACCAATCGCATAAAATGTACCCCAACGGTTATGCGAAGGATAACGGGAAGAGCCATCGCGTCTGATTGTTCCGGTGAATAGGTATTTGTCATCATAGCTATAGCTGGCCCGACCAATGTAGGAGTTACGGGTGTTCTTTTGATTAGCTTTGTGATAGTTGGTGGCCGTTTCCGGATCCCCCAGGTTTAAATACCAGAATCTTGGGTCATTCGGCACATCCTGTCTGGAACCTCCATGCTCATATTGAAAACGGGATTCTGCGGTAGTACCAGCCAATACATTGATACGGTGTTTACCAAACTGATCATTATAATTAACAGTATTGTCCCATACCCAGTAGGAGTAATCCTGATATCCGATCGAAAGGCTGGATACATCACGCTGTTGGTTGGCATTTACATAAAATACCGGCGAATAGTTGGTTTTATTCAGTTTCTCGCCTTCAATACCAAAGGATGACTTCAGGGTGATTTTGTCCCAAAATTTAGCTTCGGCGAAGAAGTTGTTCTGATATCTTACCGTATTGATCAGGTTATTGTTGTACTCAATTGAGGCCACTGGATTACCCACATTACTGAATTCGGAAAATCCCCAGCTGCCATCTTCATTTTTCACTGGAATTTGAGGCGCTTGTTTGTAAGCGGTATTAAAGTTCCGGTTATTTTGATTAGCAACATTGATGGAGGCGATGTTTAAATTGTTTCCAATGTTTAACCATTTGGCCACCTGGTAGGTATTGTTAATTCTGGCATTCAGGCGTTCGTAATCATTATCCTGCATCAGGCCGGACTCAGCAAAATACCCTACACTGGCAAAATAAGTGGAACGGTCACTACCTCCGCTAACGGATAGGGCATGCTGGGTGAACGAACCGGTCCGGGTGATGGCATCGAACCAATCGGTTTCCGGTCCCTCGTAATTTTCATCAAATTGTGGTGCTTTGCCATCACGCATCAGGGCCTGGTTGTTGAATTGGGCAAAGCCCTGAGCATCGGCCATCTCTACGCGGTTCAGCGGTGTTTTTACCCCATAGCTACCATCATAGTTGATTTTCATTTTGCCTTTCTGGCCGGATTTGGTGGTAATGATGATGACTCCGTTGGCACCACGAACACCATAGATGGCAGTGGAAGAGGCATCTTTCAGGATATCCATCGAGATGATGTCCGCACTATTGATGTTTCGGATATCACTGGAGATTACTCCATCCACTACATACAACGGATTCACCCCTGCGGATACCGAGCCTACCCCGCGAATACGTACATTCGGAGCAGAGCCCGGAGAGCCGTCAGTGATCACCTGTACCCCGGAGGTTCTACCCTGGATAGATTGGGTGGCGGTAAGGGCGGGTTGCTTTAAAATTTCTGCAGGCTTCAGACTCGTCACCGATCCGGTGATGTCTTTTCGTTCCTGGGTGCCGTAACCTATTACGACCACTTCTTGTAATTCTTCTACATCTTCATTTAATGTTACATTGATTTGAGATTGATTTCCGGCCTGAATTTCCTGACTCTTGTATCCAATAAAGGAATAGATCAGAATGTCAGAGGGGGATACATTGGTAACCTGATAATCGCCATTAAAATCGGTAATGGTTCCGGTGGCGCTTCCTTTCAGGTAAACGTTTACGCCTGGTAGACCATCGCCGGCGGAGTCGGTGACTCTACCATTAATGGATTTGCTTTGTGCCCATGCTCCTGTAGTGCTAATGCTAAAAAGTAACAGGAGAATCATGGAGGGAGTCCAAAAATTCATTGTTCTCATGGTTGTTTAGTCTAACGTGTAGTCCAATTAAAAAATACTGTTGAGCTGCGATAACGGGAGTAAATCGACTAAAAAATTGCGAAATGGACAAAAAAATCCCTCAAAACAGCTGTTGTTTTGAGGGATTTGCAATAGTTTTCATTTGTTATTTTTGCGGATAAATTACAAATTAATCATGCTGTAAATCAGAGGGTTAAGTTTAAATGTAACCCGATCATCTATTTCAATAACAACTGTAAATTTATAGGTTTTCCAATAGGTTGGAGTGCGGTCCTTTATATTCTTTTGTCTTCTTTAAAAAGGCATTGACCGTTCCTAATCTCATCTCTAATGATTCGGCTAACTTTTCCTGAGTCATTTTGATGTTGTTAGCACCCACATACACCAGGAAAAAGGCTTTAGTGATCGGGAATCTGATGCCATGAAAAACGGTGTTGGCCGTTATGGATTCATGATAGCCACATTTGGTACAGCGTCGTGAGAACTTCTTTTGGCCGGGAGCGTATTTTTTGTTCCGGCATTTGGAACACTTATATTCCTGCTGCCATTTTACCTCTTCCAGATAGCGGTGGCAGGCTAATTCATCGGTAAATATTTCCTGAAATTCTTCATAACTCAGGTGTTTGTTTTTAATACGCTCATTCCTTTCTTTCTTTAGTTTTTTCTTCAAGCTATAATTGTCCAAATCCAGATGAGCGTTCATTTCCATGATTCTCTGGGACTGGGCCTCCATAGCTGCATAGGCTTTCTCTAGCTCCGCATTTTTATGGGCAATCTCCACGGTTCTTTCCTGCACCTTATTTTCCAATTCTCGATTGACTTTCTGTTCCAATACCAGGTTTTCCTGCTGCTGGTTGATAAGGGCCTCATCGGCGGTCCTTTTGGCCGTTCGGATTTTGGTGACCCGGTCATTAATGGCGACCAAAACTACGGCGAGCTGTAGGATCAGCGAAGTGGGGAAACTATGAAAAGTGATGGGGTTAAGCGGTAGCCACCCAAAATTGATGGCGGAGCGCATAATTAGGGTTAAGCCAATTAACATGATGGCGGCCAAAATGTAAGGCGCGCCGTAGTAACCTTTTTTGGTGGCTCGGGCACTGAGATAAATCATGAGCCCAATGGGAATTACATCGAAATGACGCAGATAAATGATGGCATTGTTGCTCAATAATTCAATCACTAAAAAGCTGGTTCTCAGGATGCCAAATCTGACAATGTATTTTTCAACTTTTGGGAAATGCTTTTTGGTAGCGAAAAATGATTGGTGAAACCATAATGCACTCATAATCAATAGGTATTCGATCAGTGGCTGGATGGTGAGGTTAACGGTGGGCCAGCTGTTCCAAAAGAATTGAAAGCCTATACCGTCTTTTTCAAAGAACCACAATTGAATGCTAAATATATATAACATCAGGAAAAGGTATGCTTTGTCCCGAAGCGCGATATACATTAATAAAGTATATAATAATAAGGCAGTTAAGATTCCGTATACCAAGCCGAAATACAGGTATTCATTATTGGAATAGCCAATAAAAGCAGTGGCATCTTTAATCGCAAAGTGCGTGTCTGCCGGGTGTTCTGCCTTAATTTTCACATAGATTAATTGGAATATCCCCGCTTTTGGGTTGATTTGAAAAGCGTGATTTTTATGGTTGAGGGGTCTTTGCTTAAAGGGAAGAAAGGCACCGGATTGAAAATGGGTGTATTTGGCGTCAGTTTCCGGTAAGAATATTTCAAATTCTTCAATGCTTTGGTCTAGAAACTCTAGGAAGAAGCTGTGATGGCCAGTATTAGGAAGTTGGATGGGGATTCTGGCCCAATAGGTTTTCCCTTCCTGAAATTTCTGTTTGGAAAAAGAGGAGTCACGTCTCCAATGATATTCCTTACTTAAGAGGTCTTCAATATTTAAAGGCTCTTCTTCAATAAAGAAGGGGATATCTTTGAAAGAATGTAATTGGAATTCATCACCTATTTTGGGGCTGATCCATTGTTCGTAATGCGCATCAAATCCGGGTTGTTTAATGCTGCTTAGCAGTAATAAAAGTAAAAAATACATATTCGGCTTGATTTAAAATTGGGGTGTTATCGCTGCTCAAGCTAAATATTCGAATACAACCTTGTTGTTGAACAGTAAAAATGCGTTTTGTCATTGAATTTTCAAACAAGATGCCTTGAAAAAGAAATGTTCAAGAACAAAAAAGTTGCTTTGAGATATTCTGGTCTGGTATTTGGCTAATTTGAGATTATAAAATCCAACTATTTATTGTTTTGAGGTTGAGGCCCTTAAAATCAGTCACTTAAATTGTTAGTGAAGTGATAAAATGCTTTCGTGAAAAGAAGAAAATAGGAGTGTTTTTATTTCTTTTTTGAGGTTGGCGTTTGGAAAAACATAAGGGAAGGTTCAACTTCTTTACAGTTAGCGCTGCGGTATTATTTTTTTCATTAATTCAATCACACTAAATCATGACAAGATTATTATTTGGTTGTATTCTTATTTTTTTAGCCGGAATACCGATAACCACAAATGCCCAAAAACCTAACTTCATTATTATTTATGCCGATGATATGGGCTACGGGGATCCAGGCTATCTGGGATCTGAAGATTTGCAAACCCCTCATTTGGACCAGTTAGCAGCCGAGGGGGTGGCCTTTAGTCAGGGATATGTGAGCGCCTCGGTTTGCGGGCCCTCCCGCTGTGGATTATTAACGGGTGTTTATCAGCAGGCACTTAGGGCTGGTGAAAATGCGCCGGAAAATGCCTGGCAGGATGGGGACTTTCCTATGGCCGGCCTGACGAAGGATCAGCCTATTGTTTCTGAAATGTTACAGGGATCAGAATACCGTTCTCTGGCGGTAGGGAAATGGCACCTGGGGATGGATGAAAGTCTGAGGCCACTGCAACGGGGCTTTGATGAATTTTATGGCTTTTTGAATGGCTCTCATGATTATTATCGGGCTGATATGAATTTTGAAGGTAGTCCAGCTTATTGGCCCATGTTCAAGGACAATGATATTGTCCCCTATGAAGGCTATACTACGGAAGTGTTCTCTGAAAAAACCGTGGATTTCATTCATGAAAATGCCGATAATCCTTTCTTCGTTTATTTGGCCTATAATGCGGTTCATCATCCCTGGCAGGTGCCACAGTCTTATATGGATCGTTTGCCTCATATTGAGGATGAAGATCGATTAATTTTTGGGGGGATGATGTTGGCCATGGATGACGGTATTGGCCAAATAGTGAATGCTTTGAAAGAAGAGGGGGTTTATGAGAACACCGTGATTTTCTTTATTAGTGATAATGGTTCTCCAAAAGGGCAAAGTGGGAATATGTCCAGTACCGGCGGTTTACGCGGATGGAAAGGAGATACTTATGAAGGGGGAATTCGGGTACCTTTCGTTCTGAGATGGCCAGGCTTGTTGGATGATGGTAGCTGGTATGATCAGCCGGTATCCAATCTGGATGTAGTACCCACGATTATGAGTTATTTAAATGTGGAAAATCCTACCAAAGAGGGTTTAGCATTTGATGGTGTGGATTTATTGCCTTATATGCTGGGTGACAGAGGTGCCCAACGTCCGCATGACATAATGTACTGGCGTCGTGATAATCACTATGCCCTTAGAAAAGGAGACTGGAAGTTGTGTTGGAATGATGGCGATATAAAAGATGGGAATCCAATGCTGTTCAATTTGGAAACAGACCGGGAGGAAAAGGAAAACTTGTTTTCCTCAGAAGTAGCGATAGCCGAGGAGATGCAGGAAATTTTTGATGCATGGGATGGTTATTTACCGGATCACCGCTGGTGGGGAAGAAAAAGAAATAGAAATTATAGAGAATATTTGATTGAAGATTTTGAAGGACCAGCGGCAAAATGGTCGGTATTTAAGCCCATTGGCCTTACCACTACGGCTGAAGTTATTCAAAATCCTTATCCCACTGCGGGGAATGACAGTGAATTTGTGTTGAAAATCGGAAGATCGGCCTCTTTTGATAAGCCTTTTGCCGGTGCCTGGTCAAGCATCACGGATATCCATCACCAATTACCTTATTTGCATATGCGGGTGTACAATCCGCGTAAGTCTGTAATTAAAGTGCAGTTGGAGGATGGTCAAAATCGTGTGCTTTTTGAATCGCTCAATCCATATAAAACTACGGGTGAATGGCAGGATATGGTTTTTGATATTCAGAATTTTGATGGGGTGATTCGAGTGATTAATATTCAACCGGATCATAATACCGAGTTTATTGATAATGAAATTTTAATTGATGATATATTTTTAGATTTTTCTCCCATAGCAAGAGATGCAGGTAAGTTTACCGGTGATAAGGTGGAGAACCTTAGAATGGAGGCAGAAGACGATGGACATATGGATATTGCCTGGGATGCGGTAGCGGGTGCCCTTACTTACCAGGTTTTTGTCAATGGCAAACCGTTGGCCATCACCACTGAATTAATGTATCAGCTTGCCAAGCCAAACCCCGGCACTCGGGATGAAGTTGTAGTGGTAGCATTAAATGAGTTTCATGAGCCAAGCTTGGCCTCAGAGGTATTAAATATTTTTGGGGAAGATTATGTAAAGGTGATGGAAGATTTTGAAGTCAATGATGGTAAGAATTTTGTCAGCAATGCGGTTGGAAAATTAAGTGTCAATTCGAATCCATCTGCCTGGAATACTTCCCTGACGTGCCTGGAGCTCGGTGATTTGGAAACATCTGTAAAAGTAGAGGCAGAAGTAGCGCCTTTTGATATTACTCACCAGTATTTCAAATTAGTGGCAAAATCCGAACAGCAATTATCTTTTCAGCTTGTCATTTATAGGGAAGACGGAACTCAGGAAGCTCTGGAAAGTGAATACCCTTATCTGGAGAGCGGAAATTGGCAGCGTATGGCTTTTGACTTAGCGGCTTTTGAAGGGGAAACTTTTGTAAAATTTGATCTTAATATTTCCAATCGATCCACGCAGTCTTCCGCTGTGACTGCCCTGAAAATTGATGAAATTCAATTGGATAATGAGGCGCCCTTCCAGGTGGAGGATCCTTTATCGGTAACATTAGATTTTGACCAAATGCAGTTTTTCCCTAATCCCACAAAAGGAGCGGTTTATTTTAATCCTCAATTGCAGGGACAGAAAGTATACCTCTATACCCTGAGTGGGCGCCTGGTGAAAAGTTTTCATTTACCCGAGCACGAGACCTCCATCTCATTGGCTGACCTGAAATTGGGGAGTTATCTAGTGACTGTACCCGCCTGGAATAAGCAATTTTCTCAAAGGTTGGTGTTAGCGCCTTGATTGCAAGTCTGTAAAGTTTTGAATATTAACGCTTATGTGAACCAGCATATTGATTTTAAGCCGAATTATTCATCGCTAAATTTAGCGATTAGGCTTAAGTGGGCTTAATTTCAATTTAATAAGGCGGTGGTTACTGATTTGTTAAGAGTCCAAATTGGGGCTAATTTGCTTTCCCTTATTCAGCTGCTTGGCTGGAAATATCTCGAAATAGGAGATGATTCCTTCGTTATTTTCCACTTTGCAGCTACACGAGGATTTAACCTGAATTATTCACCGCTAGATTTAGTGATTCATTATAAATAGCTTAAAATCAAGGCTTTATGAATGGTTTTGTCGAATTATCAATAGCTCAAATTTGGGTATGCTTGATTTCTCCTCATTCATCTGCTTCGTTGGGAAAAACTCGAAATAGGTGATGATTCCTTCAATTTTCCCGCCTAGCAGCTACACGAGGATTGAAGCATGATTAATCCGGGTTAAGTATAATTAATTCGATTTAGTGTAATCAGCTTTCATTTTTTTATGAAAGTTTCATTTCGAATTTCAATTATTCAATACAAGGTGCTGAGTATAGATAGTGTTATTCAGTATTAGTAAAGTATCAATGTGGATGATGAATCGGTTATTATATCGATTTTAATGGAGGGGCAGGAGTTAATCTTATACGTTTAATGATCTGCCTTATTTTTTTAATTTTTTATATGAATAGTATGCGTATTAAGAGATTCTTTTACTTTTTATTTTTCTTTTTTGCGGGCATGAACCTCTCTTATGCCCAGCGGCCTAATGTCATTGTTATCCTTGCTGATGACCTGGGGAATGGGGATGTAGGTTATCATAATCAGCGTTCTGATATCCCCACACCAAATATTGATGCCCTGGCTGCCTCCGGCGTGCATATGACGGCAGGCTATGTGACGGCTCCCGTCTGTGGTCCTTCGCGAGCAGGGCTCTGTACCGGAGTGTATCAGAATCGTTTTGGTTTTGAGGATAACCCCGGACCTTTCCGTCAAGGACCTGAAGTCATTCCCGGCATACCCACCAGTGTCCCCATTTTTGCAGAACTGTTCAAGCAAAACGGATACACCACCGGTATGGTGGGGAAATGGCATCAGGGTGGTGAGGAGACCAATAGCATGCTGCCAAGTCGTCGGGGGTTTGATGAGTTTTTTGGTTTTATTGGAGGGGCTTCTGCTTATTTTATCAATGACAATGCCGATGGCAAGCTTTTGAGAGGGGAGACTCCCGTAGATGCTGAAACGGAATACCTGACAGATGCTTTCGGACGTGAGGCCGTTGATTTTATTAGCCGTCATCAGGATGAGCCTTTTTTCCTATATGTAGCTTTTAATGCAGTTCATGGACCTCTTCAGGCTCCGCAGGATTTATTGGATCAGTTTACCCATATTGAAGATGAGAAGCGCAGAATTCTGATTGCGATGCAACATTCCATGGACCTGAATGTGGGGAAGATCGATCAGGCGCTGAAAGATCTTGGATTGGAGGAAAATACACTGGTCATTTTTACATCTGATAATGGAGGTAAGCCCGATGATAATCATTCTTTTAACGATCCTTATCTTGGAGAAAAGGGCACCCTTTATGAAGGAGGTGTGAGATTACCTTATATTATGAAGTGGAAAGGGAAAATTCAGGAGGACAGTCAGTTTGAGCCCATGGTGTCCGCCCTGGATATCATGCCAACGGCACTTTCAGCGGCCAATATTTCTTATAATGCTGAAAATTATGATGGAAAAAATTTACTTCCCCATATTCAGGGAATGGATACCACTCCTCCACATGATTATTTGTATTGGAGATTTAACCACTATTGGTCCATCCGGGATGCGGATTGGAAACTACATTTTAATGGGCAGGAGAAAATATTGATTAATATCAGTCAGGATATTGGTGAAAGTCAGAATCTGATTACTTCTTCTCCGGAAGTTGCCCAAAGGTTGGAAGAGGCCTGGAATGCCTGGGCCAGTGAACTTCCGCCGGTAATGTGGGGTTGGAATCCTGCTTTGGCGGGCAACTACAGAGGGCATTTTGCAGAGGATTTCGAAAAAGTATTGGTGCACCGTCGTAATCCATTGGGTAAAAGCGCATTGTCAGTGGTTGAAAATCCCCATAGAGAGGGGATTAACCTGAGTGAGCGGGTGTTGAAAGTTGAGCGCCTTGGGGAGGACTCCCAAAGTTGGATGGGAATAGCCATCCCACTGGTGTTGCCTTTTGAACGCACAAAAAAATATGTGCATTTAAAAATTAAGAAAGACCGGGCCACTGATGTATTTATTGAGTTGCGCGGTGATGCGGTGGGCCAGCAAAAAATCAAAAGTATTGAAAATTATACGCAGTTAGGGGAGTGGCAAGATATGGTCTTTGATGTTTCGGCTTTTAATGATGTTTTGCGCCATATCAATATTTTACCTGATCATGAGGTAGGCCCTTATCAGGAAATTTACATAGACGATTTTTATTTTAGTGATGATGCCAGCCCGGTGATTGGGGCTTTTGACCAATTACAACCTAATGGATTAAAGCTTTATGGTAGGGGGCAAACGGAAGTGCAATTGACCTGGAATCCGGTAAGTGGCGCACAAAAGTATTACATTTTTAATGGGGATGAACGTATTGGTGAATCGGAACATGGAGCCATTAGACTGGAACAATTGCAAAGTGATGGGGTATATCATTTTACGGTAGAGGCAGAAAATCAGCAAGGTCAAAAGAGCTTGAAAAGTGAGCCTTTGGAGGTAAGAATGCCGGAGGCAGCGCCCCTGTTTTTGATTGAAGATTTTGAAGGGGAAACGGTTTTAGACTTTCGTCAACTGGGTCAAACAGAAAACCTGCAAGTGGTCAATAATCCATCGCCGGATGCCTTAAATGCGAGTTCCAAATGTTTCTATATGGAGCGTCCCAATAGCGGAGCTCCAAATTATTCGGGTACCTGGGCGGATGTAGCACAGCCTTTTCGTCCGGTGGATCGCTACTTACATATGAAGGTGCTGAAAGAGCGAATAAGCCCGATAAAGTTTAAATTTGAAGGGTCCAGGGCACAGCAATTTGAAAGCCTAAATGATCAAACCAGAGTCGGGGAATGGGAAGACATCGTTTTTGATATTTCCTCTTATGATGGAGAGGTGAGCCGGATTGTTATCCAGCCTGACTTTGAGGTGGGTGAATTTCACCAGATTTATATTGATGATATTTGGATCAATATTGAATCTGAACCACATCAGGCTTTTGATCAGCTAAAAGTGGAAGGTGTAAAAGAATATGAGGTGGAGGAGTATTCGGCTGAAATTCGCTGGAACCCCTTGGGAAATGCTGTTGCCTATGATATTTATTTGAATGATGAATTGTTGGGTGCTGATCTAGCAGATACATTATTTGCCTTAGTTGATTTATTGCCTGCCACCACTTATGAGGTTCGGGTTCAGGCGACTAATGCGCATGATTTTAAATCTCAAAAAAGTGAGATCCTGATCTTTTCCACCTTGGAGGAACTTCCCGAAGGAGATTTTGTCATTGATGATATGGAAGACGAACCATTGGTTTATATGCCAATGGGCCTAATTGATGATATCGCTATTATTGATAATCCGAACCCCTCAGGAATTAACACCAGTAGTAAAGTTTTGCAAATGAGCAGGCTGGAAGCGCCATCTCAAAATTGGGCCGGAGTTTGGGCAGTAGTTCCTGCATTTGATCGCAGACACCCTTATTTGCATGTCAAAATTATGAAGGATCATTTAAGCCAGCCGCGTTTCGGATTAATAGGCCCTGATGATCAACCCAAAATGGAGATATTGCCCACCAATACCGCTCAGGTTGTAGGGCAATGGGTGGATTATGTGTTTGATTTTTCTGCTTTTGCAGGTCAGGTAGTGAAGTTGAATATTCAGCCGGATTTTGAAAATGGTGCGCGCGGAATGCTTTATGTTGATGATATTCTGATGAATAGTGATCCGAACCCTATTGAAGCGGAGATTGATTTTGAAGGGGAGCAAGTAGTGGGGCTGAAGGTGGACAAAGCGAGAGAAGACCGCTTGTATTTTTCATGGGCACCCCTGACAGATGCTTTGGCCTATGAAGTTTATCAGGATGACGCTATGGTAGGCCTTACCGAAGAGCATCACTATCATATCGAAAATCTGATAGGCGATACGGAATATGTAATTAAGGTGAGAGCCAAAAATGCAGAAGATCTTTTTTCTCAATTCTCCGAGGAAGTGAACGCACGTACGCTTCCGGTGCTTAATCCGGAATTTGTTTTGATCGAAAATTTTGAAAAGGAGGAAACGCTTGATTTTAAAAGTTTAGGTAATATGTTAGTGGAAGGTGTGGTGGATAATCCCCTGGTGCAAGCGCAAAACCCAAGTTATAAGGTCCTTCAGCTGGAAAGACCTGAGGATGCTCAGGAATGGGCGGGGGCCTGGGCAGATGTGACGGCATTTGATCGCCAGTATCGCTATGTACATGTGAAAGTACTGAAATCGGTGAATTCTCAGGCAAGATTTAGCCTGGAAGCAGAAGGGCAAAAGTCAGAGGTATTTGCTTTTGATAGCCCTGTTGTGGAGGGAGAATGGACTTATTATGTGTTTGATTTTGATGATTACGATGGTTTGGTAGAGCGGATTGCCATTCAGCCGGATATGCAAAGTGTGCAGGCTGGGGAAATCTTTATCGATGACATCTATTTGAGTAAGACTAAAACGGCTATTATTGAGACGCCTGAGGAACCTACAGACCCGGATAAACCCCTGGATGCTGAAATAGGTCGGGAGAACCCGATTTTCCCTAATCCGGTAAAGGATAAATTATTTTTGAAAGCGGAGGGGAGTTTTAGGATCCATATCATGGATTTGAATGGTCAGAAGGTGTTTACAACACAGGAGGCGAATTTAGAGAAAGGGCTGGATGTCTCCTTTTTGAGATCAGGAATCTACCTGATGGTGGTTCAAAATGATCATGCTTATCAGGTGTTCAAGTTTTTGAAAGAGTAGAGGAAGTCAAATTCTTCCTGATTTACACTTCGTTAAGCGGTAAGGCAGGAAAAATGAAGGGATAGTCCTTATTTGATTTTTTCCAAGAGCGTGTTTAAAAGCCAAAAATCGTAGCGAAAAATTTGATTATTGGACAAGTGATACCGGATTATTTTGAGAGCATAGCAATGCTATTGTTGAGAAATTATCCAAAATCGCTTCCAATGAATCTATTCTCCCGCCGGATGGTGTGCTATTTAACACGCTATAAGCCGCCCTTCACCCGAAAGCTATAGTGATAGCGAAAGTAAGTTTCATAATCAGAAGCAATGGACGCTGGTTCATTGCTTTTTTTTTAAGTGATATTTAGCCATTTAGCGTGGGAATTCGTTTCTAAAATTGGTGATGCAGTAATTTTGCTGCATATTGTAAGTAAATTGATTACAATCCAATGGGCATTAAGAAAACAGAAGATCAGCAGTTTAAACGGTTTGTGCCGGAAAGTATTTCGGCTCAACATACCCACTCCATTCCGAAGGAGTTTGTCGGAAACGGCATGTCTTATCAATGGGAAACTAATTTGGATAAAATCAATATTATACGGAATGGACTGACCTATCAGGCTATTGAAGTGATCGCGCAGCGTGCCAATGCTTCCATTAAGCAGTTTTTGGATATGCTCCAAATTCCCCAAACCACCTATAACAAAAAGAAAAGAGAGGGCGCGCTCCTGGACGGGCACAGTACGGAGCTCCTGCTGGCGATCAATGATTTGATTGCCTGGGGGGAAGAGGTTTTCAATCAGGAATTGACCAAATTCCACCATTGGCTGAAGTCGCCTAATCTATCCATGGGCAATGTAGCGCCGGAAAGTTTGCTGGATTCCATGACGGGTGTTCAGGTGGTGCGTGATGCTCTTGACCGAATTGAATATGGAAATTTTGCCTGATGCTTGTATTCCGGATTGAAAGAGAAAAATACCTTCCATCCGTTTTAGAAGGTATTGGAGCGGCCCGTTCAAAGGGTAGCCGCTGGAATAGTTTCCAGACTCATATGGTTTACACTGCAGAATCCCGGGCGTTGGCTATGCTGGAAGTGGCGGTGCATTTGGACCTAAGTCAGGAATTGCCTTCCGATCGCTGTTTTGTGAGTATCGAAATTCCGGAGGAAGTAGAAATATTGCGTCTGAGTCGGGAAGATTTACCCCCACTTTGGGATGCCAAGCCACCATCCCGCGAAAGTCAGTCAATAGGGGATGCTTTTATCCGAAGTAAGGCGGCAGCGGTTTTGCGTGTGCCCAGCAGTATTGTGCCTATGGAATATAATTATTTGATTAATCCGCACCATCCGGATGCGGCGAAAATTAAAGTGATACAAAAAGAAAGGCTGGTTATTGACGAGCGGTTAAGTCTGAAATAAGGGGCGATCTCCCGGGGAATTTGGGCAAAATTACTTAGGAGCCTGTTGAATTATATTTCAATAAAATCACAAAATATTATTTGGTCATTAATTGCGAATTGGAGTCAAAATAGTCCTAAATACTAAATTCCGGGGATTGAAAAGATTTTTTCTTCAATGAAAAATTGGGTCCCCGAATAATATTTCGCTTAATAGACTAAATTGGTGTAAATCCGCCAAACTCCTAGCTCGGATCATTTATTAATAAATCCTCGTTTAGCTGTAAGGCGGAAAAAATGAAGGAATAGTTCCCTGTTTCACGTTTTTCCGAAGGAAGTAGATGAATGAGGAGAAAACAAGCTGGCTCAAATTCGGGCTATTATAAATCAAAGAAAATTAATTATAATGAATTGAAATTAAACTACTTGCGATTAGTTATTGAATTTAGTGGTGAATAATTCGGGTTAAATTAGCCACCAATGACGGACATGGAGTCATGGGAGCGCAAATCTTTTTCGGCTTCGAACCCATTTTTGGCTTTTTGTTGAATCAGGGTCTGGAGTGTTTGTATGATTTCAGTATCTGTTTTTCCATTGCGAATTAAATCTCTTAGTGATAAACCTGAGTTAGCGTACAGGCAGGTACGCACTTCTCCCTGAGCACTCATGCGTAATCTGTCACAGCTGCCGCAAAAAGTACGACTGAAAGCAGGAATGATCCCAATTTTCCCTTTCCATCCATTGGCTTCATAACGATAGGCGGTGGAGTTGAAATCGCTGGGCTGTAATGGTATTTCTTTATGCAGGAAGTCCAGAATTTTATGATGGTTCCAGACTTTGGAAGCAGTGTGGGCATCTCCGCCATTGAAAGGCATTTCTTCAATGAAGCGGACATCAATGGCCCGGTTTTTCGCCAAACGGGCAAGTGGCAGCAGATCATCCTGATTTTTTTCGCCCATCACCACCGCATTGATTTTGATGCGGAACCCCATCTCATAGGCCCGATTGATGGTTTTGATCACCTTGTCGAGTCCTTTGCGGCGGGTGATTTGGAAAAAGCGTTCCTCATCCAGGCTGTCCAGAGAAATGTTCAGATCCAGGATGCCCAGGGCCTTTAGTTCTTCCAGATAATCCATCGTCAACAAGCCGTTGGTAGTCAGGGCGATTTTTTGGAGTCCATTCAGTTTACTCAGGGCGGTCAGAAAGACCATCAGTTCCCTTCGGACGAAGGGTTCTCCTCCGGTAATTCTGATTTTTTCTACCCCTTCTTTGACAAGAATTTGGCATAAACGCAACATTTCCTCATAGCTAAGCAGTTGCTTTTGAGGTAGGAATTTGATCCCTTCCTCCGGCATGCAATAGTAGCAGCGTAAATTGCATCGATCCGTTACCGAAAGCCGGAGGTATTTTATTGGTCTGTTAAATTTATCTATTAACATATACTTCTCTTAAGGATGAGCACTCACCCAAACGGTGCCATTTTCCAGATGCTCCTTTTTCCAAATGGGCACGGTCTTTTTTAATTCGTCAATAGCAAATTCACAAGCCTCAAAGCCGGCCTTACGATGAGCACTTCCTACGGCGATGATGACCGCCATTTCGCCAATTTGCTTTTCTCCTACTGTATGGTGGATAGCGATGCGATGAACGTCATAAATTTCAAGGGCCCGTAGGGCGATGATTTCCATCTCTTTTACAGCCATGGGTTCATAGGCTTCAAAATCTAAACGTACTACCTTTTGTCCATTTGCGTGGTCTCTTACTTTTCCCACAAACAGGTTGTTTGCCCCACTTTGCGGATGTTGCACAAAATCAATACAAGCCTGAACGTCTAAATGTTCTTTTATTTTGATGTCGATTTGGTTCATATACGATGGCTATTAACCTCCCGCTACAGGGGGGATCAGGGCTATTTCATCTTTTGTTTCCAGTTTATCAAAATCCTCTGCATACTGCTGGTTCACCGAAATGGCCAGACTTTTCAAGTCTTTCAAGGCTGGAAACTGTTGCATTAAAGCAGATTTTAATTCTGAAACATTGGCGGCATCACTTTCAAAAATCAGCGGGGATTGACCCGTAATTTCTCTGGTGATCCCAAAGGTCAGGATTTTAAAACTTTTCATTCTTGAAAGATAATTGATTTGTGTGGATTTACAGATTTTGAATCAAAAAAATAGTCCGTTATAGACATGATCGTAATTTTTTATGCTATTAAATGGGTATATTATTATCTAATCCGAATTTTTCATCCTTCTATCCGTTTTTAACTGCAAGGCAGAAAAATGAACAAATTGTTTAAAGTGTCGCCTTTTTTCAAAAGAAGCAGAGGAAGGAGGAGAAAGCAAGGGGGTGCAAATCTGCTTTAGTGAAAAATCACAAAATTACCTGTAATAGACCGAAAACAAACCCCTGGAGAACCCCTCCAGACCTTAGCGTTGCATTTTCGGCTAAACCAGTTTAATTCATGCTTAAATCCTCGTTTAGCTGTAAGGCGCAAAAAATGATGGAATTTTTCCTATTTCGAGTTTTTTCCAACGAAACAGATGAATGAGGAGAAAGCAAGCCCGCCCAAATCTGGGCTATTATAAGCCAAAGAAAATTAATTGTAATGAATTGAAAATAAATTACTTGCGTTTAGTAAATAAATATAGCGGTGAATAATTCGGCTAAAGGGATTGTAGGGTAAAAAGCTTATTAGACGGGGATGCCGCCTTTGTTAAATGAAACTTTTTGGGAGCATATAGAATCGAATCTTCAGGCTTCAAATTCAGGTAGTAGAAAAGTAAAAGCCCCTTTTTTTGATTAATTTCCAGCGCTTTTTGGGGTAGAGGTGAATTTTTAGGGATTAAGTCTTAAATTGAATTATTCATCAGATCTCATTAAATCAAATGAAAGTAAGACTTAGAAATAATACCATTCGCCTGAGAATGGATATGGCGGATTTGAAAATATTAAAGAGTTCAGGGAATTTGCTCATGGAGACCCCTTTCCCCTCCGGGAAAATTGAATGGAAGGTGGAAGTGAGTCAGCAAGTAAGTGAGGTGGCGGTGGATTTGGCCGAACGCCTCGTGACGATACAATTACCTATCGAGACTTTTCGAAATTGGGCCAACACCGAGCTGGTAGGCCTAGAGAAGGGGGTTGAACTGGGGAATGGAGATTTCCTGCAGGTGTTGATCGAGAAAGATTTTAAGTGCCTGACACAAAGAGATGAAAACGATGATGATGCATTCCCGAATCCACTGGAAAAGCATAATTGTTAAAGGGTAGATGGTTTGGTTTTTTCAGGCCTGATAACCCCTTTGCCTGCTGAGGAGGTGAAAAAAATCACGGATGAAGATGTCATTCCGTGATTTTTTTTTGCCCTATTATGGTTGAATGTTTTTCAGAATTTCAGCTTTGTCCCCTGGTGTATTGGCATTTGTTAAATTCGTGCCATCTGCCAATGGAATAACTTCACAATTTTCATTGATCACCAGTTTTCGAGGACAAGAATAACCTAAACTCATGTATTGTAAAAGTTTGACATAAGCCCTCGGCTCGTAAATCGTAATCAATGGCTCAGGGAAGGGACGGTCTTCAATTTTAAAGCAGGTGGCTACTTTGCCTGACTGTCGATGTTCCACTAAGGTGGAAAGCGTTTGTTCATTGAGCAGCGGAAGGTCTACCGCAATTACCAGCCATGCAGCATCCGGATCAGCCTGAAAAGCGGATAATATGCCACCCATAGGACCAAGGCCCAAAAAGCGATCAATGATTAAATTCTGCCCCGGGTATTGCTCCTTTTGTTGCGCATTGCAGGAGATAAAGACTTCCTGACAAAAGGGCTTGAGAAGTTCAATGCCTTTTTCCCATTGCTTTTTCCCAGTGTAGTTTTGCTGGCTTTTATCCTCTCCCATTCTTTGGCTTTTGCCGCCGGTCAGCACCAATCCCTTCAGGGGTGCTTTTTTCAAAAGACTCCAGGCTTGTATGAAATTTAGAATTTCTTCTTCCTGTGCTTCTTTGAAAACGGGCGTGTCCGCTTGGAGCTTGGACTGAATAGCCTCCGGAATTTCATCTACTCCTTCCCGAATGATGACCATCAGAGGTGCGGTTAATTTCTCTGCATGTTTAGCGACATTCTTTTTAGGGTCGATAAAGACAACTTGTTGCGCTCCTAAAAAGTGATTGCCATTGATCAAAAGCCGGTCATTTTCCTGCAAGGCGATTTTTAAAGCAAAATCAGAAGGAAAGTCGTCAGATTGTAAATCAAAATAACTTTGTTGGTGATTCCATAATTGGTAATAGGGAGACAAACGTGCTTCCGGATGATGCTCCATGTCTAGGAAGGCGGTTTTTTCTTGGTGCCAGCTTTGGGCAAATTTTGCGGCCCATTCCTTGATGATGCCGCAGGGCGCCCCCATTAGCGCAATCTCAAAGCGGTGATATTTTCCTATGGCAGGCCGTGTGAGGGCTGCGTGTTTAGTCCATTTTGAAGTCATTTTTACCTCCTGATTTTTGGATGAGTCTGGTTGATTCAATAATAATGTCATGAGAAAGGGCTTTGCACATATCATAAATAGTGAGCGCAGCCACACTGGCGCCATGTAATGCTTCCATCTCCACGCCGGTTTTTCCGGTAGTTTTTACGCGGCAGAAAATATGGATATAGGGCCGGTCAATTTCCGTCCATATTTTGGATCCTTCCAAGGGCAAAGGATGGCAAAGTGGAATGGTATCGGCAGTTTTTTTGATGGCCATATGTGCCGCAATAACAGCCGTTTGCAATACAGGGCCTTTCTTGCTCATTAATTCTTCCCCTCTCAAAGCGGTCCAGACTTCTGCCGGTAAATGAACACTGGAGCTGGCAGTGGCAATCCTTTGGGTAATAGTTTTATCGGAGACGTCCACCATATGCGGCTCCCCTTTATCGTTGATATGAGTAAAGTCTTTTTCCTTTGACATTCTTATTTAGAATAGGTTTAATTTTAATTGAGAGAATAAAAATAATACAAATAATGATCATTCTTCCCCCTAAATCTCTTACTTTTCGATCTAAAGTTGGTTGAAATTTAACATTTTGTTTGAATGCTTTCTGTTAACGAAGCTGAAAAGTTGATTTTTTCTCATCTTCTTCCACAGCATGTGGAGGAAGTACCTTTAAAAAATGCCGTGGGCCGTTATTTGGCTCAGGATATTTTGGCAGATCGGCCTTTTCCTCCCTTCGATCGTGTTGCTATGGACGGAATAGCCATCAAAGGAAAAGAATCCTCCGTGGGGGAACTTCTTCAAGTTTCCGGAATTCAGGCTGCGGGGGAACCTCAAAAATCCCTATTAGCAGATGCTATTGAGGTGATGACCGGGGCTGTTTTGCCTTTGGGGGTCGATACCGTTATTCCTTATGAACATTTGGAATGGGAGAAGGATGGTGCGATGGTGCGGATAATTAAGTCCTTTAAGCAAGGGCAAAATGTGCATCATAATGGAAGTGATCACCAACAAGGGGAAGTATTGTTGAAAAAGCATGCTAAAATCACCTCTGCGGAAGTGGCAGTGTTGGCTACTGTGGGTAAAGCTCAGGTGTCCGTTGTGGCACTACCCAAAGTGGCGGTCATTAGCACCGGAGATGAACTGGTGCCGGTGTCAGATTTGCCGGAGGTGCATCAAATCAGGAGGTCTAATGGGCCAATGCTGGCTGCAAGGCTTGAATTTTGGGGTATTCAGGCTGATGAATACCATTTAAAAGATGATCGGGAAATCCTCGAAAAGGCGCTTAAAGGGTTGGTCTTAAATTATCAGGTTTTATTGTTTACAGGTGGGGTTTCCATGGGTAAATTTGATTATCTGCCAGGGGTATTTGAGGCTTGCGGTATTACAAAACAGTTTCATAAAGTGGCCCAACGCCCGGGCAAACCCTTTTGGTTTGGAACTTTTCCGAAAGGGTTGGTTTTCGCCTTACCTGGAAATCCGGTCTCCAGTTTCCTTTGCTATATACGATATGTACATCCCTGGTTCGCTCAGTATTTTGGGTCGGAGCTGCCTGTACAGTATGCCGTTTTGGATCAAGACATCAATTTCAAGCCAAACCTTACGCGCTTTTGTGAGGTCAAATTATCCTTTGGTCAGGATGGCCGCCTACTGGCTAGTCCTACGGGGGGCGGTGGTTCAGGCGATTTGGCCAAATTATGCAGGGCAGATGCCTTTATGGAATTACCATCTAATCTTGAAATATTTAAAAAAGGAACGATTTTTCGGATTTTTCCTTACAAATAGCCTGCTGGAGTGACCAAATTGGTGTTATAAATAAAAATAATTCCATAACTTATTAGAAGTCATACCTATCCTAAATATTTACAAATATGGATCAAAATTCCAATGGTGATATGGAGAGAGACGAAGATATTCACCGTCTCAATCGAAGGTCATTTTTAAAACTTTCCGGCGGAGTGGTGGCCGTTGGCGCCCTTGCCGGGACAGGGTGGGCCGTAACGGAACTTTCCGTCAAGGAAGGGCCGGTGGCCAAATGGCATAAGTCGGTTTGTCGTTATTGTGGTACCGGATGCGGCGTGATGCTGGGTTTGGATAAAAACGAGAAGCTGGTGCGGGTCAGAGGAGACCAGGAAGCACATAATAAAGGAGTCATTTGTATTAAGGGCTCACTTTTGGATGAGCTGATGGAAAAGAAAGAAGCCCGCTTGACTACCCCTAAAATTCGAAAGAATGGCAAACTGGTAGAGGCCAGTTGGGAAGAGGCCATGTCTTTGGTGGCAGAGAAGTTCAAATCTTCGATCGAAGAAAATGGCCCGAATAGTGTGGCTTATTACGGATCGGGTCAGCTATATATAGAAGAGTCCTACACGGCCAATAAATTATTTAAAGGGGGTATTGGTACCAACAATGTGGATGGAAATCCGCGATTATGTATGGCTTCGGCGGCAGTAGGATATACCCAAACCTTTGGGAAAGATGAACCTGCCGGTTGTTTTGATGATATTGACCACGCCGAAACCTTTTTTGTGATTGGCTCCAATGCTTATGAGTGCCATCCTCCGGTTTGGGAAAGAGTCATGCGACGCAAGGCAGCTAATCCCAAGGTGAAGATCATTGTGGTGGATCCGCGTCGCACCAAGACGGCGCAACATGCGGATTATTATCTTCCGGTAGTGCCGGGAACGGATATGCTGTTGTTGAATGCTATGGCGCATGTGATTATCAATGATCGCCTTTATTCAGAAGAGTATGTCAATAAATACATCAGCTTCAATGATGGAAAAGCGGAGGTGAGTTTTGAGGAATATAAGGCGTTTTTGGAGGATTATGAGCCTGAAAAAGTGGCTGCTGAGCTGGGGATTTCCGCACAAATTATTCGGGAAGTAGCCTATTATTTTGCCACCTCTAAAGCCACCATGTCTTTGTGGACCATGGGCTTGAATCAGCGTGTTCAGGGGGTATTCCTGAATAATAACATGAATTCCCTGCATCTGCTGACGGGTCAGATCAATAAGAAAGGAGCTACCCCGATGTCCATGACGGGCCAATCCAATGCATGCGGAGGAGTCCGGGATACGGGTTCTCTTTCACATTTATTGCCCAATGGCCGCCTGGTCGCGAAAGCAGAACACCGGGCCGAGGTAGAAAAATTGTGGGGAATTCCGGCAGGGAAGATACAGGAAAAGCCGGGTTATAATGCGCTTTCGCTATTCCAGGCCATGAATGATGAGAAGGTAAAAGCCACTTTGGTGATGTGTACCAATCCGGCGCAATCCCTTCCAAATGTGGCACATTATCTTCCGGGAATGGAAAAGACCTTTATGTGTGTAGTGGATGCTTTTGAAACGGAAACCTCCAAATATGCGGATGTGCTGTTGCCGGCGGCACTCTATATTGAGAAAGAAGGGACTTATGGACAAACCGAGCGACGCTATCAGTTAATACAGAAGCTGCGGGAGCCATATGGAGATTCCCGTTCTGATTTAGATATTTTGGTAGACCTGGCCGAACGCCTGGGCTATGGTGATTTCATTAAATCTAAAACTAGTAAAGAAGTTTGGGATGAGTACCGGGAATTTTCTTCTCATTCCAAGTATAATTTCATGGGGATGACCCGTGAGCGCCTGGCTAAAGAGCGCGGCTTGCAGTGGCCCTGCCCGACGGAAGATCACCCGGGTACTGCCAGAAGATATATTCCCGGAGATCCTTTTGTGCCGGAAGGTAAGGAGGTTTATTTTTATGGAAAGCCAAACGGAAAGGCAACCGTTTTTATGCGCCCCTACCTGAGAGGAAATGAAAAAACAGATGCCAATATGCCCACTTATCTGACGACGGGAAGGGTAGTGTCTCAATGGCACACCGGAACCATGACCAGAGAAGTGGCCGAGTTGAACTCCCAGTCAGGACCCGGCCGTTTTGTGATGCACCCGCAGGATGCGGCTCACTATCAGGTGAAAGAAGGTGATGTGATTATTGTTAATTCTTCCCGAGGAGAAATGAAGGGCACTGTGAGTATATCCGAAAACGAAACCCCGGGAGTAGTATTTGCTGCCTTTTATGATCCGGAGTTCATGATCAATGATGTGGTTTCGGATGATCATGATCCCATTTCATTTCAGCCGGATTATAAGGTGACTGCGATTAATATATCGAAATCTTTACCATTAAAACCTCAATAATTATATGGAAGGTATATTAAAAATTTTAGCCATATTGGTTTTAATCGCCGAAGTAATTTTATTTTACCGACTTCGGAAAAATAGAAACCGTATGACGCAAACGGTAAGGATTACGGTGTTATTTGCCATTATTCTGATTCCGATTGCTTCCATTGTTTTTGCGAATTATCATGTTTTTGTTGGCATGAAAGAAACCAAATCCTGTGTGGGTTGTCATGTGATGGCGCCCATGGGAAATGATTTGGTAGATCCACAGTCTCAGACGCTGGCCGCCCGCCATTTTAAGAATGGTTGGATTCAGCAAGAGGCTTGTTACTCCTGTCATGAAGACTATGGTTTTACCGGTACCATCAAAGGAAAACTGGATGGTTACCGCCATTTGATGCGCTATATGACCAATACCTATCATGAGCCGATTCGTTACCGTGGGGAATTCAATAATCAGAATTGTTTGAATTGTCATAATGGAACAGAGAAATTTCATGCAGTTCAGGAACATATTCCCGTTTTGGAAAACATTGCCAACACAAATTCTATTAGTTGTATGAATTGTCATGGCCGGGCGCATCCGGAGCCTTCAAAGCGAACGCCCGGGCATCCTGAATATGAAAGACTGGATAAATCACCAAAAGAAATTGCGCGTATTCGTGAACATTTAGAGGAATATTAAAATGAGAAAAGTATTCATAGAAAGCTTATTTACCATAGTGGGATTACTCATTACGATTCCGTATATGTTTCATCCTACGCCGGTACTGATGTTTTTATTTGTATTCGTCGCCACCCCTTGTTTCATAGTGGCGATTACCTTAGCGGCTATTGAGATATTCCGTGATTTACGTAAAAAAGAATTGATATAAACATATATTATTTAGAAAAGGTGGTGCATTCCACCACCCTTTCTTTCGCAAGAAAAAATGCCTAATGGAGGGTTTAAAGCCTCAATATTCTTTATAAATATTTGATAATAGTAGAAGCGGTATAAAATTATTTTGTTAGAACTGTATCGCTTATGTGGGAAATCATTTCAAGGTGTTTCCTTTTCAAAGATTTTGTTGTCAAATATGAGGGATTTAAAAACACGTTTCATTTTCTCCTTGCCCCAGCACCTTCAGCCTTTACCAATAACATGGGCGATGCTCATGATCTTTTTCACCAATAAACCTACTATGAAAAAGCATTACATTATGGTATTGCTGCTTTCCTTTTGGTTTGCAGCAACACCGGTATTGGCGCAGGAAGACTCTCCCCAAACCGGTGATTTAGAAGTAAAACTTCAGGTTAGACCTCGTGCGGAGTTTCGAAATGGTGCATTTACGCTTCGCGCTCCTGATCAGGATCCCGCCTTTTTTATTACGAACAGGGCGAGGGTATCCGCCTATTACGGAACAGACCGATTGAATCTGGGCTTTAGTGGTCAAAATTACTCTGTTTATGGATCCACTCCTCAAATTGAAACTGAGGGGACCTTTATGCTAAATGAGGCCTGGGCCGAATTATTAGCCTCCTCCTGGGCTTTCCGTATTGGACGGCAGCAATTGACCTATGATGGGGACCGGATTCTGGGAACTTTGGACTGGCACCAGTCCGGCCGATGGCATGATGCCCTGCTTACCAAGTATAGGGGGGAGCATCTGAAGCTGGATGTGGCATTAGCCTGGAATCAGAATCAGGAAAATCAGTTTGGTATTGCCTACGATCCAGGTACTGGTCAGCCTTATAAAGCGATGCAGATGGTGCGTCTGGAAAATAAATTTTCAGAAAAGGTCGATCTGTCCGCCATCTTTTTGAATTTGGGTTTTCAGCGTTTTGATGATAACTCTAATCCTATTTCAGGGATGAATAATTTTCAAACCGTTGGCTTAAATCTGGTTTATACGCCAAGAGACTGGATGGTCAAACTCATTGGTTACTATCAATTTGGCGATGATGCTGGTGGCATTTCCTCCGATGCTTATTTTGGCTCCCTTCGTCTGGATTATATGCCCTCTGATAGCCGGTGGTCATTTCTTGCCGGGGTAGATTATGTGTCCGGGAATGAAGCGACCATCGTTGATAATCCCGGAGAGGGAGATGCCTTACTGACCTATGACGTAGCTGATCAGAATGCCTTCAACCCCTTGTATGGTACACACCATATTTACTATGGATTAATGGATTACTTTTTTGTGACGCCGGACTCCTACGGTAAATTGGGATTGTTTGATAAGTATTTTGGGGTGGCCTTTAAGGCTTCCAGTAAGTTTTCATTAGACGTGGCAGTGCACCATTTTAATGGAGGTGCGAAAATTTTAGACAGTACGGGTGATGATGATGGGAACTATCTTGGTACGGAAGTGGATCTTTCATTCAAATATGTGATAATGAAAGATGTGGTGATGACAGGTGGTTATCAACAAATGTTTGCAGATGATAATATGCAATTGTTAAAAAATAAACCGGAGGCGGAAGATACACAAAATGTAGTATGGTTAATGGTCAATATTAATCCTACGATCTTTAAAAGAAAAATGAATTAAATAGGGGGCTTCTGCCCCTTTTTTTATGATAAATACTATTCATATTTTTAACGGTGATGCGCTGGAGGCAATGGTCCCTGCTTATTTAGCAGCTGATAGGCTGGTGATGAGGGATTGTATGATGGAGGGGCCGATGGATTTATTTCAGTCATCGAATCATGTAGCGCTCAGAGAGGAGTATTTATTGGACCATTTTGGTCCCCTTCCCCAAAATCTTCCGATAGCTTCTTTTTATGAGGGAGAAGCCCGCTGCTCCGGAAAGGATGTTTATTTATGGTTTGAGTATGATGTTTTTTGTCAGGTTAATTTTTGGACTTGTTTACATTTTCTCTCTGGACAACAGGCAGTCTATTGGGTCCGGCCTCTGGATAAATCCTATTTAGGTTTTGGTAGTAATAATGCCTATGAGCTGGAAATTGCATTTGGCCGCGCCATCAAATTAGATCAGAAGCAGGTAGAAGCATTTAAAAATCTCTTATTTTGGTATCAGCAAAAACGCTTTGTAGAAGAAAATTTAGCTATTATCCCGCTGCAAGCAATTTTTCCTCATGTTCAAAAGGTATTGCACGCCTGTTCCGCATTATTTGAGAATTCGGAGGGTGCTTTGAGTATTTTTGATCAGGAATTATTGTCGGTATGTAGAAAAGAGGGGAGCTTTGATATTCGTAAAATATTTCCCAAAATGCATACAACTCTAGGGATATATGGAATGGGAGATTTACAGCTGGAATATCATTTAGCGAAGTTGGCTCAGCTAACCGATCTGGATGATGGCACTTTTTAAACCGCCAGATCTAATACCAAATTAAGTAGGAATAATTCAGCTTAGTCTAAGAGCGTGTTTAAAAGCACGCCATCCGGCTGAAAATTTGAATTATTGGAAGCGATTTTGGATAATTTCTCAACAATAGTGCTGCCATTCTCTAAAAATAATCGGGTATCGTTTCTGCAATAATCAAATTTTCCCTGCGAATTTTGACTTCTTAACACGTTCTAAATCAGTTTGGTCGTGGGGTGTAATGGCCTTTATAAATGATGATATAAAAAAAGGAACTATAATAAGCTCCTTTTTTTATCAATGTTTTGCCCAATTAATATGATTGTGTTGTCAGCCAAAACTATAGGCGGAAATTTCGATTTTTTGGGAAGAGTAATTGAATTACTTTCAATCAGCGTATTCTTATTTTTGCAAAATAATGGGTGCAGCTTCTGTAATCATTAATTTTTGAAAGGATTACCGGCTTAAATACACGCTCCTAACGGATGAGTAATACTCCCCTTAGCTTTAAGAGCCTATTTAAAAGCATACCATGCTGCTACAAATTTGAATTACAAGAAGCGATTTCGGTTAATTTCTCAACAACAGCGATACTACTACCTCAAAATAATCGGATATCGCCTCTATAATCATCAATTTTTCCCTGTAAATTTGGCGTTTAACACACGCTAAGCATTTCTAAGGAAATGATTCAAATTAAATCTTTTACCTTTTTTACTTAATTCTTTATGGTAAACGGTTAGCGGGTTTTCAGGAAAACGCTCTGGACGATGCTCGTTTAACCATTCCTGAAATGCTTTTCTGTCGGCAATTGGGTAGTTTTTTTCCTGCCATTCCGCCAAATACTTTTTTGCTTCGGCATATCGCATGGGGAGTTTACTATCTGATTTTTTAGGCTCCGGGGTTTTAATGACATTCTCCCTTTTTCCAAATAAAGCTTCTAAGGCTGCTTTAGGATCATTGGCAATTTCATTTTTCTTTTTCTGATCAAAGATCGGCATGAAGTCACCATCCGGAATACTTGCAGCTGCTTTAACCTCCTGCGTTTTGCGTTTCTTTCTGGGGAAAGAATATCCTAAGAAATCGGCTAAACTGAAGCGTGCCCCGGGTTTGTATTTTCGAAAAGCGGTTTTAATATCTTTTGGGAAATCAACAGGTGCCTCGTGTTCCAGCCAATCCTCCCAAACTTCTTTGCTTTCAAATTTCCCCTCCTCCTCAATGTGGGTTCGAATAAATTTTTTGGCTTTTGAATAACTGAGTACGCTTGGGGTCGATTTTTTAGCTTTATCTACTTTTGGGCTTGCAGGTTTTGCTGCAATTTCCTCCTTTTCGATCACCAGGTTTTCCTTTTGCGAGGGCTCTTTTGCCTTGGTTTCCTGAAGGGGTCTGGCAGCTTTTTTGGGAATGGAAGAAGTGTTTTTAAAGCCTCTAATTGAACCATAAGCCGCATAAGGTGATTTGGGCAGCACAAAATCAAAATCCTGTATTGTTTTTTCAGCGCTGATTTCCTGAAAAAGTATACGATAATCATCGATGTTGTTTATGCCGTAAGCAGAAATAATATCGATGAAATCCTCTTTAATCGGATACTGTTTTGATTTTGTCTTTATACGTTTATCAGAATACTCAATGCTATTTAGAGTATTATAACTGTATTGAACTGTTTTTTGCATACTAAATGAACATTACAAAAATCCCACTTTTCAATCTAAAAGTAAATGTTGACTGGAGTAATCGGGGACAGTAGGTCTTGTGAAAGTAAAACTAAGGAAATATTTTGATAAAATCCCAAAACTGGTCCGAAAATACTTTTATTCTACAATTTTTAAATATTTCATACACATTATCTTGTCAATTTAAGTGCTAAAATATACCCTTTTAATTCTTTTTTGCACGAAATTGTTTTTGCTACCAAAAAATTGAGGCCGCTTATTTGTATAAGCGGCCTCCAATAACACCTTTTTATCATGAATTTAATGAAGGTACTTACAAATTGAAGGATTAGGCGTAAGTATGATCCTGCATTATTACTTTTTGACAGATGTGGATGCGTTTAATGTATTTCCCTTAAATGATGCGCGAAGATGGCTAAAATCCCAAGGGCAACATTGCATAATCAGACATTAGAGTTGTAAAATAGGGTTTGAGATTCAATGAGATTAGAAAAAAGCGTTTTTATGGTAACTTGTTGGTGTTTTATAGTACTAAATACTGAAAAAGGTCAGGGCGATCATTCAAATACTCCCCGAAAAATTTCTTTTCTTCCATCCGTAGTCGCAGTCCCTTTAATAGGGAGGGGTGTTTGATCTCAATACCCACTAATGCCGGACCGGTATTTCGATTGTGTTTTTTGGAATACTCAAAGTGCGTGATATTATCCTCGGGGCCCAGTACTTCATTGACAAATTCTTTTAAGGCGCCTGCACGCTGTGGAAATCTGACAATAAAATAATGTTTGAGGCCTTCAAATAATAAAGAACGTTCTTTTATTTCTTCGGTACGGGTGATGTCATTATTACTACCACTAAGGATACATACTACATTTTTCCCTTTGATTTCATCTTGAAACATATCCAAGGCAGCTACGCTTAGCGCTCCTGCAGGCTCTACAACGATGGCTTCCTCATTATATAATTTTAAAATAGTGGAGCAAACTTTCCCTTCCGGAATGCTGACTACTTGATCGAGAGACGCTTTACAGATTTCATAAGTGAGTTCGCCTACTTCTTGTACCGCCGCACCATCGACAAATTTGTCAATTTCCTGTAATTTAACCGGTTTTCCGGCGGAAATAGCTGCTTGCATCGAAGGAGCACCTTCTGGTTCTAGGCCAATAATTTTGGTTGCTGGGGAAAGGGATTTTAAATAAGTTGCTACTCCCGCCGCTAATCCTCCGCCTCCAATAGGTAAAAATACATAGTCTGCCTGCTCTGGGAGGTCTTCCAGAATTTCTTTGCCCACAGTGGCTTGTCCATTAATAATATGATAATCATCAAAGGGCTTCACCATGGTGGCCTTGTTTGCAGTACAAAATTTAATGGCTTCGAGCTGGGCATCATCAAAAGTGTCGCCGATCAAAACAATGTCAACATTATCCTTACCAAACATTTCCACTTGTTTGACTTTTTGTTTTGGTGTGGGGACAGGCATGAATATGGTCCCTTTTACATTTAAAAGGGCGCATGAATAGGCCACTCCCTGGGCGTGGTTTCCTGCTGAGGCACACACCACTCCTCTTTTGAGTTCGTTATTTGTCAGGGAGGAAATCTTGTTATAGGCACCACGTAATTTATAAGATCTGACGCGTTGAAGATCCTCTCTTTTTAAATATAAATTCGTTTCATATTGGTGAGAAAGGCCGAAATTTCTCATTAGCGGTGTTCTATCTACAATATTTTTTAGATTTTCGGAGGCGGCTATTATACTTTGAACAGTAGGTTTTTCCATGGGATAAATTTTAAAAAAATAAATATAGGAAAACTGTCTTAGCTTGCATTTTATAATTCCTAATTTCTTAAATGGAGTTGACCAGAAGCTTTTTCTGGAATTCGGAGAATGCCTTTAGAATAGGCAGTAGTTTCCTATGAGTAGGTCATCATTACCTGTTATTTTTTAAGCTGAATTAGTCCGGATTATTGAGGCTTAACCCGGATTATTCATGGTTAAATCCTCGTTTAGCTGCTAGGCGGGAAAAATGATGGAATAGTTTCTTATTTCGAGTTTTTCTCAACGAAGCAGAAGAATGAGGAGAAAGCAAGCATACCCAAGTTTGAGCTATTGATAATTCGACAAAACTAACCGAAAAGCATTGAAATATATTCATTTATAGGTACTTACTAAATCTAGCGGTGAATAATTCGGCTTAAATTCTCGTTTAGAGCGTTTTTAAAAGCCAAAATTCGCAACGAAAATTTGATTATTGCAGAAGCGATAAAGGATTATTTTGAGAGAATAGCATCGCTAATGTTGAGAAATTATCCAAAATCGATTCCAAACATTCCAATTTGCTGCCGGCTCGTGCGCTTTTAAACATGCTCTTAGCGGCAAGGCGGGGAAAATAAAAGTTTTTTGCTGTTTTGAGTTTTTTTCTAAGGAAGCAGATAAATGTGGAGAAAGTAAACTTAGCCCATTTGGGGCTATTAAAATTCAATGCGTATAATCGTAATATATTGACTATAAGGTATTTTAGAATGAGTTTCTATACTTTAGCTGTGAATATATTAGATTTATGCAGGTTAAAAAGCCAAAATTCTAAGTGAAAATTTGAATCCAGCTTGCAAATTTTAGCTGTTAAATACGCTCTAATGGAAAAACTGATCATAGGTATAAGTGACATAGTATAATCCGCCTATGGCTGATGCCCCGAGGCTTGTGGTATAGTACTCGTTGAGAATATTGGCTCCTCCAAATTTCACGGTGGATTTAATCGATGGTATTCTTAGGGAAAGCTGGGCGTCAATGCTGCCATAAGCAGGAATTTCCCCCACTCCGAAGGAGGATTCCCAAGTGAAGGTATCCTGCCAATGGTAGTTTATTTGAAAACCAATTCGTGGACTGATCCTCCTGTTACCGATCACTAAATTATATCGATATTTTGGCGTATTGAATCGGGTGAGGAAATTTTGGTTATCAATTTCTTCCACTGTATTGAAAGCCAGATTGCCGCCAGCATAAAAAGTTCCCAGGAATTGGTAATTTATACCTGCAGACCATCCCCAGTTGATCACCGGCTCATCCACGCTAATGGTTGTTTGAAATCTTTGCTCCTCAGGGGTGAAGGGATTTTGAACCAGCAATTTTGTGCCATGGAAGTTGTTGTAATTATTGATATAAATGTTGGCGTCAAGCAGTAGGCGGTCATTTACGGTAAGGGATTTATAGCCTAACTCAAAGGCCAAAACGGTTTCGGGTTTAAAAATTGGAATGCTTACCGGTCCATTGGTGGTGTCCGGCACCGCCGTTACCGGGCTTTCGCCTATCAGGGGGTAGAGGGGCGCTGTATCAAAACCGTATTGGTTTTGAACTTCAGGTAATCCACCAATTACCCTTGTGGGGCCCACGGCGATGTCCACATATTGGTCCGCCACGGCCGCGAATCTAAAAGCAGTTTGAGCCGAGGCCCTGATATTGTGCTTTTTATCCTGATCTAGGGCTATAAGCAGAGAGAGCCTGGGGGTGACTTTCCCATTAAAATTTTTGTTTTTATCATAACGAGCAGATGCGTTGACTTGTATTTTGTCATTCCAATAATGCCCGATGTACTGGGCGAAAATCCCCAATTCATAAAAACGTATGGGCTTGCCTGGTTCGTCGGTAAATACCGTTCCTTCACTATTTAATCGATATTGACGGTATTGAGCTCCCACTAGCAGATCTACCCCATTGAGCATTTCTTTAAAATTGTATAATGCCTCTAGCTGAGAAAGGGCGCTTTTATCTAATACCTGCGCTCCTCCCTCATTGATGGGTTTGGACTTAATATCGTTCAGGTATTGATTAAATTCCGGGCTGCCACCAATAGGAATGGCGGGTTTATTGGTGTCCTGAATATTTCCATTGGCATCACGGTTGTCGGCGAGTAAGCGGGCGAATTTATGGGCATCCTCCTCACTGTTATTCAGCAGGACACTCTGCAGATATGCGGCAATATAATCCTGATACCAGAATTCACTCGGTTTCCAGGCCTCATTAATGAGGGCCCCGGCACCGCCGGCATCATATGCATCCCCGGAATTTTCCTGCACATACCAGTATCGAATAAAGCCTTTTTCCCGATGTGCCAATTCTGCTTTTCCGGTATACATAGAGAAATTGCTGATAGAGAAACGGTTCTGAGCAGAATAAACGGCCTGTCCATTGGCGTAGGCCCCTTGTAAGGAAAGCTGTAATTCCGGATTTATTTTATAGTATAGCGACAGGCTTCCTTTCAGGTTTTTGGCATCGTAATTCACCAGGTCTTTTTCCTCAAAGCCCGTTCTGGTCACTTCCTGATCCGGGATTATATTAAAAACAGCCTGATAGGTAGAATCATAAGCGGGAGTACCAGGGGTAAAACCCAATTCTTTGGCAAAGCCATCTGCTACCGCCGGCGCTACGGTTTGCAGGTTAAGCCCAATTTCATCACCATAAATATTCACGCCATCATATGCCGGATTATTTTCCCTTTTTGAATTGGGGTTATTTAAGTTCCGGATATCTCTTTGGTCAGCGGCGGCCCAGTCATCGGCGTCTAAATAGGAAAAGACCAGTTTTACGCCAAATTTGTCCTTATAGTTTTTGGCATACCGGAAATTGAAATCGTAATAGGGTGTGTTCGTATCATGTATCGGGCTTTCAAAATTCATAGTGCCGACTTGTAAAGAGGCCGAGACTCCCTGATAATCGAAGGGATTTTTACTGGTCATAATCATGGAGCCATTCATGCCACCAGGTCCATAGAGTGCCGAAGAGGCCCCGGTAAGGAGTTCCACACTTTCGACGTCAATTTGAGGAATGCCAAGTAAATTTCCCGCTGCAAAACTCAAACCGGGTGCAATATTGAGGACCCCATCAATAATTTGATTGAACCTGTAGTTGGTATTGCCATTAAATCCCCGGGTGTTAGGGAATTTTAAAGTGAGGCTTTGGGCATTCATATCTACCCCTTTCAGGTTGCCAATACCATCATAAAAGTTAGCTGCTCCCATAGATTCAATTTCGCGACTATTTAATTTTTCCACCGTAACGGATGACCGAAGAATGTTTTCTTCCACCCGGGAGGCGGAGATAATCACTTCCTGTCCGAAAATGGGAGCTGATGCTAAAATAATATCCCATTGATAATTTCCTTCTACCATTACGGTGTCCCTGAAGCTTTTTTTTCCCACCATGGATGCAATGATGATATGCGGGCCTTTGCCGTTGGTGGACAAGGAAAATTCTCCGTTTATATCCGTGATCGTGCCCCTAAGTCCATTTAAGAAATAGATATTTACGCCGGTCAGCGGTCGTTTTTCTTCATCTGTTACGGTTCCGGATATTTGGATTTTTTGGCTATATGAAAAATTTGGATTGAGGATGAGTAGGATTAAGATGTTGAAAATCAGTAGCGGATATTTCATGTGCAGGTTTAGTGATTTATTATAAAATATACTATTTTAATTTGAATTTCACTAAAAGCTAAATTTGTATTATGAGAAAACCTATGCTTTTGCCCCTGCTTCTTTTATTCCTATTTGTCCTGGGTGCTGCCTGTTCGGATGATGATAATGGAGATGCACCCATGGTGGACCCGATGGTTGGCCTTTATACCATTGAAGAAGCCATTCTTATTAATGATGTGGTAATAGGAGAAGTGGTTATTGATGCGGGTACGGATATCACTTCTATTATTAATCTTGCTTTATTGGGGGATGCCGGTTGCTCTGATGCCTCCAATACACGAATTGATTTGAGAGAAGGGGGGACGATCTTCTATCTTTGTAAAACGGAGGATACGGAGACACAAAAAGGAACATGGAGTATTAATGAAGACCGGGATGTTTTGCAATTAAGATTGAATATTTCCGGAGCAACGGTTGGCTTGAACGTGACAGAGTTTGATGAAGAGGAGCTTTCCGGAAATGTGACCAACCTTGCTGTTCCAACAGAGCTGCTGGTTCCCGATTCTGGAAATGGCTTTGTCGTTATTGATATGATGTTGGCCTTTGATCGGGACGACAGTTGAGTGAAAGGCATTAAACAGAAAAAAGGAGCTTTACGCTCCTTTTTTTCATATCAGACATTTAGACGATTCTCCACTTTGCATTTACCTTCTCTTTGTTGCTATGGTCAGATTTGATGAAGTGTTAATAAGCAATCTTTCCAAAGACAGAGGGCTTTAGCAGAGAAAAGCACTTTTAATTTTTAATCGCAAAGGGTGATTTCACCACTTTTTCTACAAATTCTTCACAGGTCACGATCGTATCTCCAGTCATTTCATTTTGGATCGTTACGTTACCTTTTTTTGCATATAGAAAGCTTCCCTCGTTGGTGTCAATATATTCATCCTGGTTAAAAACCCGGATAACCCGGTAAGGGTGGCTGGTCGGCGGACTCAACAGCTTTACTTGGTCATTAATTTGAAGCATAGTATTAACATTTATTTGACACAAAAATCAGATCAAATAGGTGAAATAGAACACGACGCTAAAAATTTTCCAAAAATTCACTTGTTTTTTGATCTGTCATTGTAAACTAAGTAAAAAAATATCTTTATTTTATGATAAATGTTAGTTTTGTTTATGTTTTACAACCAATTGTATAATTTTAAGTAGGTTTCCCCCGGAAGTTGAAGTGGAAAAATTATCGTTTTAGAAGTCGTTGATCAATAAGGCTTTGCGCATTTGTGCTTAAGGCATGCAGAATTTATCTCCAATTTCAATCATTTCCTGATGTTGGAGGCCGTATTTATAATAAATCAAGTCAAAGAGGACAGTGGTTTTTGAGTGAATTTTTAGGGAGGAAAAATTGTTTTAGCCTATGGAAAATTGGATGACGTTAGTTTTGGGAATACTGCTAAACTTTAGCCTTGCTTTTAATGTCCATGCCCAGGACAAAAGGTTTTTTGATATTATTGTGAAGGGGGATACTGTAGGGGACTTAGTGGCGAACCGTAGTTATTCCGGGGAAAATATGATTATTGAAATCACAACGAATATGAAGGTCAGGCTTATACAGCGAGTGGATTTTGCTTACTATCTGGTGGCGGAATATGATAAAGCCGGCTTGATAAGAAGTGAAATGACCGTGAAATTGCAGGGGCGCGAGCATAATAATATCAGAGTGGAGAAAGTGGCGGATGAGACCTATGTGGTAAGAGAAGATGGGAAAAGCCGTCAAATGCATCAGTTAATCTCGTTTTCTTCTGCTCGTTTATTTTTCGAAGAGCCCACTCGGGTGCAGGAAACTTTTACTGAATCTGAGGGCTATAGCAAACAAATTATTAAAGACGGTGAGCACCGGTATTTGGTGAAAGGAAGTAAATCAAAGCCGAATGTTTATCAATATGATAAGGATGGCGTGTTGCTGGAAATAAAGTCTTCTCATGCGATGATTCCGGATTTTAGGACGGTTCGTCGTAAGCAATAATTTAAAACCGGGGAATCAGGATCATTCCCCGGTTTTATTGGAGCACGTTTAAAATCAAAATTCGCAGCGAAAATTTGAATGCAGGTATTGCAATAGGGATCCCCGATTATTTTGAGAGAATAGCATCCCTATTGTGGAGCAATTATCCAATATCGCTTTCAATAATTCGAATTTGAAGACGGATGGAGTGCTTTTAAACAACCTGTTATTTTAAAAATTTTCTTCCACCATCGGGCGGATAATAAATTCATGAGGGACAATGTCTTTTGGAAGAGAAATCATTTCCTGAATAGCTTTGGCCACGCTTTTGGCCTGTAAATATTCAGGACACTCTGCGGCTCTGAAATCCGTATCCACCCCACCTGGATAAAGGTTACAAACTTTTATGCCATCCCGACGCGCCTCTTTTCTCATTACCGCGGACAAATGATCCATCGCTCCTTTGGAGACGGTATACCCGCCGATATTTTCGTTGGCATATTTACAAACGGTAGATAATATGTTTAAAATGATGCCTTTGCTTTCTTTTAATAAAGGATAAAAGGCCTGACTTAGTTGTAAGGGGGCATAGCAGTTAAGTTTCATCATATAATCAAGATCAGTCAATGGAATTTGGCTTAAGGGTCCACGAGAAATATTGGCTCCGGCACAGTTTATCAGAATATCTAATTGGTTGATTTTTGATAATATATCTTCACAGAGGGGTTTTATCTGAGGAAGGTCACTCAGATCTGTATGGTAAAAAAGCGGAAGTTTTGGGGCTGCTTTAATTTCCTCTCTCAACTGTTGCATTTTCTGTTCATTTCTTCCGACTAAAATGAGTTGGTGTCCCGCATTGCTCAATAGGAGAGCGACTGCTTTCCCGATGCCGGAAGTGGCTCCGGTAAGTAAGATAGTTTTGGTCATCTCTAATGGATTAGGTATTAAAATCAGTTTAAATTATCCTTATTAAATAAATGTGGCCTTTTTTGAAAAAATAGAATCAATTTTCCTATTGGGAAGTTAATTCTCATAGTCGTGTTTAGGATCCCAAAGTCCTTGGGAGAATTAAGCATTAGGCTGGAATATTTGGACAAATTGTATCTATATCATGAAAAAATAGTAAAAAATTAACCTCATTAACTTAAGTTTTCATTCGGATATTCAACTATTTAATAAGGTATAAAAAACGAAGTTATGAAAATTTATTTATTATTATTATTCATTTTTTTAATGGCCAGTTTGGTCGCACCTGCACAATCGGAAGAATGGATAAAAATTGGAGATAAGACCATTGGGTTTTCTGAGAAAACACAACATATCAAAAATATTAAGGGAGAGAAACGACAGGTCAGTAAGATTAAACTAAACAGTACGCAGGGCAACATCAAATTGACCAGATTGGTTGTGACTTATGAGGATGGTTCAGAAAGTGAGTTTAAGCCAAAAGGAACGGGAATAATTCCAAAAGGTACAAGTAGCTTAAGTTGGAATTTATCCAAAGACAAAGAGTTGACAGACATCGCGATGGAATATGAAACCATAGGTAATGTCGTCGTGTCCAAAAGAGGGAAAATTGAAGTTTGGGGAAAGCCGTGGTCCCGGAAAAAAGGAGATTAAGCCGAATTATCCATCCCAAAATTCATCAGGTCAAGCCAATATGCATCAATCCAATTGTTGTGAGTGTTTTGCTTTAATTTTTGATAGTCCAAATTTGATAGCTAAACCATTGGCTTGAAGAGAAGTCTGCACAGTGTGGGTTCCAATATATTTGCTTCAATTCGCTCTAAAGGTTAAATACCTGATAGATGGATTCGGGCGGCAGGTGCGATGGTTTTGCCAATATTGGTTAAATGCGGATTATTCATGCTAAAATCAGCATTTGACCGTGAGATGAAATAAATGAAGAAATAGTGGCCGGTTTCCATCTTTTCCCATGGAGTCAGACTGAGGCTGAGCAAGTATGCATAACCCAATTGCAGTAATTCAAACCCTCAAATGGAATTATCAATGGGCTGAATTTCATCTTTTTTGTTGTTGTATAAGAATATGTTTGAATAATGTAGGGTAATGCTTGGTTAAAGACGGTTCCCCCTCCTGAATTTCTATTCCTCATTCCGTCTTTACTGTAAAAAAAGCCTTTAATCTTCCTCTTCTACTCTTTCATCATTCAGAAACATGTGTATGTAATACCCCAGGGTAAAGGATCCAAGGGTAATCATTAACGCTAACCAAAACCAGATGTCAATTTGTATTGTCTCCATTTTAAGATGTGTTTAATTAGTTTTTGCAAACACAATGCTAGAATCGTTGCTGATCAGTTTGGGATATTTTTTTTATTCCAAAATAGCTTAAAATGGCGGTTTAAAGCGCTCAGGCCTATTTATCAAATAAAATGATAAGACTTAAACTGGGGTATAAGGGAAATTGATCGTTAAAATGTACTTGGAAGACGCATGCTTAAAAGCCTTCATTTCAATGACCAGTTAAATAATGGTAAACTCTCTAGTGGATTGCTTTGAAAGAACGCTCGTGCTATTCCAATAAAATGCTTCAAATCGCTCACAACAATTTGAATTTGCATATGCTGGTGCCGTTTGCATTCTTTTTATGCTTTTGCTTGGTAAGCAAAAGCCGGAATCGGAGATAATCCCTTTAATTTAACCAGGCAACGGCTAAAGGAGGAGAAAGCAAACTGGCCCCAGTTTGGGCAATTGATAAATCAACAAACACAATCGTAGGAGTTGGAAATAAGTAATTTAAGGTGATTTACTGATTGATCGGTGAATAATTCGGGTTGAGCAGGCATTATTTGGGATAAATATAAAATTTGATCATAGAAAATCATTTTGATCAATCGGGTTTTCATAATGCCTATTTCATTATTGTTGGCGGGGATGGAATTCAAGGTGTACCTAGCAGGGTAGGGCTATTTGTTCGCAGCTCTATGTTCTTTTTTCCATATTTCTAAGGCTTCAAATAAGGGGATAAAGCTCTTTTGTTGATGATAAATAGCAAATCCAAAACGTAATCGATCATTTCTTAAATCCGTCCAAATATGGGCCTTTCTTAAATGTTGATGAAGGCTTTGTGCTGTTTGAACCGGGATTTTAAAGGTTAAAAAATGCCCTTGAAATTCCCATCCATGGTGCAAGAAGGTCTTTTTAGAGAATTCCGGAAGACCTATGTTGAATAATTGCTCCAGAAATGTTTTTTGTAATTGCTGGATGTATTCATGCATTTCAAGCAATTGCTCCCGACTATAGAGGATATTTTTTAAAACCGCTTCCAAGCGGTACATGGCGGAGAAATCCATGGTGGCACCTGCATAACGCATCGCCCCTTGACTGTAATCTATGAGTTGTTCGTTTTTTTCACTAAGGGTCTCAAAAGAAGCAAACCAGCCAGTATTTATTGGTCTTAAAGCTAATGCTTTGGTTGGAATAAAAGCAAAGCAGCAACCTTCGCCTCCCATTAAATATTTATAACTTCCTCCAAGGTAAAAAATGTCCGATGCGATATCCTGTAAATTGGTCGGAATCGCTCCGAGGCCATGATAGCCATCAACGATTATCCAGGGGACAAAAGGTTTTAATCGTTGAACCAATTCAGACAGCTTTCCTGAGGCGATGCCACTATTAAAAAAGACCTGACTAAAGAAAGCAACATCATAATCGTTTTGCTGGGCAGCTTCCAGAAATCGCTCCTGAAAGGTGGAAAATGGAAGGGTGGGAATGATGGTCCTTTCTATCATTTTTTCTTCTTCCCACCGCCGACACTGCCTTTCAAAACTATGAAATTCACTGTCAGTGGTGAGAATTCGTAATTTTTCTCCCGACTTTTGTATGGCGGAAAAAATCCGGATGATTAATTCGTGGGTGTTAGGGGCGAAAACTATGTTTTCAGGATGAGGAAATTGCGTTAATTCCGCTAGTCCTTTTTGGGTGTTGGAAAGGTGAGCTCCTAAAATCAATTTCCATTTTTCATCAGCTAAAGATGCGCTATCTCTCCAATATTGTAATTGGGCATTTTCCGTAACATCCGGCCAAAAATGATGAGAATGAGCGCTCAGGTGGAGGTTAGCCTCGTGGAAATTTATTGATGTTGAAAAATATTGCTGGTAATTCATGACAACTTTGGTGAGGTAGATTCAATATTGAAGTTGAGGAAATCTTTTATATTTTTAGGTAGGGAAGGCAGATAGGCTTTCGGTAATAAAAAAGTGGAGAGGTTAAAGAGGTCATCAAAGACCCGGTTGTTTTGAGTCGTCCGCTTTAAATATTGGTGACCCGATGACCCTCCAGTGCCGATTTTGGAGCCCAACATCCTTTGTGCCATTAAGGCATGGCTATAGCGCCAGGCAGTGAATTGCTCATCAATATCCATCAGCAGGTTGAGGCATTCAAAGGGTTGTTGAAGGAGGGGTTCGTCCCGGTACAGCAAAATGAAAAGTGCGTTCATGAGGGCCTTTCGGGATAGTTTAAAGTGCCCCTCTTGTTGAAGTTTTAAGTATTTTTCTTCGTCGAATAAAGCGGAAAAGGTGGATTTGGTGCCTTCAAGTGCTTTTTCCTGCCCTGCTTTTACATCTGGATCCGGAGCAGGGTGTTGTAGGATTAAATTTGCCTCTTCTTCCAGCATTTTTTGAACTGCTTTTTCATAAGCATTCCAAAAATCAAAATGAGCCTCAGTGGTAAAGGGCATTCTTTCCAGCCAGATTTGTAATAATTGAAATAAGGAGGATTCTTTTTCTACGGCTTTTAACTGTTCAGCATCTTCATCGGATAGTCTTCCGGTGAAAAATTTTCGATCCACGCCCTGTCGGTTTTTGGTACTCAGCCCCATTCTGATTTCTATTTCCCTGAACTGAACAGATTGAAATCCGGAGGCTGGTACCAATAAATCTCTAAATTCAAGAAAATCCATGGGAGTCATGGTCTCCAAAACCTTTAAGTGCCCCTGCATTACCTGTTGAATTTTATAGATTCTATCCAGCTTTCTAACGGTAGCATGCATATCCTGTGCGCTAATATGTTGCTTTTGAAAGGTAAGCTGAATGCTTTTTAGTTCATGCAGGATCTGTTTGAACCATAATTCATAGGTTTGGTGTACCAAAATGAAGAGCATTTCGTCATGGGATTCCTCGCCATATAGTTTGCTCAGGGGTGTTTGAGCATTAAGTAATTGTTTCAGTTTTAAATACGCTCCGTAGTATACAGCTCCTTTGTTTTTATGCATTGCCCTAAGTATGATGTTTATAATAAGATAATAAATAGTGGTAGATCTGCCTCCTTTTAACGAAAAATACTTTTCAATCAGTGATTTGGAATGAATTCAGGCGGTTGGGATTTATTTTTACCTAAATGGGTAAAAAATCCCGAAATGATTTTTAAATGCCTGATTTTCTTTTACCTTTGATTTACCCATTTGGGTAAAACAGAAATTTGAACAGATAAATGAAAGAAGATGTCAAAGGGAAAATTCTGAAAGTCGCGACCAATATATTGTTGGAGAAGGGCTATTCAGGCTTGAAAATGCAAGCTTTGGCGGATGAAGCACAGATTAATAAGGGGCTTTTGCACTATTATTTTAAAAATAAGCAAAATATTTATTACGGCGTATTGGAAATATTAGTGGATAATATTTACCTGCATATTCGATCCGTGTTGGATTTGGATATACCGTTTGAAGAACGGTTGGCCAAAATCGCGCTGTTGTATTTGGATCGATTGGAAAAAATTCCCGGCCTACCCACATTTATAGTGGGCGAGATTTGTCGTAATCCGGAGTTGGCAAATAATTTCCCATTGGCCCAGGAATTTGTTTCTACCCTTATTTTTTTAAGCGAAAAACTGGGTGAAGCGCATCTTCCCAATGGACGGGAGGAAGTAATGAGTCTAATCACGAATATGATGTCCTTATTGGCATTTCCTTATATGATGGACCCTTTGAAACAAAAAATATTCCCGCAGTCGCACAAGGGATTGTCTGAAGAGGGGCAAAAGGAACAAAGAGCAAAAGAAGTGGCGGCTATGGTGATGTTTAACTTAAAAAGTAAAGCTTAGTATTATGAAGAGGCATTCTATTTTAATTTTCATATTAATAGTGTTTGTTCTGCCTGCAGTAAAAGGAGGGGTGCCGCTGGATAGTTGTATTCAAGCAGCGCTAAAGCACCAATCTTTTTTCTTACAACAGGCAGCGATTCAGGAGGCGGGTCAGCTGGCACATGAATCTCTGGGGAAAAACTGGCTTCCACAAATGAGTATTCAGGCGAGTGCGACTTTTCAAAATGAACAAATTGAATTTCCCTCCGGTCTTCCCGGTATGGAAATGCCGGAGGTGCCCTTAAATATGTATAAGGGATTAATTAACCTTTATCAGCCCATATATGATGCCGGCTTAACTTCCATTAAACAGCAATTAAGCCAACTGGATTATTCGAAGGAAGCTATTGAGTTGGAGATCCAAAAATATAAAGTGAAGCAACAGGTGGCCACCCTCTTTTTTGGACTTTTATTGACCAAGGAACAGCAAGCTGTCATTGCAACCAATTTAAAGACGCTCAATGAACGGCTTAAGCAGTTGGAAGGTGCGGCGGCAGCCGGGGCGGCGCTGCAAAGTGAGGTGATTGGTCTCAGGGCGGAGTTGTTCTCCTTAGAGCAAAAACAGGCAGAAAGCCGGTTTGCTTATCAAAGTCTGCTGGATCAAATGAATACCATTACAGGTAAAAGTTTTGGGCTTCAGGATGAATTTCTGCATAGGCCATCGGAAGTGGACTTAGGGGATTTATCCGTGGATTTAAGACCTGAACTCCGGGTGTTACAAAACAGACAAGATTATCTGAGTTTTGCCGAGAAAATGGAAAAAGCGAAACTGACCCCTACCATAGGTTTAAATGCGAATGCAGGTATGGGTAATCCCGGATATAATATTTTGAATGAAGGCTGGGCACCAATGTTATTTGCCGGCTTTAGTTTAAATTGGAAATTTTGGGATTGGAATCAAAGCAAAAAGCAGCGGGAAATCCTCCAGATTAGATCGACTTTCCTCCATATGGAAAAGGAAAGGGCCACCATAGGTTTGCAGCTGGAATTGAATAAACTTCAAAATGAAATTTTAAAGAATAAGTCCTTACTGATTTCAGATGAGGAGATTGTCAAATTGCGAGAGGAAGTGCTTAAAAGGGCTTCCGGACAATTGGATAATGGGGTGATTACTTCAACGGCTTATTTGGTGGAACTTAACAAAACCAAGGAGGCTCAAATGCAATTGGCAATTCACCAAATTCAATTGCAGATGCAACAGGTGAATTTTTTAATGGTGAAAGGTTTATATTAATTGAACGCAAAAAAATAAGGAAAATGAGTCGATTTAATGTATACACATATTTAGTTTTTCTTGTTAGTCTTATGGCTTGTCAAGACGGAGAAAGGCTTTCTGATGCTTACGGAACCATAGAAACCGATGAAGTTATGGTGGCTGCTCAGGCTTCCGGAGTATTGGAGAAATTTGATATTCAGGAGGGAATGATTTTAAAGGAAGGTCAAAGTGTTGGCCTTATAGATACCCTTTCGCTGCATATTCAAAAAATGGAGCTTCAGGCACAGAGAGAAGCATTAAGGGCCCAAAGTGGCCAGCTTTATGCGCAAATAGGGATTTATGAATCACAAAAGAAAAATCTTTTAAGAGAGCAGAAGCGCATAGAGAAATTACTGGAAGTAGATGCGGCCACGAGTAAGCAAAAAGATGATATTGAAGGACAAATTTTGGTGGTGGAAAATCAGATTAAGCATGTAGAATCTAATAAGCCTGCTTTGTTTGCACAAATTCGCGCTCTGGATGCCAAAGAGCAATTATTGGATGATCAATTACGAAAAAGCCACATATTGAATGCCCGAGAAGGGACGGTGCTCACCAAATACGTGGAGGAAAAGGAATTGGTGAACTTTGGTAAACCTCTATATAAATTAGGTGATCTGGAAAATGTATACGCCTGGGCTTATATTTCCGGAAAGCAATTACATGAGATTACTATTGGGCAGAAAGTGAATGTTTTATATGATTTGGATGGAGGTGATATGGGGCAGCAAATTGGGGAAGTGACTTTTATTTCCTCCAAGTCAGAGTTTACTCCTAAGACGATTCAAACAAAGGATGAACGTGTAGATTTGGTGTATGCCATCAAGGTTCGTCTGAAAAACGACGGTCTGTTCAAAATAGGGATGCCCGTAGAAATTAGGTTTTAAAGTTCAGGCCGATGGATCGATTAATGATTGATTGCCAGCAGCTGGAGAAGGTGTTCGGAGCGCAAAAGGCAGTAAATGCGGTTAGTTTTCAGGTGCCTGAAGGAGAATTGTTTGGTTTGATTGGACCCGATGGAGCAGGAAAGACAAGCATTTTTCGGATGCTTACCACCCTGCTGCTGCCAGATGGGGGGCGGGCAACGGTGAATGGTTTGGATGTTGTGGAGGATTTTCGGGCCATTCGGCGTCAAGTCGGTTATATGCCGGGGAAATTTTCATTATATCAGGATCTGACAGTAGAAGAAAATTTACAATTTTTCGCAACTGTTTTTGATACTTCTATACAGGAAAACTATGCTTTAATAAAGGATATTTACGAGCAAATTGCTCCATTTAAAAATCGGCGGGCAGGAAAGTTGTCTGGAGGAATGAAGCAGAAATTGGCATTATGTTGCGCCCTGATCCACCGGCCTACGGTGTTATTTTTGGATGAACCGACCACTGGTGTGGATACGGTCTCCCGAAAAGAGTTTTGGGAAATGCTAAGCAGACTGAAACAGGAAGGGATTACGATTATGGTCTCCACTCCTTATATGGATGAAGCCACCCTTTGCGAGAGAATCGCCCTGATTCAGGATGGTTCAATTCTTTCCATCAACAGTCCTGCTGGAATTGTGTCAGAATATCCGAAAACCTTATATGCCGTTCGGGCGGAGAGAATGGGGCATTTGCAAAAGGCACTTAGGGAGCATGCTTCGGTAGAGCGTGTTTTTGCTTTTGGAGACTACCACCATATCACTTTGACCCCAGGAGCGAATCAGCACACGGTAAGAGAATGGCTTCAACAGGCTCAATTTGAGGGGGTAGAGTTGAAGGAGATCACCCCTACAATTGAGGATTGTTTTATTCACTTAATGCATTAGAGATGAGCGAAATTGTGATCAAAACAGAGCAACTTACGAAGAGATTTGGAGATTTTATCGCCACGAATGCCATCACTTTTGAGGTGCAAAAAGGTGAGATTTTCGGTTTTTTAGGAGCTAATGGTGCCGGAAAAACGACTGCTATGCGGATGTTATGTGGCCTGTCTACTCCTTCTTCCGGTAAGGCAAAAATAGCAGGCTTTGATGTCTATCATGAAACGGAAAAAATTAAAAAGAATATCGGTTATATGAGTCAAAAATTTTCCTTATACGAGGATTTGACTGTAAAAGAGAATATTCAATTCTTTGGAGGTATATATGGTTTGTCGGATCGGGAAATTGCCGAAAAGACCCAGATGATGAGCCGCACCTTAGGCCTGGAAACGGCGATGAATAAAATGGTAGGAGATTTACCTTTGGGCTGGAAACAAAAATTAGCCTTTTCGGTCGCCATTATTCATCAACCCAAAATAGTCTTCCTGGATGAACCCACCGGGGGGGTGGACCCGGTAACGCGGCGTCAATTTTGGGATTTGATTTATCAGGCAGCAGAAGATGGGATTACTGTTTTTGTTACGACCCACTATATGGACGAAGCGGAATATTGTGACCGCATTTCAATGATGGTGGACGGAGAAATCAAAGCTTTAGATAGCCCCAAAGCTTTAAAGGAAAGCTTCAATGTTTCCAGTATGGATGAAGTATTTTATCAATTGGCAAGAGCGGCAACCCGTTCTTCAGACTAAGGATTTATGAAACAATTTTTCGCTTTTATTCGGAAAGAGTTTTTCCATGCTTTTAGAGATCGAAAAACCCTGCTTTTGCTTTTTGGTATGCCCATTATGCAGATAATATTATTTGGTTTTGCACTTACGAACGAAATAAAAGATGCTAAAATTGTCATCTGTGATTATGCCCGGGCTAATTTGAGTCGCAGAATCATAGATAGAATCCAAACCTCAGAAATTTTTTCCGTCAAATCTTTCGTCCCGGGAGAGGCCATGATTGAGGAGGCCTTTAAAGCTGGAGATGTGAAACTGGCTTTGGTATTTCCATCAGATTTTGAGCAGAAGGTAATGAAGGATGGGGAAATAGCTTTTCAAGTTATTGCAGATGCCTCCGACCCCAATACCGCCACCACCCTAAACAGTTATGTCCAAAGTATTGTACAGGGGCTTTTGGCGGAAAATCAGGTCGGGTATCCTGCCTATCAGATCATTCCTGAAGTCAGGATGTTGTATAACCCGACTTTGGAAGGAACAACGAATTTTGTTCCGGGTGTGATGGCCCTGGTGTTGATGTTGGTTTGTGTGTTGATGACCTCCGTCAGTATCGTAAAGGAAAAGGAGCTGGGCACTATGGAGATTTTACTAGTGTCTCCGGTAAACCCGCTTATGGTGATTATTTCCAAAGCAGTTCCTTATTTTTTAGTCTCTCTGGTGAATTTGACCATTATTCTGCTACTGGCCGTATTCCTGTTGGGTATGCCGATTAATGGTAGTATTTCATTATTGTATTTTGAAAGTTCTATTTTGATATTAACTGCGCTTTCTTTGGGTTTATTAATATCAAATTCCACTGATTCTCAGCAGGCAGCCATGCTGATATCACTAATGGGCTTGTTAATTCCTACCATGTTGTTTACCGGATTTATGTTTCCTTTAGAAAATATGCCTATTCCATTGCAAATAGTAGCGAATTTCGTACCCTCAAAATGGTATTATATTATTGTAAAATCAATTATGATAAAGGGCTTGGGATTTTCCGCGATCTGGAAAGAAACACTGATCTTAATAGGGATGTGCTTATTACTTTTGACGATTAGTTTCAGGAAATTTAAAATTCGATTATCATGAGAACCCTTAAGTTTTTATTACGAAAAGAGTTTAAGCAGATTTTTAGAAATAAGAGTTTGCTTCCTATGATATTCGTAATGCCTATCATGCAATTGCTGATCCTTCCCCTGGCCGCTGATTATGAGGTGAAAAATATATCCATTTCCATAGTGGATCATGATTTGTCCTCTACGTCCAGGCGATTAATCTCCAAAATATCCGCATCAGGCTATTTTGTTTTGAATGACTTTGGGCAAAGTTATGATTTGGCCTTTGAGGAAATAGAGAAAGATCATGCGGATTTAATACTTGAAATACCAGCGCACTTTGAAAGGAATTTAATCAAAGAAAAAAAGGAGCAATTATTTATCGCAGTGAATGCTATTAATGGCACAAAGGCGAGTTTAGGAGGGGCATATCTGAGTGATATTATTCAAAATTATAATCAGGAAATTAGGCTGAATTGGAGCTTAGGTAATGATGGGTTAAAACATATTAATATTAGTGCTCAAAACTGGTTTAATAAGTATTTAAATTATCGCTTTTTTATGGTGCCTGGCATACTGGCAATTTTGGTGACGATGGTGGGGGCTTATATGAGCTCCTTGAATGTAGTGAAGGAAAAAGAGATCGGTACTATTGAGCAAATAAATGTAACTCCAATTAAAAAACATCATTTTATTTTAGGGAAACTGATTCCTTTCTGGATCATTGGGATGTTTATTTTTTCCATAGGGTTATTTGGGGTGGCGCGACTGGTGTATGGCATTATACCACAGGGAAGTCTGCTTTTGCTATATGGAATTTTGGCTTTATATCTGATTGCTATGCTGGGTTTTGGTCTGTTACTTTCCACATTCTCCGAGACACAACAGCAAGCCATGTCTCTGGCATTCTTTTTCATGATGATATTCTTGCTGATGAGCGGCCTGTTTACACCTATAGAGTCCATGCCCACCTGGGCAAGAGCGGTGGCTAAATTAAATCCGGTAACTTATTTTATCGAGGTTTTGCGCATGATAGTTTTAAAAGGATCTGAATTTCGACATGTACAGAGCCAGCTTTTAGCTATTCTCGGTTTTTGTGTCACCTTCAATGGGTTGGCAATATATAATTATAAAAAAACGAGTTGATTAGTAGTTGTTAAGTCCCGCTTAGTGGTAGGTGAACCAAATGCTTTAATCTTCCTATTATGTTCCATCCTATCCATTGGGCGGGAGATCTGGCCCAAATTATTCACTGCTATATTTATTAATCAAGTGCAAGTGGTTTATTTTCAGTTCTTAAAAACTTTTTTTCTTTGAATTATAATATTCCAAATTTGGGCAAGCTTGCTTTCTCCTCATTCATTTGTTTCGTTGGAAAAAACTCGAAATAGGAAAATATTCCTTCATTTTCCCTCCTTACAGCTAAATGAGGATTTTAGCATAAATAATCCGGCTTAGGGTAATCATAACGGAAGCCTCGGGTAAATTTTTGGTTTTGGAGAAGGTGATTTTATGATAGAAATGATGCATTGGCTGGGGATCAGTTATCAGTATGAAAGATAAGATTCAAAGCAATATTATTGTTTGAGGTCATTTTTGGATTTATGAATTGATATTCAATAGGTTCTGTGTGGTTTTGCCAACCACATCCTTAAACAAGTCATTCTTTCAATGAAATCAAATATTTAATAATGTTCGGTCTATTCAAAAAGAAATCTCGCATAGAAGTACTTCATAAATCATATCAGCGTTTGATGGATGAGTCCTTTAAACTATCTACAACCAATCGTCGGTCCAGTGATCAAAAATATGCGGAAGCGCAGGAGGTGATGTCGCAAATCGAACAACTCTCCAAAGAAAAAGCCTGATGTGCGGCGGATAGTGCAGGTTTTCTTATTTCGCCGTTATTGGTTGAATTAGCGTCACTTAATTGTGGCGCTATTTTTTTGCAAGTAAATAGAAAAACAAGTTGCCTAATAAGGCACAGATAAACATCACCAGGAAGGTGGATTGTAGCGGAGCTTCCCCCACCAAATGGATGATGGTTCCCATTGCTGCTGCCATTGAAAACCGGATGATTCCATAGGTAGCATTGGCGGTGGCGACCTTACCCGGATAGCAATTCAGGAAGCAAGAGTTGATATGTCCAAAAACAAAGCCTAAGGCGCCAATAAAAACCATGTTGAGTAAAAGTAGGGGCAGAATTTGAGGCGCATCAGCTAATTGACTGTAAAGCAAAAGCCCCAGTCCTGCCAAATAATTAATGGCGAAACCTAATTGAGAGATTTGCCGGGAGTTGTATTTTTTAAGTAATCTTTGACTTATTCTGCTGAGCAAAATCATCACGATCACGTTGGCACTGAATAGGATAGGGAAGTTGTTTTCCGCAACCTTGAAATAGTCCACATAAATAGAGGTGGCTTTTGAGATAAAGGCATATAAACCGGAGGTAGTAAAAGCGCCTGCTAGTATATAGCCCAATCCTAATCGGTTGGTGAATATCCCCAAATACCGTTGTAGGGTGGTTTTCAGGCTAAGTTCTTGCTCCGGGCGGATGTAGGGAACATCCAGCTTATAAGAAATCGTGGTCAATAAGGTTATGCTATAGATTAGCAGGCAGACAAATACCGCTTGCCAAATGTCAATTTTTGCAATCAGGCCTCCCACCAGGGGGGCAATCATAGGAGCGCTCATCCTGACGCTGGCGATGGTAGATAAAATCTTGGCACTTTCTTTTATTTCAAATTTATCTTTCACAATGGCAGCCGTATTGACGGTGGTAAATCCACCTCCAAATCCCTGTAAAAGTCTAAATAAAAAAAATGCCAACAGATTGGGCGAGAAGATGATGCCAATGGTAGCCAGGGAAAAAAGGGAAAGTCCTATTTGCATCATAGGTTTTCTACCAAAATGATCCGATAGTGGGCCGCCGGTAAATTGACCAAAAGCAAACCCAAAAAGAAAGAGGGAAATCGTGACCTCAATAGTTGAAATATCGGACTGAAAGTGTGCTGCTACTTCAGGGATTGAGGGCAGGTACATGTCTATAGCAAAGGCCCCCATGGCGACTACTGTGCTGAGTAGTGCAACTAATTGATTTCTACTAAGTGGCTTAATTGCGGTTTGATTCATTGTGAAATGGTTAACCGTAAAGTTGTATAAATTATTTCACAATCCCATAGGATATTTGGTTGGAGGTACAAATCATAAATAAATATTGTAATTTGACTTTCTGGTACATTATTATGTTCCTTGGGTTGATATTAGCTTGAATGAATAACGTTTGTTTGGGCAAATTTTTGAGCTTACAAATATTATTCCTATCACGGAAAGGGAAATGTTTGATGGGGGATATTAAGCCGAATTATTCATACTGGAACCCTTGTTTAGCTTTAATCCGGGAAAAATGAAGAATTAGTCTCCTATTATAAGTTTTCTCCAATGAAGTAGGTGAATGAGGAGAAAGCAAGCTAGCCAGCCCGAATTGGGGCTATTAAAAAATCAGCAAATACAATTTTATTTGGTGGAAAAAGTCATTTCATGCGTATTACTTAATCTAGTGGTCAATATTTTAGATATAAGTTTTATGCTTTTTAATTCATGTCCTTTTTTATCAATAATAATATTGTAAGTCAACCGTTTTCATAAGGCTGCTGTACACCATTTGCGCTATATTTAATAGTTGATTTGAAACTACGCCATTAGCGGTTAAATCTATTTTTTCTCAAATGGCTTATTTTTTAACCGGATCTTTCATGCTTAAATCCTCCTTTTTGCGCCTCACAACTAAATGAGGACTTAAGCATGCATTATCCGGGATCATTTGCATTAACCTGAATTATTCACCGCTAGACTTAGTGAGTTGTTGTTATTCGCTCAAAGGTTTAATTAGTCTGTACGTTCACCTGGTACCAGTCTATTTTTCTTGTGAAATACATAGTAGCCGCCAGAATTAGAGCCAGACCGATACTGCCCATTAATAGCGCGTAATCTGTAAGCTGGAGGGTGGTGAATAAAAAGGCATATGTGGTCGCTAAGCTGATAAGTAGCAAAAAGGATAATTTCCGATCGCCTAAGACGCTGGCCGAGTAGCCGCCAATCATCCCTACAACTGTAGTGGAGGAGATCAAATAGGCTAAATTGAAATTACTGTGCTCAGAAATAGCAACCAATAATATATAGAAAAGGCAAAGTGCCAAGCCTACCAGAATATACTGGAGCGGGTGGATGCGACGATCGTTCAAAATTTCCACTAGAAAAAAGACTAAAAACGTTAAGCCAATGGTCAATATGGCATATTTAGCGGAGCGCATAGCTTTCCGGTAATCGTCCATGGGCGAAAGTAGTTTGACCCCGAAAACCGCACTTTGCCATCTTTTGATTTGATTGGTACCTCTCCACTGTTGAGGGAAATTGCGGTTGTGTTGCAGGATTTTCCACTCCGCATTGAAACCTTCTTGTAATATCTCCCGATGTTCCGGTAAAAAATGGCCATCGAATGCGGGATCTTGCCAGGGAGAGTTGATTTTTACTTCAGTGATCTTTCCTAAGGGAACGAAATTCATTTCTTTGGACCCCTGGAGATGAAGTTGATATTCGAAGTCATAATTTCCACTGGTAGTTAATGGTAGCGGAATGGTTACGCCGGAGTTTATATTGGTCTCGGATCTGGTTCCCGGACTTTCCTCCAATTTTTCACCATTCCACTGGAAGGCAATGTTTTCCTTAATTCCTCTTAAATCTGAAATGCCAATGGTAGCAAAAGCCTTTTGATAGTGGACTTTGGTGATGTTATCTTCCAAAGGTATTTCAGGGATATTGATTTTTCCTTTTATTAGTAAATCGGATTGATAAACCACCGCCTGATAAATTCCGCGGCTTAAAGTTTTGGGGTCAATATTCCCACTAATCAGTAACTGGTCAGGAAGAAAGTGAATGAAATCTTCTTTAATTTGTTCGTGATCCTCATCGGTATAGGTGATTTCGATGGGGATAGATATCATTATCGCCTTTAGTTCCTGTGATTTTGCCCATTTATTACTGATTTCTTCTATCGTTTGCCCCTGAAGGGCTTCTCGTTCCGAAATGATGCCCTTGATCATACTGGTCGGAATTAGTAAAAGTAAGGCTAATACCAGTATCGCAGCTACTTTCCAAATAACGTTGCCCTGGAAGGGAGTGAATCTTGTTGAAGTCATGTAATTTGAAGTTAAATGTACTTTGTGTTTCAAAGTGAAAATATAAAGTACTTTGAGTTACAAAGTTAATGAGTAAAGATTTTATTGTATGAGTTTAGATAAGGCGTTCAGATGCTTTTCAAAAGCAGCTTTTCCGCCTGTTGTTGCACTATATTGTGTGTTCGGTTTTCGGTTGATAAATTCCTTATGTACCCGAATATATTCTTTCTTTTCAAGTGCTTTGAGGTGACTGGCAAGATTGCCATCAGTAGCGCCAAGCAGGTCTTTCAGGGCATTAAAGTCCAGATAGTCATTCACTACCAGTGCCGACATTATGCCTAATCGAAGTTTGTTCTCAAAGGCTTTTTCCAGTTGTAACAGAAGCTCTTTCACTAGGCCTCCTTTTTTTGCATCAACCCACCATAAATCAGGTGGAGAACACCAAAACCAGTAAGCCAGAAAAGGTCTGCCCATTGCGGAAGGAAATAAGCGAATAAACCCAGGGAGATTTCAATAAGCCCCAAACTTTTGATCGCTCCAATTGTATATCTCGCTGAAGAAAATAAAGCCAAGCCATAAAAAACCTGACTCATGGCCAGTGCTTCCGGAAGGTTATTATTCCATACTAAATGCAGGCAGATGATGCCTCCCGGAATAAGAGGCGCCAGCATATGATACAATAATTGCTGACTTTGTGAATTCCATAGGGAGAGGCCCTGTTTTTTGCCTTTTCTCCAGCTAAAGAAAAGTGTTAAAGCCAATACCAGACACAATGTAATTACGCCCAAGCCTATAATAGCAATAAGGTCTTCTTTTCCTAATTGATAACGGCTGCCCCAATAGTAGTATTTAAATAAACTTCCGCCCAATAACGCTATGACTCCTGCGGAAATGCCGGAATAGCCACTCAGGGAGAGGAATTTAGATGATTTTGACATCATCGTTCTGATTTCCTCTAATTCGTTTAAATACTGCTCTTTCTCCATGGTAAAGTACTTTGAGGTTCAAAGTAAAAATTGTTATGCTTTTTTCCTATAAAAATTGACATTCATTTTCAAAGTGTAGGTTTATTATGATTTTAGGTGGACCCTATTGAGGATAGCAGATTTGCTTTAGATTCGGAATCAGGTCCATTTGAAAATGGAAGCTAAATGAGGAGGTGTTTGATATGTTGAGGTGGGTTAAAAGGCTTTAAATCTGGGCTTTGGGTGCTTTTGTTTATTCAATAGGCTGATTTTTGCAGGCGTTTTATCCACTCAAACATGAACTTCCAGGGAAAAATAGTTAATCCAAATTTTTCACCGCTAATTTCATTGAACTGGCTTTAATGGTTCATTGTCAGTCAAATACAATATTTCTCTTTGGTTTTTAATCGCCCAAATTAGGATAAGCTTGCTTTTGCTTCCTTCCTCTGCTTCTTAGGGAAAAAATCGGAATAGGGGACTGTGCCTTCATTTTTTCGGTCTTGCAACTAAACGAGGATTTATACTGGCATCATTCGGGTTAAAAGGAAACTATATCCTCTGTGTGGCTATCTTCCCTTGCCATTGAAATAGGGTTTGGGGATGGGTAATCTTGTTTATACATTCCTCAATCGGCTTGAGCTCAATTATTCAACTTCAGATACAGTGAGCTGGATTAAAAAACTAAAGATCTTTCTGTTTGAGAAGGGGCGCTGTTTTTTTAATCGCCCAAATTAGGATAAGCTTGCTTTTGCTTCCTTCCTCTGCTTCTTAGGAAAAAAACTTGAAATAGGAAAAATCCTATCATTTTCTGCTCTGTAGCTAAACGGGAAATAAATCAGGAATAATTGGATGCAATCCCAAACTGGTCTTGCCCTGGGAGGGGTGATTAGCATGATAACGGATAATTTTGAGGTGTTACTGCTCCAAATTTTTCCGTTATCATTTCATATTAATCGAATTTGTTTGCGGATGGTGCGCTATTAAACCTCCGATTGAACTTCAGCAAATTCAAGGCATTTCTTGATGACTTCTTCAGTACGAAGGGTGCGGTTGTGTCCCAATCCTTTGGTGGAATAAGTTACTGCGGTTGGGAATCGTTGCTTAAATTCCTCCAGATGATAATAGGGAACTTCCGTGTCGTCCTGGTCATGGATAAGCATTAATTCCACCTCGCCCACTTCAGCAATTAATTGCTTACCTGCCAATTCAAAAAAATTCTTATCACTTCTGGCGTTAATGTAAGCATGTAGATAAGCATCATTCTTGGCTGAAGCATTAATCTTTTTCTGGAAGCCCTTCAGGATATCTTCTCCTACTGCCGGACTGCCTATCATGATCAACTTTTTGCAAAGGGCTTTTCTCGTTTGGGCAATAAGTGCCGCTACGCCTCCTAAAGAGTGCCCCACTACCAGGTGGAAAGGGCCAAACCTTTGGTCTAAATAGGAGGCAATTTCTGCAAATTCCAAGACATTAGTTTCCTTGCCCTCCGACTGTCCATGGCCCGGAGCATCAAAAGCAATGCATCGATAGCCTTTTGCCTGAAATTGTTCGACCAACAAGTTAAACTGACTTGCCCTGCCCATCCAGCCATGCACAAACAAAACGGTTTTCTGCTTATCTCCTTTCCATTCGTAAAGGGAAATGCTGTTTTTTTGATAGTTTAGTTTATGGGTGGTAGCAGTCGCTAAAAAGCTCAGTTCCCTTTCTTTAACAGGGTATTTGAATGGGGTGAAAAATAATTTTGCATACCATTTGCCCGCAAGTCCCGGACTGATTTTTTCCAGTTTAGGAAACGCCCACTGTATGGTTCTTAGCACAAAGGGGGTTTGTGGTTTTTTCGTCATTTGGGGGTCTGAAATGTTCAATCTGGTTTATTTTCTTGATAAATTTTAGAATGCTCTAAAACTATAAGGATAAATTTACGAAATTTTTATTGAAATCGGGTATCTATGCAGGGGTTAGATTAATGAGCAGGCTTGAGTTTCCCATGGGCATTGCTGCGGTGGTTTGATGTTTATTCTTGCAAATAATAATAAGTCATTTCTTTTTGGCGATCATCCAAGGTGAAGATCTGATCCTCGGGGAATCTTTTCATATAATCTAAAAGTGCAATATCCCCCTGAGAGAAAAAGCTGTGCAAAAGCATGATAGTGGAAATATATAACGAATGCGCCGGGAGGACAAATAGAAGCATCAATAAGAAAAGGTTGATCGTAAAAAGCGGAGATAGGGCGACGATCGGAAATTGTTTTCCGTTAATAGGCGATCGGTCCGCCCCGGCATAGAAATATCCTTTTCGAATTTCCGCCCCAAAGTATATATTGTTTGCCCCAACCCATTTATAGGCAATGGCATGAACGCCTTCATGAGCCAAAATGAGAATGGGAAAGCCGAGAAGATAATAAATAGATAATAAAGGATTTTTAGAAAAAATGCCGAAGCCGGCCTCAGAATAATAGAAAGTCCAGAAAATAGCAACCAGCCATGCAATCACCATAAGGTACAGGAAAGTACGATAGCGTTTCCAAAGCTTACTATTTAAATTTAAATTGCCCAGAATAAAGGCCTTCATGTCCTGGTGTTTGACCTGGGCAATAATTTTTTGATGGGGTTCCATATCTATATTTTATCGGCTAAAATTACGATTATATGCAAACATATTTGGCCCAAGACGATGTCTTTTCTTATTGTGGGAGATTTTTTAATGACCAGGGCATTTTTTGGTCTGCTGCGGCGGCAAGTCGCATTAGGTTTCGGTTTAAAGGCACGGACTTGAATATTAAAAGTCACTTTATCCCTTTCCCTTCCCGGGAAAATTATCAATATCTGCGGGTGATCCTTGATGGAATTGATTACGGTCGGTTTTTGCTATCCGCCGATCAAAAAGAAATTTACCTGCATCATTTGACCAAAACCTGGCATGAGGTGGAAATTATTAAAGAGCAGGAAGCCAAGGCAGGGCTGTGGGGTTTCGTTAGCGTGGAAGCTGAGGCTGTTTTAAAAAGTCAGTTACGTGCTTCATACCGATTTTGGTTTGTGGGGGATAGTTTGTCAAACGGATGGGGGAGTATGGTGAATGAACCTTATGATGGAAACTGGCTCGAGGCTTCCTCTGCATCCGTGGCGTTTCCGGCTTTATGTGCGTCATCATTTTCGGCGGATTTTCAGCTGGATGCCATTTCAGGTTTTGGGGTTTACAGGAATTGGAATACCGACAGCCCGCTACTGCTAGATTGTCTTGACCATGTTTTTCTAAATTTCCCTCAGGAAATTAAGCAGGAACAAAATGAAATTTTTGACGCCGTCATTGTGGCTTTGGGTACAAATGATCTCTCCTCCGGGGATCATGAAAACCCGCGTTTACCCTTTGATGAAGCGATGTTTAAAAATTATTATCTTCGAATTATTGATAAGCTTAGCCTTAGGCAACCACAGGCTCACATTATATTAATGAATAGTCCCGTTTATGGAGATGATCGCTATGGTTTATTAATCCGATTACTGGAGGAGATTAAGGCGGCCCTTCCTCTGGCTTTTAGAAAACGAACCCATTTGCTTTCTCTGCCTCACTTACCGCTTTTAGGTTATTGGCAACATCCGGGTTTGGGGGAGCAACAGATTATTGCCCATTGCTTAACAGAGCTCCTGCTTGATTTAGGGTTTAAAAAGGCCTGTAAAGGATGAAAGCGTTGAGATTGGAATTTTAGTGGTAGAGGATACCTCCCGGATGTATTAAAACCCACAGCCCTTATTCGACCTAATGATGGACTGTAAAAATGGGTGCTCTGAGTCAATGTATTAGCCAATGTTACAAGCCTGGCAGGACCCAAATTCCTAATCCGTATTATTCACCCTAAAACTCCCTAAATCCACACAAATCTCTTTACCCCAGTTTGTGACGGTTATTTTCGATTTTAAATTGCCCAATTTTGGGAAAGTTTACTTTTCCCTCATTCAACTGTTTCGTTTGACAAAACTCGAAATAGGAACCTATTCCTTCATTTTGCCACCTTGCAGCCAAGGAGGATGGAAGCATCTATAATTCGGGCTAAAACAGGGTGGAATTTCTCCCCGTTTTTTAGAGCGAGGTTTTTTATCATTTTGGTGTAGTATTTGCGCTAGTACTACCTATGGAAAAGTCAACTTTTATGTTTGTGCACCCTTATTTTGGTTTGGTTGTAAAAGATCCCAAAACAGGGGAAGTTCGTCAGGTGGTCGCTTTTGACGGGCAAAATAGAAATGGGAAAATTCAGGGGATGATTCAAACGGAACCTTTGAGTGTTTAGTCTGAATTATGCACCAACAGATTTTGGGTGATACAATAATTGGCTTTATTTCAATTACTTGAGATTGATTTTGCTGATTTTATTAAGAGCACGAGTATATTCATCCCATCCAGCTGCAAATTCGAATTACTGGAAGAGATTTTCGATAATCTCTCAACCATAGCGCTGCTATTCTCTCAAAATCCTCCTTTATCGCTATTGCAATAATCAAATTTTCGCTGCGAATTTGGCCTATAAACACGTTCTAATGCTTAAATTTGACTAGCCTTTCTTTCTTCTCATTCATTTGCGTCCTCTGTAAAAATTCGAAATCGGGAATAATTCTTCATTTTTCGCGATTTGCAGCTCAAGGAGATTTTTAATATAAATAGTCCGGTTTAAAGGGTAGATCCTCAAAGAAGCCGCGATGCCAATTCGGTGTCGCGGCTTCTTTGTTTATGAATTACTAATGTATAATTAAACAAAAATATAGTTCGTGATTATTAGTCTATCACTAATATCAATGCTATCCATTAAACGAAAAGTGAAAAAGGGATTAGGAATATGGAGCTTGTTTAACTATGTTTATGTTAAAGTTAAACAAAGTAGTTATATCACCGTTTACAATAATGTAGACTTAGACGAGAATATTAACAAGTTTAAGGAGGTTGTTGAAAAAATTATTCCCGTTTAGATTTGGATCAATTCATTTGTGTAAGTAAGCATATTAAAACATTAAACATGGAAGCATTTAATATTATCGAGGTTGAGCAACTGACCGGTATCAAGGCGCACACTTTACGAATTTGGGAACAACGTTACGCATTTCTCTCTCCAGGTAGAGATGAATTAAATACCAGATGGTATTCAACAGCTGATTTGTTAATGATCCTTGAAATTGCGCTTTTGAAAGATCATAATCACAGAATTTCCACCATCGTCAGCATGCCGGAGGTCACCAGAAAAGAAAAGGTGTCAGAGATATTAAATAAGTTGATGAACTTTCCGACAGCCGTTATGGGCTTGTTGATTGGTATGGCAAAGGAGGATCATGAAGAGTTCGAACGCATATTGGCATCATTAACGCTTAAATATGGGATCGAAAAAACGATTACTGACGCCATCTATCCTCTGCTGATGCGTACCGGTATGATCTGGGGTAACACTATTATCAGTTCCGGGCAGGAAAATATGGTTCGTGATATCGTTCGTTATAATTTATCTTTTACCGTTAAGAAGCAAGAACTTCAAATGGTGGATCATGATAAGCATTTCATGTTTTTCCTTCCTCCCGGAGAAGAAGACGATTTGGCCATGATCTTCGCCCAGTTTTTAGTGCAGCGGGAAGGGAATAAAGTTACTTTTATCAATGAGGCTTTACCTACGGAACATGTTATTCAAAAAGCGAGCTTGTTACAGGCAGATTGTGTATTGAGCATATTAAACAACTATCCCGATTCCTTCCTTTCTGCTCAGGGCTTCGTTGATCAGTTGGGTGATGCGACTACCATTCCGGTTTTGTTAAGTGGTTCTAAAATGATTGGGCAGGGGATCATCGAGCCTGAAAAGATATCGATTTTCAACAAATTCCAAGACCTTATCGATTTTATGGAGGAGCAACGAGTTTCTGTTTGCTACTAAATGGAAGAAAATCACATCATTTTTTTTTGAATTCCTGCAACCTTTTGTGAAAAATATGCTTAATTATAGTATCAATTGAAAATTGATAGATAAAACTTTTGTTGAGGAGGGCTTAGTCCTCCTTTTTTTGTGGTCCAAGATAAAGGAATCAAGAAAATTTCCGGCTTTGACGGAAAGAATGAATTCTGGTTTTTTTATTTCTGTATTCATCATAAATTTTTTGGTTTCAGCACTTTACTCTAGGGAAGCCGATATTTCTGAAACGCTATGAAAATATGGTAAATACATTTTTTGTTCGATAATTTCACGTTTTTCGTAAAAGACAATCAATGGAGATTGATGAGTTTTGTTGGGTTCTCAGAGGGTTGCTTTCTTGGCGTCGTGCTGGCATTTTTCATCATTATTCGTCTCATTGCGATTTTTATATATAAAAAAGCCGGAGGTCAAGTCCGGCAAAAGTGGTTGGTGGTCATAGCCAATGGAATGCTATGGGAATTTGGGAAAAAAGAGATTCCCGATCATCACTTATTCTTAAAAATGGTGGGTTTTGAATTTAGTACGGTAAGCTCGGGTGATTTCTGGCTATCAGTCTTTCTATGTCACCTTTTCGTGGCCTTTGGCCATAAACGTAACCTGATAGTCCCTGCCACATTTCTGCTTTACCCGCTTGTCGGATAGCAATATAGCTGAACCATTCTTCATGTACTTTGGATTGAGCGATTACCCTGTACTCAAAATCATTGCCATTTACTTTTACTATACTTTCCATAATTGTGCTTTTTTATGAGTGCAATATACACCATACAAAAGTCGGTAAAAACGACAATATTTATTTTTTCGCAAAATCTTTTGCGCTACACATATCGTTGGGTGACTATGCAGCAACAAGAATCGAATTATGTAATAAAAGGACAGGTGTTTGACGAGGAAGGGCAAGTAGTTCCGGGTGTTCAGGTGATATTATTGGAATATCGTATCTTCACTTCTACAGATCGGTATGGAGAATTTTTGATGGTTTTGCCAATTTCAAGTAAGTGGCTGACCCTTCGCTTTATCGCAAACTCCTACTATTTAAGGGAATTACTATTCCGACCTGAGCGCCAAGATGTATTAAGAGTCGGATTGTCCAAAACAAAAAATACTGATGGCATTGCTTTTTGTGAGCTAGCGCCGCCAGTATGGTGGAAAATTTATTGGTCACGGGCACAGAAAGGTTTGAGAAGGATCAGGCGTTTTTTTTAGAACGGATTATCCATCTCCATCTTATGGTTTTCACCAGAATTATTCACTGTGGATTTAGTAACTAATTTTCACCCGAATTATTCACTGCTAGATTTATTGGGTCGTTGTAAAAATCTACAAATCAGTGGGTTGTGCTTAGTTTTGTCGAATTATCAATAGCGCAAGTTTGGGTATGCTTGCTTTCTCCTCATTCATCTGCTTCGTTGGGAATACTCGAAATAGGAAAAATCCCTTCATTTTTCCCGCCTTGCAGCTGAACAAGGATTTAAGCTTCAATAATCATTGTTAATGTTGCCGGAATTTCATTGGGCTTAAGCCGGTTTTTTTCTTAAATATCTTGGAGAAGTGGGAGGGGGAATTAAACCCTAATTGATCGGAAATTTCACTAATAGGGATTTCCGGATAGCTTAATAGTTTCCGCGCTTCCCTGATTTTAAGGTTGAGAAAATAATCATATACACTCTCTCCCAAATAATTTTGAAACAGCTTTTGTAAAACGCTTTTTGAAAAGCCAAATTCCATACTGAGCCGTTCTATGGTTATTTTTTCGCCTAAATGTCGGGCAATATATTGGGTGATGGATTCAATTCTGGCTTTATCGGAATTTTCGATTTTTAAGTCTTCCAGGGCATTTTGCTGTACCAATTCAAAAAATTTTGAAATTAATATTAATGCCTGTCCTTTTAAATAGGGTTTGAAATATTCAGCCCGTGGTGGTTGGCCAAAGATGTTGATTAAAAGATTGTTGAGTTCAGATTTGAGTGGGAAATAATGAACAGAGGGAATGTTAAGATGGAAAAGGTCGTCCAAAACTTTTTTTTCTAAAACGGTCCCAAAATTTTCAGTAATCCAGTCTACATGAAACTGAAGGTAGCAAAGTCGAATGGCTTGCTGATCCTCAACATGCATATAGGCCTCCGCCTGACTGGAAAAAAACAGAACGGAGCCTTCAATCTTTTTGAAATCTTCATGATCATGCGTGAAAAGGTACTTTGCCGGTGATAGCTGAAAGATCAGGCAAAACTCTTTGGGTCGAAGACTTTTCTTTTCTACCAACATGATTTCCCTGTCAAAACAGCAGTCCATCACTCTTAAATCCAGGTGTTGTTCCTGAAATTGATAGAAAGTGCCAGTGCCTATTTTTGGAGATATAATGCCAAACGGCGGTGCTTGTTTTTTTTCTCCAAAACATTGCTTCATTTGGGTAAACCAATCTTCCCCAGGATTAAAAACCAGTTTGATCATAAAAAAAATGCCAATTTTTTTAAAATTAAAGAAAATTGGCCATTCTCCATCAAGAGATCATATCTTTAATCCAATATGCCTCTTCTGAGACAATGGAGTAAAATCGTCTCCATATTTTTGTCTTTGTTCTTCTTTAAAATATTTTTTCGGTGGGTATCGACCGTTTGCTTTTTTATGCCCAATCTTTCGGCAATAGCCTCTGATTTTTGCCCTTTGGCTATTTGTGCAATGACCTCCAATTCTGTTTTGGTCACATTCAGGCTGGTAAGGCTTTTGGCAATCTGTGATAGTGGAGGTTTAACCTTCATGGGGGCTTTATGATCACCCAGAAAAGTGAAGGTGGAATGTAAATCCACTCGGCTGTCCGGTTTAATATCGGTTACATCGGCTATTACGCCAATAGTAGAGATTAAATTTTTCCCAATCATGATAAAGGGCATCGCCTGAATCCAAAATTTCCGGGGTCCTTTATCCGGATGATTGTAATTGACGAAGTGAGAAACCTTTAATTTTTTGGCTTTTTGGGGTGATAGGTCTGCATAGAAGTTGAGGTGCATCTTTTCCCTTAAGAAATAGAGTTCTTTTTCAGATTCCGCCAAATTACTGTGAAAACTTTCCAGGCTTAAGCTGGGGATATCTCCCAGCACTTCTTTCCAGTGGTCTGAATAATCCTCTAACTCACCTGTTTTAAAAGAGAGTACAAAATAGCAGTATGGATCTCTCAATTCAAAATTGGTTAAAGCTCCTTGCGCACCAATGTTGATAATCTCTTTATCTGTTAGTAATTTAATAGGTTGAATTTCCTGGTTCATAAAAAAATGAGAAGAGGTTTAGTGGATGAGGTTGTGCTGGAAGCAAGACACAATCACTTTAGCAAAATGGCTGGTTTCGAATTTCTCTAAAATCGTTTGCCTCCTTTTTTTAATGGTAGGAATACTTAAGTTGAGGCGATCTGCGATTTGTCCACAGCTCTGATTGTTTCCAAAGGACTGGATAATAAAAAGTTCTTCCTTATTTAGTGAGGGCAGTGCAGGTGCTTCTTCCTTTTCAATCTTTAATTCTTCAGCATATGTATTTTCCGTTGGGATTTTAAAAACCTTACCGGAAACGATGTCCTCATCTGAGTTGAGGTGTAACCTCAGTAATAAAAAATCTTTTTGTGTGCTGTATTTTTGATCAATTCTAAAAAATATAGGGTTTTGGCGCATATTCCATAGGCGGATCTCATGCTCAATTTTATCAATGGTATTTTCTTGTAAAATTGACCCCATTTCGGCCTTTAATAATGGAAGTAATTGTCCATTCTCTTTATATAAATGTAAATCTTGTGGGCTAATATTAAAAGATGATACGATTACATGATCATTAAACATATCTAGTGCTCGTTTCTTTATATTAAACCTCACGGTTTCTTGCCTGGAAATTTTGTTCCAGTCTCTTTTTATTATTGAAACTGTCATATCAATAAGGTTGAATAGTGGATGCAGGCGCTAATAAATAGAATATTAGTTTAAAAATCATTTTTAGATTTAAAAAATATTGATTTGGATACTAAGAGTATTGTGTCATTTCACGCAAGGAAATGGAGGGAAGTGATATTTTTTTATCCTCTAATATTTGGAGTACACATCTGAGCTAAATTGAGGTTAAAATCTTAATAAGGATAGCATCTTGAATTAATACAAAGGAGGTTTGTAGATTATTCTCATTCTAAATCATTTAAATTTAATGGATGAATCTTAGGAAAGTTTTTTTTACTGAATGGGGTGTTTTTGGCTTGTACGAAGGATTTTGTAAGATTTTGATCTTACCAGCTTTACCTTATCGGGCGGTTTTTTTCAATACCTTATTAGAGGAAAAGTATTAAATAGACGGTCCGTTTTCAATGGGCTTGATTAAATGTAGAAATCTATAAACTTCGATTTATTTAATTAGTCAATGGGCTGGTGCTTAAGATGGCGACCGAAAAATGACTTATTTTAGTTAGCGGGTTTTGAATGTGGTTTAGGTTTTTATACTACTATAAATGATGTGCCTTTTAGCGCCTTTTTGAACTTTTTTTTGAAGTAAAAAAGCAGTCTTGACTGAATTTTAATAAGTGTTGTGGAGGATGAAGTGTTTCGAATTTTTATGATAGATTGATGTTAAAGTATTCAATTTCTAAATACAAAAGAAACGATCTGTTTATATTTTTCATTCAATTGATTAAGGGGGGTAGGTTTTGTCCTTCCCTATGGTGGTATAACAAAACTAAAACGGGGGCAATAAAATTGCGTGTTTAAGCCTCAAAGTTTTCTAACGTTTCATTAAAGTATTACTTCCCTCAACAAGCATAATTCACAGGGCTATTCTCACTAGTAGGGAAGCCACCAACTTACAAAAAGCAGCCTTAAATACTTCCAAATGAAATGGGGGTGGTTTAAGTGGTAATTGCATTCTATGTCCTTGTTAATGAGTTGGAATAGATAGCGATAATATAACTTATTAACCCGAATTATTCACCGCCAGATTCAGGAGTCCGCTTTAACCATCTAACTATCAGCTTAGTATATTCGTGTCGACTAATTTTTTTATAGCCCAATTTTGGGCAAGCTTGCTTTCTCCTCAATCATCTGTTTCGTTGGAAAAAATTCGAAATAGGAAAATATTCCTTCATTTTTTCCGCCTTACAGCTAAACGAGGATTGAAGCATGAATAATCCGGGTTAAACAGGCCAAAAGGATTTTTATAGAAGGAGGTATAGGCATGCCTGGTAAGGAGGATTAAAGCTTAACACCTTTATTTAGTTCGGAAGGTAAGGTCCTTTCGTCTTAGAGCGTATTTAGAAGCCCACCATCCGGCCGCAAATTCAAATTATCGAAAGCGATTTCGGATAATTTATCACCAATAGGGAGGCTATTCTCTCAAAATAACCGGGTATCGCTTCTGGAATAAACAAATTCACGCTACGAATTTTGGCTTTTATATATGCGCTTATTTGACCCGAATATTTCAAGGCGAGGATAGGAAATCCATGTCCAAGGCTTTATTGTTGGTGAGGGTTATAAGATTTACTGTTTTTATTGCTCAAATTTGCTAAGCTTGTTTGCTACTCATTCAACCAATTCCTTAAAACCCTCGAAGCAGGTAATTGTCCTACATTTTTGCGCCTTGCAGCAATAGTTTGATTCAAAGATTGATAATTCGGCTTCCTTAGAGAAAGCAGGGTGTAAGAGTCAGGAGGAACTTATTTTATGCGCCCTATTTTCTCGTGAAAAATCAGTATAGACAAGCGCCGAAGTAGCAATAGAAAGGGGTGCTTTGTATTTTTTTTGAACATTCTAATGGAGGAAAAGGAGGCGGAATGGACTGGTTGTTTTCCTTGAATAATTATCATTATCAGAAGTTTATATTTATATTTGAAAGGATTATTTTATTTAAATACTGATGAATTTTAAACCATTACATTACTTTTTATTTGGGATTATGGCCGTGGCGTTCCTAATCTCTTGTAAATCCAGCCCTTCGGGGCAAATCACAACTGATGGCGCAATGCCGGAGGAGATCAGGGAGATTCCACAGGGCCACATTTCCCGATATGCGCCCATAGTAGTGAAGTTTTCACAGCCTTTTGGTGAGGAGCAAATTAAGAGTGAAACTTCCCCTAAAGGGATACTCTCTTTTAAGCCTTCTTTGAAGGGGACGGCAATATGGCTGAATGCCTCCACTATTCAATTTAGTCCTGAGGCGCCTTTGAAATCCGGGGAGCAGTTTCAGGGTATAATTAATTTGTCCAAACTAACTGGCAGTAAGCAAAGCGATTTTACTTTTGCGGTAAAAGTGATTCAGCAACGCATGGAGGTTGAATTCTATGGTTTGTCTAGTAAGGGCAATGGCTCAAATGAAATGTTGATCAAAGGGGCGGTAATTACCGCCGATCGGGTGGAGGAAATGCCGGAGGTCATTAAAGTGTCGGATCAAAAAGTAAAAGTAGAGTGGGGGAGTAGTCCAAAAGCAAAGGTTTTTCCTTTTACCATCAGTGGTATCAAGAAACTGAAGTCGAAAAGTTCCACTATAAAAGTAAGCTGGGATGGCGCCGCCCTGGCTAGTGCGGAGGATCATGGAGAACGCTCTTTTACCATTCCTTCTCAGGATGACTTTAAAGTGTTGGGCATGCAGATCAAAAACGATAGTGAACCTTATGTGGTATTGTCGTTTTCTGATCCGATCAAAAGCCCACAAAACTTAAAGGGGTTGATTGAAATCTCTAAAGGAAATAATAAAACCATTATTGATGGCTCCAAAATTTTGGTTTACCCCACCAATAAACAGGCACAGAGTTTTACCTTAACGGTAAATCCGGGTATCCGAGGTGAAGGCGCGAAGAAATTGAAGGAACGGAAAAGCTTTGAGGTAGAATTTAATATGCAAGCGCCTACGGTCAATTTCATTGGGAAAGGTAATATCTTGCCTTCTACCAGTGGAATGGTTTTGCCGTTTAAGGCTATGAACTTGAAGAAAGTGGATGTGACGGTATGGAAAATTTTTGAAAATAATATTCATCAGTTTTTTCAACAAAATACCTTATCCGGTAGTGAATATTTGGAGAATGTATCCTATCCGGTGGTGCGAAAGACGATTGACCTGACTAATTTCGGGATAATGTTACCCAATAAAAGTCAGCGCTTTACCCTGGATTTGGAAGAATTAATTAAACAGGAGCAGGGCGCTATTTATCGGGTGAGGTTAAGCTTTAGAAAATCACATGTAATGGGCTTCTGTCCTGAAGTGGATGAGGTTGATTATGAAGAGGATGCGCAGCAATTGAAATCCTTGAATGTAGGGCATTATCAGTTTGACCCTTACAGTACTTATGATGATGATTATAACTGGAGGGAAAGAGACAACCCCTGCCATAGTCAGTTTTATCAAAAAAGTCGTTGGGCCTATCGCAATATTTTCGCTTCCAATTTGGGTATCATCGCCAAGTCCGCGGAGAAAGGCGCGGTAAAAGCTTTTATCACTGATTTGCGTACGGCACTTCCACTACCTAATGTGCAGGTGAAAATTTTGGATCGTCAGAATCAGGTGATTTCCGAAGCCAAGACCGATGGCGAAGGCATGGTGAGTCTGGAGTTTGTTCGTCGTCCGTTTTTATTGGTAGCCAAAAGTGAAGGCGGAGAATATGGTTACCTGGAATTAAAAATGAATCAGGCTTTGTCCACCAGTAATTTTAATGTGCGTGGAAGTAAGGTGCAGGAAGGTTTGAAAGGCTTTCTTTACGGTGAGCGTGGCGTGTGGCGACCTGGAGATACCCTGAATTTGGGATTTATGTTGGAAGATCGTCAGCATTTGTTGCCGCCGGCCCATCCGGTGACCTTAGAGCTGAAAGATCCTTCCGGGCAGTTAGTGACCAAACGCGTAAGCAGAGGAAAGATTTTCGGATTATACACCTTTAAATTACCAACGGATCGCAATGCGCCTACCGGCTTTTGGGTGGCCACCGCACGCGTCGGTGGTGCGAGTTTTAGTTTGCCTATTCGCCTGGAAACAGTGAAGCCGAATCGCCTGAAATTGGAGTTGACGCTTGATACAAATCCGGTAGTGGGACCATTGGCTTTTAATGGCGATTTGCAGGTGAATTGGTTGCATGGTGCCCCGGGAGCGACCTTAAAGACGGAGTATGAAATGTTCATGCAAAAGTCTAAGGTAAGCTTTCCTGATTTTGAAAGCTTTGAATTTAATGATGAATCCACAACGTTTAATCCTTCGGGTATTTCGATTTTTGAAGGAAAAACCAATGCGGAGGGATATACAAAAATCAGTGTTTCGGAGCAGAAGCCAAAGGCAGCACCGACCAAGGTGAAATTACTATTGAGAGGGAAAGCCTATGAGAATGGGGGAGATTTCTCTATTGGTAGAGAAGATGTGGATTATTATCCATATCCAACGATGATCGGTTTTAAAATGCCCAAGCTAAATGACAGTAATGGCCTGTTGACCAATAAAAATCAACAGGTGGAATTAGTGCAGGTAGATACCAAAGGAAAGTTAAGCACCGGTAAGCGATCGGTGAAAGTTCAATTGTATAAGTTGAGCTGGAGATGGTGGTGGAATGATGGACAGGAAGATTTGTCCTATTATCTGTCTTCAAAATCTAAAACCCCCTATCGAACCTTTGATACCGATTTAGTGAATGGAAAAGCTTCCGTGCAATTTAATATTCCTAACCGGGATTGGGGTCGATACTACATAAAAGTCACCGATAAGGTTTCGGGCCAAACGGCCGGCAAGGTTTTTTATGCTGACTGGCCGGGCTGGGTGAATGAGGACAAAGGTGGCGAAGGGGCGACTCGTCTGGACTTTACCACGGATAAAAAAGAATATGCAGTAGGAGATTTTGTCACCGTGAAATTACCTGCTGCTCAGGGTGCCCGTGCGTTGGTTTCTATTGAAAATGGCCATGAAGTGATAGAGGCGCATTGGGTGAATCTGAGCGACAGTCCGACTGATTTTGAATTGGTCGCTCATACTAAGATGGCCCCTAATGCTTATGTATTTGTGACTTTGGTACAGCCGCATGAGCAGACTGCCAATGATCGTCCGATGAGAATGTATGGTGTGCAGGCGATTTCTGTGAGCAATCCTGATTCGCACCTAAATCCTCAAATCAGCATGGCGGATAAGTTGCGTTCCAATGCCGCTTTTGAGGTAAAAGTGAAGGAGCAAGAAGGCAAGGCCATGAACTACACATTGGCGGTAGTGGATGAAGGCTTGCTGGGATTGACCAATTTCAGAACCCCGGATCCATGGTCCGCTTTTAATAAAAAGGAGGCCCTGGGGGTTTATACTTTTGATTTATACGATGAGGTAATTGGAGCTTACACCGGTGATTTGGAACGTTTGCTTGCGATTGGTGGGGATGATGCCATTGGGCAAAAACAAGCCGATGAAGTGAATCGCTTTAAGCCGGTGGTGAAATTCTTAGGCCCATTTCAGTTAAAAGAAGGGGAAGAGAAGACGCATAAAATCCAGATGCCTCCTTATGTAGGCGCCGTGCGGACCATGGTGGTGGCCGGTTTCGGTAGCCGGTTCGGGGCAGCGGAAAAATCCGTGATTGTTCGGGAACCCCTCTCCGTGATAACTACTTTCCCCCGCGTGATGGGACCCGGTGAAGAAGTCAGCGTGCCGGTGAGTATTTTCGGAGAAGAAGATGCTTTTGGCAGTGGCACAGTAAGTATAGCAGTAGAAGGTCCGGTAGAAATAGTGGGGGAGAAAAGCCAATCGATTACTGTTGGTAAAAAAGAGGTACTGAAATTTTTCCGATTAAAAACCCTTCCAAAAGTAGGCGCGGCAAAGATTAAAGTTACGGCTAGCAGTAATGGGGAAAGTAATACGGAAGAGATTGAGTTCATGGTTCGTCCTTCGAATCCGGAAGTTCAGACGAAGCAAACTGCACTATTGAAACCGGGAGAAGTCCGGACCCTAAAGTATAAGGCGACCGGATTGGAGGGGACCAATGTACTTTCGATGGAAGTGACCAACCTGCCACCGCTGGATATTGAAAACCGGTTGAAGTATTTGATCAAGTACCCTTACGGTTGTTTGGAACAGACGACTTCTTCCGTCTTCCCGCAATTGGCCTTATTGCGTGCCGGACTGATTCCTTTGAATAAAGAAGCCGAAGTGAAGAATAATATTCAGGCCGGGATTCAGCGTCTGATGACCTTCCGCCATTTTGATGGAGGGCTTTCCTATTGGCCCGGTGGTGATTATGTAAGCTCCTGGGCTTGTTCTTATGCCTTTGATTTTCTGACCGAAGCCAGAGCCGATGGCTTTGATGTACCGGCAGATTTTTATAATAAGCTGTTGGATTATCAGAAAACACGTGCCTCAAAGGCCAGCCTTTCTGTAAAAGGAGTGGCCAAGCCACAGGCTTATCGACTATTAGGACTGGCGAAGGCCAATCAGGCGGATCTTTCAGCCATGAACAGATTGAGAGAACTACCTGAACTAGAGAATTTATCTAAATGGATATTGGCAGATGCCTATGCTTTGGCGGGATATCCGGAGACCGGGCAAAAATTAATTGCCTCAGCCTCTCAGGAAATTCCTCATTATCTGGCGGGCTCCAGTACCTATGGTTCTAAAGTTCGGGATGAGGCCATCATTATGAGCGCTTTATTGCATCTGGGCGATAGAGAAACGGCCATGCCAATGTTGATTAAAATTTCCAAAGCCTTATCTTCTGATGACTGGATGAGTACGCAGACTACGGCTTTCGCCTTGCTTTCTGCTTCCCAAATGATTAATCCCACAAAGGCGAACGATATGAATTTCCAATTTGAGGGCAATCAATTGAAGAAGACGAAAGTCACCGATGTGAGTGGCGTCTACAGCAAACAATTCGACATAGCGCCTTTGGAAAATGGGGAGTTGAAAGTGAAGAATATCGGTAATGAGGAACTATTCCTGACCATGAGCCATAAAGGAATCCCATTGCAAACTGCAGAACAGCCGGTGAATAAAGGCCTGCGTTTGCAAATCGGCTATCAGGACGAGAAAGGAAATCCTATAGAGGTGGATCAAATTAAACAAGGGACTGATTTCAAAGCGGTCGTTGCCGTGAAGAATTTGTCTGCTACTCAGGGAGTAGAAAATGTCGCCCTGCGTCAGATTATCCCGGCGAACTGGGAGATCACCAATGATCGATTCCTGGGAACTTCTGCTTTCAAATCGCAAAGCAGCTTCGATTATCAGGACATCCGCGATGATGAAGTACAAACCTTTTTCTCTCTGAAAAAGAATGAGGAGAAAACTTTCATCGTGCTATTACATGCATCCTATAAAGGAAAGTCCTATTTGCCGGTTGCCCTTTGTGAAGCCATGTACAATGGGGAATTGCAATCCCTGACCACTGGACAGTGGGTAGAAGTGAAATAAGGAGGAATAGTAATCAGGATTGATTCCTTAAATATAAAAGGACGCTGCAATGGGTAGCGCCCTTTTTTTGAATAAGGTAGAGGTCTTCTCCGGGCCGGAAGGCCTAAAAAGGTTTTAGGTTAATTTGAAAGAGCATTGGGTCGGTTTTTATTTTGCTGACTAATAATTTTATCCTACACTTTAACTGCTATGATGGCTGGGTACTTTTTCCATTCGGATAATAAATGATTGCCTAAAAAATAATCTTATTCACATCTAAAAAAATTGCGGAGTATATACTTATTAGGTTACAAGCCGGCCGAATTATAAGTATTTTTTTTGAGCACAGTTCCACTTACCATCCTCCTTTACGAATTTTAAAAGTCGGCATTTTCCGCTGCCACAAAACCAATCAAAATTAGTCACATCCTCTTCCAAATATGCTGTGGTGGAATCTCTGCTGAATACCGGAATAGTAATGGACACGAACCCATAGCCATATTCTTCTTTCCATTCCTTTCGAAATTGTTTCGATTGATCAGATTGGTTCAGGTAAAAGAATCGCCTGAGATGTTCTAATGTAGTAAAATGAGCATCAGGGAGTCTGCTACTATCCCATTTAATATCGCCTTCATATGAGGTGTCGATATTTACAAAAATGGTACAGGTGTCACATTTTCCTTTTGTATTAATCTGCCGACGAAAAAAATCATGATCAATTGCTGAAGCAAAATCTTTGGACATACGACTAATTGACCTGTCCACTGGACTTTCCATTAATATAATTTTTTCATCTTTGTTTCTAAGCACCTCCTTGCACACAGGTAAATAAGCGTCATTCAATAGTTGATAAACTTCATCTGTAATAATGAGCGCTAATGGTTCATTTTTTACTTCAGTATTTTGTTCATGCTCCTGACAACTTAGGCAACAACCAATACATATAAATAACCAATATAATTTTTTCATTTTCTTTAAAGACGCTCTTAGTCCATTGCCCGGTTTGGGGGAATTTTGTTTTCTCAACATAGCACTACTGCCGCAGCAACAAGCAGCGCGCAACAGCCAGCACAGCGGAATTTACAACCATCATTTCCGTCTTTCAGCCAGACGAGAGGAAGTTTTAAGCCGCCCAGATGCTGCTTAAATCGTCCGCAATACCTTTTCCATCTTCTTGCCTTTGGCCAGTTCATCCACCAGCTTATCCAAATAACGCACCTGTTGCGTCAAGGGATTGGTAATTTCTTCCACCCGATAACCACAAATCACCCCTTTGATCAGGGAGGCATTCGGATTCAAAGTCGCAGCCTCAAAAAAGGCTTTAAAGGTCGCTTTTTCTTCGATCAATTCCTGAACCTGCTCTGCCTGATAACCACAAAGCCACTCGATGACCTTCAGCAACTCTTCCTCCGTTCGCCCTTTCTTTTCTACCTTGGTGACATAATGCGGATACACCGAAGCAAAAGTCATTTCAGCAATGCGGGCATCATGATGGCTGGTATCTTTCATCTTATTGGGATTTCTGTTGAACAAATAATAGTCAAAATAACATAATCCTGCTGACTCCCCAAAATTATGATTGGCTTTATGGGGCCCTCGCATCCGCTCACCGCGCTGGCGGCACTCGCTCTTAGGGGCGGGTAATTTATTGATAATTGGTCATGGCATCACCCGCCCCAAAGGAGCTCAGACAAACGGCTTCGCCTCTGCCTTCATCCCTGGCCCAGGCGGCCAATTGGAAATTCCCGGGAAACCGATAGACCACCACTGAACTTAGGTGCCGACTTTAATACTGCTGATCTAAGGTTTCCGTCTAAGACCCAAAATCCCGGGAGCGTCAGCTCCTTTTTCCTTATTGATTAAACCAAAATATATTTATTACGAATAATATTCTAAAAAATTATGGGAAGGAAATATGCCATACGGGATCAGCATAGGATCTATTTTGTCACCTTTACGGTTGTGAATTGGATTGATATTTTTACCCGTGAGGTTTATCGTTATGTTTTGTTAGATAGCCTGAAATTTTGTATAAAAAATAAGGATCTGAATGTTCATGCTTATTGTGTAATGTCTAATCATATCCATTTGATTTTGAGTGTTAATAGTGGAGAGTTATCAGGAGTGATTCGTGATTTCAAATCCTTTACTTCTAAAAGAGTTAGAAGTATTTTGGAGGAGGAAGGTAATAAGGAAAGCCGGCAAAGGTGGATGTATTGGATGTTTCAAAATGCTGGTATTCGGAATCAAAGAAATGGATCATTTCAATTTTGGCAACAACACAACCACCCCATCCTATTGTCGACAAATGACATGCTGGATCAAAAACTTGATTATATCCATCAAAATCCAGTGAAATCGGGTTTAGTTTTTGATGCAAGAGATTGGATTTGGAGTAGTGCAAGGCAGTATGCGGGTGAATTTGGTAAATTAACCATTAGTTTTCTTTAATGCTCACCACTGGCCTTAGGCTCCCGTCTAAGACCCAAAATCCCGAGAGCGTCCGCTCTCTTTTGCTCACCGATCTTCTTCAAAATTTTTTTTAAAGTATACTATTACAATAGAAAATGGGTGGGAAGTATAAAGGAGATCGTGCGAAGCTTCCTTTTTGTTCACTTTGGTGTTTTGGGAGCGGACGCTCCTAAGCAAATGGGTCGTAGCAATATGCAACGACCAGTATTGGGATGCAACGTCCGGTGTTACTTTTTTCACAAAGCCGGCATGCCTCAATTAAAACAATGACCACCACTGGTCTTAGGCTCCCGTCTAAGAGCCAAAATCCCGAGAGCGTCCGCTCTCTTTTGTTTACGATCTTCTCGAAAATTTTTTATAAAGTATACTATTATAATAGAAAATGGAGGGGAAGTATACGGGAGATCGTGCGAAACTTCCTTTTGGTTAGTTTTGGTGTTTGCGAAGCGGACGCTCCTAAGCAAATGGGTCGTAGCAACATGCAACGACCAGTGTTTGTGTTATCATTTGATGACGCTTTCTATCTTGTTGATTCTGTGGGGAAATACCACCACTGGTCTTAGGCTCCCGTCTAAGACCCAAAATCCCGAGAGCGTCCGCTCTCTTTTGTTTACGATCTTCTCGAAAATTTTTTATAAAGTATACTATTATAATAGAAAATGGAGGGGAAGTATACGGGAGATCGAGGGAAACTTCCTTTTTGTTAGTTTTGGTGTTTGCGAAGCGGACGCTCCTAAGCAAATGGGTCGTAGCAACATGCAACGACCAGGGTTGGGATGCAACGTCCGGTGTTACTTTTTTCACAAAGCTGGCATGCCTCAATTAAAACAATGACCACCACTGGTCTTAGGCTCCCGTCTAAGACCCAAAATCCCGAGAGCGTCCGCTCTCTTTTGCTCACTGATCTTCTCCAAAATTATTTATTAAGAATACTATTACAATAGAAAATGGAGGGGAAGTATACGGGAGATCGTGGGAAGCTTCCTTTTTGTTCACTTTGGTGTTTTGGGAGCGGACGCTCCTAAGCAAATGGGTCGTAGCAATATGCAACGACCAGTATTGGGATGCAACGTCCGGTGTTACTTTTTTCACAAAGCCGGCATGCCTCAATTAAAACAATGACCACCACTGGTCTTAGGCTCCAGTCTAAGACCCAAAATCCCGAGAGCGTCCGCTCTCTTTTGCTCACTGATCTTCTCCAAAATTATTTATTAAGAATACTATTACAATAGAAAATGGGAGGGAAGTATTCGGGAGATCGTGCGAAACTTCCTTTTTGTTAGTTTTGGTGTTTGCGAAGCGGACGCTCCTAAGCAAATGGGTCGTAACAATATGCAACGACCAGGGTTAGCTACTTTCAGGAGGAAGAGGTAGTCTTATACCAATCCCATTACACTTTTCAATACCGGATTTCGATTATCTTTTTTCCAGATCATGGACAGGATGGCCTTTTGGGGAATGTCCTTTAATTCAATGAATTTAATATTCAGATTGTAGCCTTCCTGTAGGCTGGTGGGTACAATGGATACGCCCATATTATTTTCAACGAGCTTGAAGATGGTTTGGGCGTGTACGGTTTTATGGCTTACTGTCGGACTGAACCCCTGATCTTCACAAATACTCATTATGGTGTTGAAATAGAGATTGGAATAGTCGGCGGTAAAAAGAATGAATTTTTCCTCAGCCAATTGTGCGATGGAGGTGAAATTGGCGGTATCCAGAGGGTGATCTCCGGGCAATACCACAGAAAAAGAATCTGTAAATACTGCCTTCAGACCGATATTTTCCGGTACTCTGGCCAAGCGGACAAAGCCCAGATCCATTTCATCTTTCAGTATGGCCTGCACCTGATCATAGTTCGACATCTCTTCCAGACTGGACTTGATGTTCGGGAATTTTTCATTCATCTTAAGCAAAAGATCCGGTACCACATTTTGCATGGCAGAACCTAAAAAGCCTATTCGGATTTCTCCTGAAGCTCCTTCTGCCACATGTTTAACCTGCTGGAAACTAAAATTGAGGTGGTTGAGCATCAGGTCAATTTCGGTTTTCAGGTATTCTCCGGCCGGGGTCAGACGTACTTCCTTTTTGTCTCTTTCTAATATGGTGGCTCCCAAATTTTCCTCCAGTTGTTTTATTTGCCGGCTAAGGCCCGGTTGAGAAATGAACAGCTTTTCTGCTGCTTTGCGGAAATGCAATTCCTCGGCGACGGCCTTGAAATAGCGCAGGTGTCGAAGTTCTATCTGATTACTCACAGTTATTAATTAATGACAAAAAAGGTATTACTGATTATCAAATGTAATCAATAAATTCGCCCTTGAAAAATCCATTTGACCGTAGAATCGGCCGTTTCGGGATAATTAATAAATATTTCCACTAGGAAGAAGCATTGTTTTCCGAAGATGGTTACGATTTAAAGGGTTTTATTAAAACGAACAGATATTATGCAGACTTTTCGATTTGGGGAAGACTATTTGACCGCCGGCACAGCATTGAAAATTGCACGCGGTGAAGTTCGCGGAACATTATCAGCAGCGCAGCGCGCCAAGGTAATTGCTAACCGTGAGGTGGTAGAGAAAATTGTAGAAAAGGGAGATGCCGTTTATGGGATCAATACCGGATTTGGCCCTTTATGTACCACCAGTATTTCAAAAGAAGAAACGAAAATTCTGCAAAGCAATATTTTACAATCGCACAGTGTTGGGGTAGGGAATCCGGTGGAGACCGAAATTGCCAAACTCATGCTGGTATTGAAAATGCAATCCCTGTCAAAGGGTAATTCCGGAATTAATGAAAATACGCTGGATCGTATCCTTTGGCATATTGAAAATGATGCCATTCCTGTAGTGCCGGAGCAGGGATCGGTTGGTGCTTCCGGAGATTTGTGTCCGTTATCCCACTTATTCCTACCACTTTTAGGTTTGGGTAAAGTGGATTATAAAGGAGAACGCATTACCACAGAGGTGCTTTTTAAAGAGGCTGATTTGGCTCCTGTTGATTTGGGGCCGAAGGAAGGTCTGGCTTTGATCAATGGGACCCAGTTTATCCTGGCACATGCGGTAAAAGTAGTAGAAAAATTACATTCCTGTTTGTCGCAGGCAGATATCGTGGGAGCGATGATGATTGAAGGATTGCAGGGATCCGTGAAACCTTTCTATCCGGAATTGCATGAATTGCGCCCGTATAAAGGAAATATTCACGTAGCAGCCAGAATCAAATCGCTTTTCAAGGGATCTGAAATTATGGAAGATCATATTGATTGTGATCGCGTTCAGGATCCTTATTCTTTGCGTTGTATCCCACAGGTGCACGGTTCTTCCCGTAATGCCTGGTTGCATTTGAAGGAATTGGTAGAGATTGAATGTAATTCGGTAACGGATAACCCGATTGTAATTGATGAAGAGTTGACCATTTCCGGTGGTAGTTTCCACGGTCAGCCATTGGCTTTGGCGCTGGATTATGCCTGTCTGGCTGCTTCTGAAATCGGTAATATTTCCGATCGTCGAATTTATCTGGCACTGGAAGGGAATTCCCCTGGTGTTCCTAAATTGTTGATGAAAGATACCGGTATTAATTCCGGCTATATGATTTTGCAATATACTTCCGCTGCACTGGCTTCTGAGAATAAGACCAGCTGTTTCCCGGCTTCTGCGGATAGTATTCCGACTTCTTTAGGCCAGGAGGACCATGTTTCCATGGGTTCCATCGCTGGTCGTAAAGCATTGCGTGTTATTGAAAATGTGGAAAAAATTCTGGCCATCGAATTACTAACGGCTGCTCAGGCTTTTGAATTCCGTCGTCCGATGAAATCCGGTCTTATTCTGGATGCTATCCACAATGCGGTTCGTGAAAAAGTTTCCTTCGCTGAGGTCGACAGAGTGTTTGCCGATGATATTGAATTGGGTATAGAGATGATAAAGTCCCGCCAAATTCTTAACTTAGCAGAAACGATGGCCGCTAAGGAAAAAGTTAATTTCTCGAGTCGATTTAACGAGGAGTTTGAACAATATTAACCCGAAAGGATCCGGTGAGTGGTATTTGGTGCGTTCGCTGCTTGCCGGTCCTTTTTTCCCTTTCTTTTCCTTATGAAAAATCAATATACATTTATCGGCCCGATTCATCAGTTGGTGACCATGGCCGACATGCCCCTGAAAGGTGCATTGAGTGATGAAGCCCTCTCCACAATAAACCAGGCCGGACTTTTACTGGAAGGTGATAAAATATTAAAAGCAGGAGACTTTGAAGTCCTGAAATCAGAGGCTGAAAAGCTGGAGACTGAAATGACCATTCTGGATCAACCCATGGTCATTATGCCAGGATTGGTCGATAGTCATACCCATATTTGTTTTGGTGGTTCCCGTGCCCGTGATTATGCGATGCGTAATGCCGGTAAAACTTATCTGGAAATTGCAAAAGCAGGAGGGGGAATTTGGGATACGGTTACGCAAACCCGTAAAGCCAGCCAGGAAGAACTAACTGCTGGTATTGAGCAGCGTGCTGCCCGTCACCTGTCGGATGGGGTAACGACTATCGAGGTGAAAAGTGGTTACGGTCTTTCCGTAGACGAAGAATTGAAAATGTTGCGGGCCATTCAGGCGGCCGACACCAAATCGGAATTGATTCCTACCTGCCTGGCCGCTCATATCAAGCCAAAAGATTTTGATGGAGATTTTTCAGAATATCTGACTCATATTGCGGAAGAATTATTTCCGATATTAAAAGAAGAGGGATTGACCAACCGCATGGATGCCTTCATTGAAGAAGAAGCTTTTTCCGCGGAAGTGATCAAACCTTATTTTGAAAAAGCCAAAGCGATGGGATTTGATATCACTGTACATGCCGATCAGTTCAGTACTTCTGGTTCGCAGGTCGCAGTGGATTTTGAGGCACTTAGTGCAGATCATCTTGAAGCCAGCGGGGAAGAAGAGGTACAATTATTAGCGGACTCTAATGTGATCGCCACCGCTTTGCCGGGCGCATCCATGGGATTAGGTTGTGCTTATACCCCTGCCAGAAAAATATTGGATGCCGGAGGTGCTGTGGCCGTGGCCTCGGATTGGAATCCGGGTTCTGCACCCATGGGTGATTTGCTCATGCAGGCGGCCATTCTGGGTACTTTCCAAAAATTAAGCAATACAGAATTATTAGCCGGATTAACATACCGCGCCGCCGCTGCCTTGAAACTGCAAGACCGTGGTCGATTAGTGCCGGGGCAAAAAGCGGATTTTATCGCTTTCCCAACCACTCATATTAACGAAGTCTTCTATCAGCAAGGAAAATTAAAGCCTGCAAAAGTATGGGTAGATGGTCAGTTAGCTTTTGAGCTTTAATATTTCATTCGCGCATTTAACATAATGCTTCTATAGTAAAGAATAAAAGATTATACATATATGGATTTCAAATCATTAATTCTTCAGGGTATCCCCAACCAATTACCTCCTAAAAAGGAGTTGGATCCCAATGCAAATCATGCTCCTAAAAGAAAGGAAATTCTAAATGCAGAGGAAAAGCGTTTAGCGGTAAGAAATGCTTTACGCTATTTCCCAAAGGACTGGCATGCAGAACTAGCCGTGGAGTTTGCAGAAGAATTGGAGGCATATGGACGAATTTATATGTACCGATTCATGCCGGAATATAAAATGTATGCCCGTCCAATCGAGGAGTATCCTGCACAATCATCTCAGGCAGCAGCCATTATGTTGATGATTCAGAATAATCTGGACCCGGCGGTAGCCCAACATCCGCATGAATTAATTACTTACGGTGGCAATGGTGCCGTTTTCCAGAACTGGGCACAGTACTTATTGTGCATGAAGTACCTGGCCACGATGACGGAAGATCAAACCCTCCATATGTATTCAGGTCACCCGATGGGATTATTCCCTTCTTCTAAGGATGCACCAAGAGTGGTCGTCACCAATGGTATGATGATCCCGAATTACTCACAGCCAGATGATTGGGAGAAATTCAATGCATTGGGTGTGACTCAATACGGACAGATGACCGCAGGTTCTTATATGTATATCGGTCCACAGGGTATCGTTCATGGTACAACGATTACTGTAATGAATGCTTTCCGGAAGAATTTGGAAAAAGGGGAGAGCTCCAAAGGGAAAATTTTCCTGACTGCTGGTTTAGGCGGGATGTCCGGTGCACAGCCCAAAGCAGGTAATATCGCTGGTTGTATCACGATCTGTGCGGAAGTAAATGCAGCTGCAGCGACCAAGCGTCATGAGCAGGGTTGGGTAGATGAGATTGTTGCGGATTTGGACGCCTTGGTGGCACGAGTTCGTACGGCTCAGCAAAATGAAGAAGTGGTATCGATTGCCTTCCAGGGCAACATTGTAGATGTATGGGAGAAATTTGATGAAGAGGGGATTTATATTCACCTGGGATCTGATCAGACTTCCTTGCATAATCCATGGTCTGGCGGTTACTATCCGGTAGGTTATTCTTATGAAGAATCCAACCGAATGATTGCCGAAGAACCTGAGGCATTTAAAGTAGCCGTTCAGGAATCCTTGCGTCGTCATGCTGCGGCGGTGAACAAACATACCACCCGTGGCACCTATTTCTTTGATTACGGTAATGCCTTTTTGCTGGAAGCTTCCCGCGCCGGTGCCGATGTAATGGCGGAAAATGGCATTGATTTCCGTTATCCTTCTTACGTGCAGGATATTCTGGGACCAAAATGTTTTGATTATGGTTTCGGTCCTTTCCGATGGGTTTGTACTTCGGGCAAGCCGGAAGACTTAAGCAAAACCGATGCGATTGCCGTTCGTGTGATGAAGGAAATCAAGGCCAATTCACCGGAAGAAATTCAGGAGCAAATGCAGGATAATATCACCTGGATTCTGGAAGCGGAAAAGAACCAATTGGTGGTAGGCTCTCAGGCACGTATTCTTTATGCTGATGCGGAAGGCCGTGCTAAAATTGCCGAAGAATTCAATAAAGCAGTGGCTTCAGGGGAATTGACTGCGCCGGTAGTTCTGGGTCGTGATCATCATGATGTTTCCGGTACAGATTCACCTTACCGCGAGACTTCCAATATTTATGATGGTTCTCGTTTCACCGCTGATATGGCCATTCACAATGTGATCGGTGATAGTTTCCGTGGCGCTACCTGGGTTTCTATCCACAATGGTGGCGGCGTAGGCTGGGGGGAAGTGATGAATGGCGGATTCGGTATGGTGCTGGATGGTTCTGAAGAAGCAGATGCCCGTTTGAAGAATATGTTATTTTATGATGTAAACAACGGTATTTCCCGTCGTTCCTGGGCCAGAAATGATGAGGCGATGTTTGCCATCAAGCGCGAGATGGAACGTCGTCCGGACCTAAAAGTGACTTTACCGGAGATTGTGGAAGATGACATTCTGAATAAATTATTCTAAGCAAATATCTTTATATTCGAAAGGCGGTGACAGGGTTAAATCCAGGCATCGCCTTTTTTTTAAAGCAGGATTTTAATCTTCGTCAATCCACCTACAAAACTCCTCCATGACTTCTTGCCATTTGCCTTGTTCATAATCTAAATCCCCGCTTTCGTTGACGGGAAAATAATTATTATTCAGATTGAGGCGTCTTTTCAAGGTTAGATTTTTTTTCCCTTTTCGTATAAAATACAAGGGCAATAGATCACAAAAATAAGCCGCAATTCCTTCAGCGCCATTACTTCAAATACTGGCATATTAATAGACAGCAAATCAGTAAATAAGGGTTTGTAAAAGATGGGAAAGGGGTAGTTAAAAATAACAAAAATGAAATCATTATTTTTAACAATGCATATAAACTTCCCGCCAGGCCAAATTAACTTAGTTTTAATTCAGAAAAAGAAGAAAAATAGATTGCAGGCAGTCGCGTTTGGTATAAATTAACTTATGTCATTGTGTTTATAGTCAATAATCTAGCGTGTTTTGTTGATCCTTTGTTAACTTAAAATTAATTTATTAAACGAAAATATATCCCCAAAATGATGTGATGTTGATGTAAGAAATAATCAACTTTTGAGATTTTCTTAATTTTCTCTAATGGAAATAGCCCTATTTTAGTGGAAATTAAATTACTACCTATGAAAAAATTTCTAGTATTTTTCTTTCTTATTTTTGCTATCAACTGTATTTCAAATACTGAAGCTCATGCACAAAGAAAAGTTGTTGTTGTAAAAGAAAAGGGCGGCAAAGGGAAAAAGAAACATCATCATCATAAAAAAGGTAAAGGCCATAAACACGGCCATAAAAAGAAAACGGTAATTGTTAAACAATATCCAAGGGGTTCCAGATGTTATCGTTATAGTGGAAGAGATTATTATTGCCATGGAGGAAATTATTATGTTGCCTGTAACGGTGGCTATCAAATGGTTCCTCCTCCAAATGGTTTGGTAATTAATGTACTACCAACGGGTAACAGAAGAGTTACCATTGGGGGATCATTATATTTTAATTTTGGAAATACTTACTACCGTCAAACTAATGGAGGTTATATGGTGGTGCAGGATCCGCATTAACGAATATTGACGGCTTTTTTCAAACGAATCGGCATTGTCTGATCAAAATATTATTAGGGCACTCCATTTTTGGGGTTGCCTTTTTTTTATGGTTTTTGAATAGGATCCGGGGAATACTTTGAGTAAAATGGAGTTTGCTAAGGATCATTTGCTTATTCCTTTTTTATTTTACTTAATTGCGGTTATTTGAAATATAAATCTTAACATGCCTTAGATCTATTAATAGTTGAAAGCGGTTTCCTCGCATCACACCGAATTTTTGGATTTTCGTTATAAATTTTATTTTTGCATTGTTAGTGAATGAATTTCAATCCACTAACAAAAATGTTAAAGTCCTATACAATAATTTCTAATTTAAGCTTCTTGGTTACTTTAACTTTCCTTTTCATAATATTCTACAAAACAATAGTTTAGTATATGATGTAGACTTATTTTAGATTATTTCAATTTGTCACGTCCTGAAATACGTTGACACCATTTCAACGTAATAATACTCCCTAAATAATTGTACTATTTCAATAACACTAGTAGGAGTGGAGCCTCCCGGCGGGTCATTTTGATAGCTCATCCATGCAGCAAATAGCATTTGCTATTTGCTTGGCATGAACTCCCCATCAAAACGTTTCTTCCTTCTTTTCTCAAGAGGTTTATTACTTTCCCTATTCTTGAGTTTTAATTGATAGTAATTCTTCCATAATTTTTTTATTGGCCCACTCATCTGATGGGCTTGATCCGGAGTTAACATGTTGATACTTAAGTGAGGCCTGTTGAAATTGTAAACCTCTATAGCATCGCTTGTCCAGGCAAATGCCTCTTCAAAACTCATAAATCGGGCACCCAAGTCCAATTCGTCCTTTAATATGCCATTCACGCGCTCGGCAGCAGCATTTTGATAAGGATCATAACTTTCCGTCATACTTATGCTGACACCGGCATTTCTTAAATCCTGTACGTATTTATTACTACAGTATTGAACCCCACGATCTGAATGATGAATAAGAGGTAAATTCTTGTTTTTTCGTTGTTTAAGCGCCATTTTCAAGGCTTTTCTGCTTTCTTTAGCGGCAAGAGATCGGGAAAGATGCCACCCAACAATTTTGTGAGAATACAAATCCGTAATCAAGTGCAGATAACAAAAATCCTCTGGGCCTAACAACTTTATGTAGGTGATATCTGCAGCGTATTGCTCATCAGGTCGGGTGGGTGTGGTTCCCTGAATTAGATTCTTATATTTTTTGAAACGATGATTTGAATTGGTGGTGATCGCCCGGTTCCTTTTCTTTTTTATCAATAAATTATTTTCTCTTAGAATGGTAAATAATTTATCTCGGCCTATATAAATGCCTAATTCCTTAAGCTCTTCATTGAGTACATGATAAAGTTTTCTTGTGCCTAACTTCCTCAATTTAAGTTTTTTTCTCTTTCTCTTGACCTGCTCAACAACAACTTTTTCCATTTCATAATGAGACATCAAGACATCTTCATGCTGGTACCAGGCTTGTCGGGTATATCCAAAACAAGCGGTAATTCGATTTAATCCGACAGCTGGATACCGCTGCTTCATTTTGTCGACCGCTTCCCACCAACTTTTTTTTTAAAGTTAATACCTGTTGATTCAGAGGCGATATCGACAATAATCTCCATAGCCTCAGCCTTTAACTCTGCATTTTCTTTTTCCCGCTGAATTTCCATAATCAGTTTTTTCAAAGCCTTAGGATCATCCGGTAATTCACTTTTTTTCATCTTAGGTCGAATTTTATACTTTTTTTGGATTAACTCTTCATACCACCAACACCAGCGTCGAAGGGTTCGCTCATTGATTCCGTAATCATCCAAAATTTCTTGTTTTGAAACAAGTTTGGCGTAATATTTTTGAACAAGTGTCCGTTTTTCTTTAACACTAATGGATTTTTTTTCTTTTTGTACTTTAGTCATAATTCTTGAAATCAATAAATTATATTATTGGTGTCAAGTAATTTTAGGACGCTACAATTAACATTATAATTTATGTTATGTTAAATAAAAGCCACGAGTACTCCCGACCAATAAATATTGGCCGGTCTGTCCATAATCCTTTTGGATTGATAACGCTACATCGCCTCCATACCCATTACTGTGGGATAATCAATCAATCCTTTTTCTGTACCGCCAAAGAAGGTTGATGGATCAGGCGTATTGAGTTCCAGCTTATGCTCCAGTCGGTATGGTAAATCGGGATTAGCTATAAACGGGCGTCCGAAACCTATCATATCTGCCCAGCCTTCATCAATAGCTTGTTCAGCCTTTTCCTGAGAATATTTCCCGGCATAAATAATCATCCCGTCAAAAGCAGTACGGATAGATTGTTTAAATTCAATCGGCATTATGGGAGCATCTTCCCAATCGGCCTCCGCAATATGAATATAGGCTATGCCCAATTCATTCAAAGCCTTGACCGCTTCCAGGTAAGTTGTCTCCGGACTTGCATCCACTGCACCGTTCAGCGTCGTTAGAGGGGCTAAGCGTATCCCAACTCGGTCAGCACCGATTTGACCAATAACTTCTGCTACGACCTCTTTCATAAATCGTAAACGGTTCTCCAAACTTCCACCATATTCGTCCTTGCGGTTATTTGCTTCCGAATCGATAAATTGATTAATCAAATACCCATTAGCACCATGAAGTTCAATACCGTCAAAACCTGCTAGCATAGCATTTCGGGCAGCCTGACCGTATTCCTTAACGATCTCTTTAATTTCAGGAATTTCCAGGGCATGTGGTGTACTGTGCTGTACCATCTCTCCTACTCCGCCTTCGGGTCCTTTTCCTTCCGGATCTATAAATACCTTAACGCCTTCGGCAGTAATCGCAGAGGAAGAAACGGGTTGAGCTCCATTGGGTTGTAAGGCGGTATGGGATAAACGACCTACATGCCAAAGTTGAGCAAAAATCAACCCACCTGCCTGGTGTACCTTTTCCGTAGTTTTTTTCCAACCTGCAATTTGTTCGTCATTATAAATGCCCGGCGTCCACGCATAGCCCTGTCCTTGGGGCGAAATCTGTGTGCCTTCCGAAATAATCAAACCGGCAGAGGCCCGCTGGGCATAATAAGTTGCCATCAAATCATTGGCGACATCCCCTTTGGAGGATCTGGACCGGGTCATGGGTGGCATTACCAAATGATTTTTGAACTTAAAAAGGCCTTTTGTAAAGGATTGATACAGTTTATTTTCTTTATGAATTGTTGCCATGAGGACTTTTTTTTTTACACTAATTTTGGGTCAACTTTCCAGTTTTTTAGCACCTATCTAAAATGTCGCTTTCGGTCATCAGTAGTCAAACGGCCTTTGTCGACACGCTATTGGGTGAGCATATTAATCCGTTCTCGGATAAAATGCTTCTCCCCCAAAACCTTAAATTGACGAGTATTATGATGCAAATATGTGCCCAAATAGACTATAATAAAAATAAGAAAATTTATACCTTGGCATTATTTAAATAATAATAGTGATATGGTCAATTTGGAGTGGTATCGGACATTTAAAACCATTTATGAAAAAGGTTCCCTAACGGCAGCTGCAGAATCCTTATTCATTTCACAACCCGGGGTAAGTCTTCATTTGAGCTCTTTGGAAAGTTATGTAGGCTACAAGCTGTTTGAAAGAGGCGGTCGGAAATTGCTTCCCACAGAAAGAGGGATTCAACTTTATCATGCTTTAATTGAGCCCATTCAAAAGCTGGAGGAGGTCGAAAAGAAATACCAAAAAAGTACTGAAAAAGATACGCCAACCATTAGTCTGGGCATGTGTTTCGAAACCTTCCAAATCACACTGGAGGAATATCTCCACACTTTGCCTTTTAATGTGATTCTGGAGTTTGGTGGGTACCATAGCCTATTACAGAAACTAGAAAAAGGCGTTGTCGATATTGTAGTAACCGCGAAAAAGCTGGAGACCAGGGGTATTGTTCATGAGCCTTTCAGCCAGGAACAAATTATTTTGGTCGGAAGTAAAGATATTCAGGTGGAAATGCTGCAGGAATTAGCCCGAAAAGATGAAAAAGGTTTTATGGAGTTTCTTAAACAACAAACCTGGTATGGCCCCACAGGAGAAAATGAGCATTTGCAACGATTCTGGATGCAGAATTTCGGACAACACCCTGATTTTCGTCCAAATTATATTGTCCCCAATTTTAACTCAATCATCCGGTGCTTAACGGTGGGTTCCGGCATGGCCATCATCCCCGATTTTTTATGCAAACAGGAAATTGCAGCAGGTAAAATTCAACTTCTTTGGAAAGGTTATCAACCATTAGTGAATACACTCTACTTTGTAAAACGCAAAAAGACTATTTTCGAAAGGGAAGTACAAACCATTCGCGATATATTCGAGAAGAATAGTGCACCCTTGACCCTAAAAGAGTGATCATCTTTTTAGAGTTTACCATCAGGGTATAGAATACGGACGAAAACCTTTTTTTTAGTGGGATATGCCTTTACCTTTTGGTTCTTAAAAGTTTAGATTTTGGTGTTATCCCCAATTATTTACTATCAATATATTTCCCAAACACCCAAAGCTTTAAAGATAGTGGCCTAACTAAAAAACAAGCCGCCCAATCAAATAGCGCCTCAAATGGAAGGAGATTTTTTCTATTAACCCGAATTATTCACCGCTAGTTTTAGAATCTATTTCAAGGGACTGTTAGTCTATTTTTTACGATTGGGTCTGCTAAATTTCTGTTAGCCCCAATTTGGGCAGGCTTACTTTCTTCTCATTCCGCTGCTTGGTTGAAAAGACTCGAAATAGGAAACTATTCCTTCATTTTTCATACTTTCCCGCAAATCCAGGATTAAGTATGCCTATTTGGAAACTACTCCTGAGGATTTTTGATAAAGGACAAAAATCCAAGTCGAATTCACCCATCACCCATTATTTAGTTTTATCAGTCGTTTGCGAAAAGGATTTGGTTTAAAAAGTCCGAAATAAGATGGGAATATACTTGAAAAGCCTCCCTTTTTTTCACAAACCGCGCCCTGTTTAAGCATGATTATTCCGGCTTAATTAAATTGAATCTCAATTATTTAAGGGAATGTCTTATATTGTTTATTGACAGGTGATTTATGGTCCGCCCTGTCCGCAAAGCCGTTTCCATTTTAGCCACTCTTGCTTAAAACCTTTATGAATCCATTTTTCCAACAAGTAGTCTCTAAGACCACTGAAATATTCCTCAAAGATAAGATGCAAAAAGAACTTCCGGATGATCATCTGGAGCAAGTCATCTTCGAATGGAAAAAATTTTTTCATGACTTTGCCTTTATGATTTTTGGTAGTGCTTCGGCGAGTTTTGGGCTAAAGGGATTTTTATTACCCAATCATTTCGTGGATGGTGGTGTCACCGGTATTTCTTTGATAACCCAGGAAATTACAGGCATTTCCCTTTCTATTTTATTGATCCTGATCAACATGCCCTTTTTACTCTTGGGATCATCTACCATCAGTAGATCCTTCGCCGTCAAGAGCATTATCGCCATTATGATGCTGGCATTGTTGGTACACTTTATTCCCTATCCCACCGTGACCGATGACAAATTGTTGATTTCCGTATTCGGGGGATTTTTCCTCGGCTTAGGTATTGGTCTGGCCATGCGTGGTGGTGCTGTCATTGACGGGACAGAAGTACTGGCCATCTATCTGAGCAAAAAAACCTCCCTGACCATTGGTGATATCATCTTACTCTTTAATGTGATAATTTTCTCTGTTGGTGCTTATGTGTTTTCAATAGAAATTTCTTTATATGCAATGCTGACCTATTTAGCCGCTTCTAAAACCGTTGATTTTGTGGTTTCTGGTATTGAAGAATATGTGGGCGTAACCATCATTTCGGAGAAAAGTGAAGAAATTCGATTGGCCATCATTGAAAACCTGGGCCGGGGATGTACTATTTACAATGGAAAAAAAGGCTTCGCTGCCAGAGGAGTCAAATTAGCGGAAACCGATATCGTCTACACCTTATTAACCCGACTGGAGCTTCCAGGCTTACAGGACCAGGTAATGCGAATTGACCCTAAAGCCTTTATGGTCATGCATAGTATAAAAGATGCGAAGGGGGGAATGATCAAGAAGAGGCCCTTGAAGTAAGGGAATTTTAGAAACTCATTCCAATTGGAAAAGGCGCGGAATTTGGTACCTCTACGCCAACAATTTTATCTAAAAGGAAAATAATTTGAAATTAACCGATTACCAATTACCTCCTTCTATATTAGGGCATGAGTTGGAGGTTAAACATTTTGCTTGGAATCATCACCCTTTTCACCACCTGTACCTTTCGAATTGAGGAACCCGCAGATATTCGATATGACGGTCCGGAAGAATTTGAAATAATCGTTTACCGATTTTTCCAGGAAGCCAATGCCCGGGGGATTACCAAATTCCGTCATCGCAAAATCAAATTGGACTATGAGCTTTCTCTGGATCAGCCCAATGGTGAAAACGGCAATCGACAACATGGACAGGCCAATCGTACTTTAGGGGTAATTTCTATTAATCCCAATTCCACCAAACTTGAAGTCGATCATACCACGGTTCAGCTTATTTTCCATGAACTGGCCCACCTATGTCTAATTCCGGAAAATTTACATACCCACCGTCAAAATATTCCCAGTCTGAAAAAGTATGGGACGGAAGAGTACATCTCCTCCATTATGTTACCGGCCACTTACTTATCTGATATTCCACCATTAGGGCATTCCTCCTGGGAATGGTTATTGGATGAATTATTTGGAGTAGTCAGGACACTTCCTGAAAGTAACCACCCATCTGCCGCTTTTACAGAGGAAAAATTTGAATGTTTATCACCGGTAGAATAATTCCAAATTGTTCACCACTAGATTTAGTAATTCAACCTAATCAACTTATTATCGGCGCACTACTAATTTGTTTTCAGATTTTATAATAATCCCAATTTGGCTAAGCTGGCATTCTCTTCATTCACCTGCTTCGTTGAAAAAACTCGAAACTGGAAAAACTCCTTCATTTTACCTGCCTGGCAGCTAAAAAAGGATTTAACCCGAATTATTCACCGCTAAATTCATCAACCAAGCGCAAGTGGCTTATTTTCAGATCTTAGAAACTTATTTTCTTTGAATTATAATAGCCCAAATTTGGCAAGCTTGCTTGCTCCTCATTCATCTGCTTCGTTGGAAAAAACTCGAAATAGGAAACTATTCCTTCATTTTTTCCGCCTTACAGCTAAACGAGGATTTAAGTAGGAATAATCCGGCTTAGACAAAAAAAAACGGCGCCTTCACAGCGCCGTTTTTTTGTTCATAAGTAGTTTATTGGATGGTTTATTTCACCATCAATTTCAGGAATTCACTATTGATACCGTTGTGGTTGTAGCGAACCATATAAGTTCCGCCCACCAATTTCATATCTTCAATGAATACTTTCACTTCATCTTCCAGACGCTCAATGGAATCGCCTTTTATGTTGTGAATTACACCGGTCATATCGATCAGCTGTACCTCGAATTGATCCTGTTCTTCTACCAAAACATTTAAATTAAAGTATTCGGCAGCAGGGTTTGGATAAGCTTTCAAATTACCCACGATCGTTTCAGGTGCCACGATGGATGGAAGATCCACCTCACGCGCATTCTCCGGCGCTTCGTCTTTCGGCATCACACAAATGGCGGAGATTTTCGCATTGTCTGCACAATAACCGTCCACGTAGAATTCGATGTCCAAAGCATTACCGTCAGCGGTTACATAGAAAGTTTTGCAAACGGCCTTATTCTTTCCTCCTGCTTCCGCAAAGATATCGAACAATTCTAGTTTACGCTGGCCTTCAATGTCCACATGGAAAGTACGAGAGCCGGCTTCATTCCAGTAAGTTTCCGCGAAGAATAACTTCACTTCATATTCCTTACCATGACGTGCAGGAATTCTGTATAAGAAATTCTCTCCGTAACGTTCTGAGCGGAACAACTCATCATCGTAGCTATTGTCTATCTGACTGCCGGAAGCATAGTAAGTTTTTCCACCGTAGAAGTACTGATCTTCGCCGAAGATGTATCCATCATACGATTCGTAAACCTCGGTTCCGTGTGCATTCACATAGTAAGTGTACACTGGCTCTTCCGGCTTGTCGATTGGTACGATGCAAATCGCTGATACCTTCGCCATGTCCACGCCATTGTCTCCTTTGTAGAATCTGATGTTCATATGATCCGCCTGGGCATATACTTCGAAGGTCTCACAAACAGCTCTGTATCGAGCGCCTGCTTTTCCAACGATGTCATAGCCGTACAGCTTGTTCTCGCCATCAATATCCACATTGAAGATACGCTTGCCTGCCTCTCGGTGATATACTTCTGCAAAGAACAATTTCACCTGATAGTACTGGCCTGCTTTCGCCGGCATGCGGTAGCTAAAGTCACGTCCGTAACGCTCGGTAGTGTATAGATAATCATCGTTGGTGCCTTCAATTTCAGTAGTTTCTGCCACTTTATAAGTTGCGCCTCCTGAATAGTAAGCATCACGCTTGAAGATATACCCTTCCTCGGTGGTATAATCACGCTCACCTTTTGCATTCACATAGTAACCCAATACTTCTTCCCCGTCAATCGGCATCACGCAGATACCATCTACTTTTGCATTATCCAGTCCATTCGGACCACAATAGAATGCTAAGTTCAGGTACTCATCATCTGCATACACCTGGAACTCACGCGTAATTCCGATACATTTTCCACCGGCTTCTGCGAAGATATCGAAGTCTTCCAATACTTCTTCGCCTTCCAGTGCTACCGAGAATTTACGCTTGTTTGCATAGTTGTGATAGTTCTCAGAGAAGAACAACGTTACTTTATAATGCTGACCGGTTTGTGCCGGAATTGCATAGCTGAAGTTACGTCCGTAACGCTCTGTCAGGTGAATTTTATCATTATCCGTTTGATAGATTTCCTTTTCAGGATGCGCATATCCGGTTCCTCCTCTGTAATATTTATCGTAATCGAATACCAGTCCTTTTTTGGTGGTTACGATTTCCTTACCATTGGCATTGATGTAGATCGCGCCATTCTCACGTGGGGTATCTTTCACCTCAATTGTGAAGCGACACTCTTTGCGGTTACCGCAATCATCCTTGGCAGTGATCGTTACTTCCGTTTCACCCGTTGGGAAGTAATCTCCGGAGCGGTGGGAGTAGGTTACCATCAAACCAGTGTTGGTGGTCGATACCGTTTCCTGGAAGTCTACGAATGCACCGTTGTCACCACGCTCGGCATACACTACGATGTCTTCAGGACAAGTCAGGTGCAACGGACGCTGACCTTTCAAAGTGATGGTCTGATAAGCAAACTCCTTATTGTCACAAGTGTCAATCGCGATCCACTTACGCTCGAATTCAGCGGTTTCACAATCGATATAGTGATAATCTCCGTCTTCAAAACACAGGTGCTTCAATCCGGAACAGTCATCTGCTGCCGTAACTTCGCCTTCGATCGGATCCAGATCATCACCCCAGTTCATCATCTTATCCTCAGGAAGTTTAGTGAAATAAGGTTTCTCCTCGTCTTTGATCTCAATGCGTTGCTCACAGCTTACTTTGTTGCCATAGTAGTCTGTGGCGGTCCAGGTACGGATGATCACTTCGAAAGCAGGACATTCACCTTTTTCCGTTTGATCTTCATAAGTTACCTCAACACCTTCGCAGTTATCTGTCGCTGTGGCCATACCGGTATTGTCCGGGGAAATGTCATCTCCACAAGCCACCATGGTATCGGCTGGTTTGTAATCGAATTCAGGATCGATCTCATCCGGCTGAACGCCGATGGTTACTTCCTTCTTCGCGGTACAACCGTTGGCGTCTTTTACGAAAACATCATAAGCACCTTTGCCCAGGTATTCGAACAGATTGGACGCCTGGAAATTCTCTCCGTCAATGGAGTAAGTATATCCCGGAGTTCCACCCTGTGCGGTTACCGTAATGGAACCATCCAAATTCTCAGGACAAGTTACATCCACAATCTCACAGCTTACAAATTCAACTTCGGTAGGCTGTTCGATGATGAAATCTTCCATCGCGATACATCCGTTCTTGTCTTCCACCGTCACCTTATAGGATCCAGCCGCCAAGTTCACAAATACATTGCTTTTCTGTGGATCGCGACTCACTTCGTTGTCCAACCAGTCGGTACCTTCCAGACTGTAGCGGTAATCGCCATAATCGAAAAGTGTTCCGCCGATCGCAGTGATGGTTGCTGTACCATCTGCTGCACCGTAACAGGTAACATCAGTAGTAGCAATATCGGTGATTTCCAACAGATCCGGTTGCTTCAGCTTGTACACTGCATCCGCCGTACATCCATTTTCATCAATAATAGTCAACCAATAAGTACCTGCTCCCAATCCTGACCATACCGGTCCGCCGAAAGTCGTACTGCTTTCCACATGCGTCCAGATGAAGATACATCCGTCGTGCTGCTCATTATAAGTACCACCGTCAATGATAGCGGTTAACTCACCGTTCATATCACCGAAGCAAAGGATTTCCTTGATTTCCTCGATTTCCACATCCAGATTGGATGGGTTTTTCAAGGTCACATCCGCTTCAGCCATACATCCGTATTTATCGGTTACTTCAAGGGTGTATTGGATAGATCCTGCCAAATGATCGGCATCGAAAGTCATGCCGCTATCGTCGGACATGGTCGATACATCACCCGCATAACCGTTCCAATTCCAGTCATAAGATGGATTACCATCTTTCGGAGAACCTCCGTACACGAAGAAGGAAGCAGTACCATCCGCATCGCCATTACAGCCCGGATTCTCAGACATCAACAAGCTCACTTTTGGTGCTGGATGAATGGTAATATCGAATTGTGCGTAATTGGAAACACATCCGTTTTCATCAATCACTTTCACCTTAATGGTGTTGGTTACTGATGCATCAGAAGTATTGATCGCGGTGAATTTCGGTAAATAGTTTTCACCGCTATTTTCTGACATACCGATACTATTCATACCATCCTTGAATTCCCAAACGAAAGTACCCGGCTTGCCGAAGCCTAATTTGTAAGGATGAACTTCTTCACCGGAACAGTAATGCAAGTCCTCAACAACCGGTTTCGCTGGTTTTGGGAAAATGGTATAGTCTACTTCCACACCAGGACCCTCACATACTTTGCCTTTGTTGCCGTATGCTCTGGAAGCTGTTACGAAATAAGAATAAGTGCCTGCTGGCAAGCCATCTTCGGGAACAAATTCAGTGCTCTGTGCCAATAGCTGGCCACCTTCAGCATCGTACCAATTGAAGATCAAGTCGCCATCTTCGAAACGGGAGTCGCCCGAAGTAGCCGTCAATTTACCCGGCTGATCATCGAAACATACCGCATCACCGTAAGCAATTGGGGCAGCAGGTGTTGGTTGTACGATGATTTTAAAAGTATGTGGTTCAGATTCACATCCGAACTCATTCACTTTCACTAGTCTGATGGTATTGGATAACTCACCGTCCGTACCATTCTTCGCCAGGAAGGAAGGTAGTTTTTTCGGCGCTTTCTCATGGTTGTCATCATCCAGCCCGATTTCGCCGGTGAAGCTGATTTTCTCCCAATAAACTCCGTTTCCAAAGATCAATTCCGGTACCGTTTCACCCTCACACACGATGATGTTCTCTTGTGATGGTTTCATTGGCTTTGGATGGATGGTCAACGTAACTGCTGCCGCAGGCCCTTCACAACCATTAATCGTTCTGGTGAAGTAACAGGTATAGGTACCCGGTCCGTCTGTTTCAGCCATGAACTGCATCCCTGTTCCTTTTTGCGGAACAATACCCTGAGCAGGATCCGCCTCATACCAAGTGATGGTGCCTTCGTCGAAAGCGTCTTCATTTTCCACCATGAAATATGGAATGTCCTCGCCTTCACAGATTTCCAAATCAGCTGCTACCGGAGCTTCCGGGGTAGGCTTGATGGTCAATACCGCTTTTTGTGGCTCAGAAGGACAATCAAATTCCGTAATTTGCTTTACGAAATACTCATAAGTGCCTGGCTCGCTGTCCGTAGGGGTGTATTCCGCACCGGAAGCAAGGTATTCCCATTTATGATTATACCATTTAAAGGTCGCTTGATCTTCCCCACTCGCTACAAATGTAGGGGTCGCCTCTCCTTCACAAATCGTCTTGTCTGCCACCGATGGCTTGTCTGGCGTAGGCTTGATTTGAACCGTCAACGTACCTGGAGCACTCTCACATCCGTCATCTGAAATGGCAATCAAATCGTATTTTGCTTCGATAACAGCTCCCGTGTTATTGGGTACTCCATAGAAAGCGCTAATACTACCCATTCCCATGCTTTGATCAATCCCTACTTCTGCATTATCACCGTCGCGACGCACCCATTTAACATTGTCCGGTAAGTCCAGTGCACCTTCTTCTCCAGGGCAAATGCAAATCAACTCATCACCGGGAGCATCTGGAAGTGGATTCACCTTGATATTGAAATATACAGGGTCAGCAGGGCATTCCTCCTCCGATAAGGCAGTCACTTTAATGGTCGCCATGCCAGCGGTAGTCGCCTCTTCATCAATGTCTCCGCTAGTTGAACTGATTAATACAAGATCCCCGGCGGTTTTCTCCCATTCGAAGGAAGCAATTCCTGTTCCAGTGATATTGGTTTTTATCTGTTCTCCCACACAAACTTCGATGTCTGCTATAGGATCAATAACCGGCTTAGGATCAATGATCAAACTGAATGTTGCCGGTTCGCTAGGGCAACCATCAATGATGGCAATCACTTCAAAGAAATAGGTTCCTGGCTCGCTAACCGCAGGAGAATAGTTTATTCCCTGTTCTGACGTACCTGATAGTAAGTCTTTCCAGATACCTTCCGTGGTGCCATCAATCTCAAATGTAGGAATCGCATCTCCTTCACAAATTCTCTGATTCGTAATTTGTGGAGCGGCAGGTTTTGGTTTTACGATGAGTTTCGCTGGACTTCTAAGACTTTCACAACCATCGGTTACCTCAGCAATGTAGAAGGTGTACATCCCTACTGGGCGCACTCCCGCCTCATAAGTATTACCGGTAGCCAATTCCGTTCCATTGAATTCCGAATCGTACCATACAATATTAGTTCCGGTTGCAGTAAGGGTCGCAGGATCTCCATCACAAACTTCTACATCCGAAGGAGATGCCGGCGCTGCAGGTTGTTCGATTATTACAGTTAAAGTTGCTTCAGTTGCTTCGCACGGTCCGTTACTTGCTTGTTTGTAAGTAAAGGTTAAAGTGGTTCCATCCGCCTCTGCTCCAAAACTTCTGGCATAAGTATCATCGCCTAATTCATTATCAGAACTATCAAACCATTTACCCCCAGTATCGCGATCACCTGTCAAATAATCAAATAAAGTATAAGACATCTCATCCCCTACACAAAGTTTGAGTTCTCCATTTTCTCCAGCAGATTTAAGATCATAAACCGTAAGCTCGATTTCTGCAGCATCTTCATTACATCCGGTATTACCACCTCCAACAGTGTAAGTGAATACATAAGTTCCGGCGGAAATATCTTTAAAGTCAACTGATGTTTCATCGCCAAGATCCACACCAGAATTATCGGTGTCAGTCCAAACCCCTCCCTCATCAGCATTTAATAACTGGGCAGAAAGATCAATAATAGTGGAAGTTCCCGCATTACAAATATCAGCCATACCATTGTCACCTGCAGAAGGTTCGTCCAGAATGGTGATCGTCATAACTGCTGCATCATCTTCACAAGGTGCATCTGCAGTAATGGTATAGGTAAATTTATATTCTCCAGCATCAGCAGTGCTTAAGTCTAAAGAAGCTGGGCTTGCCACTGGATTATTGTCTTCATCTGTCCATGCTCCCCCTCCATCAGCATTAGCAAGCAAAGCAGTCAAATCAATCGCACCAACTTCAGCAGTCCCCAGACAGAAAGATGCTGAATTGTCGTCACCGGCTTCTGGAGCATCTTTTACACTAACGGTAACTTCTACACTAGCAACACCACAATCATTGGAAACACTATACTTAAATACATAGTCCCCCGCTGTTTCATCAGTAAAATCAACAGCTCCATCGGAAGCTGGATAAATGCCACCCGAAACCTGTGACCAACTCCCCCCTCCGGTAGTAGCGGAAGTCAATAGAGAAGAGAGTTCAAACTCACCTTCATCATTGCAAACCATACCATCAGATTTTTTTCCTGCAACCACATCTCCTACTACATATACGGTAAAACTACAAGATGCTGAATAGCATCTAACATCAGCACCTCCCGCAGAAGGAGTTCTATCTTCATAATTGAACACATAAAAAGTATAGCTACCTTCAGTAGAAATATCATAAGAAGATGATAAAGGACTACCCGATGGATCATCCGTTAAGAATACCTCCTGATTTGAACCAATATTAAATGCGTCTCCTAAAGTAGGGCTGGCATTATCTTTCAAACAGATTGTATTAGGCCCCGGACAAGTTGGTGGACTAACAGGAGCAGGATCAATAAGTTCGACCTCAAGTCCTAACGGATCTATACAGTCTTTTGCATCCTTAATCTCCAAAGAGTAAGTCCCAGCGGTCAAATCGGTAAAAGAACCTGTGGTATTACTATCCACCTGCTGACCATTCTTATATATGGTGTAAGTGAGTTGGCCGGTACCACCAGTAGCCTGGATGTTAATACTTCCATCATTCCCACCGGGACAAGTTGGATCGAATGAATTCGGAAAGCCATCTAAGGCTTCAAATGGTTCTGGAATATCATAAAGAAAGGAATCTTCAGATTCAGCCCCGGTACCATTATCTTTTAAAAAGAACTTATATTCCACGTCTTTTTGAATATCATAAATAGCGATATTCCAGGTAGTCCCAATTGCGGAAATATTACCGGGATCAACACAAATTAGCTCAGCGGCATAATCGCCTGGATTAATCAGGCTTCCATCCTTATAAATATCTATTTGGTCCGGATTAATACCAAACCAATTAGCAACCAACCAACCCCCTTCATAACCATTAGCCACATTATCAGTGGTTAAAGGCAAAGAGCAAGGGTTAGCGGATGTTATTCGTTCACTATCTTTATCTAAAGGACAATCAGGTATATACTTTCCATAAATAATAATTTGCGCAGTGGCATAATTTTGAAAGACGAAGCTTCCAATGACCAAAAGAAAAAAGGTCAAAATAAAGCGGAGTCTCGTTCGGTTATAGTGCTGTTTCATAAATCCTTATCTTAATACTTGATAAACCTTTTTTCATATTTAACATCAAAGCCCATTTTTAAGGGATCCTCACCTAGGTTACTGTCAAAAGCGATAATGGCGTAGAAGACGCCATCCTCCATCCCATGAAATACGTGGCCATTTAATGCGGGAACTATCTCTATCAATTGATATTGATCTCCTAGGACTTTGTAGAATCCAATTTTTGCATTATCACCAAAACCAGACACTTCATTCACTATTAATTGGCCCTTACCATCAATTGAATCAAATGATTTGACTTTAAAGACCTTATTACCTGCTCCAATGCTGGTGCTGAAGGTAAGTAGTACAAATAATAAGCTTAGTAGGCTTATTTTCGGTATTTTGTTTTCTTTCATTTTCTTAGTTTAAGTTTAGAAATAATCGGAATTCACTTTTTCTAGGAGGAGTTCATTGTTGTTAAATAAGGTTAATACATGGTTTTCAAATAAATATGGAATCACCCATTTCATTTCTAAACACGTCTAATCTTACATCGTTCTTACTTCTAATAAATTCCTATATGAAAGAAATAAAGTAGGGCTCAAAAAGCATATTGCAGGATCAAATAAAAATCATAGCCTATCAAACTAAAGTTATACTGCAGTAAAACAATAATAAATCAACATATGATCAGACAAAAAAATAGCAGCATTGCTGTTTTTGCATTAATTAAATAATACATAACATCTAATAGCGAAAAATGGATATTAGTAGCATACTTTTTCGAACATCATATTGGTATACTTGAGCTTTTCAGGACGAAAAATTTGTGTTCATCCAAAAATTGATAAAGTTATGATCAACACATATTTTTCTTAATAAAAATAAAAATAGCAACCACCAAAATATACTTCTTGGATTAAAGATGTAATTTCGGCTAAAACTATTTGGATACACGCCAGAAGAAAAGAAGATGTAAACCGAAATTCCTGACTTGTATGATCATCCTGTATACAAAAAAGCAGGTAATTAATAACGGAGATATTTGTTCTTGAATCATTCCTTGAGGTAGTAGTCCGTTAAACACTCCAATCGACTTAAACCAAATATAAATTCATTGTCCATTAGTCGTAAGGTGAATTCATTTTCATTCATGCAGGTTTTTAGAGCGTGTTTAATAGTCAAAATCCGGGACTTAGATACTAAGTTGAAATGTAGACTGTCGAGTATTTTGGCCAGATAGCTGGTTCCTTCCTGACAAATGGCGCTGACGTGATCAGAACAGCGGTTGATTTCCTCACATTAAAAATGTGAGAAAGCCTAGCTGAAATGCGACAAATTTTTTGGCAAAAAAACGGCGCCATCACAGCGCCGTTTTTTTGTTCATAAGTAGTTTATTGGATGGTTTATTCTACCATCAATTTTAGGAATTCACTATTGATACCGTTGTGGTTGTAGCGAACCATATAAGTTCCGCCCACCAATTTCATATCTTCAATGAATACTTTCACTTCATCTTCCAGACGCTCAATTGAATCGCCTTTAATGTTGTGAATCACACCGGTCATATCGATCAGCTGTACCTCGAATTGATCCTGTTCTTCTACCAATACATTTAAGTTAAAGTATTCGGCAGCAGGGTTTGGATAAGCTTTCAAATTACCCACGATCGTTTCAGGTGCCACAATGGATGGAAGATCCACCTCACGCGCATTCTCTGGAGCTTCGTCTTTCGGCATCACACAAATGGCAGAGATTTTTGCATTGTCAGCGCAATAACCATCGATATAGAATTTGATATCCAGTGCGTTGCCATCAGCCGTTACATAGAAGGTCTTGCAAACGGCCTTGTTCTTACCACCAGCTTCCGCATAGATGTCAAACAATTCCAATTTACGTTGTCCTTCGATGTCCACGTGGAAAGTACGGTCACCGGCTTCATTCCAGTAAGTTTCCGCGAAGAATAACTTCACTTCATATTCCTTACCATGACGTGCAGGAATTCTGTATAAGAAATTCTCTCCGTAACGTTCTGAGCGGAACAACTCGTCATCGTAGCTATTGTCTATCTGACTGCCGGAAGCATAGTAAGTTTTTCCACCGTAGAAGTACTGATCTTCACCGAAGATGTATCCATCATACGATTCGTAAACCTCGGTTCCGTGTGCATTCACATAGTAAGTGTACACTGGCTCTTCCGGCTTGTCGATTGGTACGATGCAAATCGCTGATACCTTCGCCATGTCCACGCCATTGTCTCCTTTGTAGAATCTGATGTTCATATGATCCGCCTGGGCATATACTTCGAAGGTCTCACAAACGGCTCTGTATCGAGCGCCTGCTTTTCCAACGATGTCATAGCCGTACAGCTTGTTCTCGCCATCAATATCCACATTGAAGATACGCTTGCCTGCCTCTCGGTGATATACTTCTGCAAAGAACAATTTCACCTGATAGTACTGGCCTGCTTTCGACGGCATGCGGTAGCTGAAGTCACGTCCGTAACGCTCGGTAGTGTACAGATAATCATCGTTGGTGCCTTCAATCTCGGTAGTTTCCGCTACTTTATAAGTCGCGCCACCAGAGTAGTAAGCATCGCGCTTGAAGTTATAGCCTTCTTCGGTGGTGTAATCACGGGCTCCGTTTGCATTTACATAGTAGCCCAGGATTTCTTCATCGTCGATCGGCATCACACAAATACCATCTACTTTCGCGTTATCTAATCCATTCGGACCACAATAGAACGCCAGGTTCAGGTACTCATCATCCGCATACACTTTGAACTCACGCGTGATTCCGATGCATTTTCCTCCGGCTTCCGCGAAGATGTCGAAGTCTTTCATGATTTCTTCACTCTCCATGGCTACCGAGAATTTACGACGGTTCGCATAGTTGTGATAATTCTCCGAGAAAAATAAAGTCACTTTATAATGCTGACCTCTCTGTGCCGGAATCGCATAGCTGAAGTTACGGCCATAACGCTCAGTCAGGTGAATCTGATCATTTTCTGTCTGATAGATTTCCTTCGCACGGTGCGTATAACCTGTACCGCCATTATAGTACTTGTCATAGTCAAATACTAAACCGTCTTTGGTGGTCACTACTTCTTTACCATTGGCATTAATGTAGATCGCGCCATTCTCACGTGGAGTATCTTTCACTCGGATAGTAAAGCGACACTCTCTGCGGTTGCCACAGTCATCTTTCGCAGTAATCGTTACCTCTGTCTCACCAATAGGGAAATAGTCTCCTGAACGATGAGAGTAATTCACCCGTAGACCAGTATTAGTCGTACTAACTTTCTCCTGGAAGTCTACGAATGCACCATTATCACCACGGGAAGCATATACTACGATATCATCCGGACAAGTCAAGTGCAATGGACGCTGACCTTTAATGGTGATTGTCTGATAAGTGTACTCCTTATTGTCGCAAGAATCGATTGCAATCCACTTACGCTTGAATTCTGCATATTCACAGTCAAGGTAATTGATCTCTTCATCCTCGAAACACAGGTGCTTCAGACCAGAACAATCATCAGCAGCTTTCACCTCATCGTCTAATGGATCATAAGCATCACCCCAATGCACCTCTCTATCCTGAGGATATTTGGTGAAGTAAGGCTTCTCTTCGTCCTTGATTTCGATGCGCTGCTCACAGCTTACTTTGTTGCCATAGTAATCTGTGGCAGTCCAAGTACGGATGATCACCTGGAAGGCAGGACATTCGCCCTTCACGGTTTCATCTTCATAGGTCACTTCTACGCCTTCGCAATTATCCGTTGCTGTTGCCATTCCGGTATATTCCGGAGAAGTATCATCTCCACAAGCTACCATGGTATCGGCTGGTTTGTAATCAAATTCAGGATTGATCACATCTGGCTGAACGCCGATGGTCACTTCCTTCTTCGCGGTACAACCATTGGCATCTTTCACGAAAACGTCATAGGAACCTTTAGCTAAATACTCGAAAACGTTGGAAGCCTGATAGCCACCGTCATCCAGTTTGTACATATAGCCTGGTGTTCCACCTTGTGCGGTAATCGTGATGGATCCATCCAGGTTTTCCGGACAAGTCACATCCACAATCTCACAGCTTACAAATTCAACTTCGGTAGGCTGCTCGATTTTGAAATCCTCCATCGCCATACATCCGTTCTTATCCTCTACAATGACCTTATAGGATCCTGCAGCCAAGTTCACAAATACATTGCTTTTCTGTGGATCATGGCTCACCTCATAGTTTTGCCAATCGGTGCCCTCCAGACTGTAGCGGTAATCGCCATAATCGAAAAGGGTTCCACCGATAGCGGTAATGGTCGCTGTTCCATCCGCTGCGCCGTAACAGGTTACGTCAGTAGTAGCAACATCGGTGATTTCCAATAGATCTGGTTGCTTCAGTTTGTAAACTGCATCCGCCGTACATCCATTTTCATCAATCACGGTCAACCAATAAGTACCAGCTCCCAAGCCTGACCAAACGGGCCCGCCGAAAGTCGTGCTACTTTCTACATGCGTCCAGATGAAGATACAATCCTCATGGGAATCGTTGTAAGTACCACCATCAATAATGGCAGTCAACTCCCCATTCATATCACCATAGCAAAGAATAGATTGCGTCTCCTCAATTTCCACATCCAGATTGGATGGATTTTTCAGAGTAACACTTTCCTCTGCCATACAGCCATATTTATCCGTCACGGTCAAGGTATACTTGATCGATCCTGCTAAATGGTCGGCATCGAAAGTCATTCCACTGGCGTCTGACATGGTCATCACATCATCCGGATGCCCGTTCCAGTCCCAGTCGTAAGCAGGATTGCCCTCTTTTGGCGAACCTCCATATACGTAGAAGGAAACAGCGCCATCCGCATCACCGTTACAACCAGGATTCTCTGCAGTCAGCAAGCTCACTTTTGGAGCTGGGTGAATCGTGATATCGAATTCAGCATATCTGGAAACACATCCGTTTTCATCGATCACCCGCACTTTAATGGTATTGGTTACTGGGTCGCCGGAAGTATTGATCGCCGTGAATTTAGGTAAATAATTTTCACCGCTGTTCTCCGACATTCCGATGCTGTTCATACCATCTTTGAATTCCCACTCAAAAGTACCTGGCTTACCGAATCCTAATTTGTAAGGATGAACTTCCTCACCGGAACAGTAATGCAAGTCTTCCACTAGCGGCTTAGCAGGTCTTGGGAAAATGGTGTATTCCACTTCCACTCCGGGTCCTTCACAATATTTATAATCACCATAAGCTTTAGAAGCGGTAACAAAATAGGTGTAAGTACCCGCTGCCAGGCCTGTTTCCGGCATAAATTCAGTTCCTTGTGCTAACAATTGTCCGCCCTCGGAATCATACCAGTTAAAGATCAAATCAATATCCTGGAAACGTGGGTCACCGGAAGTAACGCTTAGTGTACCTGCCTGATCATCGAAACAAACGGCATCTCCGGTCGCTATTGGCGTCGCAGGTGTTGGATGAACAATGATCTCGAAGTAATGCGGCTCGGACTCACAACCGAACTCACTCACTTTCACTAATTTAATAGTATTAGACAAGTAAGCTGCCGTACCATTTTTCGCCAAGAAAGCCGGTAAGATGTTTGGATAGTTTTCATTGTTTTCACCATCCAGGCCAATCTCTCCGGTGAAGCTCACTTTTTCCCATTTTACCCCATAACCAAAATCTATTTCTGCTATGGTTTCGCCTTCACAAACGATGATATCCTCCTGACTTGGCTTTTCTGGTGTTGGGTAAATAGTCAATGTAACCGTTTCCATTACCTCAGTGCATAACCCTTGAATAGTTACTGTGAATTTAATCTCACCTCCATTAGCTATTTCCTCGGTAGTAGGATAATAGGTAGTAATCAAAGTATTGGTAGAAATGAACGTTCCTTGCCCATTGGTTTCCCATAATATTGGCATATTTGCCAAAACATCTTCATCCCCTATAACATCTGCCTGGAGGGAAATAGATGCTGCATTCTCAGGACAAACCGGGTTTTCGCTCATTATGTGGGCCTCAATAATTGGAGGAACACAATAAATACCGAAGTCTAAAGTAGAATTATATTCTCCCGGAGACAGGGTAACAAATGGGGTCATTCCCCCTGTAGTAACATCTGCATCAGAGTCTAATTCATCATTACTACCTGCATTTGCAACGGTGGCCGTATATCCAGCTGGAATACTACTTTCTACAAACACTACTGAGTAAGGAATATTTGGCTCTAATTGATCGAAAATATAGCTACCGTCAGCTCCTGTCACTGTTGTCGCAACAACATCAAGTGCTTCGTTTTTCAAGTAAACAGTGACATTAGGTACCCCCAATTCACCATCATCCTGAATACCGTTCTCATTTTCATCAAACCATACGAAATCTCCCAAAGAGGCTACTGGTAGGTTGATGCCCAAATCCAATGATAAGTTCTCATCTCCGGGGCCTAAGGTTACCACAGGTGTCATGCCCAAAGTACTGGCATCTGCATCTGAATCAGCTTCATCATCTGAGCCTGAGTCTTTCGGAGAGGTTACATAATCCGTGGGTAGTGTACCTAAATCAAACTCTATCTTATAATCGCCCGGTGCTAAATTATCAAATAAGTAATAACCATTGGCATCGGTATTTACGGTACTGATGAACGTGCCATCGCCGGCTAACAAATTAACCGTTACCCCGGCAACGCCCTCTTCACCTGGATCCTGAATTCCATCGCGGTCCAAGTCATACCATACAAAGTTACCGATCGAGGCTGGCTTGGTGATCAAGCCTAAGTCAAAACTCAAATCCTCTTCGCCTGGTGAAAGTTCCGTAAATGGTGTCATGCCGGCCATCAGCGGATCGGAATCCGAATCTAAGCCATCATCTCCACCGGCATCAAGCAAGGTGGTTTGAAGGGAATCCGGTACGGTTGTTAAATCAAACACTATGGAATAAGTTCCTGCATCTAGATTATCAAATAAATAGTTACCATTGGCATCGGTGATTACCTCTGCGATAATATTTAATTCCTCATCTTTAAGTTGAACCGTGATGCCAGGTACTCCTTCTTCCCCTTCATCCTGAATGCCATCGCGGTCTGAATCATACCACACAAAGTCTCCGATGGAGGCTGAAGGTAGGTTGATGCCCAAATCCAATGATAAGTTCTCATCTCCGGGGCCTAAGGTTACCACAGGTGTCATGCCCAAAGTACTGGCATCTGCATCTGAATCAGCTTCATCATCTGAGCCTGAGTCTTTCGGAGAGGTTACATAATCCGTGGGTAGCGTGCCTAAATCAAACTCAACTTTGTAATCACCAGGTGCTAAATTATCAAATAAGTAATAACCATTGGCATCGGTATTTACGGTACTGATGAACGTACCATCGCCGGCTAACAAATTAACAGTTACCCCGGCAACGCCCTCTTCACCTGGATCCTGAATTCCATCGCGGTCCAAGTCATACCATACAAAGTTACCGATCGAGGCTGGCTTGGTGATCAAGCCTAAGTCAAAACTCAAATCCTCTTCGCCTGGTGAAAGTTCCGTAAATGGTGTCATGCCGGCCATCAGCGGATCGGAATCCGAATCTAAGCCATCATCTCCACCGGCATCAAGCAAGGTGGTTTGAAGGGAATCCGGTACGGTTGTTAAATCAAACACTATGGAATAAGTTCCTGCATCTAGATTATCAAATAAATAGTTACCATTGGCATCGGTGATTACCTCTGCGATAATATTTAATTCCTCATCTTTAAGTTGAACCGTGATGCCAGGTACTCCTTCTTCCCCTTCATCCTGAATGCCATCGCGGTCTGAATCATACCACACAAAGTCTCCGATGGAGGCTGAAGGTAGGTTGATGCCCAAATCCAATGATAAGTTCTCATCTCCGGGGCCTAAGGTTACCACAGGTGTCATGCCCAAAGTACTGGCATCTGCATCTGAATCAGCTTCATCATCTGAGCCTGAGTCTTTCGGAGAGGTTACATAATCCGTGGGTAGCGTGCCTAAATCAAACTCAACTTTGTAATCACCAGGTGCTAAATTATCAAATAAGTAATAACCATTGGCATCGGTATTTACGGTACTGATGAACGTACCATCGCCGGCTAACAAATTAACAGTTACCCCGGCAACGCCCTCTTCACCTGGATCCTGAATTCCATCGCGGTCCAAGTCATACCATACAAAGTTACCGATCGAGGCTGGCTTGGTGATCAAGCCTAAGTCAAAACTCAAATCCTCTTCGCCTGGTGAAAGTTCCGTAAATGGTGTCATGCCGGCCATCAGCGGATCGGAATCCGAATCTAAGCCATCATCTCCACCGGCATCAAGCAAGGTGGTTTGAAGGGAATCCGGTACGGTTGTTAAATCAAACACTATGGAATAAGTTCCTGCATCTAGATTATCAAATAAATAGTTACCATTGGCATCGGTGATTACCTCTGCGATAATATTTAATTCCTCATCTTTCAGTTGAACCGTGATGCCCGGTACTCCTTCTTCTCCTTCATCCTGAATGCCATCGCGGTCTAAATCATACCACACAAAGTCTCCGATGGAGGCTGAAGGTAGGTTGATGCCCAAATCCAATGACAAGTTCTCATCACCGGGACCTAAGGTTACCACTGGTGTCATGCCCAAAGTACTGGCATCTGCATCTGAATCAGACTCATCATCTGAACCTGAATCTTTCGGAGAAGTCACATAATCCGTGGGTAGCGTGCCTAAATCAAACTCAACTTTGTAATCACCAGGTGCTAAATTATCAAATAAGTAATAACCATTGGCATCGGTATTTACGGTACTGATGAACGTACCATCGCCGGCTAACAAATTAACAGTTACCCCGGCAACGCCCTCTTCACCTGGATCCTGAATTCCATCGCGGTCCAAGTCATACCATACAAAGTTACCGATCGAGGCGGAATTTAAAATAAAACCAAAATCTAATGTATGATTATTTTCACCATAAAATCCAGTTGAAAAAGGAATCACAATATAATTTGGATTTATTAAGGCGTTCCCATCTGAATCATATCGATCTGTATCACCTGCCTCCCCTAATTGGTCTAGTCCAAAATCCATAATAGTTGGCAAATAATTGGTTAGTTCTGGACTGTCTTTTAAAATTCGTAATTCTTATTCCGTATTAACCATCAAACCACCCGGAACATTCGCATCATTAAAATAATACTCTCCCATGGTGTTTGTTATAGTTGATGCTATTAATACATCGTTCAGATACAGCTCCACACTTATCCCCTCCAATCCAGTCTCACCTGCATCTTGCTCACCATTTTTATTAATATCAAACCAAACTCTGTTACCAATTTCTATTGGAGCGGGATTACTCATTAAAGTAATTTCACCAAGGCCTGATGCTTTACCAAAAGTTTCCTGACCAAACAAAGGGGTTTGATAAATGGTGGCACGTTTACCACTAGTCCCATCTGCATTAAATTCCAAAAAACCACCAGAGTAAATGACAACAGGGTCTAATGCAACGGACATGACCTTATCTAAGCAGTAAAGGTTGGCACCACTACCCATAACCGTTTCTGGGTGAATGGTTGAATAATTATCTCCCGTATAATATTCAATTGGAGGAACATTAACGGTATTCAACCATTGGGGTGTATAAGTAGATCCATTAAAATCTGCTCTGACTAAATCACCACCAGCCAAAGTCTCATAAATGGTCGTGGATGTTTCAGTAGGATCAGGTCCATAATTCCACCCCCCCATTTGATGACCGAACCTATCGGTGAAAAAAACCAACATATCACCATCAGCAGTAAAATCAATATCAGTAAGCATAGGTTGTGTATGGCATAAAGCAGTATTAATCGTTGCAAAGGTTGAAATTAGACCTGGACTTGATATTCCGGGAACAGGATTTATCAAAAACTCATCCAACCAAGGTTGCCAAATACCACATGGAAAACCGTTAGGATTTAAATCAGCCCGATAATAAGCAAGATCAAAATTGAGCACTTCCACCAATCCATTACCATTCAGATCCATTTCATAAACAAGTCCTAAAAGCTCACCAGAACCAGCTTCCCCAGAACATACGCCTCCGAAATACATCTTTTCATTTAAAATCTTTAAAGCAAAAGGCCGCCATTCACTTGCATTGGAGCAGGGAGCAGGAAAATCAATAAAAGAATCAATAGACATTGTAGTGATATCAATTTTCACAATTTGTTTGGTGAATAAATTCACTGAAAACAAAAATTTCCCATCCGAACTAACTTCAAGTCCACCTTAACTCATTTTCCCAATTTTCCCAAAAGCCTCGTAATCATAGTTAGGATCAGAAGGGATCGTACTCAAATTCCTGTTAGTTGAAATACTACCAACATTTGTTAATCCATCAAGATCAATAAATAAAGTGGGGGCGGAAGCAGAACCCGAAGAATAATCAATTACATAAATTGCTCCAGGACCATCAGCAAAGCCACTATGCCTTTTCAAGAAAGCTGAGACATATAGCTTTTTATTCACATTATCATATGCAGTACCCCATGTTGAACCAATTTCCCCAATGGTAGCATCATGTAACAAACCAGGAATTGGTGGCCCAGAAGATACAGGGATACCATCGTAATCAATAGAAACTAAGGCATCCCAGGTTTGGCCTGTACCAGAAGAACTACCATTAACGTGGCAAGGAACAACAAAGCTTGGATTAGGTTCACAATACAAATCTGGACAAGCCAGCCCAAGATTGGCAAATCCCCCACCGTTAACGAATTGTACGGTAGTTCCGGATTGGCTCCCATTGAAACTGGGTTTTGATATGATTCAAAACCAGAAAAAATCACCCTATATTGCACCAATGGGTCATTAGTTGAGGCAGAAGAAAAGGCTCCATTTGAGTCAGAAACCAAAGTTTCTATTAAACCATTTGAATCAAAAATCTCGACAGTAACCCCTTCAATACCCGGCTCATTTATTGCTACTTCTTGTAGCCCATTCATATTAAAATCTTTATAAACAACCCCGGAAATGCCTTGAGAATAAAGCCAGTGAGGTATAAAAACACCAATTAAAATTAACAATGTAATCCTCCTGAACAAATTCAGGAAATTTGAAGATTTTTGCTGATCTAATAATTGTTTTTTCATTGTGATTATTTTTGGTTTTAGTTTTAGTTGGCTAATAAATATTTAAACAAAGTGTAATGACACTTCCAAAAACATACTTTCGTAAAGAGCACTACTAACTTATATTTATTCTATATTTTAATGTACCATTTTCAGGGACTAGTATTTGAACAAGAAATTCAACCTACAGTTTGAAGCAGTTTAACAAGGCAATGTATGAATTGTATAGAATTAGTGGGGTGAAGTGAAATGTAAGAAATGTTCAATTTGTTGAGCCTAAAAAATCCTCAATTTATAAGAATTTGCATTTTTCTTACACGACAAAATAGATTTCTTAAGGATCAACGCAGCACATCATTGAAAATAAAAGTTTAAAAAAAATATCAATGCAACAGTAGTTTATCATTTGAATTCCGCTTCATCGCATCCACTACTGGCTACTTGTGAAGGCGGACATATTTTGATATTTCTTAATTTCATGATGAAAATAAAAGAAGATTTTGTTCCAAATGAGTTATATAAAAAATATATTGCTGATGAACGCAATAAAGAATATTATCCACATCTCCTATATTAGACTAATTGAAATGAATAAATCTAAATACCTAATTTTAACGGTGCTGGTACTTTCAGTTGTTTGTATTAGTGGCTGCGTAAAATCAACAGGGCCTACCTATAAAAAGGGCAAGCAAAAAATGGTCTGGAGGGATTTTGAAGATACCAAGCGATTGAATAACCTAAAAAGTAATACCAGTAAGAAAAAAAATACCAAAGGGAAAAAAGTCCATAAAAAAAGGTGAAGCCAATGCTTCACCTTTTCTATTCCAATATAATTTTCGTTTACCAAAAACGTTTCGGGCAAAGGACATCTTTCATCACCTGAATGTCCATTCCTATCATCACCTCGTGACTACCATGTGTAAAGGCAGTGATTTCGGATAAAATATAATCGTAGGTATAGGAAACAAATAAACTGTTAGGTAACTGGAGCCCAATCAAGCCCGAAATCGCATCGCCGTGTCGGTAACCAACTCCCATCATCAGGAGGTCTTTATACTCCCATTTCACGTTCACATCCACATGTAGGCCGGCTGGGCGCATATGTTTCAATACTACCGTACCCAGTAAATTCCAGTCGCGATCTAATTTCCACCGATATCCTGCCATGGCAAAAAAGTGCATATACAATTGATCTAACCGTAGCACCTCTCCACTTCGTATTACGGCATTTCCGCCAGCCATTTGATGAACGCTGGCGCCTGCAAAAAACCGATTGCTGTAAAGGTAAGCGCCTACATTGATATCCGGCTTGAACGAGTTCTTGGCCGCGGCTATCACGACATCTCCCTCCTCGCCCGGATTAAGTTTATCCCGATCAATTCCATATTGCTTAAAACCTAAACCCATCCCCAAAGAAAGGTATAAACCCTTTTTAATCACCTGATGGTAGGAATAATTGGCCAAAACCCCCGTTTGTGACAGAGGACCCGTAACATCCGAAATGATTTGTCCGCCGACTCCATGGTGATTAGGTACATATTTAATATAGGTAGGGTCCACCTTCCCCAATGGGGCATGGCCCGTTAGGAAAAAGGTTTTGGGAGCATCCGGAAAGTTGCCCCATTGGGAACGATATCCCGTCCGCATTTCCAAAAATGTTGTTGACCCTGCAATAGCAGGGTTCAACAAAAACGGATTGACATTGTACTGACTGTATTGTGGGTTCTGTTGACTAAAAGCCGCAACAGGCACCAAAAATAACAATCCGAGGGTCTTTAAAACACACTTTAACATGGCACTTATCTTAAAATGGTTACTGACCCTTTGACTTTGGGAAATCCGTCATTGAGGTCAAGGACATAATAATAGGTAGCTTGAGGTAATGGCTGCCCTCTGTGGGTACCATCCCAGCTGAAATCATTCGCTCCGGAGGTATGCAACAACTTACCCCATCGGTTATAGATATGAATCACCGGGTTATCGTACTCATCGAGGTTCCCAATTTTCAAGAAATCATTTTTTCCATCCCCATTCGGCGTAATTACATTCGGTACATCTACCGGTGGTCTGACCTTAACATGAACCATGGCTGAATCCAAACAACCTTCCACCGTGAGCCCACTAGCCCAAAAGTCTGTGGAAACTACAGGAAAAGCAGAGGTACGGGATTCATTAGGCTCTTTCACCCATCTCCCTGGATTCCAACTGACATCTGTGGCCCCAAAAACTGCAATTTGACCGGAATGCCCTTCTCTAATGACGATATCATCAGACGTAGTGAAAGGGGTAATACTTAGAATTTCAATTAAAATTGGAGGGGTAATATCCTCACAATAATCATCAAAAATTCTAGCTCTATAATAGGTGTCCTGCCCGGGCCAAACCGTAATGGAATTTCTATCATTCAATTCATCCGGCAGCTGATCCCATCGATTACCATTGTAGGAATATTCCCAACGAATATTGGGATACTGGTCAATGGTGATGGTGGTAGAAGTTCCGGGACAAATCGGGCTCAATCCTACAGGAGGTCCATTGTGTGCGAAATCACTAATATTGATGCGCTTTTCCGGAGATTTCACTGGTGATTGGGCATTACAAATAAAATCAGGGGTTAACCAAACCATCAACATATCGCCATCAATGAGACTATCGTTTTGGTAAGTGGCTTGCTCATGCTCAAACTTGCCATTCAAAAACCAGCTTAAATGATAGTTTTCTCCAGGATTATCTAAAATCGGTTCCACAAAAACATCCTCTGGAAAGCAATACATTTCCTCCAATTCAAAATCCACTCCGGAATATTGTAGGGACATCACCTCAATTTGACGGGAGATTTCACCTTCTCCACATTCCAAATCAACCATGGTGAGCACCACATTTTTTGGTCCTGCCTCATTCCAAAACACCAAATAACTGAATCGATCAGGTTGGCTTAATACCGATCCCCCAGCCCAGTCAATATGGAAATCATTTGCTGGCACATCCGACAAATCCGGGAAGGTTACTAAAACCGGTGCCCCTAAACAAGCGGTTTGATCCGCAATTTCAAATTGGTCGAAATCAATAATTCTAATGGTTTTTCGGAATGGATCACTGATACATCCCCCATTATCGGTTACCAATTCTACCCATTTGTTTCCTTCTGTTTCCCACTGTAGGGTGATGGTGTTGGCCACCTGATCCACTAAAATAGCGGACTCATCAAATTCCCAATTTAATTCCACCTGAGGACCTTCATAAGTAAAGGTAACCGGAGTGTTTAAACAAGCATAGTTGGAGGCGCGGATCACTGGTGCCACAAATGGGATCACTTCCTGCTCTACCTGCAATCTTGTATCGCTTGTACAGGTGTTATTCATTAGCTCGACAGCCACCCATTGGTCGGCTCCGGCTACCGGCCACCTCACTGCTACTGAATCAAGGTTATTTGGACCAACAATCTCTCCTGAGCCATCCACTGTCCATTCTATGGTAGCTTGTGGTTCTAACCAACCCGTAAATTTGAAATAAACAATTTCTCCTTCACAAATAGCCTCCTGATCAGTTAATTCAAATTCCAACCCTGACCCTATCGTAATGGTTCGGCTAGAAGTGGAAATACATCCCAGGTTATTGACCTCCAGTCTGATCTCGAATTGTCCTTCCTCCGGGAAATCCAAAAGAAAATCCGTAAGGCTTCCTGCTGTAGGTACAAATGGGATATCATCTCTAAACCATTGAAGTGTCCAATCGGGATCTAATGGTTCTAAATATTGAACCCTAATCTGTTCCCCTTCACAGGCAAAATCACGATCGAGCTGGAAGTTGGCATTTGCAGGCTCATTGATATTCACCTGGGCGGTTAATGGTGCAATCGGGCAAGGCACATCCAGTATATTAATGACAATATCTTTTTGCCCCTCCGTTGACCACTTCACCAAATAATGGCCGATATCCACATGCTCCACAATCTGCCCCTGCTCCCCAAAATCAGGTAAAATACGGTGGTCATCTGGCAATTCACCGATAATCTGAATTTCAATGACCTCCTCAATACAGGCACTCATAGGATTAACCTCCAGACTCAAGGTTCCCGGATCAATCACAAATAAACTATCATTGACAACGGTTTCACAATTACCAATAGAAGAAGCTGCGGTAAAATATTGCCAGCCGGCGGACTGCCAAACGACACGCTTCAAGCCATTTTCGCTGGAAACTTCCTGTCCATTCCCCCAATCCCATGAGATCGTAGATGGATCTACATCTGTTTGATATTGAATCAAATATTCTTCTCCGATACAAATAATTCCTTCATGATCCACCGTCAGGGCAGGAGCATCTAAAATTTGAATACTCAGGTCTACTATTTCCTGACAACCATTCGCAATGATGGTCGCCTGAATATCCATTTGATTTTCTCCGATGGCCTCAAACTCATACTGGTAATTACCCAAATCCGTATAGGGTTGATTGAAATCCACCTGCGGCTTAAGTCCCGCATTGTCCAGGTAGGTTACAATAAAGGTAGAATATCGACAAGCCTGCGCCGGAATATCAAAATCACGAGAAGGATAAGGATTAACGTATACTGTTTTTAAAATGGTTTCATCATCACAAGTAACGCCTTCCACGGTTAACTCAATGGTTTTTTCGCCAGGCGTATCCCAGGAATAGACAAAGCGCTCCGGATCTGAAGGGCTGAATAAAGCACCATCAATCTTCCAGACCAAGGTTGCCCCTTCTTCCACTACTCCGGAATAGATGACTTCCAATTCTTCATTAATACATAACTGATCACCTTGTGTAAAATCAAAGTCGGGAAGCCCATTGACCCTAACCGTACCAGTGGCTACTTCAGAAATACAACCTTCATCAATAGCATATACACTGATATTTTTCTGTCCCCCGCTGGTCCAATAAATAAGATAGTTTTGATCATCTTCCTGTACAAGGGTACCTCCATCTAATTCCCAGAATAATTGGGCCGATTCAGAGGCCTCCAATTGGAGTGCTAGTCTTGCAAGACTATTCACACAAACAGCAGGATCCAATACATCCAGGTCAATCAAAGGGGTAGGATTCACTAATATTTCTTTGGCTTCCTCCGCCCCGGGACAAAGCACTCCATTAATGGTTAAGCTAATGGTTTTATTCCCGGTAGTCGGCCAATAAATATAGAAGGTCTCATTATCCTCTGTCTCGACAATGCCGTCATCAAAATCCCAAATGACGGTTGCTCCCGGCTCAAAAGAACCGGTAAAGCGGACAATAGTCTGCTCTCCATCACAAATGAAATCACCATCGGTGTCCAGCTCAAAAGATGCGATGTTCCCTACCGGAATTTCCTGTTCTTCCACTTCAGAAGTACAGCCATTTTCACTCACCTGCAGACGGATGGTTTTCGTTCCGCCATCGGTAATATCCCAGGTCAAGCCATATTCAAAAGGAGCATCTATCACTCTAACCTGCGCTCCGTCAAAATCCCAATCAAAAGCGGCATTTTCGGTAGCACTACCGGTATAACGGACAATCACTTCCTCTCCTGCACATATTCCCCCAGGAAGATCGAAAGTAGCGACAGGCGTTGGATTAATATTGACCGTGGCAAATACGGTATTTTGACACCTCACATTATTGACTTCAAGCTGAAGACTTTTTTGCCCGGTGGTCAACCATAGCGCTTTAAACTGGCCATTTCCAAGGTCTTCCCATAAATCTGCTCCCCCAATATCCAGCCATTGGTATTCAAAAGCAGGGTCATAAGGTTGGAGCGACACAATCACTTCCTGATCCGTACAGGCATCTGATGGGCTCATAATCTGAATATTCGGATAAGGCAATACTTCTATTTCAAAGAATTGTTCATCCGCACATTGTCCCGCTACCTCAACGGAAAGGTTCATCAATTGGCGGCCAGTTGCATTGAAACGTAATTCCAATTCATGACCATTAGGGCTCTGGCTGATAATTTCCGCACCTGCCAGCTGCCAATTGTATACGACATTATTCCAGTCAAAATCAGCATTCCCCAAATAAGTAACCGTAAATGGCTCTCCCAAACAAACCTGCTGTGGATAATCCAAGGCAATTTCCGGCTGCAGGTTGATATAATAGGGATAGCTATCCTCTGCAATACAGCCATTCCAGTTGGTATTGATGGTCACATAATGTAAGCCAAAGCGATCATTAACCGCGGTGATGGAAGTATTTTGATTATCCAGAATTTGTCCTTCAGACAAGGACCAGGTGAATAAGGTGGATGCTATATCCGTATTTCCGGTAAAGCTTATTTGGAAAGGCTCGTCCTCACAAAGTGGCTCCCCTATAAGTACATCATTCTCCGGATGCGGCTGCACCTCAAAAGTCAAAAAGGTTTGTTCCACACACTGATTGGAAGAAGCCAAAAAGGACATGGTTTTAGTGCCTTCGCTATCCCAAATAAACTCATAGGATTTATCTCCAATCGGCGTTTCCGAAGGGGCAATATCCCAGGTCCAGGAGATCGAGTCGGCCTCCGCAGTTCCGGTATATTCAAAATAAAAGGGCTGTCCTACACAGGCTACCGGATCATAATCGAACTCCAGGCTTGGATAAGGATAAACGGTAACGGAAGTCATTTCTTCTACCTGACAACCATTTTCAATTATGGTTAAGGTAATAGGATAAATACCTGCAGCCACCTGCTCTACTTTAAAGGATTGCGGGCCATAATCTCCGGGACTGACTACCAGTGCTCCAAAATCCCAGGTGAATTCCGCATCAAAAGGATTTGCCGTACCGCGATAAACAATATCGAAATCCCCATTCTCACAGACCTGATTAGGGGTGTCAATTTCTATTGTTGGATATGGGAAAATAATAATGTCTTTGGCTAAAGTTGCCTCACAACCTAAATCGGTATAAGCTCTCAAACTGATGGTCGCATCGTGACGCTCGGTAATATCCCAAGCCAGTATATAGGTGCGACTTGCGGCATCATGACTCACCACTTCTGCTCCATCAAAATCCCACTCAAGATGTACATCCATTCCGGCAGGTTGATAGGTCAACACTACTTCATCGCCCGCACAACTTTGCGTTTGCACTTCAAAATCTGCTACAGGCTGTTCATCCACTTCTATTTGCAAGACCTCATCACGAATACAGCCCCCAGTTTCAATGCGAACATTTACTTCATATGGAACGCCATCCGGACTTAAATCCAACCATTCAATTTCCACCTCGAAAGGGTTAATCACTGTCAGGATACCAACAGCGGGATCCAGCTGCCAATCAACGGTAGGATTCAGCCCATTTTCATCCACATAGGTAATATGCGTCATGGTCCCAAAACAAGTTACCGGCTGATATTCAAAGCGATATTGGGGCTGTTCTCCCACCTGCAAGGCCACCGCATCTTCATCCGATTGACAGTTTAGCCCCTGAATACTTACTTTGACTTCTTTTGGTCCAGCGGTATGCCAAACGACCCAATAGTTATCCGTCCCCGGAATGGCTTCTTCAATTCCCCCATCGAAATCCCATACCAGCGTAGCTCCTGTTTCATAATAACCTGTAAATTCTACAAATACACGTTCTCCTACACAGGCACCAGGATCTCCGGTGACTTTAATTTCTGCAAAGTTAGTTACTTTAATCGTGTCCTCTAATACACTGAAACAACCGCCCTGATCAACGGTGAGGCTAATCGGGTAAAAACCAGGATCTGCCCAGCGAACAGACCATTCACCTGTAGCCGGATCAAAAGCCACTTCTTCTCCCCCACCCCAATCGGCTGTGAAAGTCACCTCGGTTAAATCCCCATCTCCACTGTATTTGAAAATATTGATTTCATTCCTACAGACTTCCTCCGGATAGGTCCATTCTGCGGTAGGCACTTTGTTTACCTCTACTTCTCGCACAACAGAAGCATCAGGACAAACATTTCCGCGTACTGTTACAATCACCTGCTTAGTGCCCGGAGTATCCCATAATACATTATAATTCCATTCATCAATTTCTTCTACTTGCGCCTCTGAGCCAAAATCCCATTCCAGAGAGGCTCCCGGTTCCATTACACCGGAGAAAGAGAAATGAGCTACTTCTCCCGCACAAACGGCCTGATCATTATTGATTTCAAAATCAGAAATATTATTCACGCCAATTTCTTTCTCAAACCAATCAGAGGTACAGTTGGAAGAAATTGCCGTCGCTCTAAAACGTACGAGCTTAGCGCCAGGTGTGGCCCATGCAATGACCCAATTCCCATTACCATCGTCAGAAATAATATTGGCACCATCCAGCTCATATTCAAAATTCAAATCATTAATCGGCCAACTTCCATTATAACGAATGGATAATGGCTCATTAGAACACACATGGTCCTCCATATCAAAATCAATGACCGGTGTAGGATTGATGGTGATATCCTGCTGACTAATCTGCTCACAAAATAGCACTCCTCCATTTTCCTGCAACACCTTTAGTTGTAGGGTAACCGTTCCGGCTGCATTGGCCAAAAGGTCAATGGAAGAGGCGGATGCGTCAGAAGTAATGGTCGCATCTCCGGCCAATACTTCCCATTCAAATGTCAGGGAGGAAGTGGCTGTATGATTATAAGTAGCAGTAAAAGTAGAAAACTCACAAACTTCTGCGGGTGCTGTAAAATCAGCTAAGGGTAGATCGAATATTTCAATATTCAGCACACTGTCCTTTGGACAGCCAAACTCCTGAACAGATACCGGAATTTGTTTTACTCCGGATGTAAGCCAGCTCACTTCAAATCGACCATTTCCGAGATCATTAACTTGATCGGCACCGGAAGCAGCGAAATCATAATTCAAAATGGTTCCCGGACGATTCAAATCGGCAGATCCAATATATTCAAATAAAACCGAGCCTTCCACACAAGCCCCTGAAGGAAAATCCGTCAGCGCGGTTGGCGTAGGATGTACGACAATGGTCTTGGTCAATAAGCTGGTACAGCCTCCCATCTCTACAGACATGGTAACGTCAAACACCCCGGATGTAGCCCATAGGACTTCAAAATTCCCATTACCCAGATCAATAATTTGATCCGCATTTTGCGCCTGAAGTGAGATATTAATATTTGCTAAATCCTCAGTTCCGGTATATCTAAAAATAGTAGAAATGCCGCTACAAATAGGTTCATCAAATTCAAAGTCAATATCCGGTTTTGGTAAGACCGTTACCGGGAAGATATCCGTATTTTCACAGCCATCCATCACTACCGATAAATTCACCTGATAATCCCCTGCTTGTGCCCAAACTACTCGACGTTCGGTTGGGCTACCGCCCCCTAACACAATTGCTCCAGGGAATTGCCATTGAAAACTGCTAAATGCGGGATCCGCATTTCCGGTATATACTACCGTGACGGTATCTCCTTCACATATCGGATCGGGTAATGCAATACTAATTTCAGGTTCCGGTAATACCGTAACCATAAAAGAAGAATCATTGGTACAACCGAACTCTTCCATACTGACCTGCACCAAATAATCTCCCGGCGTGTCCCAGGTAAAGTGCCATTCATGCGCCGGATTATTTTCCATAATGGGATTGCCCGCAGCATTCCAAACGATATTGGTGTTTTGAATATTATTAATTCCCTCATAAACGAAAGTGGCCGCTGTCTCAATACAAGTTGATGTCGGACCTGAGAATCGAATATCCGGAATAGGGTGAATATCAACTAATAAAGTATCAATTACGGTACAAGCGAAGGAGTTACCAGCAGTAATTATGATTTCCAACTGACCGGTACTGGTATATTCTACTTTATAATTTCCGTTTGATTGATCTGTAACCGGTACATTCCAACTTAAATTAAAATCATGTCCGGAAGTATTAATGATCTGTACGATCAAATCTTCCCCAAAGCAAATTTCTGATGGAGCCTGAACGTCAAAGGTCGGGCTGGGATGTACAACAAAAAACTCCTCCAATACTTGAGTACATGGAGCTACACTCAAATCCACCTGAACGCGAAAGCTGCCGGGTTGAGAAAAAACATGGTCAAAGGAATGTCCGATGACCGTAGTCCCTGCATCCGGTCCATCTAAGATACGCCATTCTACTGCCGTATAATCCTGACCCAAATAGTTCCCTATAGAAGATTCCCCAAAGCAAGCCTCGAATATTTCGATGGTTGTTTCCGGGCTTTCATTAATCAGTACCTGGTCGTTTAAGCTAATAGAACAATTCGCGCTATTCCCAATTTCAATCTGAATGGGCAAAATACCTAAATGTGTTCCGTAATGCACTTGCCAGGAACCATTCCCTAAATCGGAAACATTCAGACCGTTCCAATTAATATTAAAGTCCGTGCTACCCGTGAGATTATTAAGCTGAATGATTAAATCTTCCCCGCTACAAATTTCCGCCGGAACGATCAACTCAAAGTCCGGCACCTCATGCACCACAAAAGTTAAATCCCCCTCGACCGGGCATTCTCCTAACATTAATTCCACATGTACCGTGTGTGTGCCAGGAGTTTGGAAGGCATAAATAAATTCGCGGCCTATTATTTCGGTCCCACTTCCATCTTGTGGATACCATTTCACTACCGTATTGGCTTCGCCTAAATAGTTCGCCCAGGAATTTTCTTGTCCAAAACAAACACCCTGATCCTGTTCGAAATCCCAGCTAGGAAGGCCCACAATGGTTACGGTAGTATCCAAAGCCGAAGTACAACCCAAAAAGTCCGCATTTAAATTTACATTATATTGGCCCGCTGCCCCCCATTTCACAACAGGGTTAAATACATTGGAGCTTCCGGGAGCTCCCTGCTCAAAGGTCCAGTTAACGGCAACATCTGTCTGGTCACCAGTATAAGTAAAGGGAACATCCGCTCCCACACATACGGAATCCGGGAAGCTAACTTCAAACCTGGGCAATGGGGTCACCAAAACTTCTACTGAATCGGTAACGGTATAACAGGTTCTGAAACAGGGCACTTCCATCAGTGCATCTACAAAATACCAGGTATCGTCAACCGGGGAAACGACAATAGTATGCGTCGTATCCCCCGTACTCCATTCATAAACCCCTTGACCTCCGGTAGCCACCAGGGTAATTTCTTCTCCCTCGCACATATAAAAAGGACGAGGTTGTCCGTCATTAATAACCACATTATCACCATCGTTGATCCAGTCGGTCCCATCCAAATCGTCGTGCATACTGGCATCAAAAGCCTGATCATAAATACGCAGGTAATCAATCAAACCTGCCGCATTTTCATCTTTGATATCCACATGCCCCCCTGTATTGTCCTGAAACAATTTAAAGGAAGACTGCATGGCCGTAAAATCATTGAAAGCCGTCAGGTCAATTTCAAATTCCAATTGGCCCTGGTAGTACACCGATAGCGTTTGTGCCGCATCGTCCCGGGTAATGGAAATACGCATCCAGTCGGTTTCTCCCGTCACCGGATCCGAAGGAATCACACTCACCCCATAAATCACCGTATTTTCATTCCGGTTATTTTCGGTTTGAAAAACGAAACGCCCATCATCAGAAAGGTAAAGCCCTGAAGCATTGGCGGCTTTAAATCTCAATATCCTTCTCCAACCGGATTTTTGATTGGTGGAAAAAGAGGTGAACTTGAACCGCATCTCCAATGAATAAGTGTTTGGCGGCAGGCCCCGATTACTTAAATCAAGCCCCCAAGTTTCCTGAAAAACATAAGCGGAATCAACAGTGATACAAGCATTATCCAAAGCGACATAATGCCCGTAACCTTCCAAAGGATCTAAATCCTCAATCCCCTTATTCGGCTCATCATTTTGAAGATTACCATGGAAAATATAACAGGCGATAGGCCAGGGCACTTCAAAATCACCATCTCCCTGAGCCTTTCCCGAATAAGGAAGTTGGAAGACAAGCAATAGCGCAATTAGGTACAAACACTTATGCATGGGTATGTAAGGTTGTTGGGTACAAGATGAAATTTTAAAGTCTCCTAACAAGAAAGCTTTAAAAAAAAGATTGACTGAAATAAAGAACTGTAAATCAATAACTAAATACTGTTATTTAATCACCAAAAAATCAAAAAGGTAACCAAGAATACAGTAATTATCATGAAATTGAATGAATTCGTCCTAAATTTAGAAGAAAGGCCCTATTCAAAAACTAAAAAAAAAGAGGACAATAACCCTAAATCACTGATTATGTGATTATTATTAATGTAAAAATATGACATAAAAATTTAAAGTATAGGTTGATGTTGAATTGTTATGCTAAAATATCACCAATGCAAGAAAAAATCAAAAATCGAATGTTTTTTAACTAAAAATTAATGAGTTGGAGCATGAAATTCCTTAGCCAATAATTGACTAAGGAATTTCTATACCTACTGACGCTCTTCTTATTCTGCCGGACTTACTTCCAGCACCAAAGGATCAATTTCATATTCGATTCCGGAGTCTACCAATATAACACCACTAATCAATGGTGTCACAAACTTCTCACTTTCAAGTGCTCCAGTAATAATATCCTCGGTAGCATCATCATAAGCAATGCCCACTTTTATGGTGTAAGAAGATGGAAACAAATGGGTAAAGATGAATTGATGGTTAACCGTTTGACTGGTGAGTTTTAAAGTTTCCCCTTCAAAAATTTGCACGAAAAATTCCTCCTCATATTGAATGATCTCCCCATCTTCTTCCAGCATTATGGCACCTTTGATAGCGCCTACTTCCCATAGCGTAGCGGAGGCAATTGGATCCAATTTCCAACCGTTTCCACTATTAAAGGAAACCGATGAAGGATCCATATCAATAGACATCGTATAAGAGTGCCCTTCTTTTACGACAGGATTAGTAATTTTCTTCAATTTCCAGCCAGAACTCTCTCCTGAAGGCACATTAAGCTTCTCTCCTGTCCCGGCTACAAAAATCTCATTTTCTTCCCCCAGAACTAAACGAATTTCCTTCACTTCTCCCACGGGCAGAGACAAATGTCCTAATAATCCATCAAGATGTGGATTGTTAATATTGTATCGGCCTGCCTGGTAATTTTCCACTTCATACCAAGCCTGATTTTCCCCCGTCATATTGATCCTCACCTGCTGAACATCTAACAAAATGGAATCATATTCCACAGTAACATTCAATTTGGCATTAAAAGATCCCGGGCTTTCCATAGGACTCATCCTTACTGCAACTCTTGCTGATCCGGACTCATTATCACTGCAGGAAGAAAAACTTAAAGCTAATAGCAATGCACATAAGCTTGAAAAAATTGATCTTTTCATCATAATATCTAAATTAAGTATAATTCAAATATGGAATTATGCATTGACAATTTCAACAATTCAATCGACCGACAAATATTTTTATATTTAAAGAATCATAGATTTATTAAAGATGAAAGTAAACAAAAGCCCGCACTACCGGAGAATCCTTAAAAAAGCCAAGTAGGAAATCCAGCCTTTTCATCTCTGAATAAAAAAATTATAAAAAAACACCAAAGCCTGATTCAAGACGCAATTATTCAAGTAATTTTTATTCAAATAAAGAAGATTTTATCAGCTACACCCACTACCAATTTACTATATAGGGGTGATTTGACGTTAAAAAAGAAAATCACCTACATTTACCGCAAGTAAGTAATACGCTAAATCTGCACTTTTTTTGATATCGAATTTTATTCCCACAGGACAAAAAAAATCCCGAAAAAATTTTCGGGATTTTTTTTATATCTTCAAATATACAGGAATATTACAATTGAATTACCGAAAGTACAATTGGTTCCACTTCATATTCAAAGCCGGCATCAATAAGAATGACCCCGGTAGCGCCTACCGTAATCAATTTATCTTCTCCATATTCTGCTTCCGTTAAATCCCCATTTTCATCGATAGCGGCTGCAGCCATGACCTCATATTCACCCGTCAACAAACCGGTAAAAACAAATTGACCATTAACAGTCTCAGTCGCCACCAATAAACGGTCTCCTTTATAAAGCTCAACAAAAAACTCCTCCGGGTAATCACCAGCACCCTCGGTATCTTGCACATACACCATACCCTTTATTGCGCCCACCTCTAAAATAGTGGCAGAAGCAACCGGATCTAACTTATAACCAATCCCATTATTGAATGAGATAGACTTAGGATCCAAATCGATCGCCAAAGTATAAGCACGGCCTTCTGAAATAATCGGATTGGTGATATTTTTCAATTTCCAACCGGAAGATTGCGCTGAAGGCGTCTTCAAATCAAATCTTTCGCCGCCAACGTAGATATCATTTTCTTCTCCCAAAACCAGGCGAATTTCCTGAATTTCTCCTGCAGGCAAAGCCAATTCGCCTAATAAGCCATCCAAATGAGGATTATTGATGTTGTACTGACCCGCATAAATATCTCCGATCTCATACCATCCCGCTTGCTCTTCGCCGGTCATTTTTATACGAACTTGTTGGATATCCAAAAGAACAGAATCATATTCCACTTCTTTTGCTCTAAGGTCCATACCTTCCAATTGCTCCATGCTGTTCATCCGAACTGCAATTTTTGCGGAACCATTGTTATCTGTAGCGTCATCGCTTTTACAAGAGAACAATGAAGTGGCCAATAAGGCCAATGTTAGGGTTTTCGATAAAAAGTTTCTCATCTTATTAAATTTAAATAGCAGCCCAAAATGCTTGAAATTTATGGTTTTACCAACTCCAATTCGATGGCAAAACAAGACGTCCCCTATCCAAATTTATCACTGATTTGCAAGCCAAAAAAAATCCCCTCGAATTTCTCCGAGGGGTTCATCACTGATTTTTGCTTACGCTTAACGTAAGGTCAACTTTTTTCCGACCAATTTGTACGACTTGCCAAATGAATTTTGAAGGTCCTTAAGCACACCGGTATTAATTGCCCTTAAAGAGATCTCTTCCCGCAAAGCTTGTATATGGGCTTTTTGTTCAAGATTTCCCTGATCCCAATTCATTTGCCTATTGTACATCAGAATCAATTCTTGATCTGACAAATGTACCAATCGCTTGGATTCGGCCTGTCGGCTCTGCTCAAATGTGGCCATAGAAATAATTTGATTGTTGATGATTCAAATTTCTTCAAGGACAATAAAACACGACATCCCTTGAAGATTTAGCATCAATCTAAGCGATTTAATAGGAATCCGCAAATAGAATATGACGAATGTTAGGACAAAAACAAAGTATACTTAGTTTTTTGGATAAATGAATCAAAGCCCTTATTCCACTTCTAAGCCCTGCTTTTCAATGGTGTCTATTTCGTTGTTTTCTTTCTCAACCCGGGCCTCTAACACCTTCTTCAAATTGTTTAAACCTGTCTGTAACTGCTCCCCTAACATTTCTTCCATATTCATTAAAGGCAAAAGCAGATTCATGGGATAAGGCATTTTACCTTCAAAGCCCCAAACAACAGCGGTTTGATTTTCGGAAACCGGTTTAGTCTCCATAAAAGCATTATCTTTGGCTTCGAAAGGTTCGAAAAATTGAATTTCATAGTCGATGCGCTGTCCTTCTACCATGGAAACGATGGTTTGTTGCCCCCGGCCCACATCAGGGTTTTGACTATCCCAGGTGGAAACAAATCCAACGGTGCCATCCTCCCCATTATAAGTATGGTGCTGGTCCGGATCCATTTTTTGCCAAACACTATATTCCTTTTGGTGCTTCAAATATTTGACATAATCAAAAACCTGCTCCACAGGCTTTTTTATAAGCACTTCTCTGGAAACTTTGTATTCTTTTTCCATGAACAAGGCAAAAATTAAGGGTATTGCAATAAACAAAACAATGATCACTCCAAGGATCTTCAAAAAGGTCTTCATAATTTTTAAGTTCTGAGGTTAGAAAAATGGTATAAATCATATAGAGCTCCTTTAATTATTGGGGGAACCGTACGGCAGCAACAGGAGTTCCATATTTTTTTTGCATTGTAAGTTTAATAGATAAACACAGTCACGTTATGTTAAATACATTATCATTTGAACACTACTGTAAATTCGGCGCCTTTATTAGGCTGACTTTTCAAATGAACACTGCCCTCCATTGCTTCTACCTGCCGCTTGATCATATACAGCCCCATGCCCTGGCCGGTACTAATCTCATGCATTCTACTGCCTAATTTAAAAAGCCGATCTTTAAATTTGTCCAGATCAATACCCAGACCATCATCTTTTACCACAAGAGCAATTTCTTTCTCCCCTCTTCTGGATGCTGAAAGAATGATCTTACTATTTTGATCTTTTAGTCCATATTTTAAAGCATTCGAAAATAGATTATAAACAATTGACTCTAAATAAGCAGGTATTACCCTTAGCTGAATCTCTGAAGCAATATTAATTTCCCACCTTTTCTCTTCCATTTTAGCCTCCTTCTGACAAAAATCTACCATCCTATTCACCACCTCTAAAAGATTAATGAACTTCATTTCCTGTGGATCAAATCGCTGTTCCACGTGTAAAATGTCTGCAATATTTCGAATAGTGGTATCTAACTTCATGGTCACCTGCTTCATAAGGTGCACATATTGCTTTTCTTCCGGATTTTGAATTAACAAATCCGATAATCCCATTAGGTTCGCTACAGAGGAGCGGATATTATGAGAGGTAATAAAGGCAAAATCTCTTAAACGTTCATTTTGGTCCGTGGTCGTTTTTAAAAACCGCTCAAATTCGCGCTGCTTATCCATTAAACGGGTAACATCACGACAAATAATAATGGAATAAAGAAAAACACCTTCCTGCTGGTAAATGGGTGTGGCTTCTACCTCCAGCCAATAGGGCAAACCATTTTCTACCTGAAAAGAAAGGATTTTCTTAAAGGGCCGTCTTGCCTTTAATGCCAGATCCAGGGATTTCCAATCCTTACTTTTCGCATCCCCCTTCGAGAGTAATTCACCCGGCAGACTCCCCAATAAGGTTGCCGCAGGCTGCTCCAATACCTTAAAACTGGCCTCATTTCCCCAGGTGACTTTCCCCTTTTCATCACAAATCAGCATTAAATCGGATGCTTTTTGCGCCACCAGGGCCAGCATTTCGATCTCCTTTTCCAACTTCACTTCCTCTGTAACATCCTGAAGGATTCCATACCAGGAAACGGAGCCATCCTCCCCTTTTTCTGGTTGAGACACCAAACGATGATACCGGAATTCCCCGGATTTCAATTGCAACATACAGGTTTGACGAAAAGGCCTCAAATTCTCCATAGTCGCTTTCCCCAACGAAATCATTCTACTCCTATCTTCCGGAATCAAAAGATTAAAGTAATTCATGGCATCAGCCTGACAATCCTCAACCGTTAAGCCTGGTACCAAATCCCTGAGATTTTCACTCACAAAAGGAAAGGTAAAGGTCCCGTCCGCCATAAGTTTTAAAACATAAAGCGTACCCGGAACAGAGGCCATCAGCTTTTCGAATTGTTGCTTGGTATGCCATAAATCCTCCCTGAGATGAATGGTTTCGGAAATATCAAAGGCCAATCCTCCAACAACGGTTTTACCGTTAGGAAGCTGGATTGGAAACTTATATTCTTCTAAAAATATTTCAGAACCATTTTTAAGATATTGCCAAATAAACTTGGTGAGCTTCACCCCTTGTTTCAGTACCTGTTCATCCTGCTCCTCCAACTGCAAAGCCACATCAGCAGGAAAAAGATCAATTGCCCTTTTTCCGTTAATTTCTTGTGGGGAAAGCTTTAAAAATTCTGCGGATTTAGGATTATTATAAATATGAATTTTTTCATCATTTTTCATATACAGATAGGCGGGTATCTGTTCTGCAAAGGTTCTAAATATGGTGATACTTTCCTCTAATTCGATTTGCATTTGCTTTAATAATGAAATATCTGTGAGCGTCCCCGACACAATTTCAGCTATCCCCCTTTCATCCCTTTGCACCACTTTACAGGTGCTTAAACACCATATCCAATTCCCGGATTTATGTCTTACTCGAAATTCCACCTGAAAAATACTAGCATCTCCAGCCAAATGCCCGTTTAAGAGTAAATTTAGCATCGCTCTATCCTCAGGATGAATACTTTTTGTCATTTTATCCCAATCAAAGGAAGACAACTCCCCATTCTCATAGCCCCGAATTTGTTCAAAGCGTTCATCCACTAAAATCAAGCCTGTTGCCACATCCACCTCCCACACCCCTGTGCTGGTTAATTTTAGGATTTGTTGTAGCTTATCATTCTCTTTTCTGTAAGCCTCCTCTCGTTGTTTCCTGACACTAATATCTCTCGAAACCGCCACTAAATACCCCTTCCCTGAAATTTTCTGATAAGTGACAGAAATCTCTACCGGAACAGACTTACGCTTTTTAACACTGAAATTCCTGCTTTCGCCTACCCATTTACCTACTCTCCTTACTTCTTCGACGTGCTTTTCCCACTCCCCCGCTACTTCAAACAAGGGTTCAAAATCTTTCACAAAATATTGATTTACTTCACTTTGCGGAATCTCAAGTCTGCGAGAAGCAACTTTGTTAATATACACCAGGCGGCCACTTTCATCCGCCACCTGAATGGCGTCAATGTTTGAATTGACAAACCCCTCTAACAATAATAGCCGATCAAATTCAGGAATGGAGATTGAAGCATTTAGATACTGGGGTGGAAACTCCTCCGGATTACTTTGTTTGAGCAGATTAAAAAAAAGCAATAGAGGTTGGTTAGCACTGGCATTCTGCTGTTGGGAAATTTGAAACCACTCCCAGTTTCCCTGCTCCACCTTTAATCGAAGCATTAGGGAAGAGTTCCGATCGTCTCCATGAAGCAATCCATTCCAAAGGTACAAATCAGCAGGATGTAATAGACCAGAAAATGTCAACAAATCTAAACTTGAAGCCTCAAGCCCGGTGATCTTTTGAAACGATGGATTTATCCAAACCTCCTGAGTCTCGGCCTCATACAGAAGGGCACCATCCTGACCAGCCTTTTCATAAAGTTCAAATAGCGCCTGATCTTTAGAAAGTAATTCAAAAAAAGTGGTTTTTAGAGTATGAGTTAGCGCCATATTGTAGTAGACAAAAAAATAGTCAGTAAAATTTATAAATAAAATAATCAAAATTATAACAATTTACAACTATTCGTTCGAACAAGCAAATATGAAAGGCATTCCCAATGATCTTTAGCCGAATTATGCAACGGAAGAAACCGGTGATCTAATCGAGAGGCATGTTGACAGCAAATTATAGTTGTCTTTTCATGCTTTTGATAGTTCAATTATGTAGGAGCTTACTTCTGATTCATCTGCTTTCTCGGAAAAAAAATCAAAACAAAGCATTAATCACTCTTTTGTCCCACCATTCAATTCATATGGAGTTGAATCCAAATATTTACCGCTGGATTTAGTAAGCCAAACTAAAGTGATTGATACCAAAGCTTCATAATAGATTTTCTGATTATCTAATCGTTTAAATTTTGGAGAAACTGGCTTTCTCTTCATTCCCTTGCTTCATTGGAGCAAACAAAAAATTGGAAACTATCTCTTCATTCTTCCGGCCAGGCGGCAAAACAAGAACTCAAGCATGAATAAATCGGGTGAAGATGGATGGGTTCAGTGTATTGATAATATTCATAATGCAAAAACCCGGCGGTAACCGGGTCTGTTTTTTTAAAGAAACATTTGTTTGACCAATAATTATTCACCTATTTTTTTAATAGGTATTCTCAGCCAATACTTTTTTGAGAATATTGACGTTGTTTTTGGGATTTTTATACCCCTCAAATAGGAATGAGCTTACTCCTTATTCATTTGTTTCGTTATAAAAATTCAAATGCGGGAGAAATCCATGAAATTCCCTCAACTTGCAATTACAGTTGGATTTCATCTTGCTACATTTAGCTTAACAGCGTGTTTAAAAACATTTCATCTGGCTTCAAATCAGAATGATTGAAAGCGATATTGGAAAATTTCACCACAATAGCGATTCCATTCTTTCAAAAGAATCGGGTATTGCTTCTGCAATATTTCAAATATCCGTTTCGAATTTTGGCTTTTAAACACGCTCTGAGAATTATTATTTAAATACGCCCTTTCAAGATCACAATTATTCCTGCTTTTGAAAGGGCGTAATTTTACTCCCCAACAAAATTATCTACTCTGAGATCCTTTCGTCATCATTTCCATTACCTGGTCAATGGTAAAGGAAGCGGCTTTTTGTCGGGGAGGATATTCTTTAAAGGTTTCTAAAAATTCTGCAACATAGCCCTGGGCAGGAACCATCAAAAAGACATGATCCAAATACCAATCCCAATAAGTATTAGAAGTAATAGTGGCCCTTTCGTATGGATCCTGCCTTAAATTATATAAAAGAGGGATCCGAAGGGGTACGAAGGGTTCCGCCCACACTTTTAAGGTCCCTTCCATCCGTTGTTCCATGAATATGGCTTTCCAGTCATTATAACGAAGCGCTGTCAAATCGCCATCATCCGAGAAATAGAAAATTTCCTTTCGCGGCCCTTTTGCTTGCTCTCCCATGAGATAAGGCAAAAAGTTATAGCCATCCAAATGCACCTTATAGGTCATATCTCCGGCTTTCATACCTTTCAGCAATTTATCTTTTACCGCATCATCGCCGGCAATAGCCGCAAAGGTGGGCATCCAGTCCATATGATGCATGATTTCATTACTTATCGTTCCCGGCTTAAATTTCCCCGGCCAACGCACCATCGCCGGCACGCGCCAGCCACCTTCCCAATTAGTGTTTTTCTCACCACGGAATGGCGTCATCGCGGCATCTGGCCAAGAATTCATATGTGGGCCATTATCAGTAGAATATAATACGATCGTGTTGTCGGCGATCCCCAATTCATCCAGTAAGTCTAATAATTCGCCAACATGTCGATCATGTTCCACCATACCATCACCGTATTCAGCCTGACCGGAAATACCTCGATTTTCTGCCTTAACATGGGTTCTAAAGTGCATCCGCGTACCATTCCACCAGCAAAAAAACGGCTCGCCGCTTTTACTTTTCCGGCTGATGAAATCTTTCGCCGCAGCAATAGTTTCATCATCAATGGTTTCCATTCGTTTTTTGGTCAATGGTCCCGTATCCTGAATATTGCCATCAGCACTGGATTTGATTACACCTCTAGGCCCATAACGCTTTCTAAATTCCGGATTTTTGGGATAATCCGGTAGCTCCGGCTCTTCCTCCGCATTTAAGTGATAAAGGTTTCCTAAAAATTCATCAAAACCATGCGCAGTGGGGAGGTATTCATCCTTATCGCCTAAATGGTTTTTACCAAACTGCCCGGTGGCATAACCCATTGGTTTCAAAATCTCCGCAATGGTGGGATCTTCTTTTTGCAGGCCCAGGTCTGCCCCCGGCATGCCCACCTTACTTAATCCTGTCCGAAAAACACTCTGACCGGTGATAAAACTGGATCTACCCGCCGTACAGGATTGTTCCCCATAATAATCCGTAAAGATAATTCCCTCTTTGGCAATGCGATCTATATTAGGGGTTTGATAGCCCATTAAACCCATCGTATAGGCTGAAATATTGGACTGACCAATATCATCACCCCAAATCACCAAAATATTGGGCTTTTTAGATTTTTTCTGTGCCATCGCCGGTATTACCAGTAAGGTCAGCATTAAAACAAATAAATTTTTAATTTTCATAAGGTAGGCATTTAGTTTTTAATGTAGGCTACGCCTTTAAAAGGGTGAGCATTCAATTCTTAATGAATAAAAAATGTAACTGATCAAGTTGTTATTCAAATTAAATATTTCCAATAATTAAAAAAACAGAAATCGGGCACTAAAGTTACATTAACCCCTTAGTTTACAGTGATTTATTTTCAAGGAGAAAACAGACCTCTACATTCCCCGAAAGAGCTAATGGAAAAACATTTCCGGAAAAGTCTTAGAATACCCGCATTGGTTAGCTAGTCAAAATTCCTCTCTGCTTAAAAACACTTCAAGAGACATTAAGAGCAAGTTTAAAAGCCAAAATTCGCAGCGAAAATTTGATTATTGCGGAAGCGATAAAGGATCATTTTGAGAAAATAGCATCGCTATTGTTGGGAATTTATCCAAAATCCCTCCCACAAATTCGAATTAGCAGCCAGATGGAGCCCTTTATAAACATACTCTGAGCCACTGACCAACCCATGGTGATCAGATATCTACCAAGAAATCTCGTCATGGACTAGGTTTCAGCATTGCCCAAACATTTACCCAACCTCAATTATTCACTGATAAATTTAGGATATCGCGCTGAGGAAATTGCTTTCAATACCTTATGGATATTTTACTTGTTTTTTATAGCCCCAATTAGGCTAGGCTTACTTTCGCCTCCTTTCTCTGCATCATGGAGGGTAATTTTAAATATTAAATTATCCTTTGTTTTCTCCGCCTTGCAGCTAAACGATGATTTAAGCAGGAATAATCTGGCTTAAGTAAGAATAATTCGAGATATCATTAAAAAATAGCCATCAATAATTTTTCTAATAAATAATGGCCATCCGCTTTTGGCCAGCTTCAATGGAATCCACCCCAATATTCAAATGGGTAGTTGGCTAATTTTTTTAAGGGATCGCTGAAAATATTTATAAACAGAAATTTCCCGAATATTTTTTCAACCCCTAAAAGGAAGGAAACACTTCCCCCCTCCTTTATTTTCTATCCCTTAGATTTCGAATATGAATTTATTTTTTATGAGACCGATATATTTTTTATTATTGATTATAGGAAATTTGGCTTGCCAAAGCACACCAGAAAGTCGAAAAGTGGAGGATTTTAATTTCAACTGGAAATTCCATTGGGGAGATGTCGGAGAAGCCTATCAAATGACTTTTAATGACACAAACTGGGAACAGCTCCGGCTTCCCCATGACTGGAGCATTCAATTCCCTTTTACCCAAAAAAATGCGGCAGGCGCCACCGGATTTTTACCGGGAGGAATCGGATGGTACCGAAAAAATTTTAGGGTACCTAAAACCGATCAGGGCAAACACGTATTCATTTGCTTCGATGGGGTGTACAACAATGCCGAGGTCTGGATTAATGGGCATTATTTAGGTAAACGACCCTATGGATATGTAAATTTCGAATATGAACTGACCCCTCATTTAAAATGGGGAGAAGAAAATATCATTGCGGTAAAAGCGGACCGTAGTGCTTTTATTGACAGTCGTTGGTATCCCGGATCAGGCATTTATCGAAATGTGAAATTAGTGACCACCCATGACCTTCATATTCCGATTCATGGCACATTTGTAGAGACGCTATCCATTGAGGAAGAGCGGGCAGAAATCAACATCGCCCTGGAATTGGTCAACTTATCCGCTGAAAAAGAAAATATCAAGCTCATCAATGAAGTCTGGTTTGACGGAAAAAAAATCACTCAAAAGGAAGAGAAGCTCAAACTTAAGGAGCAGTTTACACGTTCACATGCTTTAAAAATGGATATTGAGCAAGCCGTACTTTGGGATATTAGCCAACCAAAAATGTACCAGCTGATCACTAAAATTGAAATTCAGGGACAAGAGGTTGATCAATATACTACTCCCTTTGGCATTCGAACATTTGAGTTTACCAAAAATCAGGGATTCTTTTTAAACGGGCAAGACCGGATGATCAAGGGAGTCTGCCTACACCATGATGGCGGATTAGTCGGGGCTGCCGTGCCAAAAGGCGTTTGGAAACGACGACTAAAAAAACTAAAAAACGCGGGAGTAAATGCGATTCGTACGGCTCACAATCCCCCATCAGCGGAATTCCTGGACCTTTGCGACCAAATGGGCTTTATAGTCCAACATGAATTTTTTGACGAGTGGGATAACCCTAAAGACAAAAGACATAATTACAACCAGCAACAATCGGATTCTCTCACCATAGGCTATACCCGGTACTTCCGTGAATGGGGAGAAAGAGATCTGAAAGCAGTAATGAAAAGGGATCGTAATCATCCTTCCATTGTCATGTGGAGTATTGGCAATGAAATCGAATGGACCTACCCTTCTTATGGAAATGCAACGGGCTATTGGGGAAAGCATAAAACCGGCAATATCAATTATTACTGGGATGAACCGCGTCTAAACAAAGAAGAAATGCAGGACATTTTCGCACAATCAAAAAAGGATAATCCCGCATTAACTACCACTGCACAGCGACTTTCCAGATGGACCAAAGAGATGGATAAAAACCGACCGGTGACCGCGAATTTGGTAATGCCTACAGTAAGTAATTTTAGTGGGTATTCCGAAGCTTTAGATGTGGTAGGGCTAAGTTACCGACAAGCGGTATACGGGTATATGAGCCGCAACTATCCGGAAATGACATTCTTGGGCACAGAAAACTGGACCCGTTACCACGAATGGAAAGCCATTGAGGAGCATCCCGCCATGACCGGAATTTTCTTATGGACCGGCATCAACTATATGGGGGAATCCCGCTCCTGGCCCAAGAAAGGCTCCGGCAGTGGCTTATTGGATTTCGCAGGTTTTGAAAATCCTTCCTATCATATGTTCAAAAGTATTTGGAGCGAGGAGCCACATCTGTATATAACCACTCAGACTGCAGAAAAATCTCCCTATCGATTAGCAGGTAATCAAATAATGGAAAAGGAAGAGAATTGGGCGATAAGACAAAAGTGGGGATGGCAGGAAGTGAATGAGCACTGGAATTATGAGAAAGGAGCATTAATCGCGGTGGAGGTGTATACTAATCAAACAGCCATTGAATTATTCTTAAATGAAAAATCTTTGGGCATTCAAAAATTAAGCGATGTAAACGACCATATTTTAAAATGGATGGTACCTTTTCAGGCAGGAAAGCTGGAGGCCAGAGCGGTGAATGCGCCCAACATTTCGACTATTATTGAAACCGCCAAACAACCATCCAAAATGAAGCTCAACATGGTCGAAGGAGAAATCACCAAAGATCCTTATGCGGTAGCGCACCTTGAAGTACAATTGATGGATCAGGAGGGCCTACCGGTAAAACATAGCGAAGCCTATATTCAATTTGAGATTGAAGGCCCCGCAAAATTATTAGGCGTTGACAATGGCAGCCCGACAAACGTTCAAGCTTACCAAAATCACCAAATAGAAACACACCAGGGTAAAGCTTTAGCCATAATTCAGTCACAGGGAAAGGCCGGGAAGGTAAAAATCAATATAAATGGCGAAGGACTTGAACCCATAGAGAAGCACATTTACCTGAATTAAGTCAGATTATTCAACCTTCAATCCTCTTTTAGCGGCAAGGCGGGAAAAATGAAGGAATAGTTTCCTATTTCGAATTTTTTCCAAGGAAGCAGATGAATGAGGATTTTAGCATGAATAACCCGGCTTAAAACGTGTTTAAAAGCACACCATGCGGCTGCAAATTTGAATTATTGGAAGCGATTTTGGATTATGTATCAACAATAGCAATGCTATTCTCTCAAAAAAATCGGGTATCGCTTTTTCAATATTTTTAATTTTCACCACGAGTTTTGGTTTTTTAATACGGGTAAAAAAAAATGCGTTAAAACTATAAAACAGATTTTTTTATCAAATATATTGTACAAATAAACTTTAATTAAATAAGAATAAATAACTCATTCTTATTGATAAATCTTATTTCGGATAGTTTGTTATTATAACCCTCGCCTGATAAGGAGAAATAGATTAAGTCTTTTTGCATTATGTTAAATAAAATATAATAACTTTAACAAAAGTGCCAAAAGTTTAGTTGGCTCGGTGTGAAACAAACCAGAAGAATCAAAAGTTTAGACCTCCTCAAGGGGATTGTCATAATTTTAATGGCCTTGGACCATAGCCGCGATTTTTTCCATTATCAAGCCTTTCTTCATAGCCCCACAGACCCTACCCTAAGCAACCTGGCTACCTTTTTCACCCGCTGGCTCACACACTTATGTGCACCGGCATTTAGCCTGTTGGCGGGAATAAGTATATTTTTAAGCCAGCAGAAAAAAGGAAAATACCACAGCTCAGTATTCCTACTTAAAAGAGGTATTTGGTTAATATTCATTGAATTTACCCTCGTGAATTTTGCCTGGTTTTTCAATCCGACGTTTTCCTATTGGGCCTTTCTGGTCATATGGGTGCTAGGCATCAGCATGATCATAATGGCAGGATTAATTCACCTTCCCGTCAAAATCATGTGGTTCCTTTCCCTGGGGACCCTCATTTTTCATAACATTTTAGATGGACTACCAGAACCGACTCATCTAGGGGCAGCCCTCTGGCACCACAAATTCTTTCAAACACTCCCAGGGGGAGATAAAATATTGGTAGGATACCCTATCATCCCATGGTTTGCCGTGATGAGTCTGGGTTATTGTATAGGAACATTTTACAAAGCTGACTTCCCTCCAGCCAAAAGAAAAATCATTCTCTACCGAATGGGAACAGGCGCTTTACTGGGCTTTTTGGTTATTCGAGGTCTTAATGGCTATGGCAATGTTCAACATTGGAAGTGGCATGAAAGCCTAAAAGTAAGTATGATGGATTTTCTAAACCTTGAAAAATATCCCCCATCTCTCTCCTACCTGCTCGTGACCTTAGGCATGATTTTTATCCTACTTGCCTTATTCGAAAACCGAAGTTTTCCCATATTTGAAACCTTCGGCAAAGTCCCCTTTTTATTTTACGTTTTGCACCTATACTTCATACATTTACTGGCATTAATCGCCGCTAGCTTATCCGGTTTTGGATGGAAGAGCATGATTCTCAGTAGCTGGGTGAATGATAATAAAGCGCTGGAAGGCTACGGCTACTCCCTTTTTGCCGTCTATTTAGTAACATTTATAGTCGTATTGGCCCTATACCCTATCTGCCGGAAATTTCACCAATACAAGAAAAATTATCCTGATAAAAAATGGCTGTCCTATTGGTGAGGCGGAACAATAATATTGAACGCAAATCATTCATTTCCAAATTCATTTCCGCTGGTCATGCCATTCAAGCTCATCCTAATTACGGGAATTGCTCTTTGATTATTAATCACCCAAACTTAAGCAAACTAGCTTGCCCCTTTTTGAACAGCTTAGGAGGGAAAACTCATAAACGGCGACGACTCCTTCTTCCTTCCGACTAAACGTAATTTTAACCCGGATTATTCCTGCTTTAATCCTCCTTTAGCTGCATGGCGGGAAAAATGAAGGAATAGTTTACTATTCCGAGTTTTTTCCAACGAAGCAGATGAATGAGGAGAAAGCAAGCTTGACCAAATTTGGGCTATGAAAAAATCAGTCAGCAGGAGAATAATGAATTGATAATAAGTTGTTTACGGCAAACCGCTAAATCTAGCGGTGAATAATTCGGATTAAGCCAGTAGAATACAGCTCATGATAATTTAAGATCTGGCCTTGTATTGAATAAAATAAATCAAATAGTCAATATAAACTCCTGAAGATTTTCCTTAATTGTTAATCCTAATTTTTTCTTTAGCCTATACCTTGAAGTCTTAACGGAATCCGCTGAAATCCCTAATAAAGAAGCACATTCTGCCAGAGAAAGATTCAATCGAATCAGTGCGCAGTGTTTCAAATCCTGTGAGGAAAGATCCGGATGATTCAGTTTGAGCTTGGAATAAAAATTAGCATGCAATCCTTCAAAATAAAATTGAAATTCCTCCCAATCCTGATCAGTGGCATAGGACTGATCAATGAGTGTATTCAGCCTTTTGAGTTGCTTTTGCACCTGAGGAGAAATGGCCTCAATGCCGGAAATTTCCTTTTTTAAGCTCTCAAGAAAGGCATTTTTTTGTACCAGATTCAGGGTATGAGAAGTCATCTGGCGGTTTCGCCTTTGCAGTTCTCCCTCCAATTGAGTCGCCTTCATTCGGGCATTTTTCACTTCTGCTTCCGACAACGCTTTTTCTGTTTGATGAATCTGCTCTTGCTGACTCATCATCTCTTCCTGTTGTTGGATAATTTGATTTTTCTGTTCTACCTGAAGAGCTGTGCTTTGCTGAAGTTCCCGCGTTCTGTCATTCACCATCTTCTGTAATTCCACTGCCCTCTTTTTTAATCTGTTTGCATAAATTTTGAAGCCCATCCACAATAATAAAATTATGAAAATAAGCATCAATATTCGGAAAATAGAAGTGGCATACCATGGGGTTTTTATATGAAATGGCGTAACTATTACTTCCGAAGCAAATTTCCCCTTTTCCATTAACTGCACCTCTAATGCATAATCTCCGGGATCAAAATTCAAATAGGAAAGCTCATGGTTTTTACTCCATTTCGACCAGCTTGAATCCGTAGGCAAAAGACGATAGCGATAAGATAAACCCGCTGCGGGAAAAGTATTAGATTGAAAATTAAAAGTTAAATCCGCACGAAAAGGTAATCCCGCCAAATCAGGGCTTGCTTCAGCATTACCCGCGATACTTAAGCGGATTTCAGGCTTTGCAGAAGTCCTCAGTCTGAAGTCTATCATATTGCAATACACCAAAGATTTATCCGTCGCCACCCATAAATCACCCTGATAATCCACCTCTAAGCCACGCTCCTTAATTGAATTGGAAGGCAAGCCATTCGTTTTATCAAACCAAGCCAATTGACCATTTTGATAACAAAAAAGCCCGCGATCTGTCGCCACCCACAAATAGCCATTGGGAGTCCGGGCAATTCCGAGAGCATTAGGGCTTCCTAATAAATCAAAATCCAGCATTCGCTCCAGCTTTTGCTGAACATCTCGATGAATCTTCCAGAGACCATCAGAGGTAGCCAAAAAAATAGCCTCGGGACTCAAAAGCATATCCCGAATTTCAATGGACTGCCCCATAGCGGCTAAGGACCAATTTTCCCATTGTTGTTCATTATAATTAAATTTTTTAAAAAAAGGGCCCTCTGTTCCGCTACCGGCAGCAAATAAATCCCCTTCCAAATTAGATCGAATCACACTGGTGAAATTTATTCCATGAGCCGAGTCTTCAAAAACCTGCCAGTCTTCATTCACCGTTAAAAGACCCGCATTCCGATTGCCCGCTGCCCACATTTGCCCCTGCTGATCTTCCTGTAAGGCCGTGATGGCATAATCGGGGCGTCTATTCCCTAATGGCTGTACTTGAGCCGTATTTGAAATTCGATATAATTGTCCACCATAAGTCCCCATGATCCAGTCCGACTGGAATGGGCGCACAATACGACAACTAAATTTTCCTGTAGAAATGGTTTGTTCCAATTGCCACTTTCCTTGGCGATGTTTCAACAACCGCAATCGCTGCCCTTCGGAAAATATTAAATTCTCTTCATCAATCGCATATATACTTTCTACCAAATGGGATTTTCCCGCTATCTTAAATTGCTGAAAAGGACGCTTACGCAGTTGCCCCAAGGCTTCGGAACTGCCAATCCACCAGCCTTCTTTTCCGGCTTCAATGGCAATGATATCCTTGGCATTATTAGAGGTGGGAATACCCTCTACCTCCCCGGTAGAAAGATTTACTTTATACAATCCTTCCTCCCAGGTCCCTGCCAAATATTCCTCCGGAGTCACCATAGCGAAACAGCTGGTTGCAGGTAGTTGAGCCAAAAGCTTCACCCTTTTAATTTGACGATCCCTGCTCACCTCCATTTTAATTAAACCGCTTTCACAAGCCAGAAGAAAATAATTAAAACCGATTTGTTTAACTTCGCTGATCCCCTTTAGCGGAACGGGGGAGGCTACTTTCTCAAAAGTATCACCATTTTCGTTCAGCGCCATTATTTCTCCGGTAAAGGAGAAAAACCATTGATGTCCAAAGCCATCTTCGGCCATCAAATGGGACCTGATAAATTTCGGACTACGCGCAATCCCCGGCATAGGGACCCTTTTCATTGTTCCCTGCTCCAGCCAAACAAAATTACTGTCCTCCGCCACCAACAAGCGTTCTTTTTTACCCTTGAAAACCATTTTTGGGTAATACAGCGTACTGTCCGAAAACTGAAAACTTCCGGGCCAAAACGACTGGAATTCAGCAGACCTCCCATGATTTAAAAGTATTTGTCCCAATCCTAAATCATGGACAACCCAAATATTGCCATTTTCCTGCTTATGTAATGATTTAATATGTAAGGTGGGAAAGGCCGAAGGGAAATATTGGAGCTCGATCCCATTAAAATGAAAAAGTCCATGGTCTGAGGCTCCCCATAACATCCCCTGTCCATCCTCCACTAAACTCTTCAGCTGATGCGTGATAAGTCCCTCCTCCACAGGGAAGTATTGATACTGAGTATCCTGCGCCTTGATAAAAAATGATATCGATAAAAAATAAAAAAATAATATCCTCTTTCTCATAGACTACAATTATACAAAAAAGGCGAACGCCTTCCTGATCATTTAAGGTTTTTACCCAAATATTCTAAGCCGAATCTTTTTAGTACACCTTCAAAAACATTGCGGTGCCTATTTTATGAAATTTCCTTTCATCTTATAAGAAATTATCCCGTTTATATGCGAGTTAATATCCCAATTATTGATCTTGTCGGTAATTTCGCTCAGAACTATTTTAAACATATGAGATATCCCATTTTTTTGATCTGTTGTCTGATCCTGTTTGGATCCTGCCAACCACAAGCGCAAAATATGCCTGCCCCTGGAATCATTCCCGAACCCATGAAAATTATTCATGCGGAGGGAGGATTAATCCTTCATTCCCAAACACCGATCACCATCAATGATCCATCTTTACATTTTTCCGCAGCACAAATCCAAAAGTGGATCGGAAGCCCCACTATTCAGGAGGGCAGCAGCGGAAAAATTTTATTGAAAATTGATCCCTCTTTAGATTCTCTGGGGCGAGAGGGCTACTATTTAAAATCCGACCGGGAAAAGCTCCTCATCGTTGCCCCGGCAGTGGAGGGTATTTTTTATGGCGTCCAAACCTTAAGGCAAATGTTACCCTCGGAAATTGAAAATTCCAAAGTAGCAGATCCAACAATTCCTTTGACGGAAATTTGGGACAGCCCAAGATTTAACTGGAGAGGCATGCATTTGGATGTCTCCCGACATTTTTTCAAAACTGACTTTATCAAAAAATATATTGATTACCTGGCTTTACATAAAATCAATACCTTTCACTGGCATTTGGTCGATGGCATCGGCTGGCGCATGGAGATCAAATCCCATCCGGAATTAACCGATTGGGGCGCATGGAGAATACAAAAAGAAGGTAACCCCTGGGATTATTTTGAAATTGCCAAGCCTGAAGACGATCGCCCAAAATATGGCGGCTTTTATACGCAGGAGGAAGTCAAAGAGATTATTCAGTACGCGGCCGAGCGTGCCATCACGGTTCTTCCGGAAATTGAATTACCCGGTCACTCTAAAGTGGTCATGAAATGCTTTCCGGAATTGGCTTGCTTGGATAAAAATGGAAAGCATTACCCCTCTACCCATGTGTATTGCGCCGGAAATCCTGATAGTTATCAACTGTTGGAAGATATTCTTGCGGAGGTATGTGAAATTTTCCCAAGTGAATATATACATATTGGTGGCGATGAAGTAGATAAAAAATATTGGAAATCATGTTCTAAATGTCAGCGCTTAAAACAAAAAGAGAAGCTTAAAAATGAACATGAAATCCAGTCCTATTTCGTTAATCATTTCGAAAAATTCCTCCACAACAAGGGCAAGAAACTCATTGGTTGGCATGAAATTTTAGAAGGCCAATTAAGCCCGACAGCCACTATAATGTATTGGAAAAGCGACAAAGAAAGTAAGGAATATATACAAAAAGGACATCCCATTATTTTAACCACGGAAAATAAATATTACTTCAATTTCTATCAGGGAGACACTCCATTAGAGCCTGTAGCCTGGGGAGGTCACACCACCTTGAAAGACGTTTACCAATATGAGCCAATCCCGGAGGGTTTAAACGAAACGGAATTGGCTAATGTATTGGGCGTACAGGCCAACCTCTGGACAGAGTACATTGATACCGAGGCACTGGCGGAATATATGATCCTTCCCAGAATGTCTGCTTTGGCTGCCACGGGATGGAACCAAAAGGAGCAAAAAGATTGGGAACAATTCCGCAATAAATTGCCGAAACTATTAGAACGTTACGATCAATTGGGGATTCATTATGCGAAATCCGCCTATATCCCGGAGATTAAAATTGAATGGAATGATGAACTGGCATCCGCCACTGCAAGCCTTTCTACTGAACTTCCGGCCACGATTCATTTTACCTTAGATGGAACAACACCGACTATTGATAATGCGATCGCCAATGATTCTCTTATTCAATTAGGACAAGCCAAAGAGATCACAGCACAAGCCTTTGTTGATGGAAAAGCCGTTGGGCCGGAATTGAAAAAAGCAAGTTTAACAAATTTGGCAATGGGTAAATCTGTGGATTTAAAATCTAAAACCTATGGCCGTTATAAGGCGAAAGGAGCACAAAGTTTAACGGATTTAAAAGTAGGCGGTGAAACCTGGGGCAGTGCAGAATGGCTTGGTTTTTTAAATACGGACCTACTGGCCATTGTTGATTTAGACAAGGCGCAAAATATATCAGCCGTTCATTTAAGGTGCATTGAGCAACATAGTTCCGGCATTTCGTTCCCCACCCAAATAGTGGTGGAAGGCTCTAATGATCAGGTTAATTTCCAAACTATTGGATCCATTGACATTAAGGAAAGTGGAAACGATAGCGGCCAGATAAGCACTGAAATATTCAAGATAGCGAGCCAAAAAAACACCAATTATCGATATATTAAAATACGCGCCAAGTGTAAAAGAAGTAAAACTCAGGGTTGGTTTATTTTCACTGATGAGATCATGATCTATTAAAATAGGGAATTCAGGAAATTAAAATTTCACCAACCAATTTTCAAGTGATTTCAAAGTGATGTTGTTTCGGCGATGCCTTGACAGCATCACTTTTTTTTGAAAAATCATTTAAGGCAGATTATTCACCCTTCAATCTCCGTTTAGCAGCTAGGCAGGAAAAATGAAAAAAAATTTTCCCGATTTCGATTTTTTCCCAAGGAAGCAGATAAATGAGGAAATAGCCAACTCCTCCGAATTGGTACAAGTTAAAAAAAAGGATGATCTGAGAAGGTGATAATCCTTTAGTTCTGAAAAATGGGGAATATTCTGTTATAAATTTTAGGGAGATAATAGTTGGGTGCCTTCTCACAATTCCACACCTTCCCATCGTTCCAAAAACAAATCCTGCTTCAATGTATGAAGCAGGATTTTCTTATTTAAATGGAGCAATCATTTTCCCCTTTAACTTTTTAAATCCCAGTACCGCCCCTGCAGCCAATAAAATCCCGGTGCCTCCATCAATGGGAACGGCATTGGTTCCATCGGGAAAAGGCGGCAGTGGTGCTAAATCAGAGTTTGTCATTGTCAAAGCACCCGAAGACCGTCCGCTCTGAGTAGGCCGCATCTGCAATCCCTCCTGCCTACGTGCGGCAGGCTGAATGATAAACCAATTATTTTCTATAAAATGATCCATTTTTCCTCCTTTCCATTACTTCACTAACACTTTAATTTGCTCCAGCTTTCCTGCATAAAAAAACCTTAATATCACCAGGCCCTGAGGCAAATCCTGCAGGCGCAAAACGTAATCTTCTTTTCCAGGGATAAGTGTTCCTTGGTTCAATATTTGGCCGGATAGATCAATCCACTGGTAGGCTACAGGCTTTTCAAGTAGGGTTGGAAAATGGAGCGTCACCCAATCTTCCGCTGGATTAGGACTCAATGCGAAATGTTGCATTTGCTCAGCACCCAGTACCATCGCTTTTCGAAATCGAAACTCTTCTCCTTTCAATAAATATGCTCCTTCCAGAACCAACGCATTTGCAGCACCCGCCCGAAGATTGAATCGAAGCGTATCCGCTGTTTGCCAATCCAGTAAAACAGCTCCTTTTGTACCTTCCCATTGAGGTTTGAGATTGCCCCCCAGCCAGTCCGCTTCATGAATGGTCATCTGCCATAGGGAAGCCTGCAATCCCTCCTTCGCATGGAATTCGAAATAGGCCGTATCTCCAGCGACTCGTTTTTCAAAGGAATAAGGAAAATCATTTAATTCCGATCCCCCCTTATTAGCATTCCAACTATGATCCACATCCCCTCTTAATGCTAGTTGAAAAGTCCCTAATTCCTCCTGCGGCTTAATGATCCAGTCTGAAGGAATTTCCAAATCTCCCAGGTAATGCCGCTGCAATAATTGTTCATCCACTTTATTCAATTGACCATTCCGGTCAATATCTCCCCACGGCAGTCGCTCTGCACCCTTTTGCGAGATAGCAGCGTGTAGAAGTGCGATATCCTTAAAGGAGATCATTGGTTTTACTTCCTCCTTCACCTCCACCGAAAGAGGAAAAGCCCTATTCAAAACATATTCCTCATTCCCATCGGGATAAATTAAGTCACCACTTTGATATACATCAAAATTCAGTCCCGCTGTCAGCCCATTTCCATCAAATAAAGTCACCGGCACCCTTTCCTTTTTACCAATTTTAAGCTCATGAGATTCCGAATACAGCGCAATGACCTCCCCATTTCTTTGGGCTTCAGAGACAAAGGAAAGATTGGCATTTTCCCACTGGTCACTAATAATTACAAATTGTAGTCTGGCCTTCTCCTGTGAGAAATCACTTAAATCTCCCTCAATATTCCATTCAATTTCACCTTCCTGAACACTCAGTGAAGCTTCCTCACCCACGGTTCCACTGAGGTAGGCCAATTGCTGTTGATCAAAACTCAACACTGCCCGCAAATTGGACAAAGAAGTCCAATAGTCTCCACTAAGTGTAACTTCTAAAGTATCGCCTTTATTTCCGAAATCATCTCCCGCAACCAATAGCGAGGGATAAACGGGCTTTTCAAAACTAATAAAAAACCGATCCTGATAATCTCCTGCCTGTAAATCAAAGGTAATGCCTTCCTGATCAACTAAAGCATAGCTTCCATTAAGTTTATCCATTAAAAATACACGTTCTATCCCCTCCTGGCGCTCCACAGAAAATGTAGTATTTCCCGACTGCCCGATCACTAGCCTCAGAGGAATACCATTTACAGGTCGCTCCCTCATTAAGTTAACCGCCAAAACCTCGCCCTCCTTCTCCGTTCCGAGCATAATGGACGCATTGGCTTGCCACTTCATCACTTCATCTTCAAATCCATAACCCAAAACTGTTTGGTTAGACTGTCCACTCTCCTGCTCGACATTCAGCCATAATTGGGAAGTTTGCCCCAATCGGAAAAAGTCCATATTTCCTTTTTCTCCTCTCATGCTATTGGTAAAGCGGATTACCCCATCTGATGCTGCTTTTATATAAAAACCCTGGGCTGCCGGAATATATCCCTGAGCAGGTTGATAGCCGGAGCGTGCCGCCACCCACAATCCTGTATTCGGGCTCAGTGTCGCATAATCAAAAGTGGAATTGGAGAAATCATCCCCGCTGGTTTTATTATCCCAAAAATAGAGACCGGTCCCTTGCACGATCAGGGCTTGATTTTCGGCATAGAAGGCCTGCACATCTACGGAAGAGGGATAAGGATTACCGATTGCATTCCAGCCGGCCGTCACAGGAATATCAATTGTCCCATTATTGAAAGAAACTCCTTTAAAAGTGCGGTCAAAATTACCTCCGGAAGAATAATCTCCATCTTTCGGTGGCTGAACCAAATAAACAATCCCCGGTTGCATGATTTCCTGACCACTCACCCGCTGATATTGCTTCCGCTGATTATCGAATTTGTAAAGCCTATCCTGATTAGCGCGAGGAAACACCCTTTCCATCGTCACGGCTAAGGGGTGATCAGGATCTGATGGGCCATTCACGGGGCTAGTCCAAAATTGATAGCGATTGGCATCAGCCAAAGGGCCAGTATTACGATGATAAATTACCGAGGGCAATTGCTCCTCTGGCAAAGACAAATCTACTAATGAAGTGGATTGGATTCCTCCCTCTTCGATCACCAAATTCCCGGAATTCAGAATTTCTAATGTGCTCCCATTGGGGATAATCAAACAAGGGTCCGCCTGACCAGCGGCAGGAGCCAGCTTAATGGCCCAATTCCCTGCGATCACAGTCTTTTTCGCCTGGGCAATTTCCATACATCTCCAGGTTGGGCTAAAATTGGCTAAATCAGCGGCAGGCAATTCATCAAATGAAAATCCTTCATTAAAAACCACCTGGGCATTATCCTCCGGCAAGACACCCGAAAGGGAATCCACTCGTGTACCACTAGAGGAAGAAATTAAGTATTCATACCAGGAATTCTTTGAACCCTCAAGCGTTTTGACACTATTTTCCTTAAAACCCCACCAGGAATATAGGCGGCTAGGGACATAGTTTTCCTCCTGTACAATATTGGTTTTATCATCAATAAGGTTTCCACTTTCATCTATTACCTTTCCATAAGGGGCCTCATTTTCAATAACGGGATAGAAAGTTTCCGCAATAATTTCACATAAAGCCGGCCAAAAGGAAGTCGAACATTCGGGAAGCTCTTCCGCAGATCTTATCTGAATGGTACCACTATTAATGATGGTAAAGCTGGAATTCAGCATTTCCGTAGAGAGGTATCCCTGATGGTGAAGGGTCTGGTTGCCATACGTATACACTTCGGCTGTGGTGTAGGCGTTAAACTCATCAGTGAAAGTAAAAGGTCCGTTTAGCTCATAGTAATTAATATGGAGGTTCTGGCAAAGTAATGGCCCATTTAAGCCCATATTTCCTACCATTGTTGCTTCGGAAAAAGCAAAATAAACATCATGCCCCTCAAAGAAGCTTCCCTCGCTTGGCTGCGGACTCAAAGTCCTCCAACTGCCATTATTTCGAAGGCGGTGCCACTCCAGTCCATCATACACATAGTTTCTTGCTTGCAGGAAGCCAACAGTTTGAAATACAAAAACTAGGGCAAAGAGTATGGTTTTAGTATAGCGTTTCGTCATAAGCCTGGATTATATTCTTATTAAAAGAGCATTAAAATGATGACATGAAAAAATCAGAGCTATTCACCGGCATTGCCTTCCTCGCAAAAATTAAAAAAAACGGATCAGGTGACTAGATACTGGCGTGGTCTTTTAAAAACGCAACCCATTAAGTCCAAGCCTTTTAGACGCCACTTTTAAAATCAGCCAAAATGATATAGGAAAAATCTTTACTCCTTGCGGAAAAATCTATCGACCAAAACCACATAAAAAAAATATAATTAATTATTGATATGGTTAATTAAAAACTGGATTGTCGTTATAAACCCACAATTTAAATTCAATATCTCCTTGATAAAGGTACACCTAAAGCATTTCTTTGACCTCTATGTATGTTTTTGACGAAAAATCATCTTTTTTGCAAAGACTAAAACCGCGAAACTAAAGACCTTCAATCCTTTACCCAAAGACTAAAATCCATAAAAACGAGGAATACCGGGCAAAAACAGCTTTCTTAATCAAAGAAAATTGATATAAAAAATCAAAAAGTGTCAAATACTTTGTTTAAAAACACAAAATCCATTAAAATTGCCCACCAGAACAATTCACGCATTTTTACGTAAATATTACCAGTCAAAACACCTGAATATGAAACCTTTAGTAATCTTCATTTTGGCAATTGCTCCTTTTTTCGGAAGCAGCCTTAAGGCACAGGATTTAAGCGCTCTTCAAAAGGAACATCATATCGTTTTAATTTTTCCCGGAAATAAAACAGATTATGCAGAAGCGCAATTGAAAAGATTTGACGACGAAAAGCAGGAACTTAAAGATCGCGATGTCATCGTTTTTGTGGTGGAAGGCGATCAGGTAAAGGCCTGGAATGCCGATTTACAACTAACCGAAAGTGTTGAAAAATTGCACGCCCATTTCAAGCTTCCAAAGAACAGTTATAGAACTTACCTGCTCGATCATGATGGAACGGTCAGGTTAAAAGCTACTCATATATTTCATCCCGAATCCATGTTTGCCATGTTGGATGAAGACATTAAGGAATAAAAAAAGGATCCATTCGGATCCTTTCTTTTTGGAAATTTTATTTCACCAATACCTTATAGCCCCAGGGCTTTAAGCTAAATTGATCATTCCCTTTTAGTTCAACGGTATCCCCGCTAAACCAATCCTGATAATTGCCTTTATAAGGTGCACTCTTCAGGCTCACCTCCACCGGAGAGGCACTGTAATTCATCACGATGATCACCAGATCTTCCTCCGCCTCCCGGCTAAAAGAAATGACCTGATCCATTTTATCAGAATAAATCCTTACCATCTCGCCCCCCCAGGCGCCATTCCACAAAGCATGATTCTGATGTTTTAATTTGAAAAGTTTCTGATATAATGCTGCGTTGGGATGATCTTTCCACGCTATTTCATCTTTATCAAAAAACTTTAAGGAACGATCCAGGCCCGCTTCCTGACCGCTATAAACTAAAGGCATTCCGTTTACCGTTGCGGCCAACACCATCGCAGCTTCTAATCCCTCTCCAAAATTACTGTACATATTCCCTTCCCAGCTGTTTTTATCATGGTTGTCGGTGAAAGTCATCCGATAGGCATTTTTAGGAAAAGTGCTCACATCATGTGCCATATATTCCACTAAGGGAGCGATTGAGGTTTTACCTAAGGCTGCCAAATGCATTTTCTCCCACAAGCTCCAGGAATAGGTCATATCAAAGGCCTCCTGATGAAGGTCTCGTGACTCCCACTCTGCCAGCATAAATACCGGTTTAATAGCATCCAGCTCTTTTCTGGCATTATTCCAAAAGTCGGTCGGCATAAATCCCGCCACATCACAGCGGAAACCATCAATATTCGTTTCTTTCACCCAATACTTCAGGGCGGAAGTCATATACTCCCGAATACCGGGCTGCTCGTAATCAAAATCAATGATATCGTCCCAATCATACCAGGGGGTAGGCTGAAAGTTGCCTTCGCGGTTTTTACTGTACCATTCCGGATGTTCCTCCGTTAAAGGATTATCCCAGGCAGAATGATTGGCCACCCAATCAATGATCACATACATGCCCATTTCGTGAATTTTATCCACCAAATGCTGGAAATCTTCCCGTGAACCAAATTCCGGATTTACCCAATAGTAATCTTTCACCGAATAATAGCTCCCCATTTCTCCTTTCCGATTTTTCTCTCCTATCGGGTGAATAGGCATTAACCACAAAATATCAATGCCCATGGCTTTTAATCTCGGCAAATGTTGTTCAAAAGCCTTAAAAGTACCCTCCGGTGTATATTGCCGGATATTCACCTCATAAATGGTCGCATTCTTACTCCATTCCGGATGCGACAGTTTCACATAGGGCTGAGGTTGATAAGGATCAACTTGCTGCTCCATAGCATTTTCCTGAGTGTTGGATTGGCATCCCCATTGACCTAAAGTAAACAGGGTCATTAATACCATTCCCGTTTTAAAAATTCTCATACAATTGAATAGTTGGTAAAAAAATAACAAATCTTGGCGTGTATTCAAAAGCCGGCAATCGTTACCAAAATTTAATTATGAAAGCAACGATGCCCGATGATTAGGCCCCTATAGCCTGACGATCATAAAACAATGACATCAAAGCGATTTCAATACTCCGCATTCGCATCGGCTGGCTTCATTATTAACACACCCTAATGTAAATCAGAGCAGACAATTTTTCAGATAATCTCCAATAAATCCTACTATCTTCCCCACAAACGATTTCGAAATGGGATATTCCAAGTTATCAGTATTGCCTTTTTCCAAATCAAAAAAAAGAGAGGAATCCTAATTTCAGCCAAAATCTAATGCGCATCAAAGCGTGTATAACAGCCAACATTCGCAGCGAAAATTTGATTATTGCAGCAGCGATACCCGATTATTTTGAGAGAATAGTAATGCTATCATTGAAAAATTATATAGAATCACTTCCAATAATTCTAAGTCTGATAGTGCGATTTTAAAGACACTCTTGGAAAATATCGAATAAAAGAAGACCATATGGCCTAGCAGCAAGGAACCCATTAAGCCGAAAAATGTATGCTTTAATCCTCATTTAGCTGCTAGGTGGGAATAGCAGGGAATAGTATCCTTTTTTCGAGTTTTTTCCAACAACGCATCGGAGGGAGAAAAAGTAAGCAAACCCAAATTTGAGCTATTAATAATCAAGCGCAGTGCATTGAAAAGCGTGATTTGTGAGATCCTGATAAATTTAGCGGCGAATAATTCGCGTTCAACCTAACGGTCCATGATTAAGGATAAAAAAGGGCTTCGGGCTTTTGGAAAAACCATTAAGCAAAGAACGAGCGTCAGGATAGCCGAATAGGATAAAACTGAGACGATCCCGATGATCTGGCTAATTAATAATTCCGACGAACCATACATAAATCCAGACCGCTCCCCTAATATGGGCGAAGCAAAACAAGCCGTCACCAATGCCCCCACCAAAGCTGGTGGAACAATTAATAAAAACGGATAATAAGAAAATTCTGATTCAAGGGCTTTTGCCCAATAAACGATCAAATATTGGGAAAGCAGGCCACTGAACAGTCCGCAAAGCAATGCGCCTTCAAAGGTCAAATAGCCCGCGCCAAAACTGATACTAATCAAAGCCGCCATAAAGCCATTACCAATTCCTTCAAAGGAGGCTTTCCCATTCTTCAATGCTTCCGGAATTAACCAGGATAAGCCCCCCACACAAGCGCAAAAATTGGTGGTCATAAAAGCATGAACTGCGCTCGCATCCGCTTTCAGACTACCCAGCGCATGTAAAATCATCAAGCCTAACCAAATAAAAGCAAAGCCCAACAAAAAAGTACGTAAACGATAACCCTGCTCACTATATCGTATCGCTGAGCCCCCGGTAACGATCACCACCACCAGCGTGGAGATGCCCGCCGCCAGCCAAAGGAACCCGCCTGAAAAATCATACAATGAAAAATTGGAAAAGGGAGAATTCCAAATCAACCTTGCAATAGGCACGAGCACCATCGAAAGCCATAAAAATACGAAAAGTACCCAATTCAAGATCGGCATACGATGCGCCAGGTTGATACCAAGCATCATGACGACCACAATGACCTTCATCATTATTACGCCTGCAAAAAGAATTTCAGGAATTTCACCATGCTTTTGGCTTATGCCTATAGATAGGAAAAAAGCCTTCGAAAAAGGCCAGCCAAAACCCTCATTAATATCGGAAAATACCCAGCTATAGCCCACTGCTACCCACCAAATGACCACCAAGCAGAACATCGTAAGGGCGGTCCCCAAAACCTGTAGGCGCCTTCGGTCAGTACCTCTTCCCAGAAAGAATAATTTAATGCCCAGTGGACAAATAATGAGCGTCCAAACAAGCCCTAAAAAAACCCACGCAATATTTCCAGATATTTCCATAATCAAAAAAACAGGGGACCGGATGCTTCCACATAACCGGCCCCTTCTAATCCAGACTGACGATTTTTAATATTATAATTCAGCAGTATCCAGTCATTGCTAATCACCCGTAAAGAAAATGAGGGGCTGTATCCATAACAGCCCGCTCCAAAATCAAGCGATTATTATGATAGATAAAACTTGTGCCTTATATGGCACTATGAATAATTTCCTGCTTTCGCTCCGCACTAAAAATATAAGCGTTAATCGCATAAGGATTTGCTATACAGCATGGCCCTCCCTTCTCTAAAAATCCCCGCCAATGACGCTCCATGAGTTTCCAGGGAATCCGTATGGCCACTGCATGGCCTTTTAAGTCCACGAAAAATTGGTCTCGGGGATGTAAAAAACGATAGGACCCTAAACGATTGATCCCACTTTCATCTTCCTCCTCATGTGTGCTCCCCTCAAAAAGTGCCTCAAAGTATTTTTCATTTCCCAGCCCCTCCTCTTTAGCAAAACTCATAAACAGATTCAGCCGCTTTTCCATTTCCTGTCCGGGAGCAAGTCCGTAATCAATTTCTAATTCACATTTTTTCGCTAATCTCTCTAACAGATAGCGGGCCACGATCAGGTCATCACCGGCAGCTTGCCCACCCTGACCCAACAAACAGAAAACCCACTCGCCCTCTTTTCCGGAAGGATAAATTTGCTTCACCTCTAATCCGGCGTCGATGCACAAATCCAAATGCTGCCCCGCGAAATGCTCCATAAAAGCCTTTCCCAGGAATTTATTAATGCGATAATGCTGCCTGTAAATAAACGAAAGATCCTGCTCGTCATTTAACTCATCACGCAACAAGTGTTGAAATGGATATCCGTTTTCATCAATGGCCTCTGCATATATTAAATAAGTATCCTCCTTCAATACCTTCCCATATGACCTGATCGGCCTTAAGCTGTATCCGGCATTCCCGATTAAGACATCCTCCACCGCATCATTATGCACCACAGTACTCATTAATTCTAAACACTGCGCCTCAGGATTTATCCAGATATACTCTAATTTCTTGATGCACATATAAAGCAAAAATTTAAATTCATCCAGATCAATATTTGTTTAATCACAAGCTTTAGGCAAGCCTCTTTTTTACTGACCTGATCGATATTCGACGACACAATGCTAATGAAATCCTAATGCGCACCAAAAAAAACACAGGTTGCAATTGGTATGCATACCACTTTTAAAGAATGCATGAGGACGCACACTAATTGCACATAAAGGCCTCCAGAGGCATAAAGAAGATATTCAGGGAATGCATTGAGGTTGCATACCAAAATTGTCTTTTATTAAAATTTGATTAGTTTTGAATTAATTCTATCCTTCTCCAAAGATTTTAATGATCCGAACTGCCCTTACTACCTTCATTTTTTGTCTCCTGCCGATCTTTGCTCATACTGCTTTTGCTCAAGATCAAACCAAAAGCTTATTGAAAAATTATGCATTATTGGAAGAGCGATTAAAAGCTGGTGCACGAGACAGTGTCTGGGAGGTCACCTCTAAACTACTGGAGCAAGCTCAAACCAGAGCGGAATATATATTGGCCAAAAAATTCTTGGGGGACATTAAATTTTTCGATCGCGAGCATGAAAGCGCAAGCCTGCATTATGAATATTTACTTTCGCTAGCCAGGGAAGATTTCGATGGCGAAATCCTATCAGTTATCGGCAGGGGCATCAATGATTTAGGAATCATCTATTATAGAAATGGAGAATTAAACAAGGCCCAAAAAGCCCATTTCCTATCGATCAATTGGTACGCAAAGGCAAAGGATCTTAATGGACTGGCATATAATTACAACAACCTGGGGATCATTTATAAAGAGAAAAAACTCCTGGATTCTGCCATTATCAGCGGGGAAAAAGCACTTTCCTACGCCATTACATTAGAAGACACCCTGGGAATGGGGTACAATCACCTCAATTTGGGCATCACCTATAGTGAATTTGGTGATTTGGGAAAAGCACTGGAAGAATTCTTTTTGGCCCTGGATTTTTTTGAAGCTGTTGAAAATCAACATACCCAGTGTCAGACTTATGGCAAAATCAGTCAAATCTACCTCTCGGTTAATGATATGGTAGAGGCTAAAAAGTATTTGGATCTTCATATGGCCCATTTAGATATCGAAAAACATCCTTCTACCCATATCAGAGCGCTCCGTACGCAGGGACAACTACACTCAAAAACCGGTCAACTTGATAGTGCTTTTTATTATTTAAATCAATGTGAGCAGCTGGCACAATCAAGGCCCTATTCAAAATTATACATCAGCAGCCTAATCTCCATAGCCTTTGCCCACCAAAAAAAAGGGGACATTGCCCAATCAAAATTGTATTTCAATAAAGCCTTAGAAAAAGCGACAGACAAGTTTTTGGGAATGGAAATCACCTGTAAATCGAATTTGGCCAACTATTTTTTAGTGGAGGGGAAATTTAAAAAAGCCGAAACACTCGCCCTGGAGGCTTACGAAAAAGTACCCAAGGCCAATATCAAATATGAGCAACGGAAAACTATACTCAAAATATTGTACCAAACCCAAAAAGCTTTAGCCAGGCCCTTACAGGCGCTCCACTACCTGGAGTTATTGCAAGAGAACAGGGACACATCCAAATTGGAAAACCTGCCTCTGGATTTGGCTAAGTTAGAGTTTGAATATTATCAAAAACAGAAAGACCGGGAAAATGTCCTGTTAAGAGAAAAAGAGCAGATCGCTTACCGATCAGAATTAAAGCAAGCGCAATTAGTACAAAGCACCACCCTTGTCATTACGCTATTTGCCATAGTCCTCATTATCATCTTATATTCTTTTTATCACTCAAAAAAACGACACAACCGATTACTACAATTAAAGGCGGAACAGCTAAAAATCAAAAATCGGCAATTGGACGAACTCCATCAAAAGGAGAAAGCCCTGATGACGCAAAATTTAGGTGAAAAAGACCGACACATTGCGGCTATGACCATGAGTCAGATGGAAAAACTCAACGCACTCAAGAAAGTACAGGAAAAGGTCGTGCAACTGGAAACCGTCAATGAGGGAGGCGAAGTAAAAAACATTCAGAAGATGTTGAAATCTACCATGAGTCAAGAGGATCAGTGGGACTCATTTGTTCACCAATTTCATGGTGTGCATCCGGAATTTTTCGAGAAAATTAAAATCTTATATCCAGCATTGAGTCTCAGTGATTTAAAGATTTGTGCCTATATAAAAATCGGTATGGACAATAAGTCTATCGCTGGTGTGACGAACCTTTCGCTGAATACAATCAAAAATCGGATTTACCGAATGAAGAAAAAAATGGAGCTTTCCCCCAAAGATAGTATCCGGGATACCATCTTCGGGATTAGCTAAATTTTATAAAATGGAACTTTTAGGATGTCCTCTTTTTTACGAAGATATGAGGTGCTGTCTACGTACTGATGCTCTTAGAGCATTGCTTCATTTTCCCATTCTTCCCTATTTTTGGAGCGGACGCTCCATTAGTTTTGGGTCGTAGCAAAATGCTACAACCATTGTTGGCTTTCTCCCAAAGATAGTATCCGGGATACCATCTTCGGGATTAGCTAATAAGATTATTATTTAAACTAATACTCTTCCTTCACATAACCACAGTGCAACATTTTATCACCGAAATAGGGGTTATTCACCTCTTTCTCGGCAGCTAACCAAAATGCGCCTTTATTATCGAAAGCCATTGGGCAAAACTGCTGATAGACCTGTATGCCCGTGGGATTCGCTTTGGTGAAATCATAGACCGCTTTAGACAAATCTTCAAAAGCCACGCGTTGTAATTCCACATCGGTAGCGGTGGCAATTTTATTGGCCACTTGAGCCGCTTCATCCAGGCCTACAGTCTTCAGTGAAGCTTCTAAAGGAGCTGCTGCCAATTGGGCATTCTGGGCATTGGTTAACACCAAGGCGTCTTTTAACACAAAATATTGCTCCAATAACACTTTAGGAGAAGCGGTGGTATTTGCTGCTGTTTCCACTTCAGTGGTCGTGTTCGCTTGACTTTCTTTTTGCTCTGTTCCACAGGAAGCGAAAGCGATCAGCGCAAAAAACATCAGCATAACATTCAAATTTTTCATGATTCTATCTTTAAGGTTTATCGTTTAGTGTTGCTTTATTATAACCGCATTTGAGCATTTGACTCCCAAAATACGGATTTAAAATTTCTGTTTGATCATCCAACCAGTCCGCTCCTTGGTCATTATTGACCATCGGACAATGATTGATGTACAGCGTCGGGAAACCCTCAAATCCTTGCACCAACCAGGTCATTCCTTGAGCCACTGACTCAAAAGCCTGCCTTCCTTTTTGCATCGATTTGGCCTTATAGATCGACCCTGTGGCAAAATCCAAATAAGGCTTAATCGCCATCCATTGCTGATGACTTTCCCCTTTAAAATCTTTCATCCTGAAGGTTTTCAGTTCTTTTTGAAAGGTTCCGGCAGATTCATGCGCCCCGGCCCAATCATCCGCGGCCAAAGTCTTTTTCATTTTCAAATAGGCCTTCAAAAGCGATTGGAATTTCAATTGCACCTGATCCGTAACGGGCAGTTGGCGCTCCGGCCAGTCCGGGATCGACACCTGATCTTCCGGAGTCGAAGTTGCCAAAGTCATCATACTGCTTTTGCCTTCCAGCTGAGCGGCCGCATCAATGCTAAATGCACCTTTCACCGCGATCTCTTCTCCGACCTTCAAGCCTTCCAATATCTGATAATCCGTGCCTCTTTGCTCGCCCAGCGTTACTGCTCTGGCCTTAAATCCAACGCCGGCTTCGGTCTCCTGCATCACATAAACCAGCGATCGCTTACCAGTCCAGAGCACGGCAGAAGCCGGCACCACAATATCCGAGGACTGCTCAACAGCCGTCATTTGAAGCGCCCCGGAAACAAAGGTCTCCGGCTTAAGCGCCATTTCAGGATTTTCCAAACCAAATCGGGCATAAGCCACCCTGGTTTTGGGGTCCACTACTCGATCCACAAAATCCACTTTCCCCTTTCTGCTTCTGGACTCTCCGGCAATCCGATATTGCACCTCATCGCCGGCTTTCACACGAGCCAGTTGTGATTCATAAATTTCAAATTGCACCCATAAATGTTTCAAATCTGAAATCCGGAATAAAGGTTGCCCCATTTTCAGATGATCGCCCACATTGACCATCTTTTCCATTACCACCCCCGACACATCTGCGCGAATAGGAAAAGCCGTCTTCACCTGACCACTTTTTTCAATTTGATCAATTTCTGTTTCCGATAATTTCCAATTGGCTAATTTCCGCCTGGCGGCTTGATATAGCGAAGGCTGTACAGATTTCAAGGCCACCGCCTGCAACAATTCTTCCTGAGCCGTCACCAGTTCAGGAGAATATAGGGTGGCCAAAACAGCACCTTTCTGCACATAATCACCAGTAAAGTTGACGGCTAAGGCTTCCACGCGACCACCAATATGGGTCACCTGAGAAGAGGTACGTGTTTCATCCAAAGTCAATTTACCATTCAACTCCAGCTGCCCCTCACCGCTTTCCTGCCCCACTTTCATGGTGGCTACTTTGGCCAATTCCATCGCCACTGGAGACATTTGTAATAACTGAGGATCCTCATGCTGTCCACCCGATGCCACCGGAATTAAAGCCATGCCACAAATCGGGCAATCTCCCGGCTCCGCCTGCCGGATCTGCGGATGCATGGAACAGGTATATTCCTGCTGCTGATGTGCATGATGATGCTCCCCTTCCGGTTCAGGAGAAGATGATCCACCAAAGAAAATATAACCCAGCACTAAACCCGCCAAAAGGGGCAGTACCATTTTGATATATGATGATTTAAATAATTGCATAATCATTAATTTAACCTATTCCTGACCCGTTTGTAAATACTCATATTTGGCCCAAATCTTTTGAATACTGGTAAGGGCCTTCACCCTTTGTTTTTCATAATTCAAAAGCAATTGTTGCATGCGAAGGACCTCCTCAAAGTCCTTCCCATCATTGGCGTAAGCAGTATACAATAAATTTAAAGCATGCCTGCTTTCGGTCAATTGTAACTCATACAAGTTCAATAATTTTTGAGCCTTAGTCAGTTCAAACAAGGTATTTTCCAAATCCTGTTGTAAGGCATTCCGGCGGGCTGCTTCCCGGAAAGCCCATTCCTCCACCACCAATTCTGCTGCCGCTTTTTTAGCCTTATACTTCTTCCGGAATATCGGCAAAGTGATCGCCACCATAGGCATAATGGCATCCTGTCCCGAGTTGGGTGCTTCCAGGGGAGTTTTTCCTACAAACATATAGTCCAGTCCTAATTTGAATTGGGGCATTCCGGCCTTATGCGCGGCTTTGAGCGCCATTTCCCCAGAAGATTGCATTTGCTGTGTCGCCACAATTTCCGGATGTTGATCTGAAATACTATCCAGGGGTTGATAATCCTGCTTCAGAGGCACCAAAGCATCCGAAAGCTTCATGACCGTATCCTCGGGCACATTGAGCAAAGTATAGAAATTGGTCTGGAGGCTTTTACGTTGTTGCTGTAAGATTTCCACCTCTGTAATGGATTGTTGCAACATCAGATCCACCCGCAAAACATCCACCATACCGGCTTTATTATTTTCAAACTGCCTTTCCGCCATGGTCTTATAGGCCGTTAACACCTGCTGGTTTTCCTGTTCCAATGCTAAAAGGTGGGCCTGCTCCGCAAGCGGAAACCAGGCTTGGGTCAATGCCACCTTCAAAAGGGCCTTCTCTTTCAAAAATTCCTGATAGCGAGCCTCTGCTACTGCCGCCCTACTCGCATATTGGGCTTTATAACTTCCGAACCAGGGAAACATCTGCATAAGCGAAAGCTTGGCGACCTGCGGTCCATTACGTGTTTCTATGGGCTGAATGAAATAGCCGATCGATAATTCAGGATCCGCCATGTTCTTCACCTGCGCCGCCTCCTGCACACTTCTTTCAAAAGCCTTATAGGTCGCCAGCAATTTGGGATTATGCGTATAGGCGTAGGCTTCCAGCTCTTCCGGCACCTGCGCAACCGCCAGCATCGGAACCGCCATAAAAATCAATAGCAGTAAATTTCTCATAAATCACCTCCTTTCGATAAGTGTTGCTTTTTAAAATTGCGCTCTGCCCGCCAGCAATACAGCACAGGCACGATAAAATAAGTGATGGAGGCCACCAGCATTCCACCAAAGGATGGTATGGCCATCGGAATCATGATATCTGCTCCTCTTCCGGTGGAAGTCAGCACCGGAAGCAAAGCAATAATGGTGGTAGCCGAAGTCATTACGGCGGGTTTGATTCTGCGCATTCCGGCTTGAATCGTTGCCTGTCGAATGGCGGCTACACTTTGCAGTTGCTCTTTTTTAAATTGCTGATCCAGATAGGTGGCAATCAACACACCGTCATCAGTGGCAATACCGAAGAGGGCGATGAAACCCACCCAAACCGCCACCGAGAGATTCACCGGATGAATCTGGAAGATGTCCCGAAGATTCAAGCCTAGCCCCCCGGTATTCAGAAACCAGTCCTGCCCATAAAGCCAAATCATGATGAACCCACCGGAAAAGGCCATAGCGATACCGGCGAAGACCATCAGAGAAGTCCCGACCGATTTAAACTGGAAATATAAAATCAGAAATATTATGATCAATACCACTGGCATAATCACCGACAGGCGTTGTTCCGCCCGCAATTGGTTTTCATAGCTACCCGAAAACTGATAGGTGACTCCGGGAGGAATAATAATTTGCCCGGAAGCTATGGCGGTCTCAATCGCCCCTTTGGCATCCTGCACTACATCCACCTCGGCCTGTCCCTCTGCTTTATCAAACAGCACATAGCCCAGCAAAAAGGTATTCTCACTCTTGATGGCTTGCGGTCCTCTTTCAAAGTCAATGTCGACCAATTGTCCCAGCGGAATCTGAGCGCCGGAAGCTGTGGTAACTAAAATATTACGCATGCTCTTCGGTTGATCCCGCAATTCTCTGGGGTAGCGCACGCGGACGGCATAACGCTCCCGCCCTTCCACAGTTTTGGTCATTTCCATCCCACCAATGGCCACCGCAATAACCTCCTGCACTTGTTGGAGGCTCAAACCATAACGGGCAATTTCCTTTCGATTAGGCTTAAGCACCAAATAAGGCTTGCCGACTATCCGATCTGCGAAAACGGCAGAGGCTTTCACCGAAGGCACTGCTTTCAGTATCGGCTCCAGAGATTGGCCAAATGCCTCTATGGTCTCCAAATCGGGTCCAAAAACCTTGATGCCCATGGGGGCCCGCATACCGGTTTGCAACATGACCAGCCGTGTCTCTATCGGTTGCAATTTCGGAGCGGAAGTCACTCCCGGCACTTTACTCACACGGGCTATCTCCTGCCAAATATCATCGGAGGATTTTATTTCCTTCCGCCAGTTCCGGTAAAAAGCACCATCCTCGTCCGTAATCAAATCACTGACCTCCACCCGGTTTTTAATCGCTGCTTCATTGGAGTAGCGCATACCATTTTTAAGGATAAATTGCCCTTCCTCATCTGTTCGAAATCTGAGGCGCTTTCCTTCCCCATCCACGGCATATTCCGGCTTATAATTGATCACATTCTCAAACATGGAGATGGGGGCAGGATCCAAAGCCGAATTTACCCGGCCGAGTTTACCCACTGCCATTTCTACTTCCGGTATGGTCATGAGCTGCATATCCAGCTGCCCCAACACTTCTCGATTATAGGTCAGTCCGGAATGGGGCATAGAAGTCGGCATCAGCAAAAAACTCCCCTCATCCAATGCCGGCATAAACTCCTTCCCTATTCCCGGAAACTCCTGATCGGAGGCCTTCCAAAAGGCAGTATTTTGCACCTCCCAATTCAGCTTTTGACCAATCCATTTTACAGGCGCCAACATAAAGGCACTGCCATTCCATATCAGACCGCCAAAGAATATCAAAGTGATCGGAAGGGCTAAAAAGAGGGCTTTATGCTCCAGGCAGAAATGCAATAGCTGTTGATATCGCATTTGCAACAGGAAGAAAAAACCAAGAATCAATCCGCAAATCAACACCACGAAACCAAAGTTCCCTACTAACCCACTGGATGGGCCAAGTGGTTCCCAATATTGCGCCAGCAGCATCAAAACGGCCAATACCGTAATCATGAGCGTGCCCTGTTTTATTACAAAATTACCCACCTTGGAATCTTGTATTTTTGGAAAAAACAAGGGTAGTGCAGGAATTACTGCCCAGGCTAAGCCTAATAATGCCCAGCCCATTTTACCGATCCAAAAGCCGGTAATTGCTAGGGCTGTTGCGACTCCAATCCCCCAATAGGATTTCGACTTAGCGGAGGATTTCCAACCAAACAACCAGTAGGCGAAAGTCGGCAAAACCAAAAGCGCCACCAACAAGGCCGCCAGGAGTGCAAAGGTCTTGGTAAAGGCCAACGGCCGGAATAACTTACCCTCAGCGGCCTCCATTAAAAAGACCGGAATAAAGCTGATGATGGTCGTTGCTACCGCGGCTATAATGGCGGAAGCAACCTCCACCGTGGCTTTATAAATCACCTCCACCAAGGTCTCCTCCTTTTTCAACTCCAGATGCTGAATAATATTTTCAGATAACACAATCCCCAGATCCACCATAGTACCGATGGCAATGGCAATACCGGAAAGGGCCACAATATTAGCATCTACCCCAAAATAGCGCATGGCGATGAAGACCATCAAAACGGCTAATGGGAGCAAACCTCCGATCAGAATACTCGCGCGAAGATTCAACACCATCACCAAAACCACCAAAATGGCGATTAATATTTCCAATGAAAGGGCCTCATTGAGCGTGCCGAGGGTTTCCTGAATCAGGGTGGAACGATCATAAAAGGGAACGATGGTCAGCTGACTTTTTCGGCCATCTGCCAGCGTTTTCACCGGCATCCCCGTTGCCATTTCCTGCATCTTTTCCTTCACTCCCTCGATCACCTGCATGGGATTTGCCCCATAACGCGCCACGACGACTCCCCCGACCACTTCCGCACCGTCTTTATCTAATAAACCACGACGATTCGCCGGACCCAATTTTATGCGGGCCACTTCCTTCAAACGCACGGGAACATTTTCACTGACTTTGACGACGGCCTCTTCCAGGTCTTCGATATTTTTGATCAGCCCTAAACCACGAATCAGGTATTCCGCCTGATTGATCTCCACCGTTTTCGCGCCCACATCTTGATTAGCGCCTTTTACAGCCACCATCACCTGCGCCAAAGAAACACCATAGGCATTCATGGCCTCAGGATCAACATCCACCTGATATTCCCGGACGAAACCACCAATAGAGGCGACTTCGGAAACACCAGAAACGGCACTCAAGCCATATTTAACGAAGAAATCCTGCACGGAGCGGATTTCATCCAAATCCCAACCACCGGTGGGCTTTCCGCTTTCATCCCGCCCCTCAATGGTGTACCAGTAGACCTGCCCCAATGCTGTTGCATCCGGACCTAATGCCGGCCGGGCACCTTCAGGTAATAAATCGGCGGGTAAAGCATTGAGCTTTTCCAAAATTCTGGAGCGGGACCAATAAAATTCGATTTCCTCTTCAAAGATGATATAGATGGAAGAAAAGCCAAAAATCGAAGTCGAGCGAACGGTCTTCACCCCCGGAATGCCCATCAGGTAGGTGGTCAACGGATAAGATATCTGATCCTCAATATCCTGAGGGGAATGTCCGGCCCATTCCGTAAAAATAATTTGTTGATTTTCCCCGATGTCGGGAATGGCATCCACCGGAACAGGATCCCGGGGTAAATTGCCCAATTTCCAATGAAAGGGCGCAGTCATGATACCCCAAGCCACCAAAAGCAGGAGCATCACCACCGTTAGTAAACGGTTTTCTAGAAAGAATTTGATTATACGATTCATAAATGATCAGCAAAAGGCCATCATGCTTCATCATTTATACCCACTTCCCGCTTTGCGCTACATCAAAAAGCCTATTAAGACTTCTAGAATTGACTGGAAAGCATAAATAATGAAATAACGCCTTATTCAACATCCAAAGAGATCCCAAAAGGGAATTATACCTGAAAATCTCAGGCATGGGAACGTGGAGTGATCCGCATAAACAATTGCCGGGAATCACTCATTGGAGTTGGCTAATAAAGAAAGGATTGCACAAAAATCGGGATTTCCGACTGTATTTTGAGCAATGGAGGAGGCCCCTCAGGGACAAAATAGTGAGTAATTGCTGTTGCCTGAATTCGAATAAACTGTTGCCAGATATCCTGAAAATCCTGCACCACGAAATTGAGGGAAGTGTAAAAATCAAAATGAAAATCTGCCTTTTGGAAAGCATCTTTCAGCTGATGCCATTCTGCCTCATTATGACAGCCGTGGGCTTCCATATCAGCAGCATCCATATTTTTACAGCAACTTTCGGCCGTGGAGAAAAAAGCCACCGTCATCACATGACCACCCATATAATGCTTATCAACCACCACGCCAACGGTGGAAAACATTAACAGAAAGGAAAGGGCGATATGTAAGGTTTGCTTAGGCATTTGTTTCAAAGAACGGAATAAATTTAGATTAGGACAAGGTTAAGGCTGATTTTTACAAAAAAAAGACAATATGCACTTCGGCCAAAAATTCATGGTTTATGTGAAGCGAATGATGCAAGGTTCTATTTAAAACTGCTTATTCTCAAAACCATGAATAGCCTGCTTAACCGGGATTATTCATACTTAAATCCTCGTTTAGCCGTAAGACGCAAAAAATGAAGGAATTTTTCCTATTTCGAGTTTTTTCCAACGAAACAGATGAATGAGGAGAAAGCAAGCTTGCCCAAATTTGGGCTATTATAATTCAAAGAAAATAAGTTTTAAAGAAATGAAAACAAACCATTTGCGCTTGGTTAATAAATATTCGGTGAATAATTCGGGTTTATGTCTTTCAGCTGTGGCCAATTGGGATAACTAAGCTTTCCCCTCCATCGTCTACACCATGGGAAAATTTATATAGGAACCCACTCCTTCCTGTTTCCCGCTCTGAAGCTAAGAGAACATTCATACAGGCATCATCAGGACGAATAAAAAAAAACAGCTCGCAAAATGACGAAATTCTACTCATAGGTACTATCTCACAACATATTACACTCAAATCGATTAGTAAAATAGACATAAACGAATTGACCATGGACAAATTAGCCCTCAAAAAATTTCTTATACAATCAGAATCAGAAAAAGCGCAGCAATCTGAAATCGAGTATGAAAGATATCTCTCCGATAATAATTCTGCCGAAAACGATGTAGTGGATATGGATGCTCAATCCCACCATCAGGAAAGTTTAGACATTGCCCAAAAGCTGGAAGAACAAATTCATTTGCATGAAAGGCATATAGAACAAATCAAGACCATCGATTTTAGCCCAACAGACCTCATAAAGCCGGGGGCCATCATTGAAACAGCCAACATCCATCTCATCATTGCGACCTCCATTCCGGCTTTCACATGGGAGGGGAAAAAATACATAGGCTTATCGCCTCAGGCTCCCTTATACCAATGTATCAAGGACAAAAAAGTAGGAGAAAAATGCACTTATAACCAAACCTCTTTTGATATCAAAGCCATATATTAATCAACAATTATTATCTGAATATGCTCCATGCGTGAGCTTAAACAATTTCCAACAAAGCGCATATTGATGGTGCTGTGCTCGCGTAATTTCGGATTTTAGCTACCAAAATTTGATTAAGCTTTCTTTTTCCAGATTCAATACTTCGCTGAAAAAAAATCGACAATGGAAAAAATACTTCTTTATTCCGGCTTTCCACTAAACGAGAAATTTAATATGCATAATTCGGCTCAAATTGTTTTCCTCCGCCTTAATTGCTGCGGTTCAAAAAGAAAGAAATGGCACCTGCTTTCCTTCCTTGCCACATAGGAGAAACTTATTATAAACTATGGGATTTTTAGTGTCTGACAACATCCTAAATACGGTTTAGCAGAAAGCAAAAAAACAGCTACCCACATGAGTAGCTGTTCAAAATCAGTATAGCATTTTTGTTATTACAAACTACTAATTGATCCACTGCCGCTGATATTACTGGTAATTTCCGGATTTCCTTTATAGCGAACTCTCCCACTTCCACTAATGGACACATTCAGTTCTTCCTCGGCCCAGACTTCCATTTCACCAGAACCAGAAATATGAACTTCACTCTTTTGGGTTTTCAGATCTCTGCATCGATATTTTCCCGAACCGGAGATTTCCAATTGCTGAGCATTGGATGTTCCAAAAACTTGAATATTACCGGAACCTGAAATTTTGGAGTAAAACTGATCGGCCTCCACACTACCATTTATACTCCCGGAACCCTCCAATCGAAAGCTCACATCCGTACCAGCCGCCCGGATATCCACGGCTTTACCGCTGCCACTTTTCTCCAGCAACACTTTATTTCCCTGCATCAGGGCCGTGTCCGCATCCATAGAGACAGTACCACTACCGGCGTATCCGATATAATCAATAGGATCTTTCAGGCCGATATTCACGGTGACGCCTGCATGATTGCCCACTCGTTTATTAAAGCGGATTTTTAACAAGCCCCCATCATTTACTATTTCGGTGATATCCAAAATATTCCCTTGCCCTTCGGCATTGACGGTCAGATCCTGATCACCCGTCAAATATAAATGGATACCATCTTCCACCCGAATTCCGGTAAAGTCTTGTACCGGGATATTACGACGCTCGATCGGGCCACTACCGTCAATGCCCATACTGCCACAGGAACTCAGGGCTAAGACCGCCCCGAAAAGCCATAAAAATTTTCTCATCGTCTTCATGCGCAATAATTTACAATAATAGAAGGTTAAAGAACTTACTTTCATTTATTGCGTGTTTAAAAATAAACCAGCCGGCTGCAAATTCGAATTATCAAAAGGGATTTTGGATAATTTCTCAACAAGAGCAATGTTATTTTCTCAAAATAATCAGGTTTCCCTTCGGCAATAATCAAATTTTCGCTACGAATTTTGGCTTTAAAACAAGCTCTTAACCTCCTGGCGTGATTAATATTTTGATCGATCTAACTTCCTAAAACTTCCAAAACGAATAGAGGCCTGTAAACCACCCCAGACAGCCATATATAAATCGCCATTTTGTTCCGACCACCAATTGGGGAATACGGACAAGGCTGGAGCCGGATAGCCCTGGGTATCCGTTAAATTCCCTTGATCCACATGAGAGGTTAGCAAGCTAATGGCCGGGCCCACAGACATGGTCATCCAAGGCGCAATTCGGATATCCACTCCCATATGAAAACGGGACATCAAATTTAGTTGATCCGTCCAACCTTCATCTTCATTGATATGCGTGGCGGTTAACTCCATGAAGAAGTGATTCTTTCGGCTGATGTGAAATTGCGTACCAATACCATATCCCAAACCATAACGCTGATAATTGCCATCCCACATATAACCCGCAGTAAAAATATTATAGAAAACAGGGGATCCCATCCGATAGGTCAACATTCCTCGCCAAACTTCATTGGATTCAAAAGCGACCGAACGATAACCATGCCTTACGATGTTTAATACTCCGAAGGGAATGCCCTTTACGGAATCCGCTACATTGATTACTCCAACCATGCTTCCCTGTACCTTGCCCCCCACATTGATGGCACCAATCTGACTACCTTTCAATGTACCGGTATTTACGTTTATCGCCCCAATTTGAGCTCCTTCCATTTCCGCAATAGCCACATTTATAGGAGCAGCCTGCAAACCATTCATATAACTAAGGGCTACGTTGACCCCACCAGCCATCTGCAAGCCCTTAATCTCGTTAATGCCCACATTTACAGCACCACTCAATTGGGCACCTTTGACCTTCTTTTCGGCAATATTCACCGCTCCTGATAATTGGGCACCCTGCACATTCCCCTGAGCCAAACTGCTCACCCCGGACATTTGAACCCCTCTCAATCGATCACCACTAGCATTAAACACCCCGGCCATTTGCACACCTTGCGTTTGTCCATTAACATAGTTCATAATGGGTGCCATTTGAACTCCGTACATGTCCTGGTAAATGTAATTGGCCAAAAATGAACCCTCAAAACCGTTGACCCCACCATTCTTTCCCAAAAACATATTAAAGGAAAAATTGTGGATGGTTTTTTCCGGATCCAGCTCATTAATCCTATCTGTGGACAGTGGTGTCACCACAGAAAATTGAATAGGATAAGTGGGTAAGGATACAGTATCCTGTTGCTGGGCAAAAGTCTTTGCAAACGCAAGGACGCAAAATAAATGAACCAATAATAAACGAACCTTCATGCTATTTTTGAATTGTAAAATTTAGTCTCTTTCAAAAATAAGATGTGCTCCCCTGCTTTTCCCCCTACTCTGTTTGAACCTTTTTTTCTATTTTTTTGAAAAAAAGGTTCAATACAGGGACAAAAACCTCACCATCAACCCCTTACATAAGTTAAATTTTTAAAAAAAACACATGAATAGAAAATAAAGACCAATATCAGAAATTCCATACTATTATTGCCTTGAATTTTGTAGCTTCAAAATACATTCAAACGACTCCCACGATTTATGAAAAAATGGTTACCCTACCTGGCTGGTTTATCAGCAATTTTTTTCCTATTTGCCTTTTATAAATATTTTACAAAAAGGGAAGAAATAAAGACCTATAGTTCTCTGGCTCATCCCATTGCTCAAAAAATACCAGTCATCACTCCTCAAATTTCCGGTGAAATAAAAGCCATCATCCGACAGGAAGAGTCACTGCCTGAAAGCGATACGGTCATTGCTAATTTCTTTGTCCCACAAATTTACGCTTCCAGAGATTTTGCCCCTTATTGGGGATCAGCCAAAAATCGAAAAGACATGCTCTCCTATATCGAAAACATGGACAAGCATGGGCTGAGCCCGGAATTTTATCATTTAGCAGTTCTGAAAAAGCTGAATAACATTCCCGAAGCAACGAAAACCGAACTCCAAAAAGCACAGGAGGATGTCTTGTTAACAGACGGACTCGTAACGATTATTTTCCATTTTCTTTATGGAGCCCTGAACCCAAAGGATATTTTCCCGGACTGGAACTACGGCATGGTGGCCCTGCCGGAAAATATCGTTCAAACCATGTATTTGGCCTTATTGAAAGAACAAATTCCCGAACAACTGAATAGTATTGCTTTTCGGATGCCATTCTACGAGGCGCTATATCATTCCCTGGAAAAACACCGGCAGATTCAGGCCCAGGGCGGATTTATAAAACTCCCGGCTATTGATAAAGCCATTCATCCCGGAAACAGGCATGACCTCATCCCGTCCATTAGGACACGAATTGCTCAAATTCAGGAAATCGAAAAAAATACAACTGATTCCACCCTTTATGATGATCATTTAAAAGCTGCGATAATCACCTATCAAAATCGGCATGGCTTAAATGCCGATGGTATTATTGGCAAAGGCACCATTAATACCCTGAATGTTGCTTGTAAAGATCGCATGAATACTTTATTGGTAAACCTGGAAAGAAGTCGTTGGTTGTCCCGGGAAAGTCCCAAGCGGCATGTCACCGTGAATATTGCAGGTTATCAGCTCTATTTAATTGACAACCGAAAGGTGACCTTTGCCACCAGGGTGATGGTAGGCAAAAAATACCATAAAACACCGGTGTTTACCGATACGCTAAAGTATATCGTGCTCAATCCCTATTGGAACGTTCCAAAATCTATCGCTGTAAAGGAAATGCTTCCCAAATTAAAAGTAGACCCCGATTATTTGGATCGCAACAATATGAGCTTGGTGGAAACAGACGGGACCGTCCTCAACCCGCATAGCATCCCTTTTGAAGAGATCAATGAAAATAATTTTCATTTCATGGTTAAACAAAAGCCCGGGCCAAAAAATGCTTTAGGGCAAGTGAAATTTTTATTTCCCAATCAATATTCGGTTTATCTTCATGATACCCCAAGTCGTTACTTGTTCAATACCGAAAACCGGGCCTACAGTCATGGCTGTGTCCGGGTAGAACATCCATTGAAATTAGCCAGTCTTTTGCTTCGAAATACCCAATGGGACCAAAAAGCCATTGATGAGCAAATCGCATCAAAAGAAAATAAACACATTCGTATGCAGGAAACGGTACCCATCAATATTGTATACCTGACCGCACAACCCGGTAAAAATGGACAGCTGCATTTCTATAAAGATGTGTACCAAAGAGATCAAAAAATTCTCAAAATGCTCAAAGAGATCAAATACGATGTATCAGAAAATCGTCGGCCGCAAAATGTAGCGCATTATTTTATGGAAGAAGAAACCGAAAATGCCATTGGGCATATAGAAAAAAAGAAAGATATTTGACGGTCTGTAAGAATTAGGATTTCTTAAGTGACAATTGTCACACAGAGGAAATAGGCACAGGATTATATTTGTTAGAATTGAATTTGATAATATGCCATTAAGATCATTTTTATTTTTATTACTTGTTGTCGCAACTGCCTGCCAACCCGGCAGTAGTCAAAGCGTTAGCGTGGAGGAATTGCACCAAAACATAAATCAGCAGGAACTACAACTACTGGATGTGAGAACGCCCAATGAAACCGCCTCAGGAATCATTAAAGGTGCTCAAGTCATTGACTTTAAGTCCGGAAAAGTAGTAGAAAAGGCAGAAAAGATTTTCAAAAAGGACGCTCCGCTTTATGTTTATTGTCATTCGGGTGGCAGATCTGCGCGTGCCGTCAAAGAATTGCAAAAGGCTGGATTCCAAAAAGTGATCAATGTAGAAGGAGGCATCAGTGCCTGGAAGAAAAAAGACTATCCGGTGAAGACCAAAGCAAATGCTTTCGAAATTAATCAACATGAGGTAGAGGCTTTTCAGAAAGCGCTCAAGAAAAATGATATTTCTGTAGTTAATTTCTACGCAACCTGGTGTGGAAGCTGTAAGAAGAATAAACCCTTTTTGGAAGGATTATCTAAAAATTATAATCAAATTGTATTTCAACATCTGGATGTAGATCAAGAAAAATCAATATACAAAAGTCTAAGTTTACAATCCGTTCCGGTAATTTTGATTTATAAAGGAGATCAAATCATCAGGCAGTATGACGGACTCCTGGAGCAGGCTTCCTTTGAACAAGAACTAAAAACGCTAATTTAGCAAGCACACATACTTGAATAGCAGCTTCTCCCAATGAAGCTGCTATCATTTTTTCCCGTCCCCCCTCCTTTCCTCTCAAAGCTTTTCCCGGAGCTCCACCTCAAAACCTTCCTGAAAGCGGAGCCGTCTGCTTTAGTGATCCAATGCTTCTGGCAGCTTTTTAAGAACAGGACATCTTTGCTTCAAAAACAACATCGTTATTTCTTATTCCATCAGCCCCTTTGATACCTTAAAGCGTATTTAAAAGTCATTCTTCGTAGTGAAAATTTGATGATTGCAGAAGCTATACCCGATTATTTTGAGAGAATAGCAGCGCTATGGTAGAGAAATTATCCAAAATCGCTTCCAATAATTCGAATTTGCAGCCGGATGGTATGCTTTTAAACACGCGCTTAATGGTTATTGATTATAGCTTCGATAACCAGCCGAATTTCCCGATATTATTAAAGGTAAGCTGTCGAAAATCCTTTAATATGAGGACAGCCACCCCTATTCTGAGCACGCCAGGGCCATTTGTTGGGAAGAAACCATCTATCTGTCCGAAATATTAGACAGCCTATTTTATAGGAAAGATTTTTTAAGCCGGAATATTCATACTTAAATCCTCGATAAGCTTCTGACGGGAAAAATGAAGGAATTTTTCCTATTTCATTTTTTCCAACGAGGCAGATGAATCAGGAGAAAGTAAGTTTGCCCAAATTTGGCCTATTAACAAATGAATAATCATAATATTATTGATTTGAAAAAAGTCAGCGAAATCAATTCACATAATTTTACAGCGAATAACTCGGATTAAGTCTACTTTTATCATAACTAACGAAGTCAAATATTCAAGGAGCGTAGACCCACAGTTATATTTAAACCAACTGAAATATGATTTAAAAATCGTATATTCAATCAAAACCATAGACAACATATGACTGCTAAAACCAACCGTATAATCTACCTTATTGCTACCGGATTATTAAGCCTGATGATGCTGGGCTCTGCTGGTATGTACATTTTTAATCACGAGGAAATGAGTAAGGTTTTTGAGTCGCTGGCTTATCCTACCTATATTATTTACCCACTGGCAGCCGCTAAAATACTGGGCCTGGTAGCCATTTGGACCAAAAAATCCCAAACGTTAAAAGAATGGGCATATGCGGGCTTTTTCTTTGATTTTGTATTGGCATTTATGGCTCATACGGCAGTCGGGGACGGAGAAGCAGCCCCTTCCGCTGTGGCAACCCTTATTCTTTTGGTCTCTTACTATTTTGAAGACAAATTCTAATTTACAATTTTCCTTCCAGGGAAATACGACTGCCCTTTTCGGCTTTCGGATTTTCCCCGGAGGGAATTTTCACCAATTGTTCCCCAAGCATTACCCAAATTTCCTTACCTGTATTTTCCAAAACAATTCCCTCAAGCGCATCTTTAGTGAAGAAATCCTTTACTTGCTGTACTTTCCCCCCCAGCCCATTAGTCAATGGCAATACCTGATCACATAAATACATGACCTCAGAAGCATCATGACTCACCAATATCACCGTGCAATTAAAGGCATTTAGAATTTCATCCACGGACTGCAGCAGTCTTCTTTTAAGGGACTGGTCTAAGCCCGAAAATGGCTCATCAAGCAACAAAACCTCAGGCTCCTGAATAAGGGCTCTCGCCAAAGCCAATCTTTGCTTTTCTCCACCTGAAAGCGCCGCAGGATACAAATTCCGCTTATCTGTTAACTCCACTAATTGCAACATCTTCGCTACCTGAGCAGGAGATTGACCCTTTTGCAGCGCAAAGGCCAACTGATCTTCTACTTTCATATTGGGGAAAAGGGCCAGGTCCTGAAAAACCATTCCCACAGAACGAGTACGGGAATTCAAAAAAAGTCCTTGGTGAGCATCCTGCCAAGTTTCGTTTTTTACCTGTACACTTCCTGCTGATCCGGCTTCCAAACCCGCCAAAATCCGTAGTAAGGTCGTTTTGCCAGCACCTGAGGGGCCAAAGACTGCCAATCGGTTTCCTGCTGAAATTTGGGCATTTACCTGCAGTAAGGTACCATTGGGCATTGGATATTGAAGATCAATCTGCATCATAATGTTGCTGGAGCTTAGAGGCCAAACGAATGGTAAAAAGAGATAAAAGACTTAGCCCTAATAATATCAAAGAATATTGATGTGCTGCGGCATAATTAAGCGTTTCCACTTCTTCAAAGATCATGATACTCACCAATCTGGTTTTTCCGGGAATATTACCGCCGATCATGAGGACCAGTCCGAATTCACCCAGTGTGTGTGCAAAAGTGAGCATAACAGAAGTCCAGAAAGCAGGACGCATATTAGGCAACAACACTTTCCAGAGCGTTTCCAAATGCCCCTTACCTAAAAGGAAAGAAGCCTCGCGCAAATGTTCGGGTAGATTTCGGAATCCTGCAAGCAAGGGCTGCATCATAAAGGGTAAGTTATATATGATACTTGCCAGTAAAAGGCCGGAAAAATTAAATACTAACTCCCAACCAAAGGTGGCTTTCAACCAATGCCCGAAAAAGTTATTAGGACTGAAAAGCATCAATAAATAAAAGCCCAGCACCGTAGGCGGGATAATCAGAGGAAGGCTAAAAAGGCCATCTGCCCATTGCCCCCATCTCTTTTTATTAAAAGCAAAATAGTAGGCCATTGGAATACCTGCCAGCAGTAAAATAAGGGTAGTAAAAAAGGCGAGTTTTAAACTTATAAAGATGGGATTCCAATCCATTGGAGACAATGCTATACTATAAATCTTGGGTTAAATATCCATATCTTTTCAATATAGACAAAACTTGCTCATCCTTCAGAAAATCAAGAAAATCTTTCGCCTCCTTTTTTTGACGAGCGGATTGATGCCTGTTCACCAATACCGCAGACTGGAAAATCGGCTCATAGTCCTCCGGTGAAATATTAAACCAATGCCCATTCTCCTTGCCCTGCAGCATTTCCTGAGAGGAGCGGGCAGTGAGCCCGGCTTGTAGCCCAGCGGTCGCAATAAAGTGGTTGGTCTGACTCACTCCATCAGCAATGACAAATTGCTGCTCAAAAGCTTCCCACAAACCATTCGCCCTTAAAAATTGTACCGCCGCACGGCCATAAGGCGCAATATCCGGATTGGGAACCACCAGCTTACCCCCATTTTCCAATACTGCCCTGACATGATCGGCCGGACGCTTGCTATCTATCTCCTTGATTGTCCACAACACCAACTGTCCCTGAGCATACCGCACAGGTTTTCCCGAAGTAACCCCCCTTTTTTGAAGGACTTGCGGGTATTGTTCATCAGCGGAAATGAAGATATCAAAAGGAGCCCCATTCAAAATTTGATGGGTCAGCTTACCACTACTGCTGATGGTCATATTCACTTTGGTGTTATATTGATGCTCATAGGCGGCAACCACTTCTTTTGCCGGTAAAGCCATATTGCCGGCCACAGCGATCAACAACTTCTCCTGCTCCTGGTGATTTTTACAGGCTCCAATACATATCAAACCAAAGCAAATGAACGCATACAGTGGTCTACTCATGGAAATATATCATTTAAATAAAGTCGAAATGAGCTGATTTTATGGAAAAAATCTCTGCAATTCAAAAAGGTCAATACAAATATAAGCTTTAGAGCGTGTTTAAAAGCCAAAATTCGCAGTGAAAATTTGATTATTGCAGCAGCGATAAAGGAATATTTTGGGAGCATAGCATCGCTATTGTTGAGATATTATTCAATTATGCAGCCGGATGGTGTACTATTAAACATGCTCTTAGGCCATCCCTGCCCGCCTTACATCCAATCTTTCACCTGTTGAATATCCAAAAAGTAGATTAATCTCACTGAAAAACTATTGATTTGATTGGCCGTCAATGTATTAGATAAATTTTCCAGGTATCTGATATTAATTTCGTTATCATCCGCATATATCTGATTTTTCCAGAACACGGTCAAAAAGCTGGATGGTGCGAATTCCCAACTATAGCCCAATTCCATATTAAAAGCATTGAAATTCGTATTATATTCACTACTACCGTCTTCATTGAAACCAGTAAAATCTGTCGGATATAGTTTTCCATTTTTCCCCAAATCGTAAAATTGACTATAGGCCACATTAGACCAATAATGGCGTAGTCTAAGGTTGATGCCCATTTTATTGGTGATGGCATAATTTCCCCAAATTGAATTACCAAACTCAATTCGATCCCTTTTCCCATATATGACTGCCGACCGTTCCCCCTGATCATTATATTGATGATCAACAAAGCCACGTTCTGCTCTAATTTTCGCCAGGTCGACTTCTGCAGAAAGGGTAAAACGATTATTGAACCGCATCCGCGGAACAATTCCAAAGCCATTGTCTAACTGTTGCATAGAAGGACGGCTCCAAATCCAGCTAAATCCTTCTACCGCGAACCTTTTCCTTTCATCAGTGCCCATATAAAAACCGGTATTAAAAGAGGGCTCCCGGATGAAATAGTATTCAAAATCAGCGCGAGGGTCAAAATAATCATAACCACGGATAGGGTTTCCCTCCAGCCAGATATTGGCCCGGTAAAAATTTTTAAACTCCATAAAATAATTGGAGGCAAGCTCAAAATCTGCGAAAGCAAAAGGCGTCACAATATAATTCAGCTGATAGGTAGTATTCCATTGAACACTGTTAAAAATGCCATGTGGTTCCTGCTTGCTATAGGTAAATCGCATCCCCTGATCGATATAATTGTTCCGTCGAAGAAAACCCATATCATTGGGATTATATTCATCCGAAATAATTTGAAACCACCCTACATACTGATAAGTCCCTGAAATCTTCCCACCATCAATCCCCAGGCTATAGCCCGTAGATAAATCATCCCCCGTTTTAATATAACTCCCCGCCGCACTACCGCGAAATGACCACACATTTTCCTGATCATAAAAACGCCAATCCAACCGGCTTACATTAGCCATCCTTCCTTCTACTCCCCGGTAAACATTGGTATTCATAAAGCCAATGTTGGAGTTATTTTTCAGGTTTTGCTCAATGACCAGGGCATTAAAATTCGTTAAGGGATCCACCTGAATTTTTCGTCGCTCATCGGATAAAGTATCCTGCACTTCCGCATAAGTTGCCTCGGTTACGGCATTGAATACACCAATCCCTAAACCACTGGAAGTCCGTCCACTCAATTTGGTGGCATTTACCAGCGGCGCATCCGCCGGCTGACTGATAACCTCCTCCTGGGACTCGTAATCAAAACTTCCAAAAGATTTCCCCACCCTACGGGAATAAAACATGTCTGATCGATTAAACAGCTCCGTTCCTTCAGTAAAAAAGGGGCGATTTTCATCAAAACGCACCTCAAATGCAGAAAGATTCAATACCCGGTTGTCTGCTTGTACCTGGCCAAAATCAGGAATCAGCGTCATGTCCAAAGTAAAGGCCTGGTTAATTCCCCACTTCACATCCAGCCCTGCTGAGGTACTGAAATTGGACGTTTCTGAAGCTTCATCAATATCATAATAAGTAGACAGATAAGGAGAAATAGCCAATCGTAGCGGTGGTTTAATCTCCTTTAGCTCCAGTAATTTCCCGAACTGATTCACAAAGCCATTCACATTCGGATCTACATAATTCCAGTAACTTTCCTCATTCAGACGCTTCACCACCCTTTGAACATTCATCCCCCAATTTTGCACCTCCATTTTTGGAAAACGGAGCGCCATATAGGGAATTTTCATCTCCACGGTCCAGCCTTGTTCATCCACTTTGACTTCACTGGTCCAGACAGCATTCCAGTTAAAATCTGTCCCGCCGGGCGTCTCATACATATCCGTTTGCGTTCCGGCAGCAGAAACCATGAAATGGAAAGCATTTTGACCGTTGTTAAAGGTATCAAAAGCAATGGAAAAGATGTCCGCATTGTTCTTTCCGGTATCCCGCACCCCCATTTCCTGAAAAATGCTGTCCGGTTGAGAATCAAACATTCTTGCGCCAACATATATGGCCTGATCATCATAACGCACCATAAATTTGGTGGTATGATTAGATGGCTTGCCATTATTCGGCGAGATTTGAACAAATTTATTTTCGAATTGATCTGATCCGTTAGTCCAGATTTCTTCTTCCAACCGGCCGTCAATCTCGGGCGGCTGGCTTATTCGAAAAGCATTCAGCTGTAATTTTTGGGCAACAGAAAAAACAGGTAAAAATAAGCCCAGCATAAAAAGCAGGCTTTTCACAAAAGTAGGTTTCATTCAGATGTTGGTCATAAAAATAATGCGAGGGTGAAAATAGTGCTTTTTCTATGATTTATTAATCAAACGTTCATTTATCTAAAAGTTAAATTTTCAGCCTTGTTCAATTCTACATCAACTGCAGCACTATGAGAGCATCCATCAAATCGCATCCTATCACATTAATCATCTTATTCTTATTCACTATTACACCTGAAAAACCGTTATGGCCACAACAATCGGATGAATTTACAAACAAAAAGGTTTATGCTGTCAATCGCTGGATAACGGGGGGGATTGGAACAGCTGGCTTGGTCGCTAATGTAGTTGGGATTCAAATGCTGAATAACCGATCTGACATTAATACCAATGTGATTATGGATCTGGACATGCGGCAGGTAAACCCCTTTGACCGTTGGGTTTTCGATTTACCAAGAGATCAACTGAATCAGGCACAAAGCATTTCTGATTGGGGTTTAAATATTACAGTGGTTCTTCCCTTTGCGCTATTTCTTAATTCCAAAATCCGTAAAGACTGGATAGATATCACCCTGATCTATTTCGAAACCCAAATGATCTGGGTAAATCTTTACAATTATATAGGCGCTGGTTTAGTGACGAGGTACAGACCTCTGACATATCTACATGATATTCCAGTGGAAGACCGAAAAGATCCCAACAATGCCCGTTCCTGGTTCAGTGGACATACCTCCAATACCGCTGTGGCTTCCTTTTTCATGGCAACAATTTTAATCGACTACCATAGTCATTGGTCCAATTGGCAAAAAATTGGCATTTATGCCCTGGCCAGTATCCCCCCTTCCTTTGTTGCGCTTTACAGAATGAAAGCTTATAAACATTTCCCCACGGATGTCATCAGTGGTTTTATGATCGGGGCATTAGGCGGTATTTTGGTTCCCAGCCTTCACAAGAAAAAGAATCAACGGCTTTCTATTGGCCCTGTTATTCATCAAGATGCGCAGGGACTGTATTTTACCTATAAATTTTAAAATAGTCTTACAGCAACCTCCTCTTGAATCTGATTTTTATTGGAATATACACTTTTATAATTAGGCAAAAACACCCCAAAACCAACCATTATGTTAAACAAAAGCAATCTTACTCCTTTTTCCGATCCGGCTTAATGGTGTTTAAAATAGCTGAACCATCTAAATTTTAATGGAAATATGACAAAAATCACCTCCTTTTATGCTAACATTTTTTGGCAAATGTAAATTTTTCAAACACTTATAATATTAATTTAACACAAATACTCATTCCCCGTTATTTTTTCTATATTCAAATTATTGGTTAGTTAATTTTTACGCCATATGACGAATTTAAACGACGTAAACTTAAGTAATGGGGAGGTTTTTGAATCTATTATTCCCTTTTTTAAGGAAAATATAGATTTTAAGCCTCAAAAAGTAACCTATAATTCAGGAGACCTTATCACTGTATCCCACGCAAAGACCAATTACATTCATATATTAATTCGTGGTAAAATTCAATTTTACCTTCATTCCTCTGAGCTTCACAGTCAAATTCCCATTGCAAAATTTCATTCAGAAGGCACCCCAATTGGTTGGAGTGGCTTCACTCCCCCCTTCCGGCATAAGACCACCTGCAAGGCCATTTCTAAGGAAGTGGTTTGTTATCGATGGGAATTAGAAACCATCAGGGAAAAGATGGCCAGTCATTCCCACTCGGTAATGGAATTCCTGAATTTAATCATTGACCTTAGCCGGAATTTGATTGGGGAAACCATGATGTCGCTTTTTCTGCAAGCAGAAATGATTCCCTTCGAAAATCCCATTGCGCTGGAGCCGGAAAACTACGAAACACTCAAACAGCCTTCTCTTATTGAAATTGCAGGCTTTTTGAAAAGGACGCCTTTCTTTGAAATATTTAAGGAGCAGGAAATTTTCGCCTTAGCGCCTTTCCTCGAGCGCCGACATTACCCCTGCAATTCTACTTTATATGATCAGGGGGCCTTCACAGATGGTTTATATTTTCTGATTTCCGGAGAAGTAACGCTTTCCGTACATCCGGAGGAGGAACCGACTTATTTCCTCTACCGTAGCATTGAAACCGAGGGCTTGATCGTAGGATTTTCAGGAAAGGAAGATTTACCCAATATGGTGCGTGCCACGGCTTCTACTGATGCTTTGGTTTATTATTTGCCTTATGATTCCTTATTGAATCTGATGGAACATGATGCGGAATTTAAAACAAGATTTTTGTTACGCATTTTATGGCTGAGTAATCATCAATTGCAGGATGCGCGCTGCTGGCAGCTGGCCTTGCAAACGGAGCAGGAACAATATGCCATGGAACAGCTCATTAATCAAAATGCCTTACAGCTGAGCCTGCAGTCACCATTGCATAAATTACCCGCCCTAATTCAAAGCCCCACCACGCTGGCGGATGCCTTGCAATTGGTCAAATTTCAAAAAATGCATGGCAGTCCACTGGAGCGTAAAATAGCGGCCCTGGCAGATGACATTTTAAGGGAACGCAAAAAGGAACAAGCCTTCTTTTCCGGCTTGATCCAAACTTATGAGGCGGTAAGCCAAACACCTGCCGGCACATTACCTTCCATGGTCCGGAATACCTGTGCGCAGGGATTTAAGGACGCCTGTAAAGGAGTACATTTTAAAATTTCAGGTTTGGAGCATTTGCCTGCTGATTCCGGAAATATCTTTATCTATAATCATTTATTAAATCACCCCTATTATACGCTACCCAATCATTTTCAAATCACGCTGGACTCTCATTTTATTAGTGCTCAAATCCTTCAGGAATATTACGGGGACAGTGGGTTACGGATAGTTCGGGTGGGGAAAGACATCGAATACGGTCATCAGGACTATTATGAAAAACTGGGGCATATAGATGTATACACCTCCGAAAGTGAACGGAGAGATCTGACCGATGAAAAACTGGCCTTGAAACGACAGGAAATATTTCAGTTAGCCGGGGAATATTTAGCGCAGGGAGGGAATCTGATGATTAGCCCGGAGGGTACCTCCTTCCCTACTGATGCTACGCCGGGAAAATTTAAAACCGGCGCATTCCGTATGGCGGCCTCTTTGCCATCACAACCCTTATTGGTCCCTATCGTCATGCTCAATTTTGACCGGCGGATCATTAACAATCAATGGATTTGTAGAATATTACCTCCTGTGGACATCCGGGAAGCGATAAAACCTTATGGAGGAGACATCAAACAATTTGTAACCGACTTCCACCAATATTTTAAAAGCAAGGTGGAAGAAACCAAAGCAGGGAATTATTAGTATGCAGGAAATCAATCCTCAATTATTCGAAAAAGAAATTCAACAAATAGAAGCCATGCTGAAAAGCCAAGCCCATAGCGAAAACTGCATTGCATTTTTTGGTAGTTCCACTTTCCGAATGTGGTCCACCATGGCGGAAGACCTGAATCCTTATCCGGTTCTAAATTTGGGTTTTGGCGGGAGTTCTTTCCCCTATGCTATCTATTATTTCGATCGCCTTTTCAAGGACTTCAGACCTAAGGCCATCATGTTTTATTTCGGAGATAATGATTTGGGAAGAGGGGACAGTCCTAATGCGATCCGTAAAAATTTCCTGAGATTATGTGAATTAATAATGGACAAATGGCAAAAGATGCCCCCATTTTCAATCATCAGTGTCAAACCGAGTGTAGAAAAAGCACACATGCTGGACAAAATCGCTCAAACTAATGCGCTCCTACAACATGAAGCCCGTGCTTTAAATGGCAAATGGGTAAATATATACGAAAAAATGTTAAACGAGAATGGAGGGGCAAATTCAGCCTTATATTTAGCCGATGGCCTGCATTTGAATGAAACAGGCTACAAAATCTGGCAAAAAAATATCAGAGAGCATCTTTTTGATGAATATCAATGGGTTTTAAAGCAGTAAACCAAGTTTTTTTATCGATTCAAATTTTAAGGATTTAGCACATCTCTCACACAATCGGAGCATTGTCATGTTCTTATCCTTAAGAAAATAAACTTTAGTTATTAACCCATATGGAAGTAATCAATATTCAATTCGCGCTTGCCCTACATGAAAAAAGAATCTTTACCCTCGGGCAGTGTGAACATGCCTTATTAGAAAGCTGGGAGGAAGAGTTCCATCCCAATGGGGTGGTGAAAGGCTATAAAAATAGCTGGAAAGTGAGTACGGTTTGGGAAAATACCTCAGAACCAGCCATCCCAGCCCCTACTTTAACCGAACTTAGTCAACGATTAAGAAATGGTAACTTTATGGTGGAACTCTCTTTGCTGGACAAGGAACCCAGTTTAAAAATCGGTGATCAATTAACCTACCATGGCAAGGACATGGTAAGTGCCAAAATGGTGGAATTGTTATTACGCGCCCCGGAATATTACAGAAATGTAGGCCTGGGGATCACCAATCAGAAAGATTACCCCAATAGTAAAAAAATGGAACAACTGGATAATATCCGCATGTATCAAGCCTAGGCAAGCAATCAATTATATCAAAATCCCCTGAAACAGGGGATTTTTTTTAGCCAGATTATTCTTGTTTAAGCTCTCGTTTTGCTTCCAGGCGGGAATAAGAAAGGAATGGTTGCCTATTTCGAGTTTTTCCCAACGAAACAGATGAATGAGGAGAAATCAAGCTTGCCCAAATTTGGGCTATTATAAATCAAAGAAAACAAATTATAATGAATTGCAAATAAGCTACTTGCGCTTAGATTATGAATTTAGCGGTGAATAATTCGGGTTAAAATTGAGTCAGTAAATAATCGGCAAAACCAACCATATTACACTGATATGAAGCACCCTGAAATAATCTACTAAATCTAGCAGTGAATAATTCGGAATAAAAATGCCCGGGCCATATCTGACCCGGGCAAACTATATTAACCAACTATTGCTCCTATTATTTAGCAGCAGCTTCTTTCTTCGCCTTTTGCTTAGCTTCCCAGGCTTTACGGCGCTTATCCATCTTTTTCTTCTCTGCCGGATCCCATGGACCTAATTTATTCTTAGGCCCGCTAAATGGCTTTTTGAATTTTTCCTTCCAGGTATCGAATGGCTCTAATTCATACTGAACCATCAATTTGGCCAACTCCTCATGCATCATCGCGATCTCTTCTTTATACTCAGGATCATTGATGGCATTGCGAACCTCTTGAGGATCTTTCTCCAAATCATAAAATTCCCATTCATCTACATCCTGGTAGTAGAAGTGCATCAATTTATAACGCTCTCCGCGAACACCATAATGACGCTTCACACTGTGGAAACCAGGAAACTCATGGAAGTGATAGTATAAAGATTTTCTCCAGTCAGCAGGTGTTTGACCCTCAAATAAAGGCACCAATGACTGACCCTGCATTTTATCAGATGCTTCAACACCGGCAATGTCCAGGAATGTTTGAGCGAAATCCAAATTCTGAACCAAGGCATCAGAAGTAGAACCAGCCTTAATTTTACCCGGGAATTGCATCAATAATGGGGTACGCATAGACTCCTCATACATGAAGCGTTTGTCAAACCAACCGTGCTCGCCCAAGTAGAAACCCTGATCAGAAGTATAAACTACCAAAGTATTTTCTGCCAAGCCTGTTTTCTCCAGGTAATCCAATACACGCCCGATAGACTCATCTACAGAAGCAATTGTCGCACAGTAATCCTGCAGGTAACGCTGGTATTTCCATAACGCCAATTCCTCTTCATTCAAATTCGCCTGATGCATGGCATCATTCTTCCCACGGTAGGCGGCATCCCAGGCTTTTCCCTGTTCCTCGGTCATACGATCACGCCCCACATGTGGCCATGGATCATAGCGGTAATCTGAAGAACCATATTCATTGGACATTTTCAAATCATGTCCCTCGTACATATCACGATATACCGTCATCATTTGCTCGCGAGCAGCCGTACGATCTTCATTTTTATCAAAATAAGTAGCCGGTACCGGAAACTCAACACTGTCGAATTTATTCAGGTGTCTCAAGGCTGGCATCCAGTTACGGTGAGGTGCTTTGTGGTGCATCAACATCGCAAATGGTTTATCTTTATCACGTTGCTGTTCCAGATAATCAATGGTCAGGTCCGTGATAATATCCGTCGCATATCCTTCAATCTGCTCTTCCCCTTCTGCGGTAATAAAATTAGGATTGTAATACTCTCCCTGATCATCCAGGATTTTATAAAAATCGAAACCATTCGGTTCTGACACCAAATGCCATTTACCAATTACGGAAGTTTCATATCCCTGATCATGCAATTTGGTAATCCAGGTTTCCTGAGAACCATCAAATACAGAAGAGTTATGCTCAAAACCATTGATATGAGAATGCTTACCCGTCAACATCACTGCACGACTAGGTCCACATAAACTATTGGTAACAAAACCCTGATCGAAACGAATACCGTTTTCACCGATTCTATCGATATTAGGAGTTGGTGCCAATTGAGACACCGGATGGCCATAGGCACTCAATGCCTGAAAAGCATGATCATCCGTCATGATGTAAAGAATATTAGGACGCTCGGCCTGCTTGTCAGCAACAGTTTTTCCTGCCTGGCAAGAACCTAACATCAGGCTCACTGCAGCTCCTAAAAGGAAAGTTAATTTTTTGTTCATACGAATAGGAATATTTGTACTCAATGCCTGGCGTGTCTTCACCTTCCTTCGATTAATAATTGGGTTCAGATTGTGGACCGCCGTTGAATGTTGATCCAAAGTATAGCCAAATCAAGAACCCCGCAATTATTTTTCAAAAAACCATCACAAAAAAAGCTTGCAATGGTTAAATGTTTTTGCGAAAAAATATGGAAAACAAACGAGACCAAAAGGGCTATTAAGGCGCAATACAGCCTATGTAACCCATGTTGGGACGTAAAAAAAAACGAGTACATACACCTAAAAAACATTAATCCAGAGACGACACACCTCCCCTTTTATCCACAAGAAGAATATAACATTTCTAAGAAGGAATATCTCTTCTAACCGCTGAAATTAAGTTTAACACCCAATTCCCCCTAACTAAAGCCTATGCCGAATAATTCACCGCAAGATTGATCAGATCGACCTTAGCGCATTTTTAAAACCGCACTACCCGACTACAAATTCGAATTATTAAACGCGATTTTGGATAATTCCTCATCAATAGCGCTGCTATTCTAGCAAAATAATCGAGCATCACTGCTTCCTAACTTCAAATTTCCGTCATGACTTTTGGCTTTAAATCCGCTCTGAACAACTAATTCACTAAGTATAAAAGTTGAACATTTTGATTTTTCAATAGCCCAAACTAAGGAAAGCTTGATTTCTCCTCTTTCATCTGCTTCGTTTGAAAACAATGAAATAGGAAATACCTTCATTTTTCACGCCTTTCAGTTAAACAAGGGTTCGAGCATGAATAATCCGGCCTTAACTAGCCACCCTTGGCGCAAAAATTACTTAATGCAGATCCTACAATACGGATTTTATAATCAAACTTAAATTTTTTGCCTTTTTCCCAAATCCATACGCTTTTTGCGTCTTAAAAATAAAAAACAGATGATTCCTCAGGGCCAATTTGAGCAATGTTTTTAATTGAACTAAAAAGATTCAAAAAGGTGAAAATATCGCCTACTGACATAAATAGGGTGTTTTTAATCTTGAAATTTTACACAATAGTAGCAAGGAGCACCAAGTCGAAATCGATTGAAATCCTCTATTTCCTTATACAAATTCAACCTAAGCTCCTTCTTTTGCTGCTGTGATCGCGAGCACATTTTTTTCCTTGGGAATCCGGAACTCCCATGGGGTTAATAATTTTTAACATTGTCAGCTAACTATTTTTATGCGATTAAAGTACTGTTCGGCAATTCGCATTTCCCTATTGCGAATGTCATTATTCGGGCTTATGATGCTACTCCATTTTTCTGCATTTGCCCAAAATCAAATATCTGGTCGGGTAACCGATCCTAACGGTGAAGCCATTATTGGCGTAAATGTGGTGGAAAAAGGAACCACCAACGGTACCATAACTGACTTTGATGGAAACTATCAATTTCAGGTTTCTAGTGGAGCCACGATTACCGCTTCTTTTATTGGATACACTACTGAAGAAATGGTGGTGGGAAATCAGAGTAAAATTGACTTTGTTCTACAAGAAGATGTGGAAGAACTGGAGGAAGTGATTGTCATCGGTTATGGTGTTCAGAAAAAATCAGTGGTCACAGGATCTATTGCCTCGATTAAAGCGGAAGAGATTTCAGCTACCCCTGCACCAAACATCAGTCAGGCCCTTCAGGGAAGAAGCCCCGGGGTTACGGTATCAAATGCTTCGGGTCAGCCAGGTGCTGGAATTAACGTTCGCGTGCGTGGTGTCGGAACTACAGGAAATGCTCAGCCATTGTACATAGTGGATGGTATGCAGGTGGATGATATTTCTTTCTTAAACCCAACAGACATTGAGTCTATGGAAGTATTGAAAGATGCGGCCTCTGGTGCAATTTACGGTTCTCGTGCAGCAAACGGGGTGGTTTTGATTTCTACAAAGAAAGGACAAAAGGGCCGACTGGTCTTGAGTTATGATGGTTATATGGGGGTGCAATCTCCCTGGAAACATGCTGATCTACTAGGGGCTCAGGACTATATGATGATCCACAATGAAACGGCTTTGAATGATGGTAAAGCAGCCCATTTCTCTCCGGAGTTTATGGCTACTAACCAAACGGATACCGATTGGCAAAGCGAGATCTTTAATAAAGCGGCCATGATGATGAACCATCAGTTCATGCTTTCCGGAGGAAATGATGCCTCTACTTACTCGGCTTCTATTGGTTATTTTGGGCAAGACGGTATCGTGGGGCCTTCAGAAAAATCCAATTTTCAGCGCTTCAGTATGCGTTTGAATTCGACGCATCAGTTGAATAAGAAAGTGAAAGTTGGACAAAACCTGACCTTTACCAACAACCGATCTGCCGGCATTCGAGAGGATGACATCTACTTTTCTCCTTTAACATTTGCCCTGTTACACGATCCCCTGACCCCAGTAATTGAAACCGATAAGGCGCGCTTGGAGGAAATCAAAAACATGTCTCCAACAGCCTTCCGAAATGCTAATGGTGAGTATTATGGTATTTCTCAACACAATATGAGGGATAATGTGAATCCGGTTGCGGCCATTGACAATACGTTCAATGCTGTGGAAAACCGAATGTTGATTGGTAACTTTTTCGGAGATTTGGATATCACCAAGGCCTTTAAAATTCACACTGACTTTGGATTTGATTTCCGAAATAACAATATCCGCAACTACACACCAGAAGGAACTTACAACAATGATCGGATCTATTTTGTAAATGACGCCTCCAATCGAATGACCAATATGTTTAATTGGCAGTGGGAAACCTATGCGGCTTATGACAAAGCGTTTGGTGGCCACCACCTGAATGTAGTCGCCGGAACCACACTTCAGAGATTCACTAATCAGTGGATGGAAGGAACCCGAACCAACATCAACCCATCCGGTTGGGATTATGCCTGGTTAAACAACGGAGCAGATGATGACACCCAAAAAGTACAGGGCATGTTCATTGAAAGCCGATTAATGTCTTTCTTCACACGTGCCAATTGGGATTATAAAGAAAAATACATGTTGAGCGCTACCGTCCGAGCGGATGGATCTACGCGATTTGGTTCCAATAATCGATTCGGGTACTTCCCTTCTATCTCTGCCGGTTGGTTAATTTCCAATGAAAAATTCTTTAGCTCCACCACCATTAACCATTTAAAACTTAGAGGATCCTGGGGTAAAGTGGGTAATCAGGAGATTGGCAACTTCCGTTATATGTCGGCTATTAACCAAACCATTCCCTATGTAATTAGGGTCTGCTGAAATAGTTCGAATTATCTAAAAACGACTGAAGATCAACTTATTAAATCACATTAAATCTCTTTTAGTGCAAGGGGAAATTTTGTAAATTGTCCTTTAAATAGCCCCAGGGCTCCTTTCCTACTTTTTTAGCTTGCACTATGATTAAGCATTCCCCTGATCAACTTGAGATTTCTGATTTTATGGACCCGTATTTGGGTGGCCTTAATCCCAATAATAGATGGATTATTATGGCCAAAGAAATTCCTTGGAGTCAATTAAAAAGGATCTATGAACGGAACATGTCCTTCGACAAAGGAGCTAGACCTAAACCAGCGCGTTTAGTGATTGGAGCCTTGATTATCAAACACAAATATAAGTTGTCTGATAGAGAAACAATTGAACAAATCAAAGAAAGTCCATATCTACAATACTTTGTTGGATTGCATAAATTTCAACATGATCAGGTATTCGATTCTTCATTATTTCCGACAATTAGAAAGCGTTTGACCATAAAAGACTTTAATGATTTAAGTCACTTACTCCAGAGTCATGACGTTAGTATTGATGAGCAAAGCGAACTTCGTGATGAAAAAAATGTAGAAAGTGATACAAAATATAAGAAGCCTGAAATTGAAAACTCGATTTCAGTTGATGCTACTGTAGCGGTGCAAGAAATTCCTTATCCGACCGACCTGGCTTTGATCAATAAGGCTCGCATTGAATCAGAAAAAATCATCGATATATTATGGGAATTTGTTAAAACAGATGCTAAGAAACCTAGAAGCTATCGACAAAAAGCCCAAAAAGAATTTCTAGCGTTGACAAGAAAAAAGAAGAAAGGCGCCGATTTTTGGAGGGCTGCAAATCGAAAACAACTACAGTATCTTCATCGAAATATAGGGCATATTCATCGTCTATTAGACCAAATTAAGGTAGGTATTCCTTTGAATAAGCGTTTTTTGAAGCTATTGTATGTTATTCAAGAAGTGTATCGCCAACAAATGGAAATGATTGAAGAGAAGAAAAATACGGTTGGTTTCCGTATTGTAAACTTATATCAACCACATATTCGCCCCATCATAAGAGGGAAGTCTGGAGCGAATGTTGAATTTGGAGCTAAAATATCAATATCTATTGACCAAGGCTATTCTTATATTGACCATCATGATTTTGAAGCATACTATGAAGGGGAAGAGGAGATTATCAAAAAGCATATTGAAGCACATAAACTACGGCACCCTCACACTAAGCTAAATGGAATTGTTGGAGACAAAATTTATGGAAATCGAAATGCTAGAGAAGTTTATGATCAAAATGATATAACTTTCGTCGGCTCACCTCTTGGAGCTCCTCCTAAAGATCCTGAAAAAATTAAAGAGCGGGAAGAGAATAAGGTTATCCATCAAAAATTGAGGAGTCATGTAGAAGGAAAATTTGGACAAACTAAAAGGGGGTATGGATTGAATAATATTAAGGCACGAAGATCAGACACCACAAATTCTTGGATTGGTGCCATCTTCTTTATTGCTAACCTTGAAAGATTCATGAAAGGAATCTTTTTTGACCTGTTTTTTAATATTTATAAATATGATTTATGGGCATTAGTTACATCAATCATCGAAGCTGGAATTGGTAAACCAAATTTCAAGAAAAATAAAGAGACCTTTTTAAGCAGACCCTAATTAATGGTTCCCCGATTTACGGAATGGGATTGACCGCAGCCCCCAACCCGGATTTACGATGGGAATCCGCCGTATCCTCCAATCTAGGAGTTGATTTAGGCCTTTTGGATGACCGCATCTTGTTCAATGCGGAATATTACAAAAAGCGTTCAGACGGATTTTTGGCAGCCGAACCAATTCCTGATTATGTAGGCATTGGCTACCCGACCTCCAATTTGGGTATTATCGATAATCAAGGAATTGAATTAATGTTGCAATACCGCAAGAAAACCGGTGATTTCCATTATGACATTTCTGCCAATGCGGCCTACAATCATAACCGCGCAGTGGATGTAGAGAACGAAAATGGTTACATCAACTCCATCAACAATCCGGGAGGTTATATAGGTGCAGTAAGAATGGAAACCGGTATGCCATTCCCATTTTTCTATGGATTCCAAACGGATGGCATTTTCCAAACACAGGAAGAAATTGATGCCCATGTAAATGCCAATGGTGAACCTTTACAACCAAAAGCACAACCGGGAGACATTCGTTTTGTAGATGTAAACGGAGACGGATCTATTGATGAGGATGACCGTACCGATCTGGGTTCAGCCATGCCAAGCTGGACTTTCGGAGCAACCTTTAATGCTTCTTACAAAAACTGGGATTTCAGCATTTTCTTCCAGGGGCAGGCAGGTAACAAAATTGCCAACTTGAACCGCCGAAGAGATGTAGAATTACAAAATTATAATGGCCGGGTAATGGATCGCTGGCATGGGCCGGGCACCAGTAATGAATACCCTCGTATGACCGTTACGGACCCTAACAATAACTACCTTTGGTTTAATGACATGGTGCATTTGGAAGACGGATCCTACCTGCGTTTGAAAAACTTGCAAGTGGGCTATACCATCCCAATGGCCATTACCGAAAAAGTAGGCATCAGCAGATTGAGGCTATATGTTTCCGGTCAAAACTTATTGACCTGGACGAATTACACTGGCTTAGATCCGGAATTAGGTTCTGTTAATGCCCAAACTGCTACCATGGGATTGGATAGAGGTAATTATCCACAGTCTCGCATTTATATGATGGGTGTCAACATCACATTCTAATTTCTCCCCAAAAAGTATTATCATGAAAAAAAATAAAATATCGCTATTGCTGTTGGCTTTTATGCTACAGTTGGCGGCTTGTAATTTTTTAGATCTTGATCCGGTGGATCGAGTGGACGAAGAGACCTATTTTCAAAACCGAGATGAGGCCTATCTGGCCCTATTAGGAGCTTATGAACCTTTACGCTCTGACCGAACCGTTGCCCTGAACAATATCCTGGGGATGTCAGCAGATATTATGTCTGATGATGCCTATGCCGGTGGAGGATCGGTCACGGATAACTACCCATTACAAAATGCCGGAAGATTCATGAACAACCCGGCAGATCAGGGGGTAGTGCAGGGATTTTGGAAGAAATGCTACCGTGGAATTGCACGAGTAAACCTGCTGTTAGATAAATACCCGGAAATTAATTGGAAACCTAGTGAACAGCAGGATAGCTTAAACTTTGCAGCAGAAGCCACTTTCCTTCGAGCACACTATCATTTTGAATTACTTCGTTGGTATGAAAATATACCGGTAGTTCAGCAAGTATTGGATGCTACCAACTGGAGAGGCATTACGCAATTGGATCCAGCTCAGGCTTATGCCTTAGTAGCAGACGACATTTTGGAGGCCATTCCACATATGATGGACCAGGTACCACAATCTGAGCAAGGTCGATTAAGCCAATGGGCTGCAAAGGCAGAGCTATTGAAAGTCTTTCAATTTTATACCGGGGTTTATCAAAAAAATAGTCTGCCAGTAGCAGGTGGAAATGATTTTACGCTGGCAGATGCTATTGCCATGGCCGAAGAAATCATTCATGAATCCGGGCATGATTTGTTAGCGGATTACGCCGCAGTTTTTGATGCCGACTCAGACTTTAACAATGAAGTCCTATTTGAAATTCCATTCTTCGACAGAGGTGGAGCGACTCCCGGAGCGGACAATCACCTGGGAAATTTCCAGTGCCAAATGTCAGGGCCAAGAGGTTACAACTCGGATTTATTAAGAGCAGGTTATGGTTTCAATATTCCAACACACAGTCTATACAATGCTTTTGAGGACAGTGACCCTCGTAGAGCTGTAGCCATTGTAACGGCGGAAGAATTATTGACCCGAGAATCTGCAACCCCAAACCTGGAGGCAGGCTTCACCCACACGGGCATGTATGCTTATAAGTACACCACCCATGCAGATCGCTTCCCTTCAGCGGCTCCCGTGCAAAACTGGTCACAGAACTTCCATTATATTCGTTTTGCTGATGTTTTATTAATGGCTGCAGAGCTTCATCTAAACAATGGAAATCAGGGGAAAGCTTTAGAATATACCAATCGCGTGAGAAACCGCGTAAATTTACCTTCAATGACTTCCGTAGACCTGGAGGACATTTATCAGGAAAGAAGAGTGGAATTAGCATTAGAGGGCTGGCGATATTTCGACCTTTTGCGCCGTGGCGTGGATTATGCTGACCAGCACCTGACCGTCACCAACTATCAAATGCAGGCGCCAAGTATTCCGGACTTACCACAGACCGGGGATGTGGGCAACCCACAGGATTTTGAAGTCACCTTTGATAAAGTAAAAAGAGGATTCTTGCCCATCCCTCTTAATGAACTGGATTTGAATAATAATCTGGTTCAAAATGCGGGCTACTAATTGAACCCATAAGAAAGGGCAGTCGAAAGGCTGCCCTTTTTATATGTTCAAAATGAAATAGTAAAGGGTACAAAAAAGTAATTCCGTTATTGAAAAAACGTGAAGAAAGATTTTTGCCCGAACCTCATAGCCAATCGGCTTTTTAGAAGCATTGAAAATAGCATCCACTCTGGGTCTTGTCTTCAGATTTTGATACTTATTCCATAGCCTGATCACATTTAGCCGGATTATTCCTGTTTAAATTCTCGTTTAACTGCAGAGCGGGACAAAGTACGGAATTTTTGCTTGTTCTGAGTTTTTTACAACAAAGCAAATGAAGGGGGGAGCAAGCAAGCCTGCCCCTATTTGGCCTATTTGGAAATTAACCAAAACAATTTTAACAAGCTGAAGGCACATAGAACAACTAAATAAATCGATCGGTGAATAATTCAGAATAAGGAATACCGCTAAAGCCCAAATCGGTATTGAATACCCGCCAGCACTTGCGTACGAGTCCCCAAAAAACCCACCTCTCCCCGGAACATCCACTTGGGGTTGAGTTGATACTGGGCGCCCACCAAAAAATTCCACATCTCTTTCTGTTGTTTATCCAAAGAATACTGCACCGTAGATTCTCCTATCTGGTTAAGCCCATTTTCTAAAGCATTCAGCGCCTCTCCTACTCTACCTATGGCTTCATTGGAACGGTCATATACCGGCTGATAAATCCGTTGTTGAGCTGATGTTAATCCCTCCCACCAACTATCCAATTGATTTTGAGCCTCCTCCAAACGCATATAACCCTGATCTATTTTTTCTAATGCACCCTCTCCGCTCAGCAAAGCATCCAGGGGCAGTGTACCGGAAGTCCCAGAATTAATTTTCACTCGAAAACCTCCCACCCAAACCGCCAGATTGCTTTTTTTGCTAAACTTAAAAGTTTTGCCCATTCTGGGGCCGAACACAAAACTAAAGGCTGGCTCTTCAAGTGCATCAATATCGGTCCAGGTAAAATTCATATCTAAAGCCAACCAGCCATTGGCAATACCAATGGTCGGGGTAATACCAAAGCCTGCGGTAAGCCCGGAAAAATCAGCCTTAGTCTGTAAGTCAATAATTTCAGTATATCCCGTGCCATTTGGCACAAAGACCCCAAAGTCTACCTCCGTACTAGATGCTGAGCCAGCAATAATCCCATAAACATTTAAAAAGGGTAAAATCCAAATATCAGGGCGGAAGTTAAAAGCACTCGTACGGGCTTGCGCATTCTTAAATCGGATGACATCATCCAGATTATACATCGGACCATTATTGAAGCCAATCATCAAGTTATTAATGGTCACATCAGATTCCTGAAATAAATAATTTAAACTCATTCCCGCAGATAATGGCAATGTATAACCCGCCTGGGCAGCCTTTTCTCCCAAAATAGGTAAAACATAAGGGTATTTAATTTGCTTCAAACTATCGGAAACTACCTCCCGATTTGGATTCACTTCTCGATTGGAATAAACCTGCGCCTGAACGCTTTGTGTCCCAAAAAAAGCGAGCAACAATAGCAACAGAGGGACATGAAAAATTGGAGTAAAATGCTTTAGAGCCATATGCAGTGGTTAATTCAAGATTTAAGTATTTCCCCCTCCATTAAGGACTTATACTTAAGTCAGGTTTGGAAACATTGAATGGACTTGATAACAGCAATACCGCATTATTTTGAAAGCATAGCTTCGCTACCGCAAAAAAATACAAACCACCTTAAAATCAATCAAATACATTTCGATTAACATGATTTTGAAGGAAAGCTATTCGCCTAAGTCTTTTCCCAAACTTCTTAGAGGAATACAATTAAAAGTTAGAACAGGAGGAATTAGCATAAGTTTGCTTTTCATAAAAAAACTTAACTTTTGAAAAGGCTAGTGCCGCCTCTCCAGCTCACCTCTTTACCTTATGAATAACGGATACTGGCTAATTGGCGTCCCTCAAATCGTTTCAGCGAGCCTTAATTGAAAGGTGTTTAGATTTAAAATATAAAGATAAGCTAAAACCAAAAAATTGATGCTACATAGCCGTAAAGGCAAGGCAAACGCATGACTGAAATTAAGAACGATTGTAAAAGCACAATTCCTGATAAAAGTTTAAGGTGTTTTAAAAATAATGAATCATCAATTCCAATGAATCAAAAATTAATTATGACCTGAAAACTTGATCCGTCTTTTAATTCAGGACACAAAATAGATGAATTTAAACAATATTTAAGTAAAAGAATAAATCATGGGAATCAAGAGCAAAACATTACCTCAAATCAAAAACAAACAATTTTCATCTACTTTTTTTTAATCCATATCACTCAAACAATATAAAATATAGTAACATTTTTTAATTCGATTTTCAACAAAAAAGATTACAAAACCAGTTTTATCGTTGGCCCTTTTAAAAACTCCCATAACCTCTACCCTCTCAAAATGATAAATTTAGCTTCACGCAAGCTATAATGATGCTGGAAATTTTAAAAAAGACAATGACTCTGTTTTAAACCCAAAAAAACGCCTAACCATATACACCTATCGAATAGTGATAATTTTTAAATTAAAAATACTTTTTTATACTTGCTTATTATTTTAGCTTTACAATTAATACTACTATATTAAATCACTTAATATTAACACATCTAAAACAACCACTTACGCCTGATAATTTTTTGACATGAAAAAAACCATCCTGCTGTTCACAGCCATGCTATTTTGTTCATTTTCAGCTGAGGCACAAGAAGATGATGTGAAAATAAACACCCTTTCCAGACGATTTGATATTAAACTATCCGGAAGAAAAATTACCATTAACGAACATAACTTTCAGGAAAAAACATTCCTTAAAAATGTCACCAGGCACGCCAGCGATGCTGTAGGGTATTCCAACCTTGACCCCGTCATATCCCTGGAGGCCTACACTAAAATCCCACACAAAAAAGGGCGATACAAACTTCAAAATGTAAGCTTAATCGAAACTAGTGATGTTGTTGAGGCCGGGATTTTTTATGGGGGACATAAAATGAAAAACTTCCTCTACCCCAATATTTCCCCCGGGGCCAGAGGGGTTCTTAAATACACAAAGAGATTAGTAGAACCACAAATGATGGGCAGGTTCTTCTTTGATGATATCTACCCAGTGGATAGCAGCTGTATTGAAATAAACTATCCCGCAAACTGTGCTATAGATTTCAAGCTGTTCAACATAAAGGACGAGCAAATACTTTTTGAGAAAACGGAACAATTAGGCACCATCACTTGTCGGTGGATCATGAAAAATCAGCCGGCTTATATGAAAAATGCCGGCGCTCCAAACCCTGCCTATACCTCACCGCATATTATTTTGAGAATCAGCTCCATTCTGGTAAATGGAGAAAAAATCACCATCAATGAAAGTCCTGCAGACCTTTACCAATGGTACCATAGCCTGTTACAAAAAATACCGGAGGAAAATAAACAGGAAAAAATTAACCAAAAAGTTAATGCGCTAACGGAAAATCTCATCAACGAAGAGGAGAAAATTAAGGCCATTTATAATTGGGTACAATGCAATATCAAATACGTTGCCTTTGAAAATGGCATGGCTGGCTTTATTCCAAGACCAGCTGGTGAGGTTTTTACTAAACGATACGGGGACTGTAAAGATATGTCATATCTTCTCCAAAATATGCTGAAAAGTGCCGGGATTCCCGCCCACCTTACCTGGATCGGTACGGTACATAAACCCTACACCTATTCGGATGTGCCCACCACCGTTACAGACAACCATATGATCTGTGCGGTGCAAATAAATGGCGACTACAAGTTTCTGGACGCCACTAACCGATTTCATTCTATTGAACAATCCCCTTCCATGGTACAAGGGAAAGAAGCATTAATTCAAAAGGACGCTACTGAGTTTGAAATAATAAAAGTCCCTGTAGCTCCTTTGGACCGATGTCTGCGTAAAGATGAATTAAATATTCAGTTAGAGGGCAATAGCTTAAAGGCGGAGGGACAAACGCTTTTGAAAGGGTATCAACAAGAAAACTTTTTACATGCCGAATTCCTTTTTGATAATCATCGGGAAAAAAATTTCCATCAGAAATACCTTAATCTGGGGAAAAAAAGCTCCTCCTATGAACAGGCAGAATCTGAATCTTTAGAAGATGGACTTAATGTCAACTATACCGCAACTTTTAATAATGAGGTAGTAAAAACCAGTGATAAAATTTATATCAATTTAAACCTGGATCCCTGCCTTAAGACTTTAAATCTTGGAGATCTACAACACAGAAGCCAGCCTATTCAACTGCCCAAAAAGTATAATTATGCTTTAACCACCAGTCTGAAGATTCCGGATGGCTATGTAGTTGATTTTTTCCCTGAATCCCAGGAGCTATCACTGGAGGGAATGGACCTCCGCTATCAGTACGCTATACAGGAGGGACAGCTAGTGCTCCACAAAACCCTCCAGATTGACCAACTTTTCATCGAAGGAAAAGATTTGGTGAAATTTTCCACCCTATTTGAAAAGCTGGTTAAAATTAGTCAACAAAAAATTATATTAAAAAAGTCATAATATGAGCAAGCTCTTTGTCACCTTTCTATTTTTTTGTTCTTCGTTTTATAATGCATTCGCACAACTTTCAGAACATCACAATATTAACTGGGAGATCTCTCCGAAATTACACCCTCTAGATGAGCAATACCAACAGGAGTCAGCCATAATCATAAAAGACGAACGGGTAATCGAACTGGTTCCGGTTCAAATGCAGGCAGTCAGTGTGAACACCGTTCATAAAATCATCAAGATTATGGATGAGTCCGCTATTGAAAATTATAATAAGGTATATATACCCTATATTTCGGAGGAGCAGTTACTGGAATTAAATGTAAGGACAATTTCAAAGGAAGGAAAAGTCATTGACTTTGATAAAAGTAAACTGAAAGCACTTGAAAATGTAGATGGAAAAGGAAACTTCCATATTTTTGCGATCGAAGGCATAGAAGAAGGCGGAGAAATTGAATACACCTACACCATTACGCAGATGGCTCAATACTTTGGAAGCGAAATATTCCAGACTGATGTTCCTGTAATGGAAGCCAGTATTAAAATTGTTTACCCAGGCGCGATAAATTATACTACCAAATCCTATAACGGTTTTCCAGATGCGGTCAAGAGATTTAATTATCATTATGCCGCTGCCACTAATATTCCAGCCATGCAGGAAGAGGAGCAATCTGCCTTCAGCCCGAACCTGATGCGTTTGGATTTCAAAATTGATAGCAATCCGCAAAAACAGAATTTAATATCCTGGAGAACCATAGGGGAGACTTACTTCAAACAATTCAATATGAGTAAAGGAAGCGCAAAAGCATCCAAGCTTATCCGTAATTTGAAGATTAATAAATTGTCCACAGAAGAAAAAGTGCAGGCTATTGAGGATTATTTAAAAAATAATATCACCCTCACCAAAAGCTCCAAGGAAGAGTATGGAGACCCAAATTTTATCTTGAAGAATAACACCAGTAATGAAGCAGGATTAATAAAAACCTATTTTAAATGTCTTAGCGCTGCAAAAATCAGGTTCAATGTCCTTATCTGCGCCAATAAATATAAACTTCATATTGATAAAGATTTTGCAATTTACCCCCAACAAAGCGATATAATTTTTTATTTCCCTGAAGTTGACGCATTTGTCGCCCCCACCTATGCCAATATGCGTTTAGGCGCCGCTCCTTGTCTTTTAGAGGGGACAAATGCTATCCAGTTAAGAACCGACTATAACTCATCGAATAGATTGATTTACTTAAAAGGCACCAATCTACGACGAATTTCTACATTGAGCCCTCAGCAAAACTTTGCCAGTGTTATCGCCAATGTCTCGGTGAGTCCGGAAAATTTAAAAGCGAAGGTTGATTTGGCCCATAGTTTTCAGGGCCACCCTGGCTATGAGGTAAGATTTGGATATTTGATGAATAAAGAAGGAGAGGACCTGGAGAATTTTAAGCAAATGATCGTCACTTCCGCTTTAGAAGATGCAGTTTACGAAAATTTTGAAGTACTTAACGAGGACATGACGCATTCCGGGAAAAAAAATGATCCTTTGGTGGTTAAGGCCACCTTTGAAACAGACGGAATGGTCGAAAGTGCTGGAGATGACCTACTGGTATCTATTGGAAAAGTGATCGGGAAACAAAGTGAGCTATATGAAGATAAAGAACGAATTACTGATGTTACCACCAGACACCCAAGAGTATATCGTCATGAAATAAGCCTTGAAATTCCTAAAGGGTATAATTGCAAGGGTCTGGATCAACTAGAATGCGAGCACCTCATTGAAGAAGATGGGAAATTATTAATGAGATACATCTCCCACAGTACGATTCAGGATGGGGTACTCAAAATAGTCATTGAGGAAGAATACCATCAGGCAGAAATGGATAAATCCCAATACGATAACTACCGAAAATGTGTAAATGCTGCCGCTGATTTTAATAAAGCGGTGCTCATTCTAAGCCCCGAGCTATCCAACTAAATTTGTGACTATTCAGTAAGCTTAAGAAAGGGAGAACTGACAATTAGGAATGCGACAAAATCCTCAAGCTATCGATGCACCCCTTTCCTTCTTTCAATATAAAAGATTAAAAACATCAAAACCTCCCTCTAATAAAAGGGAGGTTTTTTACTTTCTGAAGGCTACCTTCTTATCACCTATAAATGGTATTGCCAGTATTGCCTTTTCATGAACAAAAGCTCTTTTGGTTCTCATCAATGACCCATAAACGGAATCTAAAGAGGCAGAACTAAAGGGGAATAAAAATTCATATTGAAAAATAGGAGAAAGCCCGGAGGCAATGCATATTCACCTCAATATTTACTAAAACAAAAATCCCACTCGCAACTCAGGACTTACAAATCCAAAAATGGTGTAATAATCCTTCTCTTTTGCATCAACAGGTGGATTGCCTTCCTCCTCTGATAGTATCATTTTATCCCATTGACGTCCCCAGCGAAAGCGACTTTCAAGCCCAACATAAAATTTCTTACTTAAATAATAATCTAATCCCAGGAATGCATCAACACCAGATTGCCGAACAAAAATTTTATCATCTGTGCCCTCCATTGGTCTTGAAGGAGAAATTTTCCCACCCTCTTTAAAGGTAGATTTAGTTTGATTATAAAAAAACTGACCTCCAATATAAGCCGTAAATCGATCATTTTTCACAAAATGATACTCATAACCCAGAGAAATCCCACCCACAGCACCAGTAGTTTTAGAATCGTAGGTGGGACCGCTATATAAGGCTTCATATTTATAATTATCAGCTACTCTACCGTAGTTACCTTCCATACGTACTCCTCCCTTTTCTCCCAAAAATTTCCGCACTCTCAACCCCACTCCCATTGAAGGGGATAGAATTTCAGGACTATCCTCAATCACATTCAAATTATTTCCCAAAAACGATTTAAAGTTAAACTCTATCGCCCAGTCACCGGGTTCGAATTTCAGCTCTTGAATGTCTTGATCCTTCTGCCCCATCACCTGAAGGCTGAATAAAAGTAGGAAAGCAAGTAGGTAAGGCCTTTTCATATATATAAATAATTAAATGTTAAACAAAATTAAATCTTATAATATTTATAAATACAAGAATAACATTGTTATAACAAAAATTATTTCAAAAAAAACACTCATTCTCATGAGTGTTTTTAATAATATCATCGAAATCTACTTTTCGATATCTTTCAGGCTTTCCATTTTCTTGGCTTCCAAAAAGCTCTTCACATCCCCCAGATGTTCTTTCACTTTTTTATTCCCAAACTCATATACTTTGTCTGCCAGACCATCCAGGAAATCCCGATCATGGGAAACCAGGATAATGGTTCCTTCAAAACTTTGAAGGGCATCTTTCAAAATATCCTTGGTCTTCATATCCAGGTGGTTGGTAGGCTCATCGAGTATCAGCAGGTTCACCGGCTCCAGCAATAATTTGATCATCGCCAATCGCGTCCGCTCTCCCCCTGATAGTACTTTCACTTTTTTGGTAGACTCTTCCCCGCCGAACATAAATGCCCCTAGCAGGTCTTTGATTTTATTCCGGATTTCTCCCACGGCCACATCATCAATAGTCTGGAAGACGGTCAAATTCTCATCCAAAAGGGCGGCCTGATTTTGGGCAAAATATCCAATCTGAACATTATGGCCCAGGGTCCGCATTCCTTCAAAGTCAATTTCCTCCATAATGGCCTTCACCATGGTAGATTTACCTTCCCCATTTTTCCCCACAAATGCCACCCGATCTCCTCGTTTAATGGTCATATTGGCTTCGCTAAAAACTAAATGGTCCCCATAAGTTTTGGCTACATCCTGCATCATCACCGGGAAATTTCCGGAACGCGGAGCCGGAGGGAATTTCAATCGTAAAGCGGAAGTATCCACTTCATCAACCTCCACAATTTCCAGCTTTTCTAACATCTTCACCCGGGATTGCACCTGCAGGGTCTTGGAATAGGTTCCCTTAAAACGCTCAATAAAAGCTTTGTTTTCAGCAATCATCTTTTGCTGTTCTTCAAAGGCCTTTTGTTGCTGAGCTCTACGCTCCTGGCGTAATACCAGATAGTCAGAGTATTTGGCTTTATAATCGTAAATCCGACCCATGGTCACCTCAATGGTTCGGGTGGTGATATTGTCCACAAAAGCACGGTCGTGAGAAATAACCACAACGGCCTTCCCGCTTTCGGTCAAAAATTCTTCCAGCCACTGTATAGATTCAATATCGAGGTGGTTCGTCGGCTCATCCAACAATATCAAATCCGGATCCTGCAACAACAGTTTGGCCAGCTCAATACGCATTCTCCAGCCCCCACTAAAGGCTGAAGTAGGACGATCAAAATCTGAACGATCAAAGCCTAAACCTTTCAGGATTTTTTCAACAGCAGCATCATAATTGGTTTCTTCAATAGAATAAAAAGTCTCGCTTAAAGTGGATACCCGCTCAATCAGCTTCATATAATCATCCGACTCATAATCGGTACGGGTTTCCAGCTGCTTATTCAATTCATTGATCTCCGCCTCCATGGCATGGATATGCGCAAAGGCTTTCGCAGTCTCCTCAAATACCGTCACATCATCTTCGGTTAACAAATGCTGTGGAAGATAAGCCACCTTTTTATCCTTGGGCACGGCCAAATTTCCTTTGGAAGGCTGTTGGGCGCCCGCCAAGATTTTCAACAGGGTGGATTTCCCCGCCCCATTTTTTCCCATCAAAGCGATGCGATCCTTTTCATTAATGACAAATGAGATATTTTCAAACAGCGTTCGTCCACCAAACGCCATGGTAAGTCCGTCTACAGAAATCATGATTTTGTTATTTGAGGCGAAAATACGAAAATTTAAAAGGCAACCTGCTATTCCAGCGGCTTTAAAAGCCGGAATTACAAAGAGCGTGTTTAAATGCCAAAATTCGAAACGAAAATTTGAAATATTGCAGAAACGATACCGGATTATTTTGAGAGAATAGCAGCGCTATTGCTGAGAAATGATTCAAAATCACTTCCAATAATTCGAATTTGTAGTCGGATGGTGCGGTTTTAAACATGCGCTAAGGAGAAAACGAGCGCCGTCATATAGGGGCTATCAGAAAAACCAACCGCAAAAGTTGATCTGAAATCTTGGAGAGTAGCACCTGAAACTAGCAGGGAGTTAAACGGAATAATTAGAATCTCCAGCAGGAGCGTTTTGTACTCCCCCTATTATTGAGCTTAAAAAAAAACCGGCCTGCGCTGCAGACATTCTTACAAATATCTAATTGGAAAAATAAAAGTGTACTATGGCCATTTTCAATACTTTACTTCTCCATAGTACCGGGAACCCTTTGGCCGCAAATTCACTTTTTACGGTGGTAGCGCTTAACTTTTTTAGTTGAAAAATAAATTTTTCACAATCCTTCACTGTCATTTCATTTATTATATCGGCCACCACTCCTATTCGTGAAATAACCGAAATTACAGCGGAAGTAAATAAATCGGCTACCTTGACCTTTTCTGTTTTCATTACACTAAAAGCCCCAAGCCAAAACAAAACCCCTTTCCTAAACCACTGGATCACAAAAGACTAGCGAGACCATTTATTGCTCCTCTTTTTTTGCTTATCTTCTATTGGTATGATTTTCCTGGATTCTAATTTTAAGTGCAAGTTTATTTGGCATAAAAAAAAGGTATCCGGTACCTTTGAAATTTAAATCTAATTGCACTTAAATAAGAAATAACAATGGCCCAGATTACCCTGACACAAAGATATGAAATTGAAGCGTTAGTTAAAATAGGGTTCAATAAAACAGCTATTGCTGATAAAGTTGGATTTCATGTATCGACTATAGGGAGAGAAATAAAGCGTTGTCGTAAAGGGTATTACGACGCTGATACGGCGCATAGTAAGTACCTGGCCAATCGTAAAAATAATCGGGAACCGTATAAACGGACCCCTGAAATGGAACAAGTAATTCGTAAGTTTCTTATTGATAATGATTTCAGCCCAGAACAAATAGCTGGAAGATGCAAAGAGGAAGGGACTCCTATGATCTCAGTTGAAGGAATTTATCAATTCATTTATAGTGTCCCTGAATTGGCTAATCACCTTAGGATCAGTAAGGGGAAAAGGAAAAAACGGAAATCTAATTCAAAAAATGGATCAAAAATTCCAGATCGGAAACCTATTCATATTCGACCCACGGAGGCTGATAATAGATCGGAGTTTGGGCATATTGAACTTGATGTTGTGGTAGGGACCAAGGAGAAGTCAAATGTTTTGGTTACGGCTGTTTGTAGAAGGTCTAGATATACATTGATCGGAATAGCATTAAGCAAATCAGATAAAGATGTTTTGAAAGCTTTAGAAGATATGGCTTCAAGATCTTTAATACCTTGGAAGACGGTTACTTGTGATAATGGGAAAGAATTTGCATGCCATAAAGAATTAGAAGCCTCTGTTGGTTGTGTGGCCTACTTTGCAGACCCTTACGCCAGTTGGCAAAGGGGTACCAATGAAAACACAAATGGCCTAATAAGACAGTACTTTCCTAAAGGGAAATCAATGGACAATATCAAAATGAATTCAGTACTCCAAGTAGAAGAAACCCTCAATAATCGCCCAAGAAAGAAATTGAATTTTTGGACGCCTATCGAATATATTCATGGTGAAAGAAAAAATTTGATCACCATCAATAAAACTTGCATTTAAAATTGGAATTCAAGTTTTAAAAATTAAATAATCCCAATAATTACCTATGAACAGAGAACGATTACAAAACGCCTGGGAGGCACTTTTAGAAGAAGGCCTGAATAATTATCATAATCTTGAAAGAAACAAACGTATTTGGTACAACCTTGAACCGCTTACCACCGATGGCCTCATGGACCACTACCTCAATGAAGGGGCCATTAGAAATGCGGATGTCATCCAAGACTTGGAATACCTGGGTTTTCAGGATTTAGCGAATATGGTACGAAAATTCAACGGTCTTTTCCCAGAAAACACCCCTCCGGCAGATTTAAAGGCTCGCAACCTTCACATGACAGAATGGAACGAGCAACAAGAAGCAATCGCCGATGATATTGAATCTCATTTTTGGGATCGCTCGGCGGAATTAGAGGCCAAATTATTGAACCATATCGCCAAAACCGGTATAGCAGCAATAAAAATCTACAAAGAAGAGGAAGCTAATGAATAAAAATCAGGCAATACCTCAAAATACAAAAGGGCCTGCCTACCAGCGTTTTTGAAGAAAGCAAGAAAAGACCCTTTGAAATTATGGTCCCTGCTCCGGTAGATATTCCCAAAATTGTTAAGCCCTTTTTTTTGAAAGGCGGAGAAGAAAAGTCGAGAAGGAAAAGCCTCTCGACTTTTTTTGTCGGCGGGGAAACAAGCCTGAAGCCTACCTACTTAATCCGGATTATTCAGGCTTAAATCCTCGTTTAGCTGTAAGGCGGAAAAAATGACGGAATTTTTCCTATTTCGAGTTTTTTCCAAAGAAACAGATGAATGAGGAGAAAGCAAGCTTGCCCAAATTTGGGCTATTATAAATCAATGGAAATAATTTATAATCAACTGAATTAAACCTATTTACGATCAATCAATAAATTAAGCATTGAATAATTCGGATTAAGGACAAATCTTTGATTGGATTTGTTAGATCCGGCGGTTAATAGTTTGATATAAAGCAATATTATCCTCCCCCCTATTTCCTGAATCAATATTAACGAAATCCACAAGTCCGCTATTTTTTTTGAGCAGATTCCCTAACTTATGGAAAGAAACTAATCCTTAGCTTATTACTCTACTATGTCCTTATTTTCCATTAATGTGAACGGTGTTACCCATGAAATTGAGGCAGAGCCCCAGACGCCCCTTTTATGGATATTGCGAGATACCCTAAAACTCAAAGGTACCAAATTCGGATGCGGCATTTCACAATGCGGAGCCTGTACCATTCACCTGGATGGACAAGCCGTCAGGAGTTGTGCCCTCACTTTGGAAATGTTAGAAGAAGAAAAAATCGTGACCATTGAAGGACTTTCGGAGCATCTTGATCATCCTGTACAAATCGCATGGAAACAGCTAGACGTTCCGCAGTGTGGCTATTGTCAGGCCGGGCAAATGATGACCGCGGCCGCTTTGCTTGAGGAGAACCCTAAGCCAAGTACGGAAGAAATCAGAAACGCCATGCATGGAAATATTTGCAGATGCAGTGCCTATAGCAGAATCGAAAAGGCCGTGGCGTTGGCGGCCAAAAACCTAAATCCAACATCATGATGAGAAGCCTTAAAAAGAAAGTAAGTCGCCGGGATTTTTTACGAACCAGTGCGCTTAGTGGCGGAGGTTTATTAATTGGATTTAACCTTCTCTCGGCCTGCAAGCCAGAAGCAAAAATGCCCCGGAATATCAGCGAGATCAACTTCCAGGATTTTAATGCCTTTATCAAAATAGGGGAAGATGGCTATGTGACCATCATTTCCCCTAATCCAGAAATTGGGCAGGGAGTAAAAACGGCGATGCCGATGATTATTGCGGAGGAATTGGAAGTCTCCTGGGACAAGGTAATCATTGAGCAGGGTAAACTAAATACCAATGACTTCGACCGACAGGTTGCCGGAGGAAGTCAAAGTATTCGACATGGCTGGGAAGGACTTCGGGCCACCGGCGCCACGGCCCGGCAGATGTTGATCAATGCCGCTGCCATACGTTGGGGCGTAGAAGCCTCCACCTGTAGGGCCGAAGAGGGAAAAGTCATTAATGAGCAGGGAGATCAATACTACTATGGGGAGTTAGTAGCGGATGCAGCTAAACTAGAAATCCCAGAAAAAGTGGCCTTGAAATCCCCCAAAGATTTTAAGATCATCGGTCAAAATGCCACGAATGTAGACATGGATGCCATTCTCGGTGGGCAAGCCCTTTATGGAATGGATCTGGAAAGAGAGGGAATGGTCTATGCCGCTGTACGCCATCCGGAAGCTTTTGGCCAAACCTTGCTTAGCTATGATGATTCCGCAACTTTAAAAATAAAAGGCGTTTTACGCACCCTGGCTTTTGGGGATAAAATCGCCGTTCTGGCGACCAATACCTGGGCGGCCTTTCAGGGGAAGGATGCCCTGAAAGTAGAATGGAAGGATGGTCCAAAAATGGAAAGCAGCACTGATCATGAAAAGATATTGACTGCACTATTAGATAGCCCTCAGGCCGATATTCGCAGGGAAGACGGACAAGTTGACCAGGCCATGAAGCAGGCGGATTTCCTTTTGGAGCGTGATTATCATGCCCCTTTCCTTCCACACAATTGTATGGAACCGATGAATTTCTTTGCACATGTGCAACCGGATAAGGTGGAATTAATTGGCCCTATCCAAACACCAGCGGGAAGTGCAAAGAGAGTCGCCAAGGAGCTGAACAGAGCGCCGGAGCAGATAAGTGTGGAGATGACCAGAATGGGCGGTGGTTTTGGCAGAAGACTCTATGGGGATTTTGTTTTGGATGCGGCCATTATCTCAGACAAAAGCGGCCTGCCGATCAAATTAGTGTACAGCCGTGAGGATGATATGACCGCAGGCATTTACCGACCAGCGATGAAATACCGCATTCGAGCGGCAGTAAAGGCGGGTAAGGTAAGTGCCTACGAAATGAAGGAAGCGGGCATCAATGGAAATATGTATGGCTTAATCCCCAATTTTTTCCCGGCTGCAGCCATCCAAAACTATCGGGTAACTTCCATTAAACATCAAAGTGACATTACCATTGGGGCATGGCGTGCCCCCTACACCAATTTTATCGGATTTGCGGAGCAATGCTTTTTTGATGAGTTAGCGGAACAAATGCAAAAAGACCCGATCAGCCTGAGGCTGGAGCTATTGGAAAATGCGAAAGACCACCTGGATGATAAAATCCAATATAGTCCACAACGGATGATCGACACCATAAAACTGGTTGCCCGAAAGGGTAATTGGGGAAAAGCGAAGCCCGGCAGGTACCAGGGTTTTTCGGCTTATTATAGCCACAATACCCACGTGGCTGAAATTGCAGAAATAGAAATGGTTGAAGGACTTCCGGTAGTCAAAAAAGTAACCGCGGCGGTAGATTGCGGGATAGTAGTCAACCCCACCGGAGCCATTAACCAGGTACAGGGAGGAGTGATTGATGGTATTGGTCACGCCCTGTATGGAGAATTACAGTTTGAAAATGGCAAAGCCCTCTCGGATAATTTTGACAATTATAAACTGATTCGAATGCGGGAGGTTCCGGAGGTGGAGGTCCATTTCGTAGAGAGCCAGGAGCATCCCACCGGTCTGGGAGAACCGGGATTACCGCCTGCGGCTGCAGCGGTGGCGAATGCCATTTTTAAAGCGAGTGGCCAACGTATATACCGCCAACCCATGCTCAAAGCTTTTCAGGAGGCTGCCCAATCCTAAACTTATTTTTTACCCCAAGCAAGTAAGCCCATCATGGAATTTAAACAGATTATAGAACAGGCTTATCAGGCCTATTTGGAAAATAAAAAAACGGTATTGGCCACCATCGTGCAACTGGAGGGCTCTTCCTACAGACGGGAAGGAAGCCAAATGCTTTTGAGAGAAGATGGCCAAATGACCTTTGCCTTGAGTGGAGGATGCATTGAAATGGAAGTATTCCAGGCGGCACAATCCATTTTTGCGGGTTCGCCAGCTAAAATGATGGCTTATGATGGCCTGAACCGATTGGGATGTGAAGGACTCCTGTACATCCTCCTGGAACCGCTAACCATTGATCAGCAAAGGCATCAACAAATCCATCAATTATTAGAAAGCCGGGAAACCCTAAAACTGAGGAGTTATTTTTTAGCAGAAGATAGTTCCGAGGGGCAATACGGAACCACCTTTCAAAGTACTCAATGGCCGGAGACTCCCCTATCCGCTTCTGCTCATAAATTGCCTATGAAGGCTCTGGAGCAATTCCAATGGGAGATTCAGGCTCCATTCAAACTGTTTTTATTTGGAAGTGGCCATGATGTAGCCGCCTTTAGTCAAGTCGCTAAAAGTCTACATTGGGAAATTTCGGTAGTGCTATGTGAGCAAAGCCCAAAAACAAAAGCAGACTTCCCTGCGGCGAATCACTTTTACCGATGGCCTGAGCTTGAGGATCAGGAAGACTTGTGGGATCATCAAACCGCGGTGGTCGTCATGTCCCATAACTTTGAGAAAGATGCAGCCTATGTACAGGCGCTACTTCCACAACCCCTATGCTATTTGGGTATGATCGGCTCTTTAAAGCGGCGGGATAAATTAAAGGACTATTTGGAAATCAGAGGGATTAATCCCGGATTGGTGGAAAACATTTACACCCCGGCGGGACTTAATATTGGCGCTAATCAGCCGGAAGAAATCGCCCTATCGGTAATAGCCGAAATTTTGGCGGTAAAAAATACCAAGTCCCCTTATTCTTTAAAGGAAATGAAAAGCCCTTTTATCCACCTTTTGAACTAATGACCAAATTTTCCATCATCATTTTGGCGGCAGGAGAAAGCAAAAGAATGGGCCAGGCTAAGCAACTTCTCCCAATCCGGGGAAAAAGCCTATTAGCCTGGGTGGCTCAAAAAGCGCTTTCCCTTCAGGCAGAGAAGACGATTGTGGTAACTGGCGCCCGGCAGAAAGCCATGGATAGCGTCCTGAAAACTATGCCTTTGGAAAGCATTTATGCCCCTGACTGGAAAAAAGGGATGGGTCACTCGCTTGCTTCCGGCCTCTCCTATTTGTTTGAAAAAAAAGTGGCGTATCAGGGCGTCATGGTGCTGCTGGTAGACCAACCTGCCATCATGATGGACGATCATTTTTTAGAGGAAATGCTAAAAAAATGGAGAGAAACGCCGGACCGGATTGTTGCCAGCCAGTACGGGGATCGCTATGGAGTTCCCTGCATTATTCCCACTCCCCTTACTTTAGGATTATTGGACCCTCAGGGAGATCAAGGAGCAAGAACCTTACTCAATAAAGGAGACAAGCCAATATTAGGTATAGCGGCCAAAAACTTACATCATGATCTGGATAGTCCGGAGGACTATCAGCGATTTTTAGCGCAACTTGAGGCCTAGCCATAAAAAAACAGCCCGGAGGCTGCTCTTTTTACGCGCTAATTTTTTGCATGCCAACAGGAGCTAAGCTCCGCAGGGACAGGGATTAACCCGAATTATTCACCGCTAAATTCATTAACCAGGTGTAATCGGTTTTTTCCAATCTTTTAAAACTTATTGCTTTGAATTATAGTATCCCAAATTCGGGCAAGCTTGCTTTCTCCTTATTCATCTGTTTCGTTGGAAAAAACTCGAAATAGGAAACTATTCCTTCATTTTTTCCGCCTTACAGCTAAACAAGGATTTAAGCATGAATAATTCGGTTTAAGCGAATTTGTTTAAACCACAGCTGACCGACAGGTCAGATGGGGTGAGTCGCGCAAGCCCGGTGCTGACGCTTGCGGAAGCAGTCCCCCGAAACCCGCATCACGGCCTAATTTTACCGCATTAATTTCAATCTCACTTACGGGCTTTTCGCTACAATCCGTTGTTTAGCCGAATTATTCATTTGTAAACCCATCTTAAGCGCAAAGGCAGGGAAATGAAGGAATAATCCCCTATTTCGAGTTTTTTTGAGAAAACAGATGAAAGAGGAGTAAGCAAGCTTAGGCCACCGCCATGTCTCCCATCGGTTCTGCAGGCGGAGTGGCACTGTATTTCTTTAACTCCCAGAAATTCAAAGCCAGAATAACCAGCCCTTTCATAATAGAGGAAAGGGTGACGCTCCACCAAACTCCATAAACGCCCATATCCATTTGGTAGGCCAGGAAAATAGCCAGGGGAATTCGCAATCCGGTAAAAACAATACCTACCAGAGAAGTCACCTGTGCTTTTCCTAAACCATAGAATAAACCCGAACCGGTAATTTCAAAAATCATGAACAATTGAGAAACCCCTAGGATAAACAGGTATTCACCGCCCAGATTCCAGGCATTGGCATCGTTGATAAAAAGCATATAGATCTCGCTACCAAAAATCATAAAGACGGCTGAAATCAGCAGGCCGAAGAAACTCATGACCCCAAGGGCATACAGCACCCCTTTTTTGATACGATCAAATTGCTGGGCACCAAAATTCTGCCCAACAAAGGCGCTCAATGCGGTGGAAATACCGAGCGCAGTCATCCAGGAAATCGCTTCAATCTGAATACCGATACTTTGTACCGCCATGGCTTCTGCGCCATAGGCCGAAACAATTTTGGCCAAAATCATTGAAAAAACGGCAAACAGCGCATTTTGAACGGCTGCCGGACCACCAGTCTTGAAGGTTTTAATGGCTTCGCTTTTTCCAAAAATCCAGTATTGTCTGTTCTGGCGCTCCTTTTTAAGAAAGTATAACAGGAAGCCAATAAATACCAGGCCCTGGGTAAGGACGGTCGCCCAGGCAGCTCCGGCCGCTCCCATGGCCGGAATCATTCCCCAGCCAAAAATGAATAATGGGTCAAGACAAATATTGACCACCAAGCCCGCCGTAGTCAAAAGAAATGGAATACGACTATTTCCTTTTCCGTTTAAAATTCCGGACATGGTTGGATTCCCAAAGGCAAACACAAAACCCAAAGATACGATCCGAAGATAGCTCACCCCAATCTGAACGACCTCCACCTTTTCAAAATCAAAAAGGTTCATTAATTGAGGGGCCAAGCCATAGATCAGTGCCGTTGCCATTAAAGACATCACTATTCCCAAGGACCAGGCCGTAAAGGCTGAGCGTTGAGCCCTGGGACTGTCTTTCGCTCCTTCAGCTTGAGATACGGTGACTTCAGCGCCAATTTTTGTAGTCATCAGCAATGAGCTGCAAAACCAAACCAGGAAAAGTGCCGTTCCTACTGCCGCTACGGTCTCAGCATTAACATGTCCTAACCAGGCCATATCGGCCATATTATAGGCCATTTGCACAAAGGATGCACCCATGATGGGTAAGGCCAGCTTTACGATACTGGAGATGATATTGCCTTCTGTAAGTTTTGCCATTTAAGAATGATTTGCACTAAAATTTTTAAAATGGCCGCAAAAATAAGGCAAAAATGGCGAATTACGTAAATCCGGTAAAATCACCATTTTTACCTTTCCAGGAGAAGGACAATTTATAAGATCTTTTCAATTGCAAAAACACCGGCAAACACAATCAAAAAGGTCTTTTTTAGGAAAAAACACTATAAAATTTTTTGCATTATTTTTCCCATGGCACAAATTCAGCTAATGGATCTTTAAAAATTACCATTTGCATCTTAGCCTGAATTACGCATACTTAGCCTGATTATTCAAGCTAAAATCCTCCTTGAGCTGCCAGGAAGGAATTTTTCCTATTTCAAGTTTTTTTCCAACGAAGCAGATGAATGAGGAAAAAGCAAGCCTACCCTAATTTGGGCTTTCAGAAACTTAGCAGACCCTATCGTAAAAAGCTGCCAAACAACCCTTCTAATAGACCTTAAAACTGGCGGTGGATAATTCGGGTTATGGAATTAACAAAACTTTCCCGGCGGACTGTCCGCTTTCCAGATATTCATGTGCCGCACGCCCTTCAGCAAGGGAAAATTTCACCGGAGGATTAACCACCAATTGTTCATTCAGGATCCACTGAAAAATTTGATTTGCACGGCGTTTTCTTTCAAAGGCAGAAGTAAGGTAATTCCATAAATCTCCCCCCACCAGTTTTTTACTGCTGTCCATGAGCATTCGAGGATCCACAGGCGCCGGATCTCCTCCACTCATGCCATAGAAAACAGTGGTTCCGCCCGTACGGCTCAGGGATAAACTATCGGCCAGGGTACTTCCGACAGAATCAAAAACCACATCTACGCCACGATTATGAGAAATGCCGGAAACCTTTTTTTTCCAGTTTGCATCTAACAATAATGGATATTCAATGCCTATTTTTTCCAGTAGGGCTAATTTCTCTTCTTTTCGGGTCAGGCCAATGACCGTCCCGCCCATTAATTTCACCATCTGACTCAATAACTGCCCCACTCCACCTGCTGCAGCATGCACAAGCGCAATATCGCCAGCCTTGACGGCATAACTGTCATGGCACAGGTAATGTGCCGTTAGTCCCTGCAATAAAACGGATGCTGCTAATTCAAAGGGCACATGATCCTGAAGTGGAATAATATGATGCTCTGGGACCACTACATATTCTGCATTGGCAAAGGGAACATCAGCAAATGCTACCCGCGAACCTACGGGATACAGCTGACTTTTGGATTCAATCACCACTCCTGCACCTTCATATCCCGCAATATAAGGAGGGGAACCCTTTAAATGATAATTACCTCTTCGACGGTAAATATCAGCGTAATTTAAACCAATGGCCTTCATTTCGACCAGAACTTCATGGGTGACAGGCTGTGGTTTTGGAATTTCCTGATATTCTAAAACATCCGCTGCTCCAAAATCACTAAAAGTAAGCGCTTTCATAGTATATATAAGATGCCGAGATCAAATAATTTTATCTGATCTGTAGGTTAAGGTGCTCAAAGGTATTAAATTTTCATTAAAAACACACAAATTTGATTTTAGATGAAATAATTACAACAGCAGTTGGAAAACCTAAATCCCTATCCCCATTACTGCTGAAGAACGTGTTTAAAGCCAAAATTCGTGTGGAAAATTTGATTATTGCAGGAGCGATACCTGATTATTGTAAGAAAATAGCATCGCTATAGTGGAGCATTTTGCCAAAATCGGTTCCGACAATTCGAATGTGCAGTCTGATGGTGCGCTTTTAAAAATGCGCTAAGCTATAAAAAAGCTTTATTCACTATTTTGAGATATAAGTCTATCCTATTTACATTACATTTACTTTCAAAATATTAATAAAAAACGCAATGAAACCAACCGCATTACTACTCATAGACATCCAGAAAGGATTTGAAAACACCGCTTACTGGGGAGGTGGCAGAAATAATCCGGAGGCGGAAAAAAAAGCCGCCCTTTTGCTGGAACACTGGCGTAAGATGGGGTGGCCACTTTTTCATATAAAACATTGTTCCACCACGCCCGGCTCTCCGCTGGAACCCCATCAAAGTGGAAATGAAATTCAGGCCTGCGTTTTTCCAATTGAAAAGGAACCTGTGTTAGAAAAGAAGGTCAATAGTGGATTCATCGGAACGGGCTTAATGGAAAAACTGAACGATTTGGGAGTATCGGAAATTATTATAGCCGGACTAACCACTGACCACTGCATATCCACCACGGCCCGAATGGGCGCCAATCTGGGATTTAAAGTTAAATTGGTGGAAGATGCCTGTGCCACTTTTGATAAGACCGGTCCAAAAGGAGAAAAGTACAGCGCACAACTAATTCATGACACCGCCATTGCCAGCCTGCACCAGGAATTTGCAGAAATTTGCAGTGTGGAAGATATTCTTTCTGGCGATTGAACCCTTTACAGGCATCCATAAAACTATCTTTTTTATCAACATACAGTAGGGGAATTCGTAAGCTCTAGCATAAGACCGCGCTCTCCTACTGATAATGAAACTGAACCTTCTTTTTATATTCATTTTTCTCTCGGTATTGCAGCTAAAAGCTCAAAAAGCCGACGACATTATTGGGGTATGGATTACCGAAGAAAGTAAAGTAGAAGTTTATAAACAGGGGCAGGTATATTATGCTAAAACCATTGAAATGGATGCTCCCTTCGATAAAGAGGGGAAGATGAAAACGGATATCCATAACCGAGATGAAAAACTGCAAAAAAGACCCCTTGTTGGACTTACTTTTCTAAGTGGGTTTCTATTTAAGAACGGGGAATGGGTGAATGGCATCATCTACAACCCCCGGGATGGCCGAAAATACCGAGGTAAAATTGAGCTCAATGAAAAGGGAAATTTTGAGTTAACCGGATATTGGGGTCTTTTCAGTAAAACCGTAGAATGGATGCCGCAACAGGCCGAAAACAAATAAATTCCGCTTTATCCGAAACAAAGATTCCCGGCAGTTCTCGGACCACTTAACTGCTCCCTTTTAGGAGGAACCATTAAGCCGGATTATTCAGGCTAAAATCCTCCTTTAGCTGTAAGGCGGAAAAAATGAAGGAATAATTTCCTATTACGAGCTTTTTCCAACGAAACAAATGAATGAGGAGGAAGCAAGCTTGCCCAAATTTGGGCTATTACAATCAAAAGAAAATAAGACTCAAAGACTTGAACACAAACTATTTACGACTGACTAATAAATTCATCGGTGAATAATTCGGCTCAAGACTGCTACTCCAAAAGTTCAGGCCATGCCAGCCTATAAGCCCGAATTACTCACCAACAGATTTAATGAATCACTCGTGAAGCCTTTGTTATACCTAAAATCTGGCACTAAAATTAAAATACCGGTATTCCTTTTTAAAGCTTGTTTATAAGTAGGCTGTCGAAAATCCTTGAATGTGAGGAAAACACCCCCTGTTCTGATCGCGACAGAGCCATTTGTCAGAAAGAAACCAGCTAACACTCTGAAATATTCGACATCCCTGTTTAAAAGCACACTATCCACCTGTAAATTTTGGCTTTTAAACTCGCTCTCAAACCGTCCAAATTTGGCTGAGCTCCCTTGCCTTTTCTGCTTTCATCTGCGCGGTTTCGAATACCTCGAAATAGAAAACGATTGATTCCTTATTGCTGCCTCGCAGCTAACCGCGTGAATAATCGGTAAAAAACCGAAAATGTGACTATTTACCGTAATTTACCTAACATAAGTAACATAGGGTTATGATTATTTTATTTTTTATTTTTTCTTTTTGAATAAATTCGACAAATAAAAAGAAATTTGTTACCAATTAGCCTAAAAAAGCCATAAATAGTCACACAAATAAGGTAGCAGTGAAGACGAAAGAAAAAATTATACGGGCAGCAAAAGAAGTCCTTTGGAAAAAAGGACTCGCCAAATCTAGTATAAAAGACATCTACGAAACCGCAGGAGTATCTAAAATGACCTTTTATCGGATGTTTGAAAATAAAGAAGATATAGCAGGAAAAGTGATAGATTTGCTTTTTGAAGAGGGGATGTCCCGCTACCGCCAGATTATGTCTTCTGGGGATAGTTTTCAGCAAAAAATGGCAAGGGTAATGGAAATGAAGTTGGAAGACACCAAAAATATCAGCCCGGAATTTGTCATGGAAATCTACCAGAAAAAGGGGGTACTGGCAGAGCGCATGCAACTACATTCTCAAAAAAGTATGGAAGCCTTTATTGCAGACATTGAAAAAGCCAAAGTAGAAGGCTGGGTGGATCCACAGCTGAATACTGCTATGATTATTTATATGATAAACCAGGCTTCCAATGCCATGAATGATCCCCAACTAATCAATCTATTCCCTAACATCGGGGAAGCCCTTAGACAAATATCTGCCTTTTATTTCCATGGGATATGTGGAAAAGCACCCAAAAATACCGAATCCTAATGAGATTTTGGCTCCTACTCCTATTGATCGGCATTAGCAATCCTGCTATTTCACAAAAGCATGAGTGGGCTTTTGACGGCACCCTAATGGGTTTTTCAAATTATACGCCAGCGGATGATTACCCTATATGGACTGGTATTCGGTATTTACCGGAACTGACCTACAATTTAGGCCTAGACTCCCTTCAAACACTAACAGTGAATGTTTCGGGAAACCTTTACGGATCTACCCAACTTTTCGGAGACCCCCCCCCCCAAAGCGAAGGCTATATCAGACCTTATCGCGCATGGATGCGCTATACACACGGCATGAGCGAAATTCGACTAGGTTTACAAAAAATTGATTTTGGTTCTTCCAGCATTTTACGCCCGATGCAGTGGTTCAATGGCATGGACCCAAGGGACCCGTTAGGATTAACAGATGGCGTTTATGCCCTATTGGGAAAGTATTATTTTAAAAATAATGCCAATATCTGGCTATGGACTTTATATGGAAATGAACAGCGAAGAGGTTATGATGTACTGACCAGTAACCCGCACCGCCCGGAATACGGTGGTCGTTTTCAGTTCCCTACACCTAAAGGAGAACTGGCATTTAGTTACCATTATCGTGACGCCCAATTACTGACCACCAATGAATCGGGCGAAGTGTTTATGAAGGAAAGTCCTGAAAACCGATGGGGGCTTGATGGGAAGTGGGATTTGGTGGTTGGCTTGTGGCTGGAAGCCAGTCATAGCAGAACGATTCACGATATTGGGGCCTTTAGTCAACAAAGTCTGTTTAACCTTGGTGCGGATTATACCTTCGGCCTCGGAAATGGGCTGAATGCATCCCTGGAGCACCTTACGGCATTATACGGAGCACACATGGATGAAATTGAATACCGCGCCAATACCACGGCCAGCCAATTAAGTTACCCGATCAGTTTTTTTGACCATATCAGCGCCATGGTGTATTATGACTGGAGCAATGAAGCTACCGGTTATTTTCTGAATTACGAGCATCAGTTCAATCGGTTCACCACCTATCTGATGACTTATTATAATCCCAAGCAAAATATTCAAATCCCTTCCAATGATTTCAGTCAATTGACTGCCGGATATGGATTTAGACTCATGCTAGTATATAACCATTAATTTTTTATTATGGATAAAGATATTTTAATCAAAGTAGTCAGTGTCACTAAAAAATTCCCGGTAGGTGATACCGATTTCACGGCACTTTCAGAAATTAACCTCTCCCTGCAAAAAGGGGAGTTTGCCGGATTGGTGGGCCCTTCAGGTTCGGGAAAAACAACGCTGTTGAATCTAATAGGTGCATTGGATGGACCCACCGAAGGAGAAGTATGGATAAATGATGCAAAAGTAGAGGCTAAATCCGATGAGCAAACTGCGGAATTACGCAATGAAAATATAGGCTTCATTTTTCAATCTTATAACCTACTACCCATCTATACTATTTATGAAAATGTAGAATTCCCTCTCCTTCTACAACATATACCGGCTGCTAACAGAAAACAAATGGTGATGGAAGCCCTGGAATGGGTTGGCTTAGCGGATAAGGCTCATAAAAAACCTTCCCAAATATCGGGAGGAGAAGCTCAAAGAGTAGCTATTGCCCGCTCCATTGTTAAAAAGCCAACTATCGTGCTGGCAGATGAGCCCACCGCTAATCTGGACTCCAAAAATGCCTATAAGATCATGGATATCCTGAAGGTACTCAATGAACAGCTGGGCATTACTTTTCTATTTTCTTCCCATGATAATAAGGTGATACAATACCTGACTCGCATTATACATTTGGAAGATGGTAAAATCATTAAGGACGAAACCCCTATCCAAAATGAAAAGGCTACTGTATAATCTAAAGCTTGATTTTCAGCTCGCTTTAAAGAATATATTGGCAGCTGGATTACGCTCCTGGTTGAATATCGGAATATTGTCCTTTGCTTTTATCACCATTTTATTTTTCAATGGCATGATGGATGGATGGGAACAACAGGCGGTAAGGGACAGCATTGACTGGGAATATGGTGATGGCCAATATTTGCATCCCGAATATGAACCTCTGGATCCTTTTACCATTGAGGCCGGACATGGTACATTTGAAACACATGATAAGCTCACCCCTATTTTGATCCGTCAGGGTAATATATACCCATCGGGCAGAATGCTACCCATAATGATCAAAGGCATTGATTTGAATCGGCAAACCTTAAAAATGCCTGTGGAAGTCTTGAAAAACAGTCCGGCTTCCATTCCCGTGCTGATTGGCAACCATATGGCCAAAACCAACAGGCTTAAAGTAGGCGATGAAATACTAATGCGCTGGAAAGACAAAAATGGCACCTTTGACGCCCAAAACATTACCATTGCCGGAATATTTGAAAGCAATGTCCCCGCAGTAGATATTGGACAAGTCTGGATGTCTCTAGAGCAACTTTGGGAGCTTAGCGATTTACAACAACATGCCAGCCTATTGGTTAAAGATCCTGATTATCAAGGAGCGGGACCCGCCGAATGGCGGTTTAAAAGTCAGGATGAATTACTCCAAAATTTCTATGCGCTGATTGAGCAAAAAAAAGGAGGCTCCTCCTTTCTGTACATTATACTGCTTCTGATTGCATTAATTGCCATTTTCGATGCACAGGTATTTTCAGTATTTAAAAGGCAAAAAGAAATAGGAACTTATATCGCATTAGGCTTTACTAGAAAAAGGGTGACCTTTTTATTTACTTTAGAGGGTACCATGTATGCCATAATGGCTTGCATTATTGGAGGCCTGCTCAGCATCCCGCTCTTTGCCTACCTTGGACAAGCCGGAATCCCCATCGGCAATAAAGAGATGTCCTATGAAATGGGAATTTCAGTAACAGAAAATATATATCCCATCGTTGGCTTACCCTTGATTAGCAAAACTTTCTTTACCGTCAGTCTTTTGGCGCTGATCGTAGGATACTGGCCCGTGCGAAAAATTGCAAAAATGAATCCCGTAGACGCTTTAAAAGGGAAAAAGATATGATCAAGTTTTTAATGAAAGGGCTGCTTCGAGACAAAAGCAGAAGCATACTTCCCCTGATTGTGGTGAGTCTGGGCGCTTTACTAACGGTCTTCTTCTCCGGATATATTAAGGGTGCGATAGAAGGCATGATTGAACAAAGTGCCCGCTTTGATACTGGTCATGTGAAAATTGTCACCAATGCCTATGCGGATGAAATCAGTCAAAAACCGCTTGACTTAGCCATATTAGAGGCCTCCACTTTACAGGAAAAGCTGGAAAAACAGTTTCCGGCGATGACTTTCGCCCAGCGCATACAGTTTGGCGGAATGCTGGATGTCCCCGATGCCCAAGGCGTAAGTCGGGCACAGGGTATTGGTTCGGCCATTGCCATTGACCTGCGTCCGCAATCCGGAGAATTAAAGCGGCTCAATATCCGCAATGCGATTCAACAAGGAGATTTACCACAAAATCCCTTTGAAATTTTGATGGGTGCAGGTATGATGGAGCGATTAAAATTAAAAATCGGCGAAGAAATAACTTTCTTTGGAGCCACTATGGACGGTGGAATGGCCTTCCAAAATCTACGGCTTGCCGGAACGGTGGAGTTTGGGAATGCCGTTATGGACAATCAGACCTTCATTATTCACCTACCGGATGCACAGCAAATCCTGGACATGAAAGATGGCTGTGCTGAAATTGTGGGATATTTGCCGCAGGAACATTTTGATTTGGCGCAAAGCCTGTCCACTCAGAAAGCCTTTAATCAATTACAGGAAGCCGGGGAGTTTGAACCGACTATGTTGGCGCTATCCGACCAAAATGGTATGGATGTCATTCTGGCCATGGTTGAAAACTACACCGGAATTTTAACTTTCATTTTTATACTGGCCATTTCAGTGGTGCTATGGAATACCGGCTTGCTGGGAGGACTAAGAAGATATCAGGAATTCGGCATCCGGATTGCCATGGGGGAAACGAAAAAGTCAATTTATAAAAGTTTAATCGCGGAGGCGATTTTGATTGGCTTTACCGGTGCTACGATCGGTTCAATTTTGGGGATTGCCGGAGTAATCTATTTACAAGAAAACGGATTAGATATTGCTCCTTACCTGGAGGGCAACCAAAGCATGATGATTCCCAATGTCCTTCATGCCCGGTTCACCCCCTCGCTATTATATATAGGCTTCATTCCCGGCTTATGCGCCACCGTTCTGGGGGCCATCCTTTCAGGCCGGGGCATTTTCAAAAGACAGACAGCCGAATTGTTTAATGAATTAGGCGTATAATTTAAAATTATGAAAACAAATATTATTTCCATACTAGCCATTATTTCACTCTTATTGTCAAATGAAATAATAGCACAAGATGCCAAAACAATACTGGAAAAGGTTGATGAAAATATGTTTACTCAAACCAAGATCACAGAGTCCACCATGATTGTTTATGGCAAACGCCGGGACCGGCAATTCACTTCTATCACCTATAACCGGGGGGAGCAGGAATCTTATTCAGAATACCTCTCTCCTGCGCGGGAAAAAGGCACAAAAATGCTAAAACTAGAGGACAAATTATGGGTCTACTCCCCCTCTTCGGACCGCATCATACAAATGTCCGGGCATATGCTCCGACAATCTATGATGGGATCTGATATTTCCTATGAAGACATGATGCAGGAGAAAAAACTGTTAGAATCTTATGAAGCCAAAATATTAAGGGAGGAACAATTCGAAGGAAGGGCCACCTGGCTTTTGGAACTTAAGGCAGTCAAAGAAGATGTTAGCTATGCGAAAATGCACATTTGGGTGGATCAGGAATATTTTGTCCCCCTCAAAGAGGAGCTTTTCGCCAAAAGTGGCACCAAACTTAAAAGCCTCCACTTTTCAAAAGTGGAAAAAGTGGGTAATCGTTATTTCCCCATGCATATGAATTATAAAGACGTGCTTAAGGAAGGCAAAGGTACGGATCTGATCGTCAACAAACTTCAATGCGATGTGGACATTCCGGAACATGTATTTAATAAAGCCAATTTGAGGAAATAACAATTAATCGATTGATTAAGGTTGTGTTTTAAGCCGGAGTTTTCATGCTTAAATCCTCGTTTAACTACAAGCCTGGAAAATGAAGGAATTTTTCCTATTTCGCTTTTCCCAACGAAGCAGAGGAATGAGGAGAAAGCAGGCCAGGCTAGATTTGGGCTACTAATAATAGCCCAAAGGCAACCTGATCAGAATGAAAATAAGTAATTTAAGGATAGCTACTAAATCTTAGGTTGAATAATTCGGATTAAAGTGCCCCGTCCAGCCGCAAATTTGAATTAAAAGAAGCAATTTTGATAAATTGCTCAACAATAATGAAACTATTCTCGCAAAATAATCGGATATCACTTAGCAATAATCAAATTTTCGCGGCGAATTTTGGCTTTTAAACACGCTATAAAGCTATAAGTGAAAAATTCGGCTTATTAAATGTTAGGAATAGTGAGGAATATTTCGATAGCATGATGCAATTTCCCTTCAGCTTGGTCTGAAATTAATCCCACACCTACTTTTGCATCTCTTACTATAATCAAACACCCTTTTAAAATGCCTCATTGACCCCAAAATAAAAACCGGAGCTTCCCGCCAGCCCAAAACCATAATCAAAACGCACCACTGTATTTTGATCTTTTAATAATTTAAAACGAATCCCGCCCCCGGCAGCTGGTTTCATATACCGAAAAAATTCATCTCCAGTGGCTGCCACTTCCCCAACCAATGCAAAAGCAGCCACCGTCCATCGGGGATGAAAACGATGGCGGTATTCCGCCTGTAACACATACTGATGACGCTCAATAAACCTTCCCCGAAAATAACCCCTTGCACGCTCTCCTCCACCATACCATGACATTCCCTGAAAAGGCACCTCCCCAAAAGTGGATTCCTGATAAATTTGTAATGCCAGGACACTATTACGACCGATGGGCCGGTAGGTCCTTAAATCGGTAATAAATTTATTATACCCTTGTGTCGCTCCAAAATTTTCCGATGAAAAGCGGGCATTCAATTGTAAAAAATGGCCATCAAATGGCGAGGCTACGTCATCCCGGGAATCCAAATTAAATATCACCCCCAGCCCATTGATAAGGGCTTTATCAAAACCTACAATATCACCCCCAGCCAACAAACCTCCTTCAGCAGTCTCCGTAACTTGATGACTCTGGAAAACCCATTCCAGGCCAAAATTTAAATCCGGAGGTAATCGTTTTAAAAATGCCACCCGCAACTCCGTGGAATTCATATCATATTGTTCCTGATTAGATTCCGGTGTATTTGCCCCTACTCCCCAAAAGAGGTTAGGATAAATCTTAAATTTATAAGCGATATCCAGAAAAAAATCTCCTTTATCAATATAAATTTGAGGTTTTAAATCAATTATAAATTGTTGATTTAAAGTATAGATAGCCGTAAATAAAATGTTAGATAATCTTTCATTATAAATATTTGACTTTTGAAGCAAGAATAATTGCCCACCACCACCAAATCCAAAACTTGTTTCCGGGGTAGAGAAAATAACCGGAATCGCCAGAATTTTCGCCTTCTTCAGGGACATGGTGTCTGTCTGGAAGATCGGCTTTTCGTCCTGCGCCTGGGCCAAGAATGGAAAAAAAGCAAACAGTACTATGATCCAAAAACACCTCATCAAAAGAAAAAACTATCTAATATCACGTTAAACTCAAAAGCAAAGGAAAGATTACCTATTCTGGTAAAGGTCTTCTTTACCTCAATTCCATCCAGCAAATCATTATCTGCATTTACCCAGACATTATTCAGAGAGAGGCCCATTTTAAAAATAATATGATCATTCGGGGAATAGGCATAACCAATTTCCCCTAAGGCACCAAAACCAACCCCGGAAAGCTTTTCCTCTACCGAAATCCCGCCCTGAATAATGGAAGTTTCTTCCCGAAAATTCACAAAACCAGGAGAAAAGAGAAAGTATATGGACCCTAGAGGGGCGTTTGAAAAATAGTGGATAACGGAAGGACCGATGAATAAGGATTCTATTTCTCTTTTTAGAAAGGCCTCACTGCTGCTTCTGTTCGCCGAAAAAACAAGACCTAAAGCCCAGCGCTCCTGAATGAATTTGGCCGAGGAAATGGTAATCGCATAGCTATTGGTATTATTTGAAACGGAATCCTGAATCGTAGTCCCCGAGCTGATATTACCACCAAATCCAGTCAGCCACCGACCCTTACGGAAAGGCGTAAGCCGAAGACTATCTTCATTTTGATATTGAAGACTATCGGTATAATGACTAGCCTGGCTATGGGAAAGCGAAAGGCCTAGTAAAACAATAAAAAGAGCAATAAATCGCAAAAGTAGGTCCTTAAGGTGATAAATTAAGTGGGCAAATTACAATAAGGCACTCTCCCACAAATGGATAGACGATAAAACCTTCTAATTGTTCAATTTTTAGACATTAAAAAACCCGAAAACCTGAAGGCTTTCGGGTAAGAAAGAAAAGTGGATTTTCAATTCCCTTTCAGTAATTCCATACCATCTCTGAATCCGGCACAAATATCAAATGCTTCTTGCTTCCAATCATTTAAAAGAATAAGCAGTAAAATAATCAGCGCCCATAAGTATGGCCTAATTTTATTGTATTTCTTTATCATAGAAGCCATTTTTTATTCGAAGAAAAACTGCAGGAAGTATATAATAAAACTACCTTCTTATCTCAAAAAGATGTTTAATTCACACCTCCTGTATTACATTTAGTTGATTACAAATTGGAGGCTTCCAGGCGATCTTCATCGATGGTTTTTCGAATCAATCGAATCAAATTCTGTGCTTCCTCTTTACTCAGCTCCTTATTTTGCTTAAAAAGCACTTTACCGTCCTTATCCACCAATACCAGTGCGAATTCATTATTCACATCTCCTAAATTCCAATTATTTTTAATAATGTGTTTAGGATCTGTATATATTTTGACATGCTGATCGGCATTTTTACGCTCTTCCCGGCGAATCCCCATTCTAATTAAAGAATTAGGATAAAAAGGAGCATCCTTCATGTTTACCACACCATAACTGAAGAAATTATCCTCATCATTGAATCTTGCCTCCTTCATCAATTCCACGAAATAAGCATTCCGCTTTGGAACTTCAGGGTCAGAATAAAAGATTAAAATAATTTTTTCTCCAAAAGCCGGAAGTTCTACCGGATTGTCATTAGAATCCCTAATCACCAACGGCTGAACGTAGTCTCCGGCGGATAATTCAGAGGCTTCTTCGTTATTTTCAGGAATGGCCCATGCAGATACCATCAGCATGGACATAAATATTGAAAACAAATATTTCATTGTTAGATCTTAAATATTATAATTCGTAACCCCACTTCTCAAAACTATCTTTCCAGTATGCCTGAACTTTTTGAATGGTATTCTCCTGATACTTGTAGGCGTTCTTTTTATAACCGGATTTTTCCTTTATATAAGCTTCAAAAGCTGGACGAGATTCTTCGAAATTTCCTAAATCAAGCTGCTGGTAGATTTTTTCCAACATCCCCAGATTATCCTGCTCCAAATCCTCAAAACGAATCTCCATCAGATTACCCTCCGGAATTAAGGCTTTCTCCCGTTCGTATTTTTCATACATCTGTACATAAATGCGTAAAATATTCTCCTCCATCTGCTCCCGACTAATATCCTGAAATTTCAGTGGCTCAATCGTAGCCATGAAAAATTTGATGGTAGACTCAAATACGGTATAAGGATTACGCGCAATATGAATAAACTTGGCATTCGGATATAAAGCCAAAAGTTCCTTAATTCTACTCGTATGAGGTGGATTTTTTGAAATAAATCGCTCCCCATTGGTATTGATCATGGCTTTACGTACCATGGTATCATAGGTGTTTTGCCATTCCTGATACTCTCTATCAGTGAGGTCTTCGAATAACAAATACTTTTTGGCATACTCCTGCATATGTTGCGGAAAATACCAAAAGTTGTAATAGCTATGCGGGCACATATTACCCAAGCCAAATTCTTCCTCCTGAGGATAATTTACCGACAATTCCACATTGTCCGTTGCGCGCTTTTTGGGCATTGCCAATTGCATAAAGCTTTTAAAAAGCCACTGTCCGGAAAGCAATGCATTTGGAAAAACCCCCTGATAAGTCGTAACATATCCAAATTGCTGATCCTGACACATCAGGTTATGTAAATGAGTCGTTCCACTGCGCCAGTGCCCAAGAATAAATAATGGTGCTTTGTCAAAAGTAACTTCTTGCAGGCGTTTGTGGTTTTTTGCTTGCTCGTATTTACTAATAGGCTCAATAAACCGGGTCACAATACCGGAACCATTTAACCTTTTTTGATATTGCTTCTCTATCTCCTTTCCTTCAATAACACGCTTAAAATTGCTGTATGTACTCCCTGCCAATGCGGACATTGAAGGAAGTTTAAATTCATTGCTCATGCTAAAATTGTTTTCCCTTTTGGGTGTAAAAGCCACCCTTCTAATTTATTTAGTGCAGTGCAGATCGAAAATCCCCATCAAAGCCTTCAGAATAATTACGCATCAGGACAAAAAAAAGTGATATCAACTTAAATGAGTGCAAAATAAGGGGATATACACGCGTTTAACGCTGAATATTATCCCAATGCGACACATTGGGAAATAAAATAACAGTAAAACTTCAATTTTTATTACACCCATAGTACATTACATCTCCATTTGAGATTAACTATATAACACCCCATTGACCTAAAATTAATCCCATGAAATATTTCATTATTCTATTTACCTTCATGCTGAATTTTCAGGCCGCCTTTGCCGATAATTGCGAGGGAGAGGAAAAAGACGGAAAAAAAGAAGGCAAATGGATTTGCTATTATGAAGATGGCACAAAAATGCAGGCCGGCACCTACCATCAGGATATAAAAGAAGGTTTTTGGCAGTTTTTCCATAGCAATGGAAATGTGGCTTTGGAGGGCAAATATGCGGACGATCGCGAAGTTGGTATTTGGAAAATGTTTGATGAGGAAGGCAATGAAGTGCAAGAAATCAACTACGGAGAATAAAAATAAAAAAGGGTTGTCCATTTCGGTCAACCCTTTTTTATTTACAGGAAGTACACAAGCCGTAATTCACTCAAAAACCGGTGATGGCAGCCATCAAAAACGGTAAATTGTAGGGGCATCACCTCCTCCTTTATAATAAGTCATCTGACTTCGTTTTTTTTTTAAATTTTAGGGCGGTTACGAGCGTGTTTAAAAACCAAAATTCGCAGCGAAAATTGATCATTCCAAAAGCGATAAAGAATTATTTTGAGGCTCTCTCTGCCAAAATACTAACCGCACTTCCCGTGAAAAGCAAGAGTTGGTCGTCTTTCAACCAAAAATGATTTACCTCCTCCATCACCTTAAAAAAAGCATCTTCATATTTCATTGTGGCCTCGCAATACATTTTTGTTCCAGCTAAGGGACCCAATTTAATCGCATAATCCTGATCACCCATTTCAATTCCGCCAAAATAGCGATTGCATCCGCCACGGCCCGCCACTTTCGCCTTATCCGGATCTATAGCCAAACTCACCTCCACGGAATCGGGCACCATTAAATCTTCAATTTGAAGCACTTTCCATTCTCCCGCAAGATGCGCTAAACCGGCATCAACCTTTTCCTGTAGCATTACTTCCTTTAAAATATAGCGTAATGAACTGGCATCCGCTGGCGGATTTTCTATTTCCTCAATTTTCACCGCAAGCTGATAACGATATCCGGGCTGATATTGAAACCCTTCAATCCCCCCGTAAAACAGTTGGAAGTCCGTTTTGTCCTCCCGCTTCACGACCATACAATTCATGGGGCCAACACCTGTACAGTCCAGTGTAAAGGGTGCTATTTCTATTATCATAAGTCTTTCCTGTACCACTTCTTTTTTTGCTTTGCAGGACCAAAAAGCCACTACAAAAGTCAGTAAAACGAAAAAGGTATTTATAATTCTCATAGGGTTAAATTTTAATCCGATGAATTTAATTATACAAATTTTAATTTTTCAAAATCATAAGCTAAGAACATGTTTATAAACACACCATCAGGCAGCAAGTTTGAATCATTGGAAGCGATATAGGATAATTTCTCAACAATAGCGATACTAATTGCTCAAAATAATCGGATATCGCTTCTTCAATAATCAAATTTTCGCTGCGAATTTGGGTTTATAAACACGCTCCAAAGGGTGCCGGAAATATAGCGGCTCCAACAATTGGCTTATTTGTTAATGGGCCTGAGCGGGATATTTTAAATGATCCCTGGTATCCTCCACTATTTTTTTTCGGTATTCCTCACTATAAGGTTTGGTAATCGGACTAACCGGCATTAAACCAGAAGGATTATATTTAAACTTCCCATTTTCTTCCACTTTAATATTACCATCCATATATTTCACCAATAAATAGTTATCCAATTCTTTCCATCGCTGCACCATTTTATCGGCATTATTGACTGAAAAATCAGTTACAAAATCAATCGCCATTTGGGTATCGATTTTCATTAATTCCTCAGCGGCCTTATCAATCGCCGGTACTGTTTTAATATACTTTCCTTCCAATTCAGACTGAAGCTTGCGGATATCCTGAATAATCTCATCGTAGCGCATATAAGCAAAATTCGTCACCCTGTTGAACACCCAAAAAGCTGCACTCTCCGAATAAGTTAACATATCTCCATTCCCAACAGCAAAGCTCTCCGGCACACGAGTGGAAGCCGAATAAATCGGCGTATAACAAGTGGAATAAGTGTCATCCACACCGAACCACAATAGGCCTCCAAAAGCATCCGGCAGCCAGGAGCGGGACTGAGACACAAAGGAAAAACCTGTTTGCTGGGTAGAAATGGCCCTCTCATTAAAATAAGTGGCTCCTTCCGATTCCCAGGTCAAAGGTCTCCAACGATAAGGACAAGCCGATGGCCCAGCGCCAGCATCGTTGGTCATGTCCATAGGTGTCCCTTCGTAGTGGTCACGCATCAGTTCCATGGCATCTTTTACCGTTAATAATGCGTCTGGTTTTACATACAAAGGCATTCTGTCTTTAGATAAATCTCCCATAGCATAATCCTGATATTTAGCCCCAAAGGCAGGATTCACACGATTAAATATACTCCAGGCCCGTGCATCACAAAACCGAACTGCCCCAAAATCCAAGGGGGCATAGGCCGCCGAAAAGTCAAAGTCTTTCTTCTTACCCGAAAAATAACCCTGTGCTATCGCGAATTCCACTACGTCTTCCGAATAAATAAAATTATCAACATCTTTAAAATCAATATGGGTAATCCGGGCCTGATTCGCATGGGCAGAGATATAACCATCCGGTATACGCTGTGCCACCCAAACGGCTCCTTTCTCCACTTCCCCTTTTGAAATCATCTCTAAAACCCAAACCTCCTCTTTGTCTGCAATGGAAAATGATTCTCCGGAAGAATAATAACCATAATCTTTTACTAAATCCGTCATGATCTGAATAGCCTCCCGAGCAGTTTTAGCCCTTTGCAAAGTAATATAAATCAAAGAACCATAATCCATAATTCCATTTGGGTCATGCAGTTCCTTGCGACCGCCAAAGGTGGTTTCCGCAATGGCAAGTTGGTGCTCATTCATATTACCGATCACATTATAGGTATGGGGAACCTGAGCAATTTCCCCCAGAAATTTCCCGGTATCCCACTCAATCACCTGCAGCATTTCCCCAGGGGCATGATCTGCCGATGGCCAATGATATAATTCCCCATATAAAACGTGGCTGTCCGCCGCATAAGTAATCATCGTGGAGCCATCAGCCGAGGCTCCTTTGGTGACCAATAAATTAGTACATGCCCAAACGGATGGTGTTCCCAACAACAAGAACACGGTCATCCAGCTAAAAAAAATCTTCTTCATCATTTCTCAATTTTGCCTGAAAATAACCATTAATTTATTCAATTACCCTACCCTTGTCCAAAACTGACAGAAAGAATCCCATTCCCTGGAGGTTAAGCGTCTGTTAAAAGCCACCTTTCTAAAAAAGCACCAATAGCAGGAATTTGGGTACTTATTCTTCCCCATGGAGGCCATACGCTCTAATAAAGCGCTGATATATGCCACTAATTTTTTAGGATTAGACCAACTTAAGCCGAATTATGCACCGCTAAATTAATCAAGCAAACAGAAGTGACTTATTATCGGTCCTTTGAAACAAGTTTTCGTTGAGTTATAATAGCCAAATTTGAGCAAGCTTACTTTCTTCTTATTCCTCTGTTTCGTTGGAAAAAACTCGAAATAGGAAAAATTCCTTCATTTTTTCCACCTTACAGCTAAACGAGAATTTTAGCATGAATAATCCGGGTTAACGGGGCATGGAACGAAAAAAAACCGAATCAGCTTGCATTTAGTTTACACGTAAACTACATTTGTAATATCAAAGTTCATTTATATGAGAATAGAGGAAGAAATAAAGACGACTAAGTTTAAGAATTTAAAAATGAAAGCAATTCTTAATACTGTATTCACGGCAAACTGGTTCAATGCCCAGAGTGCAGAACAACTTCGTGCTTTTGACCTTTCCCTTTCACAGTATAATATCCTTAGAATTTTGCGTGGCTCTTATCCCAAAAGATTACCGATTTTGGAAATTAAAGCCCGCATGCTCGACAAAACGCCAAATACCACACGTTTAGTGACAAAGCTTTTGGAGAAAAGACTGGTGGAAAGAGAACAATGTGAGTCGGACCGTCGGGTATTTTATATCAGTATTTCGAAAGAGGGGCTGGCCTTTCTTGAGGATGTGGATCAACAATTAGAGCCGGTTGAAGCGCAATTAAACCTCACGGAAGAAGAGGCAAAAACTCTGTCCGACCTTTTAGATAAAGTCAGAGGATAAAAAAATTTACATAATTAGTTTACAAGTAAAATAACTTAACTACAACAAAATGAAAATCACGGAATTAATTGCACGCATTTTATTGGGACTATCCATGACCATCTTTGGACTAAACAAATTCCTTAACTTTATTCCTATGGGCGAAATGCCGGAAGCGGAGGCCAACTTAATGGGGGCATTTGCGGCATCAGGCTTTATGTTTCCGGCGATCGCTTTGGTAGAAATTATTGGAGGCGTTTTATTATTAACCAACCGCATGATAGGTTTGGCTTTAGTTATTTTGGCGCCTATCATCGTCAATATTCTACTGGTTCACCTGTTTCTTGCTCCAGCTGGCCTTGCTATTGCCCTGGTACAAGTAGCACTGATAGGGATTTTATTTTATGCCCACAAAGAAAAATTTTATCCTATGATTTCATTAAAAGGCTAAATCCTTTTGGACTATCAGATGATTACGGGCACCATGTCTCTAGAATTTGAAGGCAATACATCCCTTATGTAGGAACCCAGATTGAAGAGCGTGATTTAATGCAGGGGGTAATTAAGATAAAAACTATGTAATTCACGGAGTCAAAACCGATTCGCCTCTTGCCAAAATCTGGCTTCACTCATTCATCTTGGAAAATTCATGATGGGCTTCCTACGCTTAGGCCGGCTTATTCCTGCTAAAACCCTCGTTTAGTTGCCGGGCGCCAAAAATGAAGGAATTTTTCCTATTTCATTTTCACCAACGAAGCAGATGAAGGAGGAGAAAGAAAGCAAACCCAAATTTGAGCTATTCAAAAATCAACACAGCTAACCGCAATACCTTGATCATAACGCTTTCTAATAATACGCTACATCTAACAGCGAATCATTTGGTTTAGCAGCGTCCATCCTACATTAAAAATATAAATTAGAATATAATAAATCATGAAACATCTCGTTATTATTGCTCATCCCAACCCTACTTCCCTTTCCTTTGCGTATGTGGATCAAATTGTAAAAACTACCGAGGAGAATGGTCATGAAGTAGAGGTGAGAAATCTTTATGACATTGGCTTTAAGGCTACTTTAGATGCTACCGACTTTGGTGCATTCCAACAGGGTGAAAGCCCTGAGGATATTGCCAAGGAGCAGCAATGGATTAAATGGGCCGATACCATTTCCTTTGTATATCCAATATGGTGGACAGGAATGCCCGCTATTTTAAAAGGTTACTTCGACCGTGTCTTCGCCTATGGTTTCGCCTATTCAGTCAATGAGGATGGTTCTTATAACCAACACCTATCAGACAAAAAAGTATTGGTTTTTAATAATCATGGCGCTCCCGCAGAATACTATGATTCGGCCGGATTTCACGACGCTTTCCTTAAGACCTCTGATGAGGGCATATTTAACTTCACCGGCATGGAGGTGTTAAAGCATCACTTCTTTGGTAATGTGATCAATGGAAGCGATGAGTTAAGAAAAGGGTACATTGCTACAGTAAAAGACACTATAGAACGCTTTTTCCCTGCTACCGTAGAAGCATAATCTGGGATGTTAATTAAAAAAAGAGATTGGTTGATTCCAATCTCTTTTTTTATGACAATTATCATTTTATAATTTGCCATTTAACGTTTTTTAGATATTAGTTGAAAACTAAATTCATAATTGATAAAAATATCAGCATTTGAAAACACCACTATTTCAATAAATTAAAATAAATGTAAAAATAATGAGACGATTGATAGCTCTTTTTTTCACCAAACCCTTAACCCCAAGGTAATTATTTCGTATTTTTCAAAAAGAATTTTTTAAACTATGGATCATTTGTTCTCTAAGCTATTAGTAGCCCTTCCCATTGGCGGGTGTTTTTTTTGGGCATTCAATCATATGTTGACGGCCTTCAAATTTCCTCACGAATATGCCCTGTTACCATCTGTAATCGCATTTCTAGCCATCGCATTTTTAACGGCCATCTATGGCTTTTCCATTTTATCCATTACCAAAAAGAAAAAATCCAGATAAACCATTTATCTCCGGGCTGTTTTCAGCCCATTCAAGTATTGTTTGTTGCCCCTAAATACAAAAACCGCAAATTATCATCTGCGGCACTCAATCTTTTGGTAAGCAAAAATAATCGTTATTGTTATTGTTATTTGTCCAGCGGCTCATCAGGATATGGGCCGTTTGTACTGAAAAAAGCATACCTCTATGCTTCGGTACCTTTACAGGAATAAGCATCTATAATGGCATTTCAAGCCAACCCTTTTTAAGAGTCATTTGCGGTTTTCCATTTTATCCATTACCAAAGGTAAAATAATCCGGATAAGCCATTTGTCTCAGCTTTCCTCAGCCCATTCAAAATGGGGCTTATTGCCCCAAAAACACAAAAACCGCAAATTATCATCTGCGGTAATCAATCTTTTGTTAAGCTAAAAAAGTCGTTAGTGTTTTTCTGTCCAACGGTTCATCAGAATATTGGCCGTTTGTACTGCAAAAAAATCATACATATCTGCCTCGGTACTATTTCTGGATATTGAACGATATTCTTTAGCTGTAGCTTCCATTTCTTCAATGGTCTTAAGAACACGCATGTCTTGTGGCGTAGCATTCACCTCTTCCAAATCAAACGCTCTGTTATTCAATACTACAATCATAATTACTCATTTAAAAATTAAACTTTATTCGATACGCGGGAAGTTTTGTTTATACATAAGATACTGAATAGGTAAAGAGTAAGTTACATTAATTGAATTAAATTTTGATTAATTAGGGAAATATTTCCTTCACTTTTATGCATAAAATGATAAACAAAGGGCATCATAAAAAGTCTGGCCATGAACAAAATTTGGCAAATATCACTTTTGACTCCATAAATGATAAGGAATTTTAAAATTTAACCCCAAAAAATAAATGCAAAACACCAACTACGCAAAAGGTAAAGTTTGGGCAACAAGCCTGCTGGTGGTTATGATTTTCCTGTTTATTATTGCACTTATTTTTAGAGATCATCATCCTGTTTTTCAACTTTTACAGGCATTCACCGAAGCCGCCACCGTCGGGGCATTGGCGGATTGGTTTGCGGTGGTCGCTTTGTTCCGATATCCGATGGGGATAAAATTCCCGCACACGAATATCATAGAGAAGAAAAGGCAACAAATTGCGCAGGGCCTGGGGCAATTTGTCGTCAACAGCTTTTTAACCAAAGCAATTATTGAGGATGAGTTAGCAAAATTCAATATTATTGACCGGCTATATCATTGGAGTCGGGAAAATCCGCAATGGGAAGCATGGGTAAAATGGATGAGTCTAAAATTACCCCAACTGATTAAAGATATAGAAGAAGAATTGGCCAATAACATCCTGCATGAACAGATCAAAAATCTTTTAGGGGAGACGCAGATCCAATCCCTATTCCGTTATACTTTGAAGCAAGTAGAGGCTCATTCGCTCCATCATTATCTGGTTCAAAAAGGTTTAAAATGGGCAAAAGATAATCAGGAGATCCTATTTCAGCATATATATGGAAAAATGGTGGAGGAAGGCAATCTATTCGAACAGGCCTTTATGGGACTTTCAAAAAAAAGAATGGAGGAACGGTTTTATCATTTCCTCGAAAAGCTTACTTCTTCTTATGATGAGATGCTTGGCGCTTGGGTGGAAGCACAATTTCAGGAATTGAAAACCCATCAATTAGACCAACCGGAGTTTCAACAAAAAATTCAGCTTTACCTGCTTCAGTTTCTTGAACAGCCTCCTGTAAACACCTATATCGAAAAAGCATGGACCACTTTAGCTCCTACCCTCATCGCATACCTGGAGCGCGAACAAGCACAAATCCAAAAATTTATCCTTTCCTATAGTTCCCGGCAACTACAATTATGGTATGAAAATCAAGTACAGCGCGATAAAATAAACCACTATTTTCAAAACACTATCACGCAATGGATTTTTGAAAAGCGCGAAAAAATTGGTCAGATCATTGAGACTACCGCGCAGGGATGGACGGATATTGGTGCCCGAATGGAAGCAGAGGTGGGGAATGATCTTCAATACATTCGCATCAACGGGACACTGATTGGGGGAACTATTGGGCTTTTGCTATATGGGATTGAACAGCTTTTTGCCCTATGGCTGTAAAAAAAGCCGATCGAAAGGATCGGCTTTAATAGCGTGTTTAAATCTTATTGCTTATTGAACAGAATAAAAGTTGAGTTCCTCCACTCCGGCTGCCCAGAGCAAAAGGGCTTTATCCTTTTCCAGCTGAACTTCCAGCTTCAATAATTTCTGATTGGCTTCTAACAATTGGCTTTCCCGCGTATTCACTAAAAACAAGGAACTTTCCCCGGCTTCAAACATCGCCTGCTCTCCGTTTAGCAAGGTGGTGTAATTCTCCACCATCGCCCGCTGAATCTCAATCAAGCGATTGGTATTTACCAACTCATTATAAATGGACAAAACTTCGGTATCAATTTCCTTTTCACGCTGACGGCGATCAAAGTCCACCTGTTCCATTTTAATCTTGGTCATTTTTAGTTTTGCCCGTTCTTTTCGCAGTAAAATCGGGAAACTAAAATCAAAACCCCATTTATAATTATTGTTAAATACATTTTGGCCCAATTCATTTTCAAATCCCAGCGTCTGATTGATGATATTATAATTAATATTCAATTCAGGCTTTAGATTCTCTACCGCCATTTTCTTATCCAGAATTAAATTGCGCGCTTTCGCATCCAGCTTTACTAAATCCGGATGACGCTGGGAAGCCAACATCATCAGTTGCGCCAAAAACTCCTCGGACTGATAGCCTTCCAAAAGATCTTCATACACCGGATACAAACTTCCGTCCATTTCTAAAGGCTCTTCATTTTCATTCCAAAGGTAATTAGATACCAAAAGCGAAGAATTCACAAAACCTATTCGGGCCTCCATATAAGTTACTTCGCGCTGTTGAAAGTTAATAAAGGCCTGTACAGAATCAATGGGCGCCTCATCTCCATTTAAAACCGCCTGTCGAACAGCTCTAAAACGTTCATCCGAAAGTTGGAATATTTCTTCCGCTACCTGTAGATTACGATAAGACAAGTACCATTGCCAATAATCTTTGGCGGCGGAAAGCAACACCTTGTTGATGGCTTTGAGTTGCTCTGCCTCGGCAGCCTGCTGATTAATTTGTGCCTGACGAAGAGTTAACCTTCTGGCATCCATCACCAAGCCCTTTCCAATGGGTACACTCACCCCGGCATACATTAAACCTGCATCGGGAGTACTGGACTCAGGGTTGACATAAAGCCCCTCGGCCCGCTCAAAACCTGCTTTAAAATCGACATTAAACCAGGTGGGTACACTCACATAAGCATCCAACAACTGGTAATAATTTTTATCTTCAAAAACTTTCTGTTTCAATTTGGCCTGCGCTTTGGGATCAAAGCTACCACGGGCATAGCGAATTTCTTCCTGTGCCAGAGGGCTTAGATAGCGCGACTGCTTTACAATGGGATGATATTGTAATATCAATTGATAAAATTCATCCAGAGAAAACGGCTGAACACTCTCTCCACTCCCAATTGCCTCCAGAGGCGTCGGAATAATGGAAAGCGTGTCCTGCTGTGCCCGACCTTGATTGAGCTGCATCAGAAAGAATAGGCTGAAAATGATTTTCAAAAATTTCTTCATTCTGAATTACTTTTTAGAGGAAGCCTCGGCAGTGGGAACATTGGGCAACTGTGGAGGGAAACCATTAAACTGACGCCACAATTCGTACCAAACCGGCACTTCATCCAGCATGGCCCAACCATTGGCGCCGGAACCGATCCGTAAGATATCCGGCCATTCCTCATCATTCGGATCAGGCTTAACCAGGATTCTATATTTCCCTCCCTGGGAATCGACATAATCGATCACCTCAACAATGCCCCCAAAGGTTCCAATGGAGGCATTGGGCCAACCACTAAATTGTAAAGCAGGCCAGCCATCGAATTGCAATCTGACTTTTCCCCCGGCCCGCAATAAACTTACATCCATTGCTTTTACATATAACTCCACGGCCAGATCGGTACTTGCAGGCAAAATCGTTACTACAGATTCCCCTTCCTTTATAGTTTCGCCAATACCGGCAATTAAAGCCTTCACGATGTATCCATCCTGGGGCGCTTTAATACTGTATTGATCTGAGCGGATTTTTAGGTTAGCATATTCATTTTCCAGTTTGGCCAAAGAACCTTCGGATTCGTATAAGTCAGATCTGGTAGCCCCCAAATCAGACTCCGATTTGGAAATTTTATCCAAATACTCTGCTTCCACCGCATTCAGCTCCACCGCCAGGCTCAGAAATTCATTTTTGGTGGCCAAGAATTTATTTTCCTTAGAAACCAGTTTGGCCGCACTTTCCTGTAATTTCAACTTACGGCTTTCCAATTCGGTCAGGGATTTTAAACCTTGCTCATATAATGCTAACTGCCGGTCAAACTGTTTCTCCGCCACTTCATAATTAATCCGCTCGGCTTCATAATCAATACTGTCAGATTCAAACTTCAAGACCGTCTGCTGCTGCTTAATCTTAATTTGCTCTAACTTTAACTCCCGGGCCTTCCGCAGGGCAGAAATTTGCTTCTCTAATGCCAAAATTTTGGCTTATTTGGCGTTCAGGCTATTTTCCTTGGCGAATAATTGCTCCTGCGTTCTGGGTAACAACTGGGGATCGAAGAATTTATCCTTGATCTCTGAAATTACCATCAGGGTATCTCCGGCATGCACATACTGCCCTTCCCGGACTTTCCAGGATTCTATTCGACCTGCAATGGTGGTTTGCACATTTTGAGGGCGATTGGAAGGGTGAAAGGCCGTCACCTTGCCATAGCCATTGATATTCTGCTGCCAGGGCACAAACATGATCAAAAAGGTAAGGGCCAAAATACCCACTAACCATTTCGCCAATATTTTCCCATATTGGGGGGTAACCAAAGTTTTCAGCGTTTGCAGTCGGTTTTCCTCCGTCTGCGAATACATTTTGTTTTTTGAAACATTCAACATATCGGTAGACGATTTAAGAGGTTACAATTTCAGCATAGGCCTTGGTACTGGAGATTTTTTTAAAGTCCCCATCCTCAATCAATTGCCCCTGCTTTAAAATAATGGTTCGATTACACTTTAAATGAACATCCTCATGATCTGAAAGCACTACCAATGTCCAGTTACGCTCTTCTGAAACCAAATAATTCAAAATATTTTCCCGATCGGCCGTATCCAAATTGGAGAAAGTATCATTAATAACGATTAATTGCGGTTTCTTCGCAATACTTCGGGCGATCAATAGCTTATCGATGGTCGAAGAAGATAATCCCTTTCCGCCAGCAACCAAATTGGTTTGAAGTCCATCCTGCATCAAATTGGTCTCACGTTCAAGCCCTACGATTTTAATAGCTTCAATAATTTCGTGATAGCTAATATTAGATTTCCCCATGGAAATATTTTCTGCAATGGTGCCTTCAAAAATCACATCAGAAGTCATATTAATGGACACCTGATCATGAAAACTTACCAAATCCAAATCACGGGCATTCAGGCCGTTGAAAACCATGGCGCCATTATATTTTGTATAACTTCCACTGAGCAGACTAATCAGCGTATTTTTGCCGGAATTATTATATCCGGTGATCGCCACACGCTCCCCCGCCTCAATTTTGAGATTCAAATTTTTCAGACCAAAGCGACTACGCCCCTCATAACTATAGGATACATCCATCAATTCCACCGACATTCCCCGGTTAAAATTGCTATGTCGCTCCAATTTTACGCCACCTTGCCTTTCTAAAGGAATATCCATGACATGACCAATTTTATCCACGGCCACTAAAATATCATAAACCGAATCCAGATAGGCAATAATCTTCTCCACCGAACTTACCACCAAAACAATAATAATTTCGGAAGCCACAAACTGCCCCAGGGTAATCTGCCGATCAATCACTAAGAGAGAACCAATCACCAAAACCCCTCCAACCACGAGCATTTTGAATAAGACAATAAAACCATACTGCCCCATCAAAACCCGGAAATGTCGGGCACGATTGGTTAAATAGGACTCGACCTGCTCATCCGTTCTTTTAACAGGCAAATAAGTGGTTCCTGACATTTTAAAGGCGGAAAGGGAACGTGCCAGCTCCTCCAGCCAATAAACGGTTTTATACTTATCTTTTGACGTTTTTATTGCCCATTTCATCCCGTTTTTACCGGTTTGATACACAAACCAACCGATGAACAAAAATAAGAATATTCCAAAAAAGACGAAAAACTGATGATAGAAGGATAATAGAATTAATCCAAAAAAGATTTGCAAAAGCGCGCCCGACATATCAATCAAAAGCTTCGGCAAAGACTTTTGAATGGTGAGCACATCAAAAAACCGGTTCATTAATTCCGGCACGTGACTTCCATCAATAGATTCCATTTTAAATCTTGGAACCCGCAGAGTGAAATCATAAGCAGCTTTGGCAAAAATCCTACGCTGTAAAATCTCCACCATATAATATTGCATAATCTGCAGCCCACCATTTAATAAAACACCAAGCAATACAAAAGCAATCAGAAAAATAACCGTTCGAAACAGAACGCCTGAGGAGATCAAAGAGATAATGGCTTGCGTTCCCAGGGGCAGGGTCAGCCCGACGAGCCCTATTACTACGGCATAAATAAATATATAAGCAATTTCCTTTTTCTCCACGGTCAGCAAACGAACCAGTCGCTGGTAGGGACTTAAATGCCCCTCTTCCGAACTGGTGGATTCGGGAGAGCCCGGGCTCTGGTTTTTGAAAACCATTAAAAACAACACCTCCCCTTTCTCATAGCGAATGAGCTTTTCTAAAGCGGAAAATGGAACTTGCTGCTCTCCCTCCGGGAAAATGGCTAATATTTCTAACTCCTTTAAATTCTTATGTTGTAATAATACAGGAACTGTATTTCCTTTAATTTCTGCGAATACCAACATGGGATTATCCAGCTCCTGGCAGTAGGCCAAAAGTGCTTCCTCACTGGTTTCATTACGAAGGATTAAAAGATCATTGATTCCCATAATACGGCTCAGGTCATTACAGAAATCTCTCACTTCCAGGTAATAGGAACCACCGGACAAATCCAAGCGGCGGGCCAATTTCGGATCATAATCCAAACCGGCACGTTCGGCAAGCAAGTGTGCGGCACGAAACAGTTGTAACTGATTCATAGAAAAAAATGATTAATGGTGTATTGGATAATTGATTGTTGATCATGCTAATTTAGTCCAAAATGTAAGATTCCGGAAATATTTGTACTTAAATCAAGCAGACTGAAAGATAAAATCTACAAATAGGATATAGGATTTAGCGATAAGTTAAAACAGTATTGTGAATTCATTTAAAAGTACTAATTGAGTATTAATAAAAATTCCACTCACGTGAACAATAAAGGCGGTTTTTTCGTTCATAAATTATATTTATAAGCACTTTAAGCCAATGATAAAAATTTACCCCCTACTGCTCTTTATCGGAATAATCCTATTTACAAAATGCATGGAAGATCAGCCTTCCAACGGAATTACACAAAACAGCTCAGACGATCACCCAAAGGCTACCGCTACTTATGAGGTCATTATTACAGGGCAATGGAGCCGGTCTAATTTCCCAACCGATTACCCCAAAAATCCTCGATTTTCAAGCTTTGTGGGGCTTACACATGCTCGCCCTATTGACCTATTCAATGTAGAAGCCACCGCGAATAATGGCTTACAACGGTTTGTTAAGGATAAAGATGCACAATTGTTGCAAAAACACATTCAATTCTTAACAAAAGATGGAAAAGCTGGACAGTTAATCAATACGGAGAGCATCAATTCGGGAACTGGCACGCTAAGATTTGAGCTGACCGTTGATGCTAAAAATCCCTATATGACCATCATTTCTACCCTTTCTCCCAGCCCGGGATGGTTTGTAGGTTTAAAAAATATGGCCCTATTCAAAGAGGGCCAATTTGTCGGGGAACTTACTCAAAATTTGTATTCGTTCAATGCGGGTATTTCTGAAGCTAATGATTACAACAGTTCCCCAAAAAGCTCTATCGAAAGCCCGATCTCGACCCTTACCGGATATCCCTTTAGTGAAGACCCTGATCAAATGCCCATTCTAGCCAAGGTCACCGTCACCCGAATTCCACACCCTTAGGTGCTGCATTCTATTTCAAGGGCTTTGCCCTCCTGCTTTCAGGTATTTCATAGGTTTTTAAATAGCCTAAATTTGATTAGGCTTACCTGGCCTTCATTCATCTGATGCCAATAAGGCAAGTCGAAACAGCGTTTTTTCCTTCATTTTGTGACCATTCAGTTAAACGAGGCATTCGCATAGATCATTCAGACTAAAGAAAAAATGAAGTGAAATGCTGTGGCAAGTTTGAACTTTTCGACTAAATAACTTCAAATTTAAACGGATTCAACTGGGAGCTGAACAAATTCAAATAATATTTCCGATATTGCGCTTTAGATTTACCTCAATCAATAAATTCGGGTAAGCAAAATAAACTAGCGAAAGTGATTTTGAGCATGGCGGCATTTTTTTATTATTTCTTCCTTCTTCCGGTATCGTATTTACCGATGTTTATTTTATATCGATTTTCCGATTTCCTGTACCTTGTCATTCGTTTTGTATATCCCTATAGAAAAAAGGTGGTACTGGAAAACTTAAGAAATTCCTTTCCGGAGAAAAGCGAAAAAGAGATCCAGCGCATTGCCCATCAATTCTACCGCCATTTTTGTGACCTGATCATTGAAAGCATTGCACTCTTCTCCATGAGTAAAAAGCAAGTACTCAAACGCTTTAAAGCGAAAGATACCGCAGCCATAGAACGCCTTTACGATCAGGGGAAAAGCGTGATCATTACCAGTGGACATTATAATAATTGGGAAATGGCCGCTGTGGCGATGAATCCACAAATTCGCCACCAGGTGGACGGCGTATACACACCGCTATCTAATAAATTTCTAAACAGGGTATTTAAGGCTTCCAGAGAAAAATTTGGCGCACATCTCCGCCCCAAAAGTGATTGCAAAAACATGTTTGAGACCCACCAAAACCAATTGGTGGCCACAGGTTTTGGAACGGATCAATGTCCGGTACGACATGTTAAAAAAACCTATTGGACGAAATTTTTAAATCAGGAGACGCCGGTCATGTTCGGCACCGAAAAATACGCCAAACAATATGATTATGGGGTTGTATTTTTAAGAATTGAAAAAATCAAAAGGGGCTATTATCAATTCGAATTTGATTTGGTGGAAGACAAGCCACAAGATGCTCCCTATGGAAAAATCACAGAACGCCATGTCAGGCTTTTGGAGAAACAAATTCTCAGCGCTCCGCAATATTGGCTCTGGACTCACAAGAGATGGAAGCTTAAACCGGAAATGATGGAACATAACAACCACAAAAGCGCATAACCCAAAAATAAGCGCGGTTTCCCTCCCGAAAACCCACTCACGAAAATCTAATTCGGATATGTGATCAATTAAGCCCAATTTAGGGTTTTCAAGCTTTATCATGTATTGCTTATGTCAACATTAGATTTTCTATCAGCCGAAAATATAGCGCAACAAAAGATTCCTTTTTCCATCATGCCCAAGCCCGTGGGGCCGGTATGTAATTTAGATTGCAGCTATTGCTACTATTTGGAAAAGGACCGGATATACCCTGAAAAAGAGGGGAAATTGAAATCCTTCACCATGTCCGATGAGGTGCTGGAACACTTTATCCAGCAATATATTGCCGCCCAACCCGACCAGATTCCGGAAGTAACCTTCACCTGGCACGGGGGCGAACCCACACTGGCAGGCCTTCCCTATTTTGAAAAAATTATCGCCCTCCAAAAGAAATATGCCAAGGGGAAAAATATCAAAAACAATATCCAAACCAACGGGATGTTTATTGATGATGACTGGGCAAAATTCCTACACCAGCATGATTGGTTAGTGGGACTTTCCATCGACGGCCCCCAGGATCTACATGACCCCTTGCGTCCAACAAAAGGAGGAAAAGGTTCCTTTGAAGGCGCTATGAATGCGGTTCGTTTATTTAAAAAACACCAGGTAGAGTTTAATACCCTTACGGTAGTCAATCAACTGAATGCTCAACACCCTAAACGGGTTTACCAATTTTTAAAAGGCATTGGGAGTAGATTCATGCAGTTTATCCCCATTCAGGAAGTAGAAGCCCTGACCACCACAGAGGATTTGATTAGTCCCCAATTTCAGGGCGAAGTAAAACCCACCAAAGAAAGTGTGAAGCCGGAGGACTTTGGAAACTTTTTAATCACGATATTCGACCAATGGGTGCGTCAGGATGTTGGGCGCTATTTTGTACAGCATTTTGACATTGCGCTCTCCACCTATATGGGCTATCCGGCGAGTTTGTGTATTTTTAGCAAGTATTGTGGGCAAGCCGGGGCAATGGAACACAGCGGAGACGTATTCGCCTGTGATCACTATGTGTATCCCGAATACAAAATCGGCAATATCACCAAGGATGATTTACAAAAAATGATTCAAAGCCCGCAGCAAAGAGCTTTTGGAGTGGATAAATTTCAAAGCCTGTCTGAGGATTGCCTGAATTGCCAATATCTGAAAATGTGTTTCGGTGAATGCCCTAAAAACCGATTTGCCAAAACGGACCAGGGAGAGAAAATTGCCTATTTATGTGAAGGCTATTTTATGTTTTTTGAACATATCAGCCCTTACCTGAAGCAAATGAAGGAATTATTGGATCAGCAGCGCCCGCCGGCAGAAATCATGAACCTGATCAAGAAAAAACGGAAAAAATAATTTTGAAAGCCAAGTAATTGAAGCCGGATTTTTCATGCTTTAATCCTCGTTTGGCTGCCAGGAGCCTGTCGGATTTATACCAATTTAGCCCATTAGGTGAAATATTATTGGGGAGCTCAATTTTCATTCGAGGAAAATATCTTTCCAGTTCCCGCAATATAACCTTTAGAGCTAGTTTGACTTCAATGTAAAATCTAATAGCCAAAATAATATTTTGTGATTTTAGTAAAGTCAATTATAATCCGACAAGCTTAAATGAGAAAAAAGAAGGGATTTTTCTCGCCTAACACCTGAACCAGATTTCAGGCAGCATTAATCCGGCTTAAGACTCCTATCTTTTGGAAGAAAATCGCCGATTTCAACCACCAAAAAGAGGGCTCTACTCAAAAATATTAGTATTTTATAATACACTAAAAATTAAGGCATTATGAATCTTGGCGCATTCTCTATCAGTTTATCGGTTAAAAATCTCCAGGCCTCCAAAAACTTCTATGAAAAATTGGGATTCCAGGCATTTGGCGGATCTGAAGAACAGCACTATCTCATTATGAAAAACGGCAATAGTCTTATCGGATTATTTGAGGGCATGTTTGAAGGAAATATCCTCACTTTTAATCCCGGCTGGAATGAGAATGCCCAAAAACTAAACGTCTTTGATGATATTCGCGACATACAGGCTAAGCTTGAGGCGGCTGAAATAAATTTTAATAGTAAGGCAGAGCCATCCGCGAAAGGCCCGGCAAACTTCATGATTGAAGACCCGGACGGCAACGTCATATTAGTGGACCAACATTTTTAAATGATAGGGAGAACAGGCTAATGCTTCAAAAATAGAAAGCGATAAATAACAAATGATAAAGCATTAGACGCCAATCCCTCCTCAGGCAAATTTTTGCGAAAGATTAATAGGCCTCTCATTTTAAAAGGCAATTTATTGGCTTAATTGAATGATAAAATTAGTCAACCAAAATAGACCAAATAAAAGATGAGAAAATTATTATTCCTCCTCATGTTATTGCTCTGCTTCAACTTGCAGGCTCAGCAAAGCGATGAGGAGATTCTTTACACCCAATTCCGAAATACTTATAAAGTATACCAAATGCTTCGCCATGAAAATGGGCTTTACCATGACATGGTGAGAACAGATGGCCCAACGGACCGAGGCTCCTCTGCCAACATCGGTATGGGATTAGTGAGTCTATGTGTCGGGCACCAAATGGGATGGGAACCGGAGGCAGAAGCCAAAATTATTCATACTTTCAAAGCCGTACTGGGAGAATATGAAAACGGGGTAAAACTAGACCGTAATGCAAAAAATTGCTTCATCCACTTTTTCCATATAGAAAGTGGAAAGCCAATGGGTAAAAATTACAGTCCCATCGACACAGACTTAATGATCGGGGGAGCACTTTTCGCCAAGCGATATTTCAATGAAAGTAAAGAAATTGCACACTATGCTGACCTGCTTTGGAGCATGGTGGACCAGACTGCTTTCATTGCAGATACCGATGAAGGTAAGGTAATGCTCAATATGCTTAAAAATGGAGAAAAAGGTAAAAATAGCATTGGCCCCTATAATGAGTATATGATCGTAAATTGGATGGCCAAAAATCATGGCCCGGAGGGAAAAAAACTATGGAAAAATAGCTATGAGGATCCTCAACAATTAAAACGTGCGGTCTATATTACCAATGCTGGGGAGGAAATTCCGGTGATCTCTCCTTCCACGACTCGCTTTACCTCTATGTTTACTTTTATGTTTAATTTCATGTTCGTGCATGAGTTCTCCAATAGCGAAGCCTACCGTGCCGAAATGAAAAATGCCGCATTGGCCGACAGAGCATGGTGGCACGACCGGACGGAATTAGAAGCCAAAGGAAAGCAGCCTTATGAATGGGGAACCACCGCGGGAGTGGGGCTGAAAGCAGACAAAAACGGGCAAATCAAAGAATCTTACAGCGTAGATCGTATTTGCCTGAATGACAAAGTAGGCACGCAGGCAGATCAAAACCCTTACAGAAATGTGGCACCAAGTGCCATGGCTGGATTTTCTCCGGTTTTACCAGAGATAGTAGCAGCAGACTTAATTGCGCTATGGAAAGATCCCCGTAATGTCGGGAAAATGGAATTACCCAAAAGAGCCGGCATTTCGGATGGCGGAGATTATATTTTATGGAAATATTCCTACCATGATCTGAACTGGAAACCTCATAAAGTAGAGGGGGTAGATTATGGCTGTATGCTATTAGGCATGGCTGCACTTCCTCAGCATTTAGGGCCCGAATTCTTCAATACATTTAATGATTTCTTTAATCCTGAAAGGCCCGAATATACCCAGCCATGATTAAAAATATTTAGAAAAAAGAAGGTGTCCATGACACCTTCTTTTTTATCCCTCACGATGTAATCATTAGACAAAGGAAAAAATGGCTTGATTGCGAAAAATCACTGGAAACTTGTTTAAATACAATACAAATCAAAATGTTAGTTTACTTTTTCACCAGAGAAAACCATAAAAAAGAACAAAGCAAAATAAAAGGGGGCAAAACTGCCCCCTACTAAATGAATTAGGTTTACTGTCTTGTTACCCTAATCTTAACCTACTTCAAATTAAAAATCATATTTTAAAAATCATATTATTTCTGAAAATAAAACATAGGATTAACATAGCGTTAGAGATTACACAAAAGTACTGGTTTCCAGTAAAATCCTAAATTCGTTTAAAGCCTAACAAAGCGATTTCTTCCTTCCTACAAAAAGTCGTTTAGGATTAAGCCGGATTATTCATGCATAAACCCTCCTATAGCTGCAAGGCGGAAAAAAATGAAGGAATTTTTCCTATTTCGAGTTTTTTCCAACGAAACAGATGAATAAGGAGAAAGCAAGCATGCCCAAATTTGGGCTATTATAAATCAAAGAAAATAAATTGTAATGATCTGAAATTAAACCACTTACGCTCAGTTAATAAATATAGTGGTGAATAATTCGGAATAAGCTTCCATTCAAAAGCCGGAGAAAAAAAAGGCCTAAATGGCCAAAAAAAATACAAGAAGTGGAAAAAAGCCTAGCAGGTTTATTCTTATTATTAATGCAATCCCCCAATAAGCCCTATCGCCGAAAGCCGGGACTTGAATAATTTAGGCTTTCGGAAAGGCCGGAATCAATTAATTGTTTTCATTAATATTTTTAATTGTCTTTGAATAAACGCCCTTGGCCTGTTTATTTGTCTGAGGGTTTTCATTGGAGAGCTTGTGCATTACCATGAGATCTTCTTTTAACCTCTCCAGTTTATTTAACCTTCGATTCAACTCCATCAATTTATTTTGCAATATCCCCTCCAATCGACCAGACATTTCATTTCTGGAAACTTTACAGAATTTTACAAAAATTTGACGAGTATTGATGTTATCCTGGGTCTTTTTAATTTTGAAATCGGTCTCCAAAATTTGGGTCTCAAGGTTATTTTTCATGTCTCAGTTTCGGGTTATTCTTAACAAGGTAACCTTTTCTCATAAAAATAATGATCAAAACAAAAAATTTATGACCATCGCTTATTTATACCCTTTATTGGATAAATAAGTTTAATAAAAATAGATATATTTCGTTTTGAATCCTTCATTCATTTGAATAAATCTACTTGCGAGCAAGCGCACACTATTCCACTAAATCAAAACATCATCCACCGAAAAAACTTGCCTTTAGTCAGATATCTATCCGCAAATGCCTGCTGCTTCTTAAAGTCGGCTTCTAATAATTGTATTTCAGCCAGTAATTCCCTGATCTGCAACTGAAAAACGTCTTCCTCTGCCTGCAAATCACCTAGTTGCAATTTCATGCTTGAAAGACTCGAAGCCATCGTTTTTAATAAAAGGGCAATTTCTTCATCCTCCATTTTGGGCTTTCTAAATGAGTGCCGTCGACTATCAACAAATCTGTTGTAATCCACCACAAAGCTGTTATACAGACCAACCACCTCATTAATCCGCCCATTTACCCAAATCCGATTTTGAGATATTAAATAGGAAACCCACCTCGGGTGATCTCCTCCCATAGCTTTCATTCGCTTATAGCTTCCCTCTGCTCTTTTTAGCCTGTCATATTGTAAATAATCTACTAATGAATCCTGAAAATTGAAATAAGCCGCCTCATTTGCCCCACTATATTCCGCATGAATAAAATTAGCAACTGAAAGGGGCGCATCCAAAAACTGCCACATCGGATCAAAAGGAAAATGATCCGCAATAAACACGTCGGGATTTACCAAAAAATATTCTTCAGAATAAGACGGGTAAAAAGTACCCTCCATTACATAACCTGCCCCCCAGGTACAATCCACCAAATAAAAATGCCCCTCTATTTTAATCCCATTCCAGGCATGCCCCCCTCCGGGCGTGGATGGTTTCGAAAAACCCTCTATAAGGTAAGTTTCAAGCCCGACACTTTTCGACAAAGCATGAAAAAGAATACTAAAGTGTGCACAAACCCCTGACCGCTGTTTTAATACGTGCTTTAACAGCCTTTCCTCCGAATTACCATACAGGTAATATTCGAATTCAGTATCATACTTTATCTGTTGACAAACCCACTTATAAATTTGTAAGGCCTTATCTTCCTCCATCAACAAATCTTTTGTTAAAAAGTGGGCAATTTCATCGACTTGGGTTATGGAATCAGGAACAAAAACCAATTGACTTTCCTCAGTGGTGGCTTCTAACAAAAAATACCTTACCTGCCCCAAAACTTTAGAGGGAAATAGTATAAAATGAATGACGAAAAACAGCTTACTCATACCAACTTAAAACCATGGCCAATAAAAATACTCACCTATGCGGGATTTGAAATCTCAAAATTGACCGGCTTTTTCACCACCCGCTTCACTCTGTTTGAGGTAGAATATACCGCATAAATATAAACATGTACACTAACGCCCATTCCTTTTGGCAAATCAAAAGGATAATTTACTATACCATCTTCTGCATATAGCATTTGCATTTTATCAAAATCAAACGCAAAACAATCTGAAATATCATGTTCGGATATATAGAATTTCACATCCTTCCGAGATTTATCGAGAGATATTTGCAACACATACTCCTCCCTGGTATCCAGGTAATCAAAATATTTGACCTTAATTTGTGGAAAATCTTTTAACTCTTTTCCCTTCCGGTTATATTCTTTTAAACCGAAGCAGGGCCAATCTTCCTTATAGGATCCTTCGGCTTTTAATCGTCCTTTTTGATCGTACACCTTAAATGGTCCGTCTAACTTTCCTGCCCGATAATTTGACTGCTTATAGAGCTGTCCGTTTTCAAAGTAGTAATTACTCTCTCCGTGTTTTTCATTATTATGATAGTTCAGACTTAGCCGTAACTGACCATCTTTATAAAAATCTTCAGCCTTACCCTCTCTACTCCCCTCCACAAAATTAACCCTTGACCTGACTATTTTGGTTCCTTTATAATAAGCCACCTTTTCTCCATTTCTTAGAGGGGGCTTCTTCTTCTTTTGAGAAAGAATCGCCTCTGTCATCAATTGGCGTTTGACTTCTTCACAACTACTTAAGGTCAACAAACATATCAGAATAGCAGAAACAACTCTCATCGCAATAATTAATTAAAAACAACTTAATATTTAAATCAAATATTAATAAAAAAGCAATCAATAACAAAGCAAGTATAAAAAATAATAGCACTATCAACTCCCCTTTTTATTAAATTCCATCCTGTGCATAATTCACTTCTTTGGCATTATTCATTTTCAAAAAAAGCCCGGGATCATATCGAATGTTGTGCTTCGATATTCTGCCTTTTATTTAGCATATCGCTTGATAACGAACAATAGAACTTGGCGGTGCCCAATCAAGGCAACCTATGAACTTCCTGCAAACGTCCATCAGAGCGGCATCAGGGAATAATGAGATGAGTAAAGTGATACCCTTTTCAAATAGAGGGGCCTTTTCGTTGGGGGCTACACTCGCTCTGGCTAAAAAAATCCCAATTACGACCTGCTAAGTTTGAGATGCTCACCTATAAACTTAATGCCGGTGATTATCAGCTTCCGTCCTCGATATATTAATAGCCTCAATTTGGATAAGCTGACTCGTTCATTAATTCTTCTGCTACCTTGTGCAAAACTTGATATAGGAAAAATTACTTTCATTTTTTCCCGCCCGGCAACTTAATGAGGATTTAAGTAACTACAAACCGGCTTAAACCATCAGCAAATTAAATATCTAAAGAATGGACTAATTCACAATACAGCACATTAAGAAACCGCTCTCCCCTCTGAAATTTTGTGGCTTCAATCAAAGCCCCTAAGACAATAAAATGGGATTATAACCTTTTTCTCATTCGTTTTATTTTAAAACCCCTTCTTTAAACGCCATACTTGCAACCTAGTTTGTTTTTGCAACAATATTTCATTTAATGAAGAAGATTTACACGCTACTTTTGCTGGCGATTTGCTTATCCTGCCAGGAGGCAGAAGATCCCAAATTGGAGATTTTTAATTTCGAGTATGGCCGTGGTGGAGACGGACATGGAGATGATCGAATCGGCTATATAGGGGCTGATTTGCATTTTGCCGCTGAGGTTTACGCCGAAAAAAGAATGGATGAGGTGGTGCTTTCTATCATCGATCAAAACGGAGAAGCGGTACAAATATGGGATTACTCCGACAACTATAAGGGTATTCGAAACCCTCATATTCATGAACATCCGGTGATTTCAAATGAACTCCTGGCTGGTGATTACCAGATTCAATTTAAAATTTCAGATCAGATCGGTCAGCAAACTAAAAAGATGGGAGATCTTAAACTACTTTCATCCATGGAGCTGCAAAACATTGCGGTAGAAGGAGAAATTCTACCGGGAGAAGAGATCCATATTGCATTTGGCCTGCTATCGCTTTACCCTATAAAGGATGTAAATATTGAAATCATTTCATCTCTGGATGAAACCATCTCCAATCAATACTACAATTTCAGCCATGAAGATTTCAACTATCTGCCCTTTAGCGATAAAATGAAAATTGAAGAGGCCGATGCTACAAATGAGCCTTTCCACATCAAAATAACGGCAAACGACAAAGAAAACAACACCTTAATATATACTTACTCAGTAAAATGAAACAACTTTTCAAATTATTATTCGCCCTATTGATTATCGCAGGATGCTCAAAAGCCGACGAACCAACGGATGGGACCACTCCTCCAGAAGACAACAACCCTCCATTAGAAGATCCATCTTTCCTTGAATTTGAAGGAGTAAAGCTTGCCATCTCTTATTTTCATAATACCGAAATTGAATTGCGTAAGCCACATGATGACCGTGTGGATATATTATACGGCAGAGAACTGGGATACAAATTCAAACAGGAGACCTCAAAGCAAGTAGACTATATCGTAGTTTATGGGCAGAACCATGTTGAAACCATCTTCACTGGTCTGGACTGGCATATCAACCACTGGCACACTTACGAACCTGAAATAAGTATCTCTACTCAGGTGGACAATCCAACAGTGCCCAGCTGGCCTGGAGCTTTTATCGCTTACAGATCGAAAAACTCGGGCAACTTTTTTTATACCACCAATGAAGATCTGATCCACAAGAGACCGGCCCGTGAAATCAAGGAATTGGGTACTGTTAAGGAAAGTGTAAATCCTATTCATATTGATAACATCAATATGGAGGATTATTTTGGAATCGTGGATGCGGATAATCAGATTAAAATCATCAATGCGGAAACGGAAAAAATTTTGAAAACTTATGATCAGTTCAATGAAGTTTATTCGGCTGTCCGACATGCTAAAGTTTGGAACAGAAGTTTCGGGGTATTTGCTACTGACCAGGGATTATTGCGGGTGAAAATCATCGCAGACCAGGATGACCCGAATTATCCGGTATCTGAAGAGATCATTCCTTATCCGGAAGATTTTGGAAACACCAAATTTACCGAAATGCTGTACAGAAGAGAATCACGCGCTTTCCCGGATCCATACTTAGAACATGTATGGGGAATTGATCGCAACGGTACGATTTATAAAATCAATCCAGACCCGGAAGAAAACGAAGAAGTATTCCGCAAATTATATGAAGGGGATGCCATTGAAAGCTGGTACATGGATTATGAGCGCACCTTATTTTACATTTTAACGGAAGATCACTTGTTAACTTCTCATGAAGTAAAATCTTTCGGACAAATCGCCAAGGCACAATACAAAGGTGGTGAAAATGCTAAAATCGCTGCCAGTAAGAAATTCGTTTATGTGCATGCGGAGGGCGATGCTAAAATCGATCGATTCGATGCAGAGGATTTAGTACAGTATAGCCCTATCCAATCAGAAGAAGTCATCGCTGATTTTGGAGTTTACGGCAATGTAGAAGAGCATCCGATTGATAACCACTAACAAGTACAGATAAAATTTCATTATCCCAATGCTTAAAGGTCCGCTATTTTAGCGGGCCTTTTTTTAATTCATTGCCATAATTTTGGATCCCCTGCTCAGCCAAGCTAGAACCCGACTCATATTAAAATCTGCTAAGGCTCATTTTCTTCCTATTCGAATTGAGATGTTATTCTACCTCCTTCCGAGTATAAAATCCGGAGATACTATTAATGGAAATACTAAGCCCCTATCAAAGACTTTTGACTCCATTTCCACTACTCAATCAGTATCCTTACAATCCTTGCCTAGCGTATCCCCCACTATGCGCCAACCTTTTTCATTGAGAAGTTTATCTCGGGCTATTTTTGCTACTACACTGCAATAGTTTAGGCCCTCAGCACCCACTTCAATTTTTTCTATTATTTCTTGATTCGATAAGCTGATAAGCAATTTCTCATAATTTTGCGGACTCATCGCAGTGAAATCAAGGAAATGCCCCAATGGACTGCTATTCGAGGAATAGTCGTTCAAACTCCTGAAATCCCACTTGCTGATATCTCTATCAAAAGAATGTGCACCACAAAATATCCCCTCCATATTAGCCACCTTACCTACATTCCACTTACTGATATCTCCATTAAAAGAACTAGCATCACTAAACATCTTAACCATAGATGTTACTTGATCCACATTCCAATGACCTATATCTCCATTAAAGGAGCGAGCACCCCAAAACATCCTGGTCATATCGGTGACATTCCCCACATCCCAATTACTGAGATCACCGGTAAAGGAAGTTGTGAATGAAAACATTACAGACATATCAGATACATTCTCTACATTCCAACCACTAAGATCCCCATTAAAGGAACGAGCGCCGGAAAACATCCTGGACATGTTTGTTACACTCCCTACGTTCCAAGCACTTAGATTTCCATTAAATAAACTGTCTCCCCAAAACATCTCGGACATATCGGTTACATTCTCCACATTCCAGTTACTGATATCGCCAGTAAATGAACAAGCCTCTGAAAACATCCTAGACATATCGGTGACATTTCCTACATCCCATTTACTGATATCCCCCTCAAAGGAAGTAGCACCACAAAACATCCCGGACATATCGGAACACTCCCCCACCTCCCAACTACTAATATCTCCATTAAAGGAAACAGCGCTATAAAACATATGAGACATATCCCTTACATGCTTCACATTCCAGTTACTAATATCGCCACCAAATGACCTGGCGTATGAAAACATACCTGACATATGAGTGACACCCCCTACGTTCCAAGTACTGATATCGCCATTAAACGAACTAGCGCTCCAAAACATATTGGACATATCGATTACACTTGCCACATTCCATTTACTGATGTCTCCATTAAAGGAACGAGCAAATGAAAACATCTCGGACATATCCGTTACCTTCCCCACATCCCAGGTACTAACATCCCCATTAAAGGAATGAGCGTAAGAAAACATCCCAGACATAGTTGTGACATTCCTCACATCCCAATTACAGATTCCTCCGGTAAATAAACTAGCGCCATAAAACATCTCGGACATATTAGTGACCTGACTAAAATTGGGAATGTCCTCTGCTAAACTGACTAAATTAGATGCGCCCCGAAACATTCGATTAGTGCTGAACCATTGATTACCCCCCCATTGATCTACTGAAATAATTTTGTTAGGATTGATTACTCGATACCTCCAAATAGTGGGATTATCAAAATTGATTTGAGGAAAATGACCACTAATGCTAATTTGATATTGCCCTTCCTTACTATAGGTATGCCTAATGGATTCTAATTGATCACCTCCTCTGGCGACACTACTGCCATCCCCCCAATGAATAGTATAATTGGCTCCATTCATACCAGCACTTCCGTCAATATAGATCTCGAAATCCTTACTTTCCTCCGGAATCTCAATAGTAAATATAAAAGATCTTTTTTGTCCATAAACATCTACTTTTGTAAATATACATAGCACAAAAAAATGGATAATGAATAAATATTTATTCATGGAAATAATAGACATCTACTTTTGGTAATTTTAAAAATATTATTCAGCACTTAGCCTTAACTCAATATAAGTATAATTAATAATACAAGGGTTACTTAAGAGGGCTTTATTATAAAAGAGCCCATAAACAACCACTAATCAGATAATTTCAATTATTAATCCAAATGAATTAGAGATCCCTATTATGGCGGCGTATTTTCCCCCTCTCCATCCCCAAAAAAATCCGTCAATTCACAAAATTACAAGCCAGACAAATAGTTAATTTTTAACATAAACCCCATCTCGAGATATTATTCTGCCTCAATTTGCCAAATCCTCCTAAGGGATGCTCGCTTTAACACCACCTTAAATAAGGACAAACCTCAAACTAAACTACGAAAAACCACCATTAATAAATTTAAAATAACGCCTCCTCAGCAAAATTTAGCTCCTTACCGCCGCCCCCTCCACCTTGTAAGAAATACAGTATAATTTTTCTAATATTTCACAAAACGCAAAATCACTACCTACTTTTAATAAGTAGGATTTTTTTTGCGTTTTTGAACTTATTGATTTTCAGTAAATAGGAATATAATTGGAATTTTAACAATGTGTATTAAATTTGTTTTATTTATTAGCAATGATGTTGTATTATTGCAATATGTAATCCAATGATTTTAATCGATATTAATATGGAGGCATCTGGAAAATAGTCTTAAAAATGCTGTTCTCAAGCATTTAGATCCCTCCGTATCACGAATCATTAGAATACCATACCAATCTTAACCTAATACTTATGTTTAAAAACCTACTATTATTAGGGATGGCTATGGCCATTACTAATTTCGCCTATGCGCAAAAAAGGCTATGTGCCACAGAAGAAGTTCATGAACGTTTATTACAATCTGACCCAGACTTCGCCAGAAGACAAAACGAAATTGAAAATCTCACCCGTCGCTTTGAGGAAAACCCGGAGCAATTCAGAGTCTCCGGAGATCAAATCATTATCCCCTGTGTCATACATGTGGTTTACGCCAATGCCACCGAGAACATTTCAGATGCACAGGTACAGTCCCAAATAGATCGCCTCAACAAAGACTTTGGCGCCACCAATAGTGATTATGACAACACCCCTTCGGAGTTTCAATCGGTCAGATCCGGCGACACCAAACTACGATTCGAAATTTTGGAAATCAGAAGGTTCTCTGATAGTCGCGATACCTGGGGCACAAATGATGCCGTCAAATATGAATATCCGCCTGTAGAGCCGGAACGTGTTTTAAACATGTGGGTCGCTGATATTGGCGGAGGAATTTTAGGCTATGCCCAATTTCCCGGAGGAAGCCTGGCGACTGACGGCGTGGTAATGTCACCTCAATATTTTGGAGATGCCACTGCCACCGGAGGTAGCAATTTTTATCTTTCCGCACCATTTGATCGCGGAAGAACTGCCACTCACGAGGTAGGCCACTGGCTCAATCTACGCCATATTTGGGGGGATGGCAATTGCTCGGCAGACGATTTTGTGAGCGACACCCCGGTTGCGGGCAATCCCAACTATGGCTGCCCTTCTGCTGGCACGAACAGCTGCCCTTCCTCTCCGGGAAATGATATGTTCATGAATTATATGGATTATGTGGATGACGCCTGTATGTTCATGTTCTCTGCCGGACAAGATAACCGCATGCAGGCCACTTTTGCCAATGGTGGTGGCCGAGAAGGCTTTTTATTGGATCCGATTTACACTCCTGGCGGAGGTGGCGGAACGCCAAGCTGTTCAAATACTATCGAAAATTATCCTTATGCAGAAAGTTTCGAAAGCGGTTTAGGCGATTGGACACAAGGTAGCGGAGATGACTTCGACTGGACCAGAGATGCTTCCGGCACTCCATCTTCCAACACCGGACCCGCTTCAGCCGTGGACGGTAGTTATTATATGTATGTGGAATCCTCTTCGCCAAATTACCCTTCAAAAGTAGCGGAGCTATTAAGCCCATGTTTTGATCTGAGCAATCAATCCGCTGCCGTACTTACTTTCCAGTACCACCTGTATGGTGCCTCCAATATGGGGAATCTTGCTTTGCAAATATCGGTTGATGATGGAAGCTGGACGAATCTATGGTCGATTTCCGGCAATCAGGGAAATAGTTGGAATGAAGTCAGCTTGGACCTTAACAACTATTTGGGCAGTACGATTAAACTAAAATATGTAGGTACTACGGGAAGCACCTGGCAGGGAGATATGGCCATTGATGCTTTCGCCATCAGTTCTGATGGCAGTGGAGGCTCCGGAGGTTCAGGCGGAACTACTCTGGCGACATTAACCATCACTTTCGACAATTATCCCGAGGAAACCCGATGGGAAATATTAGAGGGATCGACCGTCATCGCCTCCGGAGGCACTTATGGATCAGCGGCAGATGGCTCTACTCTGGTAGAAGACATTGCTTTAGAAAATGGTTGTTATGATTTCGTAATTTATGACTCCTATGGAGATGGCATTTGCTGTTCTTATGGAAATGGTTCCTACAGCCTCACCGCAGGTGGATCAATATTAGCCTCAGGAGGGAGTTTTGGCTCCAGCGAAACCTCCAGTTTTTGTATAGACGACAATGCACGCGCCAGTCAGTACTCCGTACGTCAGGAAGGGGTTATTCCGGAAGGTTTTGCTGTATTTCCGAATCCAGCATTCACTACACTAAAAGTTTTTATGGGAAAACTGAACAATGCAAAATATACCCTGGTGAATACCTCTGGAAAAGTATCTAAAACAGGATCAATTTCAAATACTAATAATGAAATCAATGTTTCTGAATTAGAGCCCGGATTTTATATATTACGCGTAATAGAAAAAGATAATATATTAGTCAATAAAGTACTAATACTTTAGCTGTAAGCCGAATTATTGAACGCTAGATTTAGTAAAACGCCCTAAGAAACTCCATGCTAGCTCGTTGAGGTTGGTCTTTCTGAGTTCCTAATCGGCCCATTTTGAATAGGCTTACTTCTTCCTCCTTCGTGTGCTTCTTGGTAAATACTCAAAATAGGAAAACTCCTTTATTATCTCCGCCCTGCCGCAAAGAGAGAATTTAAACGTGAATAATTCGGCTTTAAGAACGAAAAGCTGCCTTTTGAAAAAGGCAGCTTTTTTGTATTTCGAATTGTCTACTTTCTTTTTACAATTTGAACCCCATAGTACAGAGCAGCAAATTCCCATGGAAAACAATATTTTCCGTTAAATATACCTTTAACACAACATTACTTCAAAAATCCCTGCGCACGCAAATCTTTCTGAATCTGCCCGATATCATCCGGAAATTCCCCGGTGATCAGCCAATTCACATCAAAACCATTATGAATAGCCGCATCCATTAAATAATGACTACTCCCGATCAGCTTCCCCAACTCTTCCAGTAATTCATGAAATTCAATCTGGTAATCCTCATGCAATCCCTTGATCAGCGTTAATATTTTATAAGCCCGCGCGATTACATAAACACAAAGCTTGTGAACTTTCCGCGGAGGTGCCTCCTGAATATTTACAATATTATTCCGCAGCACTTCATTGAGCATCAATAAATTCAAACGCACTTCCCCATATTTATCCTTAGTGGTTTTCACATGCTCACTTATTCTTCCACTGATATCCCGCATCCCCATCATCAGATAACCTGGACTATAAAAGGATTTGGTTTCATACGTTACCCTATCGATAATCCAATCCTCCATTTCTGCCCGACGGTCTTCGGAGCTATCTTCACTCACCAATTCAAAATGCAGTTTTCGCATCAAGGCCGGATCCTTTTTAATCAGCCGCAAGATCAGCTTATCTTTTTCTTTTTCGGGTAAATTGCTTAAAGCTTCCTTAAATTCTTTATCAATGGCCATGTTGTACAGAATGAAATTTTTCATCAATTTAATAAAAAACTTTCGATTTTGGCCAGCTATAGCGCATTCAAGGAAATGCACTCCGCGGCCATTGCAAAAAACTTACCTCCGGTTTATATTCGAGAATGAAATTCCTGCTTTACCTCCACCTGTTCTTTTTTGCGACTACCCTTCATGTGAGCACGAAGGCCTGTTCGTGCGAAAATTTAACCCCTGCTTTATTCAAAGAAATGCTGAAAGAAGCTGATTTCGGAATGGTCGTCAGGCCGATCGCCATCCTGAAATTTGATGAATCCATGCAGCCCGTCTTCCAAACCAAAGGAAAAGGATCGAGGGTGAAGGTAAGAGTCGAAAAATGGGTTAAGGGACAACAATCTATCGAAGAATTAATCTTACTGGTGGGTGAAATGGGATGTCCGGAGAGTTTGGAGGTTGATCAACAATACTTTGTTTTCGGAGATCGTATTACGGAAATAGTCGCTATTCGCAATCTCCTAGAAAATTCCAATCAATCAAAATACACGCAACTCCCTCCTCCGGCACCACCAAAACTAAAAGGGAACAGGCTTATTTTTTATCATCAGCCTTCACCCATGGATACGGCCCTAAATCATATTACCCCAAATCAACTGACGGTGCTTACGGATGCCTGCCGGATATTTACCATGGAAACCCTCCAAGCTTTCCTTGAACCCACAGAGCAGAAAGTCCAAAAACAAAAACCGGCTATGGATTAATATGGCAGCCTGAATTCCCGCTGTTCCCTTCAAGGAGAAATCAGGAAGCCCCAAAAATAAAAAAAGCTCTCCAGTGTTATGGAGAGCTTTGTATATAATGATCGTATATCCCTTACGATATTATGCCATTTCTACAGCAGTCACTTCATCCTGTGACTTCACGATGTCAAGCATCAATTCACCAGTAGCAATGGTCTGACCTTCTTCAATCATAATATGGTTCACATATCCGCTGTATTCTGCAAAAATGCTGTTCTCCATTTTCATAGATTCCAAAATCATGATCGGCTGATCGCGTTCTACTTTGTCTCCGCTTTTCACCAGGATGCTTACCACTTTTCCAGGCATTGGCGCATCCATCTTTTTACCAAATTGAAGTTGTTTTACCGGCGCTGCCTTCTCAACAACCTTTTCAACTTCCTTAGGCTTGTTCGCTTCGAATTGCTTCTTCTTCAGATTAGTTAAATAAGGACGAGCAACTGTTGGGAACAATTCCAACAACAATTCTTCCTCGTAATTCTCTGCTAACTGAACGTTACCTGCATCCGCCAATTTAGGATTATCCTGCTTCTTATAGTTGCTGGTATCGAACGGGCGTTCCTCAGGGAAACCACAGATTTTCTGACGGAACTCAGGCGCCACCGGAATCGGCGTCTTACCATAATCTCCTTTCACCAAAGCCTTGAACTGGTTAGAACAGTTGGCATACATGTCCTTACCTGCTTTCAAACTCAAAGCTGCATTCACTGCTTGCGCCCCTACAATCTGACTGGTAGGCGTTACCAATGGAGGTAAACCGGCATCCAAACGTACCTGAGGGATCAGCTTCATCGCTTCATCCAAAATTTCTTCAGATTTCAACGCTTTCAACTGTGCTACCATATTGGAGTACATACCACCTGGAACCTCCGCCTCTTTTACCTTGGTATTTGGTTTCGGGAAGTTGAAGTGATCCTCTATCTGGTGACAAGCTGCAAGCAATTCGTCTTCATTACCCGCATTCACCGCAGCGATCGCCTTATCAAATAACTGATCCACATTCGCAGGAAGTTGATCAGTTAATGGGTTGAATGGTTTTGGCAGACTCGCATAAGCATCAAAATCTTTTAATTCCGCGCGAATATCAATCAATTTCTCATTGATACGTGCAACGGCTTCCATATTCACATCCAACTCGATGCCCAACTTCTGACAGAAAACGTACATCAACTGAATAGCAACACCAGCGGAACCACCTGCAAAGTTCCAGATACAGGTATCCACGATATCCGCACCACTCATTACCGCAGCCAATACCGCTGCAGTACCGTAACCAGGCGTACAGTGGGTATGGAAATCAACAGGAATGCTCAATCTTGATTTGAATTCTTTCACCAATTTCGCTACGCGCATTGGAGGAATCAAACCACTCATATCTTTTATAGAGATCATGTCAGCTCCCAGGCCTTCCAACTCTACTGCCTTATCAATAAAATATTGATCGGTAAATACTGGTTTTGGAAGTTTTTTACCTGTGAAAATAGCTTTCACACGATCCGCAAAAGTAATATCATACTGAGGATCAATGGTGTAACATACTGCACAATCGGCAATACCACCATATTTTTTTACGTATTTAATGGTCGACTTTACGTTATCCGTATCATTCAACGCATCAAAAATACGCATGATATTCAGACCATTGTTAATCGAGGTTTTACAGAATCCCTCAATAATCTCTTCGGTATAAGGCGTGTAACCAAAAAGGTTACGTCCACGCGAAAGAGCAGTAAGTTTACTAATGCCGCCAACAGCTTCATCGATGCTCTTTAGGCGGTGCCACGGATTTTCCCCGAGATATCTCATCACAGAGTCAGGCACAGCTCCACCCCACACTTCCATCGCGTAAAAGTTAGCCTCCTTGTAATCCGGAAGCAGACGCTCAACTTGATCCTGTGTCATTCTGGTCGCAAACAAAGATTGCTGACCATCTCTGAGTGTTAAATCTCGAATTAAAAGTTTTCTTGTCATTGGTCTGATATTTATTTAAGAGCAAACAGTTAGCTATCTCCTGCTCTATGAAAGTTCAAAAAAAATATTAACACTATGGTGGCAAGAAATACAATTCCTCTTGCATATAATATGATTTGAATCAGCTCTAAAGATTTGTTTATGAAAAAAAAATTAAGCCAGCGCATAGTTTAAATTAAGAATGACTTTTATCATAATATCAACCTGTTTTGAATCAATAAAATAATACTATCGATAGCATCGCATGAAAAAAAATAAATGCGCCAGGCTACCTTTTCAACACCAACTCCCTTTAACAAGAAAGCGTTTCAGTCTCAAAAAAATGGCCACGAAATAGCATCTAATTACCCGAAATTTTCGGATCGAGATCATATCAAGCTTTACCACCTCCTATAAAAATTCGAAACAACACCCTAAAAATCAAAACATTAATTACTCTAACCAGAAAAAGGAAACGGGTTATCCTACTGCCGTGCATCGTATTGCAATAAATTACGCCCCCAAAAAAGGAACAACATAAAAATTGAAATTATAGAAAAAAAGAGTTACCACAATCATACTTTCAAACGGCGCTTTTACATGACTTTTATCACCCCTAACCCACTCTTTTGTCAGTCCGGATTTAAGTTAAAATCAAATTAATTAAAAAATAACCTCACTAAAACTATACAAAAATCAATCATATATATAAAAAATATCACCACCCAAAATATGGCATAATTAACACTTCAAAGAATTCAATTTTGATTTACAACGTCAGACAACAACAATATCAGGCAAACTACAATAAATAACATACTGAAGGGGCTCACTTATTGGCTTTAAATACCTGCACGCTAAAGAACTACTACAGCAAGGCCCCAGCTCATCCAAGCGTCCTTCAATTATCCAAGCCACCAGTCATTTCTTAACTAAAGTCAATGCACCGGGGAAAAAGAGCCGCTATCTTAAGGCGTGTTTAAAAGCCAAAATTCGCAGCGAACATTTGACTATTGCAGAAGCGATAAAGGAATATTTTGAAAAAAAAGCATGACTAATATTGAGCAATTATCCAGATCGCTACCAATAACTCGAATTTGCAACCGGATGGTGTGCTTATAAACAGGCGCTTAACCATCATGAAAACAAAAGCTACTCCTATTATGAAGACCAACATTAAACTACTTCGAATCTTATACCCTATCTGGATGATCATCGGCATTGCAAGTATCGTTATTATCCCGGAAAGCTTAGCCAAATCCGAACCTATCCGCTATTTATCAGAGCACCTTTTGATATTTCGTTTAGGCATTCTAGGCAGGCTAATCACCCAGCTGTTATTCATCATCATTCCATTCTTGCTTTTCCGATTATTTGAAAAGGTAAACCAACCTCAGGCATTGCTTATGATTGCATTTGCCTACCTGAGTATCCCCCTCACGATATACAACGAAACGCATCAATTAATATTACCAGAGGTGTGGAATCAGCCCGCCATCTTTTACCAACATTTATTGCTATACCAACAAGGGCAGACCCTAACTGAACTGTTTTGGGGATTATGGCTTTTCCCGCTTGGTCGATTAACACAACTTTCCGAACAATTCCCGAATTGGATCACCGGCGCTTTATGGTTGGGGGGTTGCGGCTACCTTATCGGAGGCATTTCTAACCTATTATTCCCCGGTCTTCCCTATATTTATAGCATCAGCGAAGTACTGAGCATGGGGGAATTAATATTCATTTTGTGGATAATGATCAAAGGCCTCAAACCTATAACCCCTTCTTTTGAAGCCGACTTTTCAAACGACTTAAAGACTCCGGCTTAATTCCAATATAACTGGCAATTTGATGTTGAGGAACGCGTTGAAATATTTCCGGCCTTTGTGCCAATAATTGCCCATAACGTTCCTCCGGATTGGAAATGATAAAATGCGCTAATTGATCCTGAATACGACCATTTTGATTTTCCACCTCCTGCAAAATGAAATCTGCCAGTCTTGGAATTTTTTGACACATTTCTTTCTCAAGCTGTTCCGTCCCCACCGTTAAAATACAATCTTCCAGACATTCCCAGTTGCGCGCAGACACTTGCGTTCCCCTCTGACTGCTAAAAGCAGTCACTGAATCTCCCTCCAGGAAGAAATTAGTACTGCGATCTTCCCCTTCTTTCAACACAAACTCTCGCACACAACCCTTCAATACAAAATAACAGTGCCGGGCAATCTCCCCCTCTCGTAATAAAATGCTTCCCTTGGGAAAAAACCGAATATCGGATTCCCGAACAATCAATTCCACTTCTTCAGCGGAAAGGATATCAAAGGCCTGTAGGTATTGTTGAAGAAGATTTTGCATGATATTTAAAATAGTTAGGAACGGAATCCAAAGACTACTACAAATTAAAACTTTTAAATATGTTTCAACCTACACCCTCTTCCACAAATTCGAATAATTAAAAGTGATTCTGGCAAACTCCTCAACAATAAGTCGGCTATTTTATCAAAACAATCCGATTCTACCTCTTTTTATAGCAAATAATGGGGATCAATAACCCTTTAAACTATTCATTTTTGGTAAGATCCTTAAAAAAGCCACAAAGAATAAAAACCAACCGAAAAGCAGCCCTGCCTCATTATCACATATATACAGCTGGATATTTCCCTCATGCGATGCTACTGCAGGTACCTGAAGAAAATACAATGGAAAACTTGAAATTGGAAGACCTACTACCCATTGAGAAAATCATATTATACCCTGCCACAAAAGAATTCATATAGAAAAGGAAAAATGAAAAAAACCAAGGGCTAAATAAAAGTTTCAGATTCGTATATTTACAACAAATTCATCGATTGCAATATAACACCAATGAATAAGAAAAGAATAATTGTAGCAGGTGCGACCGGTTGGGCGGCCAGTGAATTGTGCAGAGGGATAGCGGCAGCAGAGGATTTAGTATTGGTTGCCGCAATAAGCAGAAAAAATGCTGGTGGTGATCTGAATGAAATTCTAAACCTTGGGTTAACAGCCGAAATCCCAATCTTCAAGACCGTTGAAGAAGCGGTTGAAGTTGAGGCGGATATCTTTGTGGAGTATACCAAAGCTGAAATTGCCAAGCACCATGTCATGACCGCCTTATCTGCTTCTTTGGACGTAATTATCGGTACCAGTGGACTAAATGACCGTGACTATCAGGAAATCGCCACGGCAGCAGACCGCTGTGAACAATCTGTTCTGGCCGTTGGAAATTTTGCTATTGGCGTGGTACTATTAAACAAATTTGCCGAAATGGCGGCACGTTATATGCCGTCCTGGGAAATTATTGATTATGCCAAAGCAGAGAAAAAGGACTGTCCAAGTGGCAGTGCCAAAGAATTGGCCAATCGACTTTCTAAAGTGGGTGCCTCCCAAAAAGTGATCCCCGTAGATCAAATCAATGGACCAAAGGAAATTCGCGGGGCAGATTTGAATGGCACACAAGTACATTCGGTTCGTTTGCCCGGTATTAACATTGCGCTGGAGAGCATTTTTGGATTACCGGATGAACAACTCACCATTAAGCATAATGCCGGCGGAAGTGCAAAACCATATGTCGGAGGGGCCTTACTGGCTATCCGGAAGGTCAGCAAGTTAAAAGGTTTTCAACGTGGTTTGGACACTGTAATGGACTAATCAAAACTATAAAAGGGAGGCGAATCAAGCCTCCTTTTTTTATGAAAGAGCCATCCTATTGGCATACAGAGGTGTTTTTGCCGGATTTTTATGGGACAAAAAAATCAGGCCCCAAACAGCGTTTTATGAACCAACATCATTCCCTAAGTTCCCATTCTTCATCTGCCACCATTGATTGAACGCTCTTTGTAAATACATCAATCAAAAGGGTAAATTCACTCATTTACTCTATAAACATAGCCCAAATCAAACTTGCTGAAGTCCTCGTCTAGCTGCAAGGGGAAAAATGAAGGAATAATTCCTTATTCCATTTTTTCCCAAGAAAACAGATGAAGGAGAAACAAGCAATCTTGCCCATATTTGTCTATTTATAAATCAATAGGCACAACCTTATTAAGTTGACCATAAACCTTTTAAGCCGACCTCATAAATTTAGGGATAAACAATTTGGACAATATAATAATTGAGGCCTAACAAAAAAAAAGCGGCCAAAAGGCCGTTCTCCAATAAAAGCACCAAAGCGGGCCTTTTCAATTTTATCGCAACCGAATTATATAAGCTCTTGGCCACAGCTTACCGGTGATATATACCTGATCATTGGTCGCATTATAAGCAATACCATTCAAGACATCAGCCTGTGGATTCATTTGCTTATTGTCTGCAGCGAGTTGAGAGAAATTATAGCGTTTCACTACATTCCCCGTCGCCGGATCAATCTTCAAAATATCATCTGTCTGCCATTGATTGGCAAAGATAAAGCCTTTGATATATTCCAGCTCATTGAGATAGCTCACCTTGCGGCCATTTTCCGTCACCTTAATTTCCTTAAGTACGGAAAAGGAAGTAGCATCCATGAAACGTAGGTGTTCAGATCCATCACTTATAATCAGACTATTACCATCATGCGTTATTCCCCAACCTTCAAAATCATATCGAAATTTATCTAACTTTTCATAAGTTGAGGCATCATAAATAAAGCCTGTCTTTCCATGCCAGGTCAACTGATAAATTTTCCCATCCATCACCGTAATGCCTTCCCCAAAATAGCGATCGTCCAGATCAGCCTTCCGTTCTCCAATTCCGGTGGTATAATCTATCGCCGAAATCCAGGAGGTACCATTACCTCCTGTACTTTCTAAAAGGGTGTTTTCATGAAAAACCAAGCCCTGAGTGAAAGAGCCGGTATCGTGACCAAGGGTCATTAAGACATCATAACCTTTGTCTTCAACCACTTCCTGGGTGGCATTATTATTTTGATTGTTATGCTTCTCTTCGCAGGCGGCCACTGCCATTAAAAGGCCTAGTGCCAAAATTTGTGTTTTCATAATCGAAAGATAGAAAAAATCATTTATATGCTCCAATAATATTTCCTTTAGCCATTTTTTCAGTCGGAAAAGCCATTGATTGAAAATAATGAGCCGTTGATTGATCCTTTTTCCAAAATACCTGACCTTCTCTTTAATTGGCCCTCAAATCATCAATGATTACATGAAAAACCTGATCCTGCTTTTATTACTGCTCCTCCCTTATTTATCGATGGCCCAAGCAAGCCACTTCCTCCCCTATACAATAGTAGACACTGGACAAAACCGCTGTTTTGACAACCGAAACGCTATTAGTCCTCCCCAAAAAGGGGAAGCCTTTTATGGACAAGATGCCCAACATTCAGCTCTCCCACCGAATTATCAAAAAATAGAACAGGACATCGTCCTGGATAGCAACACCGGTTTGTACTGGCAAAAAGCCTATAAAATTATGACGGTGAAAGAGGCTCAAAAATGGGCGAAAAATTGTGAGGATGGCGGCTACACCGATTGGCGTGTTCCCACTATCAAAGAAGTGTACTCCCTGCTTAATTTTAGTGGGGTAGACATCAGCGGGCCAGATATGAAGCAATTGCCAAATCAGGCTAAACCCTTTATTGATACCCGCTATTTTGATTTTGAATACAGCGCCAATGGCCCACGTATCATCGACAGCCAATTGCTTTCCAGTACCTTTTATGAGGGAAAAGTAATGGGCAAGGACCGGGCAGTTTTTGGATTGAATTTCGCAGATGGCCGCATAAAAGCTTATCCGGTGAATGACCCGCGAAGCCAATCCGGAAAACAATTTATGGTACGTTTGGTCAGGGGAAATCCGGAATATGGAAAAAACGAATTCAAAGACCATCAAAACAGCACCATTTCGGATCTGGCGACAGGATTAATGTGGAGTAAAATGGATAGCCAAAAAGGCATGAATTGGGAAAAGGCACTGGCCTGGGTACAAGAGCGAAACCAGGAAAAATATTTAGGCTATAGTGACTGGCGCTTACCCAATGCCAAAGAACTGCAAAGCATCGTGGACTACGCCAATAGTCCTCAAAAAAATGGCAAAGCCGCCATTAATGAACAATTCGATATCTCTTCTATACGGCTTTCAAATGGACAAAAAGACTATCCCGCTTTTTGGACTTCTACCACACATATCAACCAAAAGGGAGGGCGGCAGGCCATTTACATCTCATTCGGACAGGCGATGGGTTACTTTAAGCCTCCACACCAACGAAATGGAAAGGGCGTTTTAATGGACGTTCATGGCGCAGGTGCGCAAAGAAGTGATCCGAAAACCGGAGATCTTGCCAACTTCCCCCATGGTAAAGGACCTCAGGGAGATGTTATCAGCATCAACAATTACATTAGATTAGTAAGAGATCTATAATTTATGACATCAATGATTACTTTTCAGGTTACATGCAACCCGAGGACTTCATGCATTTTCAAATTGCGCAATATTAAGGTCGCAATCGGTTAGACTCCCAATAAAAATGCATGTAAGGAATAAAAATTTTTTGAAATTTTTTGAACTTGAAAAAATACAATTCACCCTATTTCAAACATTATTACTAAAGCCCATATTAGTTATTGTTGCGTTAAGTGATTAAGCTTTTTTCCAAATTTTATTCTTTAAATTGACTCTGTTTCAAAACTTTCAAAAAGCAAGAGATTTGTTATACAACAATTTTTCAATAGTTTTGGTCTTTACCAATTTTAACCTTACTCAATGAAAAATCTATTTTTACTCGCTCTTCTCCTATTGTCATTTGCTTGTACTAACAACGAATTAAAACAAGAAAATCTAACTTTAGAGGAAGAGACTACCACTTTAGAGGGTAGAGGATGTGGCACTATGGAAGTCTTTGATGAACAAATGGCCAACAATCCGGAATTCGCACACAACATCCAGGTAATCGAAGAGCAAGCTAGCAATTTCGACATCACTAAATTACGCCTGGTAAATGGTCAAATCGAAATACCTGTAGTGGTGCATGTAATTTATCGTACCAATGCAGAAAACATTTCAGATGCCCAGGTACAATCTCAAATTGACGTCCTGAATGAAGATTTTAACCTTCAAAATTCAGATGCCAGTTTGATTCCTTCAGTTTTCAGCGGTGTAGCGGCCAACGTTGGCTTAAATTTCAAATTAGATGCCATCACCCGTACCTACTCCTCCAAAAGAAGCTGGAGACCAAATGATGACATGAAAAAAGCCTCCAAAGGTGGAGTGGATCCGTGGGATCCTTCTCAATACCTAAATATGTGGGTGGTGAACAGCATCAAATCGGGAAGAAGCACCATCTTGGGTTATGCACAGTTCCCCGGGGGACCAGCGGCTACTGATGGAGTAGTGATCGGCTACAATTTCTTTGGTCGAGTAGGTACCCTATCCGCCCCTTACGATTTGGGACGAACTACCACCCATGAAGTGGGGCACTGGCTCAACCTTCGCCACATTTGGGGCGATGGCGGTTGTGGTGTAGATGATTTTGTGGCAGACACCCCAATTTCAGATGGGCCAAATTATGGCTGTCCTTCATTCCCGACTGTCCGTTGTAGCTCAACGGACATGACGATGAACTATATGGACTATGTTAATGATGGCTGTATGTACATGTTTTCTAATGGACAAAAAGACAGAATGCTATCTCTATTTGCACCGGGTGGCTTCCGTGAAGGAATGGCCATATAATTAAGAAATTAATTCCTTAAACCGATTAACCATTGGTGTACGGAAATACAAAGAGGGTGCTCAAAAAGGAGCAGCCTCTTTTTTTAACGTCAATTCTATTTAAAACGGAAATCTTATGGATCGATCAGCGAAAATTCCAAGACCATTTTCCAATCAATGATCAGGTATTATTAAGCCGGATTATTCCTGCTTAAATCCTGGTTAAGCTGCATGGCGGAAAAATCAAGTAATGCTTACTATTTCGGTTTTTTCCTACAAAACACATGAAAGACGCGAAAGCAAACTCACCCCATTTGGGCAATTAAAAATCAGATAAAATACTTATAATCACCCGACTAATCAGCCCTTGGCTTGAATCCATAAACTCAGCGGTGAATAAATCCCCCTTAGTGATTTCCCCTAACCCGTTATTAATGCCCCCGGCATACGGCCTTAGCCCAACTTACTCCCCATCCTATTTAATCAGCTAACAATCAATAAAAAACAAAATATTTCAAAAACTTGCTTCTGTACTCCACTATGAATATTTTTCTATAAGCATATACTCAAACGAAAAATTCCATGAAGCACCTGATCTTTTTTCTGGCGATTACTTTCCTTCTTACTCCTTTGAGGGCACAAGATCGGGTAACCGGTCTTACTTTTGCCAGCAGATCGGAGGTCATCGCCCAAAATGGCATGGTTGCCACCAGTCATCCACTGGCTACTCAAATTGGCTTGGATATTTTAAAAAAAGGTGGAAATGCCATTGACGCGGCAATTGCGGCCAATGCCGCTACAGGTCTCATGGAGCCTACCGGAAGCGGAATTGGGGGCGACTTATTCGCCATCGTCTGGAGCGCCAAAGATCAAAAATTATACGGTTTAAATGCTTCCGGAAGATCACCTCAGGCGCTTGACCTGAAATACTTCCAAGCTCGGAATATGGACCGCATACCAAAATTTGGTCCTCTACCGGTATCCGTTCCGGGCTGTGTGGATGGTTGGTTTGAGTTGCACCAAAAATTCGGACAGCTGAAAATGGAAACCATTTTCGCACCAACCATCCGGTATGCGGAGCAGGGCTTCCCTGTTACTGAATTAATTGGATACTACCTGACCGCTTCTTCCAAAAGATTTAAAGATTACCCCAATTTTGCGGATGTCTTTATGCCTGAAGGCAAGCCCCTTTCTAAAGGAGATATTTTTCAAAACCCCGATTTAGCACAGACCTTAAAAATCATCGCCAAAGAGGGCCGAGATGCATTTTACAAAGGAGAAATGGCGAAAACCATGGCTGATTTTTTACAAAAAGAAGGAGGCCTAATGACTTTTGAGGATTTTGCAAATCACCATTCAGAATGGGTGACGCCCATTTCTACCAATTACCGAGGCTATGATATTTGGGAACTCCCCCCAAATGGACAGGGAACTGCGGCCTTACAAATCCTCAACATCATGGAAGGCTATCCGGTAGCGGAATGGGGATTTGGCTCATCGGAATATATCCACCATTTTGTGGAAGCAAAAAAGCTGGCTTTTGAGGATCGGGCCCAATATTATGCAGATCCGGATTTTGCAGAAATCCCCATAGAGGAGTTAATTTCAAAAAACTATGCGGCAAAGCGAAGGAGCCTGATTACAAATCGGGCAGGCAAAAGCTATCCGGCGGGTAAATTAAAAGATGGGGATACCATTTACCTGACCGTAGCCGATAAGGAGGGCAATATGGTTTCCTTAATCCAGTCTAATTACAGAGGTATGGGATCCGGCATGGTGCCGCCGGGATTGGGATTTATGTTTCAGGACAGAGGGGAATTATTTTCCCTGGAGGAGGGCCACCGCAATGTAGTGGAAGGAGGCAAACGTCCTTTCCATACGATTATCCCGGCTTTTATCACCAAAAATGGAAAGCCATGGGTGAGCTTTGGTTTAATGGGCGGTGGAATGCAGCCTCAGGGTCACGCTCAGATTGTGATGAATTTAATAGATTTTAATATGAATTTACAAGAGGCCGGAGATGCACCCAGGATGGAACATCAGGGCTCTTCGGAGCCAACCGGAGAAGTAATGACCAATGGTGGTGAAGTAAAATTAGAATCAGGATTCCCCTATCAAACCGTCCAGGAATTATTACACAAAGGGCATCAGGTGGGTTACAGTTTAGGGAGTTATGGCGGTTATCAGGCCATTATGTGGGATGAAAACAAAAAGGTTTACTATGGAGCTTCCGAAAGCCGGAAAGATGGACATGCAGCAGGATACTAAAAAACGTAATGCGACTCACCTCCTCAACAGATTATAAATTTGATAGGGATTAGGAGAATTCATTATCCTTTCATTAACTTAAAGCAAATTTCATTCACAAAAGTCGAATTGAAGTAAGCATATGAACAGAATCAGCCTTATACTCTCCTTTTTTATTTCCTTATCCTTGTATTCCTGTGGAAATAATAACTCTCCTCTGCGAAATAAAGCTAAAATCCCTACTCCCAAATACCAGTTTTCAGAAATAAAATTCGACAGTCTCTCCGTAAAGAAAAAAGCATATATTCCCGTTTACAGTGATATTTACCTGATCAGTGAACAGCGAAAAGTACTTTTAACGGCAACGGTATCTATCCGTAATACCTGCTTTAACCAAACCATGTACCTGAACCGGATGGATTATTATGATTCAAAGGGGAAATTGCTGGAAAAGCATGTCACCAAAACAATAGAAATTCCACCGTTAAACTCTGTTGAATTCATCATCGAACATAAAGAAGATAAAGGAGGTGCCGGTGCAAACTATATCGTGGATTATGGCTTTGTGCAGGAAGACAATGCCCCATTAATTGAAGCCGTAATGATCGGGATTTCGGGGAATCATAGTATTTCGTTTACCAGCAGAATGGTTCCTCTGCATTGGGAGGACTAAGGCTAAATTTAATGCTGCCAATACCAAATTAATCCGAAATATTAATCCCTACATGAAGATGCTTACACTAAGGGGATTGTTATCGGATCGTTGAGAATGAATGAACTGATTTTTATAATAGCCCCAATTTTAGGGAGCCTAAGTTGTCATTCATCAGTTTCCCGGGAAAAAACTAGCAGTAGTATAAATTGCTTCCTCTTTCCCGGCATGCAACTAATTGAGGGTTTAAGGGTGAATGACTCCTGTTAAAAAAACATAAAGAATTATTCCCAAAGGCATCAAACATTCAGTACTTAGAATTCATTGGTATTCTAGAACCGATTCCTCCGATGAACAAAGGCCTGATTGTATTTTTTTTATTTACCTTCCTCTTAGGAAGCTGTGATTCCGATAAAAAAAACTGGAGCAAAAAGCACCGTATCAAAAGTAAAATGCTCCTTTTTTACAATGGAGAAATCCTTACAATGCGAGGAGATACTCCGGAATATGTGGAGTCGCTGGTGGTTCAAAATGGACACATCGTTTTTTTGGGTGATTTAAATGAGGCACACTCCCAATTCCCCAAACACCTAAAAATAAACCTGAAGGGCAAAACATTACTACCGGGATTCATTGACCTGTACAGTAACTTTTCATTTGATCTGGGACGGGCGCATTGGCAGGACATATCCCCAAAAACGATTGGAGAGGACTATCAATTATCAAATATCCTTTATCATCTTAAACTTTCTGCGGGAAATGAACAGGAATGGCTTGTTGCCTGGGGACTCAAACCGGAAAAACTATCCCCCAAAGAAAAAATCACCTCGGCACTGTTAGAGGAATATTTCCCCGATAAAAAGGTGGTGCTCATCCATGAGAATTTTCAGTCTGCATTATTAAATAGCGAAGCTTTCGAATGGGCCATGAGCAAAAACCTGCTATTCCCCCAGCCGGAAGAAATCGCAATGCTCACTAATTATTGGCTAAGAGGAGAATCCTGGCATTCGGTTTTCGACAATCTTCCTTTGGGGGATATAGAGGACAAATTAGTTCGGCTTGAAGAGATTCAAAACCTCTATGCACAAAATGGATATACCCATATTCAGGATGGAAATGCCCGATTGCAAGAGCTGATTTGCCTAAAAATAGCCGCAGAAAGACAGGCGCTCCTTCAAGATATTTCCGTTTTACTCCCTTTTAAAACTTATACCTTTCTGCAAAATGATAGTCTTGAATTTGCCATTGGAAACTATGAACACCAACTAAAAATTCAGGGGGTAAAAATTTCCAAGGAGGGGGAGGGAATCTCGAATACCTATGCTCTTACGGAAAATCTGAATCAAAAAAAGATGCTCTATGAGGCCGCTTTGGCGACCTTAAAAAAACAAATCACACTTTTAACACAAAGAAAAATCCCCATTTGGTTGAATGTGGAAAATATACCGGAGACTGATGTCCTAATGAAGTTTTTTCGATCAATGGGTTATCCGAAAGAAGGGTGGCCCAATCCTGTCTTACTCAACCCTAAACTGTCCGCTAAATTGACCGCTGCCGATATCAAATCCTTTCAGCTTGCAGGATGCTATTTATTTCCTTTGAACACCGAAAATCAAAATCTTTCAGCACCCACCCATACACCGCTGGAGCATTCTTTCTCTCACTTTCTCAAGGCTCATATTCCCACCGCTATTGGAAGCCAATATCCTTTTGGCGAATTTCGACCTTTCCTGTTAATGCAACACATGAGAAATCTTCAGCCTGACACCTTAAAAGATACATATCAGATTTTGAAATGCCTCACTGCTTATCCTGCACTTCAACTAGGGGAAGAGGAAGAAAAAGGTATCCTCAAAACCGGAGCGCTAGCGGACTTTGTCATCCTTGATCAAAATCCACTGAAGGTAGGTGCTCAAGCATTAGCGCAAATTCAGGTGACAAGAACCATAAAAGGGGGAAAGACGATTTATCAAAAAAAAGATTAGTGGCCTATTTCCCCCACCTGCCCGCTGGTCAGCACGATTAAATCCCGTGGAACCAATTTTAACTGATAACCTCTTAGAGCATATTTAAAAGCCCACCATCCGACTTCAAATTCGCATTATTGGAAGCGATTTGAAATTATTTCTCAACAATAACGCTGCAATTCTCTTAAAATAATCCCGTATCGCTTCTGCAATAATCAAATTTTAGTTGCGAATTTTGGCTTTTAAGCACGCTCATAAACCCGCACTAATATTGACGGTATCTAAATCCAATATTGCCTGATCAAAAAAAGTAGGATAATTTTTCTTCATCCCCAAAGGGGAACAACCTCCACGGATATAACCGATCAATGGCAATACTTCTTTCATGGGCACCATCTCTATTTTTTTATTTCCCGATAGCCGGGCGGGTGCTTTTAAGTTCACCTCCTGCCCCCCGGATACAAGCTACCACAACTGCCGTTTTATCCTCTCTTAAAATGAGGGTTTTAACCCGGATTATTCATGCTTAAATCTTCGTTTAGCTGTAAGGCGGAAAAATGAAGGAATTTTTCCTAATTCGAATTTTTTCCACCGAAACAGATGAATGAGGAGAAAGCAAGCTTGCTCAAATTTGGGTTATTAGTATTCAAATAAAATAAGCTTCAAAGAACTAAAAATAAGCCACTTCCGATTGGTTAATAAATTTAGCGGTGAATAATTCGGGTTAAAGATTTGCTGAATATCCTGTCCCGTTTTTACAGCCACCGACACCGCCCCTTTCCCCCTCTTTCTCCACCTCATAGGTTAACAGTTCATAAGCCACCTTATGCTTATTCAACAGACCAGCGACATTGTTTTTTTTCGCCATAGATTTAAAATTTCCTATATTGTTTTTTATAGATTGTTTAAAAGCATACCATCCGGCTGTAAATTCGAATTATTGGAAGCGATTTGAAATTATTTCTCAACAATAGCGCTGCTATTCTCTCAAGAGAATCGGGTATCGCTACTTCAATAATCAAATTTTCGCTACGAATTTTGGCTTTTAAACACCCTCTTACAAAAACAATCATTTTTATGCGCCGGTATCAGCTTTTTGAATTTGAAGATTTGCCATATTTCCCAAAAAAAATCCGGAATTACGGAACCGACTTTCTTCAATTCGTTGCCAATCAGTTTAATTTCTATGAAGGACTTATCCCGATACTTCAAAAAGGGATTCAAAAAAGTGGCCGCCATCAAATTATTGATTTGGCTTCCGGTGGAGGTGGTGGATGGAAGTCCATCATTCCCCAACTGCAAAAAGTGGAAAGTAAATTTCAGATACGATTGACTGATCTTTATCCGAATATCACCGCTTTCAAAAAGCAACAAGCACAATTCCCTGAGGTCCTTCATTTTGAGAATCAAACGGTGTCCGCTTTAAATGTCCCCTCTAATTTAAAGGGACTTCGCACCATGTTCCTCTCTTTCCACCATTTCAATGAGAAAAATGCCGTACAAATATTACAAAATGCGGTGGAAGAGCAACAGGCTATTCTCATTGTGGAGGCTCAGGAAAGAAATTTACTCAACCTGATCAAGTTTTTCTTTTCGCCGATCAATGTATTATTAACCACTCCTTTTATCCGCCCCTTTTCAATAGGCCGGATCCTCTTTACTTATTTAATTCCTATTGTACCATTTTTTGTATGGTGGGACGGATTCGTTTCAGTATTAAGAACCTATACCCTGCGGGAAATGAAGGAAATGACGGAAAAACTACAAAACAGCCGTTCGTTTGAATGGGAAATCAAAAAAATAAAATCTGGTCCGGTGGAAATCCTATACCTATTAGGAACTCCTAAAAGCAGGCAATAAATGATTTTGCTAAAATAAGGGGTCCTTTCAAGCGCATCACCAGCAAAAATTAAACTTAAACCGAATTATTCACCGCCAAATTAATCGACTACCATAAGGTGCTTATTTTCATTTCCATAAGATTGTGATTGCTGATTTGTCCATAATCCAAATTTGGGCAAGCTAGCTTTCTACTCATTCATCTGCTTTCTTGGAAAAAGCCCGAATCAGGGAACGATGCCTTTCTTTCACCCGATTTGCAGCCAAACGAAACATACACCATTTGGGCTAAAACCTCCCAAAATTAAAAAGGGGCTAAAACCTTCCCTTCCCATTCGGGTTATGCTAAAAAAAGCTATGTTGATAAAATACTATTTCCCACTTCTATTAACATTATTTTTAGCGGCCTGTCAAGCCAGTATTCAGTTCCCTCCAATTTCTGAACAAGAAAATCCGGAATATTATCCGGGCCAGATCATTTGGAGAGACCTGGTGACCAGAGATGCTCAAAAAGCCAAAGATTTTTATGGGGGTGTTTTCGGATGGGAATTCGACGCACTCTACAAAGAAGGCTATCAATATTTATTAGTGAAAAACAATGGCAAACCCATCGCCGGCATTTGGGGAGTACCCGCAAAACCCGAAGACTCTGGTGATGAGTGGATTAGTTCCGTCAGTGTCTCTGACGTTAAAAAAACGCTTAACGAATTGCAGCCATTGGGTGCAGAAAGTATTGGAAAGGTCATACACCTAAAGGGTAGAGGAACTTCCGCTTTAATCAAAGATCCCGAAGGCGCCTATATTTCCTTAATAAAAAGTGATTCTGGTGATCCTGCAAATGATATTGAGAGTAATCACGGATGGATCTGGACAGAATTATGGACTAATGATTTAGAAAAAAGTAAGGCTTTTTATCAAAATATTGGATATACCATTGAACAGGTGCCGGGCCAGGCGGTAGCGTATTGGGTCCTTAAAAATGGAGATCAGCAATGTGCCGCCATGATTCAGAATCCATTAGATAATATACGGTCCTTATGGGTGCCTTATATAAAAGTGGCCAATCCGCACATGATTTGTGATAAGGTGAAAGCGCTGGGCGGAGATGTCATTATGAAACCACAAGAAAACATTCGCAATGGAAGCGTTGGCATCTGTGCAGACCCCCAAGGCGCCATTTTCGCTGTTCAAAAATACCCACTAAACTAATCAGTCATGAAATCTGTAAAACGAATATTTCTCCTGCTGCTTTGGAGCAGCCTTTTAATGATGGGCAGCTGCATGAATCCTCGCTTATCTACCAGTGCGGGTGTTGATGTTCATTGGGGGCCTAATGGACCACAGGTAAGGCCGCATATGAATGTGGGCGTTTATGGAGGCGGACGCTTATAAAACAGTCCGCTACCATTTCGTAAAACTGACATAACACTGGGGTCGTGCTTTAAATCCACATTAGAAAATCGACCCCGTGCCTACTTCCCGTCACCCTTTTTACTAATCCTTATTTCATTTTTTAACGGTATTTATTTTTTTATCTAATTACTCCAATTCAATTATACCCCCTCCTTAATTTAAGCTTGATGGTTTCATAAGACGCTTCAGGCAAAATATTTACACACAATCCGGTAATATTGCATCATCAGAATATGTGATCTAATCACATGATAATATTCGTTTTTTAAAAGAAATATTTATTTGAATATAAAATTTCTTACTGGAATTGTATTGCCTAAAATTTACCACAATTATTAAAATGAGTTTGCAAAATTTTTACCCTTTGCACTTTTCAAAAAGAAAACTATTTCGATGCGCCACGGCCTCTTTTCTTTTGGGAACCTTAACCTTTGGACCCGCCTGGGCGGAAAAATCCGCACCAGAATTATCAGAAAATGATTTATTGGAATTAGCACTAGGCCATACCGTTAAAGGTCGTGTTTATGATGCCGTTACCGGAGAGCCCATCATTGGGGTTACCGTCGCCATTGAAGGTACCAATACAGGATCGTTCACCGACATTGAGGGTAACTTCATGGTAGACGCAGAGGAAACTGATGTTTTAGTGGTTTCATTTGTGGGATATGAAAGCCAGCGCATTACGGTAGGCACTCAAAGTCAACTGGATATTGCGCTGAAAGATGTTTCTCAGGAATTAGCAGAGGTAGTGGTAACTGCCTTGGGGATTAAGCGGACTGAAAAATCATTGGGTTATGCCGCTTCTATTGTCCCCACCAATGATTTAGCAGAAACAAAGTCTACTAACTTCACCAACTCCCTGGCGGGTAAAGTTGCCGGTTTACAAGTAGTGGGTTCCACGGGCGGGGTGGCTGGTTCTTCCAGAATCACTTTGCGTGGGGAATCTTCGCTCAACCTTTCCGCTAACGGCCCTTTATTTGTAATTGACGGGGTGCCGATTTCTAATAATACAGAAGGTTCGGGAGATTTTGCAGCCAATGCGGGTAACCTTCCGGTAGACTTTGGAAATGGCGCTTCCGAGCTTTCCTCAGATGATATTGAAGACATCACCGTATTGAAAGGCGCAAATGCGGCAGCCTTATATGGGTCCCGTGCCGCGAACGGAGTGATCATGATCACCACAAAAAAAGGACAGGATCGTTTTCAGGTCGATATCAATGCTAATATCACTTTTGAATCCTTATTGATGAAGCCTCGCTTCCAGGATCAATATGGCCCGGCGGCAGATAAATTAACCGGACACTGGGGGGAAAGAATGGACGGATCGCTTCGCCCGGTATATGGACCAAATGGCGTGGAGATGATGCCCAATATTGCCAGAGGTCATACCATGATCGAAGACTTTTTTGAAACCGGAGTGTCAGCGACTAACAATGTGGCTATTTCTGGTGGAAATGGTAAAGACACCTATCGCCTTTCCTATACGAACACTTACAAAAGTGGCATTACGCCATCCAACGAATTGAAGCGTAACAGCATCAACTATTCCGCAAAGAATCAACTAACGGATAAATTGACGCTGAACACTACCGTAAACTACATCCACTCCGGCTCTGATAATATTACGGCAGTAGGACATGGTGCAGGAGCAGTAATGTACAATTTCTACGACCGTAATGGCTTCACCCCTTTGAATGCAGATGTAAGCTGGGGAAAAAATTACTGGATGCCGGGCATGGAGCATACCCAACAATACTCCGCTCGCTATATGGAAGATGGCACCAATGGAGGAAACAACCCCTATTTCGTAGCCAATGAGTTCAAAAACACATTGGATAAAAATCGCCTGATCGCCAACTTCAATTTGAATTACGAAATCACAGAGAAACTTTCTTCCATCATTCGTGGTGGTACCGATTTCTACAATGAGCACCGAACCTCTCGTGAGGCCTACTCTTCTACCCGTAATTTGGAAGGAATGTACCGGGAAGAAAAATACGGATACCAGGAAAATAACTTTGACTGGATTACCACTTTTAAAGACGATTTTGGCGCCAATTGGAAAGGAACTTTTGTAGGGGGAATGAACCTCATGAGCCAAAAGAGAACCAACTCTATGATTCACGGCATCGGACTGACTACTCCGGGTGTTTACTCGATCAACAACTTTAAAGGTAATCCGACAGTAAGTCAGCTAAACACTGAACGTGCCATCATGGGTGTTTATGGTACCGCGCAAATGGCTTTTAAAGATTTCTGGTTTATTGATGTAACCGCTCGTAATGACTGGTCCTCCACCCTGGTAAACCCTTTTGCCGCAGAAGGAGATCAGAATAAGTATTCTTTCTTCTACCCTTCGGTATCCAGTTCCCTGATCCTTTCGGATATTATGGACATGCCAAAATTCATGAACTATGCTAAAGTGCGTGGTGGATTCGCCATGGTAGGGAATGATACCGATCCTTATATGACCTATGCCACCTACGTTTCTGGGGCATTACCGGGAACCAACACCAACCCTGGTCTTAATCCAAATGCGAACCTGAAACCGGAAATGACGACTTCTTATGAATTTGGTTTGGATGCGCATTTCTTCAATAGCCGCCTGACGATGGACCTGACTTACTACCATATGGATTCTCGTGACCAGATTTTGGTGGCGCCGGTTTCTACCTCTACAGGTTATACCGAAACTTTGCTTAACGCCGGGCATATCCAAAACCGTGGAATTGAGATCGCCTGGAATGCCGCTTTAATTGAAAACGAAAACTTCAAATGGAACTTCGGCGGTAACTTCACCCGCAACTACAATGAGATCAAATCTTTAGCACAGGACATTGATTCTTATGTAATTGCCCGACCTACAGATGGAGGTTCTTCTCCTGGTACCCAAACCGTAATCGCAGAAGTAGGCGCAAGAATGGGAGCACTTTCAGGATATGGCTACCAACGTGTACAGGATCCTTCCAGCCCTTACCACGGAATGATCATTTACAATGAAGAAGGACAGGCATTGCGTAAGGATGAAGCAGAAATTTGGGGGAATTACAATCCGGACTGGACGATGGGTCTTCGAAATGAATTCTCTTACAAGAATTGGCATTTGAGTGCTTTATTCGATATCCGTAAAGGAGGCAGCGTTTACTCTTATTTCCACTCCAATATTTATGCAGCAGGTCTGGCGGAAGAGACATTGCCGGGTCGTGAAGGAGGCCTGATGATCACCGACGGTGTTTATGTGGATGGTGACGGTAACTTCCGCGCTTTTGAGCATGAGGTAGACGCGCAAACTTATTATACGGAGAAATTTGCCCGAAATAATATGGAAGCCAATACCTTTGATGCCACCTTTGTGAAGCTTCGTGAATTGTCCATCGGATATTCCTTCCCAAGAACAATGATTGCTAAAGTGGGATTACAGTCCTTACGGGTATCGGCCGTAGGTCGTAACCTATGGATGTGGTCTAAGACCCCTTACATCGATCCGGAAAACATGACCATGAATGCGGGTTATACCATCCCGGGCTTCGAAGTAGGTCAGTTGCCTTCTACCCGCAACTTCGGCTTCAACATCAATATGACTTTCTAAATCTGATTTCATGAGGGGACCTGTTTCCCCTCTCAAAATATTATCAACATGTTTAAAAATAACAGATTCATCGCAGCTGCATTAGCCTTGGTATTGGGAATGAGCTCATGTACGGATCGATTCAAAGATATTAATACTGATAAAAATGACCCGACAGTAGTAAGTCCGGGTGCTTTGCTGGGTAATGTCATTTTTGAAGCAGGAAAAACCATTTCAGATCGGAATATGGACATCATGACGGATGTGGTGCAATATTCCTCCGGGAAAATTGGCGGTCAGCGTTCTTTTGCCAACTTTAACTGGTCACCGGATACGGGCGAAGATCTTTGGGATATGATTTATCTGAACATGACCAATGTGCGGGATATGAACGAAAAGGCCGCGGCATTGGATCAAAAAGCCTATGAGGGCGCAGCCTTGGTAATGGAAGCCTATTTAATGAGCTTAGCCACCGATGCCTTTGGTGATGTGCCTTATAATGAAGCCTGGAGTTTGGAAAGCAATATCTTGCGCCCATCCTATGATACTCAGGAATTGATCTATGATTCCCTACTGGTGAAATTGGATCGGGCCAATCAATTATTTGCAAATGATGAAATCGGCATGATCACCGGCGGAGATTTCATTTTCGATGGAGATGTGGAGGCCTGGAGAGGCTTTGGAAATGCTTTACAATTACGTTTATTAGCACGTATCATCAAGCAAGATCCTGCTCAGATAAATAAATTCGCTGAAGTCGCAAAACGCCCATTATTGACTTCAAACGCCATGTACACCTTCTCTGGCGTAGCACCGGACCTTTCTCCGGTTTCTCTTTGGAGAGAGACAGACTTTAACCTGAGAAGACTTTCTGTAACCATGGCCGAGCTAATGAATGATTTGAATGACCCGCGTCGTTCGGCCTATTACGAACGTCCGTCCGGAGAAACAGAATGGGTCGGATGCCCAATTGGTTATACTATCGCGCAATTTGATAACGACAAAAACAACCCTCGCTATGCGACCCTTAATCAAAGCTTTTTAAATAATGGGGCCTATGCCAATGCTACCTTTATGAGCTATGCGGAGCAGGAATTTCTATTGGCAGAAGCAGTATTGAATGACTGGATTAGTGGCGATGCTGAAATCCATTACAATCGAGCGGTTACCTCCTCTATTGAATTTTGGAATAATTATGGCGCCAACGGCCTTTCCGCAGCGGAATATTTAGCACAACCCACGGTGGCCTTCACCGGGGAATTGGAACAGATCCTGACTCAAAAATATATCGCGCAATTTGCCAATCCCTATGAAGCCTGGTTTGACTACCAGCGTACCGGATTTCCGTCCTTACAGCTCGATCATACGGCTAAAATCAACAATGGCGATCATCCGGCGAAAAGATTCATGTACCCTTCCTTCGAAGCCATGTCTAACCATGACAATATGCGAGCTGCCATAGATCGTACCATGGGAGGGGTTGACAATATCAATGCAAGCATTTGGTGGAGCAAATAAAGGAATTGCTTACATAAGTAACATTTCAAAAAAACTTACCTAAAAGCCATTATCTCAAAAGGATAATGGCTTTTTTATACAAGTAGTAATATTGCGTATTTAATCATTCGATTGATCAGCTTCTTGTAAATAATTAATTCACAAGCTTTTTGTCCTATTATTTTAGACTTTACCGGCTAAAAAAAAATCTAAACATTACATCTCAAAGAAATTCAACCTTTAACAAAAACAAAGACTGGCTGTATACTAAAACACGAAGTTGCTTTCAGGAAAATACCCTATGTCTATAAAAAAAACACCTCCGCACTATTTTGGACTTCAAGAGGAAGACCCTATTGAATTGAAAAGGAGCATTTCCACCTTTAACTTGTTTATCATCATTGGCATTTTGATGAACCTGTCATTTTTGGTATCCACTTTATTTACCGACAATGCCCCCTTGCAAATATATGGGCTGATGTGCTTTTTATCTGCCTTAATTCCAATCCCATTTATCTTATCAAAGAAATTTTTCTTGGCCAAAATCTTCTTTACACTTGACGGCATGCTCACTATATTTACAGGTGAAATACTCCATGCTTCGATTTCAGGCTCTTATATTTTTTTATTCGTTGGATACATATTTATCTTCTTCAATTTTGAAAGAAACCGAACGAAACTCATCATTTTTCTTTACAGTTTAAACACCCTTTTTTTATTCCTGAGCCAAACCATAAATTTACCTCCGGAAATACTAGTGGATAATCCTGATTATCATAATCAAGAAATGAAAATTGTCCTTTTTATCCTGGCAGCTGTATACTTCTATCTATTATGTAAAACTTTTTTTAAAGATTACGATGAAGCGCTTTACCAATCGCATTTACTAAATCGGAAACTAACCAAAGTGAATCAAGATCACAAAAGAACTAACAGAAGACTTAAAAACGCCCTTGAACAGGTACAACAATTAAATAAAATTAAAAACCAATTTACCAGTATTATCAGCCATGAAATCCGTACCCCGCTTAATGGCATTATTGGGCTCATCCATTGTCTAAAGGAGGATGATACACAGCCAAAGCAGGAAATCATCAATCACCTGGATCATTCTGCCCAAACGCTGATGGCTTTAGTCAATGAAGTATTAGATTTTGAAAAGTTTCAAAATGGTAATATGGAACTGAACCCGACCCACATCAACCTCAAAAACTATTTACAGCATGTATTTGACAATCATCAAGCAAATTTACAAAAAAAAGGATTAGAGGGCACTGTACTTTTCTCCGGAGAAATCCCTGAATTCGTTGAGCTGGACCACCACCGACTCTCTCAATGCCTTAACAATTTAATCAGCAATAGCATTAAATTTACCGAAAAAGGAGCCGTGAACCTGGAGGTCATTTTACACCATCTGAACGAGCAGGAATGTCACTTGGAATTTGGGGTTCGGGATACGGGTATTGGGATCAAAAAAGAAAAACAAGCGAATATCTTCCTTCCTTTTCAGCAGGAGAACAACACCATTTCCTCCAGGTACGGAGGCTCCGGTCTCGGGCTCGCCATTTGCAAAACGATCATTGACCTCATGGGCGGAAACCTGGCCCTGCAATCAACTCCCGATAAAGGGAGTTATTTCTATTTTGTATTGAAATTACCCATTCCCAAAAATATCTCTGAAAATGCCACACCAACCAACAAAGCGCTTATTTCCTCCTCTACCTTTTTCCATCACCAAAGCATATTAGCGGTAGATGACAACCCCATCAACAATTTAGTCATCAAAAAATTACTTCAAAAATATAATTTGAATATCATTTTTGCCGAAAACGGGGAGGAGGCGATCCAAAAATATAAAAAACATCCGGAAATCGACCTCATCTTAATGGACCTGAATATGCCGGTGATGGATGGCTATCAGGCTACGGCCGCTATTCGTCAACTTAATGATAAAATCCCTATCATTGCCATTAGTGCCACTATGCCTTCCGAACTCAACAAAAAGATCATCGGCAAAGGCTTCAACGCCGCCATCATCAAACCTTTTAATCCAGCTGACCTGACTGATATACTTTTTCAACATCTGGAAAAACCGGAATTAAAAAGAATAAAATAGCCCTTTAACCCGGATTTTTCATGCTTAAGCCGGATAATTCATGCTTAAATCCTCGTTTAGCTATAAGGCGGAAAAATGATGGAATAGTTTCCTATTTTGAGTTTTTTTTTACGAACCAGAGGAATGGGGAGAAAGCAAGCCTGACCAAATTTGGGCTATTATAAATCAAAGAAAATAAATGGTAATGAACTGAAATTAACCTCCTTGCACTCAATAAATATAACGGTGAATAATTCGGGTTAAGAGCGTGTTTAAAATCCAAAATTCGTAGACAAAATTTGATTATTGCAGAAGTGATACCGGATTATTTTGGAGAGAATTGCACCGCTATTGTTGAGAAATTATCCAAAATCGCTTCCAATAATTCGAATTTGCAGCCGGATGGTGTGCTTTTAAACACGCGCTAAAACTTATGATGCCTATAGCGTTTCAGAAACTCTTCCGGTGATAGGCCGAAGTAAAATTTAAAGTTGGAATGAAATAATTCCACCCTTCCATAACCTAACTTTTTCGCGATATCCGAAAAGGACATATTAGTCTGTAGTAAAAATTTCGTAGCCTCCTGCAATTTTCTTTTCCGAATGTAATCATTTGGATTTAAACCGGTTTTCTCCCGGATCATATTATGAAATGCATGGCGATCCATTTGAAGCGTTTTCACCAGATGCGATTGATTTAAATCCGTTTGCGCTAAGCGATCCAAAATCACCTCATCCACCCGATTTAAAAAAGCATCTTCATGCGCCAATAAATAATCCGGCACCTCATCCTTTTCCTCTACCGCTATCCGAAGGGCCATCCTTTTGGTAATGCGATTTAGCGCTAAACCACCCCCTATCAGTAAAAATAGCACCAACACCCCAAAAAATAACACTATTCTTCCCCAGGGAAAACGCCAGGGAAGTTGAACGGACTGTGCGGCACTCCACTTAGCCGGACCTATACTACTTTTCCATTCGATGGCTTCCATTTGAACAAAGCTTTCCTCAGAGGTCAGCAGTGCCTGTTTACTGTTAACAATCTGCCAATTCATGCTTGCATCCTTTCGCCAGGCAATAAAAGCCCAAGCCTCAGGCATTAAAGTGCGAACGCCTAATTTAAGGTCAAATCCCGCTCCGGCTTTTGCTTCCTCAACATATTGTTGGTGAGAAAAACGTACATTTAATTGCGATAAATCATGAATAGGAAATATTATCCGATGGAGCGTATCCAGCAAAAACATTTCCTCATGTTGATATAACAGATAGGCGCCATTACGATGTTCCAAATCGGTAAATGATAGGATAGTATCCCTTTGCCACTGAAATAAATCTACGGGCTGATCAGAACAGTACACCTTACCTTCTTTGAGCTCCCAGGGAGCAACATCCTGAAGGCTTTCAGGTGACTGCTCAGCAGCAACAAACTGTATTTCCACATTTAAATGATCCACCACCACACCCCAGCCCTTTTCTACCAACATCCATTTTCCTTTCGCTGGCATAGGTTCAAAAACGGCTTCCTTTAACAGATATAAATCTCCATCCTGCGTTTTAGTCATTATTCCAATTCCAGCATCGGAAAAAATAGCTTCCACCATTTTCTCCATAAAAAATGAAGCCTGCAAATTCCCGTCAGAAAAGGACACCACTTTCAGCTTGGATTCCTTTTGCAACCAAACGCCTTCGGGGGTGAGCCCAATCAACTCATACGCCTGAAAAGGTTCCGCAAAAGGATGCCAACTTAAGGCTTCCTGCTCCCAACTTAATTTATATATCTCCCCGGTCTGCACCTGCACCAAATATTCCTTCGTTGACCATTGCAATACTTTCCGAATGGGAAAGGGTGCCGACTCCAAACGGACCGAGGAAGAATCTAAATAAGCAATGTTTTCCTCACCAAAAAGCAGGCGTTGTTGAGGCCCCATCGCAAATACCTCTTGGGCATTAAAAGGTGGAAGGGCGCTACTTTGAAAAGAAAAATCACCACTACTGCACCATAATGAATCAGCGGAAAGAATAAGTAATTCCCCCTTGACCTCTTTCATTTCCATCAATCGCTCAACCTGCATCAGTTTGTGCCATTTTTGATGGTCCAGAAAATAAATTTGTCCACTGCTATCAGCCACAGCCAGTGTTCCAAAACAGGAAACCATATGCTGAGGAAAAACCGGTAGATCCGGAAGAACCGGCAATCTTTGCGCCAGCGAACTCAAACACAAAAACTGAAGCAAGGAGCACAGGAAAAGGAAGTTAGTATGCATTATCTAAATTTGAGGAGCAACCATCTCACAGGGAACAATTTAAGAATATAAAAAAACATCCATGCAAATTTTGTATAAATTTTACTTTGCGTAATAAAGAGGAAACTAATAGTGCGCTAAAGCGTCCTTTAGAAGAGAAACATCTCGTAGAAGTATCTTGAAAAGCTACAATATGATAGGGGAATTTGAAATATTCCAAAACAGATGTAATGCTATTATTAAGGAGGTAAGCTTTCTTTTGCTATGTACTAATCCAAAATCACTTCCAAATGCCTCTTTTCCTAACAAACAGTCTACTTCCTAACAAATTACCCGCTTAAAAAAAACTAAAGTATTTGATCATTTATATCAGCCTGCCACCCTACCCATTGAATTTTTTTTATGAAGTTAAAGTTGCTCATGTATTAAGAAGAAGCATATAAGCTATTCCGAAGGCCTTCCAAAATTTGAAAATGAATGAATTTGAAAAACAGTCTGGCAAAAACAAAGCCCCCAAATACGAAAACTCCCATCAAAATACACTTAACTTCCTAGGGGCAAAATCCCTAACTATCAATACGCTGGCTACCAACCCGGACTTATAAGAATTCCTCATTTAGGATTTAAATCATTAAAAAACAAAACAGTGAACGACATCATATCTCAAATACAGTTCTCCCTAAAAAATTACGCTGACCTCCCTGCCCTTTCGGATTACCAACAAAAATCCATGACATATGAAGAGGTAGGAAAGACCATCGCCAAATTGCACTTGTATTTCGAGTTGTTTGAAATTAATCCCGGGGATAAAATCGCCCTCATTGGAAAAAACTCTGGGCATTGGGCAAATATCTATCTGGCCACTTTGACCTTTGGGGCCGTCATTGTCCCCATTCTTCCCGAATTTAAAGCAGAGGACAGCGAACGCATCATTCATCACTCGGATGCCCAATTACTTTTCATAGAAGACCATTTTTTTGATCAAATGGAAACAGCACATCTGCCACAATTAAAAGCCATATTTAATCTCAGTGAATTTGAATTACTATACTCCCAAAAGAATTTCGAAAACCTCCATGACAATTATGAGCGACAATTAAAATTTAAATACCCCAATGGTATTAATGTACAGGAACTTGATTTCAGGATTCCCGAACCGGAGGATTTGGCCGTTATTAGCTATACCTCAGGCACGACCGGATTTTCCAAAGGGGTTATGCTTCCCCATCGGAGCCTGAATGGTAATATTGAATTTGCACGGGATAATATGCCTTTAAAATCAGGAAACCGAATCGTATCCTTTTTACCACTCGCACACACTTACGGTTGCGCTTTTGAGTTCTTATTTCCTTTTACTTTGGGTTGTCATATTACCTTTTTAACAAAAACCCCTGCGCCCAAAATTATCATGAAGGCTTTTGCGGAAATTCAACCGCACCTGATTTTATCAGTGCCGCTGATCATTGAGAAAATTTATAAAACTAAGATTGTCCCGGCATTGCAAAAACCCATGACGGCTTTCCTGATGAAAATGCCCATCCTCAAATCCATCGTTCATCAAAAGATCAAACAACAGCTGATGGAAGTCTTTGGAGGGAATTTCAAGGAACTGATCATCGGGGGAGCCGCCTTTAATCCGGAAGCAGAAAAATTCTTCCGACTTATAAAATTCCCATTCACCATAGGTTATGGCATGACGGAATGTGGGCCTTTGATTGGCTATGCCTCCTGGGATACCACCGTGCTCGGGGGGTCCGGCCGACCGGTAGATGCGCTGGAAGTGAAAATTGATAGTCCGGATCCGGAACATACCATAGGTGAAATTATTTGCAGGGGCAGCCACTTAATGTTAGGCTATTATAAAAATCCGGAAGCCACCCAGGCCACCATTGATCAGGACGGCTGGCTGCATACGGGTGATTTGGGGCTTATGGATGCTCAAAATAATATCCTGATCAAGGGCAGAAGCAAAAGTATGATTTTAGGACCCTCAGGAAAAAATATTTTCCCGGAGGAAATTGAATCCCTATTACTCAATATGCCGATGGTAGCAGAAGCCCTTGTGGTTGACCGTAATGGAAAATTGACCGCCTTGGTATATTTTGACCATGCAGAAATGGAACAAAATCATCTTGGAGAAAATCAAATCCCTGCTTTATTACAGCAATATAAAAAAGCAGTCAATCAAAAACTTCCCGGCTACATGCAAATTAAGGACATCAAGCTACAGGTGGAAGCTTTTGAAAAAACCCCAAAGCGCAATATCAAGCGGTTTTTATACCAGCAATAAAAAAAAGCCATGCAATTGCATGGCTTCCGAAACATTACAAAATAAACTATAGATAGGATGATATTTCGCTTTCAATCTTGACAAAAAACTTAGCCTATCGGTTCATAAATCGGCTCAATAAAAAATTATAAATAATACAATACCTGTATCATAAAGTTATTATAAAGAGCATATTTAAAAGTCAAAATTCACAGTGAAAATTTGATTATTGCAGAAGCGATACCCGATTATTTTGAGAGAATAGCAGCGCTATTGTTGAGAAATTATTCAAAATCGCTTCTAATAATTCGAATTTGTAGCCTGATGGTGTGCTTTTAAACACGCTCTTATACTTTATGGGGCAACAACAATAGAGCTGTCCACCAAGGCTCCTATTTAGAAGGCAAATGCTCCAGCTGATAGACCATTTCAGACAACTGAGCAGCCGATAGTAACTCCGGACGCTGGCGTGGTGGATAGTTTTTAAAGGTCATCACATATTCCGCCAGCTTTTCCTTAGTAGGAACGAACAACCACATTTTCTGTCCATACCAGGCCAGGTACATACCGGAATGGTCTGCAGCCTCAAAAGGATCTTGGCGCAAATTGTAAATCTTTGGCCAGGAGACATCGAATCGATGACCTGAGAACCACATATCCGGACCTTCCCCTTCCTGAATCACGAAATGGATTTTCCAATCATTCCATCGCATCGCCTGAATCACCCCATTATCCGCAATGTACATAAAAGTGTCTCGCGGCCCCTGCGCTGTTTCACCGGCCAATCTTGGAAGGAAATTATACCCATCCAAATGCACTTTATAGGTCATTTCTCCTGCCTGATGGCCCTGCAATAACTTCTCTTTTATTTCAGGCTCACCGGTAGCAGCCATTAGGGTAGGCACCCAATCTTCATGAGAAATGATGTCATTAATTTTAACCCCCGGAGCAATAACACCGGGATAACGTACCAAAAGAGGAACGCGCGTTCCGCCTTCCCAGGTAGAACCCTTCTCTCCACGGAAAGGAGCAGTACCGCCATCCGGCCAGGTCATTTTCTCTACCCCATTATCCGTAGTAAAAATAACAATCGTATTTTGATCTACCCCTAAATCCTCCAAGGCTTTCAAAAGGACGCCTACATGGTCATCCAATTCTTTCATTCCAGCCTGATAAAGCCCCATTTCATTTTGCAGTTCCGCATATTTTTCCTGTAAATGCGTCCAAACATGCATACGCGTGGTATTATGCCAAATGAAGAAGGGTTTGTCTTCTGTAACCGCCTTCCGCATAAAATCCACCGACTTTTCCAGTATTTCCTCGTCTACCGTCTCCATTCTTTTTTTGGTCAATGGCCCGGTATCACGAATGACCCCATCAGCGGAGGAATGCAGCACGCCGCGAGGACCATATTTTTTCCTAAAAGCAGGGTCACGTGGATAGGCTGGATCTTCCGGCTCCTCCTCTGCATTCAAATGATAAAGGTTCCCATAGAATTCATCAAACCCATGATTGGTGGGCAAAAATTCATCCCGATCACCCAGGTGATTTTTTCCAAACTGACCTGTAGCATAACCTAATGGCTTCAATAGTTCGGCCAAGGTGGGATCCTCTTTTTGTAAACCAATTTTAGAACCCGGCATACCAATGGTGGTGAGACCAGTTCTTAGAGGAGACTGCCCCGTAATAAATGCAGAACGTCCCGCCGTACAGGACTGCTGACCGTAAGCGTCCGTAAACAAAGCACCCTCATTAGCCAGACGATCAATATTCGGTGTGCTACCTGCCATCATGCCCTGATTATAAGCTGAAATATTCCAATACCCGATATCATCTCCCATAATCACCAAAATATTGGGCTTCTTCCCAGATTTACCTTTCTCGGCCATCACGGGAACAACCACTATTAGCCCCAGGGCTAAAAACAATACATCTTTAATAGATCTCATAAAATATATTTTCCTAATACATGGTTATAAGTGCATCACTAAAGGATAAATACATGCGGTATTGACAGGAAAAAGTCCCATTTTGTCCAACTTCGTCTACCATCCACTACAGCCTTGCTGAATGCTAATGATCGGCTCAATAGGTCAGTGAATTGATCACAGCCTGAACTTTTTTGCTTCATTTTTTATCAACAAAAAGGGTTTTTATAATGGTTGGAAAGGTGATGAGCGTTTTTAACCACGAATGGCACTAATTTCCATGAGCTATTTTCTGGAAGCACTTCGCCGTGTTGACTTACTATTTCAACCTTAGCCCGGATTATTCAGGCTTAAATCCTCGTTTAGCTGTAAGGCGGAAAAAATGAAGGAATAGTTCCTTATTTCGAGTTTTTTCCAACGAAACAGATGAATGAGGAGAAAGCAAGCTTGTCCAAATTTGGGCTATTATAAACTGAAGAAAATAAATTATAATGAACTAAAAATAGGTTACTTACTCTTAGTCGATTAATTTACCGGTGAATAATTCGGGTTAGGTCGTGTATTATTCTTTTTTTGTAACTGTAAGGTTCAGAAGTTAGATAAGTGGTGAGTTTTTTAGCCGCAAATTTCACAAATTTTCACGAATTATTTTCTGGTAACTTTTTGGTCTGTTGGTGGCTGCGATACTTTCCACTCCAACAAACCGGCCTTGATCAGTGGACGTACAGGCAAAGGTTATGCTAGCAAAAGCGAAAGGGACACGCCTCTTATTTATATTTCTTTTTTTATCAATATATCGAAGAAAGGAATAATTGAATTTATAATGAGTGAATTACCGATCTCGCTTTTCATGAAAAAGCCCTGCACTTCAAATCCTTATCTTGAACAATAAGCTCTACTTATTCATCGTAGAATTAATGGGGATATCATTAGTTTTTGTATTTTGGAATTAATGACACAAAACAACAAAACAATTTCCATTATAGGCTGCGGATGGTTTGGCTATCCTATGGCCTTAAAACTTATTGAAAAGGGTTACACTGTTTTAGGTACCACTACTGGAAAAGAAAAATTGACTTCTTTTACCAAAAATGGAATAAAGGCCTTCCAATTCCGCCTCACCGACCCATTACCTGAAGCACTGAGTCAATCAAACATCGCCCTAATCAGTATTCCCCCAAGAAGGAAGGTAATGCCCACAAATACCTATTTACAAGGGCTGGAAAAATTAGCAAATGAACTCAAAGCCGGTCAGGTCGATAAGGTCATCTTTATAAGCACCACAGGTATTTATCCAGATGATGAGCCATTAGCACAGGAAAACGCAACTGCATTAAAAAGTCCCTTTGTTGAAGCGGAAAAAATTTGGCTCGATCGATTTGAAAAATGCTTAATTCTGCGCTTCGCCGGGCTTTTTGGCCCTCATAGATTAGCCGGAAGATTTTTGGCGGCAAAGAAAGGCCTGGCAGACAAACCCATCAATATGCTTCATTTAAACGATGCGCTGGGCTTTTGTCAATATGCCCTTTCCCGGCAATTGGAAGGCATCTATAATGTTTGCAGTCCGCAGCATCCATTTCGTAGTGAATTTTATCCCAAAGCCAGTCAACAATTAGGACTGGAACCACCGACTTTTAGCCAAATTGAAAAAAGTAAAACGGTTTCTTCCGACAAAAGCCTGAAATCGGGATACCAATACCAATTCCCCAACCCTATTGAAGCCCTGTAAGCCATGAATAAAAAGGAAAAATTCCTCCCCTACACTGCTCCGAAATTGGAAGCAAAAGACGCACTTGCTGCTGCCAAAGCGTATTATCAAAAGATCAATCAAAGAAGAAGCGTTCGCCATTTTTCGGATGATCCTGTGGATCCCGAAATCATTGAAAACATCCTGAAAGCCGCTAACTGCGCGCCAAGTGGCGCCCACAAACAACCGTGGAGCTTTTGTGTGGTGAGTAATCCCGAATTAAAAAAAGCCATTCAGCTGGCAGCAGAAAAAGAAGAATATGAGAATTACCATTCCCGCATGAGTGATAGTTGGCTTAAAGATTTAGAAATCCTCGGCACCGACTGGCATAAGGAATTTCTTTCCATTGCCCCCTATCTCATCATCGTCTTTAAAAAGTCCTATGACCTCATTAATGGAGAGAAAAAGAAAAATTATTATGTCAACGAATCTGTTGGCTTAGCCTGTGGCTTTTTGATTAATGCCATCCATGAAGCCGGACTGGTAACCCTTACCCACACCCCCAGCCCCATGAATTTCCTGCATGAATTACTAGAAAGACCTGAAAATGAAAAGCCTTTTCTATTACTTCCGGTAGGCTTTCCGGCAGCGGATGCTGAAGTACCCAATTTGAAAAGAAAAGATTTGGACGAATTTACCTACTGGTATCAATAAACCTAAAAATTAAGGCACACCATCCCACTTTTCTGAGCCTGTACCGATGGAAAAATCAGAAACATCCTGCATCTTTGACGAAAATTAAATCATGAGCAAGACATACATCAACTGGAGTGGAGGAAAAGATGCTTCCTTTGCGCTCTATCATTTTTTGAATGAAAACCCGGGAGGAATAGGAAAAATTTTAACTACTATTAGCGAGGAACAGCAGCGCATCACCATGCATGGGGTCCGCAAAGAATTACTGGAGATGCAAGCCGATGCCTTAAACATCCCGCTAAAAATGGTACAACTTCCTCCTTCAGAGGATATGGATAGTTATAACCGTGTAATGGCAGAAGCCATGCATGAGCTTAAAGCCGAAGGATTTGAACAAGCCATATTTGGAGATATCTTTCTGGAAAATTTGAAAGCCTATCGTGATGAAAAACTGGAAGCCTCCGGTATTAAGGGCATTTACCCGCTTTGGAAAAAAGATACCCATGCATTGCTGAAAGAATTCATTGCACTGGGATTTAAAGCCATAACGGTATGTGTAAATGACCGTCTCCTGGGAGAGGAATTCATTGGCCGGATCATTGATCAGGAATTTCTTGACGCGCTTCCCGAAGGTGTGGATCCTTGTGGTGAAAATGGAGAGTTTCATACTTTCGTTTATGATGGGCCAATTTTCGAAAAACCTCTTCCTATTAAAATAGGAGAAAAAAAGAAATTCACTTACCCCAAAAAAGAAGGGGATAATTGGGACCACACTTATTGGTTTTGTGATTTAGAAAAAGCATAATGACTTCCACTAAAAAAAGCATTTTAGGCCTGCTATTGGTAGTTCTCTCCCATTTTACTGTCCAGGCGCAAATTGGATTAATGGGCGCAATGGATAAAGAAATTGTGTTGTTAAAATCCAAAATAGAAAATTTAGATTCCACCCAAATTGGTGGACAACAATTTTATTCAGGAACGCTTTCGGGCCAGGAGGTAATCCTCTGCAAAAGTGGCATAGGCAAAGCCCAGGCCGCCATGACCACCACACTACTGGCTACCACATTCAAGGTCACGCAAATATGGTTTACCGGAATCGCAGGAGCGGCAAAGCCGGATCTTGAGGTCTTAGACATCGTAATCGGAAATGCCTTTTTCCAACACGATTTTGACACCCATACTTTCGATGGGAAAGTGGGACTTGCACCGGGGGCCGATGAAAATGGCTTTTTTTACCCCTCCATGGGTTTACAACAAATGGCTTTTGAGGCTGCCGTAAAAGCCTTTGGGACTGAAAAAGTCCATGAGGGACTTATTGTCACCGGAGATCAGTTCATCGATGATCCCCAAAAAATCAGAATGCTTTTTGAAACATATGGCGCAAGTGCTGTGGAAATGGAAGGAGCTGCGGTCGCTCAAATTGCGCAAAACTTCCAAATTCCATATGTAATAATTCGAAGCATTTCGGACAAAGCTGATGGAAATGCAACGCAAACCTATCAGGAAATTGCTCGAAAAGCAGCGAAAATATCCGAAACTGTAATTTTAAATATGATTTTGGAAATAAATTAAAAATTTTTCAAAATTATTAGCATTAATCTCATAAATTGGCGCCTATTCCGTATTAATCCTAGTTTTTAACGGCTTTTATCAGGAAAAATCGTTAATAAATTCACAATAAATATGGAGCAATTGTTTGAATAATGAAATCCATTCACTTAATAAAGCTAATTTAGAAATGAAAAGAGCATGGTTAATCCTTTGTATTTGTAGTGTACCTTTTTTCTACAATTGTGGAGGAAAACAACAAAAAGACCAGCAGGATGAGACGGAGGTCGTTACAGACGCTGAAGGCAATATTATTGAAGAAGAGGGAGAAGCAAAAAAACAAGCTCCTTCCAAACCTTCCAATAGCAAGCCCAGCAACGGCAACAATATTGCTTCCACTCCAAAAGAAACTACTCCTGCTCCTGCCCCAAAGCCGGATCCTCTTTTTGTTCCAGCAGGAACAAATCTAGTGATCAACTTGAATAATGACTTATCGACTGCAAGCAACGCTAGTGGTCAGGCATTCAGCGCTAAAGTGGCTGCCCCTATTTCTGTTTCCGGAAAAACAGCCATTCCAAAAGGAGCGGTGGTCAATGGAACCATCGTTGCTTCTAAAAATGAAAAGCGTTTGGGTGGTAAATCTGAAATGAGCCTTACCCTGAGCAGTGTTACGATCAATGGGCAGAAGTATAAATTGAATACCGAAACTCTGGCGTTTTCTGGTAAAAACCAAACAACCAAAACGGTAGGAACAACCGCAGCAGGCGCTGGTGTTGGTGCTGCCGCAGGAGCAATTTTCGCTAAAGATAAAGGAAAAGGCGCTGCCATTGGTGCAGGTGTTGGTGCTGCTGCTGGTTTAGGTGCATCTGCTCTTAAAAAAGGAGAATTGGTAATTGACAAATCAGCGCCTATCTCTTTCAAAATGAACAGTGGTATTTCTGTAGCGCAATAATGTGCTCCCTAAGTAAGTGAAAAAAGCCCATCTACCTTTACCGGTAAATGGGATTTTTTTGTGTGTTAAAAGTCATAAAGGCTTCGCCTGAGCTAAAATAGAAAGTTAAGCCGGATTCCAAATGCTTAAATCTTCGTTAGGCGGAAAAAAGCAATAATCCCTTCATCCAGTTTTTTCCAATGAGTCAGGTGATGGAGAGGAAAGCAAGCTTACCTACATTTGAGCTATTCAAACCGCTGCAAATCTAATTGCAAACCGCTGGTAGTAATATCTTTTATCAAGTTGCTAAATCTAGTGGTGAATAAATCAGGTTAGAGTATGTTTTAAAGCCAAAATTCGAATTTGCAGCCAAATGGCATGCATTTATGCTCCTAAATTAGTATCTCCTTCAAACACGGAAGCATGCTCATTCCTCCATGGCCATTTCATACACCCATGGATCAAAGGCTTCAGCCACGTAAATTTCCTCCTCTATTACTTCCCCCAAAGGACATCCCTTAACAAGCGATAGTCGGTGATCCATCCGTTGAATTCGCAATAATAATTCACGCGGGTGAAAAGGTTTTTTTAAATAATCAAAGGCTTTAGCCTCAAAGGCACTTTCAATGGAAACCAAGTTTTCATTACCGGAAAGCACCATTACCTGTTCCGGGAAATATTGCTTGGATAAATGTAAAAAGTTGAGAAGTTCAAAGCCGGAGTGGGGCCCGATCTCTAAATCTACTATAAAGAATTCAGGCTGAAGGCCGGAAATAAGGGCGTGCATGGCCGATTGCAAACTAGAAAATTCATGAATTTCATAATCATCTTTAAGTGCATGTTGCACGATTTTTAAAATCATGATATCATCATCTACAACAAGGATTTTAGGTTTTTCTTTAGTCATGAGTCTTACAATTTATAATGCTAAACGCATCAACATGCCCCCCAATCATTACCAACCATTCCCTTGTGATAAAATACTATACAACAATAATGTATCTGCATGTAATAAATGACCTGAACGAAACGTCTCAAATTGGGAAAACCCTTAATTTTTTCAGAGAATGATGAAAAACACACATTTGCGCATTTGTCAGGACTTTGAATATATCTAACACAACCACCATAAATGATTATTCCAGCTTGTCCTGCTATAAGGATGCTAGAAAATATTACATCATCAAAAACTATAGCTTAAAGGTGAAAATAGGTCGTGAACTTGCATTGATCTTGTAAGCTTAAATCAAAAATTATAGGATTCAATTTTAGAAGAAAAACACCTTTGCTACACTTGCTTCATCCGAAAAAGGCGAAATAGAGGTTATTACACTCCGAAAAGCATCCATACAGCAAACAATCAAATATTGAAGTGCTTACCTTAATAGAAGGGAATTATGACCAATGAAAACCAAATTGGGTGGTGAAAATAGTGACCACTTGGCATAGTTATACCGTTTTTACAAACTGGATGTTAAAAAAATATTGAATAAATGCTATGAAGCAAGCTGAGTGTTTTTACGTTGATTTTCACTGTCACCCAGCGCTGAAGCCTTTTGGGAAAAGCTTTAATAAAACCGCCGGAGAGAACTCCGACAATTCTAAGTCATGGAATAGTATATGGCACTACAATCCTCCTAATCTCTTAAAAAAGGGAATTAATTACCTTTTTGGCCTCACCAAATTTTCTCAGGCCAATTTCACCAGTATTTCAAAAGGCAATGTAGGGCTGGTCTGTGTATCCCTTTATCCTATAGAGAAATGGTTCCTGGAAAACAAAATCAAACATCGTTTCAGCCAACAACTCCTATCAAATATTGCCACCGGGATTGGCATGAAAAGAATAAAATATCTGCAAAAGATTGAAGATTATTTTCAAGATTTACAAGCTGAATACGGATTTTATCAACAGCTTGATAAAAAAACCATCACCATAAAGGGGAAAAAATATAACTACAAATTAATCCGCTCTTTCGATGAATATCTGAAAATCGCTCGAAATCCGGAGCCTAGCTGTTCCACCATTTGTGTGATCATGACCATTGAAGGTCTTCATGTATTAAATACAGGACTTGGTAAAAACCCTCAAGAAGAAGAAGTCCTGCGAAATCTCACGACCATTAAACAGTGGACATTCTCCCCCTTATATATCACTTTTGCACATCACTTTTGGAATCACCTTTGTGGCCATGCTAAAAGTTTGGATGGCTTTGTAGCGAGGAACACGGACCAAAGTGAAGGACTCAACACAGGCTTCACCCCTTTGGGAATGACCGTCCTTGAACAAATGCTTTCGGAGGAAACGGGCAGGAAAATATTAGTAGACGTGAAGCACATGAGTGCAACAGCGCGCTATCAATACTATCAATGGCTACAGCACCATCCCAAATATGCCGATACACCCGTGATTGTAAGCCATGGTGCAGTAAATGGCTTACGCTCTTTTTTTGATCAAAGGTTATCAGACCAACCGCAGGCAGAACGATTTTTAAAAGAAGACATTAATTTCTATGATGATGAATTAATACTAATTGCGAAGAGTAAAGGAATATTTGCCCTACAAATTGATGAAAGGAGATTGACCTCCAAAGAGTCCCTAAAAAAAGTAAAACATGCCCTTAAACGAAAAAACATTCTGACTTACCGATCAAAATTGCTTTGGGATCAGATCCAATACATTGCCCAATTGTTGGACAGCAATGGTATGGAAGCCTGGAACAACATCGCCCTGGGCACTGATTTTGATGGGATTATCAACCCATTAAATGGAATCTGGACCGCGGAAGACATGCCTGATTTAGCATTCCATCTCCAGGAGCATGCTTTCAATTTCTTAAAAGAAAACCGGTTAAAACTATCCGACAATTACCTGCCCGCACAGCAAATTGTCCAAAATGTAATGAAAAATAATGCCCTCGCTTTTATCCAAAGGAATTATTAAACCTCGTCAATCTCCCTTATATTCAGCGGGCTACAACAAATAATTCATTATCACCCCATTGGTTTTTACACATTTATTAATAGCCCAAATTTGGGTAAAATTATTTTATCCTCATTCGACTGTTGCTTTGGCAAAAAAACTCGAAACAAGGAATTCCCCTCCATTTTCCAGCTAAGCAGCTAAATGAAGACTTAAGCAGGAATCATTTGAATAAATGTGAATTTAACACCCATGGAGTGAAAATGGAGGTTATCGAGCCAAACCCAATTTAAAAGTACGCTTCTTGATTTTCTTATCCTGAAGTTTTCTCACTAATGGCTTACCCATTCCTCTTTTTACCGCCACAAAAGCACAGAAATCCAACACATCAATTTTTCCAAGCTCCGACTTTTCCAAACCACCTTGCTGACAGCATAATCCCACCAGGTCAATTTTATTCACTTTATCCTTTTTCCCCCGACTAAAAAAGATGGTCTCCCATTGCGGATGCGCCGGAATAGGAATTCTTTCAGGAAAATCAAAAGTAACTAAACCTTGGGGTAAATAATCAATTTCTTCCTCAGCCGGGAAAATGTATACCTTCCCGTCACGATCTACACGGGCAGTCCGACCATTTCGGTGCGTAAAGGTAGCTGCCTTTCGGGGCAATTGATAATGCACCACATGTTTGACCCCATCAATATCCAATCCACGGCCAGCCAAATCTGTGGTAATCATCATCCGGCAGCTTTCATTGCGGAATTTAATCAAAGCGCGCTCCCGGTCATGCTGATTCAAATCACCGTGATAAGCCACTGTAATCAATCCTCGCTTTTTCAAATTTTCCTCCAAACGAGCCACCGCATCTTTATGATTACAAAAAACAATGGTAGATTCTTCCCCAATTAGAGAGAGTAAATCACAAAGTTTTTCTGTCTTCTCCTCAGGAGCTGCATTTACTTCATAAAAAGTAAAACGTTCTTTGTTCTCCGTCTCGGAGAAATCCAACTTATGACTTTGTTGAAATTTTAGAAATTCCGGAATTTCAATTTCATCTGTCGCTGAAACCAAAACCTTTTGCGCTACTCCGGACAAATGAAAAAGCATATTGCTAATTTCTCCCAAAAATCCAAATTCCAGCGATTTGTCAAACTCATCCAAAATCAAATATTGTACAGTGGTCGCATCAAAGGACTCCTGGTCCATATGATCCAGGATACGGCCAGGGGTGCCGACCAAAACTGCGGGCGTATGCCGAAAATTATTCAACTCCGTCTGCCATGGATGGCCGCCATAAACACTATTGATCTTAAAATTGGTCCTAAGCGCCTTAAAAACCTTCTCAATTTGCAAGGCTAATTCCCGTGAGGGACTGACAATCAGCGCCTGCACTCCTTCTTGCTCCGGATCCAGTTGTTTCACCAAAGGCAGGAGGTAAGCCAAAGTTTTGCCACTACCTGTTGGCGCGATTAATTGCAAATGAGGATGAGCTGCAAACTGCTCCAACATCGCTTTTTGCATGGGATTTAGCTGACTAATTCCCATATTTTTCAAGGCACTTACAAATTGCTTTTCCATTCTTGCCAATTTCCGCTAAAGTCGGTGATATTCATAATTGATTTGATAAAAATCTGCCGGATTTACCCAGGATAAAAACCAGGGTGGCATACTCCGGACCAATCCATGAGTTTCTATCCAGTTTTTTTCCTTCCAGGATCTCCCCAAAGTGGAAAGTGAAAAATAAAACATCATGGCCTGCTCATAGGTGGTGAGCTGCGCCTGCAACATTTGAATATAAGAAGTTCGCTCTTCCTCTTTCAAAAACTTAGCGACCTCCACAAACTGCAGGGTATGGAAAAGATGTCGGAAATAATTACTCAATTTGGACTGATGCCCCGTATAAAAGGCTACATCTGGATCATATTGGCTTTTCAAAGCCAGTAAACTTTCAAGTACGTTCTCACTCAGCCTATTCCCCAAACGCCTTTCTAATAATGGCTTTAATCCAAAAACGGACTGTTCACTCACTCCAAAATAGAAACACAAAAAAGCGATATCTAATACCTTTTCCTGATAGATTTTTGGGTCCTGATGTTCCTCCTGGGGAATCAGGTCACGGACCTGTTCACTAAGCTTCAGACATTGACGATGCAGTAATATAAATACGGCGCGACCATGAATAAACTCCCCACTTGAAAGCATAGGATCTCGGTGACTCATCTGGTTGACATTCTCGCGATGAATTTTCAACAATTCAAAGAATTTAGTTTCAAATTGCTGTCGCTCAAAAATGCGTTTTTGCCATTTAATGGTTTCAAATATCAAGACAAAACCCACCAATGAAAAAACGGGTCCGACGACCCCAGCCATCAAAGCCCCGTACTCACTCCAAAGGGAGGAGGTATAATGCCCTTCTTCCGATTGAAAAATGGGATTTTTTGCCATTAACAACATAAAAGTAATGCCGAAAATTGCCAAAAAAGTGACCAGCAGAATGGTCCAGTTTACTTCCTTTATTCGCTTCATTCCTCTTCTTTACCGGCTGCAAAGCTAAGGAAAATAAATCAGGAGTGAAATTATATCTGAAGGAGGGAGGGCTTCCGAAGCAATTCCCATTTTTCTGAAAATCTGATAAAACAGAATTTTAGAGCGTGTTTAAAAGCCAAAATTCACAGCGAAAATTTGAAGTATTGCAGAAGCGACACAGGATTATTTTGAGTGAATAGCATCGCTGTTGTTGAAAATTTCCCGAAATCGCTTCCAATAATTCGAATTTGCAGCTGGAAAAAAAGAAATAAAAAAATCAAGGCTGTGAAAAATTTAGACGAGTCATTGGACGAAATCCACCAAGGCAATATTTGCAAAATAAGGCAGACTAAAAATGATTTTGAGGAATAAGGCTGTGAAGCCTTCCCTTTTGATTACAGAAGCCATGACTTTTCGCCAGTTGATGAGGGCCTGAAATTTTTATGCTCGGCACGAAGCCGATTAGAATATTCAAAATAGCCATAAAATCATTCGATTCCATTTATGTAATAAGTATAAAAAAAACACATCCACTTTGGAAATTACCATACGGATGTTTATCTCCCAACCAAATTCATTTTACCAATAATTCTTTATGCAGAAGCACCTTTAATAAGATTAAATCAAAATAATATTTCTAATAGCGCTAATTCGGGACTGAATATTCAGTGATTTTGTGTATCAAAAAACCACCTTATATGGTGAAAAGATGATGAATATCTTGAAAATAAGGGGGGAACTTGAAAGCATTTATCCACCTCAAGACTCATTTTTAAGAGATTTTTGATATTGCCGTCTAGTATAGCCCGCAAGTGAAATTTGAACTGTACCAATAATAAATAAAGCAAACGGTATCGCTTCCTGCCCACGACATTCCCACGCCAGAAAATAGATACTAATACCAGCAATAATGAAAGGAACAAAAGAATATTTTGAATATAGCTTCATGTTTTTTTGCTCTTAAATTAATCAAAATAATTAAAACCCAAAACCTACATCCACAAAAAACAAAGTACTTTCCTGCGAATGTCCAACCGTGGCCGTAAAGGCAATTTTATCTAAAGGACTGAGATAAATCCCACCTCCATACGCTCGATGCCAGGTACCCGAAACTTCATCCTCAAGCCATATCCTACCGAAATCATAAAAAGCGGTCAAACCAAATGTCATCGGAAGAATACTGTTCTTAAAGTCAAAAAGGTCAAGTCGCATATCTGCATTATTCCAAAAGGAGGACCTTCCCCAGAACCGATCTCTACGAAACCCTCGCATATCATTCTTCCCCCCCAACTTATTGGACTGCAAATAATGATAAGTCCCTTCATTATGTTCACCCCCGATATGATAAGACAATGTCAGATCTTTGGGGATGGTAAGGGTTTTATAAAGGGAGAAGGAAGCCGCAAAATGCGCATAGCTCAAATCATCATATCCAATATTATGATTCCAGGAAGCAGTTCCCCATAGATCAAAGCCCTTCTTTGGCATGGATTGACTGTCCCGACGGTCAATTTGAAATCTTGCAAAAGGCCCTAAATGATTCATAGCATTAAAGGCCAGGGGAATAGCTTCAGACGACTGAGATTGCACAAAATAACGATCATCAGAAAAGCTATTATTTTCACTATCCGTATAGATGTAATTCAGCCCCAGATTAAAATCCATATGAGCAGGCAAAGAAAAGCGAAAAGAAGGGCTGATCCGATGATAGGTATATTGGAATCGATAATAATCATCAGAAAATTCTTCCGAAAATTCAGATTTATTCCCAAGACCAAAGAAGTTAGAATTCTTAGGTGCACGAAGCTCAACATCCCAAAAAAGATCTTGCTTTCCGATGACATCCGTATATTTTCCACGGTACTTCACTTTAAAAGCCAAACGAGAAGTGATCGCTCCCACCAGGTAATGCTTGGACGCATAAGGTTCCTTCCGGAAACCATAATGTGTCCAATTCACCCCTCCTCCTAATTGCACACCATCATCGGGTACATAACCCGCATATAATAATGGAAATACCTGATCATATTTAAATTCCCGACGATTATACCGCTGGATTTCTGGATTTTTGGAAATTCGTTTCTTTAAAGCATGCCCCATTCCTTCAAATTCATTATTTTCAGCCTGATCGTAAATAATGATATTCTTTTTTATAGGCTTCGTCATACTGTCTACATATAGATTCCGATCTTCCCCACCAATTACGCGAATTTTAGTTTTACTTTTTCCCTGGCCTTCAAACACATATTGATCTTCCCCATTCATGCCAAAAAGTCGGATCTCACTTGTTTCCTCCGGGCTAAATGTTCGCTGATATAACTGCTGGCGCAGCTTCCCTTTCTTGGATATTTTATGAAGACTAATTTCTGTATCGCCATTTTCAAAAGGTTTTACCCTAAGCTGTTCTCGCTTATGTGAACCCAAAATCGTCACCTGTTTGGCCAAAACCTGATAATAATTTTCCGCAAATTGTGGCAGCTGATTTCTTCGGGCAATAAGCTTAGTCCGAAATTCTGCAGCTCGCTTTTGATATAAGGTATCCGGAAGCGCCTTCAGGGCTGAATCAATTACCTCATCGGTCAATTGCTTTTGAATGTGCAAAGCCTCCCTTTGAAAATCTTCCTGATTAGCTTCGGATAAAAAGTGACGATCAAAATAACGAGCATTAAAGTTAAAGCCTTCCTCCCAACGAATGGTCTCGTTAAAACCTTCAATTTTAGGCAGAATATATCTGGAGGAAGCTATTCGTGGCAAAATACCCTCATTAATGAAAAATACCTGATCCCGATCCCTGGGCACTGGCCGGTACAAATGTCCTTTGCCGCTTTTTATTTCCACCCAGCGCCATTGATCATCATGCCGATCCCAATCCCCAATCACCATGTCAAAAAGCCGGTTACGCAGCACAAAATCCACATCCACCTGATTGTCATTATCCTCTTTAAGCTTCTCAATGACCTTCGCAGTGGATATGATCTTTTTGTGATTCCCAAAACTCTCCACCTGCCCGGAATTTTTTGAGGGACGCTCCTCAAAGAGATAAAGCTTATCCGCGGCAATTTCCTGATAAATCCCAAAGCGAGGATCATTTCCAACATACACCACTTTAGGATTAGTATGATAAATACCCACCGCATCAGCCATTTTAGGAACGACCAAAGCGGAATAGGGATAAGAAGCAGAAATTTGATCCTGCACCACCTCGGTGGCAATAGTCCCTATCAGCATTTCCGGTACTGCTTTTACCGGGTCCTTATCAATAGAACGTAGTACATATTGATTACCATTTTTATCCTCCAAACGAAAAGATAGGGTCGTCATGCCCCCGCCTCTTTGCACGATCTTCAATCCCCCTTTCTCCTGGTCCAAATGAAAAACCGGAACTTTCACCGGCGTGGCCCAATCCTCCCGGTAATTTTCTCCCATCCATTTAATGCGGGACTTTCCAGCCAGGTACTGAGTCGCTGCCGGTACTGTAATGCTATCCTGCATCAGTCTGCTATCCGTCACCTCCGGCCGGACCTTTACCTTTTGTTGGTAATTATCCTCATAAAGCAAGCCCATCTCATTATAATAACTGATATTTACCTTACCCTTTTGGAAAAACTGAATTTTCGCAAAACCTCTTTCCGAAGTGGCAAAGGAACTCAGTGCGCCTTTTTTTACGGATGCCTTTACCGGAGACTCTTTTGAGCCGGATCCACTCACAATATACCGATGTTCCCCTACCTGAAAATGCTGCAGTGTATGCTCATGGCCGGCCGCATAAATCAGGGCATCATGTTCCGCAAAAATCTTTTGAAAAGCATCTCTCATTTGACGGTTTAGCGGATGCCCGAAATCCTGAGGGCTTACCCCAGCTTTTCTGGACAAAGGATAAACTGATCCTACCAAAGGAAGAGGAAGGTAAAGCCAGGGGACCTTATCTGTAAATGGAAAAATATGGCTTTTTAGCGGAAAATAGCCTCCATGTGCCCCATGAGAATACATTGGATGATGTCCCACCACCACCAACTGTTTGAACTGGTTCCGGAACACGATATCCTGCAATGCCAAGAAAACATCCTCATTGCTCCTACATTCGCAGTCCCTATCCAGGGATAAATCCTGATGGCCGTATAGCAGCCACTGAGTATCCAGAACAATAAGCGTGATATCCTCATTCAGGGTAAGCTCTATCGGATCCGGGCAACCACCAGGCGGCAGGAAAGTAGAATCCCCCAATAACTGATTGACATAATTTTCCTGTTCGGCTAGCCGCTCCAAACCCGAACGACGCCCCTGCGCATAATCATGATTACCGGGAATCATTACTACTCGGGTGCTATAATTTTTTAAATCCTCTATTTGCGCCTTAATAATAGCTTCAGTTCTGGCTCGATCCTCATCTTCCCTCTCAGGCATACCGTTAGGATAAATATTATCGCCTAAAAATACTACAGCTGAAGGGGCAGATTCATCCGCTATTTGCCGAAACAATTCTTTCAGCCAGGGATCCCCTTTCTTTGCTGCTCCGCCATCCCCCAACAAATAAACGGTATAGCTTGTCCCTTGAGCAAAAACAATATTTACACAAAAAAATAAGAATATAAATAAGTATCGTTTTTTATTCAAAGTCGTCAAATGCTAAAATTACCCCATGTTTTTTCTTTCCTTTTTCACTGGCTATAAATAGCCGGCCCTCAGGACTGAAGCAAATTCCCTCTGCCTGAGGGAAGCGGCCTTTATCCAGCTTATAAACTTTTATTAACTGGCCGTTTATTTCATGAACAACGAAAAGTTCTTTCGAGCGATGAGACAAAATCCATACCTCAGGTCTTTTAGGATGACAAGCAATTCCGGATAGTCCTGTATCACCATCCACCGGTAATTGATACGCCAATAGCGCCTGCTTAGGAGCTGATGGATCTATTTGATAAACTGCCTGAAAATCTTCCCATTCTCCCTGCAATCCCGCATTTCCTTTCAAGGCCAAAAGCAATTGTCCATTGTGATTAATGGTTAAGCCTTCAATATTATTGCGCTTGGTAAAGGGCAATATGAATTTCTCTAGTTTTCGGGAATTCGCATGCATCTTAAAAAGCGTACCATTACTCTTTACACCATAAAAATAAGGTGCCACATAGGCCGCCCCTTCAAAATCGCCTCGCTTTTCAAACTTCATTTCCTCGAGTAATTTGCGTTGGTCCAAATGATAAATAAAAAAGGAACCGACCTCATCATTAATGGTCACCAATTGATCATCTCCATACCAGGCCAAACCAGATATTTCATCCAAAGCATCCGGGAGCTCCCACAGATCCGCCTCCATTGGCATTGGAAAAGTTGGTACACCTCGATCGACGGAAGCAGGCTGACAAGCCTGAAGCATACAAAAACCTCCAAGGGCTAAAAAAAAGTATTTAAAATAAATTTTCCACATATTGTTAATAAATCTGCTCTGGGGAAGAAAATTCGCCTTTTCAACCCGCCTATTCATTTGACTGATCTTAATCCCCTATCATAGATGATTTGACTTCCTCTAAAGAATAGATGTCCGATTTTCTTTAAAATATCATTAAAAAAATCCTGATCCAAAATTTGACAAAATTACCACTAAGCATTGGTTCAAATTTCTAGTCATCCCATCGACTGCCATTTTCCTCATCTTCAGCCTCCTATTTTAACCATGATAAAATTAATTTAGCCTGTCGTACCCGAGAAATACCATCCGTTCCCCGATTCAGGAAAATTAATGATGATTTATCAGGACATACGGGAAAGGCCTCCCATTATCCTTAGCAATCAAATAAAAATAGAAATGGTTATCCTTAAAAATGGAGATGAACCCGCAAAAATAGCGAGTCAAATGCTTTTATAAACAGATCAGGCGAACACATGAATCTGGTTTGATCGAGAAAACAGGACTGAACATTTGTCCATCATTTATTAAGTTATTGGCGCAACTAACCTCCAGACGAAATAATTATTCAAAAAATGGAATCTCCTTGCCCAAGATTAAAATCAGGGGCAAGGGAATACTCCAATTATTCCACCCCGCGCATTTATCAAATCCCTATACCCAAATGGCAATCTCTCATGCTCAGCGAAAAGGGCAATTTCTTCACCCATGATTTTAATCTTGGGTGAAAAATTAGAGCCATCCCAAGATTGAAAAACCACTATTCCCCAACATCTAAAATCAAAAGCACAGACTTTCATACAAAAGGATCATCATTTAATTCAAATCCTATATTCCTTGCCCAAGATTAAAATCAGGGGCAAGGGAAATCTCAATCATCCGACCCCGTGCATATATCCAATCCCTATACCCAACTGGTAATCCCTCATGCTCACAAAAAAGGGCAATTTCTTCGCCCATGATTTTAATCTTGGGTGAAAAATTAGAGCCATCCCAAGATTGAAAAACCACTATTCCACAACATCTAAAATCAAAAGCACAGGCTTTCATACAAGAGGATCATCATTTAATTCAAATCCTATATTCCTTGCCCAAGATTAAAATCAGGGGCAAGGGAAAATCTCAATCATCCGACCCCGTGCATATATCCAATCCCTATACCCAACTGGTAATCCCTCATGCTCACAAAAAAGGGCAATTTCTTCGCCCATGATTTTAATCTTGGGTGAAAAATTAGAGCCATCCCAAGATTGAAAAACCACTATTCCACAACATCTAAAATCAAAAGCACAGGCTTTCATACAAGAGGATCATCATTTAATTCAAATCCTATATTCCTTGCCCAAGATTAAAATCAGGGGCAAGGGAAAATCTCAATCATCCGACCCCGTGCATATATCCAATCCCTACACCCAACTGGTAATCCCTCATGCTCAGGAAAAAAGGCAATTTCTTCGCCCATGATTTTAATCTTGGGTGAAGAGTTCTAATCCTGAGCGCAAGAATCATCACTCCACAATCACACTCTGAATTTCCCAATCAGCATTGGTCTGATCCGGTACCGGCTGAAGGCCAATTTGATGCAGATGTTGCTTGCGTGTCATAAAGCGAGATAAGGGGATGATAATTTCCTGCCAGCCATCACCCTGTTTCACTTCTGCCGTGATCCATTCTTCCTGATCCCAATCCACTTTTTTCGGCGCCACGCGTGTAAATCGCTTCGGATCATCATAACCATTGAGGGCGAGCTTAATGGACTTGGTCCCGGACAGATTTTTTGTTACGATTTTCACCTGCTCACATAAATGAATCGGCGTGTGGATGAAAGGGGTGGAAGCTATGATGGCGCCCTCCGAAGCAGAAGTTCCGAAAAGCGTATTTGCAGATTCATTGCGGTTCACGGCTGTTGCATGTTCACTTCTCCAACCTTGAGTGCTATGTTCAAAATTATAAATCCGGCCGGGTAAAGGATACTCAAAATTATTTTCGGGTATGTAAACCGTGTGGTCATCATTAAAATAAAGCGGACGGATTTGAACACCACGATAAAAGGCATTGGTTTCATGATTCTCTTGCATGGTGTACCACTGCCCTTTCCACTCAAAAGCACAGCCATGGCCTCCGTCAATAAATTCTCCTTTAAAAGTATATGGTCCTCTTATATTTTTAGACATGCTGTATCGAAATCCCCAGGACAAATAATACCAGTCTCCTCTTTTGAATAAGGTCGGCTTGTCTCCTGTAGGTTTACGACTGCCATCCTCATTATAAATCATGAGCTTCTGTGGCTCCTCCGCCAACGAAAGCATGTCTTCTCCCAGTTTAGCGATATAATATTGCCCTGCCCCAAAAATGATAAAATGCTCCCCATTCTCTTCAAAAACCTCCGGATCATAGGACTTGGTGGAAGTTAGCCCTTCCGGCAATAAAGGTTTTCCTAGGGCATCTTCCCACGGCCCTTGCATGGAAGGCGCCACCATCACGCCGGTATTGATATTTCGATTAGAAAAATACCAATAATACTTGCCGTCTTTGGTGGCTAGATCACCGGCCCAGCAGTTCGGCAGATCCCCGATATAAGTTTGGGTGGGCAAAATATTCAACTGATGCTCCCAGTCTTTGAGGTTCACAGAAGACCATAACTCCCAGCGGTCCATCTGGCAGTAATCCACAATATTCCAATCACGATCGTGGCCACACATCGCATAAAGGGTATCATTTACAATCAACACATGGGGATCCGCCAATCCACGATCAGGTGCGATGGAATTGACTGAAATGGCATTGGGGTTAAATCCCGGAATTGAAGAATCGGTTTGCACCGGCTGGGAGGAAGTTCCACATGAGGCAAGACCCAACATCAACAGGCCTGCACTCCATATTTTTTGTATCATCAAAAAATCAAATTAGCTCAAAAAATGAAGTTCAATCAATAACCGCCCATTCAAGTACTAAACAATGCATTGAAGAAGCTTTATCGATGTGCTAAAATAATGTTTCAAACGACCTCCTTGGGTCAATTATCATGGGCTAAACAGGGGGAAAAGCGGAATCACCTCACCCAAATAGATTAAATCCTTCCAGCAGACGAACCAGCCACCGAGGAAAACCATCCGGCCACTTTTTATCCTGAAAGTAAAGCGGTAAGGCGAAAGTTGAGCTATTTGAAAGTTGATGGCTATTCCCCTTCGATTTATGCCACCCATTTCACTCCAAACTTTACCAATCATTTCAATTCGTTGAGGAAATCATCGTCCACCTCGCTCCCAGTGTTCGCCAATCCAATTGCCCTCCTTCATTCAAAAGTGAGGCATAGATCGGTTTCCATCCATCATTGGAGCATAACCTCCTGAGCTAAGATGAGTAGACCAATTACAACACCAAATTAACGTCCGGCCGGAAGAGGACAAGCATTGTACTAGCTATGCCATAGGTCCCCTGCTCGCTTCTGCCAAAGCCCGAAAGGCCTATGCAGGGAAATGAGGGGGGATGGTGGTGTTCAGGAAAAGAATGAGGATTCCGCCTGGAAGGGAATCCTTTTTTGTATTTTGAGCAATTAGCTTTAACCGCCTGATAATCAAAAAATCTCCAACAAGGCACTTGGCGGATTGGATTGGTTTATATTATTCTTTTGTAATCCTATTGACATAATACTCAAAATGAGGGTCTTCAATGCCTGTAGATACATTTTTAATAATATATGCGATTGAAGGATTTTCACTGTTATAGATAATTTCAACTTTATCGGTTTTTTCAAATCGTAGAATATTAGAGGATTGCTCTCTTTCATATTCTTTGCCAGCAATGGAGTATACAAATTTTATATTGCTGGTAGAGCGTTCTCCAAACTTTCTACCAATCCAGCTTATTCTCCCTGTTCCAATTTGATACTTTTCCTTTTTCAATATCACAGGAAAGTTTAAACCACAAATATGTTTTTCAGGATTTGTTTTATCATATACCACGATAAAATGCTCGCCTACTTGCAAATCTCCGATTTGGCTTGATTTTACCAAGCGCGTCCCCTTATCATTTGCTTTATAATAAATAAAATAATGGTATCTTCCGCTATGCCAATTTGTTTTTTTAATGGTCCCTATAGTTTTAACCGCATTTTGTTCCTCTATTTCGACAGGTCCGGAAATAAAAATAAACCATAAAGTAAAAATGGTTGATCCAATAAATACTACTAGCAAAGAATCCCTCAGTTGGGTGGACTTTTTATTCTTAGAATTTTTCTTTCGCTTCATTTTCTATGTTCTTTGAGAATGGACTTTGAGTTACCAGAACTATCATCCATCTTTCCCACATCCAATATTACAACTTAATACAATCCTAAACAATTTAAGCTCCCGCTACATATACCAAACCATAACCTAGGGGGCTACCATCTAAATATCAGAAGATTACACCTATATCAATCTGAAGCTAGAGAAACATATCCATGGCTTTTTAAAAAGCATAGCCCAAAGAAGCTCCTCCATAAAGAGGAATCGCACTACCACAACAGCCCACAGGTGGCACATAAAAAAACCGAAACATCAGTCCATTTTCCCAATTTTGATAGCGGTATCCGATCAGCGTCTGCAGGCCATTTTGAAACGCTTCTCCCTCTCCCGTAGTGCGGAAGGTCCTAGCATCGTAATTCACCAGATAATTAAATCCCAATTCCAGACCGGACCTTTTACCAAAAATCAAACTCCCTCCGGCAAAGGAAGAGAAGGCACTGGAATGATCAATCATTCCTGCACCAGCCCTTAAAGAGGTGGTCCATTTAGGTTTTAAATTAATATATCGCTCATACCCTAAACCATATCCGGCGACCATGGCACCGCCCATTTCGGCAAAGACCACATTATGCCTCTTAGAGCTGGATAGCTGTTGTGCATTCCCCGGATTAAATACAAAAAGAAACAGCACTAAGAAGATATAATATTTCATAGTAGGTGGTTTTTAAAAACGAAATATATAACCCCCTACTCATTAAAACAATAGAACACCAACTCTTTAATCACCTTAACACTTACCCCCATTAAAAGGGATAAAAATAACCATCAAATACGAGGAGTTTACTTGTTTATCCTTGCTATCAATAGATCACCCTTCCGTCTTCTCCAAACCCAACATTACAACTTAAACACAAAGCCGGAAAAATTGAACTCCCGCAACCAAAACCTAAGTTTGCTCTAATTGAGAAGATTCTACCGTTAAAACATTTTTTTTAAACACCGCCAAATAAAGGATGTTCAAAAAAGTAAAAATATTAATTCCGATGAAAAATTCTTTGGAATTAATAGCAAGACCAAATTGACCTGACAGTAAAGAAATACTGAAATCACGTTCAGGTAAAAATGTAATTAAAACTTCGGCTCCAGTAGTAAAATGATAATGAAAACCATTAATTGTAAATCTGAAAATTTGCAAAACTAAAGCAAGCATTAAAACATTCACATCTTTCATTTTCCAAAGCCTATACCCTCCAACAATGCAAGCTGAGAATAGAATAATACCTAAAAAAAAAGTAAATCAGATGTAAACCTGCTAGTTGTGCAAGGTAAATGAACTCGGCAAAAATCATATAAATACCGAGTAACCCTCCGATTATATGAGAAAAACTAACCGCAATTCTAATGACATTATTCTCCACTAAATCAGTCATAATTAACTTTATACTAAATCAAATGCTCGATCGCATACTAATAAGCGATCTCAATAAATAAACTACTATACCCATGACACTAAGGCAAAAAAATAATTACTCTCCACCACAGCAAAACAGGCGACCTCTCAAAGGAAATCGCCTGCTTGATTTGCCGTTAGCAATATAAAAAAACTAACTTATATTTTTTGAATATCAATGCTATATCGCTTCAAAAGCTACTGCCTGACCACCGCCCGGCGCCAGTTTAATGTCCAGTACATCTGTAGCCCCAAGCTCCACTTCCCGGATTTCGACTGCATGTGGGTTAGTTTCCCAATGCGCATCTTCGGCATCTCCATAGATCGTTACCTTATATCGTTTATCCGAATTCAGGAAATTCAAAGGCACTGAAAAATCCCTTGCTTCCTCATTGGTCGTACTTCCAAGGTACCAGTTATCCGTACCACGCTCCTGCCGTGCAATGGTAAAATATTCCCCGATTTTCCCATTAATCACTTTGGAGTCAGACCAGTTAGTTGGCACCTGCTTAATAAACTCAAAAGCAGGATTATCAACATAATTCTCAGGTAGATCCGCCGCCATCGGCATCGGACTGTATAATGTCAGGAAGAAGGCCAGCTCCTTGGCGATGGTCGAGCGCACGCGCACTTCAAATTTAGCCCAGGACTTCTGTGGCAAGAACATATTAAAGATCCCTGGGGTATAATCAATCGGCCCACCTAAAATCCGTGTAAAAGGCAATACCACTCCATGCTGAGGAGAATTCCCCACACTCCAGGCATTATATTCCTGTCCTCTCGCCCCTTCGCGCGCCATCAGGTTCGGATAGGTTCGCTGCTCTCCGGTAAACTTAATAGGTTCATGATTAATGATCATCAACTGATGTTGAGCGGCAGTTTGTACCATCTTTTTATAATGGCGTACCATATATTGTCCGTGATGATGCTGACGGTAAGTCTTGGTATCATAATCATAATTGACATCACCTGTATAGCCTACTTTTATGGTCTTAATGCCCAAATCATGACACATTTTATACAGACTGTCCATCGCCGGTTCGTAATGATCAATATCACTGATGGTTTCATGATACATCATCATCCGTACTCCTTTGGATTTAGCATATCGACAAACCTCTTCCAGGTCAAAATCATCGGTAGAAGTTTTCCAGTCAAAAATGCCATAGCCCGTCCACGAACCTTCCATATCATCCCAACCTTTATCCCAGCCTTCAATCAATACATCCGGAATACCATGTTCAGCGGCGAAGTCAATATAAGCTTTCGAGCTCTCCGTCGTCGCTCCATGTGGATGCTTGATCGGTTTTCCAAACTGCGTCTTTTCCGCCCAGGCGGTTTTGCCAATATGCAACTCCCACCACAAACCAATATATTTGTACGTCTCGATCCAGTCGGTATTTTCATAGGCACATGGTGGATTCAGGTTCATGATCATGTCCGATTCCACCAGTGCCCCGGCACTTTTTCCGATCTGAATCGTACGCCAAGGCGTATGCATAGGAGCGGAGGTACGCACCAAATCGCCGTTCAGCCATGGGGTCAAATGCGCCTTCAGCTTCGCCCCCTGTAAGGTGTTTTCCAGGTTCATTCCAGCGTAATCCGTCAGGTCAGCCTCGTGAATACTCACAAAAAGATCGTCCTTCACCTCCACCGTCAAAGGCGTATTACACATATTTGGTCGCTCCTCTTTATCCGGTCGTCTTTCAAAAGCAGTACTGTCTCCAATGGCTGAAATGGGAGAGGTATAATAGACCTTTTCATAATTATCAAAATCCGCAAAATTCCACCAGGCTTTATAATCTCCACTGAAGTTAAAGCTGGTCAGCTCATCCATAATGATAAAATCCTGTAGCTTCTCCTGAGTGGGGAAGCCATAACGAAAAGCTACTCCATCATCGAAAGCCCGTAGCTCTATATCCATCTTGATGCCGGAGGCCTTTTGTTCCAGATGCACCACCATTTCATTATAATGATTCGCCACCGTTTCCCGCTGGCCCCATATCGTTTTCCATTCTTCCTGATGGGTGGAAGTTTCCGATCCCAACACCTTAAAACCTTCCGAAAGTGTGGTGTTTTTCAGTTCAAAGCCCATTGCCGAAGGCTGTAGGATTTCAAAATCACTGGAGGATACCGAATAAAAAGGCTTTCCGTTTTCATCCAGCTTCAAACTGATTTGTTGTGCCCCATCCGGAGATTTTAAAACAAAAGATTGTGGACTGGTACAGGCAGTGGCCAGCATCACCGCTAGCAGACTAAAAAAGTATCTCATATTCAAAAAAATATTCTATAATTATTGCGCTGAAATATAAGTTAATCTGACATTGATTTATTGAACTTTTCATGCGCCATTAGGGTGGTAAAGAATTTAAAAGCGAGGGAGAAACCTTGTATAAGTGATAAAATCCGCTAAATTAATTTCCCTAAGAGCCACTCAACCAATAAGCCAATAGACATTCCTTTAATATTTGAATTCACCATAGCCAACTCCCCCTTTCAGAGCAGAAATTCTAGAGGGAAATAATCGATATTATCGACACACAAAAACCACAAGAAGCTGAATACTGCCCACTTACGAAGCACATTTTTTTATGCAAAAATAATCCCTCCATCATCAATAGTCCATCAAATCCGAATTCAAAAATCAAACAGCCCAAAAGGAGATATGCCCGAAAGTGGTGTTTGAGGGTTGAAAAATAGCGGCAAAATTGGTTGATTTAAACGCCAATAAAAAACAAGCCAAAAATTTGCCACCATGAGCGAAATTAATCAAATCCCACCGATTTCGGAAGCAACTCACGATCTATTAACAGAGACGATTCGGGCAGGAGCCAAAGAAATCATACGCCTTGCGGTTGAGGCGGAGTTGGAGGAGTATTTAAAGCAATTCCGCGACCTTAAAACTGCTGATGGAAAAGCCGAAGTAGTCCGAAATGGTCATTTGCCGGAACGAGAAGTTCAGACAGGTATTGGCCCGGTAACGGTCAGAGTTCCAAAGATTCGTTCCAAAACAGGAGCCCCGGTTTCTTTCCAATCGGTTCTGGTTCCGCCATATGTTCGAAAATCGAAATCACTGGAGGCTGCGATACCCTGGCTTTATCTCAAGGGTATTTCAACGGGGGAAATGAATGATGCTTTAGAAGCGCTCTTAGGCCCCGGAGCCAGCGGTTTGTCTTCCAGCACTATTTCCCGTTTAAAAACAGAATGGGGAAAGGAATACGATGTCTGGCGAAAAGCCTCTTTAGCGGACAAGAAGTGGGCTTACATTTGGGTTGATGGAATCTACAGTGGTCTAAGGAAGGAAGATGATAAACTTTGTGCACTGGTCGTTATTGGAGTTGACAGTCAGGGAAGGAAGCATTTTTTAGCGATTGAAGATGGGGTCAGAGAGTCAAAACAAAGCTGGAAAGAGGTATTACTCGAACTGAAACACCGCGGTATGAATGCGCCTAAATTAGCGATTGGTGATGGGGCGCTGGGCTTTTGGGCAGCATTGGAAGAAGAATTCCCTAAAACAAAGGCGCAACGCTGCTGGATGCATAAAACTGGCAATGTTTTGAATTGCTTACCCAAATCGGCTCAACAAAAGGCTAAGGACAAAATCCATCAAATATGGATGGCCGAAACCAAAGAAGAAGCAGATAAAGCATTTGACTTATTCATAGATACTTATGAGGCAAAGTATCCAAAAGCTGCAATTTGTTTACAAAAAGACCGTGATGAATTGCTAAATTTTTACGACTTTCCCGCTGAACATTGGCAAAGCATCCGAACCACCAATCCGATAGAGTCCTCTTTTGGGACGATCAGACATCGTACGAAGCGATCAAAGGGTTGTCTGGATCGGGACGGAATGCTCCATATGATATTCAAACTCGGCATGTGTGCGGAGAAAAACTGGAATCGAATACGGGGCTATAAAACCATTGAAAAAGTAATCAGAGAAGTTAAATTTAAAGACGGCGAAGAGATCAAACAGGCCGCTTAACTTCGACCTCCTGAACACCACTTTTGGGCATAGCTCGCCCAAAAGCATTCCACTAAATTTCGCCCGTACCCAAGTTTACTTATCCTATGCTCTGCTTGTTCTCTCCAACCGCAAAACAGCATTTCTCCTCCCAGGGTAATTTGGCAAAGTGCTAACCTAGCCTGTCGAAAATATCAAAAAAAAGCGATTCCAAAAAAAAGGCTAAATTTAAGTTGCTAAACACCATCTAACCTAATCGGGATCGCTTTGAAGACTAAAATTAAGAAACTAACCTCAAAAACAAAAGACAAGCAAGTAAGCGCTAAAGCTAATCGAAGAAAGCATCGACAGAAAATTCATCGTCAGGCTCCAAAAATTGATCACCATAATTTTGAAGTTAAAGAAGAAAAGTGCAAAATGGCAAAAACTTTCTTTGGGGAAAAGGTCAAGAATCATAGCTATTACTCCGCCATCATGACTCTGGCGCTCATATTATACTCAGAAACCAACATGAGTCTCCGGGATATAGAGACGGTACTACACCTTTTCATTCAACAAATGAAGATCAATACCAAAAGCCCGGACCACTCCACTGTTGATTATTGGGTGAAAAAAGCCGGAATTAAGGCGATCAAGACATTTGATGAAAAGGAAGCCTGCGTGTTGATTTATGATGAGAGTATTACCTTTAATGGTAAGAAGTTATTTCTGGTACTTGCCGTACCTTTGTCATTTTCAGAACAGCAGGAACCCTTACGTTTTGAAGATTGTCATTTAGTTTATTTAGGAGCTAAAAAGGGGTGGACCGGGGAAATTATCCATAATGAATTGGCACCTATAGTTTCAAATATGCATGTACAATATATATTGAGTGATAAAGGTTCAAATCTCATAAAAGCCGCTGAATTACTGTGCATACCCCATATTTTTGACGTCACACATGAGGTAGCTAGAACGTTGAAGAACTTGTATGAAAAAGACGAAAGTTATCTCAATTTCATCCATTGGGTAGGTGATATTCGAAAGTTACTGGCCTGTGGAGATTATGCTGATTTAGCGCCACCCAAGGTGAGGTCTCATTGCAGGTTTCATCAAATTGGCGAGTACCTCAAGTGGGTGGAAACCATTGTCCACAAGTTGGATCACATTGCCATGAATACTCGGGGAGCGGTTCAAAACCTGATGAATGTCCACGTTCATAAAGACTTTATTAGTGATTTGAAGGCAATAACACCAATGATCAAAGGAGTGCTTAAAATTTGCAGATCCGAGGGAATCACCACAAAGTCTATTTCTAAAATGAATAATCTTCTAACAGAAGTCATTAGAGAGAAACCCAAAAAATTTGCTAATCAAATCTACCAATATTTGCTCGATATGCGCAAGAAGTATGAAGGGGATATTCCATTTTGTTGCAGCGCAATAATTGAAAGTGTATTCGGAAAATACAAATCTAAGATGAGTAAGCATCCTAAGAAAATGTTCACTAACCACATGCTAACCATTCCCCTGTTTTTCATTAAGGAAAATGAAATTAATGAGCTAATTCACCAGTTTTCGACCGTTAAGGTAGAAGATATCAAAAGGCCTGATGCCGTGGAGCAGGCCATGCAAAGGGAACTACTCGTCGCCTAAATTGGATACTCGTTTTTAAAGGATTTTCGACAGCCTAGTGCTAACCAGTCAAAGTGAGCCCTACTCCTGTAGGCAAAACACACAAAAGGATATTGTGGTCCAAAACTGCCACTATAAAGATGCTTATGACAAGCAGAAAAGGCCACCCCTTTTCTGGAGATGGCCTTTGCTTATTGAACAGTATTAATGCGGTAATTGAAATACCGGTCAGTCCATTGACCAACCGGTTTTTTCATCATTATTGCTTCATAATTTTTCTAACCACTATTTCTCCTCCTTCAGTTGTCAACCTTAATAAGTAAACTCCTGTCGGAAGATTCGTCAGTGATATCTCTTGTTGCTGTTGCATGATGGTTCCCTCCATCATTACTGCACCCAGCGCATTAACCAAGTCGAAATGCTCAAACTTCAATGCCGTTGAGTACACCGTCAGCTGATCAGTAGCAGGATTCGGATAAACCTTCAAACTGCTGGCATCCTGAGCGGATAGGGGTTCACTCACCACTTCTACCTGAAACGGTGCGCCCACTTTCAAGCCGTAAGGATCTGTGGCATAAACCATGGCGATCCCTTTACCTTCTTTCAGCGCTGATACCTCCATCATTCCCACTTCATCAATGACGATCTCCATCCAGTCCGCTTCGATTTCCACCGTAAAGGTTAACTTCTGATCTTCCGGATCCATGAAGTACTCCATCAAATCCAGGCTCATTTCCTCGGCTTCATACAATACCACATTGGGTAAAGCCTGAACAAGCACCGGAGCTTCATTGGCCTGAACCACCAGCTTTCGGCTTACAGAAGATTTATCCTCGCCATCCGTTACGGTCATATGCAATACGCCCTCGCCCACATTTACTGAAACGAAGTTGATGCCTTCATCCAATACCTGAACCATAGCTGAAGTTCCTTCCAACTGTACGTCCACCAACTGCATTTTCTGTCCGTCCGGATCAGTGAAGAAATCCGTGATTTGGAACAACTGATGGTTTTGATTCTCTACTAGATAGAAGGTTTCTTCGGTGGTTGGGATGGGGGCACGGTTGACGTTTTCTACTTCTAAAGTAAAGCCAAAAGTGCTACTTTGTCCATGAGCATCTGCCAACTGGATTTCATACTCATGTGTCCCTACAGATTCGAAATCAGTGCGAATGTTCAGCGAAAGTGTATTGGTGTCCGTAATTTCCACCGTGCTGCCCTCCAATCCTTTCACCAGACTACAGTTCATCTCGTCCTGATCCGGCTCAAAAATTTCCAGGGTCACCGCCCGCTCCTCATTCTCTTTCATCTTCACCACCGACAAACCACTGTTAAATTTCGGTGCTGTGTTTTTATACAAGTGGAAGGTGGTTTGTGCCATTTCCTCAGAAGGTTCATTGGTCATATAAGTCACCATCGCATAGTTATCCTTAGCACCGGCTTTGGAAGCATCCATGGATACCGTCACGGTAGTCGTATTTCCTACTTCTACTTCACCCTCAGCCGCAATTAAATCTAACCACTGCAATGTGGAAGTGGCATAGGCAGCACATTTCAGGAATGCTCCCTCATATCTGGCTGTAGCAGGGGTCCAAAGACCTGTATCCGGATCAATCCAATAAATACTATTCGGATATTCCGAATCATATTCCGGCACATCCCAAAGGCCATAGGCCCCATAAATCTCCTCCGGAGCGCTTAAGGCTACAAAGAAGGTTTCACCAGCATTAATGGTAACCGGGGTATTCAACTCCAGCATTTCCCATTGCCCCCAATAGGTGTCTTCAGAGGCAGTGGCATTGAAGCGCTGCGTATGCAATACCTGCGCAGTATTAGGATCATCACTCCCTACTAAGATTTCCAACTGAATCACTCCCTGAGCTGCCGGTGCATTTCTGAAGTTAAATCCGAAATGACTCATCAGGAAGGCTTCCTCTTTATCATTGACCATCTTGTTGATCAATCGGTTATACGGAACGTTTAAGAAAATTTCCTTACGAGAAGTGGCGGTCGGTAGATTCAGATATAAGCTATCCACAAACGCTTCGCTACCACTAAAAGAATGAATTCCCTTTTCCACACTTTGCGCCTGAACATTCGAGAACAGCGGTTGCTTTATGGCTTGCGAAATGGCCATTTGCGAGGGAGGAAGAGGTTGATCCTGGCGGAAATAAGTTACCGCTGTATGGTAGCGCAAAGCGCCATCTCCCTCATTCGAAACCTGCACATTGGTTTGAGCGGATTCAGTAGCCAAAAGACTGAAGGTCGTCTGCTCCTCGTCCTTCACTAGGACCGGAGCACCAATTACAGTTGCCTCAAAATGTACCTTACTCCAGATCATCTCCCCATTCAACTCCACAACAAATGTCAGACTGTCCACATAAGTTCCTAATTCCGCAGGGGTGATTACGGCTTCCATTGGGATGCTGTCATAAGCATTCAAATATTGCGCATAAGAGAACATGCCCTCCTCGTCCTGTCTTGGCCAACTGCCCTTCAATCGATTAATTGTGAAATAAGGACTCTCTAAAACTACTCCTTCTTCTCTTTCATAGAACCAACCCAGAATTTTTATCGCATCATTTCCTTCATTTTTTAGATTGAAAGCAATGATTGCTTCTTCAGGGGTTTCCCGCTGATCGATTGCCAGCGGCCCGAAGTCGATCGTTTCCGGTAGGGCCAATTGCGCTTCTCCATCCACCTCCATGGTAACTTTTATCGTCTTTCGCTCCGCTTTCGGATCATTGGTATAGACCGTCAGGTATTCCGAATAAGATCTTTTAGCTTTGTCTGCGGCATTAAGGTGATAAGGAATCTGAATCTCTTCCCCATTCTCTAAGGTACCGTGAATAGGTGGATAAAATTCTACCGCCACCTCTTTACCTCCATGCTTCAACAGGTCCACTTCTCCGCTGTGATTTGAGCGGGTACTGTGCAGTAAACCATAATTATCACGATGGGCTGCAATGGCCACATCATAAACATTGCTATAACGTCCCATATCCTTATACTGCATTTTGATTTTTCCATCCTTATGCAGGATAATCTCAAAGGTTAACAAGGTATTCTCCCATGGACGGAATCCATCCAAATAAGGCACCTGCTCAAACTGAATAACCGCATAATCCTCAAAAGCCTCAAAGTAGATACCTGCGTAATCATTCTCAATAGCCGGTAGGGTAATATAAAATTGCCCCACAGCCGAGATTACATATGGCGTTCCGGCATAAGGGTCCGGGTAATTCATCGATGGAGTCAGGGATATTTCCGTCGTTAAAGAAATAAATCCGGAAGGCATAATAAAAATCCGGTCATATTCCTTGCCGAAAAAGTAAAAACTAAATGGCAGCTCTTCTGTCTGGTAATAGGAAGAAGGAAGCAAGGCCAATCTTTTTCCGGTTTCGGAAATATCCACCCAGTCATAGCTTACCTCATCGGTAAATTCATTATCACTGGAAGTATATCCAAAATTATATTCTCGTAAACGATATTCCGGCACCAAATCGGTTTGTAAAAAACTGGTAGAGGACGTAGGCATAATCCGGTAATCCAGTGGAGCCTCATCGCCTTCAGCCGCATTTTGGAAACTTACCGAAATATCTTCGGTTGCAAAAGGTGCTAAAGTTCTGATCACTTCCTCTCCCCCGGCAATTTCAGGAGCGGCATAGCTTGCAGCTGTTAAATTCAGGGTGAAAACGCCTTCAGGTGCATCGGTATGCAGACTCATTTGAGCGGAAATATCCTCTACTGCCACAGGCGCATAAGTAATTTCCACTAACTCCTCTTCACCGGCCTTTACCCGCAAAGGCAACTGTGCATTGGAGCTAAAACTCTCCGCATCCACTTCAATATCCGTCACAAAGTAATCCTTTGAACCTGTATTCTTCAGGGCGATCACCTCTGTATGCTCACGACCAAACATGGTGGTCTTAAAGGTCAGGGCATCGGTAGAAATTTCAGCGATTGCTAATCCATTGAAGTCCACCTCAACAGGAATGATGACTTCCTCATTTCCTACCGCATTGGTCAAAACCCTAAGGTATCCAAAATGAAGGCCATCGGTTAAAGGTTCCAACATCGGGTCAACGGTTACCGAAATGGTAGTGGACTGATCCAAGCCAACTGTTCCAGACTGTGCAGTAGTGGCGGCAAACATTTTCACTGATGGCGGGCTAATACGATAAGCATCTCCGGCCTTGACCTTTGGGTCCTTGTAAACCATTGTCGCCCCTTTATTTCGCTGCTGATTAGCGAAACCAATACAAGCATATTTGGAAAGCTCGCCAATAATCTCCTTGTACCTGTATTCTACTTCCCCATTTTTATACAATACCATTTGCATGGTATAAGCATCTTCTGTTTCTAAAAATGAGTTTTTATAAACATGATCGTACTGCACAATCACGTAATCCTCAAAGGCCTGGTAATAAATTTCCGAATCATCACCCAACTTGGTGCTCATCCATAAACCGGCCAATATGCCTTTAGGTCCATATTGATAGGGCAGTTCATAAGGATAATTCTCTGGCTTGGATGGTCTTTCAAACATGATGAAACCATAAAGACCAACATAAATTTGTGAATAATACTCACCATAGAATGGAAATTCAAATGGCAGATCAATCCCCAAAGCATTGACGGATTGACTCATAATATCCTGCCCAATCGCCTGACCGTTAGCGGAAATATCTTCCCAAACACCCGTTTCCGGTCCCTGAGGATCATAGTTACTTTTATAGGTATAAGTCTCCGCTTTCACCTCACCCAAATGGTCTTCCGTCAATTGCGGCAATTCAAATGATAAAGGATAAGCGCCGGTGTTGGTCAGACTCACCTCAAAAGTAGTCGTTTCCCCGTGCCCCACTGTCATTTCCGTACCATTGGTCGTATAGCTCAGGGCCGAGCCTTCAATTCCTAAGGCAGAAACCAAAGCATTTAACTGCAGATCATCACTGTTAATGGTAATATTGCCATTGTACTCCCCGACTTCCATCGGCTGACAAACGACCGCTAACCTGACTTGTTTACCCGGAGCGATGGAAAATGGCGCATCAAATACGGGGTAGAATACCTCATTATCTGAACTTACGGACTGAATGGTAACATCAGATAGACCATTATTTATCAATGCCAACTGTAGTGTATCTCTGCGTTCCAAAAAGACATTACCATAATCCAGCCAGTCTTTGGCAAGCTTCATTTCCTCAGGCTGGCCAATAATGTTGAGCTCCACCTCACTTTTTACCGTTTTGCCCGCATTTTGAATAACCAACTCTCCGGTATGCTTTCCATTGCGGAGTTTGGCGACATTCATATCTAATTTAATCTCCTGCTCAGAAATTCGGTTCAGCTCCCCTTTATTAGGAGAAAGGCTCGCCAAAAATGTCCGGCCCTTACCTAAATCATAGGCACGGATTTTCATCGTTACTGCCTCAAAATAGCTTTCAATCGGAATATTAACCTCCTCGCCATAATCAGGGTCAATTGAACCGATATATTGGGTAAAACGGTCAGGTCCCCACATTAAATCTACCTGCACCAGCGGATTAGATCGTGGATCAAAACGATAGGTAATATAGAATTGCTCCCCGGCCTCAAATGGAATAGCAGTTTCCAAAGGCACAAAGATTTCCTCCATCATCCCGATTCCTGCATATTCATATTGACCCGAATAAAGTATTTCGCCCGTTCCAGGGCCAATACCAGCGGTCCTGACCTGAATCTCCATCGGATATTCATTTTCATGCAAAAAGGCGGCAAATATTCCGGCATGGGTCAAAAGGAAATCATCCTGTCCCATTGGAACCGTAAACTTAGAGGCAATATGGAAACCATTCAGGCCTGGTAAATAGGCATCTCCCGCGCTACCGTTATTATCCTGCCAAAGGGCATCTTCAAAACGACCAATGGGACCATTTTTTTGTCTCTCCGCCCCAGGAACGCCACTATCTAGTGGTGTGATTTCATTGCTTTCCTTTTGTGCGTTGGCCAAAGTTACCAACTGCAATGCCTGCCCTCTGCTTACATTTTTGGCAGCAAGGGTATCCTGTGGGATTATTACCAAAGGCGACATGGAAGGTGCAGGACTTCCGGCTTCTTCATCATGTCGATATTCATATAGATTGGCAATCCAGGGAGTAGAACCTTCCGTCGTGTTGGATAATACCAAATTAGTACTTACCGCTGAGGTATTGGAAACATCTACAAAAAACTGAATCAAATTTTTATCCAATTCCAGCACTGGTAAAGGGGTGGTGGAAGCCGTAATAATCTCGGAGAGGTCCGATTTATTCCCTAGCGGATCCATCGCCTGTATGGCCATCCAATAAGCGGTTTCCGGAGATAGTCTGTTCATCGTGTAAACACCTTTCTCCCCCGGATTTCCAGCTACCTTAATGGTCATTTGATGGATTTGATCCAAATCGCTATCCACAAATGGTGCATCCCAAATATGCAAGGTATAGCTATTGGGAGGGTATTTACCTTCCACGGTAGGAATGGTCCACTCCATCGTCAGGGAAGTTTGCGAATTATCCACCACCGTTAAATCCACAACAGGATTCACTGGGCTATCGGCTACCACTCTTAAAGATTGATACACATCCAACTGTCCCTGACCCATTTGACCAGCATAAGCGGGATCAAGTCCCGGCATTGGAGCGGCCGAGTTTACAAAACGGTCCTTCACCATGTCAGGCGTCATACCCGGGCCTCCATATTCTGACAAATACAAGGCTACTGCACCAGAGACATGTGGACAGGCCATAGAGGTTCCTTGCAAATGCCCGTAAGCATTTCCTGGCATGGTACTCAACACGCCATGGTAAGCATCATAGCGCATATCTCCCCCAGGAGCAGAAATGTCGACATAATCCCCATAGTTGGAGAAATAGGAACGGTTACCATAGGCTTCTAAGGAAGATACCGCAAATACGCCCGGATAACATCCCGGATAATACTGGGCATCGGAATCATTATTACCTGAAGCAAAAATGACAATACCACCGACCATCGGGCCCACCTGATTACCATTTTCATCCAATCCTGCCTCTGCAATAAAGTAGTCAATAGCGGCTAATTCCTCCGGCTCAACGACATCAGGAACTTGATACCCCCAGCTATTTTGAGAAATTGTAGCCCCCATATCTGCCGAATATACTATTCCAGGGCCAGCGTAGGCGGCAAACTTTTGTCCGTCAACTTCGTCAAAAATCTGGATTGACATCATCTTCACTCCGTCACCGTTACCAGTACCTCCGGCTACACCCGCAACTCCGACACCATTGTTGTTCACCGCAGCAACGGTACCCGCCACGTGCGTTCCATGATAATGCGGCGTAATTTCCCCCTGATCCCACACATAGTTATAGCCGTAGACATCATCAATATAGCCGTTACCATCACTATCCTCTCCCGGGGTTCCATTCAGCTCTGCCTCATTGACCCACATGTTCGCACGTAAGTCCTCATGACGAACATCAATACCGCCATCCACTACCGCGACAATGATGTCTCCTTTACCTGCTGTAATCTCCCATCCTTTAAAAAGGTTGACATCTTCCCCTGGAGTGGCTCCATACTGACCGGTGTTGTTATAATGCCATTGCATCGGCAATAAAGGGTCATTGAAAGGCATATTGCCATTTTGCTGCGCCTTTTGGGTAACCTCTTCCATTTGTTCTTTGGAAAGAATCACCGGCTCCGACGGACTCAACACCTTCTTCAGTATAGGTTTTACGATTTCGAATTCATTCAGATCCTGAAAATAAGTCATTTCAGCATCGACAGATACCCTTGGATCAAAGTCAATCTCATACCAAAGATGTAAACCGTATTTCTCGTGCTTTTTTTCAAACTTCCCTGCAGGTGGGAAAACACGCTTCATGTTTTTGGCATTCGCATTGGATAATGCCTTGTCCACACTTTGTATACCCATTTGTTGCACTCCCGCAGTACGCTGAGCATTGGTCAATGGGAGGGCTTGTAGAGTAGCCTGCATTTCCGGCTTAAATTTGACCCGGATTTTTCCGGGCACGACACTCTCGGGAGTGTATTGCGCCTTTGCCCTCAAAGGGGACAAATAAAGCATCAAAATACTACAGAGTAGTATCCTGAAAAAGGTAAAAAAGGATTTCATAAAAGTTAAGGATTAAATGATAAAGAATTCTTCCTGAAATTCTTCCTCTGAAGGAAAAACTTCAACACTACTTATAGGTAAATGATGTTCACCGGATTTGCACCAGCGCATAAATTTTTCCACTTCTGCTTGTGGCCCGGACAGATGGAGCTCGATTTTTTCATCGGAAATCTCCTCTCCAAACCCTTTGATACTGGTGGCGGATAATTGCTTTAAACAATGAAACAAAATACCGGTATTCGTAAATGATCCGGTCAGGATGACTTTCATAAAAGATTAAATTATTCTAAATATTATGAGGTAAAATTAACATTTGATATTTTTTTTGAATAATTATCAACATCTACATATTGTATACAAATCAGGATAGAAAACAAACACTCAACGCTGACTTACAGCTCTTTATTGCTTTTGTAGACATATATTATATGGTCAGACATTGTATACAGTGGAAGAATCACGTTTCATTTAAGGATAATTTTTGCATTAATTGCCGGCTCAATAAAAAGTAAAAGACACACCCCAATCTACTGTATGAGGCAATCCAAATCTACCCTTCCACTATACATTTTCATCAGCATATTACTTCTGTTTTATTCAAATTCTGTTTGGGCGAATGAATTAAATTTTAATCAACGTTTTCCAAACTCCAATAAAACGTCAGGCATAGCCTTAATCGCTGAAATTGAACAAATAACTGATTCCCTCCCCTCCCTGGATCAAAAATGCCGCTGGTTATTAGAGGCAGGCTCCACCCTGGGCCAATTAGGGAGGTGGCAGGAAGGAAAGCATTGTATGCTACTTGCCAGGGGGTATGCTCAACAGTCAGATTCCCATCTTCAGGCCGCTGTCCTGTATTACCTGGGGTTATTTGATATTCAGCTCAATGTATTTGACAAGGCCCTGGAATACTTATTTGAAAGTCTGGAAATCCGGAAAGAACAGGACAACCCCAATGAAGAACAAAAAATCTATAACGCCCTTGGGAGTATTTTTGAAATTATCAGTGAATACCAAAAAGCCATTTATTATTACCAGAATGCCTTAGCGCTTTCAAGCTCCGGAAAAAGTAAAGCCTACATCCACAGCAATATTGGGGTTTGCCAAATGAATAATCAAAATTTTAAGGAGGCGGAAGACCACTTACTGAAAGCAGATTCCCTCATTTCCCTTACCTCCACTCCTTATGGGAAGGCTAATATTATGGTGAATTTGGGAGAAGTATATCGCAAGAAACAACAACATTTGAAGAGCGAACATTGCTTCAGAGAGGCCGAACGAATCGGAGCGGACTACCCCCAAATTATCGGGGAGGCACAAATCGGACTGGGCAATATCTATTATGATTTAGAAAAATATGATTTATGTGAAACATACCTCCGTCGAAATTTGGAAAACATCAGCTCTCATACCAAAATCAGTGCCCTTAAATTATTAGCGGATATATCCCGTAAAAAAGAGAATTTCAGACAGTACGCAGATGATTTCTCCTCCTATATCACCCTAAAGGACAGTGTTTATCAGGTAGATAAAATCCGCAAATTAGCGACCCTTCACTATGAATTTGAAGCCGCCATCAAGGATAAAGAAATCAGTATTTTACAAAAAGACAATGAATTGCAGAAGCGTCGGGTTTACCTACTTTTTGCCGGAGTTTTGCTTGGGGTATTACTGATCATCATCCTTTGTTACCGCTATGTGTTAATGATCAAACAAAAAAATCTGGAAAAGGCGACCTATGACAAATCTCAGATTCAAAAAATGAGATTGGAAGAAAGTGTTTATGCAGAAAAGAAAATCCGGGAATTACAGCAAAAAAAGTTTGAGGAAACTATGGCTTCAAAAAGTAGAGAATTGGCTTCCAATGCGATTCACCTCATTAACAAAAACAAAGTACTTCAACAAGTGAAGCAAAATGTAAATCAATTGACCCTTCAAAATGCAGATCAAAAAAACCTTATAAAACAGATCAATAAGCAAATTGACGGGTGTTTAAATCCGCAACAAGACTGGGAGCAGTTTAAAATTCACTTTGAAAAAACACACCCCAACTTTTTTGCACGGCTTAAGGAGGATTTCCCTAAACTGACCGAAAATGATCTCCGCTTTATGTCTTTCCTTCGGGCCAATTTCAGCACCAAGGATATTGCCAATGTATTGAATATTGACTACCGATCTGCTAATATGACAAGATATCGGATTCGCAAAAAAATCGCACTGGAAAACGAGCAGGATCTGATGGAGTTCGTAAGAGCTTATTAAAGCAATAAAAAGAGGCTATCTCGAATGAGGAGACAGCCTCTTTTTGATGATTTATAAACCTTCAAAACGCTTTCGCTTGGCCAGCAGAATATGATCACACACCAGCACTAATTCATCCTTTTGGTTAAAGATCTCGACATGTTCGTTAACCTGCCCCAGTTCCGGACGCTTGGTGTCTTTCTTCTCTGAAATGGTTACCACCACCCGAATGGTATCGCCAATATGCACCGGCTTAATGAATCGCAAACGATCGTATCCTTTGGAGAAAGCCTCGGGATTGATTTCTGTGGCGGTCATACCGATACCCACAGAAAAGGTCAAAGTTCCATGCGCTATACGTCTTTCAAAAGGCTGCGTCTTACACCATTCCTCGTCCATATGGTGAGGGAAGAAGTCTCCGGTATGTCCCGCATGAACCACAAAGTCCGTCTCGGTAATCGTTCTCCCCAAAGTTTCTCGCTTATGCCCTAATTCGTAATCCTCGAAAAATTGTGATTTAATATGCATTTCAAAAAATAATGGCTTTTAAATATTATATACTATAATCTGGATTTTCACCTCCTTTAGCAGAAGACGCATAAGCACTTTCAACCGTGGCCATCGTGCGCGCCACATCCTCCACACTCGTCGGTAAGCTATCCGTACTGCCTTCCACGTATCGCATCAAGGAAGCCATGGTCCCCACAAAAGCATCCGGAAACCAGGAGCCCTCCAGTGCTTTGGTTTTCCACTCCGGCGTTTCCCCCTCTTTAACAATGCAATACTCAAAATGATCCGGCACCCCATCAGGATAGTTTAGCAATAGGCCCATTTTCGCCTTGATCGCACCTTTGGTGCCTTCCCACTTAATGAAACTTTCCTGGTTTTGCGCACCGAAATTATGATCATGATTGGCATTAATCACCGCATGAAGCGCATCGCCATAATCCATGATCGTTGTGGTACGAGTTGAGGACATCGGCTTGCCCGGATTCCGCAGGGTCTTGCTGTATACCGTTTGTGGATCACCTAAGAAGGAACGGATCAGGTCCATATAATGAATGCTATGCTGCTGAATTTCCAATCGAGAATGGTTCACCACATTCGGAAAATATTCCCATGGAGTATAAGTAGTTAATCTCACTTCCATATCATATAACTCCCCTATATGTCCACCTTCAATCAAAGATTTAGCGGCCATGACATAGGGAGCGAAACGCAACTGACAGTTGATGGCAGCTTTCAGCTTTTTGCGTCTACATACTTCCAAAATATCCAGGGTTTGCTGATAGTCATCCCCCATAGGCTTCTGAATCAAAACCGCAGCACCATCTGGTAGCTTTTCCAAGGTCGGTACAAACTGATTCGGCATCAAAGTCAAATCATAAACCGCATGTTCCGGAGCATCAGCCACCATTTCCTCCACGGTATCATAAACAGAAGGAATTTGGAAACGCTCGGCCAGTTCTTCCGCTCTTTGACGGGTACGATTGGTGATCCCGGCTACCTGAAAGTGTACTTTCTGATAGGCTGGAAGGTGGGCATCGCGCACAATACCTCCTGCCCCGATGATATAAATGGGACGTTTTTCCTTAGGCAGGCTAATGTCATATTTAATTTCCATAAGGCACTACAGTTTCGTTTTCAATTTTATTGATCGCCTGTTGACTTTCCGCCAACAAGGCTGAAATATCATCCTGCGTATCTCTTACTCTCAATACTAATTGGTCGATGACCTCACTTATGCTTGCCCAATTACTTTTTCGGGGCAAGGTCTTACTGTTTTGGTGTAAAGCTTCCAGCTTATGGTAATAGGGAATATCCTGATTTACCTCCGTGTCAAACCAAGTAGACTTCCGGCAACCAATTCCACCATTCAAAGTCAATCGCTTATCGTTTTGTGCGTTGGTGGCAAAACGAATAAATTCATAAGCCCACTGCTTATTCGTACTCCCGCTACCGATGGTATACATCCAGTAAGCATTCAGGGAAACGCCTTTCATATCCGCCTCAGCTGCAGGTACAGGCGCGATATCCACTTTCCCTTTCACCTTACTGCCTGGATCCACCTCACACATGGAGGCAAAGCCGAACCAATTCACCATCATGGCTACTTCCCCGCGGGAAAAAGCCAGTCCGGCCTGCACAGAATCCAGCTCACAGCTATCAGGATGCAATAGGTTTTCGCTGTTGAACAACGTTCTGTAAAATGACAGGGCATCCTCCGCCGCCTGATGTTGAATATTGACCCGCCCCTGATCATCCGTCAGGCTGCCACCACGTGCCCAAATCTGCAAACAAAGGTCAAACACGGTATTATGCCCATCGGGATATCCGGCGACCACCGTTCCATAAAGGTTTTGTTCCGGCCGGTGAAAAAAAGTAGCGATTTCTATTAATTCACTCCAGGTCTCCGGTACTTTCAAGGCCTTGCCAAAACGGTCGCGGAAAGCGGATTGTTCAGCGGGATCTTCAATAAGATCCTTTCGGAATACCAGGCATTCCGGTCCGTCATGAAAAGGCAAACCATAGGCCGCGCCACCAAAGGTTTGCATCTTCAGCAATGCCTCGGACCAGGCCTCCGGAAATCCTTCCGGAGGGTTTTGATCCATAAAAGGACTCAGAGAAACTATTGCGCCAGTCTCCACTGCTTCGGAAATCCAGTCGGTATTCAGTAAGGCAATGTCCCAATCGCCGGAGGCCAGTCCGTTGGTCGCTCCCAATGTCGCCTCGTACAAGGGGTGAAGATCCATCGGAATAGCTTCCAATTCCAAGTCACAGCCTGTTTCTTCACAGAATTGGGCCCAAAATTCAGCAATACTCTGCTCAAAAGGACCGAATTTCCTGACTGCGATTTTCATTACTCCTGACATAGGCCGGCCAGTTTCAAATCTTCGATAATGGCTTCTGTATGTTCTCCCAGCTTAGGACTTCCCTTCTCCGAAAATAAACGTTCTCCGTCCATGCGAATCGGGCAACGGGTGGTATGGAAAGTGTAGCCATCGCTCATTTTCACTTCCTGCTCCATCTGCAGGCTTTGGTAGGCCTCCGTTTTGCGCAATCTTTCCCAATCCAGCACATTTGCACACCAGATATCAGCGGGTTCCAGAATATCCAGCCAGTATTGCGTACTTTGCCCTTCCAGATGCTTTGCCAGGATCATTTTGATATCATCACGCTCGGTAAACCAACTGTCGCGATCCGTAAAGTCTTCCAAAGCAGAGCAATTCAAAAGCATTCCCAGGGTTGGGATTTCTCCCATGGCCAGGGCCAAAAAGCCATCCGCAGTTTGATAAACCCCATACGGAGCTCCCAAATAAGCATGGGCATTATTGGAAGCCGTACGTTCGGTTGGTGCTCCTCCATCCTGGAAGAAGGTGGTCAGCATTTCGAATTGTAAATCCAGGATGGATTCCATCATGCTGGCCTGCACCAATGCCCCTGCTCCGTTTACCCCTCTTCTCACCAATGCGGCTAGGATGCCCTGTGCCAAATGCGCCCCGGCCAACATGTCTACAATGGCCATACCTACCGGTACCGGACCTTCTCCTGCATTTCCACTCAGGCTGGTCAGCCCTGAAAGCGACTGTACCAATAAATCCTGGCCGGGCTTTCCCGCCCATGGGCCACTCTTGCCATAACCGGAAATTTCACCGTAAATCACTGCCGGATTTAAGGACTTGATGGTTTCATAATCCAGGCCCAATCGATCAATCACACCCGGGCGGAAATTATGCATCACCACGTCCGCTTTTGTCAGCAATTGTTTTACTAATTGCAAATCCTCCGGCTTTTTAAGATCTGCGCAGAAACTTTCCTTATTCCGGTTTATGGCATGGAAAATGGAAGAATCACCGTTCATTTCCACATTCGATACATATAAATTCCGACAGATATCACCTGTTTCCGGACGCTCCACCTTTATGACTCTTGCCCCCATATCGGCCAATCGTAAACTTGCGGAAGGGCCGGACAAAAACTGGCTTAAGTCCACTACTAATATATCTTCTAATGCTTTCATGGATTATGCATTTATCTTTAAACCAAATTCTTCTTTTATGCGATCCGTATGCTCTCCTACTCTCGGAGCAGCCTTTTTTGAAAAATATTGTTGACCATCCAGGCGAAGTGGGAAACGAGTAGTTTTGATCTTTTCACCGGCAGTGGTAACAACCTCCTGCTCCATCCCCAATTCCTGATAACCCTTATGCTGAGTCAATTGCTGATAATTCAAAACATCGGCACACCAAATATCCTTCGCCTCCAACATTTCCAACCAAATGGAAGTAGGTTGTTCTGTAAAAATCGATCTAAAGAAATTCATGATTTCATCTCGCTTTTCAAACCAGCTTTCTTCCAGCTGATAAGCATCCGGAAGAATCACCTGAAGGTGATCTGCCAGCTTTGTAACCGGCATCATGGCAATGGCAATATGTCCATCCGCGGTGGGATATACCCCATATGGGGCGGCCAAATAAGGCTGGGCACTCCCCTTCTTAGCGCGAACAGGCGCCTTACAATCATCATTCAAATAGGTGGTTAAACCCTCAAACTGTAGATCAAGCGTGGACTCCAAAAGGCTCACTTCCACCAGACCACCTTTGCCGGTTTTTCCTCTGCGCACCAATGCAGCAAGGATCCCCTGCCCCAAATGTACCCCTGTCATGATGTCCGAAACTGCCAAGCCCACTGGCGTTGGGTTACTATCTTTATTTCCGGATAGATAACTCAAGCCTGATAGGCTTTGCACCAATAAATCCTGCCCGGGCTTTTTCGCCCAGGGCCCCTCAGCCCCATAGCCCGTCACCACGCCATAGACGAGTTTAGGATTAATTTCCTGCACTGTGGCATAATCCAAACCGATTTTCTCCATCACTCCCGGACGGAAATTATGCGTCATCACATCTGCCTGCGCGATGAGTTTTTTTACAATGGCCAGATCCTCGGGATCTTTCAGGTTGGCCGCAAAAGATTCCTTATTTCTGTTAACGGTATGGAAGACCAGACTGTCCCCCTCAATAAAAATATTTTTGATCGCAATCTGACGACCTGCCTCTCCAGAGCCAGGTCTTTCGATTTTAATCACTCTGGCGCCCAAGTCTGCCAGCTTCAGGCCCGCTGACGGGCCAGCCATAAACTGACAAAATTCAAGTACGGTAATACCCTCTAATGGCTTCATACTAATTGCTCCTGTTGTTTTGATTCCTTATACAAATCATTCAGCTGCGATAACAATTCCTCCGCATTCCCCCCATTCATCATGAACTCACGAATTGGCGCTCCTGCACGATCCTGAAAATACATATGCCCAAAATAACGCGGACGTAAAAAGGCACGGTCCAAGGTAGGCAAAGTATCTTTGAAAAAGTCCTGCGTTACCGCATTTGTGTGTGTATTCAACCAACTTTTACGATGGCCGGGCTGCCCGCCATTGTCAAAGAAAATTCCGGACTGCGTCTCAGGACAACCCACAAATTCGGCATACTTAGCCGCTATTTCGACATTTTTACATTGCGCAGAAATCGCCAGACCGGTACCCCCAATGGTGGAAATCAATGGCTGTCCTTCCAGGCTCACCATATCCATAAACTTCAAGGACTTACGCGCATATCCACGACGGGAATAATTGGTATAACCATAAGCAAAAGGACAATACCAATACTGATCCGTTTGGGTCATCATTTCAAAAACCCGAATTGGATTCGCCTCATAACTCTCCGCAGACATATTTTTCCCAAGTGCCCTTAAAAGCTCCAGGGCCTTTAATCCTGTTTCCCTGGAAATCACCTCGTCCTCTTTCAGGCATACATCTTCCCCCAGGGTCGAACAAATCATATAAAAATTCATCAAAGTATCCTGAGGAATTCCTGGAACAGCTACTTTTCCTTCCTCTGCCAGGGCTAACAAATCTTCATAAGTCTTTGGCAAAGCTCTGCCAGCATTTTCGAACAAATCCATCCGCGCAGCCGCTACCGGAGTAGCCGCATCAATAGCCAGGGCCCACTGTTTTCCATCATACTGATAACTTTCGAAAGAATGCCCCACGGAATTCACCCGCTGGTCCTCTATAAAAGCCGGACTTAATACCTCATTCAAAGCGACTACCTCTCCCGTACGGGCCGCAAAACCCGCCCAAGGATGGTCGATCACCAAAAGGTCATAACGAGCGGCCAATTCATTTAAAGGTTCATCGGCAAAAGCCTGTAGCGAACGCTTTTCCCAGACAATTTCCACTTCAGGATTTAATTCATGAAAACGTTGCGCTGTTGCGACAATGGAAGTAAATCCTCTGCTGTGATCCCAGGTAATACCACGAAGTGTTACTTTATCAGACATAAGTATATATATTAATGATTTAAAAATTCTTCAGAACCCAGCATACTTCCGTAGGTAATGATCATAAAGGAAGCCACCAGTATACATAAAGCAGTAATCAATATCTGATAGGTCCGATTGGAAACCCCCTTCCACTCTTTCATCAAAACCCCTACCAAATAACTAAAAAATACCAGCATGGTCATATGTATCGCCCAACTGGCAAATTTGAAGTTCCCCATGCGCACATGTCCCAGTCCGTAAAAGAAAAACTGCAAATACCAGAAAGCTCCGGAAGCAATACAGAGCGTCATATTTAAAAGATATTGTTTCAGGCCAATGGCTTTTACCTGTACAATTTCCCGAATGGTTTTTTGGCGAATACTTAGTATAAAAAACCAGCAAAAATTCGTAATAAAAGTACCACCAGTGGATAATATCAGATTGGCATTTCCTTCAAAATGTCCGGCACCATTAGCCGCTGCTATTTCCGCAACCGGTGCGCCCACTTCCAATGAAACCCCAAAAATGGCTGACAATACCCCGGCGATCACCGCTAAGGGCAAACCTTTCTTTATATTAAAGGAAGCCAGACTTCCTCCCTGTTTTTTTAAATCTTGTTCTTTTCGATAACCGGCCCATCCACAGGCAAAAACTCCCACAAAGGAAATCAGCATTCCGGTCAGTACTACCATTCCGCCCGGCTTGCTAAAGTGCTCAATTAATGTTCCATGAATCAAAAGTGGGATAATGGTCCCTAAAACGGCAGACAATCCAATCGAAATCGTATAAGTCAGAGAATAACCAATATTTTTAATGGCATAGCCAAAGGCCATTCCTCCGAAGCCGTACACCATCCCTAATAAGGTCGCATTAATTAAAACCTTCTGCGGCGCCTGACGAAAAACCTCAGCCAGGTCCGGTACCGTCAGGTACCCCACCACCAAAGGTAAAACCAACCAGGCAAAAGTGGCCTGCACCAGCCAGTAGGTATTCCACGATAGCTGCTTAATCTTTTGAAAGGGAAGATAACAGGAAGCTGCTGAAACGCCTCCCACCCCGTGCAACAGGGTCCCCATGAGCGGGTTCGAAGAAATCATTTGTGAAAAAATATTTATATTTGAAAAAATTCATTCATATTTGAATAACTCAAAGGTAGGAATCTTTTTGCAAATCCCAACTTTTAGCTATTATATTTGTCTATGGAAAAGGAAAAAACCTCCAAATATGCCGCTCCTGCACTGGAAAAAGGTTTAGAAATTTTAGAACATCTATCGGCAACCGGAATCTCCCAAAGCCAGAATGAAATTGCTCTGGGCCTGGATCGGAAACCAAATGAACTCTACCGGATGCTGATGACGCTGGAAGAAAAAGGTTATATTATTCGAAATGAGAAAGACGGCAAATACCGACTGTCTTTAAAGATGTATAACCTTTCGCATATGCACTCTCCATTTGATGAATTAAAACGGGTGTCACTCCGCCCGATGCAGGAACTTTCAGAAAGTGTCAGGGAGGCCTGCCATCTGGGAATTATGGTCAATGGCGCCTTGATGATCATTGCCCAAAGCCCTAGCCCGGAAGCAGTTTCGATTTCCATTAAAGAAGGTATTCATTTTCCCTTGCTGCAAACCGCCTCAGGCAAAATGCTGCTCTCCCAAAAAAATGAAAGTGAAAGAGCGGCTATCCTTCAAAATCATCCGGATTTCAATGCCATGGAAAAACAAGAACAAGCAGCATTTCTGGAATCGGTGAAATTAATAGAGAAGGAGGGCTTTTTTATATCAGCGAGTAAATTAACCCGCGGCGTAACGGATTTAACGGTTCCTATTGGTCATCCAGAGGCAGAACCGGTAGCTGCCCTAACCATTTCTTCCTTTTCGGAGCATGGATCGGATGAAGAGCGACATTTAAATATTATTCAACAAATGCTGGAAGCTAGAAAAAAAATACATCATTCCATGGGCTTATGAACACCATCCGTTCAAAGCACAGGAAGCTGAAAATAACTATTAGTACTTCCTGCCAATGGCTTTAAAAATAGCTGACAGCAAATGCCTCTTCCATACCGAAGGGGCTTTTTTATTCCCGTTGGATCATCCCCGAGAGTATACTCAAATTATTCAAGCCGAATTATACATGCTTAATTAACAAACTGTGTGGATAGCAAAGTCAAACGTTTTATCCCGAATTATTCACCGCTAAATTTATTAATTAATCGCAAGTGGATTATTTTCAGTTCATTTTAATTTATTTTCTTGGGGTAATAATTGCCCAAATTTGGGCAGGCTTGAATAATCCGGGTTAAGCATGGTCCGGTGTGCGCCTCGCTCAGGGATGAAGGCAGAGGCGCAGCCGTTTGTGGAGCTCTTTATTTGCGGGCAAACCATGACGCATTCGTAGGCCTTGCCCGCAAATAAAAGCGACTGCCGCCAGCCCGACCGACGTCAGGAGGGGAGCGCCATAAAATAATATACGATATCATTTATATAGTCACCGGTGCTGCCTGATGCCACCTAACTCCCGGCCGGATCAATGGGGATCAGATGGTTTTCTGAAGCGATACCTTATGCCCACGGAGCCTCTCAGGATATGGTCCGATTCTGAAAAAATAGGCGCTAATTCAAGATGAAAACCGAAATTTTTCTGGACAAATGGATAAACATTCAATCCCAAAGGAATTACCAGACCCTGGTACCAAGTTGTCCTGCCGCCAATACCGGCATAAACTTCATACTCCTCCTCTTGAAAAATATCATAGGTTACTACGCCCTCAAAGCTAAAATCATCAAAACTAACATCCGTCCCAAAACGGACTTCCGGCTTGATTCGATCCTTGATTTCATAATGCACACCAAAAAATGGCAAATTTGAAGAATGAAAATCAACACCCAACTGAGCATGAGCGAGTATGGGAAAAGATAAAAAAAGTAATAATAGGAATTTCTTCATAAGTAGTAAACTATCTAAAATTGATGATCGCTAATGCGCTTCGTGATGCGTAATCCGGAATTAAAATCAAATTAAGGGGACTGGGGAAATATATCAATTTTTCTGGTTTAAAAAATCCCTCAGCCCCAATACATCCCCATAGAATGACCCTTAAATTCAAAAAGAAACATTATAAAAATCTAAAAAAAGTCATCAAAAGATTGCCCGAGAGTCCTTACAAAGCAGCGTAAACGCCAAAAATCAGGGATTTTTAAAAATCGATTAGCGCATTTAAAAAGGTCATGAAATCCGGTTTTTGGGAGCAGTCAATTTTAACCCGAATTATTCACGGTTAAATTTATTGACTAAATAAATAGCTTGTTTTCAGTTTATTATGTATTATTTTATTTGATTTACAATAACCCCAATTTGGGCAAACTTGCTTTCTCCTCATTCATCTGTTTCGTTGGAAAAAACTCGAAATAGGAAACTATTCCTTCATTTTTTCCGCCTTACAGCTAAACGAGGATTTAAACTTGAATAATCCGGGTTAAACACCTCCTGATCTTTTTCTCTCCGTCCACTTGCGATCCATTATTATTGGAATTGACATCCCTATGGCAATACCGGAAACAATTAAAAAAGCTTTGGCTAAAAAGCTTATGGTATCCACCAATAGTTCCGGCTGGGCGGATGGGGCTACCAAATTTAAATTTACCACTCCCATCAAACCTTTATAGGCAAAAACACCCGGCACTAAAGGAATAATGGCAGCAATGCCAATTACCGAACCCGGAACATGCACCCGATGCACCCATATCACGGACCAAAACCCGGCGACAAATGCCCCAAGGAAAGAAGCCAGCTCAAAAGAAAAACCGAAAAACTGGAATAAACCATTTCTGGTCAGGACACTCAGCGCCCCTCCGGCAAATATCATGGGTAAGGTTCTTTTCGGTACATTAAACAAAAGCCCAAACCCCAGAGCAGCCAAGCCCCCAAACAATAGAAAATTCAATATTTCGGCAATCATCAGTTACTGATGTTTAAAGTTGAAATGACTAGTAAAAACCCTAAAGCAATCGACATTAAAAGCAGGAAAGCCACCATTCCCCTACTGGTGCCCATTAAGGTAAAACCATCTATCAGATCATCCACTGTATTAATCAAAGGAACGCCGGGAATGAGAAAAAGCACCGCCGCCATCATGGCATGATTAGGGGTTGAACTGTATGGCAAAAGTGCGTTTAGAGAGGCGATCCCACTGGCCACCGTGGCAGAAACCAATACGGTAAAATATAAATTTTGATGGCGATGGTGCAGTTCCTGTCGGATGAATAAAGCCAATGAAGAGGCCAGGAAGGTAAAAGCCAAGGCATAGAAATCTCCTCCTAATAATTTACAAAAGGCGGCACATGCCAGCGCCACTCCGGCGATCACCACCGGTCGAGGGTATTGCTTTGGTAAATTCGACAATCGATCCAGCTCCCTTTCATAATCTACCAGGGTAAAGCCCTCCCAGAAACCTTTCCAGATCATGCGACTCAGGCCGGAGATTATTTGCATATTCACCCCATGATGGAGCACCTTGTGCATGCGGTAATAATGCCGCCCGTCCTCCTGATAACAAATCATAACGGTACGTAAAGTAAAATGAAATTGTAAATGATGCTGATCCATTCCAAATATGGCAGCCGCCCTTCTTAGATTTCGTTCTAAACGGTTGCTATTGGCTCCGCTCCCTAAAAGCATCTCTGCGGTCCGGAATAATAAATCCAGCTTTTTTTCGATCATCGCAATAATTGATTATGCAGCGTGTAAGAGATATCACCTATCTCAATTTTTTGCTAATTAAAACTCCCAATAAGGAGATCCTATGAGTAAAGGACTAAAAGGAAGTGATAATTGTTAATTATTAAACATTTTGGGATAATTTCAATATTTCAAACAACATTCCCCCCGTGAAACACCTGTCAAGAAATATTATGGGCGTTTCCATTTTAGGAAAATACGGATAACCATTGTAGCCCGAATTATGCATGCTTCCATTCGGGTACAGCTGCATAAAAGGAAGGATGACGGAATTTTCCCTGTTTCACTTATTTCCTATAAAGCAGAGGGAGATGGAGAACCCAAGCTTAGTCCGATTTAGGCTATTGAAAATCGAAAAAACAAGCTTAGCGATCTGTAAAAGGTCACTTAGTCCGATATAATCAACCTATCGGTGAATAACCGGGAAAAAGCCCTATTCCTGATTTCCACAGCCCTCAGCCAGAGGGTTAAAATGCAAAAGTTCCCTGAAAATAAGACTCCTAAAACATCTTCTTCGTCACGAAAATGACAAGTGGAGCGCTAATCTATAAATGTCATATCCCTATGCAGATACAATCGTTTTAAGCTTAGACGAAGTTTTCCCCATAGCATTTTTCTAAAATTCAATCAGATAAGCATGAATGTAATGATCACAGGAGCCAGTACAGGCTTTGGGAAATTAACCGCTGATCTTTTACTCGAAAAAAGACATACGGTGGTTGCCAGCATGAGAAATGTGAACGGAAAGAATAAAAAAGTAGCAGCTGAATTGACTGCTAAAGGCGCGACCATTGTAGAACTGGATGTGACCGATGAAGCATCCGTTGAAAATGCTATATCAGAGGCCATTGAAAAAGCCGGCCATATCGATGCCATTTTCAATAATGCCGGTCTGGGGGTTTTGGGTATACAGGAAACTTTTACCATTGAGGATTGGCAAAAGGTTTTTGAGGTTAATGTTTTCGGAGTACAACGTGTCAATCGTGCGATTCTTCCCCACTTTAAAAGTAGAGGTACCGGCTTGTTGATCTATACTTCCAGCTTACTAGGACGAATGGTACTGCCTTTTTATGGCCCCTATAACGCCTCAAAATGGGCATTAGAAGCCATGGCAGAAAATTACCGGGTGGAATTGAACCCTTTGGGAATAGACTCCTGTATAGTGGAGCCCGGCGGTTTCCCTACTGATTTTTTTGGTAATTTATTACAGGCTTCAGATGCAGCAAGAGCAGATAGCTATGGCCCAATGAAAGACAGCCCGAAACAACTTTTCGATAGCTTCGAAGGAGCCCTTGCTCAAAATGAACTTCAAAAACCCTCCTTAGTGGCCGAAAAAGTATTGGAACTCCTCGAAATGCCTGCTGGGGAACGCCCTTTCCGCAGTCCGGTAGATAAAATGGGCATGGGGGATCCTATTGTAGGCTATAACGAACAACTGGAAAATATTATGAAAGGCATCTACGGCAATTTTGGAATGGATGCCATGCTTAACCTAAATGAATAATACAGCATGAAACTTTTTAAGGACTACCTTTTGGGTAAAATTACTTTAAAGAACCGCATTGTAATGGCTCCCATGACGCGTAGCAGAGCAGAGGAAAATATTCCCAATGATTTGATGGCCACCTATTACGGTCAGCGGGCAACAGCCGGATTGATCATCACCGAGGGGACTTCCCCCTCCCCTAATGGATTGGGCTACCCACGAATTCCGGGTATTTTTTCGGAGGGGCAAACGGTCGGCTGGAAAAAAATAACGGATGCCGTCCATGATAAAGGTGGAAAAATCTTTCTACAGTTGATGCACACCGGAAGGGTTTCCCATCCATTGAATATGGACAAAGACGCAAAAGTCCTGGCTCCCTCGGCGATCACCTTGAGTGGGGAAATGTATACCGATCAGAAAGGAATGCAGCCCTACCCGGAACCGGAAGTCATGACACTTGAAGACATTGAGCAAGCAAGGCAGGAATATGTAATAGCGGCCAAAAATGCCATTAAGGCTGGTTTTGATGGCGTAGAACTTCATGGAGCCAATGGGTATTTAATGGATCAGTTTTTCAACCCCTGCACAAATCGGCGTACGGATGATTACGGAGGAAGTGTGGAAAATCGCAATCGGTTCCTGGTAGAGGTAGCTCAAAGCGTTACTGATGCCATAGGGAAGGAAAAAGTAGGCATCCGCCTTTCGCCTTATGGGGCCTTTAACGATATGACCGTTTTTGACCAAATTGATTTCGCCTACGAATCTTTGGCCAAAGCCTTAGGTGAAGTGGGCCTTACCTATATTCACATTGTAGATCATCAGGCCATGGGTGCGCCCGAAGTGCCGGAAAGCATAAAGGTAAAAATCCAACAGGCTTTTGGTGGTGATATCATCCGGAGTGGCGGCTTTGAATCTGCCGAACAGGCGGAAAAAGTGCTGGAAAGTGGCCAGGGTCAGTTGGTGGCCTTTGGGCGTCCGTTTATCGCCAATCCGGATTTAGTGGAAAAATTACAAAATGGGGAAGCGTTGAAAGCCCCTGATTTTGACACCTTCTACACGCCGGGTTCTAAGGGCTATACCGACTATTAAATCCAAAAGTTGTTGATTTTTGTCAGCACTAATAAGGAGATAAATGATTATCTTAATAGGGTAATGCATTTGTCTCCTTTTTTTGTAAAAAGATAAATGCCTGTCCGAAAGAAAGAAATTTATAGGTGGTCCTGTTTCAAAATCGAAGAATTAAAACGCATACCGGATATTCACCACTGGCGGACAATCACTATTTCATAAAACCCTGAAAAAATAATCATGGACAAAAAAATCATACTCGTTACCGGTGGTAATCGGGGAATAGGCTTAGGCATTTGTGAAGGCCTTGCTAAAATGGGACATCAGGTAATTCTAGCCAGTCGGGATTTAAAAAAAGGCACAGAGGCTGCACAATCTAAAAGTATAGCCGCGAAAGTAGTCGAGCTAAGAGTAAGTGAGGAAGCCAGCCAAGGCCGGGCACTTAAAGAAATTGAGGAAGAATTCGGCAGGATAGATGTGTTGATCAACAATGCCGGTGTTTTTTCCAACCCGGCTGGCTTTAGCGATACGCCTGTCCAACATGGGAAGGAAGTATTTGAAACCAATGTGTGGGGCCCCTGGGGAATGAGTTGGGCGGCACTTCCCTTATTGGAAAAAAGTGAGGAAGCCCGCATCATCCACATGAGTTCCGGCATGGGCGCCATGGATAGCTTAGCGGAGGGAGGTTATGCTGCCTATCGCTTTTCCAAAGCCTCACTGAACATGATGACCATCCTGATGAATAATCAGCTGAAGGGAGTTGCAGTAGTAGCGATGTGTCCGGGATGGGTAAAAACTGATATGGGGGGTGCTTCAGCCGAACGCACGGTGGAACAGGGGGCAGATACGGCAATATGGCTGGCCACTGCAGATACTATTGAAGCCGGGAAATTCTACCGGGATAGAAGCGTAATCCCCTGGTAAAGCAATATTGGAGCGTGTATTAAAGCCAAAATTCAAAACGAAAGCTTGATTTTTACAGAAGCAATACCCGATTTTCTGGAGAGAACAGCAGCGCCATTATTGAGAAATTATCCAAAATTACTTACAATAATTCGAATATGGAGCCGGATGGTGTGCTTTTAAGCATGCTCTAAACACGCTTTCTGGGAACTTAGGCAACGCCAGATTCATCAAATCTAAACTAAGAACTTGTTTGAAATACATTGACAGCATTAAGCCGGATTATCCATGCTTAAATCCTCCTATAGCTGTAAGGCGGAAAAGAGGAAGGAATAATTTCCTATTCGAGTTTTTTCTAACGAAGCAGATGAATGAGGAGAAAGCAATCCTACCCAAATTTGGGCTACCAGAAACTTAACAGATTCAACCATAACCCAAAAGAATACAGTCTATTGCGACGAACCCTAAAACTAGCGGTGAATAATTCGGGTTAATTCTGATTTTCGAAGAGCCTGAATTTAGCTAAGCCGGGTTTCTTCTTCGTCTATGCCTCCCTGAGAAATATCGAATTAGGGAAATCCCTTCCTTTGCCCCGCCTTGTGGCTAAGAAAATTTAGGAAAAAACGAAAAAAGGAGTTGAAAATCAACTCCTTTTTTTATGATAAACTCATTCTTGTTCTATCTAAAATTGAAAAATATTTGAAAGCGTTTTAGATAAATAATATTCCCCGCTTCCATTTTTCGATTTCTTTTTCGGACTTAATAAGCCCTTTGTTTCCAGCGTGTTTAACAGTTCCAAATCAATCATTTGTTCTGCATCTGATTTTTCAAAGAACATCCGGTATAAATCGGACTCCCTTTGTTCCACCATGACGGTGCGCTGAAAATTCGCCTTTAAAAATTCTACTGCCCCGGAGTACTGTTTAACCGTAAAGATTTCATTCATGGTAATACATTCTATAGTAGATCAATCCTACCCACCATATCCACCCGACCGCATAAGATAGTATTTTTTAAGGATAGCAAAAAGGATTCCTAATATAAAACATAGATTTACCTCAAGTATTTTGAGAAATAAATCCCCTGTTTTCTATTAAGAATCCCTGCGCTATTTAAGGAGTTAAATAAAACTCTTATTTTCAGTCCCTTTAATCTTGGTATAAATGTCTTTTATCGACTGCTCCTGATCTTTCGGACAAATCACCAAAACATCATTCTCGTCTACCACAATAAAGTTTTCCAGGCCTTTCACTACCGCCAATTTACCATCACGTACTTTGATCAGGCAGTTATTGGTATTCTCGGTCACCACATTGCCATGAACGGCATTATTGGCCAGGTCATACTCTTTATTTTCATAAATCGATTTCCAGGTACCCAAATCCGACCAGTTAAACTGTACCGGCAAAACTTTTACATTTTTGGCTTTCTCCAAAATAGCGTAGTCTATGGAGTCTGAAGGGCAAACTTCATATCCGGAACGAATTTGTTCCTCTTCTTGCGCTCCATAATATTCAATACCCTCAAAAATCGCATTGATCTCCGGTGCATTTTGTCCCAGACTCTTAATAATGGATTCCACAGACCAGGCAAAGATCCCGGAGTTCCAAAGAAAACCACCATGGGCTAAAAACTCCTTGGCTTTCTCCAGGTTTGGCTTTTCTTTAAACTGAATCACCTCGGTCAGGCCATCACTATTTTTATCGTATTCGATATAACCATAACCGGTATCAGGGCGGCTAGGCTGGATACCGAAGGTCACCAAAATGTCCTTCTCCTGTACATTGGAAAAGGCATGTTGCACTGCATTTACAAAAGCATCCTCATTCAAAATCAGGTGATCGGCAGGGGCTACGACCATATTCGCCTTCGGATTCTTCACTGCAATTTTATGCGCGGCATATGCAATACAAGGCGCGGTATTTCTCAACACCGGCTCGGCCAGTATCTGATAATCATTTATTCCGGGCAACTGCTCTTGTACAAGCTCCGCATATTGCTCATTGGTAATAATATAAATATTTTCTTCATCACAAACCTTCGCCAGGCGATCATAGGTCAACTGCAATAAGGAACGACCCATTCCTAACAAATCCAAAAACTGCTTTGGTTTTTCTGACTTACTCAATGGCCAAAGACGAGAGCCTACCCCTCCGGCCATAATCAAGGCAAAATTATCTTTTTTATTCATGATTGATGTGTTTAGCATTTCCAATAGAAAAAAATGCCTGTCACTTTTGTTTTAAAATGCTGCCATTGAAGGTGCATTTTCAGGCATGATTTCCCCGTATTTGAGAGCAAAATAAAGATCTTTTTTTGAGCATTCCCTATCCATTGTCATTTTTTCGAAGGATTACAATGTTTCTGCTCAGACTATTCCCCTCCTCATCCACCACAAACACCTGATGCCGACCTTCTTCCGCCTGAAATTCCATTTGATGATAACCCGTAGTTTCCCCTAAGAACTTCCCTTCCATACTCCAGAAAAGACGCGAATCCGGCTTTTGATGGGCAATTTCCAAGACCACCGCCGAAAGTTCCCCTCCCAGCTCCACCGGCAGATAAAGCGTGACATCGGTTTGCGGATAAACCCATTGCATCATTTCTGGCCCCAAGCCATTAGCCGCCTGAGTGGAATGATACAAGGCGTGCTTTTTCCCATAATATTGTCCCATAATTGGGGGTAATTGAAAAACTTTTTCCGCAACCTTACCTGCCTCATAGTTCAGACGATGCCATGGACAGGGCTTCAGATGCTCCGCCATTTTCGGCCCGAAGACCCATTCCTTTTCCTCACAATGTGGACCGGCACGATAGCCCGATTTCGGGCAAATGGCTACTTTCAAAAAATCACTCTCCGGGGCCCGGAACCACTCCAATGAAGGCAATAAGTCAAAAATACTGAACATCACCGGAGCCGCCGTACGAACGCCCAGTAAACCATCACGGCCGGTGCCTTCCGCATTTCCTACCCAAACACCCACCACATATCCGGCATTCACCCCAATGGCCCAGGCATCACGAAAGCCCTGACTCGTGCCCGTTTTCCAGGCAACAGGCTGGGCGGAGGAAAACCGCTTCCATTGGCCAAATTCATCCGGACGCTCCACCTCCGTCAGGGTATTCAGGGTTTTGTAGAGCGTAGCGGCGGACAAGGTGCCTGATTCGGACAAATCTCCCTCCAAAGCTCCCCCGCCCTTGATATAATGTAATGGCGCATAATCCGAGGTCGCATAGCGCAGGTCCCCCGGACGCTTAAAATACTGATTCAGGGCATTTGCCATGCCGGCATACATACCCGTCAGTTCCGACAGCGAACTTTCTGATCCCCCCAGAATAATCGACAAACCATAATGGCCGGGAGCATTCACCAGACTGTGCATGCCCAGATGCTTGAGGATGAAATTGAACTTCGGGTAAGAATATTCCCGCAACATATGGATAAAAGGCACATTCAAGCTGCGACAGAGAGATTCACCGGCCGGCACCGCTCCTTCATAATGCCCACTGAAATTCTTCGGTGCAAAGCCCGGCAAAAAGGTGGGATAGTCCGGCAATAAAGACTCCGGCAACAACTGTCCCTCCTCCATGGCTGCAGCAAAAAGAAAAGGCTTCAACAGACTCCCCGTTGAGCGCTGCGCCTGCGCATTGTCCACATATTCCGCATGCACGCCCCCCACGCCGGGTACATTGCCCACATAAGCCAGCATCTCTTTGCTATTCACATCAGCGACCACCACCGCCATATTGAAAATCTGATTGGCGGCATACTGCTGCCCGTACTGCTTCACGATCCGATTGACCTGCTTTTGCAGGGCCACATCCAAAGTGCTGTTCAAATTTTGACCGCCATGCCCGTCTTTTCCAGCCTGCATCAGCAAATGCGGGGCGTGTTGGGGCAGGGCTTTTGGTGCAATGGGCGTTCGCTCCGCCTGCGCCAGTTCAAAAGTCATCGCATCCAGCAGTCCTTCTTCACGCAGTGTACGCAACAGCCGATTCCGCTTGCTTTGTAGCTGATCATCATTCTTCCCAGGAAAAATCAGGGCCGGCGCATTGGGCAAAACCGCCAGCGTGGCACTTTCCGACCAGGAAAGCTCCGAGGCCGACCGACCAAAATAACGCCATGCCGCCGCTTCGAGGCCCACGGTATTCCCTCCGAAGGGTGCCCAAGCCGCATACAAGCGCAGGATTTCCTCCTTGCTGTACAGCATCTCCAACTTCAGCGCCATCGCCATCTCCAACAGCTTCTCCCCATAAGTACGTGCCTGCCCCTTCCGGCCAAGGCGAATAGTCTGCATACTCAGCGTAGAGCCACCACTGACCACCCGACCGGCACGCATATTCGACCAGGCCGCACGGGCAATGGCCAGAAAATCCACCCCCGGATGCTGATAAAATCGCTCATCTTCAAAGTGCAACAAACTCCACTTAAATTTCTCCGGCATGGCCTCAGCAATCGGGAAACGCCATTGTTCATCCGCCGCAATCTGCGCACTGAGCAATTGCCCCTCCCGACTAAACAAGACCGTGGAGAATGGCCCCTCCTCAAACTTGGGCAGGGGCAACCACCAGAAAAAAAGACCTACCAACCAGCCAATAGCCGTCAGCCAAAGCCTCCTTTTGCTGAATAGCGAACGCCAATTTATTTTTGGGGGGCTGCCGGACAAGCCGGCACCGGGCTGGCGCGGCTCGCTTTCAGGGCGAGGCGCTACGCCTTTAGCCTGCCCTGAAGAGCTCAGACAAGCCCGCTTCATCCCTGCCCCGTCCGGGCTTATCGCCCGGTGGGGTTCCTGAGTTTCGCCGGACGAGGGATACTGGCACTGTTGGAGCTCCTTTTGGGCCGCCTGACCGCGTAGCCGGCGCGCCCCAAAGAGCGACTGCCAGTAGCCCGGTAGTGAGCCTGGGCGAGCTACGGCCCCAAAAAAACAGCCAATAGCTTTTCGCAGTACCGATTTTAGGTCTTGTAGTTGATGACGGATCAGTTGAATATATTGGGTGAAGGGTAACCTCATTGCTGTTTGCGTTTTACGCCTCTGACAGCCTCCTCGGTCCATGGATCTTCCGGCCAGCTATGCTTGGGATAACGTCTTTTCAGGTCTTTCTTGACTTCGAAATAGGCATTTTCCCAAAAGCTTTTGAGGTCACCGGTAATCTGGACAGGCTTAAATCCGGGCGAAAGCAGATGCATGAGCACCGCATTTTTTCCGCCATTCAACTTCGGCGTTTCGGCGAGGCCAAAGACCTCCTGCAGGCGCACGGCCAGGACCGCCGGGCTACCATCCTGCTGATAATCGAGCTTGATTTTAGAACCGCTGGGGACTTCAATACGCTCCGGCGCCAAGCTATCCAACTCCTGCTGATGCTCATATTCCAGCGCATGCGTCAGGATATCCTTGAGATTGAGCTTGCGCAACTGATGCTCTTTTTTAATGCCTTTCAGATAGGGCGACAACCAACGGTCGGCTGTCGTCAGCAAGGTGGCGGTGGAATAATCGGGCCAGGACTGATCGGGATTCCACTGACGCAGGGAGCCGATACGCGCCTGCAACTGCTGTACTTCCTCACTGAAATCCAGCATTTGCTGTCCGTGCTTAGGGATAGCCTCCAGAATGGCTGTGGCGATCATCTCCTCATCATCCAGCGGGATGGGCACCGAACGCAGGATGATGCTGCCAATGCGCAGTTCTTTATTAGCGACGATGGCGCCCTCTTCCACATCCCATTTCACCGTTTCCTTCTCCTTCACCATGCTGGCCAGTTCTTTAGGGTCCATGGGCGAGGCCATGAAGATTTTCCCCATGCCTTCGCGGGCATCGATATGGGCCACGGCCAGCCAGGACTCATGGGCCAGATCATCGCGGTGGCCGATCATGGCGATTTTGCCATTGGCCAACTGGAACTGGGCATTATTCCCCGGACGGGCGCAGGCGATACGCTCGGGATAGGCATTGGCCAACAGCCAGCCGGTTTCGAACATATCCACGGCGCCATTGTCTTCCCGTACCTCGAAAATTCTTCGGTAAGAATCCGCCAATTTGCTGATATGTACGAAGCGACGATTCTTCCCGCTATCTTTACGGAAGCGACGCAGCGCCTCCACTCTTAAATTAATATCGGTTCCGGCCTCCTTCGGCAAGGGGTCGCGCTCCTCCAGAAGGGCGGCTAAATCGGAAGCCAGCGGTAGCAGATCATGCTCCTCCGCACGGATCAACATATGGGCAATCCGTGGGTGGCAAGGTAACTTGTGCACCTGATGCCCATGATCGGTCACCACACCATCCACCAAAACTTCCAGGTCTTCCAAGGTCTGCTCGGCCTGCGCCAGATGACCCGCAGGCGGTGGCGACAGCCAAAACATCTCCTGTACATCTTCAATGCCCCAGGCAGCAAGATCCAGACGCATGCTCGCCAGATCGGCCTGCTCAATCTCCGGCAGGCGGTGCTCACTCAGTCGCTCCTGACTTGCCCGCGTCCACATGCGGTAGCAGACACCCGGTCCCAAACGCCCGGCACGACCAGCACGCTGATCCGCCGCATCTTTGGAGATACAGATGGTGGTCAGGCGCGACAAGCCCGTGTTGGGATCAAACTGCGATACCCGCCCAAAGCCGGTATCAATCACCACGGAAATGCCCTCAATCGTCAGGGACGTTTCGGCAATGGAAGTGGCCAGCACCACCTTTCGACGGCCTTCCTTATCCGGGAATAAGGCGGCCTGTTGCTGACGAATTGGCAACTGCCCGTACAATGGCATGATGCGGAAGGCGCCTCGCAAGGGCTGTAATAACTCTTCCACCTGACGGATTTCTCCCTGCCCCGGCAGGAAAACCAGCAGGTCTCCATCATGCTGATTGGCCACCTGAATAACTTTGCGGGCCGTAAGGTCGGCCATCAGGCGTTGGTCCACCTCTTCCCCATAGTGGATATCCACCGGATGCTGTCGCCCGTCGGATTGCACCACCGGCGCACTCAGGCCTTTGGCCAACTGAGGCATGTCCAGGGTGGCCGACATCACCAATATGCGTAAGTCTTCCCGAATCAACTGCTGACTTTCCCGACAGAAGGCCATGGCCAGATCGGCATGCAGGCTGCGCTCATGGAATTCATCGAAGATCACCATGCCCACGCCTTCCAGCGCATTGTCCGAATGGATCATGCGCGTCAGGATACCCTCGGTCAGAATTTCAATGCGGGTATTGGGTCCCACCTGACTGTCAAATCGTACCCGGTAACCCACGGTCTCACCCACTTTCTCCCCCAGCAATTCCGCCATACGATAAGCGATCGAACGGGCGGCCAACCGCCGGGGCTCCAACATATAAATCTTTTTACCTTCCAGCCAGGGCTCATCCATCAGCGCCAGGGGCAATAAGGTGCTCTTACCCGCCCCCGGAGGCGCTTTTACAATCAATGTATTGTGCTGGGCCAACTGCTCCTGCACCTGTGGCACTACCTCCCGAACCGGTAAATCTATAGCTTGATACGAAAATGACATACGATAATCTTTAGCCTGCGAAGATAGGGATTTTTGATCAGCGGGGGAAGGGAATGTGGCGATGAAGAGGGCTTCTGCTGGTGAAAGCACCAATTTCAGGAGTGAATATGAATTTTTTAATGAGCGTGGTGTGGGATGAATGAAATGAAACCACCAATTTCACAAATTAACACGAAATTTTTGATAGCCGTGGCGCGGGATAATAGCCACGAATGAAATGATGAGGCGTGGATGGGTTGGGGATGCGTGCCAGTCTAACGCTGGTCTAAGTGTTACAGGGAGCAGAACGAGCAGCACAAAGACCTTCTTTTACAAAATTCCATGGAATAGGTCGTAGTCGCCGCGCTACAGCCTTACAAGACTTTGAAGTTCAGCATGCGAAGACTACGACCAGTGGGGTATCATTTGAAAAAGTAGGGGTGCAATCTCTCACTGGGCTTAGTGTTACAGCGAGCCGTGCGAGCATCACTAAGACCTCCTGTCACAAAATTCCGTGGACTAGGCCGTAGTCACCGCGCTACAGCCTTACAAGACTTTGAAGTTCAGCATGCGAAGACTACGACCAGTGGGTGATTACCTAAAAAACTCTAAATTTTTATTATTCGCTTTAATAAAGAATTTGTTCCTCTCACTGGGCTTAGTGTTACAGCGAGCCGTGCGAGCATCACTAAGACCTCCTGTTACAAAATTCCGTGGACTAGGTCGTAGTCACCGCGCTACAGCCTTACAAGACTTTGAAGTTCAGCATGCGAAGACTACGACCAGTGGGGGGGATTACTCTCACTGGGCTTAGTGTTACAGCGAGCCGTGCGAGCATCACTAAGACCTTCTTTCACAAAATTCCATGGACTAGGTCGTAGTCGCCGCCCTACATCCTAACAAAACTTCGAAGCTCAGCGAACGAAGATTACGACCAGTGGGTGCGTACCAGCCTAACGCTGGGCTTAGTGTTACAGCGAGCCGTGCGAGCATCACTAAGACCTCCTGTCACAAAATTCCGTGGACTAGGCCGTAGTCACCGCGCTACAGCCTTACAAGACTTTGAAGTTCAGCATGCGAAGACTACGACCAGTGGGGGGCTCAGCGAACGAAGACTCATACCTTTGTAAATAAGGAAGGAGACCTACGACCAGTGTTTTTTTTTCGGAGCAATGTAGGGAGGCAGGGAAATGTTTTGATAGGTGGAATGAACAACTGTATGGCTGGTGTCTGAGAGAAAAAATTAGCGCACTAAAAAAAACAGCATACCAGTGCCTGTTAGTATGCTGTTTTGGGGAAAGTCGCAGAAGAGAACGTAATTTTTGACAAGACATCAGCCGACCGACTCTCCACTAGAAAGGCTTCATTTGATATCAGTCAGCAGTTTTCGTTAAGCTCGCAACTATCAAAAGTCACGATACCCTAATAGGATGCCAAACAGCTGAGCCAAATTAGTCGCCTCTTTTAAGCGCTATTTAATATATGGAAAGCGGAAGTTTCCACTATCTGGTATATCCAGCGATTGAAAAATCCGCTTTTATTATCTATTTATTTTTCTGAAGCTGACTATAGATCCAGATTAATACGTACGCCTGCTTTGACCCATCTGCCGGGTTGTTCTACAGCGACGAAATCAATGTAATCCCGGTCGAAGAGGTTTGAAGCCTCGACGTAGACCATATAGGCTTTCTTCTGATAATAGATACGGGCATCGACAAGCCAGAAAGGTTCAAATGGGTTTTCAGTACTGACATTTCCATCACCCAGTTCCCAAGTACTATAGGCTCGGTCTTGATATCGGATTTGCCAATTAGCATAAATATTTTTGTAGATATTATGATCAATCCCCATGCTGAGTTTGTGTTTCAAGTTGGATAGCGCATATTTTGAGATTTCAGCAGGGTTGTCATTCTGGCGCGCATCAAGGTAAGAATAGCTCAGACTGATCTTCCTGATGGGCATTGATTTTCCAAAAGTGACCTGAGGCAAATATTGTACAAAAGCATCCACGCCGACCGTTTCCAGTGACTCGATATTTTGTACTTGAAAAGGCTCATCATCAGATGCTCTTACCCAGTCAATAATATTTCTACCATTCCTTCTGAATGCGGATAGACTGGCATTTAAGGCCGAATTACCGAATTTAAGACCTCCTTCAAAAGTATAAGATTCTTCTGCTTCCAAATCAGGATCGCCAAGGTCTGTCGGGCTGGAATAGAACATATCCGTGAAAGTAGGCAAGCGCATTGCAGTGTTAAAGGAACTGAAAATGCTCAAACCATTTCCAAATTTATAGGAAAGATCCACACCCGGAAACCAGTTGAAGGTATGGGGATCAGCTTCATATTTGCTACTCCAGTTGGCCATCATTCCAGCAGAGATCGTGAACTGATTGATGTAAATATTGTGCTCCAAATACGCTGAAATATTATTTCTAGAGACAGACTTGTTAAAATAAGCATCCTCTCCGGGTACTTCCTTTTCTTCGTCCATATCAAAGCCCAAATTATTGCTCAGGATATTCTCCGATCTGAAATCCACACCAAAAGCGGTAACCCCGATAGACGATGCGTATTCTGCCGAAAGGTTGGCCCCATAAACATCCGTCATATGATAATTGTGGTCGGTATACCAGTCTGCGGCGTTTTTAAAATCTCGAAACAGTTCAAAGCGGTCCTGGCTTCTGTTCCAATAGATCAATGGGGTGAACTTGATGGCCGTATTGGAGGTGAACTTGACGCTGGTATACAAGGAAGAATTTTCTTCGAATTGATCAGGGTAGTTAGCCGAATAGAAAGTACTTGCACCAAAAGCTTTGTCGCCATAACCCAGCTGTACATCCAGATCTCCGGCATTAGTCGTTAAATTTCCTCTATAGTAAATGCTTTTCTGATTAAAATCGGTATTGTGTGCAAAGCCATCGCTTCCGCTGACACTTGTCGAAACGAAATTGGTGAGTTTGCCGGTGTTAAAGGTGCCCGAAACGGAAGATTTAGCCGTACCGTATTGGCCAGCCATCACATGAACGGACAAATTATCTTTTTTGGAGGTATTGGTGATGATATTGATCGCACCACTGAAAGCATTCGGGCCAAAAATACGGGAGCCTGGTCCTTGAAGCACTTCTATGCTTTCTACGGCTTCCATGTCGATCGGGAGATTGAGGTTGAGGTGTCCGGTCTGCGGGTTATTGATATTGACACCATTCAGGAGTACGAGGGCTTGATCAAAAGAACCGCCTCTGATTCGGATATCTGCTTGAATACCCATCGGTCCTCTCTGTTGAACGTCTACGCCAGCGACAAATTCAAGCAAGTCTTGAATACTCTGTACGGGCGCCTGTTGCAATTGGGCTTTGGTGATGACCTGTACGACTCGGGCTTGCTCGGAATAAACGGTAGCTACTCTTTGTGTCTGCACCACCACTTCATTAAGCTGGATTTCCTCTTCGGCATACTCGTCTCCAACTTTAGTCTTGTTTTCAAGTTGCTCAGGCGTTGTTTGTGCCGCGAGTCTTTGTGAAAAGCTACCCAATATACCAATGAGCAGCGCACAAATTTTGATCTGCTTTCCCAATGATTGGAAAACAGCGTATCCCTTACGGGACCAGTGTTTAAAATAAACCATATTTAAAAATTAAAATTTCAATAAAATATGGGCGCAAAAATAGTAACCAACCTGAACAAAATCCGCTAAAGTTGAAAAAAAATCAGGGTAAAATTTATTGAAGGGAGTAAATGCTTAGAGTGTGCTTAAAAGCCAAAATTCGAAGCGAAAATTTGTAGCATAGTGAAAGCGATACCCAATTATTTTGAGAGAATAGCAACGCTATTGTTGGGAAATTATCTAAAATCGCTTCCAATAATTCGAGTTTTCAGCCGGATGGTGTGCTTTTAAACACGTTTTTAGTTTCCGGAGGAGACCTCTACGCTGGTCTTCGTATTACAGCAAGCGGTGCAAGCATCCCTAAGCCCAAGCCTGGTATTCTTAGCGCTTAGTGATATCCTCTGTAGTCGCCGTGGAGCTGTCCATGGAAAACTGCTGTTGCTATGACTACGACCTGGATCGGGGTCGTTCTTAGGAGGCTTAGCGCGAAGGCTGAGAGAAGGGGACGGCCTAAAGAGGCACCCGTCTTAATTAAACGATGAGCACTTAGTTCTTGCGCTGTTAGTGTGAAATTTGGCTATCAAAAAAACGATTTGGAATACCCTGCAAAGTTAACCCGGATTACTCAAGCCCAAATCCTCGTATAGCTGCCAGGCGGAAAAAATGAAGGAATAGTTTCCTATTTCGAGCTTTTCCAATGTAGCAGATGAATGAGGAGAAAGCAAGCCTACCCAAAATTGGATTATCGGAAATTTGATCGGACAAATGACAACTAAATGATAAGCAGCCTCTTCAGGTAGATCCAAAAACTACCGGTGAATAATTCGGCTTAATATTATTTGTATTTTATTGTAAATATTCATGCTAATGGCCTGTCGCATGAAGTGTATGGAGGTTTAAAGGTGCTGACTTTCCAAATTGAGCAGACCCAAAGCGTTGAATTTGTTTTTACCTTTTCATTTTAACGCCAAAGCTACGAACCGAGCAAAATGAGCTGACCTCCATATGCTTTATTGTGGTTGGTTGGCATTAGTTATTCTTCCCATACTCCAAAATTGATTCTAGAAAGCGTATCATTTTCAAACTTATATTTTGTATAGCTATCACCTCTCTCGTCTAGACAAACAGAAACTTGGTTGATTTTTTTAATTGTTGAATCTGCGAATTGAAAATAGCGATTAATAAATTCTGTTTTAGTCATTCCAATTTTGATTTCATTTAAAAGTGTTAAATCATTGTCAGTAAGTTGACCCTTGCCAAGGAACAATTCAAAATGGTCAGAATATTCTGATTTCCATTTTACAAGTCTAACCATATTTTGGTTTTTACTAAAAACAATTGTTTTCGATTCCCCTCCTGTTTCATATGAAATTTCATAATCTGAGAGATAACCCGAAATATCACTTTCAATTAATAATCCAAATGGGTTATACAATTCTTCTAAACAGCATAAACTAACTGTCGAATCTTTAAACGCCAAAAAATATCTATCACATTCACCTTCAGGAACACGCTCCTTAATTTTCTTATATTTGGAAGGAGCTGCCTGTGTCTTGTCGATACTTAATTCCCTTTTTTTATTTATTTCTGTCTTAATTGAAGCTATATCATTTAAAGATTTTGCCTGTCTATTTTCTTCACATCCAATGAAAATAAGTAATACGGCTACGCATAAAATATTCTTTTGCATCGTGGTTTTTACTTAATACCAACGGCCTGCCGCATGAAGAGAATGTAGATTTAACCATTCAAACTCCCAAAATTGAGCAAAGCTAAAGCGTTGTATTTGTTTTTTATTTTTAAAGCCAAATCAAGGATTTGGCGTTGGTTTCCGAAGTAACATACCTACTAAAATTAGTCGGACTCCATATGCTTTATTGCGGTATGTTGGCAGCTGCCATCTTTTATTATTTAATAATTCTTAGATTGTCGTTTCCTAAATAAAATTCAACATTATCGATTTTATTAGGCAACGTTTTATAGTTTTCTACATTTAGTTTTTGCTTAAGAAACATAGTATCTTTGCATGCCTCAGAAGTCTTAACACTGTCCCAATTAAAAGCATAATGATTGTTTTTCAAGCCATACGTTCCTAATGTCATGGCATGTCCAATTTCATAAAAACAACTATAAATGAATGAGCTATCCTGATTTAGGATTATGTATGAAGAATGCCATCGTCCATGGTTTGCAAATTTATTTAAAGACGGTTCCTCTTTTACAAAGTTCATATTTAAAAATCTTTCTGGCATCTTAAATTCCTTCTTGCTATATGCATCTTTAGGGTGTCTAAAGTCATTCTTAGAACTATAAACACAAGAAATTAATAGAATATTTAAAATCAAATATGCAATTATTTTGCGCATCATGTTTTTAGTTGCTGCCAACGGATCGGCTAGCAGCTGTAGCTTTGGTTTATGTGTTGGCCCTGCCTTTTGGCAAGCGTTTTTTTTATTTTTCACCGAGATGCCATTTTGATAGTTCCCAGTTAGGATCTGGATCCATTCTATAATCAAATGGCCTTGGGTGTTCTTTTGTTTCAATTATTCTTTTAAGTTCTATATCGGCTATTTCTGGATCATGAATTTTCCAGATCAATTCTCTTGTTTTATTCCATGTAAAACGCCCTAAGAATAATCCATTTCGTTGGCCCAAATTATCACCTTTTAGTAAGTCTTCAAGGTGTTCACAGAATGGATCGGTTTCTTCTCTTTCTTTTTCAGAAGGCATTCCGTTCTCAATTAAATCATCATAGTAAATCATAATTGACAAATGATAACCGAATACTTCTCTTTGTTTGAATTCTTTAAGTGACGAGGTTATAATTCCGATTCCAGGTAAATCATCTTGTTTGAATTCAATGGTAGAGAAAACTTCTTCTGGAAAGTAAACTCTAACTTCATTAGGGCTGAGGTCTGAGTTTTTGTTTTCTTCTTTTTTCTTAAATAATTTATCGAAAATTCCCATTATTTTAATTTATACTTGCCTACGTTAAGTATATGTTAAGTAGGCGATTGCGGACTTCAAACTTATCAAACCATTAGGATTTTCAAGTGGCTATAACCATTAATTTTACTACTATCACGCCTATTTGCATATACATTGTTGTGGGCAGTTGTTACTTAAGTTCTTCTAATATTTTCCTTAATCCTTCATCAGTATCATCCGCTATGTTTTTAAAATCAAAATCAGCTGGAACAGTATATTTTTCAGTTAAAATCCCATCCTTTAATCTTAAGTAGGTAAATTCAGAAGCCTTAAACTCAAAATAACCTGGTAAGTTCTCATCTTCCTCGTTCTTTCCATGCCGAATAATAAAAATACCAGAAATCCAATCACCAAACACTTTGTTGTCAACTAATCTATTTGGAAAAATATCCACCAAATCAACCGAGAATTTATCAATAGAATAAAACCCCGTGCCCGTGTGTAATTCTATATTGGTCAACAATAGACTGTCGTTATTAAAAGTCCATGTACAAAATGGAGCCCCACTTTTCTCAAAATTCTCCCAATTATACGGCCATTTTAAGTGGTCGTTATCGAAAAATGATAGTACGGGACTTAAACCCGAATTACCGCTTAAATACCCTCCTTTAGTATCAAGTGCTATTGTATCATTTTCATGTATCCGAAAATAGTATGAGATATAATTATTATTTAGGTATAACATTGAATATTTTGCCATCAAATCATGGTTAGAAGTATCTTTTCCCGAAATCTTTTCGATTTGTTTAAAATCCTTATCAGTGAACTCTTGTTCATTAACTACCCTGCCATATTTGACATAAAAATAATAAGACTTCTCTACTTCCCAATGCTTCTTCTTATTTCTTTTTTCTCCAATTATTACACCAGTAAACCAATCGGCAAATACCTTGTCTTTATATGACAAAGAGTCCGATTGTGATTTTACTTTAAATTTCTCAGGCTTAAATTTCGCCTTTTCAATCTGTATCTCTTCTAAAAATAATTTATCATCTGAAATCTCCCAAATAGCAACATGTCCACGATAATTGGCTGTATGCAACATTGTAAACGGATATACAATGTTGTTTTGAGAATAATAAGTCTCAAGCGGAGAAGGATGTCCCCAACCTGTTGATAGAGTCAATTTTTTTCCATCGTAATGAAGGAAATCAGGCTCTTGCTCTGTAGCGAGTACTAATCCTGAATTTATTATTATGAAAAGTATAAAAATCAGTTTTTCCATGATGTAATTTTATGTTTGCAGTATCGTGTCTTCAATTGCCCACAACGGTTGGCGGTATGAAACGTTGGGGCTCTCGGAGTTACTTCACTATCAAGCTACAACAAACTCTGATGTGAGAACCGAGGCCAAATAACCACTTAACCCCAATGTTTCATGACCGCGTGTTGGGGTGAGTTATTATAGTTTAATTATTATTTCACTTCGTGTCAAAGGATCAAATGCTCTCTTCTGCTCGTAATAAAAGCAGGACACTATGTCTAAAAATATTTGATTTTTAAATTCTGTTTCAATGTCTAATGTGGAGTATGTTAATTCTATAATCTTGTCATCTTTCTCAAACAAATAATCAAGAATCATTATATTCTCATTATTTCTAACAAGTTTAGTAATCGAGTAGTAAGTAGTATCCTTATCTGTAGCAATCTCAAAGGTATAATGCCTTTTTAACCTTTCTTCTTGTGCAAGTTTATTAGTTGAATAATCTAGATACTCTTTCATATTCATTTTTATACTGTCTTTAATGTTATATGTAACAGCGAAAAATTTAGATCTTTTTATTGGACTAACAGTTTCAAATGTTGCTTCAAATACTCTTGGAGTCTCCTTATTTACATGCCATATCTTTGGGTAACTCATCTTTATTCCTTTTATGGGATCTCGAAATATTATCCAATCAACAACCATTGAGGTATCTCTATGCAGAGTATAAATCCAATTATCAATGCGCATTCCCTCTAAAAACCTTCCTTTTGAAATATTCTTTCCATTTGTTAAATCAAAATTCCAGTCATTTGTTTCCAATCCTGTATCATTATCTGTTTGACCAGTTAATGTAATGGGTTCACCATCTAAATAGTATGAAGATAAATATGTATACCCAAACTCATCATTCTGACAAGAGATCAGTACGAAAAACATAATTACCTGTATAATATATTTAGTCATTTTCATTATTTTAATTCACCCCAACGATTGTATAAACTCCACTCCTATTGCTTATATTCCCCTTATTTACACAACCTTGTTTGTATAAGTTATTTATTTACCAATATAATCATATTCATTATCGATCTCCCTAAATTTTGATTTTTTTAGGAATCGAATTGTTCGGACTCAAACCCATGCCCACTTACGGAAGGATTCAAAAGGGTGATCCCTATAGTAAAAAATCAAGCATTATGATTCTACTACAACAAGAAATCCACCCACTAGCTCTGATGATTGGATACTATTGGCTTTCCAATTACATCCAAGAAAGAAAAATAAACTTCCTTAGAAGTAGCTAATTCCGAAAACTCCAAGCCCACCAGCCCAATAGTTAAATTGTACTTTTCACACTTTTTAGCATGGAGAGAGCATTCAGGAGGCTAATAAATTTGTTCAATCCAAAACAAAACACCGTGGCATATATCCACAGCATACGTCAAAAAATGATACCTTTTTATTCCTTACCCTTTACCGGCCAAAGCATGGTCAGAACGGCCTGTAGCCTAGCTTATCCTACAGTTCCCTGCCCAAAAAGTGTGCATAGTCCTTTTACATCCAATTTAACCAATAAGAAATGGTGCTTCTTTGAGAGGCTACATTATTCAAAAATATACTAGCTCATCGTCAACAAAAGCGCTGATAATTAAGCGAGTTGCTACCCCTTTGAATTAATTCAAAAATATAAAAAAACTCACGGCTCCCCCCCAAAACAATCTCTGCCCCTGCCAGCTATTCCTATATGGCACTGAACAAAGGGCACCGAAATATCATCGAAAGACTGCTAAAGGTAGGGGCGAGCAAGAGCGAAATTGCCCGAGCTTTGGGGGTGCACCGCAGTACGGTAACACGGGCATTACAACGAAATTCCAATCCGGGAGGCGGTTATGATGCGCAGGTGGCGCAACGACTGGCAAAGGTGCGGAAGATTCTGGCGGTGCCCGGCACTAAAAATCCTATTGCCCTGCGCCACTTGCGTGGGAAAACCCTGGATCAGCAATTATACCATCGCCCCACACCTTACCACCATTGGTTCACCCATTATCGACTCATCGAATGGCCCTCTTACTTTTTAAAAAGCTATTTGCGGGTGCGCAGTGAATTTCCGGATGCACACTTTGGACTCTGTAATCGCAAAGTCACCAGAGGCCATTATTTTAAACCCCTGACCCTCCTCACCTATTACCGTCCCCTCTTCGAGTGGTACTGGGCCTTCCTTGATAAGGTGGAAGCCAATATGCAATTCGACCGACTGATGGCGGATATTCTTGCGGGCAAGATGTTGACGCCCGTACATCCTCTTGAGACGGAATGGCCTTCGCTTGCTGCCGCTGGATAACTACGTCCGAAATTTCCAAAACCCGCTTTTTTCCCTGAAAATCCGAACGAATTACAGCAAAAACTGACGTGCCCGACTACCTATTCCAATTGTTACTGGTGATTGCTCCTGCGCTTAACATTTTTGAACCCTCTAAATGAGACATTTCCGGCTTTTCCTGATTTGTTGCGAATGCTCACGTGAAGGATTTTTTTCAAAAGGCGATCAAGAATACAGTATAGCTTGAGTGGGGAAGGCCGGAGCTAGCTTTGGAATTCGGGCTTTGGAGGAAGGCGGGCCCTTAAAAAAAACAGCATACCAATGTGGATTAGTATGCTGTTTTGAAAAATGAAGGAAATGTGGATGATGGCCTATCTAAAGCCAGCCCCTATTTTCCATTTCATTATGAAACGACTACAATCCAAAATGATTGATCGGCCCATTTCCTTTTCCCAGGATTTTATCCTTTCCGGCCGCAATGGACTCATTTACAAAGCGGCAAGCTTTCCTGACGGCTTTCTCCATGGAATCCCCCAAAGCTAAAAAGGTGGCAATACCAGAAGACAAACTGCATCCGGTGCCATGGGTGTTTGAGGTATCAATGCGTGGGTGAATGATTTTATGAACCACCTTGCTATCGTATTCAAACAGCATATCCACCATGGAAGCGGTCTCTGTTTCCAAATGCCCCCCTTTCAACAAAACAGAGGTATGATATTGCTGTCCAATTTCAATGGCCGTAGCCTCGAAATTTTGCTGGTCAATATCATGACCGATCAACAGGGCGGCTTCCTGAATATTTGGGGTGATTAGACTCGCTTTTGGCAAATAGTTTTTCAAACAGGCTATGGCCTCATTGGTGATGAGCTGATCTCCGGAGGTCGCTACCATCACGGGGTCCAGTACAATATTTCGCAAGCCATAGCGCTCCAATTTTTCAAAAACGGTTTTGATGACCTCACAAGAATGTAACATCCCGATTTTAATGGCGCCAAATTCAATATCACTTAAAACTGCCTCCAATTGCATTTCTAAATGCGCGATAGGAATAGCATGTATATCGCTTACTCCAACCGTATTTTGGGCTGTGGTGGCGGTAATCACACTGGCTGCATAAGCCCCGCAGGCACTGATGCTTTTAATATCCGCCTGTATGCCTGCGCCCCCGCCGGAGTCACTGCCGGCTATCGTCAGCACGCTTTTATAGGTACTTTTCATATTTTCCAGGCTTCTTTTTGGTAAGCACTATCCCAGAACATCCACTCCAATTTGGAAGCCTTTTCGAAAGCCATATCCATTCGGCGGACTACTTCTTCTGAAGCAGCAGCAGCATATCTATCGGTAATGGCGACCGCCTTGCGCACCGATTCCGCAAAAGCTTCCCCTCCATAGGTGTTGATCCAATTTTGATAAGGGTTGTCTTCTGTATTGGTCTGATGGGCTAAAATATAATCGCCAATCAACTTATAGATGGTGAAGCAAGGCAAAACTGCAGCAAGTCCCTCCTCTACTGAGCTTGTATTGACCATGCGAGCAAGATAACTTGTATACAGTTCACAGGTAGGAGAAGGTTCTTTGGTGAGCGGCTTGTCCTTGAGGAATAATTGATGTAAGGCATCTTCCACATGGATGATTCCCGTGGCGGCATCGAGGAAAAACTGGGTCTCGTCCTCTTCCGCGCATTTCACGCCTATAGTGGCCAATACCTTCTTATACTCCGATAAATACAAGGCATCCTGATTAATATAAAATAAAAAAACTTCCTCCGAGAGGGTGCCAGCCATCAGCTCCTTAATGAAAGGATGCTGTTTGATCTGCTCTAAGATATAATCAGTCTTTTTTGCTATCGTTGCGTTCCAACCTGACATATGATATTTTTTAATGCTTTTGATTCATTTTCGGGATCCCGGGATTTGGAGATGGCAGAGATTACCGCTATCCCCTGGGATCCATTGCGGATTATTTCCGTGGTATTGGTTTTATCCACCCCGCCGATGCAGACTATCGGCTTATTACTTACTTTTCGAATTTCCTTTAAACCATCAATTCTTAAAGGCGGTTCTAAATCCCTTGTTTTGGTATTGGTGCTGAATATGGGAGAAAGGCCGATGTAATCGATGTTCATGGCATTGGCATCCGCGGCTTGCTGTACATTGCTCACCGATAATCCAATAATCTTTTCCGCTCCCAACAATTTTCGCGCTTCCATAACGGGCATATCTTTTTGGCCAAGGTGAACACCATCAGCCTCCACCGCCAGGGCGATATCCAGACGGTCATTAATAATAAGCGGTACACCAAATAAGGAGCAAAGTGACTTGCAGGCTTTGGCGCGTGTCAAAAATGCCGCGGTATCCAATTGCTTTTCTCTTAACTGCACTATGGTGACGCCCCCTTTTAGTGCGGCTTCTAAAATGGATAAAAAGGTGGCATCATCCGTAATGCGATCATCGGTCACAAACATCAGGGCATAATCTACCATTCTCATGCTTTATCCTGTAGCTGAAACAGTTGGTCTAAGAAATTCATTTGAAAGCTGCCTGGCCCCAAGGATAATTCGGCTGCTGCCTGACCGGTCAGGCCCATGATCTGCATAGCAGCACAAGCCGCCATATGTGCGTCGGCTTCCACTCCCAAACATGCTCCGATGATCGCGGTGGCCGTACAGCCCATACCGGTAACTTTGGCCATCATGGGGCTGCCCTCACTCACTTCCGAGATTTGTGCTCCACTAATAATATAATCCGTCGCACCGCTAATCACAATAGTATTCGCCAATGTGTTGGACAGCTGCTGTGCTGCCGCAATAGCATCCTGTGATGCATGGGCACTATCAACCCCTTTGGTGCTATTGGCCATTTGCGCCAGGGCCATGATCTCGGAGGCATTGCCCCGAATTACTGTTGGTGTGGCCGCCTGAATAATTTTCTGAGCGGTTTCAGTTCGAAATTGAGAAGCCCCCACCCCTACCGGGTCGAAAACAATGGGTTTGCCTAAGGCTTTTGCTCTTTTGGCGGCCAACAGCATCGCATCCACCCATTTTTCACTCAAGGTACCCATATTGATTACCAAAGCAGCGGCAATAGATACCATATCCTCCACTTCTTCCAGCGCATGGGCCATTACGGGAGAAGCGCCGATGGCCAAAAGGGCGTTGGCGGTATTGTTCATGACCACGTAATTGGTAATATTATGAACTAATGGGGATTGCTCCTTGATGTTAAGGAGCGTCTTATTTAATGGATGTTTTTCACACATACTGTATCTTGTTTTGATGATGGGCAAATCCGGAGTAAAGGCTATGGAAAGGACTTAAAAATAAATTGGTCGGCGATCCTATACCATTGGCATCATTCATTAAAATCGAAAGCTCCTTTACCCATAGCTTATAAATATAGTATCGAATCTTAAATATTCCCAAAGTCGGTTGATAACCAATCAGGATAAATGGGAACAGGAATTTTTAGGGTTAAATAATGGCCGGAAAAAAGGCTATGGAATTGAGCTCCATTTGTAAACTTCCAATAAGACCGCGGGCGCAAAGCCCGCCCGGGCCAGGGATGAAGGCAGCGGCAGCGCCGGTTGTTTGAGCTCCTTTGGGGCAGGCAACGCATAAACGATAAACCTATTGCCAGCCCCAAAGAGCGAGTGCCGCCAGCCCGGTGAGCAGTTGCGAAGGCCCCAAAATACTGTACTTTTATACGAGCAAAATAAGTATAGCATTAGGGGCTAATAAACTAAAAAAAGCTGAGCCAATTAATTCACCGCAGGGCATAGTAAACCTCCTAAAGCGTTTAACCTGAATTGCCTACCTCTGATTTAAGCGACTTATTTTCAGATCAATCGGGGCGTAATTGCCAACTTATTAATAGCTCAAAATAAGGTGGACTGTCTTTCTCCTCCACCCCTTCTTTCTGGAAAAAAATCGGATTAGTAAAAATTCCGTTATTTTCCCGCCTTGCACCTGGACGAGGATTGTAGCTGGAATAATCCGGTTTAAGTCAGATTATACACTCCCAAATCCAAAATCCCAGAACAAACTCCACTTACACCTTCCACAAGAGCCTTTGATTTTTTAATAGGCCAAATGGAACACAACTTACTTTTTTCCTCCGGTATCAGCATTCTTGAAAAAACCAAATTGAGAGATAATTTCTTCCTTATACCCGCATTACAGTCCACCCATGAGGCATGCAAAATTCGGCTTGGTCGGAAATATGTTTTCAACATCATCAGCATAAAAAAACCGGAGGCTATTACCTCCGGCTTTCAAGTGTTCCCTTTATAATTTATCTATGAAGATCGAAACGATCATTTTCCATCACCTTCACCCAGGCATTGACAAAGTCCTCAATGAATTTATCCTGTGCATCATCGCAGGCATAAACTTCTGCCACTGCCCGTAATTGGGAATTGGATCCGATGGTCAGGTCCACAGCTGTGGCGGTCCATTTCTTTTCACCACTATCTCTGTCCAGCCCATCATAAAGCTGATGCCCACCTCCCTGGGGCTTCCATTCGGTTGCCATATCGAGCAGGTTGGTGAAGAAATCTGTGGTCAGCTGATCGGTTTTATCGGTTAAAACACCGTGTTTGCTTTGTCCATAATTGGCATTCAATACACGTAAACCTCCAATCAGCACGGTCATTTCTGGAGCTGAAAGGTTCAGGAAATGAGCCCGATCCACCAACATGTCCCCCGGCGATCGTTGCTCCCCTTCCCCATAATAATTTCGGAAGCCATCTGCCTTTGGCTCCAGAGGAGCAAAGGAATCCGCATCTGTCATTTCATCTGTGGCATCCGTACGACCGGGATGGAAAGGTACCTTAATGTCTTTACCTGCATTTTTGGCGGCTTGCTCTATGGCTGCTCCTCCGGCCAATACGATCAAATCGGCCATCGAGACTTTACTACCATCTGTCTGTGCACTATTAAAGGCCGCCTGGATGGTTTCCAGACTTTCCAATACCGTCTTCAAATTTTGAGGATCATTCACAGCCCAGTCTTTTTGAGGTGCCAAACGAATACGAGCACCATTGGCTCCTCCACGTTTATCTGTAATTCGATAAGGAGCAGCGGAAGACCAGGCAACATTCACCAGCTGCCCGATAGACAAGCCTGATGCGAGCACCCGCGCTTTCAGATCAGCAATGCCAGCCTCGGAAATCATGGCATAATCTGCCACTGGCACCGGATCCTGCCATATTTGGGGGCTATCCGGCAACAGACTCCCCAAACCTCTTTCATAAGGTCCCATATCCCGGTGCGTTAGTTTATACCAGGCGCGTGCAAAGGCATCAGCAAACTCCTCGGGGTTTTCGTGGAATCGTTTGGAAATTTTAGCATATGCAGGATCTTCCCTTAGCGAAAGGTCGGTGGTCAACATCATCGGTGGATGCTTCAGGTCTTTTATATGCGCATCGGGCACGGTATCAGCAGCCTCATTATTCGCAGGCTTCCATTGCCAGGCACCTCCCGGTCCCTTTTCCAATTCCCATTCGTAACCAAAAAGGATATCAAAATAATCATTATTCCATTTGGTTGGCTCATAAGTCCAGGCACCTTCCAGACCACTGGAAATAGCATGCTCGGCTTTTCCACTGTGGAACCTACTTTTCCAACCAAAGCCTTGTTCTTCCAAACTGGCCCCTTCCGGCTCAGGCCCCAAAAACTCACCATCATTGGCTGCCCCATGAGTTTTACCAAAGGTATGCCCTCCCGCAATCAACGCCACGGTCTCCTCATCATTCATGGCCATTCGGCCGAAAGTTTCCCGAATGTCAACCGCCGCCGCCACGGGATCCGGCTTACCATTGGGCCCCTCCGGGTTTACATAAATCAAGCCCATTTGTACTGCCCCAAGCGGCTCTTCCAAATTGCGCTCTCCACTGTAACGTTGATCCGCTAACCACTCTCCTTCTTTACCCCAGTATATATCCTCTTCCGGTTCCCAAATATCTTCCCGGCCACCAGCAAAGCCAAAGGTCTTAAAACCCATGGACTCCAGCGCACAATTCCCTGCCAGCACTAATAAATCCGCCCAAGACAATTGCTTGCCATATTTTTGCTTAATAGGCCAAAGTAATCGGCGAGCCTTATCCAGATTGGCATTGTCGGGCCAACTGTTTAGCGGAGCAAACCGCTGTGTTCCCGTACCTGCACCTCCACGACCATCGGCAATACGATAGGTCCCGGCGGCGTGCCAGGACATGCGGATAAATAATGGCCCATAATGCCCATAATCAGCAGGCCACCAGTCTTGGGAATCTGTCATCAGCGCATATAAATCTTTCCTAACAGACTCAATGTCCAGTTTTTTAAATTCTTCCGCATAATCAAAATCATCTCCATAGGGATTCGCTTTGGGAGGATTTTGATGCAGCATTTTCAGGTTCAATTGTTCCGGCCACCAATCGCGATTTTGTGTTCCGCCCCCTGATTTATGGGTGGGAGTACCTCCGGAGAAAGGGCATTTGCTTGGTTCAGACATTTTAAAAATTGTTTAGCTTAATAATATGTACTCCCGCCTGTAAAATTTTAATTGCAGCCGGGAACTACTCATAAGGTTTACCTATAATTTAAGACATTGATTTTCAATCCGCAAGCCCTAAAATAAATGCAAAACTGCCTTTGTAATTTCAGCGGTCATTAGAGCGGTATTTTCTCAACCAATGGCTATGAAAAATCAATATTTCAGGAGAAAGGTGGATGAAAAACTAATCAAAAAAAAGAATTTATATCACCATTTGACTAAGATGAGGTGGTTTGCGAGAGGGTTTAAGTAAAAGAGGAAAATCAGGATTGAAAAATAAAATCCCCGTATCATTGAAAAGAATAATCAACAACTCAAAAAATAAAATTAAACTGCAGTCGTAAACACTTCTGTCAGTGACCATCTATTGATTTTACCAACCACCTATTTGACAGAAGCTTAGCGTAATTCTAAAGGTGATTTTAGAGACAAAATATTTAGCGTACCATCGTAGCATAAAGTATTTTTCCGAAACCCGATTTCCCTCAGGCAAGTTTAAAAACCAAAAATCGGAAGAAGAAAATGAAATATAGTAGCCCGGTTGTCAGATTTATTTTAAAAAAAAAATGTTCTTACCGGTAAAAAATCATCCTGCCACACTTCGTAACCATCGAATTTACAGTCGGCAAAATGTTGTAAAAGCGTGTAATTCAAAAGGAGATTTTGAATTACAATTAGTCTATTTTTTCAGCAAGATCCGCATTATTCGATTTCAGGAGAATAATGCCATCCATGGCGCTACTCCCGTAAATCGCCTTCCAACGGACATGCTCATCAATCTCAATCGTATCAATATTGGAGGGCGTCAATAACTCCAGAACGGCTTTGGTTTTAGGTTTCTCCTGCCAATCCAGCATCACCATACTTCCCGGCAAAGCCAGCATAAAAACCACTCCTTGTTTTGGGGGGCGTCTTACATTTTTATTCCTTTCCAGGAACTGGCTCGTTTGTTCTCTGCCTACCCCGGCACAAGTGGGAAATGTATTTGAACAAAGGGAATCCTGCATCACCTTTAATTTGATAGCTTCCAATTGCGCTTGTTTGGTGGTCAGCTCCGTAAAGGATTTTAGCCAGGTGATATTCTCATTTTCATCAGCCAGACATGGTTTTTTAGCCAATGTCCAAAAGGAAGCAAACATGATAGCGGTCAGCAGAAGGATGGAAGATAAAAGGTTTTTCATAAGTCGGTTTTATAGGAAATAGTCATCGTTAATTTAATCACAACACCCAAAGTCAAAATTAAAGCTTCATTAAATTAGAGACTAACCTCTATCCCATTTTCATTAGAGGCTCGACAATCCCCTTTCGTAGGAAAATCTATATATATTCTGCGGCAGTGGGCCTGTTTGTCTACTACCAATTTCAATTTCCACAATACCATTTCGTTTTCCTTATGCGTATGACCAGAATATAACCATTGACAAATCATTTGCTGTTTTTCGTTTAAAAAAAGCAAATGAATTTGTTGAAAATTTTTCCTTATATTATCACATATTTTCACCTATTAACCTTTATGAAATACCAGAAATTAGGAAACTTAACCCTGGCGACAGCCTGTGCCCTTGGTGCTTGTCAGTCCCCACCGCAAAGTGAATCATTGAGCATGTTGCCTTATCCACAAACCTTCAGAGACACCTCAGTGGTTGATGACTACTTTGGGGTAAAAGTAGCCGACCCCTATCGGTGGTTGGAAGATGATACCTCCGCAGCAACTGCTGCCTGGGTAAAAGAGGAAAATGCTGTCACCGCATCATTTTTAGAGCAAATCCCCTATCGCCAACAACTGGTGGATCGCCTGACGGAATTATGGAACTACGAAAAGTATTCCTCCCCATTTAAGCGCGGAGCTTATACGTACTTCTACAAAAATGATGGATTACAGGCCCAATATGTGGTTTACCGAAGTAAAGGAGCCGAAAGCCCGGAGGTTTTCCTGGATCCCAATCAATTTTCTAAAGACGGCACCTCTTCATTAGCCGGTCTGTCCTTCAGCCCTGATGGAAGTCTGTGTGCTTACCAAATATCTGAGGGGGGGTCCGACTGGAGAAAAGTGGTGATAATGGACACCGAGAATAAGGTAATCCAAGGCGATACCCTAAGAGATGTCAAATTTTCCGGCTTAAGCTGGAAGGGCCAGGAAGGATTTTATTACAGCAGCTATGATAAGCCCAAAGAAGGTAGTGACCTTTCCGGCAAAACCCAATTTCACAAATTATACTATCATGAGCTGGGCAAAAAGCAGGCAGAGGATCAATTGATTTTTGGAGGAGAAGCAACACCAAGACGCTATATCTCCGGCCAGGTAACCGAAGACCAAAACTTCCTGATCATCAGTGCGGCCAAAAGTACCACCGGTAATGAATTATATATTCAGGATTTAAGACGACCGGGGCAAGCGATCCAAACCATTGTTGATAATTTTGATCATGAGCACCAGCTAGTCCACAACGAAGGAGAAAAACTCTTTATCACAACCACATTGGATGCCCCCAATAGCCGGGTGGTCACCACTTCCTTCAAAAATTTAGGCCCGGAAAATTGGAAGGATTTTATTCCTGAGACAGAAAATGTATTATCAGTTTCTACGGGCGCGGGTTACTTTTTTGCCGAATACTTAGCGCATGCCACCAGCAAGGTGCTGCAGTATGATTTGAAAGGAAAAGTAGTGAGAAATATTGAATTACCGGGAGTGGGTACCGCCTCCGGTTTCAGTGGCAAATTTACAGATGAAAAAGTATATTACACTTTTACTTCTTATATCGATCCAGCCACTATATTTTCTTTTGATCCGAAAGATGGCACTTCCGCTCTATATAAAAAATCAGAAGTAAAATTTAATAGTGGCGACTTTGAATCAAAGCAAATATTTTATACTTCCAAGGATGGCACCAAGGTTCCGATGATCATCACCCACAAAAAAGGGTTGCAATTAAATGGGCATAATCCAACCATTTTGTACGGTTATGGCGGATTTGGCATTAGCTTAACCCCAAGATTTTCCACTGCCATGGTCGCCTGGTTAGAACAAGGCGGCGTTTATGCCGTTCCAAACCTTAGAGGAGGAGGCGAATATGGGGAGTCCTGGCATAAAGCAGGCACCAAAATGCAAAAGCAAAATGTATTCGATGACTTTATTGCTGCAGGGGAATATTTAATTGAAAATAAATATACATCATCGGAGCGATTAGCAATTCGCGGTGGATCCAATGGTGGATTATTGGTGGGAGCTTGCATGAATCAGCGCCCGGAATTATTCAAAGTTGCGCTTCCTGCAGTAGGCGTTATGGACATGTTACGTTACCATCAGTTCACCGCAGGTGCAGGTTGGGCCTACGATTATGGCACAGCGGACGATAGTCCGGAAATGTTTGAATACCTGAAAGCATATTCTCCGCTACACTCTTTGAAGGCAGGCACTTCCTACCCGGCAACGATGGTCACCACTGCCGATCATGATGATCGCGTAGTACCGGCACATTCCTTCAAATTTGCCGCAGAGTTGCAGCATTGCCATGCAGGAGATAATCCGGTATTAATCCGCATAGAATCCAATGCAGGTCATGGTGCCGGAAAACCTACCGATATGGTAATCGCTGAATATGCAGATATTTATGCCTTTACACTTTGGAATATGGGCATTAAAAACTTAATAAGTGCCGCAAATTCCTAAGGAAAATCTAAGCTTTTGTCAAAGTGGTAATGGGTTATTTTGAATAAACAGCAAAGTATTAGTTTGAAAAATAACCTATTATCACTTTCAATCATACCAATAGGCTAAAACAAAAATAGAGCGTATTAAAAAGCCAAAAATTTGTAACAAAAATTGGTTTATTCCAGAAGCGATACCCAATTATTTTGAGAAAATAGCAGCGCTATTGTTGAGAAATTATCCAAAACCACTTCCAATAAATCGAATTTGCAGTCGGAAGATGCGGATTAAACCACGCACTTATTCAATGCCGGTTTTAGCAAGGGACGCTAAAGCAATCTCTATCCTTCCATTGAGGTTAATTTTACTGATCTCCCAAAAGCCAAAAGTTGGGTAGGCTGGTTTTGACCTCCTTTATTTGCTTGCCTGGAAAAAACTAAATATAGGCAACCATCCCCTCATTTAGGCCATCTTGCAGGTAAACAGGAATTAAAGCAAGAAAAATTCGTGGAAAATACTTTCCTATAATTTACGTGCAGGATGGAAGCTTGTTGAAGATCAGCCAGTATCCGGAAAACAAAAATCCCCTTTGCCGATAGCAAAGGGGATTTTTAATATATAATTACCTAACAATAAATATTAGCACCTATTTAATCCCTTTAGAAAAGACCAGAAATTTGAATATACCCCTGATTTTTAAGGCTTAATCCGGTTATTCAGCATCTTTCACCAACAAAGATTCGAATTCCTCCCAATGCAAGGAGTTCTCAGCAATCATAGAAATTTGACTGTTATCGGAAATGATTCGATCTCCATCCGGGCAATTACGAATGGCCTTTTCATCAACCAAACCAAACAAGCTACAATTGATCTTATGCTTTTGTTTCACCTTCAAAACCGCCATTTCTAATTTGGCCCAATCCCAGCCCACGATCTGTTTAGGCTGATAAGTTTTGGGGCTAATTCCATTTTCATTACTCAATAATTGTTCTACCAATCGCGCAGAATATGGATCCTGACACTCTTGCACCAAAGCTAAAATTTCTAAATCAGAATAGATATGAGTCGATTGGCAAGCATCAAACATCCAGGCATTCGCCGGGTCAACCAAAAGGTGCATAATGCGAATGTTCTTTCCTTCGATAAATCTATACACTAAATCTACAAGCGTCTTGGTCGCCCCGTCAGAGGATGCCGATGACATATCCCCGGGAAACACAATGACCGTTTTATTCTGAGTAATATTGGCATGCGCAAAGGTTTGCTGATCCAATACGCTTCCTTTAATAAAATGTAAAGCCGGATCTTTATGATATATTTCCGGCAATTGTTCCAGTCGATCATCCACCACACAGAGGCCCACCCCTGCTTCTACTTTTCTCAATTCCACCAACAAGCGATTAAACATCGCATCTCCCGGATAGTTGAACAATACATATCCATTTTTGATCGGGTTATTCATAAGACCTAATCTTTTTAAACTTCTATAATAATCTCTATAATCAAAAGCGGTGGAGAACAACACGCCCAAAAAGGCAATCCCCATGGTGCTGATCACCATTGAAACCACGCGTCCCCCGGTAGTTTCAGCGGGTTGATTCCCATAACCTACCGTGGTGAATGTTTGCCAGCCCTGCCAAATGGATTCCTCCCAACCGACGCCTTCATAATACTCAAAAAGGCTCACAAAAAGCACAAACAGCAATACCACCATCACTGATGTATAAACCAAACGGCCCAGAGGTGATTCATTGAATAGCCGATTGTATTGTCGAAAAAAACGAATAAAATTAAACATACCTTCTTAAGTTAAAAAAAGAGCGTATTTAAAAGCCAAAATTCATAATGAAAATTTGAAGGATTGCAGAGGCGACACCTGATTATTTTGACAGAACAGCATCACTATTGTTGAGAAATTATCCAAAATCACTTCCCATCAGTCGAGTTTTCAGTCCGATGATTCGCTATTAAAAAGCTCCAAAAGCCGGAAGAAACCAGCCCCCTATTCTTAAGCCGGATTATTCACCGATAAATTTATTGACTTAACACAATTGCGTTATGGTCAACTCATTTGGAGTGATTTCCCTGAATTTTAATAGCTTAAATTTGGGTAGCATTGCTTTCTCCTCATTCGTCTGTTTCATTGAAAAAACATCGACATAGGAAAAATTTCTTCCTTTTTCCCGCCGTACTCCAAAATTAGGATTTAGGCTTGCCTCATTCGGCTTCAATCGAAAAGGCATGCCAATACCTGCCCATTCGATTTGGAATTAGACTTTAAGAGCGTGTTTAAAAGCCAAAATTCGCAGCGAAAATTTAAAGAATTACAGAAGCGATACCCGATTATTTGAAGAGAATAGCATCGCTATTGTTGAGAAATTATCTAAAATCGCTTCCAATAATTCGAATTTGCAGCCGGATAGTGTGCTTATAAACATGCTCTTTAACATGCATAAGCGTCAGGCAGGGATGCCCGTCCTCAAATGCAAAAATTCTTAATTGAAATAATAGGCGGTACGCAACTGCTTATCCGGAACCCCAAAAATATTATTCAGATAATCCTTCTTAGGCTGTAGATCTCCTTTTTTAATATATCCTTTGGCCATAGGCATGCAAGCTCCCCAGGCGCCGGATGCCTGGCATTCTTCTACATTTTCAAAAGTAGCGATGGTGTGCTTTCCTGTCACTACTACGGTTTTTTTATATTCCTTGGATTTTGCTAATACTTCTGCAATATTCCCCTTAGTAATGGTCATCGAAAAGGCGGCTGAAGTTTTGGCTTCCTCTTCAAATTTCACAATGGGGTTGCCACTTTCAACTTTCTCTAAGGCACTAAAGTCAGCTAAAACAGCAGAAACCAATTCTAATTTAGTGGCTGGCGTTAATGGCGTAGTCGGCACTATTTCTTTATTTTCTGTAATAGCCACTTTTTCCACCGTTTCGGTTTTTACGGTCTGTTCATTGGTTGCCACCTGTTCAACAGTCGCTTGTTTTTTTTCTGTCTTCTCTGTGCCACAAGCCACCAAAGCAGCAAAGGCCAATATGTAAGTCAGTTTTTTCATATGATTGATATGGATTAAAATTGTAAAGATGCAAAACTGCACAAAAATAAACTATTTCAAGAAAATTTTTACCCTCACAAACTACTCCATATCGATATAAAAAAAAAGCTGTGTCCAGGAAAAAGACACAGCTCAAAAGGTTATTGCTTGGTGTTTGTAATCTAATTCTGTTCAGCTTCCGCCTGTTCGGCAGCTTGTTGCTCCTCAGGCGTAATCCAACCACCGCCTAAAACTTTATATAATTGGACATAACTGGAAAGCAATTGTTGCCCGGTTTCCGCATATTCCAGCTGGGCATTAAAATATTGCCGCTGCTGTTCCAAATATTCCAAATAAGAAGTAATCCCTTTGTCATAACGCTCTCTGGAAAGATATTCCGCACTTCCTGCTGCCACCACATTATCTCTACGAGCCGTAATCTCCTCTTTCAAAGTTTCAATGGTGATCAACGCATCCTCTACTTCCTGAAAGGCCTGAAGGATAGTCACTTCATAATTATAAACCGCTTCTTCCGCCTTCAACTTCTCTATTTTGGCGGCATTTTTTAACTGGCCCCATTGAAATAATGGTCCCACCAGACCGCCGCCAATGCTCCATGCGGGGCCTCCTGCGGTGAATTGAGACAGCTCGGTACTCACTCCCCCAATTACGCCGGTCAAACTAATCGCCGGAAGTCGATTGGCATTCGCCACGCCTACCTGCGCATGTTGGGCAATCACTTGCTGCTCCACGGCCAAAAGGTCAGGTCTTCTCATCAGGATCTCAGAAGGCAAACCCGGCGGAATATCCAGTTGATATTCAATATCCTGTAACTGAAGTCCAGTTTCTACTGCTCCCGGGGATTGCCCTAGCAATACACTAAGTAAGTGTTCCTGTTGGGCGATGGTTCTTTTAAAAATAGGCACTGAAGTGGCCGCAATGGCGCGTTGAATTTGCGCCTGGTTCAGATCAATTTCAGGAATGAGCCCACGATCAAACCGCTGTGTCAGTAAGTCTAATGAACTATCTCTGGATTCCAATGTAGCCGTTGCAATATTCAGCCTAGTTTTTTCCTGAAGCAATAGGAAATAATTCTGTGCCACCGAAGCAATTAACTGTAACTGAACATTTCGAAGATTATATTCATTGGCTAAATACTCTGCTTTGGCCGCCTCTGACAAGCTCCGGAATTTTCCCCAAAAGTCCAGTTCCCAGCTAGCCGTCCCAAAACCTGTCCATAGGTTAGTAGCGCCGGGTAATTTCTGTCCCTGCAGGGTATTGCCCCGGCTAAAATCGCCCTGAACACCAAATTGTGGCAACCAGTTTTTATTCTGAATTTTCACGGTAGTTTGCGCCTGCTCCAGACGCTTGATGGCAATACGCACATCATAATTATTGCGCAGGGCAGTCATAATGATGGTATCCAACTGAGGATCATTGAACATTTCCCACCAGGAAATATTCACCGCAGAGTCCAGTGCTTCTTCTTCCGAAGCAAAGCGGAAGGATTCAGGCATTGGCATCTCCGTACCATCAAAAGATTTACGGAGTTTACAGCCCATCGCGAGCCCCACCATAATGCCGAAAAATATAAATTGTTTTATCGTTTTCATCATCATCAGGATTCGGAAGTAGATGGATTATTTTGCTCAGCGTCACGTTTCTCCTCATATTTGGCCAGTTTACCAATCAGGATAAACAACATGGGGTAGAAAAATACCCCCAACAGAGTAGCGAAGGTCATCCCTCCCAACAGGGTCATTCCCATCACCTTACGGGATTCCGCTCCGGAACCGGAGGCGAAAATCAATGGCAAAATTCCCAGGATGAAGGAGAAAGCCGTCATCAGGATTGGACGGAAACGCAGTTTAGCTGACTCCATGGCCGCATCAAATAAGTTCAGTCCTTCATCAAATTTCATTTTGGCAAATTCCACAATCAGAATAGCATTTTTCGCCGCCATGGCGATCAACATCACCAGGGAAATCTGAGCAAAAACATTGTTTTCATAGGAAGGAGAAAACAAGCGTGCAGCCCACAACATGAACAAGGCACCGAAAACCGCAAAAGGTGTGCCCAGCAAAATACTCATTGGCAGCGACCAGCTTTCATACTGGGCGGCCAGAATCAGGAATACGAACAAAAGCGAAAAGGCAAACACGCCAAAAATAGAACCGGAAGCTTGTTTTTCCTGATAGGACATCCCGTTCCAGGCGACCTGCATATCACTTCCCAGCATTTCAGCGGCTACTTCTTCAATTACCTGCAGGGCCTGTGCGGAAGTATAGCCCGGCGCAGGCTGGCCTGTAATTTCTACCGATCTGAACAAATTAAAACGATAGGTAAACTCCGGACCGGTAATCTCTTTCACATTCACCAGGGTAGAAAGCGGCACATTATCGCCTTTATTATTTTTGACATAGAACATATCCAGGCCGGCTTCATTCTGACGATACTCCGGCTCAGCCTGAATATACGCTTTATATAACCTACCGAAACGGTTAAAGTCATTTACATAAGCGCCTCCGAGGAAGGCCCCGAAAGTAGAATAAACATCATTCAGACTCACCCCTGTTTTCAGAATCTTATCCGTATCGATGTCCATAAATTTCTGAGGCACCGTTGCCTGATAGGTAGTAAAAGCAGAAGAAATTTCCGGCCGGCTATTCAACGCCTGAATAAACTGACCCGATTGTTGTGCCAGGAATTCCGGCGTATTTCCTCCCCGGTCCTGCAGCATAAAGGAAAATCCGGAACCATTTCCCAGACCCGGAATGGCCGGAGGGCCAAAGGCAAATACCTGCCCCTCTATGACCTGGGTATATAAAATTCCATTCACCTGCTGCACAATTTCTTTTACCGTCCGGCTTCGTTGATCCCATGGCTTCAGATTGATAAACATAAAGCCGGCATTGGAAGACATGGAACCGGAAAGCAAGGAGAAACCGGTCGCATTGGTGACCATTTCTACCTCAGGAATCTGAGCGATCATGGCTTCCACTTTTTTGGCTACTTCATCGGAACGTTGCAAGGATGCCGCATCCGGCAACTGCATATTGATAAAGAAATAACCCATATCCTCCTCAGGAATAAATCCACCCGGAACCATTTTCCCAAAAACTCCGGCAGCACCAATCGCAATTAAAATAAAGATTACCCCTCGTTTTAATTTACGACCTACAATATGCGTGAAGGAGGAATAGGAAGCGGTCGACCGGTCAAATGCCAAATTAAATTTATCGAAGAAAAGCCCCAGCGGCCCTCCAATTTTTTCCGGTTTTTTCAGTAATACTGAACAAAGTGCCGGACTCAGGGTAAGGGCATTTACGGAAGAAAAACATACCGAAACCGCTACGGTAATGGCAAACTGCTGATACAATCTCCCCGTAATCCCCGCCATACCGGCCACCGGAATAAATACGGCTACCAATACCAGCGTAGTGGCAATTACCGGGGCGGTTACCTCAGCCATCGCCTGGGAAGTGGCCTGTTTTGCATTCATTCCCTTTTCCATATTCACCTGAACAGCCTCCACCACCACAATGGCATCATCCACCACAATACCAATGGCCAGCACCAGTCCCAGTAAAGACAATACATTGATACTAAAACCTAGCAATGGGAATAATATAAAAGCACCTACCAATGATACCGGAATGGCAATGGTTGGAATCAAAGTGGCTCTCCAGTCCTGAATGAAAATGAACACCACAAAAACCACCAGCAATAGGGCGATGATCAGGGTTTCCACAATCTCCTCAATACCTGCGGTGATCGGCAAAGTAGTATCCAGAGAAATGGTATACTCCATTGCGGTAGGGAATCGTTTCTCCAAATCACTCATAGCGGCCTTTACTTCCTCCGCCAGGGCAACGGCATTGGATCCCGGAGCCTGATAAAGGGCAATCATACCACAGGGTGCACTATTTAATCTGGTAAAGGCCGTATAGGTCTCCACCCCAAGCTCCACGCGTGCGATATCATTGATTTTTACCTCACTACCATCAGGATTGGTACGGACAACAATTTCTCCAAATTCCTCTTCGGTTTGTAAACGATCCGGCAGGCGGACGGTGTAGGTAAATTCCGTTCCGGGAGGAGCGGGCTCAGCCCCAAACTTACCCCCGGGCACAATCACGTTTTGCGCCTGAATAGCACTGGTAATCTCCGGAATGGTGATCCCCATTTTCGCTAAGCGATCCGGCTTCACCCAAATACGCATGGAATAATCCGAGGCGCCAATCACGTTCACCCGTCCGATTCCTTTAATCCGCGCCAACTCGTCCTTAATGTTGATCAGGGCATAGTTTCCAAGAAAGTTCTGATCGTATCGGTTATCCGAAGAGGTAATGGCGATTAACATCAAAATATTGGGTAGGGACTTCTCGGTCGTAACCCCATATCGCTTTACATCTTCAGGGAGTTTGGCGGTTGCGGCCGAAACCCGGTTCTGGGTGAATACCGTGTTCAAATCCGGATCCGTTCCCACATCAAAAGAAACGTCAATGGACATGGTACCATCATTGGAGTTGGTGGACTTCATATAAATCATATTGTCCACCCCATTGATTTGTTGCTCCAAAGGCGAGGCTACGGAATTTTCCACACTCAGGGCATTGGCCCCGGTATAAGTCGCTCTCACCTGAACAATAGGAGGCGTAAGGTCAGGATACTGCTCAATAGGCAATCCCTGCATCGAAACCATACCCACCACAACCGTAATAATGGCAATCACCATGGCCATGATCGGTCGTTTTACGAAGAAATTCTGATTCTCCAAATTATTCATATTGGCTCCTATTCAGCTTTAGACTTAAATTCAACTAGTTCAGGAGCGACCGTCATCCCCTCACGTACTTTTTGCAATCCTTCAAAAATAATCTGATCGCCTTCTTCTAATCCTTCAAGCAGGGTGTATAAATCTTTATAGGCAAAACCAAGTTTTACTTTCTGCTGCTTGACCTTATTGTCCTTATCCACTACATATACCATTTTCTGTCCCTGAAAATCGATGACCGATCGCTGCGGAATGACCATACTCGCTTTTTCGGATTTCATCGTGGTTTTTACCCTGGCGAATTGCCCGGGACGTAGGAACAAATCAGGATTAGGGAAAGAAGCCTGCACCAACATGGCACCGGTATTGGGATCTACCTCACGATCCAGGAAATCATATTGACCTTTATATTCAAAAGTAGAATTATCTGCCAAAATCAATTCAAATTCCACACTATCACGTTCTTCAGGAACACCCTCCTTCATCTTTTTCTTCTTAAAAAAGCGATGACGGAAAGCTTCCAGATACTCTTTTTCATCCAAAAAGAATTGTACAAGGATAGTATCTGTCCGAGACACTTTATTCAAAATTACCGGGTTTGGATCCCGACCAACATACTCCCCTACCTTGGCCTCCGTACGGCCAATAATACCCGTGATGGGGGAAGAAATTTTAGCATATCCTAAATCCAACTGGCTGATTTTCAAATTTGCTTTGGCAGCCGAAACAGCGGCGATTGCAGCATCATACTCTGCCTTGGCGGCATCATAATCTGACTGAGAAACTGCTTTTATTTTCACCAGGGGCGCCATCCGATCCAGGTCTTTTTTTGCTCTGGCCGCATTCACTTCCGCCTCTGCTACTGCAGACCTTTTCGCTGCTTCTGAAGCCTGAAAAGGCTGGGGGTCTATGGTATAAAGGAGCTTACCCTTCTTCACCAAGGTACCTTCTTTGAAATGCACCCCTTCCAGATAACCATCCACACGGGCACGAATCGGAATATCCCGGACGCCATAAAGCTGCCCCACGTGAATTTTCACATAGGGCACATGTTTATTCGTCACTTTTACGGTTTGTACTTTCTGTGTAGGCATTTGCTGGGCCTTTTTCTCCTGACAGCCCATAAGGGAAATACTAAGGAGAGAAAACAGCGCCAGGAAGGAGCAAATTGATAATTGGGTAAATTTCGTTTGCATTATCTTTTTTGAAAGTGATTGGCTGGTGAAAAACAGGTCAAAATATATCAATATCGTCTTAGATTTGGATTAAATCGCCCGAATATTACATCCTATTTAGCAGAAAAAAAAATCCTTCTTTATTGAAATATCACACTCCTGTTTACGAAAAAGGACAAATCAAAGATCATGAAAAATAAAACCTCCTTAACAATACATATCTTAACCCTCTCATTTTCAGCAGCTTTTTGGTATTGAGTGAAAATGAAAATGCCTAAGAAAAAATTAAAAGGCTGTAATTCATAGAAAAAAGCACTATTCAAATCGATCACATGACCACCTCATATTTTTTTAAGAAAAATCACGATCTATAAACATCTTATTAATGAATGGTATTGATCGGAGGCTATGAAACCAATTTTTCGGGAAAGTCGGAATCATGATGGGCACTCAAAATAAGCGCGTGCTTAAACCGCATCATCCAGGACAAATTCGAGTGATTGAAAGGGATCTTGGATAATTTACGCCTAACAGCGATGCTATTTTCCCCAAATATATCGGGTATTGCTTTTACCAAACCTATAAAAACTCTTCAACCATTGTCAAATTGACCAATCCTCAGAGGAATCAAATACAAATAACAGGCTCGTTATCCGACCGAAAATTGCATTTATGGAGACGATTGGAGTTGACCTCAAAGCCTTGGCACTGCCAAACCGCTCAATTAACCCAAATCATTCTCTGGCAGGCCCAATATAAAGTGGAACGCGGATGGCTTCACTGTTTTTTATACAACCCAAATTTTACTAAGCGTTCTTTCCCCTCCTCTGTCGCCTTCGAAGTAAAAAAATATAAAATAGGGAACTATTCCTGCATTGTCTCACCTTGCTGCTAATGGAGCATTTCAACATGCATCATTAGCTTTAAAAAGCCAAAATTTGGTTAAATCATCCGGCAAACAGGCTTAGCCCGGATTATTCCTGCTCAAATCCTCGTTTAGCTGTAAGGCGGAAAAAATGAAGGACTAGTTTCCGATTTCGAGTTTTTTTCCAACGAAACTGATGAATGAGGAGAAAGCAAGCATGCCCAAATTTAGGCTATTGTAATTCAAAGAATATAAGCTTTAAATACCTAAAATTAAACCACTTGCGCTTTATCAATAAATTTAGCGGTGAATACTTCGGGTTAGAAAACAGAATTCGACCCTCTTCCCGACAGCATATCCCAAGAATAAACAAATGAAAGGAAGAAATTATTCCCAAAAAAAAGCACTGACCATTCATTGGCCAGTGCAACAATAGGAGTTCACTTGGTAGGGCTGATTATTCATCAGCAAATATTTTTAAAGCGGTGGATTGTCCATGGCCACGCCATATTCCGGATCCTCCATCACATTAACATCAACAATAAAATTCGCCTTCTTTAATAAGGTCTGACAATCCGGAGAAAGGTGTCGCAAATGTAACTCCTTCCCTTCCCGTTGATAACGCTCTGCGATTTTATTAATCGCCTCAATTCCGGAATGGTCAGTCACTCTGGATTCCATAAAATCGATAATCACGACCTGTGGATCTGCTTTTGGATCAAATTTCTCGTTGAAGGCTTTAACCGAACCAAAAAATAAAGGGCCATAAATTTCATAATGTTTAACGCCCTTATCGTCGACATATTTACGTGCACGAATTCGTACGGCGCTTTCCCAGGCAAAAACCAAAGCAGATACAATAATCCCTGCTGCCACGGCAATGGCTAAATCAAAGATGACCGTTAAACCGGACACCAAAACCAAAACGAAGGCATCTGACTTGGGAATCTTACGGATAATTCTGAAGCTGGACCAGGCAAAAGTACCAATTACAACCATAAACATTACACCCGTGAGGGCGGCAATTGGAATCATCTCGATTAAAGAAGAACCAAACAAAATGAAGATCAACAAGAAGATGGCCGCCGACAAGCCCGAAATTCTGCTACGCCCGCCGGAATTTACATTGATCATAGACTGCCCGATCATCGCACAGCCACCCATTCCACCGAAAAAGCCAGTTACAATATTGGCCGTACCTTGTGCTACACACTCGCGATTACTGTGGCCATGGGTTTCGGTCACCTCATCCACTAATTGTAGCGTCATCAGGGATTCAATCAATCCAATGGAGGCCAGGATCAGGGCATAGGGAAAAATCACCTGCAAAGTCTCGAAATTCAACGGCACCGTAGGAATATGGAATTGCGGTAAGCCTCCGGCCACAGAGGCCATATCGCCAACCGTTTTGGTCTCCAAACCAAAACCAATCGCAATCAAAGAAACGGTCAAAATAGCCGCCAATGGCGCTGGAAAAGCCTTCGTCAATTTTGGGGTAAAGTAAATAATGGCCATCGTTAAGGCAACCAAACCTATCATAAGGTAGAGATCTGCGCCTTGCATCCAGACTGCCGCCTCTTCAGCGGTAGCCACTGTTTTAAATTGTGGTAGTTGTGCCAAAAAGATCACAATTGCCAGACCGTTTACAAAGCCTAACATCACCGGGTGGGGAATCATTCTGACAAATTTACCTAACCTCAATAAACCGGCCCCGATTTGCAAAATACCCATCAACACCACAGTGGCAAATAAATATGCTACCCCATGAGAGGCCACCAAACTCACCATCACTACTGCTAAGGCCCCGGTAGCACCGGAAATCATGCCGGGTCTTCCGCCTATAGCGCTGGTAATCAGCCCCACAATAAAGGCGGCATACAGCCCCACCAAAGGATCCACTCCCGCTACGAATGCAAAGGCAACAGCCTCAGGCACCAAGGCCAAAGCCACGGTTAAACCGGAGAGGATTTCATTTTTGTAATTTATTTTTCCATTTGCGGACTGCGCTAGGGCCGCCATTTGATCTGAAGATACCTGCAAGGATAGAACTGTTTGATTGACAAAATTTTTCAGCACGCAAAGATAAGAGAAGCTTTAACATTAGATAAGAATTAAGTCAAAATAAAACGCGCAGACAGCGATTATTGGGAAACCCCTAAAATCTTTCTCTTTTTTAGGCTAATAATTGGAAAATCTGCAAGCGATTTCATGCCCCTCATGCAAGTATTATGCGATTTCCAACAAATAAAAACAGGCAGTCAACAACCAAACAGACAAGTAGTTACGATACTTCATCATTAAAACCTCATTTATTCCCATTTTAATCTCAATACGTTTTGCATGCCAGCTGCACAATTACGAACGCTTTTCGAGCGTAATCCCAAAAATCATTTTGGTGACTTAGAGCATCTTTAATAGCCAAAATTCGTGACGGAAATTTGAAATACTGCAGAAGCGATGACCGACTATTTTAAAAGAATAGCAGCGCTAATGTTGAGAAATTATCCAAAATTGCTTCCAATAATTCGAACTTGCTTCGGATGGTGCAGTTTTTAATCCGCATTGTTCATCCTTTAATCCTCGTTTAGCTGCTAGGCGGGAAAAATGAAGGAATAGTTTCCTATTTCGAGTTTTTCCCAACGAAGCAGATGAATGAGGAGAAAGTAAACATACCCCAATTTGAGTTATTGATAATTCCAAAAAACTAACCAGAAGACACTGAAATATAGGGTTTTATAGTAACACACTGAATTTAGCGCTGAATGATTCGGGTTAATACGCTCTTACCCCTGAACGAATATTTTTTTCGCAAAAAAAAGACCCCAATTCGGGGTCTCTCAACTTAAAGGTTGTTTAAACTAAGTGGTTTACCACCGTATTCTCCATTCAATGTTCTCAGGAAGTTGGCGATCAATTTCACTTCTTCTTCGGAAGCATTTACACCAGATTGGTACTTTAACATTAGGCGGGTAGCCTCTTCCAAAGTCTCTACAGAACCATCATGCATATAAGGGGCAGTCAGCTCCACATTACGCAAAGTGGGGGTTTTGAAACGGTGGATATCTTTTTCTAAGCCAGTGGCATTCATACGACCATAATCCGGCGTAATCATCTCTCCACGGTCAGCAAAATAGTTCGCTTTTAAGCCCATCTTCTCAAAAGACTGGCCGCCCATTGCTTCTCCTACGTGACAGGTGGCGCAGTTATATTGCTTAAATAGATTATAACCTTCCACTTCTGCTGAAGTAAGTGCAGTTTTATCTCCTTTCAAATAACGATCGAACGGGCTGTTCGGCGTCGCCAAAGTTTTCTCGAATTCCGCAATCGCATCCGTAATCGTTTCGCCAGAGAAACCTTGTGGATAAACCTTCAGGAACTCCCTGGTCAATTCCACATCTTCATTCAACTTACCGGTAATTTCTTCCCAATTTGTAGATCCCATTTCAATTGGATTCATAGGAGGCCCACCAGCCTGCGCCTGTAAGTCTTCCGCTCTTCCATCCCAGAATTGCAAGTGATTGTAACGTGCATTGAAAACGGTTGGCGCATTGATATCCCCTACCTGTCCATTAATCCCTTTGGAAAATTTCAAGCGATCCACCCCACCGGTATTTAGGTCATGGCAACTTGCACAAGAAACCGTATTATCTCCTGAAAGGCGGGTGTCATGATATAATTTATTACCTAAAGCCACTTTCTCTTCATTGTAATCCTGTCGTGCCTTGATCGGCTGTACAGGCTCATTAGCAAACTCAGCAGCAGCAGTTCCATTCGCATAGAAAGTTGCTCGACTCACTTTTGCCCAATCCGCAATCACTGCCTTATCATCCGCGCTCAATGAACTCCCCCAATGCACCATTGCATATTGCGTTGGCGGCATCGTGTTATCTGCCGTGCTCTTTTCGATTTTAGCTAAATCCACCTCATTCACCTGCTGCCCTTTTTCCAGCTGATTCATCACCTCGGAAAGGTTGAAGTGATTCTGAGCATTTTCCATATCTTCCTTCACCATATTCCCGATCACCGGCAATTCTCCATAAAAAGGAAGCTCGGCATCGGAAGCATGACAATCCATACATCCACGATTATTAAAAATCGTCTTCACCTGCTTAGAGAGTTTCAATACTCCTTCAGAATCCTGACTTGCATTAACCACTGGGCATATCACCATGCCGGCGGCAACTAAACCCAATACTAGTATTTGCTTTCGCATTGTCTATTATTTAAATATTGCTGATACAAAATTACAGAATAGACAAATTGGCAAGATGAGAAAAGTCATGAACTAATTTAACGAAAATCAAATCTAAAAAACACAACACACAAACATCTAATTACCAATAACTTACACTCAGGATGTCGCTAATTAGTAAAATTTATACACTTATTCGAAATGTATATATCCACTATATTATGCTTTCTCAATTTTCATTACGCAATTTTTACAGTCAAACCTTAGGCGGAAACGATTTTCTCCCTGCTCCAGAAACAGCGGAAACTTCACCCCTTCCGGTGCTTTTGTAAAGTTTTCATGAATATGACACATCCCGATTTGATATTGTAAACAATGACGGGTAGTCATCAAACGCAGGTTTTCTTTATCCGCTCTTACCTCAAAGCCCTCTTCGATATTTTGAACGCCATGACGTTCATAAAACTGTCGCGCCAATTGATTGGTCACATTGCCATGATGATCCAATTTTTTTGAAGGAAAGGGCGTTTCATTCGGACTAAACTCCACCACTGGACGCTGGTGGGCCTGAACTCTTGCCTCCGTTAGCGCCTCCAAAAGGTCGCGACGCCAGGCGTTCACCTGACCGTTAGGTAAAAATGGAATCTCCTCAGGTAAAATTACTTGCTGAATATCGAAAATAGAATCCCCGGATTTTTTCAAGGACTTCTCCAGGTTCGCTTTGGCTCTTTGTACATTCTTGGCTGCTTCCCATTCAAATGCATGGCGGGCAGTCACTTGATACCCATAATCATCTTTCAAACATAAATTAATAGCACCATTACTAAAGGAAACCTGCAGCTCTGCTCCAATTTTTCGTTGGGTTTTATCTCCATTCAATTGCTTGGTGAATTCCTGATCGTGGTTTCGGAAAATCTCCATTCCGACTTGCAGATCATGCGTATTGGAGAGTGTCAACCAACCATCGCCCTCCACAACTTCCACTTTCATACCACCCAACTGGCCTTTTTCCGAAATAAAACACAAACCATCACCATTATGGAAAGGCAAGTCTGAGGTAATTTTCACGCGCTTCTTTCGGATTTCCGATACCTTACCCATCTTTTTCCCCATCGCTTTTGGAGTCGCCTCATTGATGATGGATTCTTGTTTACGCCCTTCGAAAAAGTAAGTGGAATATCCGCGATTAAAAGTACGCTCCGGATCCGGCTCAAAGGAAGTGCTGACTTTTCCATGGGAAAGTGGATCCAGATCACCATGCTTATCCAATACGGCATCCAGCTTTTTGCGGAAGTTCCCCACCACATTTTTCACATAGGTTTCGTCCTTGAGACGGCCTTCAATTTTCAGCGAATCCACCCCGGCCAAAACCAAGTCCTCCACATGATCGGAAAGATTCAAGTCTTTCAGGGAAAGTAAATGTTTTTGCTCTGCGATGCGCATTCCATTGGCATCCACCAAATCATAAGGCAAACGGCAAGGCTGTCCGCAAGCACCACGGTTGGCCGAACGCTTCCCGATCGCATTACTCATATAGCACTGCCCGGACAAGCAAACACACAATGCCCCTGCCACGAAGTATTCAAGCTCCACATTGGTGTTTTTGCGGATTTCCTCCATCTGCATCAGGGATAATTCCCGTGCCAAAACCACTCGTTGCAAGCCTACCTGCTCCAAAAACTGAATTTTCGAAAGCTCATAATTATGGGTTTGGGTACTGGCATGCAAAGGCAATGGTGGCAAGTCCATTTCCAACATGCCCATATCCTGAATGATCAGCGCATCGACACCAGCTTCATATAATCGCCAGGCCTGCTGTCTTGCAGCCTCCAATTCCTCATCATACAGGATGGTATTCATGGTGACAAAAATCTGCGCATGATACTGATGAGCGTATTTGACCAGCTGCTCGATATCTGCTACGCTATTCCCTACGGCGGCACGTGCCCCGAATTGATCGGCGCCAATATACACCGCATCCGCCCCATGACGGATCGCTGCTTTTCCTACTTCAATATTTTTGGCGGGTGCCAGTAATTCCACTTTTCGTCCCATGACCGCTATACCTTAAAAATCGTGCCTTTATCTTAATCAAACTGAATGGACTGCAACATCAGTCCAGAAGCTGGAGCGATATAGGAAATCGGCTGATTATCGCCTCCCTCCAACGCCTTTTCCAATTGCTCCAAAGTAATTTTCCCTTTGCCCAAAGCAAACAAAGCCCCCATCATCAGGCGAATCTGATGACGTGCAAAGCCCTTTCCTACCGCCCGAAACAAGAAGCTTTTCTCTGGAAAAAAATTCGCGGTATATACATCATTCTCCACCACTTCACTTTTTTCCACGGTACGCACAAAAACGGTATCGGCAGAAGGCTTATAACAGAACTTCTGAAAATTATGCTCCCCCTGAAAAAGTTTCGCCCCGGCTTTCATCGCTTCGATATTCAGCTCCTCCGGAACATTCACCATATAGGGAGCAGCAAAAGGATGGTTCTTGGCGCCATAAGAAAACAGATAAATGTACTCTTTCCATTTGGAGCCCTGAATCACATTGAACTTTTCATCCACCTGCTCCACGCTCAACGCCCGAATGTCCTGTGGCAAATTTTCATTCAGCACCGCTAAAAACTCCTCCTCTTCCAGCGTTTCCCATACAAAAAGTTCTACCGCGGCATGATTAGCCGACACCATCGCATCGGTTCTACCAGCAGCCAGAATTTTAAAATCATCATGCTGAAAAATATAACGCAAGGTGCGCTCCACCATGCCCTGCACCGTTTTTACCCCCGGCTGCTTTTGCCAACCATGATACCGAAAACCCAAATACTGCAATTCCAGCAGATAGTAATACCGCTTGTTTTTAAACATAGCCGCAAAAGTACGGAATCATAAATTAAGGGACAAAGGAGAGGGATAAAGAGGTGCTGAAAACGTCATTTCCGGTTAGGCAAGCACCCAGGTCCACAAATAGTAGACTTTAATTTAATAACACCTCTCGACTCGACCGGAGTCCATATGCCCGTTTTGCGAAATATTTCATCACTTCTGCCAACCCAAAAGGAAGACACTTATTTGCGAGGTGCGTAAAACCATCATTAAGCATTGCGTGTATAGCCTAAACCCAAAAGGATTGAACAGGAGAAGATTAATATCGGTGAGTTTTGTTTTTGAATTGGGATAAACCCTTACAGGATTTTGATTGGTGGGCTTATTATTTTCGATGTGTTTTTAACTCCACAACTGCAGATTCAAGAAACAGCCAATATTTCCGCCTTAAACCAATCCAGATTCCGCTCCTGCTCATTGAAATGCATGCCGATCAGGACGATCTCCCGACCATCATTTAAATAGGGTTCGTAATATCGTTTTTCATGAATCTGCTCCAGCGCTTCACCTCTTTCATCCCCTTTCGGCAGGGGCGCATTTACCTTGAATTCCACTATATAAATATGGGTAGGTGTTTCCATGACCATGTCAATGCGTCCTTTGGAGTTGGATGCTTCCGCCTGACATTTTAAGCCGAGACCAGCCAGAAAACTGAACATCACCGAGGCGTAATAACCTTCATATTTATGGAGGTTATTCTGGACATAATTATTATAGGGAATGGCCGCAAACATCGCACGCACATTACTTTCGAAACCCGACAGATCATTTTTAAATAAATTCCTCACCGCCTCAGTCCGCTTCAGGAGTCTGTTCGATTCCAGAGAGGTCAAACTGATCAAAAAAAGCATATTCAGGCTCATCCGGATCTCGCGGTTGGGCGTAGAAAGCACATAGCTTTTCCCTCCAAAGGGCTCCTGAATCACTTCTTTGATCGTGAGGTATCCTGCCTGCCACAACAAGGAAGGTAGGTTTAAATTTTTCAGGGTGAACTGTTTGAGTTCCTGAGAGGAAAGCTCAATATTTTCCAAATCGAAGGTTTCATAGCCTCCTTTCTCGAACATTTTAGTGAGAAAAGCGGGTTGACCCGAATCCCACCAATAATTATCGAAACTCGCTCTTTTTTTAAGAAATAGCATAATACCATATGGATTATAGACCTTATCTCCCAGGTAATTATATCCATTGTACCAGGCCTGCACCTCCTCCATATCTACACCATCGAAATAATCGCCAAAACAGTTATTTAACTCCTGCTGAGTAAACCCACATACAGAGGCATATTGACTGTCCAGAGTAATATCTTCAAAATTATTCGCCCCACTGAACAAGCCAACGCCGGTAAATTTGGTAATACCAGTCATAAAGCAAAAGCGGATATACTGATCCGAGGCCTTGATAGCAGAATAAAAACCACGTAAAACATCCATGGAATCCGAGGCTAAATTATCATCATTCGACAGCGTGTCTTGTATCGGTTTATCGTATTCATCGATCAGAATCACGACTTTTTGTTCATATTTCTGATGGATCTTTAGAATCAGCTCTTCAAGCGCCCCACCTAAGCTATTTTTAATTTTCAAACTAATGTTATGAAAATCAGCATTCAGGTTAAGGTTAATCCAAACCCTGTTTTCAACAGCCTCCAGTTCCTTATAATTGGCCGCACTCAAATCAATACGAATTACCGGAAATTGCTCCGACCAATCCCATTTATCATGAATATACAATCCTTCGAATAGCGCTTGCTTACCTTCGAACAAGGCTTGCATAGTGGAACATAACATCGACTTACCGAAACGACGAGGACGAGAAAGGAAATAATAACCAATACTTAGTTTGGTCATTTCGTAAATCAGTTCTGTCTTATCTATGTACAAAAAATCATCCTTAGAACTCCTAAGGGTTTCAAAAGTCTGTATGCCGATCGGTAATGCTTGTCTTTGGCTCACGTGAAATTCCATTATTTGGTAGGACGCCTAAAGATACAGATTTTTAAGGAAATCTAACTAAATTGAATGTGATGCTAAAGGTGTCAATTACCAACGGCATGAGCCAAGCGGTTCATCCCCCCAAACGCCAACAGTAGGAGTACATCCAACCCCACGTTATCGTGAAGATGGAAATAAGCTGGTCATTGAAAAATACTGCCAGCCACATTTGGAGGCCGCATACCCCTATTGGCAATCAGAGTGCCCCTTGCTCCTTCAAAAACGCAATGGCCCGATCCAGTACCGGATCCTCATCTTTCAAAAAACTATCCAAATTCTTGCGCACGACAATATCCGGTGCAATACCCACTCCTACAAATTCACGACCATCCGGATAAGTATCCTTCTTGGTGCATACTCTCGCACTTCCTCCACCAGGTAAATCAAATAGGATGGGCTGCCCCGTACTGCCAAAGGAGCGATCCCCCATAGTTGTCATATGATTTTGATTATCTGCAGAAATCAGGAAATCTTCCGCCGCCGAGGCCGTATAGTTCCCCATCAAAATAACGGTAGGCACCACTAAACGATCTGTTTTTTTGGTTTCCAGCTTCATTGGACTGCTGGGGAATTTATGAAAATAATCATCCCTGCCAGAGAAATAGGCTTGTTTCCCCCAAGCATCCAAGGTATCCTTAGCTTCTACCCATTGCCCCCAGGCCTTAAAAGCAGGAATATGCAACCTACTTTCGCTTACCGCAGAATGTAATTCCTTATCATGAGTAAAGTATCCGAGAATTTCCATCCCGATATTCGAACTTCCTCCCCCATTATACCTTAAGTCGATAATTAGCTTATTGGCTTTCCGAATTTCCGGCAAGGCATCCTTGAACAATTTCACAATCTCCGGATCCGAAAAACTATTCAAGGCGATGTATAAAACATCCGGAGAGGGCCATTTCAGCTCCAACAATCCACGATCAATAAAGTCAGGGAACACCGCCTTTTCTTCACATTCCTCATGCGTTAAGGAGAGTGAGAATTCTTCCCCATCGGGCTTCTTTAATAGTAAGTCAAATTTGGTACCGGCCGGCGCCCGAAGCAACTGTTTCATCTTCCAATTTTCCAAAATATAATCAGTAGAAGAGGCGATATAGGGTTTCACATATTGATTGGCATATTCGTCCGCGGACAGTCCATTTACTTTGAGGATCTCCGTACCAATAGGAATTTCGTCTTTCTTACTTGCGTTCACCCGATAGATGATGGCCTTCCCTTCACAGGCAGTAACAAAAAGTCGATATGGCCCGAAATTGGAAATATAAATCAGCTCATTAATTTTCTTTGGAAAATAAACATTCGTATGACCATCCTTCAGGCTAGCGCAAAATTTTTGAAGTAACCGATAATATTCATAGTCATTCTCCGTTTTTTGCACCTCCATTATCAGGGATTTGTAATCTTCCTCCCACTGATCCCGATCTATTTTATTGAGATAAACAAAATTATAATTTACCTCTTGCCAAAATTTTGACAGACCATAAATCTTGTCCGTCTTGGACAGCTGGTTAGGCATCTTTATTTGTGCCTGGAGGCGAAAATCGGGGCACACCCAAACCATCAACACTAAAAAGCAGGCTAATTTATTCATTTCGATTGATATAATTTTTTATCAACAACAAGTCATGTATAAAAATAATAAAATATAAACAAAAAAAATTACCATGCCGGTTTTAATACAAAAAAAGTGGCGAGCCCTTTAACAGAACCCGCCCGATGCAGTCATTATTTCATCTCAACTTAGCTATGAGTAACACTAAAAATTTATAATGGTCATAAGGTTAAATAATATTAGGTTAAGAGTAAGGTTAAAAGGTTAAGTATTGGATGCTCAAATTGCGTTTTGTCCTATTAATTTTCTGTTGAGACGGCTGCTAAGGTTGGTTCCATATCAAAACTGGTTTCTCCGTGGTATACTTCATCGATCCCCACATCCTCAGTCTCACGATCCACTCGGGCACCTCTTGTAATCCATTTACTAATGATAAATAATAAGGCAGATGCTGCTCCGGAGTAAAGAATCACCACCACCACGGCTTTCAGCTGTACAAGCACCTGTCCGGGATTTCCATACAACAAGCCCGCTGCTCCGTTTACTTCCGGATTCGCAAAAATCCCTGTTGCGATAGCGCCAAATATACCCACTAAACCGTGAATACCGAATACATCCAAAGTGTCATCATATCCTAACCAGGACTTCAGTTTCACTACAGACAAGAATCCGATGATACCGGACAGGGCGCCGATGACCAAGGCTGCGGTTACATCCACATATCCGGAAGCAGGAGTAATACCTACCAAGCCTGAAATTACACCAGAGGCAGAACCGATCAGGGTTGGCTTACGCTCTGAGGTAGTCCACTCAATGAATACCCAGGCCAAACCGCCGGCACATGCCGCTATATTAGTTACTAATAAAGTATTTGCAGCTACGAAATCCGCTGCCAACTGAGAACCACCGTTGAATCCAAACCAGCCAAACCATAATAAGGCTGAACCCAGAATCATCAATTTCACAGAAGAAGGTTTATGCGGATGCTTTAATTTATGCGTTTCTCTTTTTCCTAATAATAAAGACAATACCAAACCTGCAATACCGGCATTGATGTGAATCACGGTACCTCCGGCAAAATCCAACTCACCGGAATTGGACAAAAATCCGCCGCCCCAAATCCAGTGGGCTTCCGGTGCATATACCAACAATACCCAAAGGATAGAAAAAACCATCCAGGTAGAATATTTCACACGTTCAATGATGGACCCGCTCACCAAAGCGGTGGCAATGGCAGCGAAAGTGCCCTGAAACATGATGAACAACATTTTCGGGATGGTGCCTTCCAAATCAGTAATCTTAGTACCGATTAACATAAAGTTTCCTAATCCGCCGGACAAGCCATTGCCATCTCCGAAAGCGATGGAATATCCCAAAACCACCCAAGCAATAGTGGCGGTACAAAAGGCCAGATAACTCATACCAATGGTATTCAATACGGATTTTCTTTGTGCCAAACCTCCATAAAATAAGGTTAAGCCGGCTGGGGTCATCAACATCACCAATGCGGTGGCGATCAAAACCCAGGCAGTATCACCGGATGAAAGTCCGGCCGTTTCAGTGTGTGCAAAAGCAGGAATCGCGCTCCCTCCCAAAAATAGGAGCAGTAGGGTAAAAAATCTTGACTTCATTTCGAATAGGGTGTTTTTCTTACTTATTTTCTTTAGTCTGATGTAAAATTTGTGATTTAAAGATTCAAAATCAACCACCCCTATTAATTTTTACATTATTTTTAATCCAATAGGTGTTTTTCCACCCCAAAACCTAAACATTTTCATTTTTATATCGTTTACGGGACCATTTTCACCCTAAGACCATTATAAATTTCACTAAAATCGATTACGACAGTATTAATATCAACCTCCTTTACAATTTACGCAAATTTTATTTCCCTGAAGACCAAAAACCAACCCCATTAAAACAACAAGGAAAACTTGTTCGACCAATTGCAATTGGTAGAGAATATTAAATCTCCAACCTCAAATTAGCCGAAGAAAAAATGAAAGGATCCTTCAGAGGGTATTTAAAGTTTTTTTTCACCTTACAATACCTAAGGAGAAAAGCCGTAAACCAATACCCGTAATCCTTTATCGAAGGCATTAAAGAAGAGAAGAATTTCTTACAGGAATAAATGCCCATGACAAAATAGCTCATTCCGATCGGACCAAGAATAAAAAAAGCGGACCCCGGCATGCCTCAGCAGAAATATTCACCGCTTAATTAAGTAATTCGACTTAGCTGCGTATTTTCAATTCAACAAGCACATGATTACTGATTTATCATTAGCCCTATTTGAGTAAGCATGCCCCTTCCTTCCTCTGCTTCATAAGAAAAAAGCGAGATCGGGAACAGTTCCTTCTTTTTTTGCTAATGGAGCTAAAGATGGATTTGAGCAGGAATAATTGGGCTTAGGCTTCCTACTATTAAAAATTCTGCTCTGCCTCCGCTTTGATTTCCAAAAATCAGGCATTATGTTTGTAAAACATTTCGAAAGTTGTCGAATTATTAAAACTATGAAGGTTAAGCAAACCGCCAAAATTTTCAAAGCCTTGTCCAACGAAAACCGACTGGAGCTTTTTTTACAAATTGCGCAGGCAGAACAAGCCTCCTTTGAAGAACCCACTTGCGATGGTTGTTTTGTTCAGCATATTGCCGCCAAACTAAATTTGGGAGCCCCGACCATTTCCCACCATCTTAAGGAGTTGGTCAATGCAGAACTTATTCATACCGAAAAAGCAGGTAAAAATGTGGTCGCTCGAGTGAATCGGGAAACATTGCAGTTGGTTATTGCGCTATTAAAGCTTTAAAAAAATTTGGCTATACACTTCGAAGGTTGTCGAATTATCAAAACAAAATGCAAGCAGTCCTAAAATATCCCCTGGAAGAAAGCCGGTGCCTAAGCACTAAAAAGGGAGTGACGAATTTCTCCTGGCAATATTTTTCCAGTATATCACAAATTTCAGAAGACACCCTATCCATTCTTAATCCATCAGACAGTCATTATTTAAGCGCTGAATATTGGAAAGCCATGGAAAAACATGATTCCAAGTATCGCTTTCACTATCTGATATTGGAAAAACAAGGTAAGGCAGTGGCTTTTGTACCGATAGCGTGTGTGCCGGTGAAAATTTCCAAGCCCCTACCGTCCTCGGGCAAGAACTCTTATTGGAAACAGGTCGAAAGTACCTTTCTTCGATTGAATGAGACCTGTCCTGCTAAAATGCTGATCTGCGGGAACCCTCTGGCGAATGGACCGGGGCAAATCGGCATTCATCCTTATGAAGCCGCAGGGGAGTTATATCCCAGAATTGCTCAGGCAGTTCAACAACTCTTAGGCAGACATCGATTGGATGAGGCCCGTATTCAAGGAATCGTTTTCAAAGATTTTGATGCTTATACCAATGAGCAAGCAGAAACTTTGGCAGGGCAAGCTTATGAACAAGTACAGACCGACGACAATATGGTCCTGCATGTTGACGAATCCTGGCAGCTGTTTGAAGATTATCTGGCAGCGATGAAAACCAAATTTCGGACCAAAGCCAAGCGTGCCCAAAAGCTCAGCCAGGAGATTGAGTGTCGCCCCATGAGTGCTAATGAGATTGATGACCAACGGGAGCAACTGAATAAATTATTAGAGGCGGTAAAATCCCAATCGCAATTTGATGCGATTCCGATTGACCTGAAACACTATGCCGCCCTCCAGGAAAAATTCCCCAAAGACTTTTCTTTTGACGGCTACTGGCTCAATGATCAGCTCATTGGTTTCAAAACTGCAATGCACAATGGCCAGCAACTCGATGCTCATTATATCGGGATGAACTATGAATACACTCGTTCCCATGCCCTTTATCAACGGATACTATACGATTATATCCAAATGGGAATCGATAAGCGGGTTTCCACCATCAACTTTGGACGAACGGCGGAAGAAATAAAAAGTACGATTGGAGCCACGCCCCAACCGCTGAACATTTATATGCGGCATAACAATCGGCTGATTCAACAACTGATCAGGCCCTTTCTGCGGCGAATTACTCCCAACCGCTATCCGCTTCGTCAACCATTTAAAAGTGAAACTAAACTGCAATTAATAAAATGAAAAATATGATCATTCTCGTTTTCCTTCTAATATTGACCGGCTTCGATATTTATCTATACAACGGAATACGCCCCCTTTTTTCGGCTCAAGCCAGCGTATTTACAGGTCTCTATTTCCTCATTTCTGCAGCATCCGTAATTGGGCTGATCCTTTATGGGTCTACCATACAACAAGCGGCGGATCCCCCCCCCTTTATTGATCAAATTTTCGCCTTTGGGATGGTAGTGATTTTAGCCAAAGCACTGGCCATTGCCCCTTTGCTTCTTCAGGATGTATACCGAAGTGGACAATGGTTGCTAAGCTCCCTGAGTCAATTTAGCATCGATAGTTTCCCAAAGTCAAGCACATTCTTTAGCTATTGGGCTGCCGGACAATGGTCCATCATGTTTCTGGTTTTGATGTATGGAGTAGCCATAGGCAAATACGATTTTCAGGTACAGCATCACAGCCTGACTTTTGAAAATTTACCTCAAGCCTTTGATGGCTTTAAAGTCCTTCAGATTTCTGATGCGCACCTTGGAGCCTTTAAAGATCCTGCAAAAGTAGACAAGGCCATCGCACTTATTCAGGAGCAAAAAGCAGACGCCATTGTTTTTACCGGGGATATGGTGAATAATCTGGCGACAGAAGCATCTCCTTTTGTGGAGAAATTCGCTTCTCTTCAGGCCCCATACGGCAAATACACCATACTGGGCAATCATGATTATGCGGAGTATGTTCCCTGGCCTTCCGAGAAGGCTCGGCAACAGAACCTCCAACACCTCATTCAACTGGAAAAAACCATGGGCTTCCAGGTACTAATGAATGAGAGCGCAAGTATAGAAAAAGACGGTGAATCCATTAATATTGTGGGAGTGGAAAACTGGGGCATCCCTCCTTTCCCGCAATATGGTGATCTGAAGCGGGCCATGCAGGACAATGATCCTAATGACTTCAACATATTACTATCTCATGACCCCTCACACTGGGAGCAAGAAGTTTGGGGAGAAAATATCGCCCTTACGCTTAGCGGGCACACCCACGGCATGCAGTTCGGAATTAAGATAGGAAATTGGGAGTGGAGTCCGGTGAAATGGAAATACGAACGATGGGGCGGACTATATCAGAAGGCCGAACAATACCTTTACGTCAATCGCGGATTTGGTAGTCATGGTTACCCGGGACGTGTGGGAATGGCACCGGAGATTACCGTCTTGGAATTGAAAAGAGGGTAAGCACAACAATATTCCATAAGCAAATGGACATTAAACCCGGATAATTCATGCTTAAATCCTCGTTTAGCTGCAAGGCGGAAAAAGATGAAGGAATAGTTTCCTATTTCGGGTTTTTTCCAACGAAGCAGATGAATGAGGAGAAAGCAAGCTTGCCCAAATTTGGGCTATTAAAAAATCAGTCGACACGACCAAATCGCCCTAACTGTAAGTCAATTAAAGCGACCACCTGAATCTGGCGGTGAATAACTCGGGTTGAAAAAGAGGAAGCCCGATCGCTTCCTCTTTTTCATTTTCCAAAATCTTAGTCAGGCTTTAGATTTTTATTTTCAAACCTGCAAAATATGTTCTTGGCAACATCGGCCCATATACATAATCTGAATCGCGATCCATGCCGGAATCCACATCCTGCTGATAGGCATTAGTGATGTTTTTCACGCCAATGCTCCATTGTAAGGTATTACTGTTGCGGATTTTCATATCGTAGGACAACTTCACATTCATTTCCAAAAAGTCCGGCGTATGTACCAGGCGGTCTTCTGCATTATTCTCCGATTCGAAATGTGTCACATACATTCTACCGGTATAATTACCAGAAAAATCAACGGCAAAGTTTTTTATGGGGCGCACCGTCATGGCGAAAAATCCATACAAATCAGGCGTTCGCAAATACTGTCGAACCGGATCCCGATCTCCCTGCTCCTCGTCTGCCCACCAATCCTGAGCTTCATTATGGGTACTTTTTTGGAACGTCATGCCCGCCTGTAAAGTCATATAAGCATTGGCAATGGAAGGGGTAATCGAAATTCCACGTACCTGTGAGCCTTCTCCATTTCGCTTTTCTCGGACCAAAACCCCATTCTCCTCCCCAATCGGAATATTGACGAAAGTATTGGTGATTTTGGTATAAAAGGCATCAATGGTCAAATTGAAATCAAAAGTCCCCCACTCACGATCAAAATCCAATGAACCCGTAAAGCTATCAGAATATTCCGGTTTCAGATCATCGGCCAGATAGGTGACCATCGGCATGCCATTGACCAATTCTACATGCAAATCCTCATCGAAAGCTTGTGGCGCACGGAAACCCCTTGCATATCCTGCGCGAAGGCGCATACCCTCACCCATATCATACTTCACATTCACGCGAGGGACAAATACCGGCAGATCAATCAAGTTCAGTTGCTCAATACGAAAACCAGCCAATACCTTCAAACGATCATTTACCTGCCAATCTGACTGTGCATAATAGCCTACTTGGCTCACCCTCTGATCCAATACACGTTCGTAGGCCTGGGAGGTATCTCGAATATATTCATTTTTATATTCCACACCGGCAGTTAAAGCCGTACTTCCACCTAAAAATGGTTGGTTAGTCGTGTAGCGCAGACCGGTTACCAGGTTATTATTTTCCGTTTTACCATAGCCCTCCGGATCCTGACCTGCTCCGGAATAATTATCCCGCTGTGTATTTTGATTGCTCAGATAGAAGGAAAATTTATGCTGCATATCATGCGTGAACTGATCAAAAGTTAGTCCCCCGCTGAAAACATCACTCTCAAACTGCTCTGCCAGATCCGCCTCATGCGGTGGACGATCGAAATCACTCCCTCCCCGACGGCTTTCTTTTATTGCTGAACCTTCCAGGCTGATTTTAGAGTAATCGCTTGGCTTGAGAAAACCTTTGAATCCTAATGTATAATTCTTAATCTGTGGCAATTCTGAAAAACCGTCACCATCCAAATCCCATTGTTCTCGCTTTCGATGAAAGCCATACAGGGAAATCCCTCTTTTCAGATCATCACTGACCAGATTCCCACCGAAACTATAGGTTTGATCTAAACTACTTCCGCCAATCAAACCCATATTTGTCCCGATCTCGAACTCATTAAAATTAGGTTCTTTGGTAATGACATTAATGGTGCCGGCTATGGCATTTCCCCCATAGAGGGAGGAACCTCCTCCACGGATGACCTCAACGCGCTCAATCATGGTGGTGGGCATTTGCTCCAAACCGTGAATACCATTCAGCGCACTAAACACCGGACGACCATCAATCAGTACCTGTGAATAGCCTCCTTCCAAACCATTCATGCGCACCTGTGAAAAACCACAACTCTGACAATTACTTTCTACCCGGATACCAGGTTGATATTTCAGACCATCTAGAAGCGTTACCGATTGAGTGGATTCAAACATTTTTACACCCACTACTTGTACCGGAACAGCAGCCTCACGACGATTAATCGCTTCCCGATTGGCTGAAACAACCACTTGCTCCAAGCCTAATACATCTTCTTTCAGGACAATATCCAACTCCAACTGCGTTCCTGCCTGAATCTGAATTAATTGCCTGCTGGGCTTATACCCCAGGCCCCTTACCTCAATTTCTGCACTTCCCACAGGAACATGATGTAAATGAAACCGTCCTGCTATATCTGTCGCTCCACCCAGAGAAGTTCCTTTAATCGACAAGGCGATCCCAACTAAAGGCTCTCCTTTTTCATTTTTAACTACTCCATGAATATCACCAAAATCAGCAGCAACTATTAGAGAAGACACGGAAAAGCTTAACAGAAGTGTCAATATTAATTTAAGGCAACTCATTCTGATTACATTAGATTATTTAATAAAAATTTTTAGACTTATCTAAATTTTAATTCAAAGATAAAAAATACTGTCTGACAAAAACAAGCCAAACAGAATCTTTATTCTTCTAAAAATAACATTCGATTTTAAAGCGTGTAAAAAAACACACCATCCAGCTGCAAATTCGAATTATTGGAAGCGATTTTTGATAATTTCTCAACAATATCGAGGCTATTCTCTCAACTTAATCAGGTATCGCATCTGCCATAATCAAATTTCCGCCGCGAATTTTGAGATTTAAGCATGTAATTATTAACCGAAAGGTGTATGCTCAAATTCAACTTAAGCTTAAGCTGCAGGGCGAGAAAAGGAGGAATTAGGCCGTAATTCCTCCTTTTCCCAACGAGCATTTGAATAAATCGAAAGTATACTACCCCAAAAAGGGTATTTTGAAAATGAAACGACACCACTAACAGCCTAATTCCCAGTCTTTATTAAACCGAATTATTCACCGCTAAATTCATTAACTAATCATAAGTGGCTTATTTTCAACTTTTAATAAATTGTTTTCTTTGAGTAATAATAGCCCAAATTTGGGCAAGCTCGCTTTCTCCTCATTCATCTGTTTCGTTGGGAAAACTCGAAATTGGAGACTATTCCTTCACTTTTTCCGCTTTACAGCTAAAGGAGGATTTAAGCGTGAATTATCCGGCTTAAGAGTTATAATCAGGCCGCGCAAATAATTCGGATCAATATTTCCTCGCCCGGCTAAGTTCCGCCTTACGTTCCAGCAAGGAAAATATCTGTTTCGCCTCCTCTTTAAAATGTGGCTGAGAGAAAAAGGGAATTATTCTTCTCAATTTTTGACTACTGACAAAAAGGGAATTGTCATAAACGGAATGATCTTCCACATTGGGTTGTATTGGAATGAGCTCTCCATAAACCTCTTCGAAGGCCATTTGTACAAAACGGGCCACTTGAATCATCTGAAAATTTTCCTGTGCAGAAAGATTATAAATATCATTAAGAGGTTGGGGATGTTCACAAATTGCCTGTACCGTCTTCACCACATCCCCCATCCAGATAAAATCCCGAATTGCGCCTCCATTTGATTTTAGTGTAATTCGTTTATGTTCAAAGGCCATTCTGGACAAATCATTCAAAATCAAATACCATTTTGAAGAGGCAAAATCCTTCGGGCAGCCATAACTATTCGTCAACCGAATAATGGTAAAATCCATGGCTTGTGTATGATGAAATTGCAAGACAGATTGTTCCGCCTGTAAGTGACTCGTGGCGTAATCATGTTTAGGAGAAGTGGCAGAATTTTCGTCCAAAAAGCCTGAGGATCTTCCATAAACATGAAATGTGGAGAAATAAATAAAATTCCTCGGCGGGTTCATCTTCACTACTTCCAATAAATTCCGGGTACCCAAAACATTCACCTGAATGGCCTTTTGAAAATAGTGGACCTCATTTCCTTCATTCACACTCGCCGTATGTAAAATAAAATAAAAGTACCTGGCTTTCAGCGCATTGTACACTGCCTGATAATCCGCTATATCAACTAAAAGCAGTTCAAAATCCCCTTCAATAAATACCTCTCTTCTATGCTTTGCCAAAACGGTCACTTCATAACCTGCTTTAACAAAATGCTGCGTCAACCAGGAGCCCAGGTTTCCCAAACCTCCTGTAATTAATATACTTTTTCCCATCAATTCGCTATCCTTAATTTTCCAGTTCTAGGGTCTTTGCTATAACCCCGGGCAGAAAAAAAGATCTGTCAGGTGGGATAAACATGTGATATTTCAGACGAAACCGAATTATTTTATCGCCTCATACTTAAATATCCTGCATTTGATGCTTTCGGTAGTCTGAGGGCGTCTGTCCGGTATATTGCTTAAAAATGGCATTAAAGCTTGATTTTGACTTAAAACCACTATCGTGAGCCAAGGCAATCACTGTCAAATGATTATTTTTAGGATTCATCAATTGTTTTTTCACCTCTTCCAGGCGAAACTCATTGATGTAAGTATAGAAATTTTTTCCAAGGTGTTGATTCAATACTTCCGTCAATTCGGCTTTAGAAATTTCCATATTATTAGCCAACTGCTGTACGGAAAGCTCCGGATTCAAATACAATCCTTTTTCAGTCATCAACTGATCCAAACGGTGAATTAATCCTGTTGCCTTTTCAGCGGGGACCTTCAACTTTTCTTGCTTTTCTTCTACAGCCTCTTGCTCCTCTGGGGGCATTTTTAAATAATCTGCATAAATCAAAGGCTGCTTTAAGCCGAAATAGGAAAAGGAATAGGCAAAAATCACCACACCCACATCATGAATATAATGTGTAACGCTTGGTTTTAGGCTCTCCTCAGAAAACAAACGGATGAGCATCGATAAAAAGGGGGGAGTCAAATAGGAGAAGACAAACACGGAAATCACCCACTTTAACCAACCCAGGGTGAGGTAATCATTTTTATAAGAAAAGGAATCATCCAGCTGCCTGTTATGTTGAAGGAGTTGCCTGATCACCTTGGCGCCATAAAAATAAAAAGAAGCGATAAAGGAAAAAAGCACCACAAAACGTAGCCAGAGGAAACCATCCTGATCCATAAAAGTCTCCGGTCGGTAAATCGGCTCAAGGTACAGGGTATTAAAAATAAATTCGATTATTATTGGTGCAATAAAATGCCTTAAATCTCGTAGCTCCAGTTTTTGATGCGCTCGCATCATATTTTTGGAATAGAGATAAAAGAGGGGACCTATTAAAAAAGGGAAAAAGACAAACCAATTTCCGGTGGAAAATACATCCAGAACACCATTTAACCGCAAAATATCAAGCAGAACACCACTGCCGAGAAACAACAACCAGCAAGACGCCAGATAATCGCTCAGATATTTATCTTTTTTAAAAATAAAAGCCAATGCTCCCACCAAACATTGAAAACCTCCTACGTGAAGTAAAAATTCCCTCATTTCCGCAATTTTAGCGGAAGCCCCCATTAATTACAAGTCAAAGTTGAAAAATCAGGCAACAAAAAAGGGAAGGCCCTGAAATGACCCTCCCTGATATTTATCAACAATAAATTTTAATGCTTATTAAAAGCCGACTTGGCCTGATCTATCAGCAATACCATTACCGGTACGATGATCAGGGTTAAGAAAGTGGCGAAGGTAAGTCCGAAAATTACCGTCCAGGCCAAAGGTGCCCAGAAAGCAGCCGAATCTCCCCCTACATAAAAATTAAAATTATAATCCTGGAAGAACTGCACAAAGTCAATGTTCATCCCCAGGGCCATGGGCACCAAGGAAAGTACGGTAGTGATCGCCGTTAATAATACGGGAACCAAACGTGTTTTTCCGGCCTCTTCAATCGCCTGCCGAACGTGGTCAATGGTCATTTTTTGCTCTTTACCCAGGCGCAATCGCATTTCTTCCTTCTTCACATTACAGAAGTCAATCAATACAATCGCATTGTTCACCACCACCCCGGCCAGGGAAATAATCCCCATCATGGTCATCATGATCACAAAATCCATCTGGAAAATTACCTCTCCCATAAATACCCCGATAGTGGACAGCACCACGGAGGAAAGGATGATCAGCGGAGCGGTGATCTGGTTAAACTGGAATACGATAATCCCAAAAATCAATACAATGGCCAGTATAAGCGCTTCCAACAGGAAGGACATTTCCTCTGCCTGCTTTTCCTGCTCTCCCCCCAGGGCCACATGGTAACCATTGGGCACATCCAAAGTAGCAATGACTTTCAGAATTTCATTATTGACCTGCGTTGGGTTATAGCCTGGCAAGACGTTGGAAGAAATATTCAGAATACGCTGCTGGTTCTGACGGTTAATCATCCCGAAGGTAGAACTCAGCTCAAAGTCTGCTACGGCAGAAATTGGAATCTGAATGAGTTTCCCCTTATCGTTTTTCATCGAGATCATCTTATTCTTCAGGGCATCGGCATTTCCACGGTAATCCTCAGTGAAACGCACCTTGATGTCCCAGTCATCCACACGATCTTTATAACGGCCCACGATTTTACCGAAAATCGCCGAACGAATTTCATCCCCGATTTGTGCGGTAGACAGTCCGTAATAAGCGGCTTTCTCCCGGTCAATTTGCACGTCATATTCCGGCTTGGTTAATTCCAAATCGGAAGCCAGGGTCTCTACCCCTTGAATATTGGCCTTTTTGATACCGGAGATAATGTGATCGCCCACGGCCATCAATCCGTCAAACTCATAACCCGAAACCTCAATCTGAATCGGCTTTCCTACCGGAGGACCCACGCGGTTTTTATCAACCTTGATGATTACCCCGGGTTGATCAGCAATCGCATCGCGCAATTCCTTCAGAATTAATTCCGTATCTACTCCCTGCCGATCTTCATAATCCACAAAGTCAATGGTGATACGGCCTTCATGATAAGAACCCGCGCCCTTGGCTTTAATCCCCTCATTCGGATCTGAAGAACCGGAACCACAGGTGGTCACCACAGACTCAACCACATTCATATAAGGATCCAATACTTTAAAAGCCGTTTTTTCCAATTCAACCGTGGTCGCTATAGTGGAATTAATATCTGTTCCAATCGGATATTGCACCAGGACATATACCTGAGAAGGGATGTTATTCGGGAAGAATAATACATTTGGAGTGAAGGTATTGAAAAGCCCCAAAGCAGCCACTAAACCAATTACCGTACTCGCCAACAATATACCAGGACGATACCCCTTTAAGGCAAAGTGAATCGTTTTTTCATACTGCGCCTCCAGCTTCGGGATAAAATTGGTCTGAAATCGTTTCGCCATTGGTGACAGCGCATAAGTATCTAACAGCCCTAAAATCCCGAACAGCCCGACCAAATTGCCAAAAGTGTTCTTGCCCAATAACAATAATACAATACCAAAGACAATCATTCCCCCGGTAATCATAAGCACACGGCTATGATTCACCACTGTTTCTTCTTCGTCCTCCACTTTCATGAAGAAGGCAATGAAAGTAGGGTTGATCACCAACGCCACAAACAAGGAAGAACACAATACAATCGCAATGGTGATCGGCAACATGCGGAAAAATTCCCCCATAATTCCCGGCCATAAAGCCAGCGGCAGGAAGGCGGCTACCGTCGTCGCAGTAGAAGCGATAATCGGCCAGGCAATTTCTCCTGCCCCATAAATCGTTGCCTTCAGATTATTATAACCTTCTTTCCGCAGACGCACCACATTTTCCACCAGTACAATACCGTTATCCACCAGCATTCCCAGCGCCATTACAAGGCCAAACAATACCATGGTGTTGATCGTCATACCCGCCATGCGGATAATGGCAAAAGACATCAGCATGGACATTGGAATGGCCAAACCTACGAACATGGCATTTCGGGTGTTCAGGAAGAACAATAAAACCACGATTACCAGCACCATCCCCATAATGATGTTATTCTCCAAGTTACGCAGAGAATTTTTGGTATCCGTAGACTGATCACCGGTAATGGTAATTTTCAAGTCATTCGGATAAACGGAAGCCTGCATTTCTTCCACTACCTCACGTACTTCTTCCGTGGTTTCGATGATATTATAGCCGGAACGCTTAATCACATCCAAGGTCACAGTCTCCATACCGTTGATACGGGAATAAGACTCCTGATCAATAAAGCCGAAAGTGGTATGACCGATATCCCGGATATAAACGGGTTTACCGTCCACTACTTTCACCAGGATGTCGTCCATTTTAGTTGGGTCCTGAAACTCTCCAACAATACGAACTGATCGACGCAAACCGTCTTTGATAATATCCCCACCAGAAATATTCCGGTGCTCATTTCTTACTGCTTTGGCGATATCTTCAAAGGAAATGTGACGGGAGTCCATCTCAAAAGGATCAATCTCGATATGCACTTCGCGATCATCCACCCCTTTGATTTGCCCTTCCGAAATGGCCGCAAAGCGCTCCACTTCTTCTTTCAAATCCTCCGCATAGCCACGTAACTCCGTAATGGTGTAGGGCCCGGAGAAAGAAACGTTCAGTACCGGGAATTCGGCCAGATCAATCTCCTTTACCATAGGGTCCTCCGGTATATCCGTCGGCAGGAAAGAACGGGCACGGTCCACGGCATTTTTCACCCGGAAGACGGCATCATTAGGATCCACATCCATTTCAAACTCCACGGTGATAGAGGAGAAACCATCCACAGAAGCAGACGTCATTTTCTTCACGCCCTCTTCCCGCTTCAGCTCCTTTTCCAGCACACGAGAAATCAGCTGTTCCACCTCTACCGGAGAGTTCCCCGGATAAGGCGTTCCAATAAATACGGTGGGAATGCTGACCTCAGGAAAGTTTTCTTTTGGGAGTTTCTGGTACCCCAAAAAACCAAATACTGCGATAAGACCCGTCAACACATATACCGTAATGCGGTTATTCACCGCAAAGGTAGAGGCCCCGAAGGTCTTCTGAATTTTATTTTGTTGCTCCATTTTGATCTACAAAAAATAGGGAAAACCGTTATCAGGAAAGGCGTACATTATTACCATCCACCAATTTAAATTGACCTTTGGTCACCACTTGCTGACCAAACTCCAAACCTGACTTCACCCAGGTCAATCCGCCGTATTCATTCCCCACTTCAACGTAAGTTTTCGTCGCTGTCTGCTTTTCTCCTTTTCCTTCCACCAAAAACACATACCAACCCTGGTGGTCACGCATGATGGCCTCAGTAGGCACTACCATGGCTTCCTCTTTGGTAAAATCGACCAATTTTGCCTTCACCATCATGTTAGGCTTTACCTTAGCCGCCTGAGCAGCATTAAGCCTGGCCTCCACAGTAAAGGTTCTGGTGCCTTCATCAATCACATTGGACACCGCCGCGATAGGGGCCGTTAAATATTCCTTAGTATGGGGCAACTCAAACTCCATCTGTGAACCGGTCTGAATCGTTCCCAAATACTTCTCACTTAAAGCAACCCGTACCAGTTTATCATCATCGCTCACCAATCGGAACAATGGCGTATTCATGCCAATAAACTCCCCCGCATTCACGGCCAAATAATCCAGCGTACCGGTAAATGGCGCCTTCACATAAGCATAGCTTAATTGGGTCTTCAAAGTATTCAGCTTGTTCTGAAGCGATTCAAACTCTGTTTTGGATTGTAAATAATCTACCTCTGTACCAATATTCTCTTTCCACAGATCCGCTCTTTTCTCATACATCTGCTCCGCCAAAGCCAAATTAGTCTTCACTTCCTCAATCTGGTCACGGGTGGATTGGGCATCAATCTCCATGATGACCTGCCCTTTTTTCACCCGCTTACCTTCCAGAACATTAATTTTTAATAATCGACCCGCAGCCTCGGCAGACACCATCACGTTTTTACGGGATTCAATGCTGCCACGTACTTCCAGTTTATGGACGAAAGTGGCCGGTGCCGTTTGCGTTGCAGAAATCAAAACGGGATTCACCTGCTCGCCGTACTCCGGATCGACCGATTTAATCTTTGCCTGAAGCTCATTAATCTCCGTTTCCAGTTCGGTGATCTTGTCCCGGTTTTCATTAATGCTTTTTTTCCAGCTATCTACATCATCAGTCTTACAGGACACCAGTGTTCCTGCCGCTGCCAAAAGAAGGGTGTATTTATATATGTTTTTCATTGTAGTCTTGATATCAAAGGATTAATTAAGGGCGCCAATGGCTTTTTGAAGTTCAACTTTGGCAACCAGCGCACTATACAAGGCTTGGTAGTAATTGTTCTGGGCTTGTTTTAAATCTCCATCCGCCTCTATCACTTCCAAATTGGAACCGATACCACGCTGGTATTTCGCCACCGCATGACGATACACTTCCTGTGCTAATTCCATATTGTCTTTCTGGATTTCGACCGTACGAACGTTAGTCACCAATTTGTTTTGAGACTGTTTTACCTCAATGGTGATATTGTCTTTCAATGCCAACTGTTGAACCATCAACTGCTGACGCTCCAACTTCATTTTTTGGTGAGTGCGATGCTTGTATAGTCCGTCAAAAACAGGAACTGTCATTTTCAATCCAATAGCGCCCTGAGCACTCCATTTGGAAACATCAAAAGAAGAACGGAAATCTTCCCCAAAGTTGAGGTATCCATAGGAGGCAATCAAATCGATTTTTGGAAAATATCGGGAGTTATTCTCTTTGATTTCCAAATGCTTCAATCGTTCCTGCGTACTCATAATACTGTATTCAATGCGATTTTGATAGGAAAACTCATTCATCGATTCCGCCAAAACCTCTTGATAGCCCTGGCTATCCAAATCCTCAGAAAGCCGCATCTCATATTCTAAGGGGAAGCCCATTTGGAATTTCAGCATCATCCGGCTCACTTCCGTCTCCTGTTTATTCTGATTAAGCTCTACCTCGGCATTATTCAACTGCACCTTGATACGGTCCACATCCATTTTTTCCGCGAATCCATTCTGAAACATTTTATCGGTTTCTTCCAATAGTTGCGCTAATCGTTCATGATTTCGCTGAATGGCCTGTCGGGATTCTTCATTGACCAACACCAAAAAGTAAGCTTTGGTCACCAATTCCACCACGTCAATCTCGGTTTGGGTTTCCTGCTTTACAGATAGCTCCTGAAAGGTTCTGGCAGCTTTTAGCCCCACAAAAAAAGAACCGTCAAAAAGCATTTGACTTAATTGTACCGTAGAATTTCCCGAATAGGGCTGACCCATGGTAATGTGTTGCGGCCCTTCAGGCGTATTCATTACCATCACTCCCAGCTTATAATTATAATCCTGGGCGAATTGTGCATTTATCTGTGGTAATCCTGTGGCCACATACTCCTGTGTCTGTCGTCTGGCAATTTGCTGTGCCAGGTCCGCCACCGTGACGTCACGGTTGTGTTGTTTTGCATAAATAATTGCTTCCTCCAAGGTGAAGCTCACACTATCTTCCACCTCTACATCAGCGGCTTTTACGACTGAAGCAAAACATGAAATAATGCAAATTAATACTAAACCAAATCGTTTTCTAATCATTTCCTTTAAAAGGTATTTTTACGCTTAGGCATTGCCCGAAGTCGTCAAGGTTATTTTATTTTCCTAGACAAAAGAGCGTAAAAAACCGCGGATACGCGTCCTTTTACTAAATTAATATCAATAAGTACGTCCGAATAAAAAATCAGACTGATAATCGGTATTTTTTTAATATAAATGGCAATCCCCTTGGACTTAAAAAAGAAAATGTAACCCAAATAAAATTAATCCTATTTTAATGTTTTGATTACATTACAAAATATTACTGATCATTATCAATGATTTTCCTTACAATTACTTTATTGATGCATTGGCCGAAGGTAAAGTATGAACTTAAACATAGATTAGAGCCTACCGCAGCCCCATTCGCTTTACACAAAAGCGACAATTCCCTCACAATGACATAATCCAATTTAAAGCATCTAAAATCAGCGGAAATTGTTCATGGATTATGCACCAAAAAATATACGTAAAAGGCGCCTGTTGTTTTTATCCATATGACCAATTTCCCAAGGAACGCAAACATAGATTTCCCAAATTGAAACCCTTCTAATCCTTCTCTATTGACTTCCCTCCCAATTTGACTCTTAATCTCCTCTACATTTCTTCATAATCTTTCCTCCTCATATGGGATCTGAAGATTACGTTTTTCATCAATTTATTACAAAGCCAAACTACTGCCCCTCAAATTGATTGTTATATGATGAAAGTCGTGATCAAATGACGAAAACTAAAAACCATCGACAAACTCCCATAACAAACCCCAACTCAATATGCCGCAATACACTACCCTTTTCAAATATCGGGCGATAGGCGCAGTATTTTTCTTTGTTTGTTTACTATCCCCGCCTGCTCTTGCCCAAAACTCGGTAGGGATAGGAACCAACACCCCTAACCAACGCGCCATTCTTCACTTGAATGCCCCCAATGGGGATCAGGGAATCCTAATTCCTCAAATGACCACCTCCCAAAGGATGCAAGCCAATTTTTCTGACAATGAAAATGGGATGTTAGTTTATGACTTCGAAGAAGGGCAATTTTTCTTTTGGCATGGCGGTAATTGGTACCCCTTATTAAAGGAATTCAAAGCTGATGCCGGCGGTGATTTGGAAGGAATTTTCCCTAATCCGATCATAAAAAATGATGCCGTTACGAACGCTAAAATCATTGACAATGCCATTACTACTGCTAAACTTACCGATGGCGCGGTGATTAACAGCAAGTTGGCCGATGATGCGATTGACAATGCAAAAATTCAGTCCGATGCCATTGCAACAGAAAACATTCAGGATTTCGCTATTACGATCGATAAAATTACCGATGGCGCTGTGCAAACCACTAAAATTGCCGATGCCGCGATTTCCACTGCCAAGCTAAATGATCAGGCGGTCAGTTCGATCAAAATAGCAAACAATAGCATTCTCAACGAAGACATTAGTACCAGCGCAGCCATTACCGATAACAAATTGGCCACCATCAGCACCGCAGGAAAAGTCGCCAATACCGCTACTACCGCAACCTCCGCCAACACCCCTTCTGCCATTGTCAGCAGGGACACCAATGGGGACTTTATAGCCAACAACATTTCGGCCAATACTTTTTCAGGGAATTTAACAGGTGATGTAAGCGGCGATATCCTCGGAAATGCAAGCACTGCGAGTGCTTTGGAGAGTCCGGTAAATGTGAATTTCACAGGAGAGGTCAACGGTATCCTGTCCACTTTCGATGGATCCACCGACGCGATTGTTCCGGTGACCATCAACAATGACGCCATCACCAATGCTAAAATTCTGAATGATGCCATTACTACCAACAAAATTTCCGATGGTGGCGTGATGACGAGCGACATTGCAGATGTGGCCGTTACCACCATTAAAATTCAAAACGCCGCGGTTACAAATACTAAAATAGCTGGTGATGCGGTAGAATCTTCTCATATCCTGGATGGCACCATCATCGCCGGTGATATCGCCGGAAATGCCATTAACTCTGCCCACATCACTGATGGAACGGTACAGGCATCCGACATTGGCACTGGGGAAATCAATAATACCCTTATTGCGAATGACGCAGTGACCACTGCCAAAATGATCGATGGAAGTGTAACGACCGAGAAAATTGCCGATGGCACCATCATGCCCGCTGACCTGAACCCACAGGGAAACGATAAGGTTTTAGCAACTGATAACCTGGGAAATGTAAGTTGGATCGATAAGGTTTCTCTGGTGACTTTTGGTGCCGGGGACGGGCTTACTTTTGATAATGCGGCCAATACCATGAATATTTCGGCTGAGGTCTCTCAATTTCAGATCAATGGAAGTAACCGACTTCAGCTACAGCCCAATGCTATCCAAAACAATGAATTGGCCAATGATGCCGTGACCACCGCTGAAATTCTGAATGCCACCATTGAGGATGCCGATATCAGTGGCACAGCCGCCATCACCGGAACGAAAATCAATCCGGATTTCGGAGGGCAAAACATCAGCACCACAGCAGGCGTCAATGCAGCAACAGTCAACACCACCGGAACCGCCACGCTCGCCACAGTGGATATTAATAATGGAACTATCGACGGCACTACCCTTGGAGCAAGCAATCCCGCCGCCGCAACGGTAACCAATTTGATCGCTTCCGGGACCGTCGCTTTACCTAATGACGCTATTCAAACGGCGGAAATTCAGGATGCCAACATCACAGAGGCAAAATTGGACAAGGCTAACATCCCATTGAGTGGCTTTGGAAATCCTACCGCAGCCGTAAATATGGGAAGCCAAAAAATAACCAATTTGGCGGATCCTACCACCCCTCAGGATGCCGCCACCCAAAATTATGTAGATAATCAGCTGACCTCTTCCAACGCCCTGACCGACGCACATATTTTTATAGGAAATGCCGGCAACGTAAAAGCGGAACAAAGCATGAGTGGGGATGCCACCATGGCCAACAATGGCCTTGTAACCATTTCCAATAATGCGATTGGTAGTGCGGAAATTACCGATGGCAGCATTGCCGATGCAGATATTAATGCGGGCGCTGCTATTGCAGGATCCAAAATCAATCCGGATTTTGTGGGGCAAACCATCGCCACCACCGGAAATACTTCCACTAATACCCTGTCTGCTACGGGAACCGCAACATTGGCGGACGTCGACATCGCCGCCGGAGAAATAGACGGGACTACCATTGGTGCCAATAGTGCCGCCCCTGCGACTTTCACCAATTTGAGTACTACCGGTGTGGTTGACCTTGGTACCAATGCCATACAAACTGCCGAGATTCAGGACAACCAAATTACGACGGCAAAAGTAGCAGACAACAACATCACCAATGCCAAATTGGATAAAGCCAACATTCCTTTAAGTGGCTTTGGCGCAGCGGCTGCAGATGTAAGCGTAGGGAATAACAAATTAATCGATATCGCTGATCCCACTGCCACGCAGGATGCCGCCACAAAGCATTACGTCGACACTCAAATTACCAGCAGTGAAAACCTGACGGATGCTACCCTATGGATTGGAGATGGGACCAACCAACGCGCTGAACAAAGCATCAGCGGAGACGCTACTTTAGCTAATGATGGAACAATGACCATCACCGCAGATGCCATTTCTAATGTAGAGATTGCAGATGGGACCATTTTAAATGCCGATATTAATGGCTTAGCGGCCATTGCCGGAACCAAGGTCGATCCGGATTTCGGGGCCCAGCTGATTTCCACCACGGGAACCGCCAATCTGGCCACCGTAGACGTAGGCGGCGGGAATATTGACGGCACCACTATTGGCGCCACCGCCGCCGCTCCTGCCACCGTTACCAATTTAACCGCCAGCGGGACCGTAACCCTTGGAACCGATGCTATTCAGACGGCTGAAATTCAGGATGCACAGATTACCACCGCTAAGGTCGCGGATGCCAATATTACTGAGGCTAAGCTCGATAAAGCGAATATTCCCTTGAGTGGGTTCGGCGCAGCGGCGGCAGATGTGAGTATGGGCACCAACACCATTACCAATCTGGCAGACCCGACCAATGCACAGGATGCGGCCACCATGAATTTCGTCACCACTCAACTTGCATTATCCGAAGACCTGAGTAATGGTAGCATATGGATTGGGGATGCCACAGGCGATCGGGCCGAACAAACCATGGGAGGAGATGCGACCATCGCCACGGATGGTACGGTGACAATTGCCAACAATGCCATCGGTAGTGCAGAAATTACCGACGGTACGATCATCAATGATGACATTGCCAATACCACTATTACCGATGCGAAATTGGCCACCATCTCCACCGCTGGAAAAGTGGCCAACTCCGCCACCACTGCTACCGATGCCAATACCGCCAATGCCATCGTAGCAAGAGATGCGGCTGGGGATTTTGCTGCAAATGACATCACCGCGAACGCCTTCATTGGACCTATAACCGGAAATGCCTCTACCGCTACAGCCCTGGAAACCGCAAGAGACCTCAGCTTCACAGGTGATGTCACCGGATCGATCACCGGTTTTGACGGATCAGGCAACGGCACAACGGCACTGACCATAGCAGCAGGATCTATTGTTGATGCGGATATTAATGCCGCAGCCGCCATTGTGGACTCCAAATTAGCGACCATCTCCACCGCCGGAAAAGTGGCCAACTCCGCCACCACTGCTACCGATGCCAATACCGCCAATGCCATAGTAGCAAGAGATGCTGCAGGGGATTTTGCTGCAAATGACATCACCGCGAATGCCTTCATTGGACCTATTACCGGAAATGCCTCCACCGCTACAGCTTTGGAAACCGCAAGAGACCTCAGCTTCACTGGTGATGTCACAGGATCGATCACCGGTTTTGACGGCACAGGAAATGGCACAACGGCGCTGACCATAGCGGCGGGAACCATCGTGGATGCGGATATTAATGCCGCAGCCGCCATTGTGGACTCCAAATTAGCGACCATCTCCACCGCTGGAAAAGTGGCCAATTCCGCCACTTCCGCCACCGATGCCAATACCGCCAATGCCATCGTAGCAAGGGATGCGGCAGGGGATTTTGCTGCAAATGACATCACCGCGAACGCATTCATTGGGCCTATTACAGGAAATGCCTCCACCGCCACAGCCCTGGAAACCGCAAGAGACCTCAGCTTCACCGGTGATGTCACCGGATCGATCACCGGTTTTGACGGGACAGGAAACGGTACCACGGCACTGACCATAGCAGCAGGATCCATCGTGGATGCGGATATTAATGCCGCAGCCGCCATTGCAGACTCCAAATTAGCGACCATCTCCACCGCTGGGAAAGTGGCCAATTCCGCCACTACCGCTACCGACGCCAATACGGCCAATGCCATTGTAGCCAGAGATGCGGCGGGGGATTTTACTGCAAATGATATCACAGCGAACGCCTTCATTGGAACTGTTACCGGAAATGCCTCCACCGCTACAGCCCTGGAAACCGCCAGAGACCTCAGCTTCACCGGTGATGTCACCGGATCGATCACAGGTTTTGACGGGACAGGAAACGGAACAACGGCACTGACCATAGCGGCAGGATCCATCGTGGATGCGGATATTAATGCATCTGCCGCCATTGCGGACTCCAAATTAGCGACCATCTCCACCGCCGGAAAAGTGGCCAATACCGCCACCACCGCTACCGATGCCAATACGGCCAATGCCATCGTAGCCAGAGATGCGGCTGGGGACTTTACCACTGGCAAGATCACCAGCACAGGACTAAAACTAGATCCTACCAATGGCTCATTTGTCTCTCAAATTCAAAGATTTCAGGGAGCAGGTTCAGCCACTACCATTTCAGGTGGAGGATCGTTTGGAACTTTTACCATATCAGGCTTTAGTGGAAGTATCGCCACCACTGCCAATGTCATTGTTAATCCTACCTCTGGAATGGGGAACGTAATCATCACCTATTGTGGTGTTACCGGTGCCAACACAATAGAAGTCGGGGTTTATAATCTAGGTGGGTCTAATTTTGATGCTAGTACAATAACTTTTAATGTCTGCGTAATCCAGTAAGTATGAAAAATCTACTCCTACTTTCAGGGCTACTCCTCTCCCCTATCTTGCTCAGAGCCCAAACCGTCCTGCTCAATCACCCCATGGTTACGGTGGAAGAAAATGTGACCGTTCATATCATCGGAAATGTTGAGGCACAGGGAAATCTGGACTTAAATGGACAAATAGAGGTGGAAGGCAGTTGGTTGCATTCGGGCACTGCTGCTTTCAATGGACAGCTGGTGCTTTCCGGAGATTATACCGACACCGGCACAAGTCAATGGTCTGCCGATAGTCAATTAACCTTGGATGGTTCACTTCAAAACATCAGTGGTATCTCCCAAACGATGGGCATTCTAAAATTGGCAGGCGAGGGAGACAAACGCTTTGATCAAACATTGACCATTGGTCAAAACCTGATAATGGAAAACGGCTGGTTACTCGCCGACACTGTCACCCTCTTAGATGGCGCCCATATTGGTCAAGGCCATGATAACAGCTATATCATTGGCTGGCTCAGTCTAAAAGGCAATGAAAAAATCTACTATCCTATTGGTAATGAAAACAACTATACCCCCTTGATTATTAAAAATTTGGGAGGTGGTGAGCTACGCCTAGCTATTAAAGGGACATTGACTTCCAGATCCTCAGACTTTATTGCCGGAACAAACCTTCAACAACTCTCCGGCACTCATCACTGGCAGGTTTCTTGGGAAGAAGGCTCCTCCCAAAACACTTACCTCCAGTTACCTTTCTTCGATAGTGAATTTAATGAAAGTCCGGAAGATTTAAATTATTTGGTCGTGGCGGAAGCCTCCGCAAACCAAAGGGCCTTCCGCTCTCTGGGACAATCGGAACGAATAATCATTGATGGCTATGAAGGCATTGGAAGCGCATTGAGCATGTCTGACACTTTAGGCATGAGCTTATACACCTTAGGAGTCTCCACTTCATTCGAGGAACAAACTTCTTTTTTCATTCCCAATGCCCTGATTTATCAGGCTGCACTGGAAGATGACCGCCTTATCAAAATTTATTCACAAGACATCTCCGGAGATGAATTCCTTTTCCGCATTTACAATACTGCAGGAGAAATTGTACACGAAAGCTTCTCCTTTTCACAAATGTCGACTCAAGGCTGGAATGGCATTAATATCCGCAATGGAAATATGGTTCCTCCCGGAGTATACAATTATCTGATGACAGGAAGATTTAATAATGGTAAAATCATCAATCATTCAGGAAGTGTAATGGTCATTCATTAATCCCACAAACGATCAAAATTATGAATAAAATATTACACATTATTTACCTCCTATTTTTACCAGGTATTCTTTGTGCTCAAATAGGAAATTTCTCCCAATTCTATAGCACCAGCCAATTGCTGAATCCGGCCATGACCGGATTAGAAATTGACTATTACTTCGGGCTTAACTACCGCTCCCAATGGCGAGGACAAGGAGAACCCACCAACGCGCAACACTTCGCCTGTTCCCTGCCTATTTTTTTTACACAGGGCAATTTCGAGCAACATAAAGGGGGCCTGGGCCTATCCGTTTTTAACCAGCAAGCTGGCATGGATCGGGTTTATAAGTCTACCGCCATTCAGGTTAGTGCCGCTTATAATCTGAATCTGGATAAATTTTCCACCCAGATGATCTCATTTGGAATGCAAGCAGGCTGGCACCAAAACCGAATGGATTATGGCAATATCATCACCGGCAGCATGTATGACCCATTTACCGGTCAGGTAAACCCCAATGCCAGTCCCTCCATCGATATGGCGGACTTAAACAATCAGGTAAATGTCCCCCTTGTCAATCTGGGCATAATGTATTACCTCAACCCAAAAAGCACAGGGAGAAGACACCGATATAGCATGTTTGGGGGCTTTGCCGCTTCTACCCTTAACCGACCCAATGCGACGCTTTATAAAGAAACGGATGGCTACCGATTGCCCATTACCTATAAAGTACATGGAGGCATTGACCTGCGCTCCCGGGATGCCGATATGTTTTTTAGCCCCAACTTTCTGATCAGGCATGAAGATGGGTTAACCCAATATAATTTGGGAGCCTATTATACCTATCAAATTGAAAGAAATCATAGAGAGAAAACCTTCTTCCACGCCACGCTGGGCATGTGGTACCGCCTGGGAGACTCCTTCATTTTCTCCGCCGGATTTATTCGCAACGCCTTATCGGTAGCTTTTAGTTATGATCTTAATATCAATAATATTCGATACAACACTTCCGGAGGCGGTGCGGCGGAAATATCCATCGCCTATCGCATCCTTAAAGAACGAAAAGTGAAACGATTTTCCACTCCCTTAATGTAAGTTCATGAACCTTATCTCCCTACTCCTGTTTTTTTTCCTTCTAATCCCCGATAAAGGCAATTTTAAAAAAATACAAAAGGAAGCCGACAAAGCCTTTGAGGCGGGAAATTATACCCTTGCTATCCCTTTGTACCAACAACTGGCATCCGAATATCCGGAGTCCGCTTATGCCATATACCGACTCGCGCATGCTCATGATGCACTACTTCATTATCAGGAGGCCTTACCCCTATACCGGGAGCTCAAGGAAGATTTTGTGGAAGAATACCCCTTAGAAGGATTTTATTATGCGCGTTCCCTAAAATTAAATAATCGCTTAAGGGAAAGCGTCTATGCTTTTCAGGATTTTGAACACAACCTCAAAATCGAGGAATTACCCAAAGGGGATCAAAAAAAAGCCAGCATCCTTTTGGAACAGGCCCGTATTGAAAGAGGAGGTTGTTACCTGGCATTATCGGAGCGAAAGGAAGACTACCGAACCGTTATATTTTCTCGTATGGAAAATGGCATTAACAGTCCGTCCAACGATTATGCCCCTGTTCTTTTTCAAAATGGAGACACCCTGGCCATAGCCTCCAGCAGGAAAACGCCCGGCACCAAACTCAATGCGTTGGGGGAGAGCAATGAAGAAATTTACCTCTACACTTATGAAACCAATATGTGGGATGAATATGTGCCAAAGGATCGATTCAATCAATTTAATACCACAGACTCTGAGGCCCCGGGTTGTTTTAGCCCTGATGGATTAGAGTTTTATTTCGTGAGGTGTGAGGAAAAATCAGGCTGTAAAATACTCATGAGCAAAAAGGAAAATGGACAATGGCTAAAGCCCAAATTACTGGGAAAAGAGGTGAATTTCCCAAAATACAACAGCAAGCAACCGGCCTTAAGCTACAGCGGAGACACGCTCTATTTCGTCTCTGACCGGCCAAAGGGAAAGGGTGGGGATGATATTTATTATGCTATCAGAAATAAAAAAGATAAATGGGTGAGCGCGACCAATGTGGAAGCCATCAATTCGCCAGGGAGGGAAATGGCACCACATATGGTGGCTCAAACTGGAAAAATAATTTTCTCCAGTGATGGGCACCATGGCTATGGCGGGCAGGATTTATTTATTTGGGATTCGCATCACAAAGATCAAATCATCAATTTGGGCACGCCCTACAACACTCCGTATGACGAAACTTGTATGGTGACGGGTGCAGAAATGGGCTACCTTTCCTCCAATCGAAGACAAGAAAGTAGATTTGATATTTATGAAATGATGTGGTACGATTTAGACGGCGTATTAGACGATATAAGTACCATTTCGATGGAGGCCAACCGGACGATCAATTGGGATAAATTTGAAGCGTCGTACCCAAATGGAGTTGAAAAACAGTGGTTAAAAAAGAACAAAACACGACTGATGGCCGAGCTTTATTATAAGACCCCAATCCCGGTTCCTGTTGAGGAAGCCTCTGATGAATTAAAACGAATTGGGAATCGTTTGGCCATTCAGGAATTATTGGAATATCCTCAGGAGGCACAGGAGGATTGGAAAATTGAAGATAAAAATCGTTGGGAGACCCTGAACCGTGTTCAACAGGAAAAATTAAAAACATGGGCTGAAAATTCCGGAAAGGAAAATAAATCTTCCGCTCCCGCATTGGAAAAAGGAGATTCCTATGATTCATTTGAAGATAAGAGACTGCTTGCCTACTGTATTAAAAAATTTGCTTCAGGACCAGACGGGGACCATAGCTCCAATCCGGCGCCTTTGGTAAAAAACAATGCGGATAGTATATATATGCATCAGGAAATGAAGCAGGCAGACTCCCCAGTGGCCGCTACGGCCCCACCAACCGCAGGAGGGTTTCAAGCATTAAAAAAGGAATTTAATCATTCCGATAAGCATGAAAATCCATCCAATAACGCCTTTAGAGAAGTAACAAGGACTGCTTCCCCTCCGGCAACAGTTGATAACGCCTTGGCTTTTTACCGAAACTTGTCAGAAAAGGATCAATTAAGGGTGGACCGGATCATTGCGCAACGATGGGCCAACCGCATATATTTACTTCAGCCTCATTTATTAGCAGAGGATCTAAAAACCCTTCAACAATTAGAGCCGGAAGAAAAAAAGCTATTGGAGCAAAGCAAGCAGAGCTTTTGGTATATTGGTAAGGCCAGAGCGATTGAAGACTTTTACACCTTTACCAGCACGCAAAAGGAACACAACTCCAAAGACTGGAAACGATTAAGCATCCTATTCAGCCTGAAAACAGATCAGGATGGTTTTGTCCGAATGCGCTCGTCGGATTGGGAATTTTTAAAATCCCTTTCAGAGCCCGATATAGATCGCCTGAAGATATTGTCTTTACGAATCGAAGAGACTCCTTTACTTTCCTGCAACGGTATTTTAGAGCCGGTCCCCACTTTAGCTGAAGAAACGGAGGAGGAGTGATTTTAATGAATACTAGGAGCCTGTCGGATTATAATTGACTTCACAAAATTCACAAAATATTATTTTGGCCATTAATTGTGCGTGAAAGTCAAACTAGCTCTAAAGGCTATATTTCGGGAATTGGAAATATATTTTCTTCAATTGAAAATAGAGAAACCAAATAATATTTCGACTAATAGAATAAAATGGTATAAATCCGACAGGCTCCTAGATGATTTTCAGACTTATTGACTACGATACAATTTATGCCAGGAATTTTCTTGATTTTGGTTCTTTCTGATAATAATTCTAAGGCATTTCCAATAGCACCGAGAACATAATTTAGGTTTCTTGGTGGTTTGGTATTCCCAACTCCTCCGCTAAATCCGAGTAAAATATTGGTTCTCCAGCAATAGCTTGACGAACAATTATTGGAAATACTTTCCTTGCTATTTCTACATATAACTTATCAACCTCTAATAAGTCGGCTTTTGATTTATGTCCAGTTGGTTTATTCATGTGTGGGGAATTAAATGTGCGCTAACGACCCGGCTAGCAGATGTAGCTAGGCCGTGTGAGGCCTTTAGCGAAAGCCATGCGGTAAACTTTGCGAGGCTATGGCTACTCCCCATTATTAATCTCGTTTTTCTTAATGATCCTTGCAATTGGCATTTCAGGTAATTCATAAGAGTTACCTTTTTTGTATAAACAGATCTGTAATTGCAGATCCATTGTGTCGGCTATTTGATCTACTTTTTGATTAATCTTTATCGTCCTTTCATAATCGGGTATTATGCTAATAAACTCCTTTTTCAAAATACGGAATTGTTTCAGTCTTTTTCCTCGACCTGGTTAACATAGAATAAGAAATATTCAATTGAATCTATCTTATTGTAATCAGAAGTTGGTATGCCAATCCATAGGTCAAATTCTAGATTTCCGTCAACCAAAATTATTGGATCGAGAATCACTTGTACAGATGAATTTACCAGATATTTCGCCCATTTATTGCAAGACATACTGGAAGAGAGTATGCTCAAGTGAATTAGAAATATAATAGTCTTCATATTCATGCCCAAATGAAAGGTAACATTTACAGTAAAATGGGTTTTTATGTATTATCACATAATGTGTTGCCTATTATTTTTCCATTCAATATCCAAAACATGTCGTAATCTGTTGAGGCTTGATTTGCTTATAGATCTAAATGATAATTCAATGAAACCGAATCTGATGAATAAAAGCTGAGCAAATACAATCAAAAGGAAAACAGGAGAGAAGTCTTCAGCCCTATTTAGGTATTCTACGGCCAACCCCAGTATGGGCAGTAGAAGAAGTACGCTCGAAAGGACTTTAAATATCTTATGAATTTCAACTTTCACAATCCCTCTATTAGAAGAAATTTCCCCCGTCAAGACGCAGAAAGCCCCTTTCCCAATAGCAGATGATATAATTTTAAATTTATTCTCATTGACTTCCCCACGGAAAGATTTATCAGTTTTCTGGGAGGTCAAATTTTTAGAGTAATCTGTTCTTCTTTTTAGTCTGTCTAATGTTTTTTCTTGATTATCGGTCAAGACAAATTCTTTTTCTATTGTTGGAAATACTTTCATTTTTCTAAATTAAGTGCAACTAAGTGTGTATGGAGCGTAGCCAGCAGGGCGTGAAATACCCCTTATTGAACTAAATCATGTCGGCATAGCTCATCACTAAAGATACAGATCATACCGATTTTTATAAATTAATCCTTTTATATTTTTCACTTCACTTAAAAAAAGGCCGGGGAAAAAGCGGGTTTACCATCATAGCGCAGGCCATCATTGGGGTTCCAGTGTACGCAGAGACATATCGTAAAATGGTGACTCAGGCTAACATAGGAGGTAAAAGTGGAACACACCGAATTTCTGGCATTCTCTTAAAAATGTGTAAACTGCACCATCAGTGTAATCTATTTCAATAAGGCGTTTGTGCGTTTACTTTTGCCAGAAGGCATGTTGGAGTTTTTTGATTTTGTCAATTTTGCAGACCAGAATGGAAGCACCATCAATCACTTGGATAAAAAAGCGATAATACCAATGGAGTATGAGGAACTTGACCTCCAAGCCAGAGCTATTCCAATACTACCATTTCAGGTTTTTACCCTAAATAGCATAATAAGCTTATTGCTATGATACAAGGATCTAGGCCGAGACAGACCTTCTTAACTTTGACAAAGCACATGGTAGACTCAAATCTCCTCCCATTATTAATAAAGATTCGGTTACCCATATTTTAATGTAAAACTCCAAAACCAAAGGATTCATTAACCCCCACCATCACATACAGCAAAAATTGCCCGGCACTCTTCTTTCCGCTCTATTCAAATTTTATAAGATTGTTCAGGGCACAAAAAATAGATCATCATTAGGCTCATAAAAAATCAACCCAATCATTGAGGTTTTCACAAAAAACACCTCTTTAGAATGAAATATGACTCAAAAAAGGAGGTCCACCTAGTTATTTCAAAAAACCACAATTTTTTTTATAAAAAATCTACCTACAAATAATACAATAAAAACCGCTACATTAAAAAAAGATAAAGCGCAACAATGCACCAACCTGTCTCAAAAGACTCCATAGCGACATTTGCAAATGAAAACCGCAATTGTAGTATACATTTTGAACTATTTCCAACTCAAGCCGCCCAACCCCCTAATAATTCAAAATAAACTATATTTATAAAAATAATAAACTAATCTTTTCTTAATTCAAACCAAACCTTTCTTCAATTTCCAGAGAAATACAAACCTTTTCCACTACCCTGAATTATTCAATCTCAGCGCAAGCTACTTTATTTTGATTCTGCGTTTCCATTTTTTTATGAAATATTATTTCGCAAGATTTGCACTCAACCTACAAAAACAAATGACCTGAAAATGAAGATTTGAATTCCTCCTTTTGCCGGAGATTAAAATAGAATTCAACAACCATTCAATCTTTCAGGATGAGAAAACAATTACTTATGATGCTAGCCCTGATCTTTTTCGGGATCTCGGCCTATGCACAGGTAACCGTAAGCGGTACGGTTACTGAAGCCGACACTGGCGAAGCAATCCCTGGTGTGAACGTTATTATTAAAGGAACTGATCAGGGAACCATCACCGATTTTGACGGTGTATATTCTTTGGAAGCACAGGCAACCGATGTCCTGGTTTATTCTTTTATCGGCCTTGCCCCACAAGAAATTGAGGTAGGCAGCCAAACAACAATTGATGTTGCCCTTGGAGCTGATGTAAAACAATTGACGGAAGTAGTCGTGACTGCCCTGGGTATTTCCCGTGAAAAAGCGTCTTTAGGATACTCGGTGCAAGAAGTGGGCGGGTCTGACCTGGCCGTTGCACAAACTCCAAATGCCATGAGTGCACTTTCAGGTAAAGTGGCCGGTGTACAGATCTCCGGAGGTTCTACCATGGGCGGTTCTTCCCGCGTATTGATCCGTGGCGCAGCTTCCATTTCCGGTAACAACCAACCGTTATACATCGTGGACGGTGTGCCTTTGGATAATTCTGATTTCAATGACCCAAACACGGCGCGTGGTGCCGGTGGATATGATTACGGTAATATGGCACAGGACATCAACCCGGATGATATTGAGAGCATGTCCGTATTGAAAGGTCCTTCTGCTGCTGCTCTTTATGGTGCACGTGCTGCCAACGGGGTAATTTTGATTACCACTAAGAAAGGGGATAAAGACCAAAAAGGAATCGGTGTAGACTTTAAGTCTTCCGTTACTTTTGAGAAGGTGAACTGGTTAGCCAAAATGCAAAACAGCTATGGTGGTGGATCTTCTTCCAGCTTTGATGATCATGATGGGAAATATGGTGACTATGAGTTTGTTTCTTATAAAACAGATGAATCCTGGGGTCCAAAATTCAACGGACAGCAGGTAGTACACTGGGATGGCATTAATGGTGACGGTACCTTCACTACGCGCCCATGGGTAGCAACACCAAATGATATTGAAACCATGTTTGACCTGGGCGTTCAATTCCAGAATTCTGTAGCCTTAAGCGGTGCTAATGAGAAAGGCTCCTTCCGCATGGGTTATACTAATTTGACTTCCTCCGGCTATATGCCGAATTCAGAATTGGACCGTAACACCTTTAACTTCTCCGGTTCTTACAAACTAACGGACAAGTTAACGGCCAATGCGAATATGAACTACATCCGTACGACTGCTTTGGGCCGTCCGGGAACCGGGTATGACAATGGCAACATTGTACAGTCGGGTATGCAGTGGTCTCAGCGTCAGTTGGACTACAATAGGATGAGAGATTATAAAAATCCGGACGGATCACAACGTACCTGGAACCGTCAGTCGGTAGAAACTGCTGCTCCACAATATACGGATAACCCATTCTGGACGCGTCATGAAAACTACCAGAACGATGAGCGTGACCGTTATTACGGATCCATGGGCTTGAACTACGAAATTATGGAAGGCTTAAACGTTAGTGGAAAAGCCTACTATGATGGTTATACTTTCAATGTTTATGAGCGTATCGCTGTAGGATCTGCCGCTCAGTCTTACTATGGGGAAGATGTTCACCAAAACCGTGAAATTAACCTGGAGGCCATGGTTTCTTACCAGAAACAATTGAACCAGGACTGGAACCTGAGTGCTTTCGTGGGAACGAACCGTCGTGAAAATCATTACAAAATGACTTCCGCTTCTACTGTGGGTGGCTTGGTAATCCCCAATCTGTACAACCTGACCAACGGTCGTGGCTTGGTGACCTATACCAGATTCAATGAGCGCGTGGTAAACTCCGTATTCGGATCTGCTTCTTTGGGTTGGAAAAATATGGTGTATTTGGATGCGACCATGCGTAATGACTGGTCTTCTACGCTGCCGGAAGCCAATAACTCCTTCCTTTACCCATCGATCACGACTTCCTTCGTGTTCACAGAGTTGGAGCAATTGCAAAACAACAAATGGCTGAACTTCGGTAAAGTTCGTTTCGGTTGGGCACAGGTAGGTAACGACACCGATCCTTACTCTTTGGCCACTACTTATTACAATGTGGATGATACAGGAGCTGATTACGCACTCCCAAAGACTCGTCCAAATGCTAATTTGAAGCCGGAAACTACCAATTCCTGGGAATTCGGTCTGGAATTGTCCATGTTCGATAACCGGCTTACTTTAGACGCGACTTACTACGATATGTCGACTTACGATCAGATCCTGGCTGTGCCGGTTTCCGCCACCACAGGATACAACTTTGATTTGATGAATGCCGGAACGATGCGCAACTACGGTATGGAGATTGCCTTAGGAGTGGACATCATCCGCCAACAAGATTTTGACTGGCACGCGGATTTCAACTTTTCAAGAAACCGCAACCAGGTAATAGAACTGGCTGAAGGTATTGACAATTACCGTTTGGCAAACGCACCTTTCAATGCCACGGTAAATGCCTTCCCGGGTTCTACTTATGGCGCTATCATGGGTACCAACTATGTGTATGATGATAACGGCAACAAGGTTTTAGTAGAGAAAAACGGCCAGATGGTTTATGCTGCTACGGACAATCCTGAGGTATTAGGCTCCGTATTGCCAGACTTCAATATGGGTCTTCGTAACAGCTTCCGTTACAAAAACATTGATGCTTCGGTATTGATCGACATCCAAAAAGGTGGAAGCTACTTCTCTACCACCCATATGTTCGGTATGTATTCCGGTATGTTCGAGGAGACTGCCATTGTAGACGGGGTAGACATTCGTGAAAATGGAATTGTATTGGAAGGTGTTTATATGAACGATAACGGTGAATACGTTCAGAATGACCGACCAACCAGCGCCTACGCCTATGGTAAGGAACACTTTTCCGGCCCACAGGCACAGAATGTTTTCGATGCCTCTTATGTAAAATTACGTGAGGTGAGCATTGGTTACACCTTCCCGCAGGCCATCCTTGGTCCGTTCCAAAATATCCGTATCGGAGCTTATGGTCGTAACCTGGCCATCTGGGGATTAGACAACCCGAACTTCGATCCTGAAACTGCGGTAACCTCTTCCGGTAACGTACAGGGAATCGAAGGAGGAGCTTTACCTCCGACTGCAACTTTCGGATTTGATGTATCCGTGAAATTCTAAATAAAAACGGGAGCCTAAGCCGCTCCCCTTTTCAAGATTTTCAAACCATAAGAAGAATTAAATATGAAATCATATAAAAATATTGCTTTTGGTATTGGGCTGTCTGCCCTTTCGCTGATGGGATGTACCAAGAACTTTGACGAAATCAACACCGATCCGAATGAGCCGGACATGGTACCTACTTACTCTTTGTTTTACAATGGTACCCGTGTGATCATGGATGAGTCGCGTGGACAATGGTACGGGCTAAGAGGTTCTGACATTTGGATGCAGTACATTGGTCAGCGTAACTATTTGGACGAGGATCGTTACTTCTATCGGGAGTCTTCTGTGAATGGCGGTTGGAGAGAGCTTTACCTGGCCCTTAACAACCTGAACGAGGTAATCAAAATTGCGGAAGATGAAGAGCATGGTTATGACTTTGCCGAAGTGTATGGAAATGCACACAATCAGGTGCAGGCGGCTCGTATTTTCAAAGCCTATACCTTCCAGACTTTGACAGAAAATCATGGAGATATTCCTTACCAGTCTTACTCCGGTGAAAATCCGGACTTCCAGGCTTTGGGAGAACACATGTTTCCGGTATATGCCGAAAGTGCGGACATCTATGCGGACATGCTGGAAGAACTGAAAGATGCCGCAGCACAAATTGATGAAAGCAAGCCGGTATTCACTGACTTCGATTTAATTTACTTTGGCAACGCAAGCAACTGGAAAAAATTAGCCAATTCCCTACGTCTTCGTTTGGCGGTACGCGTAAAAGATTCTCAGGAATTAGGTGCTATTGCACAGCAGCACATCGCAGAACTGAAAGCCAATCCGGCAGCCCTAATCGCTGACAACAGTGAAAATGCCGCCTACCACTTTGAAGGCAATGACATCAAAGGCGCACCAGTATACAAAGCATATTACACCGGAACTCAGCGAACGGACTTCATGCTTTCCCAGCACCTGGTAGACGTTTTGAAAGGAAAAGCACAGAAGCCAAATGGGGATGATTACCAAAACCCATTCGCAGGAATTTTGGATCCTCGTTTATTTAAATTTGGTGCTCCGGGTACTACTTCTAAAATTACAGAGGCAGACATGAAAGCGGCCATCAAAGCCAATGAACACATCACTGCTGCCCCGGAAACTTATATCGGTATTCCGGTAGGTGTAGCGGATTCTGTTGGCCAGAATCTGGCACAGGTAGCTTCCCTACCAGGAACGATTCGCATGCAGGCAGACTTCGCAGAACCCATCATGTCCTATGCTGAAGTTTGTTTCTTGTTATCAGAAGTAAATGACTGGGATGATAGCTGGTATGCAAAAGGAGTCGCAGCTTCTTTGGAACAATGGCATGTTAATGCAGAAGATGCGCAAACTTATATCGATCAATTACCCGCAGCTACAGAAGCGAGCGTTTTGACACAGAAATATATCGCCTTTTATGGTCAGCCAAATGAAGCCTGGGCAGAATACCGTCGTACAGGTTTCCCAAAAACGGTTTACCTGCCTGGTGAGGTCGCATATGTGGATGACAACGGATTTGAACACACCTTCCAACCACAGGTTGTGGGTCAAACCAACATCCCATCCCGTTTCCGTTATCCATTAGATGAGTTCGATTTGAATGGAACTAACTACCTTAACGCTATCGAAAAACGTGGTGGTAATGATATGATGATCCCACATTTCTGGGCGAAAAAATAATCCCAATTACCGTTTTCTATAACGAACCGTTGACAGCCTTCCCCTTTGGGAAGGCTTTTTTTTGCTCAAGAGCAGGTTTAAAAGCCAAAATTTGAATTTGTAGCCGGATGGCGCACTTTTGAACACGCTTTAAAAGAAAAATGAATTTTAGAAGTAATCGTGCACGCTGACCAGGACCTTTCACATGGAAATGATCCAAGAACATTAGTGAAACTCCCCTGCCTTTATACCATATTAAAATCAGAGGCACGTATTTATTCCCGATATTTTTCCCATGCTCAGGAACAAGGACCTAAGCCGGATTATTGATGCTTCAATCCTCCTTAAGCTGCAAGGCGGAAAAAATGTAGGAATTTTTCCTATTTCTAGTTTTTTCCAACGAAGCAGTTGAATGAGGAGAAAGCAAGCTTGGCCAAATTTGAGCTATAAAAAAATCTACAGGAATGAATTTAATAAATTGACTACGAGTCAGTTAAATCGAATCACTAAATATAGCGGTGAATCATTCGGGCTAAATCTACGTTTAGCAGCTAGGCGGGAGAGGTAAAGGAGTAGTTTCTTCCCTCACTTTTTTCCAGGGCAGCGGATGATTGAGAAGAGAGAAAGCTTATCCAGATTGGGGCTATTAAAAAACCCATAAATTAGTCGGAACACCCTACCGGAGAGAACTTTAAGGCGACTACCTGAAGCTAATATTGAATAATTTGAATTAAAGAAATTTCATCCACAAATACCTAAAAAAAATCTCCGACTATAATTCCTCATAACTCACCAGTTGTTCGGCCAGAAATGGTGCCTCCCCCTCCCCGGCCTGATAAAACCGACCGACCTGCCAATGCACGATCATAGTTTTGTTTACATCAGATGGGGCTAACTTTTCATTTTCAAAAATAATAAGTTTCACCCCTGATTTACTTTCAAAATAGCCATAGAAATAATCGTAGTCGCCTACAAATTCTAACAGCTTGAGGGTGTCAGTATGAACTTCATTAAACTGCCAATCAGTTTTCCCCGGCCGCAAATCTGAAGCGAAAGCCTTTAACAAGGCTACCTCCTGCTGGGAAGCATTTGGGGTTTGGGGAGAAAAAGGTAAAGTGCAAATCCCCAATAGGAAGAATAAATTATACATCGATATATAAAAACAAATAATACTATAAACCAATAACTTCCAACTCAACCAACTCACAACTGAAATCGGTGCGTTGTAAGCCACTTACACGAAATAAAGCGTTAAAATAGGGACTCCCCTCAGGTAAATCCTGACAGAAAGCTTTTAACCAATTCTCATCAGTAAAATTCCGAAGGGTGGCCGTTACCCCAATATCATTATTTGAGACAAAGAATAAGGCATCCTGATCGGCGCTTAAGGCATTATAGGAGACCATCGCATATTCAACACGCCCATTTTTCCGGTGTTGGGTATTGTAAATTTTGGTGGTTGCTCCATCCTGAAATTTAAAACCATCCTTAAAGGTAGAAAAAACCTTACTCTTATTTAAAAATAAGGATTTTGATAAGTTCATGGTCTTGAACTGTCCTACAAATATCAAATTCCGATCTTTAACATCACTATAATTCAACTTGCTTTCAAACTGCAAACTATAATCGCTTCCATACTGTAGCATCCAGGAGGAAATGTTCTTTATCGCCAATGGAGCCATTTTTGACATTACCGTATAATCCGTCATTTTCATATCAACTTCAGGATGTTCCTTCAAGTGAGTTAAAAAATCCGTTGAATTATTAATATCATTATACAGCACAGCATGATACAGACTGTCTTCCAGCTTTTGATTCACCACAAAATTATCTGAAATCACCACAAGATTTTGGGCACCCGCTTCCATGAATTTTTCCCACAGAAAAGCGGGCTTGGGCGAATACAGCAAAGCAAATGAAAGTCCCCCAAAAAGAAGAAAGAGAACGAAAACCATAGCCAGATAAGGTGGCTCTTTTTTCCTTTCCTCAGTAACAACCGGCACGGGCTCCTGCCTCTTGGGCTGGGGTAATATAGTCGAAAAAGTAAGGTTATACTGTCCCTTAGGGATGATAAAATAGAGCTCAATATCTGCACGATCTTCTGCATAATAAGCGGCTAATTTTTGCCTCAATTTATAGACATAAGAACGTACGGTGCCATTACTTTTATCATCTCCGTAATTTATCCCAAATAATTCGGACCCAATCGTAAATTCCTTGAGCTGTTCCTGAGCAAGTGATTTATCGATCAAATACCTGAGTAATCGTACATATGTTGGAGAATTGACAAATAACTTGTGTTGACAAATCTCTCTGAACTCTTCTTCTATTAATTCTTGCTTGACCTCTACACTCATAAATTCAAAAATAATTGATCTTTATTATTTTCCTAAAATATATGAATGCGCAATTATTAAAATCCCCCCTTTCAATTTTACATTTTTTAACCCCAAATACACCTGGCTCAGCCACTACCACCAAAAACAATTAAAAAACAAGCAGTTAATCACGCAGGAAAAACATTAAAAACTCAAATGAAATATCTTCACAATTAACGCTAAAAATTTGTGGTAACCGCTTTAACGGTTAAATCACCGTCACGCCACCGTTTTGACACCGCAATCCTGTGATTTTTTTTGCAATTAATTAAACCTGTTATGACATATTGAACTAAAATTTTTTAAGCATTTAAACACCATTTTTCATGAAGCAGAAATTGCTGTATTGGCTTTGTCTATTTTTATATAGCGCAGTCAGCTTCGCCCAATTACCGGAGGGATATCCCGACACCCACCGGACTAAAGAAAATATCAACCTCGGATGGAAGTTCTCCAAAATGGAACAAGGTCAACAACCCGTCGCCATTGATTTTGATGACACGCAATGGGAGGCCGTAAGTCTGCCACACAACCCGGATCCAATGTCGCTCTTGCTGGACAGTGCCACCGAAGTATGGACGCAGGAAATCTTCATTCGCGACCTGAGCTGGTATCGCAAACAAATGAAAATCGATTTGGCCTCCGATGAAAAAGCCTTTTTGGTTTTTGAGGGAGTTCACAATGCGACCGAGCTATGGGTCAACGGTAAAAAAGTGGGACGCTATGCCGTCAATGGTTACATACCGCATCATTTTGACATTACCGATTTTATAAATGCCGGAGCGGTTAATACCATTGCGGTACTGGCCGACAATACTTTCAATCCCGCCATTGCGCCGGATCCTGACCAGTCGGATTACCTGAAGTGGGGAGGCATTTATCGCGATGTTTATTTAGTCAAAACCCATCAGTTACATGTGAACTTTAACTGGGAAGATTTTGAAGCAGGTGTTCACATCACCACTCCTACGGTGAAGAAAAATAACGGAACCGTTTCCATCAAAACCACCGTGGTCAATGAGGCCGACCGGCCGGCCAACTGTCGCATTGAAACCAAAATCATCAATGCGGAAGGGCTGGTTATTCAAAAACTTCAGGCAGATCAAACGATTGGCAAAGGCTTATCTCATACCTTCCGCCAGAGCACGGCCATCACGGAAGATTACCATCTGTGGTCGCCGGATCATCCTTATTTGTACCGGGTGATTTCCACCATTTATTCCGGAGATCAGCCTGTGGATTTTGTGGAAAACCGTTTTGGCTTCCGCTCCTTGGAACTTGTAGACGGGCAAGGATTCTTGCTCAACGGCGAGCCCTTCTTCATGATCGGAGTGAACCGACATCAAAGTTTTCCGCACATCGGTGATGCGGTTCCAAATTCCATGCACTATGAAGCCGCCTTACGCTATAAGGAAGCGGGCATCAACACCATCCGTTTGTCGCATTATCCGCAAGACGATTCCTTCATTGAAGCTTGCGACGAACTGGGCATTTTATTGTATGAGGAACCCTCCACCTGGCTGTTATGGCGACAAGGCGATTGGATGAATACCCTGGAGCAGTCACTCAGAGTGATGGTTCGTCATCACCGCAACCACCCTTCCATCGTCATTTGGGGAGCAGGCATCAACCACCGAGGTCCTGTTCCGCAACTCAACAGCGCAGCAAAAGAGGAAGATCCTTTCCGACTGACTGCCAGTGCTTCCAGCCCCTGGTGTGGCATTGTCAATGCAGGAGTAACGGACATCTACGCAACGATGGATTACAGAAAAACGGACTGGCCCGAGCGTGACTTCTGCATGGTGATGGAGCACGGCTACTCCCATAATGGGCTGGCGGAGCAACACCATATTTCCAGATATAAAAAACGTAAGAATAATATCGGCGCCCTGCTATGGGTGGGTGCTGACTACAACAGGCTACAACCCAAAACGGATCCGGAAAACCTGATCACCTACTACGGTCTGATGACGGGTTATCGTGTCCCTCGCCCTGCCTATTTCTGGTATCAGTCGGAAAATGTGGCACAAGCTTTCGTGCATATTGCCGATGCCTCCGTCTATAAAAATCAAAAGGTGCATGTGTACAGCAATGCCCCGAAGGTTGCCTTCTATGCCGATGGCGAACTGGTAGCCATTCAAAGTGCAGATAATGATCCGCTTCGTAATAATAATGAACACCCTTCCTTCACCTTCCGCTACATGTGGACGGATCAGCAATTGACCGCCAAGGCCCTGATACGGGAAACAGTGGTGGCGGAGCATTCCCGCCATAAGGAAGGCGCTCCCTATGCCATCAAACTGATGGTGGACTACCCGCAAATTCCTTTGATCGCCGGTGGTTCTGACCTCAAGATGATCCGTGCTGTGATAGTGGATAAAAATGGAGAAACGGTAACGGCCTCCACTGATAAAGTTCACTTTGAGGTGAAAGGTGCCGGAGAAATCGTTTATGCGGATAAGGAATATGTCGATCAAATGCAGGTACAGCACGGCGTAGCCACCATCTATCTTAAAGGAACTGGGGAAGCAGGAGAGATTGAGCTGAAAGCCACGGCTGGAAAATTGAAGGCTGGTAAATTGAAGCTACAAAGCACCGCCTTTGTAAGTGACGAGCTGGCGGGAGCGACACCGGTCTATGATTTTCCAAATCATAAAATCGACCTGCAAACGGCAGGACAGCTGGAGCAATTTGGCTGGGAAATCGTCGAAGGTGAAGAAGGGACTCCCCTAAGTTTTGAGCGCGCAGGAGCTACATTCCAGTTCTCTGCTGATCAACCGGTGAAATGGCGTAAGGGCACCTATGCCATTAAAGGAGACTTACCTTTCATGGCTTGTGACGGTTTCTATACAGAAGAAGGCACGGTAAACCTAAAAATTGAAGGATTAGCGGCAGGCACTTATGTATTGAAAACCTACCATCATTCCTTCCAGAATTTAGCTAAGTTATATCCTTTTAATATCAAAGTAGAACAGCAAGATGCCAATGGCGCCTTTGTATTCGAATCCGATGATGAAGCCGTGGGCGTTCAGGATTCTAAAAATACAGGCGAAAGAAAGCCGGCATCGGTTAGCTGCTATATTGAAAGCGATGACCAAAACCCCATCAGCATATCCTATAAAATCAATAAGGAAAATGCTCATACGTGGATAAACGGATTAGAATTTAAAAGAATTAAATAGTAACTCAATATGAACTTAAAAAACAGATTATCAGCACTTATGCTACTGCTTGGAACCAGCAGTGCATTTGCGCAACATCAGCCACAGGTACAATTATCTGCGGTGCAGCTGGAAACAGGTAAAGCGCAGCCGGTTTATGAACTTTCTCCGGAAGTGACCACTAAAAAAAGCCACTGGAACAATTACATTTATATTCAGCCGGACGTTACCTTCCAAGCCATCGAAGGAATCGGTGGCGCCTTCAATGAAATCGGTGGGGAGGCTTTACTAAGCCTGAAAAAGAAGGAGCAAAAAGCGGTCATGGAAAACCTCTTTGCCAAAGATCAGGCGGGCTTCACCTTCTGTCGTACCGCAATTGGCGCCAGTGATTTCGGTATTGATGCCTATAGTTATTCCATGACGCCGGAAGACTATGACCAGAAGCACTTCTCTATCAAAAGAGATAAAAAATATGTATTGCCTTATATCAAAAGTGCATTCGACATTAATCCGGAACTCACCCTTTTCGCCTCCCCATGGAGTCCTCCGGGCTGGATGAAAGTATCCGGAAAAATGGAAGGATTGCAAAAGGAAGGCAATGCCCTAAGAGACACACCTGCTATCTATAAGGCTTATGCCAAATACTTTGTAAAATATATTCAGGCCTATGAGAAAGAAGGCGTTCGGGTTGACCGTATCTGTATACAAAATGAAAATGACGCCGATACCAAATACCCCAGCTGTCAGTTTCCGGCAAAGGACATGGTAAAATTTGCCCATGATTACCTCGCGCCAGCCTTTAAACAAAATAAAATTGATAGTAAGATCTATGCCGGAACCTTCCGCGCCGCCAATCAAATGGATTTGATGGACTTCACCCAAAGCAAGTATTTAAAAGCAGTGGAAGGTGTGGGTATTCAGTACACGGAATCGAAGATCATTTCTGATGCACGTGCTGTCCTTCCGGGCTTAAAGATTTTCCATACCGAAGGACATTGTTATAATGGTAAAAACTCTTCAGAGCAGGCCAAGCATCGTTTGGAGGAAGTAGCTAGCTACCTAAACAGCGGGAGTACCACTTTTACTTATTGGAATATGATTCTGAATGAAACCACCAAAAGTGGCTGGGACTGGAATCAGAATTCCCTGATCAATATCAATCGTACCACCGGAGAAGTGCAATACAATCCGGATTACAATGCGATGTACATCATCAGTAAGTATATCAAGCCGGGAGATGTGCGCGTCGCTTCTGTGAACCGTGCCAATCAGCACCCGCTGATCACCGTAAAATCACCTGAGGGACAAGTGAAAGTCCTTATTCAAAACACGCATGAGCAGGAAGAAGTATTCACTTTCGTAATGGGTGATCAGGAAATTAAAGCCCAATTGCCGGCACAAGCTATCAGTGCCATTGTGATCAATCCTGCGAAGAACCTGTAGGTCTTTCTTCTTCGGAAAACCGGGGCAGTGAGGTGTAAAAACTGCCCTGCCCGAAACATAAAATGATCAAATGTCATCAGCTGCTTTTCCTGGACGTGTTCAGGAAAAGCAGCTTTTTTTGTTCTGGTAAGTGGTGGATTCATACCCGCATTCGCCACCATCAAAAAATCCTTATATTGCAGTGGGAAAACCTTAAGAGCAGCATGAAAGCATTAGCCATCGGTACTTCGGACTTTAAAGAGATCATTCAAACAGATGCCTATTATATCGATAAATCTTTGTTTATCGAAGAGTTGATGATCAGTAATAAGGCTAAAGCCATGTTATTCCCACGTCCGCGCCGATTTGGTAAAACCCTCAACATGAGCATGCTGAAGTATTTCTTTGACATTGACCATGCCGAAGAGAACCGCAAGTTGTTCAAGGGATTAGCGATTGAAAACTCTCCTGCATGGGCGCATCAAGGTAAATATCCGGTGATTTTTCTGACTTTTAAGGAATTGAAGTTGCCGACTTTTGAGCAGACAATTATTCGCTTAGAAGGAATGTTAGCCGATCTTTTGGATCAAAATTTCCCTTATTTATTAGATTTTGAAGGTCTTACACCACGAGAAAAAAAATATTTCAATAAAATTTATAATGAAGAGGCTGACGATGCATCATTACCCACTTTTTTGAAACATGCTGCCGGTGCACTAAAAAAATATCACGGCATCGCTCCTATTTTGCTGATCGACGAATACGACGCCCCTATTCATGCAGCGCACACCCACGGTTATTTACAAGGAATGCTGGATTTCATGCGTAATTTCCTGTCTGCAGGTTTTAAGGACAATGAGCATTTAACAAAAGGAGTAATCACCGGGATATTACGTGTGGCGAAGGAGAATATTTTTTCGGGCTTGAATAATATCACCACTTACTCAATTTTGGACGAGGACTTTGCGGATAAGTTCGGGATTACAGAACCGGAGGTCGATCAATTATTACTCGATGCGGGCTTGTCTGCCAACCGTGAAACGGTAAGGGATTGGTATAATGGCTATCGATTCGGGGATACGGAAAAAATTTACAATCCCTGGTCGATACTGAGTTTTGTCAATAAAAAGAGAAAATTAGTTCCCTATTGGGTCAATACTTCTTCCAATGATTTAATTAAGGAGGTTTTGCCCAAAGCGGATAAAAGTACCCAGGATATTCGATTTGATGAAAGGGGAAAAGGTCGAGGCAAAAATCAACGAGTTTACCGTTTTTGATGATTTATATGCGGGCAAGAGTAAGACGGTATTAGGCTTATTGCTTTTCAGTGGATATCTGACAGGTGAAAAACAAATTGCATTGAATACTTATCGCCTGCGGATTCCGAATCAGGAAATCGGGAGCATGTTTCAGGAAATGCTGGAAGATTATTTGGCTGATGGCACCACCCAGGCGCAAGATACCGAACTGATGCAATCACTTTTGGAACAACGCGCCAATACTTTTGCGGAAGCCTTAGGTCGATATGTAAAAACTTCCTTCAGTTATTTTGACATTGGTAATGAAGGGAATACAGAAAAAATTTATCATGCCTTTATGCTGGGAATACTGGCCCATTTAGATAAAGATTATCATATCCGCTCCAACAGAGAAGTGGGATACGGTCGTGCCGACTTGTATTTCTACCCTAAGGACAATAACAATCCAAAAGCCTGGATTCTGGAGTTTAAGAAAAAAGATGCCGATGCCAAAGGTGATCTGAAAGCTTTGGCTGAAGATGCGCTAAAGCAAATCCATAGCCGTGAATATGAGGATGAAATTCGCCAACACGGACATACTCAGATCATGCGGATTGGGATTGCCTTTAATGGGAAAGAGGTGGTTTGTGCTTTTTAGGTTATTTGTACCAAAAACTAACGGTTGAAGTTTTTCATTGCTCGGTTTGACGGGTATTCCTAGAAGCCAGCAGATGAGCAATGGCATATAGCATACAACGCTTGCCTTCCTCCGGTGGTGTGTGGATTTACCCAACCAAAAAATCCTTATATTGCAGTGGGAAAACCTTAAGAGAAGCATGAAAGCATTAGCCATCGGTACTTCGGACTTTAAAGAGATCATCCAAATAGATGCCTATTATATCGATAAATCCTTGTTTATCGAAGAGTTAATCGTGGGCAACAAAACCAAAGCCCTCTTATTTCCACGTCCCCGCCGATTTGGCAAAACCCTCAACATGAGCATGCTGAAGTATTTTTTCGACATTGATCATGCCGAAGAAAACCGCAGATTATTCAAAAATTTAGCGATTGAAAACTCTCCCGCGTGGGCGCATCAGGGGAAATATCCGGTAATTTTTCTGACTTTTAAGGAATTGAAGTGTGCTTCGATGAAGGAATTTAATAAGAAGTTTCTTAAATATTTAGCAAAGTATGTCGAAGAAAGTTTCCTTTATTTAGAAGAAACGACCGGTTTATTCCGCAGTGAAAAACGATTTTTGAAAGACTTGCTTGATCTTGAGTCGGAACAATCAGATTTAGAAGACGCCTTAAAAACTTTGGGAGGAATACTAAAAAAATATCACGGTGTTGCTCCTATCCTGCTGATTGATGAATACGACGCCCCTATTCACGCAGCGCACACCAACGGTTATTTACAAGAAATGCTGGGTTTCATGCGCAATTTCCTTTCCGCTGGTTTTAAGGACAATGAGCATTTGATCAAAGGAGTAATCACGGGGATATTGCGCGTGGCAAAAGAGAATATTTTTTCTGGCTTGAATAATATCACCACTTACTCAATTTTGGACGAGGACTTTGCGGATAAGTTCGGGATTACAGAACCGGAGGTCGATCAATTATTACTCGATGCGGGCTTGTCTGCCAACCGTGAAACGGTAAGGGATTGGTATAATGGCTATCGATTCGGGGATACGGAGAAAATTTACAACCCCTGGTCGATACTCAGTTTTGTCAATAAAAAGGGAAAATTAGTCCCTTATTGGGTCAATACTTCTTCCAATGATTTAATTAAGGAGGTTTTGCCCAAAGCGGATAAAAGTACCCAGGATATTCGATTTGATGAAAGGGGAAAAGGTCGGGGCAAAAATCAACGAGTTTACCGTTTTTGATGATTTATATGCGGGCAAGAGTAAGACGGTATTAGGCTTATTGCTTTTCAGTGGATATCTGACAGGTGAAAAACAAATTGCATTGAATACTTATCGCCTGCGGATTCCGAATCAGGAAATCGGGAGCATGTTTCAGGAAATGCTGGAAGATTATTTGGCTGATGGCACCACTCAGGCGCAAGATACCGAACTGATGCAATCGCTTTTGGAACAACGCGCCAATACTTTTGCGGAAGCCTTAAGTCGATATGTAAAAACTTCCTTCAGTTATTTTGACATTGGTAATGAAGGGAATACAGAAAAAATTTATCATGCCTTTATGCTGGGAATACTGGCACATTTAGATAAAGATTATCACATCCGCTCCAACAGAGAAGTGGGATACGGTCGTGCCGACTTGTATTTCTACCCTAAAGACAATAACAACCCAAAAGCCTGGATTCTGGAGTTTAAGAAAAAAGATGCCGATGACAAAGGTGATCTGAAAGCTTTGGCTGAAGATGCACTAAAGCAAATCCATAGCCGTGACTATGAGGCTGAAATTCGCCAACACGGACATACTCAGATCATGCGGATTGGGATTGCCTTTAAGGGGAAAGAGGTGGTTTGTGCTTTTTAAAAATTTGCTGTTTTTATAAATCATCTATAAGCTACGATCGAATGAGCCGCCATTAAAGCCAAACAGATTACCATGCCTATATATGATAAAATCATCTGCATAAATATAAAACAGGGAAGGAAAAAGATAGACGCTAATTCTGAATTAAATAAAAGGATTAACAAGCGGGAAAAAGAATCCAATAAATCTGCTAAAGACAACTAGAATATGATTTTTTTATATATTGTAATTTTTCTTAGTTTGGGGCAAGTTCATGAAATAAAGTGGAAGAATTCAGTTTATGAAATGAAAATGCCTACTAAAATTCACAAAACCGATAAATTTATCTATAAAGAAGGTGTCTACTTTGATTATTTTTTTGAGGATTCATCAAAAATAACAATTCATTTAGGTGGCATGATAGAAATACCCATTTTAAACGATGTTGAATATATTGTATTAAATGAGGAAAACAAGGAGGATTTAGTTTTTAGAAAAGGAGTTTATCTGGGAGATAAAAAAATGTATTGGGCTGAGATTAACACTAAAAATTATAATATATACTTTGAAAATGTTGATGAGCAATCAGTTAATATTTATGTCAATTCTATTTTTTCTTTTCGTAAAGTAAAATAGGTCATTAGAGAAAAGGGAGCCCATCAGGTCCAAAAGTTTTGCTTTGAACAAATAACCTTTCAGCCAGATAAAACAAATAATCCACAATATCAAAAAAGCAATTCCCTGCATACACCTGTCGGGTATTCGCAGAAGCCAGCAGATGAGCAATGGCATAGCCGATACAATGCTTGTCTTCCTCCTGCAGGGCGTTAATTTGCTGCAGGCGTTATGGCGTAATAACACTCCAATCACCCCAAAGGGGTGAAACTAATCAGCGATGGGTGGCAACCCATCGTTAGAGATCCCCCGACCAACTATAAGCCTGAAGGGCTTGAACCAGAAAAGGTTAATTTAAAAAAATTGAATGTTACGAGAGAAACGATTTTAGTTTAACCCTTTCAGGGTTTGGGTTCCCCCGGGTAATTTCCGATGGGTTTTCACCCATCGCTTTTTAGTTTAATCCCTTCGGGATAGAGGCACCAGTTTCCGAATAATCCTGCAATAAACCGATTATTAGATGGTGGTTTAATGAAAATCACTAACTTTAGAAGACAATTTCAAAAAAATCAAATGATCAGCTCCATCCATTTAACCAGTTATACTCTATTAGATTGGTGGCCCGTGTGGGAGCGATTAGGAGGTTTCATACGCATGTCCCTTTAGCTGAAGAATATTATAGTTTTCCCACTTTTGGTTTAATACAGAGGGCTCGTAAACTGCATGTCTATTCAAAGGAGATATGCCCGAAAGTGGTGTTTGAGGGTTGAAAAATAGCGGCAAAATTGGTTGATTTAAACGCCAATAAAAAACAAGCCAAAAATTTGCCACCATGAGCGAAATTAATCAAATCCCACCGATTGCGGAAGCAACTCACGATCTATTAACAGAGACGATTCGGGCAGGAGCCAAAGAAATCATACGCCTTGCGGTTGAGGCGGAGTTGGAGGAGTATTTAAAGCAATTCCGCGACCTTAAAACTGCTGATGGAAAAGCCGCAGTAGTCCGAAATGGTCATTTGCCGGAACGAGAAGTTCAGACAGGTATTGGCCCGGTAACGGTCAGAGTTCCAAAGATTCGTTCCAAAACAGGAGCCCCGGTTTCTTTCCAATCGGTTCTGGTTCCGCCATATGTTCGAAAATCGAAATCACTGGAGGCTGCGATACCCTGGCTTTATCTCAAGGGTATTTCAACGGGGGAAATGAATGATGCTTTAGAAGCGCTCTTAGGCCCCGGAGCCAGCGGTTTGTCTTCCAGCACTATTTCCCGTTTAAAAACAGAATGGGGAAAGGAATACGATGTCTGGCGAAAAGCCTCTTTAGCGGACAAGAAGTGGGCTTACATTTGGGTTGATGGAATCTACAGTGGTCTAAGGAAGGAAGATGATAAACTTTGTGCACTGGTCGTTATTGGAGTTGACAGTCAGGGAAGGAAGCATTTTTTAGCGATTGAAGATGGGGTCAGAGAGTCAAAACAAAGCTGGAAAGAGGTATTACTCGAACTGAAACACCGCGGTATGAATGCGCCTAAATTAGCGATTGGTGATGGGGCGCTGGGCTTTTGGGCAGCATTGGAAGAAGAATTCCCTAAAACAAAGGCGCAACGCTGCTGGATGCATAAAACTGGCAATGTTTTGAATTGCTTACCCAAATCGGCTCAACAAAAGGCTAAGGACAAAATCCATCAAATATGGATGGCCGAAACCAAAGAAGAAGCAGATAAAGCATTTGACTTATTCATAGATACTTATGAGGCAAAGTATCCAAAAGCTGCAATTTGTTTACAAAAAGACCGTGATGAATTGCTAAATTTTTACGACTTTCCCGCTGAACATTGGCAAAGCATCCGAACCACCAATCCGATAGAGTCCTCTTTTGGGACGATCAGACATCGTACGAAGCGATCAAAGGGTTGTCTGGATCGGGACGGAATGCTCCATATGATATTCAAACTCGGCATGTGTGCGGAGAAAAACTGGAATCGAATACGGGGCTATAAAACCATTGAAAAAGTAATCAGAGAAGTTAAATTTAAAGACGGCGAAGAGATCAAACAGGCCGCTTAACTTCGACCTCCTGAACACCACTTTTGGGCATAGCTCTATTCAAAGCAATACAAACCAAGATTTTAAGAAGAGAATTATGAAATACATTAAGTCACTGTCCTTGGTTATCATATTTTGCAATTTACCCTTTCTATCAATCAAAGCACAGCAAAAATATACCAAGTTACAAAAATTGGAAATAAATAACCCAGATTTTAAACAGATAATTAATGACATTTATAACTATAGCATTGAACATTCAATAAGTGACACTTTGTACTATGTTAAAATATTACCGATTCAGAGTTTATTTTTCGTAGGAGGGGTTAATATTACCAAAATAGATTCTTTAAATGCTTCTCAAATTATTAGAAAAAAGGCTAAAGGGTACTTTTCCTATAAAGATAAGTTTTTCCTTGTTTCAGTCTACGAAGGAGGTGAACTCTATGATGATCATTGGCTTTTTATTATGACAGGGGAAGAGAATAATATTCTTTTACCCAAGCCATCCGATCAATTTGAAATTGATGATAATCCGGTAAATAATCATTTAACTTGGTGGTACAGGTATTATATTACTGACAACAGATTTGAATTATCTTTTTCAATTGACCATCAAGGAAATGCGTATTATCATATTGATTCAATTAGTGTCCCAACGAGTTTGCATTGATTTGAGGGGAAGCCTCACTTTCACCAAATCTACCAGACGGATTAAATCAATAATTCAAAATACTCAAAAAAGATCCCCCACTGCATGGCATCTTTTTCCTTTTACCCAAGCACAGCTTTCCCCACCCACTCTACCAATAATCAAAGTATCTCTCTTTGACCAAGACAACCCTAAACTACGAATCTGAAGCCCTCGAACCACCCCAAGTGCCCAGCACATCCAAAAATTTACCGATAGACTGTTTCCGACGGGTTTTCACCCATCATTGTTTATTGACAATGGGTTACACCCACCACTATAATCTCTAATCCCTTCAGGAAAGAGGGACCACTTTCCGGAGAATCCTACAATATACCGATCAGTAGGAGGTGGATTAATGAAAATCACTATCTTTAGATTGTTAATTTCAAAACATCAAATGATCAGTTCCATTTACTTAACCGAATATATCAACAGCATTCATTATCAGAATTGAAATTATGATTTCCTTCCGGAGGATAAAGACGGTAATACTCAGTCTTCTACCAATTATTCCTAAATTAGGTCGGTGGCCAACGTGGGAAAGAACGGGAGGCTTCATACGCAAACCCCTTAAGCTGAAGAATTTAATTCTTGAATTTGCTTTGGAATTTTAGAGCCAAATCTGGAAAGTTCATTGATCTAAATTCGGGTATTATTTATACCAATGTTCTGTAGTGAGAGACCGCAACTATGATAATGAAATACCAATATGAAAACCTTAAAAAACTTTTTTAGATGAAATTACTATTTCGTATTACTCTGATAATGGGCATTGGATTTTGGGGTGTACTGTTTTCGATTCATTTCGCTACATTTTTTCTTTTAAATGGTATCGGGGATATATTTAACTACCAAAATCCTGAAATTATTTCAATGGAGGTATCCACCAATTCATCATACACAAAAATAAATTATAGTTTTTATAGTGATTCTACCATAATCAACGAAGAGTATAAAATGGTTAACGAATACTTTTATACTAATAATTTAGATACTATTATTGTAAAGCAAAATTTGGAATTTCCTGATGTAAGCTATATTGAAGGATTACCATTAAAACAACGTCAAGCCAAGATTGGCATGATAATATCTTGTATTTTCATAGTATTTTTCCTGATTTTAGGATACGCAAATGGAATAAAAAACTTATACAAAAAATACAAGAACATATGACACCCATTTTTGACCTAAAATATCCGAAAAGGGCTCTCTTCATATGATATCCACTCATATCATTTACACTTTTCCAAAAAAAGTTATATTATAGTTATGCTTAAAAATATATTGAAAATAAGTTTTTTACTTCTCGTGATTTCATGCACGCCACCAACTAAACACTCTAACAACCGGATTATAAAAGACTTATACCCAGTGTTTAAAAAATATAATTTACCTTTAAAAGGTTGGAAAATCAATACCAGGCTAGCAAATCACCCATATAATCCGGATTTCCAAAATTATGAATGGATGGAATTGGAGAGTGTCTGTGGGGATACCACTTTTGGCTTACTCCTTATTTCAATTCCTGAAAAGTCTATCTTTCTGGTAGAAGAATACGGAAAGGTGGTGAGTAATGAAAACACTTATTTTAGATTACACTGTGATGAAAACCAAGATACGCTGGAGTGTAAATACATTAAGCAAGGAAAAAAAGTAATTAACTATGTAAGAGAAGATGAATGATAGAATTGTTTAGTAAAAACAATGGAGTAATGTTCAGAGCCAACCGAATAATCTGAAAATTCTAACAAAAAAATGATTCCACTCACCTCAACATCTTTTCTTATAGCTAAACTCCTACTTCCCCACCCTCATATCCCTACACAGCCCACCACTACCACCGAAAACAACCCACTACATACCAGCGTTCCACTTCCAAAGGTCATTCCTATTAATAGGAATGGTCATGTAACAAGGAATAGATTATGGAAGCAAAACTGATTAAAAAACAGGAAGGCAGAAAGCTCAATGTTATCGGTGATCAGCAGACGATCAAACTGACCGGCAAGGATACTAACGGCCAATTTGCGCTGGTGGAACAATTTAATGTGCCCGGAGCGGGCATTCCGCTACATGTACATGAGAATGAAGATGAAGTTTTTCACGTACTCAGTGGGCAGGTGGAAATAACGATTAATGGTGAAACACAAATCATGGAAGCAGGTGACATGGTCTTTTGTCCTCGGGGGGCAGCCCATGCTTTTGTAATTGTTGGCGAGGAAAAGGCCAGGGTAATGTTAAGCATATTCCCAGCGGGATTGGAAAATATGTTTGAGGAATTAGCTCAACTACCTGAGGGCCCGCCTGACTTTGCCAAAGTAACCGAAATTTGTGGGCGATATCAAATCACATTTCTTCCTCCGGAATGAGAGCGTGTTTAAAAACACACCATCCACCAGCAAATTCAAATTTTTGAAAGCGATTGAGATAATTTCTCAACAATAGCGATGCTATTCTTTCAATATACAGGTATCGCTTCTGCACATTATTTCGCTATGAATTTGGGCTTTTAACCCGCCTTAGCCCTGAAAGAAAACTTACTGGCAAATCCAAAGCGGGTTTGATCTCGGATCACAAACCCGCTTTGATTTCGGTAATCAACGCCTGCCGATCCTGCTGTTCCCGTTCGACCAAACCTTCGGGAACATCCAGTCCCTCCTGATATTTATCCGACCAGAGGATCATATCAATAATGATGGGAATCAGGTCTTTGCCCTTTTCGGTCAGGGAATATTCCTTTTTTGTGCGAAGCTCTTCACAAACTTTGGATACCACAATCCCATTCGCCTCCAATTTTTTCAGGCGGTCAGACAGGATGTTGGTGGCAATTCCCTCTTTAGAAGCGGAGAATTCCTTGTAAAATTTCTTTCCCTGTAACAAATCACGGATGACTAAAAAGCTCCATTTATCGCCAAACAAATCAAGCAGAAAACTTATCGGACAGTCTGATCTCATATTTTTGATTTTTATTACTTGTTATTTGCAAGTAAATGATTATCTTTAATTACTTGCTTTTCGCAAGTTATACTTTTGACCTGAAAAAAAGAAATATGGAAAGCCTGAAAATCAACTACGACAAACTTCAAAAAGACCATTGGTCACCACAGGAAAAAGCGAACACCAAACTCCTTGCGGATTTTGTACAAACCCTTATGAACGATCACCGGTTTGAGGAAGTGCTGCAACGTTTTGACAACGAAAAATACCGTCAGCATAACCGGGGCATTGCAGATGGTATGCCCGCTTTAGTGGAATATGTGAAAGGATTTACCAAACGCTTTCCGGACTATACCTATGATGTTAAGCGTATCCATGCGGATGGAGACATGGTGATTTTTCACTCTCAAATCACGACCAACAAAAAAGACAGAGGGAATGAACACAAAGGCATCAATTTGACCGATACCTGGCGGGTGGAGAACAATCAGATTGTGGAACACTGGGACAGCCTGCAACCCATGAATGGCTTCATGAGGTTTTTCTTTTGGCTTACCGGTGGCAAAGTGGCCAATTCAAATGGGGTTTATTAGCTTATCGAAGCCTAATATCTAAAATTCGATTATTAGAAAAAGAGTGGCATTCTTCCTAACCCCAAAATATCGAAATGGCTTGGCGAAGGGATGAAGGCAGAGGCAGCGCCGGTTGTGGAGCTCTTTATTTGCGGGCAGGGCCATGGGCAAAACTCCCCATTGCCCGCAAATAAAAGCGACTGCCGCCAGCCCGCCGAGCGGATGCGAGGGCCCCTAAAATAATGTCAAATAATAATGATCTGTTGATCGCTTCCCCTCCCTTCACAATGTCGCTTCAGATTCCGTCCACCAGTGCTCATGAGTGGGGCCGGACATCTGAGGAAGGATGATCACTTCCCCGATACGTGGGGTGGCGAGGGGTAGATTCACCAGTTCCGCAGCGGTGGTCACGCGCTCCACAGGATCTGTCCAGCTATGTGTAGCCAAGGCGAAGGAGCCCCAGTGAATGGGGATGATAAACTTCGCCCCTACTTCTATACTAGCCTGCACCGTTTCTTCGGGCATCATGTGCACATCCCGCCAAAGTTCATTATACTGTCCACATTCCATGAGGGCCACATCAAAAGGACCGTACTTTTCTCCGATGGCTTTAAAATGACGGCCATAGCCGCCATCTCCGCTAAAATAGAGTTTGGCGTATGGATTATTGATGATCCAGGATCCCCAAAGCGTAGCAGACTGATCAGTGAGCCCCCTGCCCGACATATGGCGGGATGGAGTAAAAATAATATTCAGATTTTTAAAAGGCTGCTCCTGCCACCAATCCATTTCGGTGATTTTTTCGGCCGGAATTTCCCATCTTTTCAAATGGCTGCCCACGCCCAGAGGCACAAAGAAGTGGTCCGTTTTTGCCTTTAATTCCATGATGGATTCGTAATCTAGGTGGTCGTAATGATCATGGGAAATGATGACGGCATCAATCTTGGGCAGCTGCTCAATGGTGACGGGCATCTCCGCATTGAAGCGCTTCCGGCCCAGCATAGGGTGTGGCGAAGCATATTGTCCGAAGACGGGATCCAGCAAAATGACCATGCCCGCGGTCTCAATGATGAAAGAAGAATGCCCCAGCCAAATAATTTGCGTCAGGGAGTCCGGCAGGCTCCCGATGGTTTCCGGCGATACTTTTTCCACCTCAATATTATGATCCGGCACAACCGCAGGATCGGGCCGGAAGGTTTCCCTGATCATTTGCTGCAGACTGTGACAGTTCAGTTCCATCACAATTTCTTCCTCATTCAGGAATATACCATCCTTATAATGACCGGAATTTCTGTACAATGCCTTTTCTGCCTCACTGATCATTCCTCCGAATTGCGGACTGAAATTCATAAATGCCGTTCCTGAAATAAGCACCACCAACACCAGGGCCAATGCCGAAAGAAAAATACGTTTAATAATCACTTTCATATTGAAATAGAATTTCGGAATAAAGCGCCCCCTCCCGTGACCGGTTGTAAAGGCCGCCTGCTTTTGTTCCATCCGGATGTGGCCGTTTACCCACTAACATGATGGACTTTAATAATTTAACGATTTCATTGAAAGAAGTACCTCTAAAAGGAGAAAATGATCATGTGCTTCTCTCTGACCGCCACAAAGATCGGCGAAAAGCAGACAGGTCATATAAACATTTTCGCTGAAGGCTTATACTTTTTGGTGATGGCCTTTCACAAGTTTCTGGTGAAGCGGCCCTTAATAACCCCATAAATTCACTGTTTCTCTCTTCCCCTTGCTTAACCCTAATTATTCACCGCTAGATTTAGTGATTCATTATAAATTTCTTTAAATCAGGTTGTTATGGTTGATTTTGTCGAATTATCAATAGCTCAAATTTGGATATGCTTGCTTTCTCCTCATTCATCTGCTTCGTTGGGAAAAACTCGAAATAGGAAAAATTCCATCATTTTTCCCGCCTAGCAGCTAAACGAGGATTTTCCGAGTAGAGCGGGTTGTTACCTCCCCGCTCCCTCACAGACCCGTACGAGCGGATTTCCCGCATACGGTTCCTCCTAAATTGGTTTCGCTTTCAGAAAGCTGTGATAGATTTTTGGTTTAAGTAGTGGCCTCCATTCTGTAATTAAGCGATTGTACCGCTCCCAATTCCATGCAGGACGTCCACCTCTGCGATTTAGCCATTTATGGAGCATACGCCTGACATGGTGATAATAAGCATGCAGACTTCTGCTATTAAAGGTGATTCCATAGTAATTATAGTATCCGCGTAATTTCAAATTCAATTCATTGATGATTTCATCGAGTTTACGATGCCGGTTTGACTTTATCCAGTCTTGCATTTTAACGAGTGAAAGGTTCAGCTTTTTACTCGCTGTTTTTCTTTTCAATATCATTTTTCCGTTGCGACTTTCGCTTAGAAAATGTGTAAATCCCAGAAAATCAAAACCTCTTTCGCCTTCGCCTCTTTTGCTCTTTAGATTAATGATCTTTGTCTTGTCAGGATGTAATTCAAGATTAAATTTCTCAAATCGCTTTTGCAAAACATTCATTACCCGATCGGCGTCCGAAGCATTATCAAAACCCAATACAAAATCATCGGCATAACGGACTATAGTACTTTTTCCCTTTAATAATGGCTGTATTTGCTCGGAAAACCATTCATCCAGTACATAATGCAAATAAATATTACTCAGCAAGGGAGATACTATCCCTCCTTGAGGGGTACCCTCTGTTGGATATTGCAACTGCTCATCCTCCAGTATACCTGCTTTTAACCATTTATTTAGCGTTCTGCGTATCACGCCATCTTTGACCCGTAAGTCAAGAAATTCACGTAGTTGTGCATGATTGATGCTACCAAAGTAATTCTTTATGTCAGCATCAATGATGTAATGCAGTCCGTTAAAGCTTACTTCCCTAAACATATATTCCACAGCTTGATGTGCAGAATATCCATTCCTGAATCCGAATGAAAAGGCCTTAAATTCCTCTTCATAAATGGGGTTCAGGGTGCGGCGAACACTTTCCTGAAGTATCTTATCTTCAATGGTCGGGATGCCCAATGGGCGTTTCCCTGATTTTCCCTTGTCGATATAAACCCTGCGTATAGAAGGAGCTCGATACTTCCCCGTTTTAAATTCGGTTAATAGTGCTGGTATGCGAGTTTCAGATTCAAGATTGTAATGATACCAACATTTGCCATCCACGCCCGGACTACTATTCTTGTTCAGGCTGTGAAAACAATCTGTTAGCATATTTTCGTCTATGAACTGGCTTACATTCGTCAATGCAGTGTTCTTGTGTTTTCTTGCTCGTGCTGCTATCTCTAATTCTACTGTTGACATCTTTTTAGTTGCATCCGGTGCTTGTTTTAATGTTTCTAAATTATCGACCCAATTTAAGGCATCCCCCAAGCCGATCAGGCTCAGGTTTTCCCTTCCCTACTTACTGGCTTTCTTGGGTAAAGATTTCCCAGCTTTCAAACGGTACTATGGAGATGCTAAGACTGCCTTTGCCCATCTCATTCCCTGCGGTTTCCCTCGGTACTGATACCACTACGATATGCTCTCATCCTTAGCATCAGACATGGTGAACATATAGACCATGCTGATTTGGAAATTTTTCGGTAGGGCATTTCCATATTGACCCTTGCTTCGTGTGGAGGCAGGAGGCTCTCCCGTGTTTCCATGCGTGCCTATTGTACCTTTGACGTAAACCAAGACCCCGGTCGAATCAATGCTACTTGTCATTACTGCTACATTGATGTTGCACCAACTATGCTTAAGGTTAATGCTTCAACAATGAATTATATTTCGAGGCTAACAATACGCCTTCGGCACTCGCTGTATACGCTTCATGCTGGCATTTCTACCAACTATGCAAACTCGCTTACGGTGGCTGACCAACCTTTCCGTGCAGGATTAAATACCTGCAGGCACACTAAAAGGTGTTTCATTTTATTTATTTTTTTATACGCTTTCAAATCCCCACCTTATGGACTTGCACGGCGCAAAAGCATGAATAATCCGGCTTAACAGACAAAAGCGACCAGCAGATGCCTCGGGAAACTACTCATTAATGGCTTTGGACGACAATACATCCATTTTCAATTCCCCCGGCAATACCAGATGCACTGGCACCTGAATGTTGAATTTTTTCAATCCGGCAAGGGTACAATCGATGATTTCTTCCCGGGAATAGCGGGTGGAAAAATGAGAAAGCACCAGCTTTCCGATATTGATCTCGCTGACCATCCGAAGGACGTCTTCCAGTTGGGAGTGCTTTTCATTCCAGGACACCCCCGCCCTGTTTTTTTCCGGTCTTAGAAAAGTGCATTCGTGAAGGAGCACTTCTGAATGGTCCCATTTGGCGTAATCATCCACTGGGGTATCCCCAGAAAAGCTGATCACCTTTCTTTTCACAATTTCCGTTAATTCACCTTTTCCATGCTCCTGAGCAATTCCGGCAATCTCCGATGAAGACAAATGACCGTATTTAGCCTTCAGCTTTTCCTTCACCTCATACAATTTGTAGCTCAGGCTTTTGTGCACCCCAAGTGGCGCCTTTACATGTTCATTTCTCAGGGCCTGAATTTCATAATTTTTGGCAATGGGAACCTGTTGTTGATCTTCTATTCCAATCCATTTAACCTCCTGCACATGAGGATCAAACTGATCCAAAAAACCTTTCATGGCCGGAAAAGAACCGGAATCCTTCGGGAAATGGATAATTGGGAAATCTTCCCTGGCATTTAACTGGACAAACTGCGGCAAACCGTCCATATGGTCCCGGTCTGGATGCGTCACAAATACATATTTGATCTTCCGTGACTTCTGCATCAGACCAGCAGACAAACCATCACCGCAATCAATCAGCAGATTAAGGTCCTCCACATTTATCCAGGTGGAAAATAAAGCGGTGGAAAATATATTGATTTTATGATCCATAAGATTTAGTTCTTAACCTGAAGGATGCATGCTTAAATCCTCCTTGAGCCGCAAGGCTGGAAAAATGAAGGAATAGTACCCTATTTCGAGTTTTTTCCAAGGAAGCAGGTAAATGTGGAACAAGCAAGCTTATCCAAATTTGGGCTAATAAAAAGCAAAGCAAAACAGCTGTATTTTTTTTGACAATGAGCGCATTATAAAGGGAAAATGAATTCATCGGTGAATAATTCGAATTTGCAGCCGGATGATGGGCTTTTAAACATGCTCTTTCGTTCCGATAAAATAAATATCGTAAACCCAAAGGGAGGCCAGTAATTTTTCCCAGCCTTTATCCATTATTCCTATACGAACAGCGTGACTACTCATTCTTATCGATTCTATGATGATCAAAAATTTCTATCGCGGTTTTTAGATAGCCAAACATTCCAATTCCAAAAACCATCACCCCTATAAAAATATCTTTTGTCGCGACATCCTTTTTAAAGTAATATCCAAACAAACCGAAGGAAAGTAGAAATAAAATCTGAATACAAATGATGGCAATCAGTATTTTGCCTTTTATGGGATGCCGCCAAATCCTTTTCAAAAATTTATTTTGAACTCTGGCACTATCCTGTAGGGATGAAAAACTTACGGCTAAGCCCATGAAGATCAAGAGGGAATTCAAATTTTGCAGACTTAAATCCGGATTTTCCATACAACTAGACATTTATTGATTTGGGGCAAATTTTCCGATCATGACTCAAGAAGTGATTCAGGATATACTCGCCCCAATTTTCTATTCTGTAACCAGCTTCTGCGATGCATTCGACTCCTTTTCGAAAAACGGAAATGGATCTGTACCTTTTACCATTGGCATAAGTTTTCAGACGAACATTTTTGTACTTTTTTAACCCATGAGCTATGGATACCGAATATGCAAAAACGACAATAGCCATCATTAACCGGCATCTATCTGCTCCCTGAACATTCATTTTTTCAAGGTCAAAACCATTGGTCTTCAAATGTCTGAAACATGTCTCAATTTGCCATCGCTTCCGATAGTCCTCAGCCACTTTATATGCGTTTTTAGACAGGTTTGTCAAAAGGAAAATCACAGGTTCCTTTTCCGCATCTTCACTTTTCTTGATGACCATCCGGCAATTGTCTCCAGCTTCAAACTTCATTTTAGCGGACATCGTTTTACCTTTCACCTTACTATTGGTGACTTTTGAAATCATTTGCGCTTTCGTCATAGATTTTTCATTCCACTGAGTCTTAAAGTTGCATTCTTTTACCCGAAGCACATATTTAAAGCCGTTATCTTCAAGGTATTTGATGAATTTCTGTCCTGCATATTCACGATCAGCCAAGAGAATTTTACCTTCAAGATTGAATAACTTTGACGCCTCTTCAAGCAACTGAATTCTTTCTTCCTGATTACTGATGCCCTTCTTTTCCAGATTCATGAAATAGATCGGCACCGCTACTCCATTATACAAAATGGCCAAGGTCATGAAATGAAAAGTACGATCCCCTTGCGTCCAGCTGGTGCCATCGACCATCAAAAAATCCCCACCTTTGTGCATATGCATGGCGGATAATTGCAATAGATCACTCCATAAATTGGTGTCAGAATATTCCGTAAATATGCGGGTTAAGCGTTTGTAATGGCCAGAGGCGGAAGTACGCTGATTATCTAAAATGCTACCGATGGAATCTTTCACTTTATTAAGACAAACGGTTCCTTTTCGGATGATGCCTAAACTTAGGGCGAGTACATTTTTCCAGCAAGCTTTACCCCATTTTGGAAATTCTTGCATAAGTTTGCTGTGAAGCGAATTGAACATAGATCTTTGTTGGCGTTGGAACCCAAAGTTACTATTGTTGATTCGCTTTTTACGTTTTTAGGCAAAAATGTCTAGCTGTATGCGGATTTTCCTTAAAATGCCCAATTCCAATAATAAATGGTTGGAAAGCAAAATACAGTCCGATCAAAAGGAGAGGATACTGTAAATAGCTGATATAGTGAAAAAATGATTTCATACTCAATAATAATTTAGGTTTGATTGTTGGATTTTATTTTTGCCTTTACAAATAATATAGGATACAAAGTACATTTTCAATGTGAGGAATCCATTGCTTTACCCCCAATTCTCCATGGCGGGTTAAGCCGATTTTCTCCGCCGTAGAACAAAATGATTTGATTACCGTCTAAATCCTTCAATCTCGCCTCTCTCCATAACCAAATTTGGTCGGTAGGCTCTTCATCAAATCTAATCCCCTTCTGCTTTATTTCCGCTACCCGGGCATCAAGATCTTCACATTCAAAATATACATAAATCCCCTCTCCTTGGGGAAGTTCGTTCACCTGATGAATTGAAAAAGTAGCATTCCCAACGGGACATTCAAATCGGGCATAATGGGGCAAGGATCTGACAATCAATTTTAATCCCAATTTTTCATAAAAAGGAATGGATTGGTTTAAATCTAAGGATGGAATGGTTACTTGGTTCAGGTTCATCAGGCGGTTACATTTTTCTCAAATCAAAATACTATACGCCCTTTTGCCTCATTTTCAAACTTTAGGAATTAACCTGAATCAGGCATGCTAAGGACATGTTTAAAAACACACCATCTGAAGCAAATTCGAATTATTAGAAACGATTTAGGATAATTTCTCAACAATACCGATGGTATTTGCTCATAATAATCGGGTATCGCTTCTGCATTAATCAAATTTTCGCTACGTATTTTATCTTTTAAACACGATCTCAGGGCTTTTTCATAAAAAACTAGATCAGCCATTCAATACCTAATATTAATAATTAATCGTTTCTTTTTCATTTTTTCTTGATAAAAAACGAAACAAAAAAATCAAGGCTGTGATCAATGTCGGCGGGACAAAGATCCTGCTGACGGAATCCATCAAGGCGACATTTGCAGATGACGCGAAACTGGTAAAGTATTGCAGAAATGTCGCGGTGATGTCTTCTGGTCGCCAGCAGAAACTTTGTCTATCCGCCCATTGATCAAGGCCGGAATGTTGATGTGGAAGATTACCATAATGTCAATACTGTAGAAGATAGTAAACTAACTCATTAACAAGCGCTCAAAACAAATAGCCGCCCATTGGGAACTAGATCATTCCTATAATTTGCCTATTTGTAGTTTTATGAAAAAGCCGTGAACAAGCTCTTAAGCGGACTTCCTTAATCAGCGGTGAATAATTCGGATTAAGCCCTCCGTCATTTTAACTTTTATAAGTCTATCATTCATACTCATACACCCGCACATAATCCACCAGCATGGTTTGGGGGAATTGGGTGGTATTGGCGGGCGGTCCTACAAATGATCCTCCCACTGCAACATTTAACAAAATATAAAAGGGTTGATTATACACCCACTCGCCGCTGACATCTTCAGGGGTTATCTGGTTGTATAACACATCATCTACATAATAATTGATATAAGAAGGTCCCCATTCAATTCCGAAAATATGAAAGCCATTGTCGAAGCGATCATTGGGGATTTCATAACTTTTGGTAATGGCATTTCCTCCGGAATAACCGGGGCCGTGTACGCTTCCATGCGTAATGGTGGGCTGCTGTCCGCGGTATTCCATAACATCAATTTCCCCGCATAGTGGCCAATCCACTTCGTCGCAATTACCCCCTAACAACCAAAAGGCGGGCCAGATCCCCCTGCCCCAGGGCAACTGAATATGTGCCTCAAAACGGCCGTAAGTTTTTTCAAATTTAGCCCTTGTCACTATCCGGGAGGAGGTATAAGCAGCACCTTTGAAAGCCTCCCGGCGGGCAATGATTTTCAGCACCCCATCTTCCACGATCACATTTTCCGGCCGGTCGGTATAATACTGCAATTCATTATTTCCCCAGCCATTCTCTCCTGTACCGATGTCGAAGGTCCACAATTCGGGATCCGGACTACCGGGAGTGTCAAATTCATCAGCGATGACCAAATTGTTAAACCGGGTAACTTCCTGGGTATCATCCACAGAGCAGGCTGTGCCCATTAAAAATAATGCACAGAAAAGGGAGAGGTACAACGTATTTGGCAAATTCTTCATCACAATTTAATTTTTACCGAAAGAGAATGAGTCTCGAAGCACTCATGGTTATTTGTAGAAATAAATATTATCGATATAGGCATCCGGACTGGTCAGCAGATCTATAACAATCTGTTGAATATTGCTGCTCCCGCCCAGGCCGCTGTTTTCCAGCTCGCTAATGGGAATATCCACCTGTAACCAGCTTCCCTGCCCGATCGCAGGATCAGATACTGCATTGATATTGATAATCCCTTCAGAGAGCCCTTCCGGAGGAATATTGACCACCTTCATCAGGAAGGCGGAAGTTTCCTGGATTGGATCAGGAAACCATATATCAAAGCGGAAATGCGTCATGCCTGCGCATCAATCTGATTCTCGCCCAGTTCGATTACCTGAAAATTACCACCATCCCCCTCGACACGGGTATACCTTAGCGCAGCATTCCCCATGATCTGAACCTCCTCAAAAGCGGCAGCTCCGTAGAGGTTAAATCCTGCATTGGGTACATTAGTGTAGGCATCACTGTAGATGGAGATCACATTTTCCGCCGGCTGTGATGGCGCAGGGGCTGACATCGTTGGCGGCAAGGGACCGCTGTTATCCTGTTCCTTGTAAAAATAAATATTGTCAATATACACTTCCCCGGAACTAAGCAAATCAATCACAAATTGCTGTATATTGCTCAGGCCACCGAGACCATTGGCCTGCAAATCAGCCAGTGGAATATCGAACTGCAACCAACTTCCCTGAGTAATGGCCGGCATGGTAGTGGCGTTGATATTTATACTGCCCTCCGTCAGGCCGGTCTCCGGTATATCCACCACCTTCATCAGAAAGGCGGAATTCTCATTCACGGGATTGGGAAACCAAATGTCAAAGCGGAAATTGGTCATGCCGGCGGAAAGGGCATCAATCTGATTCCCCCCCAACTCAATGACCTGGAAATTCCCTCCATCCGTCTCGGCTTGTGTATATTTCAAACTGGCATTCCCCATCAATTGTACCTCCTCAAAAGTGGCTGCCCCATAAAGGTTGAACCCCAGGTTTGGCACATCCTGATAAGCATCACTGTAAACAGATATCACATTTTCTGCCAATTCTGTAGGGTCAGGCGCAGGGGCTACCGGGGGTATAGGCAACTCCACCATCCCCTCTTCCTGATAGAAATACATATTATCCACCAAAATGGCGGAAATGGTGGCATCGCTGACAAAGAGAATTTGTGCAAGATTCATGGTGCTGGTTAGTCCGGCAAAATCTTCCAATGGAATATCGAGCCCTGCCCATTCGCCGGTGGTCAGTGGCGGACTATTAAAGGTTATGGAACCGCTGGAATCGTCTCCTCCACCAAAAGCACCATCGGGTCCGAAATCCACCAGCTCTATACGAATGAAATCCCCTTCCTCTATGGGTTCAATCACCTGCAGGTCCACATGCAGATGTGTCATGTCCGCCGCATTGATGGTGGGTTGGGTAAATTGGGTTGCAACAAAATTCAATTGCGTATAGCGAATGATATTGTCTCCGTTAATCACCAAATCGGCTCCGCCCTGTGTGGTTTGGAAAGGTTCGAAGAAGCCGTTATAGAAATCCACCGGAACATTGGTATAAGCATCGCTAAAAACCGAAATCACCTGATCTTCCGACCGATCCGGCACCGGCGCGGGGCTAAACTCTCCGGAGGAAATCACCGTTAGCGAGCCTGCCGCTTCCACGCCCTTCAGGCTGGCAGTAATGACCGCCGTTCCTTCCCCGATCACCGATACCAGTCCGGCTTCATTCACCATGGCGACCGTGGAATCAGAAGAAGTAAAGCTGAAAAAGGCAGCGGTAGTATTGACGGTCTGATCGCCCCCATTGGGCAAATTAACCGTATAACTTAAATCGGTGATGGGGGTGGTCAGGCCGACGAAGGTACGGGTTTCCACATCCTCCCCATCCAGAATGGCCGGACGCTCCTGCGCCAGTGTGCCTAATTTTTCAAACTGCACCACATCAATCCATACGGTATAGCCATCACCATCATCAGGCCCATCGGAAAAAATGAATAAACCACTTTCCTCTGTGAGTTTACTTGCATCTGGAATGGGGATGATGTATTTGGTCCAGTTGGTGGAAAGGCGCAGGCTGGTTGTGGTAAAATATTCATTGTCTCCGAAATCATTACCAAAGCCGATTAAATCCACAGTAGCAGCCTGTGTGGCCTGTGCATAAAAGGTAAGGGCATTATATCCGCTGAGATCCCGCCCACCAGGGTCTAAAAATACGCCTCCGGCAAAAGGGCCTTCGGGATCCCCAAAATTGGGGACATCAAAACGCATGGAGCTGTTGCCAATGTTTCCCTCAAAACTTACTTGTTCATCCACCGTGAAAGCGGTCAGTTTCGACTCTCCAAAAGCGGCATATTCCAGACCGGGGCTGAAAGTATCAATAAACACCTCTGCCGTATTGGGAAAAGTAGCCGGCTGTAAGTCCTCTTCCTCCCTGACACAACCAACGGTAAAAAGCAGGCTCAGGCTAAGCACCATTAGCGAAAAACGATATTTCGAAAGCGTCTGTATTCCTCTGTTCCTGCTCATTACTTCCCGATATTAAAGTGGACATATGTTCTCAATTCCCATTCGTTTCCGTTATCAAATCCCACCGGACTGATGATGGGCGTATTGGAAGGCGGGATGCTGGCATTGGGCAAATACCTGGGTGAATTTTCATCCAAAGAACGCCAGGTAAAGCGAATGCCCAACTGTGTACTTGGCAGAATATACCAATCCTGCTTCCCCACGGAGGTTGAAATATCCGCCATCAACTGTAAGGGGAAAGTTAGGTTAAAGTCACGATGATAATCATAAGGCCCCCAATCATTCACCTTGACATGGGAATTCAGTTTCATGTTTTTATAGAGGATGCGTAAGTCTCCTCCTCCTCTTTCAATCGGCCTTGGGTCAGAACCTCGGGCCTGCCCGTTACCCCCGTACCAATTGACGATTATGCCCAGATCGGCATCCACCTTGGAGACAATACGTCCGTAAACTTCCCAGATATCCAGGGCCGGCGGCGCACCATCCGCCGCTGTTGGCACCCGTCCGGTACCCGGAAAGACGATATTGGCATCATGAGAAGTAGGGTGATGGCGATAGGCAAAACCTACACTGGTCGCAAATTTGGCGTCCTCCTTCCGGTCGTTATCCCATTCATACATCCAGGTGCCAGGCGTTGGATCGAAGGTAAGCAGCAATTCCCCTCCCACCGTCTCCCGGTTATTGATCACTACAAAAGGATCATCCAGTATATTTCTCAAACGGCCGGGGCTACTGACATCGTTGGGCATAGGATCCACCAAAGGCTTTTGCCACAGAAAATTCGGTGCCACCTGTAATTTCCCCATCGTGACCGTCAGTCCGGTCAGTACATTATTCTGATTCCCACTGCCGCTGTCTTTTAAGCGCCAGCCGGTGAACGTTTGCGTCGGATCCGGACTACCATTGGCGACCAGGCCCATGCTGGCCGCGGAGGCATACCAATTCAGGCGTCCGGAGGAATAGGTCAGTTTCAGCTTCCCCCCCCAGGTGTCGGAATCTTTTACTTCATCGGTGAAAATCTGATAGTTGCCTTCCGATCCTTTCGATAGCTGAAACGATCTGCCCACCAAAGGCTGGCCACCCCAAATGCCGCCCAGCTCCGCCTTAAACTTCCCGATCTGCCGGTCAACATGCAGGGTAACTCTGCGGGTACGCGGCTGCGGAACGGCAATGGAAGTCACAATCTGCCGGGGCTCATCCAAATCCTCATGGTAGATCCCAGTCAGGCCAAATCCCCCGACCTCACGGCTGTATTTTAACAGCAGCGCCGGGTTCCCTCCCCACCACAATTCGGGGCCGAAGGCCAATTTAAACCCTTTCAATTCCTTCTTACCAGCTATTTCAACCCCATTCGGAGCATTGCCATTATAAATATCTAAATTCGGACCGTAATTGGCCTCCGGATACAGACCGAAAAAATCACCCTCATATCCCCAGTGGTAATGCCCGGTCCGGAAAAATCCGTCCAGACTGAAATACTCATGCTCCCAGCTATAATCAGCCTGATATACCTGCACCCGATTCAGGGCCGTCTGCACGCTATTCCCACTGACATTAGGAATAGCAGTAGGGCGGCCCCGGTTTTCATAGAAAATTTCATTGATGGGATTGGTGGCCACATTGCCTAAAACGTTAAAGGTAACATTTGCCCGAACATTTTCAGTCGGGCGGGCTTCCACACCAACAAAAAAAGACTGCATATAATCAAAGCCCTGCCGATCGGGGAAAGTGGTGCTATTCGGGTCCGGATCCTCCGGAGTGATGGTCAATTCCCCTCCCGTAATAAAAGTAGTAAGTTCGGCCCGCATTTCACTTAGCCGGATCATCTTACTTTCCTGCGCCTGCAAAGCGGCCTGATCTCCTCGTGCTTTCAATACCGCATCCATCACCAGGATACTGTTAAAATGTTCCTGTACCGAGGCCAGCGTCACCCCCTCTGCATAAGGATTGATTTGATGCGCTTTTTGTAAAGCATAATAGGCCGCCCGGGGATAAAGGTCATAGAGACCTCTGGGGTTGGTGGGGCCTTTGGCGCAAATGCCAAACCACTCTTCATTCATATTATTTTCTCCCTCCTGAAAATCGAAGGTGTAACCTCCATTCGCCCAGGAGGCATTGGCATCATGAACATCCAGATTTTTAGTCTGCCAGAATTTCCACCAGCCATCACTGAACTGAAAGGTAAAACCCCCAAGAGAATTGCCGGCTTTCCCAAAACCTTCAGCGTTCTCATAAATCTCCTTCCAGTTATTCAACAGATATTTGGCCTGGGCCTCCTGATCTTCTACACCTGAAACCGCGTTAAATGCATCGGACCCAAATTCCGTGAACAAAATAGGTTTGTTCAGCTCTACCCGAACCCTTTGAAAGGCATCACTAAAAGACATTCCCCGATACATATTGGTGCCGAAAATATCGATATCCTTACAGGCTTCCTGAATGATTTCAATAAACAACAGGTCGCCATTACAGATGGCTATCGGATGGTTGGTATCGATAGCTTTCATAGCCAGTGTTCCCTCATTGAACAATTGATACATGGCTAAAGCGCGTTGGGTGGATTTCCGATCCTCTACCGGAATATCTTCGGTCTCGGCTCCATCCCAAAAAAGCCCGTAATTATTTTCATTTCCTAAAAGGTAGAGCAGCAAGCCCGGCGTGTTTTTATAAGTATCGGCCAGTTCGCGGACCTCTTTCAGGAGGAGTTCACGCGTGCGGGCATCACTGTAATCAGTATTGACCACGAAGGCACCATTAATCTCCAGCCCGTATCGCCCGAAAGCATGATTGAGCATAGTGTAAATGCCATAATTTTCATAAATGTATTTGATCCAGCGGGGAGGAATTCCGGTATATACCCGGATGGTATTGACGCCCATGTTTTTCAAAAGCGACATTTCGGTATCCAGAGCGGCCTGAATAATATCATCCGGTTGATTCCAGAGACTATAGGAGTAATTAGTCCCGATGGGAAAATAATCCCAGTTCATCCCGTTGACCATAAAATCCTTTCCGTCCACCTGTAGTTTCATCCCGGATTCCAGCTGTTGTACCCGAACCTGGTTTCCCTGAGAAAAAGCTGCGAACGAAATAATTATGAAAACGAATACAATGTAGATTTTCCGCATATTCGTGGCATTAGTTTAATGGATTCAGTTCATAAAACAGGTTGATTTAAACAGAGAATTTCATGTATAATCATTTGGTTACTAGACTATCATCACAAAATGATATAACTGAGAGCAACCGCACTACCGTTAAAAAATTCTTGCCTGACCTAAATTATTACAATGGCGCGTAAGATTTTGTTTAAAAATCAACCTTTCTGAGGGTTGATCCTCCTATTTTTAAATACATCCTCTGATGTGGAGATGAATGATGGTAATTATTGATGAATATTTTTCAGGCAGCGTGTGGGATATGAAGATAAAATACGATACCTGGAGGTGAACCTAAGCTGAATTATTCACCACAAGATTAGGGTTCCTTCAAGGGGTTTTCTACCTGCGCATTGTGATTGATTTCGCTGATTTTCTGATAGCCCGATTGGGGTAGGCTTACTTTTCGCTTCATTCATCTGCCCGATGATAAAAACGTGAAATAGGAAAAATTTCTTCATTTTTCCGCAGCAAGCAACTAAAGCTGGGTTTTCGGATAAAAAAATAGGACGGAGGGAAACTACCAATACGCGTTGGAAGAAAACCTCCATCCTTTTTTTAAGATTAGAAATATATATTTAAACAGCTTCTTACAGATTACTACTCCCAAAGAAAAGGTCCCTTTTAATTACTTCCAAAGCCATAACCTATACTCATTGTCCAATTCTGGAAATGGTCTCCTCCTAACCGAAATAAGTATTCATAGCCAACCCGAACCAATAAATAATTCACTCCAATGTTGTACTTAGCTCCGGTTGAAAGTTGAAGTCAGCAGGTCTTAGAGGGAAACAAATCAAGATACCTAGGCCTCATATTGTTTTCATAGGCCACGTGACCTTTCTGATGCTGCCAGGATTGGGGTGTCAACCCTAAAGAGAAAAAAGGCTGAACAGCCTTTTGAGGAAGCTCATACCTCAGGCCAAATTGGTATTTAAAAACAGCATACTGTGCATCCATATTTAAATAACCAAAAGTACTAATCCAGCTATAATGTTGATAATGCAATTGGGTATAATCCAAACCTAACTCCACGTTCCATGCCCTGAAAGCTTTCAGCGGCTTAAACAGGAGAAGGATCCCCATAGAAACATTTCGATCGGCAGCGATGGATAAATCATGCTTTTTCATATAATAGGATCCAGCATTAAGCCCCAACATAAGCTCTACGGAAGATATATTAATCAAATTTTTGGTGTAATCAATACAGGCATAATCACTACATACCGCTTTATGATAATCCTTGGTAATACGAATGAGGTCTTTATACGGAAAATAGGTATCATCTACCCTTTCCTGCACAGAGGGCGCATCATTAAAGTAATAATTCATAATCCGTTTGTATTGATTTGAATCCTTTCGTAATACGGTACCATCTTCATCGATAATCTCCACCTCATCATTCGTTAGAGGCTGAAGCTCTTCCCCTTTTTCCAAAAAATAATAATCCAATCGCCCTAAATTCAAATAATACAAATTAGCGAAACCCTTCACTAAATACTCTAAAAAATACTGACCAGTTTGACCTTTCACCTCAACCGTTTTACTGACGTATTGCTTCCCCTTTAAAAAACCATAGGCTAAAATATCCGATGGTTCATATTTGAGATTTCCTGCCAGAGATTTGAACCAACAAAATTTTGCGCTATTAATATTATTCCGATAATCAATTTCTCCAAAAAGAGTATCCCCCTTCATTCTTGACAATAAAACCTGCCTGAAAGTCTCTTTGGGCCATCAATGTACTGGGTGAAAAGCACCATAAAAAATAAAGCAATAGGCCCACTCTAAAAAATAACAAATCCATAAGAGGTTAAATATTAAACTATATACTTAAAAACCAACCTATAATAGATATTATTATGAAGAAAAACAGAAAACAATAATGGAAATAAAATATATTTAGACAACACCCCCTTCAATTAGGCCAATAATTAGGAGCACATTTCCCACATCCAAAATAAAAAATTTAAATAGGAATAGGAATAGGAATAGTACAGAGAACTAGAGGGGCATAAAAAATATCCAGATATATTAACGCGAATTAATTTAGTTGAAATGTATTGTCGCTCCCTCACAACAAGTAATCAGTAAAAAAACTCACCCTCAAAAACAAATCTGATAGATACCTCACAACCACTTCTTCCATTTGGCAATCATAAAAGGAACAATCCCCAATAGCACCATAGAGATCAACGTTAACGGATATCCCCAAGTGGCTTTTAATTCCGGCATATGGACAAAGTTCATCCCATAAACACCGGCCACCAAGGTAGGTAGCGAGATACAAACCGTCACCACGGTCAGCATTTTAAAAATATAATTCTGCTCCAAATCTACCCGGTTTGCGACATAATCCTGCAAATCATCCAGCCGCTCAAAATTAAATTGAATATAATCCGACACCACTGATAAATCCTTTAGATCACTTTCAATGGTTTCCCACACCTCTAATTTACTTCCCCAGGCAGATTTTTTAAAAAGACTAATGACCCTGGTGGACTCAATTAAAGCCTCTTTAATCAGTAAATTATTAAAGCTATACTTTGTAATGCGATCCATAATATCATCCTTGAACTTCTTCTCCAGCAATACTTTATTCGCTAAAACTTTAATCTTATGCACCTCCGTTTCGGTGATGTCAGCAAAATAATCAGAGATAAACTCCACCTGATACTTTAAAATTGCTTCCACCCCATTGGACTTTTGCAATTTCTGAAATCCTTTAGAATAGCTTTTGTTGAAAAGACTGTTTTCATTGGGACCGGAAAAAAAGAACAGGGCACTGGAAGTAAGGATGAAAAATATAGGAGTCTCCGAAAGGTTCTCTTCCTGAATTCCGTAGGGAATGGAAATGTGCATGGAAATTTGATTTTCCTGTTCAATCAAATGAGAACTAATCTCTATGTCCTCATAACGCTGCATAATGGAAAAATCCAGACCAAAAGTTTGTTGCGCCCATTCCACCTCCTGATGACTATAATCGATAAACTTAATGACATCAAAACGAAGCAGGTGTCCTTTTATCTCGTCCGTATGCTGAAGCTTAACCGTCTCTCGGTTTTTTAACAGTAATTCGATCATAGGCATTGTATTGGAATTTTCCCTTTGGAAAGTCAAAGTTCATAGCGACAATATGACTATAAACCAATTTTAAAGGATAGCCTTCAATGCGGGCATTGCTCCTTTTTGAGTACAAACAAAAGCGGCAATTTTAACCGCTTGCGCATGCAGGTCTTTTAGCGGTTGCCCCTTCAAAATACCCATGACCAAAGCTGCCGTAAAGGCGTCTCCGGCACCCACGGTATCGCTTACCACCACTTTTGGGCTGGAAAGCTCAGAGACTTCTCCCCTGGCATCCATCAGTATGCTTCCCTCTGCTCCTTTGGTCAGGGCAATCCATTTCAGTTGATACTGACCAATTAGACTTTTTAAAGCCGCTATTTCCTCTGAGGGAAGATGGTAAAACTCCTGCAGCACCATAAGCTCTTCCTTATTGATTTTAAGCACGTTACATAACCGCAAAGAATCCTCTATGATTACTTTGGAATAAAAATGTTGTCGTAAATTAATATCAAATACTTTCAAACAATCCTCGGGTGCTGATTTCAGTAAACGGCGAATCGTCGAAGCAGAAACGGCACTCCTTTGCGCCAAAGAGCCAAAACAAATTGCATGCGCTGCTTCCGCCAAGACCTGAATTTCCGGACTAAATGGAATATAGTCCCAGGCAACATCCTCATGTATTGTATATTGGGGAATACCGTTTGAAGAGAGTTCCACCTCCACGGTACCTGTAGGTTGAGCAGGAAGCACTGTGATATAGCGCCCTAAATGTTGAGCATTTAGCTGTTGTTGGATTTCATCACCAAGTCCATCCTTCCCTACAGCACTAAGCAGATAGGATTGAGCACCTAATTGCTGACAATGAAAAGCGAAATTTCCGGGAGCCCCGCCAAGCTGCTTTCCGCCGGGCAAAAGGTCCCATAAAATTTCACCTATCCCAATAATTTTATATTGCTTCATGTATTATCCAATATATGACGAAAACTAAGCGCGAGTTTAAAGCCAAAATTCGCCGTAAAAATTTAATTATTGCAGAAGCAATACCTGATTAATTTAAGAGAATAGCATCGCTATTGTTGATAAAATACGCGGGTACGCTTCCAGTAATTCGAATTTGCAGCCGGAGGGTGTGCTTATAAACACGCGCTCAATAGGCGATTATTCAATCCAACCCAAAAATATTTCCACATCATCGGACATCCGGCGTACTCTTTTTATTTGATTCACTACCGGTGTATCATAGGGCTTAAACAATCTGTAAAAATCGATAAAAGAATCCGCAACCAAATGATTACTTTTATGCCTAAAAAGCATGATCACCCGATTACAATTTTCCGCTCTGGCTGTATATAACAATGCAGCCAGTTGTTGGAAGTACATGGTAGAATATTCCTCATAATGCATCTCATTTGATAATTCCATCCATTGGAGGTAATCTGAAAACTGCGCCGAAAAATTGGGCACTTCCATATTGTTCCCTACTTTCTGTTCGACAGTATCAGCGTCTATTTCTTTAAGATGTAACAATGCCAAGCCTCCCTCAAAGCGACCCATCGCACTGAGATCCACCGCAATGGAAAAGGTAGAAGCGGGTAATTTTTTAATAAAATCCGAACAACTTTTAAGATGTTGAAATTCAATATTTTCTTCAATCAACACATATTCAATGGAAGAAAAACGGGAATCAACAGAAGAAGACCATTGGGGTAATGGATCCTGCACTATTGATTTGTCAGACGTGGGGGCATCCGACACCAATCGATTACTAAAGGCTTTATATTTCATTGTGGGGAAAAAAATTTAAAATTTGCCTGAAGGAATATAAGAATTATCGGCGGTATTTCTAAAATATACCTGCTAAATTCCACTCCAAGGACATTTCGCAATGTAAGCAAAGCGTAATACCCAAAAAATATCAGCGGTTCATGAAATAAAGTTATTCCAATTATCCTACATTTGTCCATTAAAAACATGGTATATTCCTCGTCAACTTATGGCTCTAAAGGATAAAAGATTTGTAAAGCTGATACGTTTGGTCCTACGGGATTTTATCAATTATAATCGATTGGTCTTTCACCGTATTGCTAATCTTGCGGCGGACACCGATTATATTGGCACTATTAAGGGCATTAAAGAAGGGGTTGTTCTAATGGGCTCCAACCTATGGATCCTGATATGTTCCAATATCATTGCCTGCATAGGTTTGGATGTCAATTCTCCCGCTGTCATTATTGGCGCCATGTTAATTTCTCCTTTGATGTCTCCCATTTTAGGGATTGGTTTGTCTGTAGGCATTAATGACCGGGAATATCTGATTAAATCTTTACGAAATTTCATGGTGGCCGTTGGCCTGAGTCTGACGGTATCCATCATATATTTCAAAATTTCGCCATTTGGTGAACTGACCGAAGAAATGAAAGCCCGGACAGCCCCTACCATTCTGGATGCTTTTGTGGCTTTTTTTGGCGGACTGGCCGGCATTATTGCAGGCTCCCGTACTGACAAAACCAATGCGATTCCGGGGGTAGCGATCGCGACCGCCTTAATGCCGCCACTATGTACCGCAGGTTTTGGCATCGCCAGTGGGGAGTTGAAAATTTTTGGAGGTGCATTTTATCTGTTCTTCATCAATGCGGTCCTGATCAGTCTTTCGACCTATGTGATTGTTCGACTATTACGATTCCCACAGGTGGAAACCCCTGATGCCCAAGTGGCCGCCAAAACTCATCGATGGGGCTTGTTCATCGTGACTTTATTACTGATTCCCAGCTTTGTCTACTTATTTGGTGCCGTAAAAAATATCACCGAACGAAAGTTGATTGAAAACTTTATTTCACAAAATATTCATGAGGATTTACTTCAGGGCGTCCAGTGGTCGGCAAAACGAGACTCACTAAAACAACTTAATTTAAAGGTTTACTATTTCGGTACTTATATTGAACCGGATTCCGTTACGCTTTTGGAACAAAAGTTAAATAGTGCCTATCAAAGTACCTTGTTGTTAAAATGGGATTTGCCCAAGGCCACCAATATAGACTTAATCCCGACAGATTCTCCCCCTGATCAGGAGCAGAAGCAATTGAAACAACAATTGATTATTTATAACTCTAAACTGAACATCTTACAACAAAGATTTGATCAGGAATTAAAAAAATCAAATATGGCATTGGTTGATCAGTTAGCTACTACTGATAGTCTGCAAAAAAGCCTGCTCTACCTCCAAAATGACAGTATTCCGTTTAATGACATTACCAATATTGCGAGGGTAATTTTTCCGGAACTCAAGTCCCTCACGATGGGAAAAATCAGCACCACCCAGTTTAAAGGAGAAGACGCAGAGCACCAGGTAATTGCCACTTTTCAATGGGACTTGAGCAAACCTCAATACATCAAAGAACGCAAACGAAATGAGGCGCGCCTGTTGCGCTTCCTGGAGGCCAGAACCAAAAGAGGAGTGAAAATTATTGAAGAAAAATAAGCTATAGCACGTTCAACCGAATTCTGCTTTCACAAATTCAGTAAACCACCATAAAAGCTCATCACAAGTGCATTTTGGGTGGTTTTTCCGGTTTTCAGCCATCCAAATTAGTATCCTTAAGCCGGATTATTCCTGCTTAGCTTAAATCCTCGCTTCGTTGAAAGGCGGAAAAATGACCGAATTTTTCCTATTTCGAGTTTTTCCCAAGGAAGCAGATGAAGAAGGAGAAAGCAAGCTTGCCCAAATCTGGGCTATAACAAAATCAGCAAGCACAAATATAGTGGATTGACAATTAGTTAGTTAAGACATTTCACAAAATCTGACGGTGAATAATTTGGGTTAAAACAGCCGTAAGGATATACCAGGCAGCCATGGCATTTTTTGAGCGGGATAATTCCATCTGGCAAAAGCAAAGTGCTGCTCTGATGACAAAAAATGGGCAATAATCTTAACCCGACTATTCCTGCTTAGCTTAAATCCTCGCTTCGTTAAAGGGCGGAAAAATGACCGAATTTTTCCTATTTCGAGTTTTTCCCAAGGAAGCAGATGAAGAAGGAGAAAGCAAGCTTCCCCAAAATTGGGCGATGATATATTAATAAATCTCGCCGCAATGCATTAATAATAAATTGTTTATGTTGATCCGTTGAATCTAGCGGTGAATTATTCAGTTTAATATTAGTATTGAAATTCTACACAAATCCTTCTTAATCGGGTTGAACACATGAAGGAAGTACCAAAATTACAAGAAGTCTTGTATCATGAAGGGATCACCAATAAGAAAAGTGACCCGGGCTATTTCCCTCACTGGAACAAACCGGAATTCCCAAATGATGCAAAAACTTTGTATTTCCATTATTATCAGTACTCTTTTTTTTCTCCCCGCCTGCCAGCAAGAAACGGACACTTCTTCCAGGCATTCCCCCTTAACGTCCAAAAATGCACTGGCCTATGAGGTCGATTTCCCCGCAGGAAGTAATCCCAAATTTTTATTATCTAACGCCTTTGGCGGTTATTTTTTTAATCAGGCGGCAAAAGGAAAGCAGGATGCTTTTGCGGCCTATCGGGGATGGCATTGGCAAGGCAAAGTAGTATTGGGAGATTATCGCCTTTACCTGAATGACAGCTTAGTTCAAAACACCAACATTCCCTTCCGAAGCGGCAGCAGTTATTTTTTACGAGCCCATCCCAAAGGAAGGGAATATACCTTTTTTCTGGCTCAACATCCGGCACTGGTCATTTACCTGCCCGAACAGGACCATCGTCAATTAGGGATTAAACTTATTGGCTTAGCGACAGGCGACCCTATTTTTGAATCAAATGCCTTATGGTATCCGACAAAAAAAACCGAAGGATATATCCTCATGGCTCCTATTGAAAAAACCAATGCCCTTTTCAAGGACGGACACCTGGAAGTAAGTGGGAAGGCAAAGGGCTTTGTGGCGATTTTCTGTCAAGAGAAATCAGAGGGAATAACTTTATTAAAAACAGCGCGTCAGGAGCTCGAAAACCAACTCCCTCCCATTTCCATGCATACTTATCCCTATTTCAAATCCTCCTCCTGTGAAATGGTTCCTTTTTTAAATCTACTCTCACAAAGTTTGGAAATCCTGCATCAAGACGCGGCTAACATGCCCTATTCATTAGGTTTCCCGCCCTCGCCGGGCGATATTTCCAGTCACCACCTTCAAAGTATCACAGGAGCCATGTTGATCAGGGGCCAAATGCAGCAAGCCCAACAATTGCTGCAGCATTACAGCCAGTTGCAAAACCGGGATACGGCCAGCAGCCAATATGGCTTTTTGCCCGAAAGCGTTAAACGGTCGCAGCTTCAATACAATGGTTTTCTACCTCTAAGCCATTTTTGCCAAGCCTTATTCAGTTACCTTAAATACTTCAAAAATCCGGAATTTATTGAAAAGGTATACCCTTCCTTAGCCATGGGGATCAAAAGCTGTATCAGTCTACGGCTTGATGAGCATTTTCTCATTAAAAGTAAGGATGGAAAAGTGCCATTGGATCAGCAGATATTATGGTTAGAAAGTTTACAAATGACCAAAGAGATAGCCGCTTATTTAGGTAATTTTGAGGACGAAGAATTATTTCAGGCCACCTGGGCCAAAGCCAGCTGGCATTTTAATAAGCTGTATCTTGACCAACCGATAAAAATCTCCAGTGCCGGCATTTCATTGGGTGGACAGGAATTCCAAACCAATTTGCGTTTATTCTGCTTATCAGACTATATTCATGAGCCCTATAAGAAAGTTAACTTTTTGGCACAACAGTACGCCCGGCATCAAGCTCCGGTAGGATTACTGGACGAAATAGAAATGCCGAAAGACTGGTTGATGGATAGTCTGGGGGAAGAAAATAATCCGGAAGAACGATACTATGCGCCTGCATTTGAAAGCTTAACCGCTTTCATTCCCTTGCTTGAAATCTACCAAAAAGAGCTGGTATGGCAGAAGTTTCAGGATATTGCTCAACATAATACCACCGATGAACTTCTGGGAAGCATTCCTTCTGGCTTCCGGCTTACCAACAAAATACCTTATGCTGTAGGCCACTTATTAGACCTTCGGGCAACTTCTATGGCCCTGCAATTAATACAGGAAAACTTTCTGGGAATCCGACCGGCACTCTGGAAAAACGAACTGACACTTGCCCCTCGAATCCCCCAGGCACTGGAACATTTAGATTACTCATTTTTCCTGAATGGGAAAAAATCTCTTTTCCAATGTCGAAAGACGAAAGACAAAAGCAGTTATTTTTATGATGTAGAAGGCTTTTCCGGAGAAGTTATTTTCGATGAAGAATCCTATCCGGACCAACGATTTACTTTAGATGGCAGGCAACACCAACTTATCATTGAGGTGACCACTGAACAAATGAGCGTTTCCTACTTAACTGAACAGGGGGATAAAATTAATCTTTTAGGTGTATCCCGAAAGCATGGTCTTGCCAAAGAAATCCTGAAAAACACGGCCGATCGTCAATTTGAAAAATTTCATAGAAAACAAAATATCCCTTTCTAATCATCGCTATTAAATCAGGCCGTCAGTCATGTTTGACCAAGGGATGGTTGCTCTTACGAAAACATATCCAGCGCATGCATAACGCAAGCATTCCTTTCTGGAAACACTTAGTCAACAGGTGACAGTAAAACTCCAACCAACTGCCTCCTCATTTTAATGAAGGAGGCGGATTTGGACCACTAAACAACAATGCTGCCCTTCCACACAATACTGTAATTCCTGTACATAATTCGAATTTTCGCCTAGAAGGGGACTTCAACCAATGCCGACATTTACCTTAAGCCGGATTATCTATGCTAAATCCTCCTTTAGTTGCATGGCGAGAAAAGGAAGGGATTTTTCCTATTATGAATTTTTTCCTGGGAAAAAGATGAAGGAGGAGCAAGCAAGCTTACCCACATTTGGGCGATTAAAAAACACCATAACCGGCCATTGCGAAATGATAACAAATCAGTTACATCAAATCAATAAATATAGGGTTAAAAAATCAGGCTTAAGGCTAATCAGTGAAATCACCTTTCCAAAGAAAAGAGAAGGATAGTATTTTTCGCTGAACTAACCTAAAGTGAGCAAAAGCGTGTTTGAAAGTCAAAATTCGCAGCGAAAAACCGATAATAGAAGCGATACCCAATTATTTTATGAGAATAGCATCACTATTATTAAGAAAGCATCCAAAATCGCTTCCAATAATTCGAATTTGCAGCCGGATGGTGTGCTTTTAAAACAGGCTCTATACTCTCAAGAGCCTTGGAGAATTCCGGAAACCCATTCTAACTTACCGATATTTCGAAAGCAACATTCAACCCTACTCAAAAGTGTAATCGAAAAAATATATGTGCTAAATAATAATTCTGTGATTATGCTTTTTTTTCTACCCCATTTTCTAGGCCATACCTCTCAAAACCTTCCCAAAAAAACGGGAATATTTGATTACTTATCATTTTTTAAATCTCCATTTCCGCTTGGACTGGAAGCATTTTCTATTATTATTTTTTAAAATTATGAGAATTTCGATTATCATCCTTAGCCTGCTATTACTTTTCACCCCACCTCTTCAGGCACCAACCACCCAATGGCTATCCTATGCGGAAAAACAGTGGGAGACCAAAGCCATTACCTGGCAAAAAGGAAATAAAAAAATCATTGCGGATATCGAGTTAGAAGAAAACCTGGTTTACCAACAAATTGAGGGCTGGGGAGGCTGCTTTAATGAAAAAGGGTGGAAAGCGTTACAGTACCTCGAAGATGCCGAGCGAGAGGAAATCATGAAGCTTCTATTTTCCACGGAGGCCTGTAATTTTGATTACTGCCGGATGCCTATTGGCGCAAGTGACTATGCCCTGGATTACTATTCCCTAAACGATCATGCTGGAGATTATAAAATGGAAAATTTCAGTTTGGATCGGGACCGGAAATACCTCATCCCTTACCTCAAAGCGGCCATGGACGTTAAGCCCTCCCTAAAAATTTGGGGCTCACCATGGACGCCTCCCTTTTGGATGAAGGAGAACAATCATTACGCCAGAGGAAGTATAAAAACAGATGCCAAAACATTGGCTGCCTATGCCCTTTATTTTAGAAAATATATCAAAAATTACAGAAAAGAGGGGATCAATATCGTTGCAGTGCACCCACAAAATGAGCCGCTGCACCTGCCCGCCTTTCCCTCCTGTGGCTGGACTGGTGAACAGCTCAAAACCTTTATTGGAACGTATTTGGGCCCGGAGCTCAAATCTAATATTTCGGATTGTGAAATATGGTTAGGGACTATCAATGGCAACGACCAGACGGACGAGTTTCAGGAATACGTCCAAACCGTACTCAGCGCGCCGGAGAGCAAACAATACCTTACCGGGGTCGGCTACCAATGGGATGGTGATGCGGCAGTGGAGCAAACCATCCACCAATTTCCGGAAATGAAAATCATGCAGACTGAAACCAAATGCGGATGGGGCCAAAATGACTGGGCATATGCCTTTCAAACTTTTGATCAAATGTATTGGTACCTTCAGCGAAAAGCCTCTTACTACTTACAATGGAATATGGTATTAGATGAAACGGGCATGAGCTCCTGGGGCTGGAAGCAGAATGCCATGATCACCGTAGACACTTTTCAAAAAAATTATCGCATTAACCCTCAATACTGGGTGGTGCGACATTTTACTCAATTTATTAAAGCCGGAGCTTACAGAATTGGGTGTCATACCAAAAACAATATTCAGGCTTTAGCCTTCAAAAACTCCGGTGGTCAATTGGTATTAATCTGTCGAAATCCAACTAGTACCGAACAAAGTTACCAATTACAAAAATGAAAAAATATTTGTAAACTCAAGCTACCGGCCAATAGTATTTGTTCCATTTTAATTTAACCCGGATTATTCATGCTTACCTCCTCGTTTATAGCGTGTTTAAAAGCCAAAATTCGTAGCGAAAATTTGAAGTATTGCAGAAGGGATACCCGATTATTTTGAGAGAATAGCATCGCTATTGTTGAGAAATAATCCTAAATCGCTTCCAATAATTTGAATTTTCGCCTAGAAGGGGACTTCAACAAATGCCGTCATTTACCTTAGCCGGATTATCTATGCTAAATCCTCGTTTAGTTGCATGGCGGTCATATGAAGGGATTTTTTCTATTTCGAGTTTTTTCCTGGGAAACAGATGAAGGAGGAGCAAGCATGCATCCTCCCGTTAATGAATTGACCGAAGCCTGGCAATTAAGAAAAATATGGAACGTATCTATGCAACCTAGGAAACAAATCCAATGGCGTTATTTCCTACACGCTATTTAGTGGTATTACCTGTCAAAGAGCCTTTTCCGCGCCACTGGTATAACGAATATGATCACGATACTCCGTGGGCCATATCCCCATTTTAGTTTTAAAAAATTTACTAAAATGCGAAGGTTCATTAAACCCCAACTCATAGGCCAATTGCTTTACATTTAAATCACTATAAATAAGCAAATGCTTCGCCTCCATTAATACCTTCTGATGAATGACCTGTAAAGGGGACATATCCACCACTTTACGACAAGAACGGCTCAATTGCTTTTCGTGAATTCCCAATAGCCGGCTATAATCCGTTACCAAATGCCATTTTTTGTAATGCTCATCCAAAACTTTTAGAAAAGCGCGGTAGTAAACGTGCATCCTACTGCTCTCTTCCCACCGATTTTGCTGAGCCTTTTTATTAATAAAGGTAAAAAGCGGATCAAAAAAGGCTACGAACAGGTCCAAATGAGGAACTGCTTTCCGCCCACCCAGTTGTTGCTCCTGAATATTGTCCAATATTTCCCTGATGAACTTCCCCTCTTTCTCTTTTAATTTATAATAAGCATTTATACTTTCATTTTGGAAAAAAAACTGATGGTGCTTAAGATCCATTGAAATCGAAAATAAATCCTTGGAATAGCTTAATATCCTTGCATTTACACTTGCATTTTCTGGAAAACTGAAATCCGGGGCATCATGAGGGCCTAAAATAATTAACAGAGGGCAATCTACCATCGGCCTTTCATTTCCCATTCGGATAGGCTGGCTACAAGCCTCCAGAAAAATTATGTGGTAATTTCTTTTTAAATCAGGCGTCAGGAGAAAGTCATCCTCTTCTCCCGCCCATTCCCTCACCTCAAAAAAAGAGTTGGTTGCTCTGAAAATATCATTTGCTGAAATTACAGCACCTAATGACTCCGTCATACTATTTTATTTTCGCTATTGCCTTCAAAATTATAGTCAGGAATTTACCCTAGCGGCGAATGCGGAATAACTTCCTCTGACCGATGTGCAAACACTAAACCTTTTCCCTCGGCTTGAACGCTTTCTTTGGAAAAAGGTAGACCAAGCGCTTTTCGCCTTTATTCCTCTTTACTTCATCTGCCATGTTTGACATCAGTTTTTAAAAAGCAGCAAGACATCCCGTTTTAGGATATATATCCCCAACTATCACTTCACGAAAGCGCAATTTTATTCTAATGTCCGCAGTCAGGATTTAAAAATTTCAAAAAATTAAGGCGCATCGTTAGCTTTGAGGCTGTTAAAAAATGCCCCATCCCGCAGCATATTCGAATAATTGGATGCGATTTTTGATTATTTTTCAACATTAGCGAGGATATGCGCTCGAAATAAAGGGGGATCGGCTCTAAAAAGAGTATTTTCATCACGAATTTTGCACTTTAAACACTCTGAACCCGAATTATTCAACACCTGATTTAGACGGCCTAAAAATTCATTATCAACATGTTCGGCTTACTTTTATCAATTTCCCTACAGCTAAAATCTGTAATATACCCACTTTTCCTCCTTCATCGGCTTCTTTGGAAAACAACAAGGTGACCGCTATTTTTTTCACTTATACCAGCTCGCAGCTAAACGAGGATTACAGTAGGAGTTATCTGGCTGGAGTAATGTGGCTTTGAACAGGCGATAAGTTGAAATCAACGTTTTAATCGCATCCCAAATTTTGAATTTACAGCCGATACGGAGATATTTGCGGCCACATGGAAAATTTGGGTACGGAAAAGAAAGCAGCAGCAAAAGTTAAAAAGAAACTCACTTCGAATACTTCCAAAGCAATGATGGATTTTGGAATGGTAGAGGCAGGAGATAAAATCATGGTTTGTCTGTCAGGGGGAAAGGATAGCTACACCCTTCTGGACATGATGCTGCACACTCAAAAAGTGGTGCCATTTCATTTTGACATCGTCGCGGTCAATTTGGACCAGAAACAACCAGGCTTCCCGGAGCATATACTGCCGGACTACCTGAAAAATCTGGGCGTCGATTTTCAAATCATTGAAAAAGACACCTATTCCATAGTGAAGGAAAAAGTGCCGGAGGGAAAAACCACTTGTAGTTTGTGTTCCCGTTTGCGTCGCGGTAATTTATACGATACGGCGAAAAAATTGGGCGCCAATAAATTAGCATTGGGGCACCATCAGGATGATATCATCGAAACCTTTTTTCTCAACCTGCTATTTTCCGGAAAAATGGAAGCTATGCCGGCCAAATACCTGACCGATGATGGTAGCCTTACCGTCTTGCGTCCGATGGCCTATTGTCGTGAACGGGATATTGCCACCTATGCAGAAATTCGTGAATTTCCGATAATCCCTTGTAATCTTTGTGGATCTCAGCCTAAGCTTCAGAGACAAACCATCAAAGCCATGCTAAATACCTGGGAGCAGGCCTATCCTGATCGAATTGAAATTATTTTCAATGCCCTACAGAATGTGAGTCCCTCTCACCTGCTAGATCCCAAGCTTTTTGATTTTTTCAATATGCATGGCAAGGATCTTAGCGAGTATAAATAATGCTGACAAATAAATTTTGGTAACAGTAGTGGTAAAGCTGAATGGGTTGAAATCAGATCAACCTAATATAGCTTGCATCCCCCTCATTGACCTACTTCCTTGGAAAAAACTCGAAACAAGGAATTAGTACCTTGTTTCCTGATATATAGCTATGCTGGATTTATACAGGCATAATTTGGGTGTATTTATTTCTGCTGTGCTAAAAATAATGCGAACTGTCTAAATTGAAAATTAATGTCACCCCATGGTTCCGCATAAACTCGAAACCTTTTTTTCACAATAGCCTTCCATGGCTTTCCTTTCAGAGAATTGCCCATAACCTGCTTATACCACAACTCTACTTCATTTGCCCCCACATAGTAAACATTAACTACATCCTCCACTTGAATAGAAAAAGTCCTTCTACCGGCTATTAATGAATAAGTTGTAAGCTTTAGCGTCGTATCCAATATTTTTAAATCCAATAATACCACTTGCTTTGATTTTACTATTAGCAATATCAGAAAAGTGATCCCAACGCCCACCAAGACCAACTCATTAACGCTCAGTAAATTCTCAGCACTTGAAATATAGAACCAGTAAAGCAGCACCTGCCAATCATCAAACCAACCATCGTTTTTAAAAATGATATTCGCTGCTTTTTTATTAAACCTGTTTGCATTAATTAAAATCTATACTAAAAAAAACTTTGCATAAATACTCTTGGCCAAATCTGACAACCTCATCGAAATGGCGACCACCCATTCAAGCAATCTCCCATTTTATAAGGAAGATTATGAGCATTTTTAAAAGCCAACATTCGCAGCGAAAATTTGAGGTATCGCTTCCAATAATTCGAATTTGCAGCCGGCTGGGGTGCTTTTAAATTAGGCTGTCGAAAATCCTTTAATGTAAGAAAATCAACCCCTGTTATGATCACGCCAGCGCCATTCGTCAGGAAGAAACCCGCTATCTGGCCAAAATATTCGATAGTCTACTTTTAAATATGCTCTAACTACTATCACAATCGCCTCTTCTATAAGCATTTTCGATATGAATTTTGGCTTCAATACTCACTTTTAATAATCGTCCAAATATTTATCTAATTGATAGCCCTCAATCAATAAGGGTAAACGATCATCCGCCAAATCAAAAAACGGCAACGCTCCGGATTCAAGCTTTTGATCCAACTCATCCTTGGCTAAAAATTGTTGAGCATGATCCATATAAGTGCCCTTCATCAAATGACGGTATTCGTGCTGGAAAATTACAGCCGCAAAACCTTCTAATCGGCCGGACTGAATTTGTCCCTGCGCGTTTCGACATTCATATTCTACCCATTTAAAGGTGGCGACATTCCCTCTTTTTTCCCCCTTGGCGCTCAGGCAGCCATGCCAAAAATTCATTCGCGCCTTGGATACCTTGGTGATTTTCGGATTAATAAAAATCTGTTTTTCCACAGGGCCCAGCACCTGATACCTTGGGTTGTTGACCTGGGCTTCAATGATGAATATCTGAAGTCGCTTACCCAACTGATTTGCTGCAATCCCTACTCCAGCCGTTCTCCGCATTACGGTATACATACTGTCGATAAAAATATGGAGCGCCGGACTATTAAACTCTTTCTCCTTTATCCTCCGTGGGTTTAAATACAAAGCATTCTGAGCTCTTCCTTCTTCGCCTGCCGGAATATGCTGCACTACCTCAAAGCCTTCCTCCGGAATACTCAAGTTAAGGGCCTCATCTGATGAACAGGAAGACTGTAAACATGCAACCATAATGATAAGCGTATAAATAAGATAACTTTTGAACATCGAAATATTGATATTTAAAGTCCCCGGATGATGATCCTGAAAAAGCCCTCCGAAGAAACATTAAAACAAAACCTGGCTATCTCGGAAAGCCTTGAACCTGCCTTCTTCTCTTGACAGTTTGACGAACACAATATGGAATAATTTACGCATAAATTATGCTGATTTTTTTAAAAAGCTTATGAAAAAAATCAGACTTGTCTAAACCGAATGATGCAGGCTTAATCTGAATTATTCCTGCTAAAATCCTGTTTTAGTTATAAGGCAAATAAAATGACGGAATTTTCCTGTTTGGTTAATTCCAAAAAGCAGATGAATAAGGAGAAGGTGAGCTTGCCCGGATTTGGAATATTAGAAAACCTGCATTATCAATCTTAATAATCTGACAACGAATCCCTTAGCAAACCCCAATGAATCAAGCAGTGAATAAAATGGCTGAAATAGGAAAAAGCCAGCTTAATCCAGCATCTATCATGTAAAAACGGTCATAAAAAAAACCGCACAAGGCGGCTTTCAAAATTGGACTAATTGGAAAACAGATTACCCGCCTTATAAGGCAAGCAAAATTACTATCCTCCAATTATCTATAATTTTTAATTAGTTCTCTGGGTTTGGTACCAAAGGAACAATATGCAAGTTAGTTGGAAGTGGAGTTTCCTTATCATCAGCAGGAGATACTTCCAAAACTTCATTCACCTGGTAATAATTTAAATCTTCAGTACTGAATACCCCTTTAGTGATCGTGTAACCAATAGCTTCTTCCTCCCTTGGTTGCTTACCGTTGATTTCCATTTCACCTTCGAAAGTAGTTTCATTAATCACAGCAGTGATTGTAATTTTGGTAGGAACTACCGTATCAATCAATTCGTAGTCTGTTCCTTTTACTGCACGCAATTCAGAATCAGTATACAAATAAATCTCGCTCAATTGCTTCTGAGCATCTTCGATTGGGTTGTTTACAACAGTGTCATCAGATTTGTTACAAGCCATCGCTCCGATCGCTAGTGCGAAAAAGAAGAAAAGTTTTTTCATGATAATAATATTTAAAATTAGTCCTTAATCAATCTGATAAGTGCAAATATCGGGCAGAACCACAGTCATAAAATCATTCAGAAATGAGCGACTGATTAGAAATATATTGGCTAATAAACACAAATCCGCTTCACAGCTCCTGTTGGTATTTTACCATCAGGAATCTTTAAAAAAATTCTAATAAAAAAATACATCCGATCACAAAAAAAAATCACCGATAATTACAAAATATCCGTAAACGATTGATTTTATCCCATTTACAAAAGAGAGGTATGACGTTTTTTTGAAAGAAAGCCAAACTTTAGCCTTTATTACAGGGCATCTGTGCATGGTCAAAAGCTGAAATTATTCAAGAAAAGGTAAAGTGTCGCCAGGGAGCTTGCCGGTTAATGGGATAAATAACCAGACTATTAATGAATAATCTCTATCCCTTTCAATAACTAATTGGTGTCCCAATAGGGTTTGCGGAATATTATTGAAAACACCCCTATATATTGACACGAAAATTCTCCTATGAGAGCTCCTTTGATTACTACTTTAGTCCCTATATGAAGCAATTGACTATTTTTACCGGCGCTTACACCGAAACGGTATCCGGAGATTTAAAAGGTCATGGAGGTGGCCTGACTATTTTTTCGCTTTCCCAAAAAGCTGGATTACTCCGTGAGTTACACCAAAGTTATGTGCGTAATGCAGCATATTTATGTATTAGCACGGACAGACGTTTTCTCTTTACTTTTGAGGAGGTATTGAAAACCAAGGCTCCACAGTTAAGATCTTATAAAATCACGGATGAAGGACTACACCCGATAAATGCCGTTCCTATTTGCGGGGGGCTACCTTGTCATATTCAGTTTTTGGAACAGGAGCAAAAAGTGGCGATAGCCTGTTATGAGACCGGCAATGTTTTATTTTTCCCGGTGAATGAGCAGGGGGCTGTACAACAGGCCAGTGAAGAAGCCTGCCTTATCGGGACGGGTTCTAATCCTTTCCGGCAGGAAGGGCCCCACGCACATATGTGTATTCCTGAGCCTGGAGCGCATAAAATCTTCGTTCCAAATTTAGGAGCGGATGAAATCTCTGTACTTTCTCCGAATAAAAAGTATCAGGAAACGACCAAAATAAAGATGCCTGCTGGTAGCGGACCAAGACACCTTTGCTTCCACCCTGAACTACCCTATGCCTTCGTGTCAGAAGAATTAAAGGGACGCCTGACGATGCTAAAGAGAACAAAGGGAGCATGGCATTGGATCGGGGCTTGCGTCACAATAAAAGATCTACCAACAAATGGAGATGCATCGGCCTCTGCCCTGAAAATATCCCCTGAGGGGAAACATTTATATATGGGAATCAGAAGTAATCATACCATCGCTCATTTTTCTTTTGATGCTCATCAGGAAAAACTACATTTAAATGCAATGGTCCCAACGATGGGAAAAACACCGCGAGATTTTGACCTTTCATCTGATGGAAAATGGTTGGTGGTAGCCAACCAGGACAGTGATGATTTGGTGTTATTTGAAAGAGATCAGGAAAACGGTAAACTTGAATTCATAAAACAATTTGCAGGTCCGAAATCCATAAGTTGTGTGAAAATTGTGGATTAAACCAGGCTTTAGCGTTGGGATAATCATCACAAAAAAATAAGCTCCTTTACCATACAGCTAGACATTTTTGCCTAAAAACGTAAAAAGCGAATCAACAATAGTAACTTTGGGTTCCAACGCCAACAAAGATCTATGTTCGATTCGCTTCACGACAAACTTACGCAACAATTTCCAAAATGGGGCAAAGCTTGCTGGAAAAATGTACTCGCTTTAAGTTTAGGCATCATCCAAAAAGGAACCGTGTGTCTTAATAAAGTGAAAGATTGCATAGGTAGTATTTTAGAAAATCAGAGTACTTCCGCCTTTGGTCATTACAAACGCTTAACCCGGATATTTACGGAATATTCTGACACCCATTTATGGAGAGATCTATTGCAATTATCCGCCATGCATATGCATAAAGGTGGGGATTTTTTGATGGTGGATGGCACCAGTTGGAAGCAAGGGGATCGCACTTTTCATTTCATGACCTTGGCCATTTTGTATAATGGAGTAGCTGTGCCGATCTATTTCATGAATCTGGAAAAGAAGGGCATCAGTAATCAGGAAGAAAGAATTCAGTTGCTTGAAGAGGCGTCAAAGTTATTCAATCTTGAAGGCAAAATTCTCTTGGCTGATCGTGAATACGCAGGACAGAAATTCATCAAATACCTTGAGGATAACGGCTTTAAATATGTGCTTCGGGTAAAAGAATGCAACTTTAAGAATCAGTGGAATGAAAAATCTATGACGAAAGCGCAAATGATTTCAAAAGTCATAAATAGTAAGGTGAAGGGCAAAACGATGTCCGCTAAGATGAAGTTTGAAGCCGGAGACAATTGCCGGATGGTCATCAAGAAAAGTGAAGATGCGGAAAAGGAACCTGTGATTTTCCTTCTGACAAATCTATCTAAAAACGCATATAAAGTAGCTGAGGACTATCGGAAGCGATGGCAAATTGAGACATGTTTCAGACATTTGAAGACCAATGGTTTTGACCTTGAAAAAATGAATGTTCAGGGAGCAGATAGATGCCGGTTAATGATGGCTATTGTCGTTTTTGCATATTCGGTATCCATAGCTCATGGGTTGAAAAAGTACAAAAGTGTTAGTCTGAAAACTTATGCCAATGGTAAAAGGTACAGATCCATTTCCGTTTTTCGAAAAGGAGTCGAATGCATCGCAGAAGCTGATTACAGAATAGAAAATTGGGGCGAGTATATCCTGATTCACTTCTTAAGCCATGATCGGAAAATTTGCCCCAAATCAATAAATGTCTAGCTATATGGCAAATCAGCTAATAAAGAGGTGGACAGATTGTATAGGACCACCATTACCGTCATACCAATAAGTATTTTCGTTAAGGGGAAATAAAGGATTTTGAATCCAAAACTGTTAGATCGAGTTGGCATAATACTATAAATAATGATGGGTGATAAGAAAATTATGAGCCTTCCCCTCCTTTCATTTTTCCTTCAATAATCGATTATTTCATAAAAGAATGTCTTTAATTAAATTATTTAATCACAATTTTCCTAATGATTAATTTTAAACAAAAAAAATTAAGCTATCTATTTAGACTAAAAAAACCGATCAGAACTTCTATGAGCGTTCATAAACACCTCTACCCAACTTCGACATTTTATTAAACATGTTCTAAAAACCTACATTTAAGTGCCCGGTAAAATTAAAATCCAGCAAACCGAAAGCACTAAAAAAAAAAAGCTGATGCCCGATAGCATCAGCTAGAGCTAGGCTGTCGAAAATGCTCATTTTCATGAAATAACACCCTTCACAGAAAGTTCTTATGGGTGTTTTCAGAAGGGTAAAGGCCCCATTTTTTAATATATTCAATAGGCTAAGCAAGAGTATAATTAAAAGCGCACCATTCGACTGAAAATTAAAATTATTGGAAGCGACTTTGGATAATTCCTCAACAATATCGATGCTATGCTCGAAAAATAATCGGGTATCGCGTCTGCAATACTGTAAATTTATTTTACGAATTTTTGACCATTAAGCACGCTCCTTATCAGACTTATTCACTTCGAAATTTATAGATCTAACGTTAATAAATTTCCTTCGTCCATTACAGATACTTTCGTTGACTTTTAATAACCCCAATTTTTCTAAGCATACACTCCCCCTCTTTTAGATACTTCGTCGGATAAAAATCGAAATCAGAAATTATTCCATCATTTTTCGCGTTTTTAAGCTTAAGAGGATTTATGCCTGAATATTCTAGCTTAGATGATGGTTTTTGAAGACAAATCTACGCGCTATGGTAAAAATATTTTTCTACATTCCACTACAACTGGCCTGGTTTTTAACAAGGTGCGATTTCCTCTCTGAGCTGTAAAAAACCTTCAAGAACTTGTTCCATATCCCGGACAAGTACTCTCCGTCTCATATCCATTTCCATTTCGTAAGGGGTCCACTGCTTCTCATGGTATTCATGCCCAAATTGTGGCTTATTTAATAGCTGAATTTCTTCCTGAAGGATTTCAAACAATAGCTGCCTTTCAATACTATTGGCTTCCTGCAGGCACCACTGTTTTCTTAATTCAGATGCTGTGGGGTATGGCCATCTTTGTGCATTACTCCTACTAAAATCCAACTCAGGGAAATTCAGATTATGAATTAGAATTTTCTGTATCACCAACCAATCCAGCGTAATAGCTTTGGAACTTTGAAAATCAGATTTTAATTTTCGCACCATATGAACAGTCCGTTCCGAATATTTCTTTCTCAATATGATACGCGTGCTATCTGAAAACAAAACACCTTTATCAGTCGCCTTTTCTATTTCTTGGTTGATATAATCAAATCGATTTTGGAGTCCGGAAAAATAATAGTTATTGACAATATTACGATCAATGGCGGTGGTCTTGTTAATGAAAAAAGAAATAAATCCTATTAAAATGACAGAAAGAAAAAAGGCATACTTAGTCTTATAAAGAAATCGTATCGAACTCCAGAAATTCAGAAAAACATAAATAATGAGAAGCACACCTAAACTACTAAATTCGGCCAATAGATCTAAATGCCCATCATAGCCCCTGGAGATAAACAGGCTAAAATTCAAAATATAACCGAAACGACTGAGGCAAAATAAAAGGAGTAGCAGCAAGAATAAACCATTGGTTACTACAAATCGGCTTCTATACCTCCCTCTTCGACTCCTCTTACCGCTAAACCATATCAGGACTGTCAATCCAAAGCCAAGGAGGGTTGCTAAAGTAGAGAAGAAAAAATCACTCCAATAATATTCCTCCTCCGACAAAACCAACAGATCTCCAAATTGAGTCATTAGTCTTAAAATTTCTCGGGAATAATTAAAAAAATAACTCAAAACCAAGGCCCCAATAATACCCGTTACGACAGCAAACCAAAAACGCCCTTTACCGATGTGGGATATGGAGATCGATTGCTTTAAAAAATTTCGTTCCATCTTAGTATAACTCCAATCAAAATAAGGCGATAATCGCCTCCCTTTCAATAATAAATATAGGAAATTAAATCATAGATATTTAAATCAATATTTTAACTGTAGCTCAATATATTTTGAAAACATAGCTTCCCTATTGTTGAAAAAAGACCCATCCTGAATTATTCCCCGAAAAAATTAAAAACACATTTTAAAACACTAACCTCCTAATCAATAAGGGGTTATTTACTGATTTAATAATAGCCAAAAGTCGAGTAAGCCAGGGGACTTTCACCCCTGACTTCTCACAGAACCGTACGTGAACCTCTCAATTCATACGGCTCTTGTCATACAGAGCGCCACAAGAAACTATAGCCCAGAGGCCAGTGATAGAATAAGTTAGGATAATCATTCGCTATTCTTTTGAGCAAATTGGCCGCTTTTCGACGGCTGCCCTTTAGACTTTTGAATTTATTCATTGCCCAACTCATCAATCGCTGATGCAGATAATAGAAAACTGGGGATAAACCTTTCAATCGTACTTCCCCATAATAATTCACCCATCCTCGGATGGTATCATTTAGAGATTGTGCGATTTGCTGGATAGTCCCGCCTGTTTTGCGTCGAATGCGTAGTGCTCGGATTTGGTTAATCATTCGAAGTTTAGCTTTTCTGCTCACGGTACAGTCAAATTGCAGAAAATGCCCTCCTCGCTTCAATTTCTTTGACATCGGTCTGAAGCTAAAGCTCAGAAAATCGAACTGAACCTTATTATAATTCAGCCCTCTGCCGTCCTTCTTGCAGTAAACTATCTTTGTTTTCTCTGGATGTAACTTCAATCCACAGGCCTTGAATCGTTCACGAATTTCAGACAGTAGAAATTCTGCTTGCCGCTGTGAATGGCAATGAATGATCATATCATCAGCATATCGTACCAACTTTACCGCTGGGTGGTGGATTTGCATCCATTTATCCATCGTGTAATGTAAATACAAATTTGCCAAAAGAGGACTGATTACCCCTCCTTGAGGAGTACCTTTTCCCTCTTTCAAAATGATACTACCATCATTCAATTGGATGGGTGTTTCCAACCACCGTTTGATGTAAAGCATCACCCATTTTTCCTGAACGTGCTTTTCCAATGCCCTGTATAGCAGCGCGTGATCTACATCTTCAAAGAATGATTGTACATCTAGGTCGATCACCCACGCATTCCTGAGAACATGTTTTCTCACTTCTTGAATTGCTTGATGAGCACTTCGAGCAGGCCGATATCCATACGAACAATCCAAAAACTGCTGCTCCAGTCTTGGCTCCAAGTAATTCTTGACTACTTGTTGCGCAATCCTATCGCTAACTGCCGGGATCCCCAAGGGTCTGGTTTTACCATCTCCTTTGGGAATTTCCACTCGTCTTACATGCTGCGGAAAATAAGCGCCTGAGGCTAACCTATTCCAAAGCTTGTAAAGTAGTTTGGACCTGTCCTGATCAAAGGCCTCCAAACTCACCGCGTCTACACCTGCAGCCCCTTTATTTCGCTTTACTTGCTTGTACGCCTCCCACACCATCATTTTAGTAATGGGAATACTCTTTGTTTCTTCCTTAAAAATCATCCTCTTTTGGAGTTGTAATTAATGATTAAACAGTATGACTGAACCCCTTCGCTCCACTGCCATTACAGCTGCTTCTACACTAATACGAGTTCATCCGCCACCTGATCAAACATTGGTAATCGCCTTATAGAAACTGTCTACTTGTGCTTTCCCTTTAGTATTTTGATCAGGCTTCCTGCGTTCCGAAAATACGCCTGAATAAAGTTCATGCCCCCTTTATGACGACTGCCATGTAGCCTGTAATCAGGTTGCTGCTACACTCATCCCTACAGCCCCAAAAATCCATAGGTTTTGACAGTAACTTAGCTTTTCGCCACTTCATCGGTAGGTTCGCTTACGCTCATCTCCTTTATTCATACCTGACTGCTTTATACAGCCTTTTCTACTAACGCTTCATCCATAGAAATTGCTTTCCATAAATCCTAGCAGTGGTTTGATTTGTGCTCCTGAAAGCTCCAAACCGGATGGTCTGCATCCATCATATTTTCAGTTACGTTGCCAATCAGCAACTCACAGCACACTTTGGGCAGGCTTGCTTTTTCCTCATTCCTCTGCTTCGCTGGGAAAAAACCGAAATAAAGTACTATTCCATCATTTTTCCCGCCTCGCAGCAAAATGGGAACTTAAGGATAAATAATCCGGCCTAAGAAAAAGGCTAGATGGAGAAAGGTGGGGAGAAAAGAGACTGGAGCAACTTTTGGTAAACAAAAAAAATAATTTGGTAAATATTAAAGAGCATGTTTAAAAGCCAAAATTCGCAGCGAAAATTTGATTATTGCAGAGGCGATACCCGATTATTTTTGAGAGAATAGCAGGGCTATTATTTAGAAATTATCCAAAATCGTTTCCAATAATTCGAATTTGCAGCCGGATGGAGCGCTTTTAAACCTACTCTAAAGCAAGAGCGGCTTTTGAAATACTGGGAATGCCATGCAAAAACAATTAACCCGAATTATTCACCGCTAAATTAATCGAATAATCGTAATTAACTTATATTTAGTTCGTTACAATTTATTTTCTTTGATTTATAATAGCCCAAATTTGGGCAAGCTTGCTTTCTCCTCATTCATCTGTTTCGTTGGAAAAAACTCGAAATAGGAAACTATTCCGTCATTTTTTCCGCCTTACAGCTAAACGAGGATTTAAGCCTGAATAATCCGGGTTAATCTGCCAGCTAATGAAAAAGGGCTGACACATCAGCATCAACCCCTTAATTCATTGAACGTTTATTACAAACTATTTGCTTTTAACCAATCCAATAATTCCGGAACATAGGCAAAGGCTAAACCAGTTACAGTATCTGCCGCACCATAATAAACCGCTAACTTTCCGCTTTCTTCCTCATATAAAGCCGCACACGGGAAAACTACATTCGGCACATCTCCCATACACTCATACGGCGTCTGAGGAGATAATAAATAGGGCTGTGAGCGATACAACACTTTCCATGGCTCCTCCAAATCCAAAAGAGCTGCTCCCATCGCATACACGTATCCATTGCAGGAACGCAATACGCCATGATAAATCAGCAACCACCCTTCTTCCGTTTTGATCGGCGCCGGACCAGCACCAATCTTCATACATTGCCAGGCAGAATCTTCGAATGGTGCCGGAGACATAACATGACGGTGTTCGCCCCAGTATTTCATATCCGGTGACTGAGAAAGGAAGATATCGCCAAAAGGCGTATGTCCCGTATCACTCGGGCGGGAAAGCATCAAATATTTACCATTGATCTTTTCCGGAAACAAAACGCCATTTCTATTATATGGTAAAAAAGCATTTTCACACTGATGGAAGGTTTTGAAATCAAAGGTATAGGCAATCCCGATCGTTGGACCGTGATAACCATTACACCACTGTACCCAATAGCGGTCCTCAATCCAGACAACACGCGGATCATAAGCATATTCCGAATGCAGCAAAGGCGTATTGCCCTCCACAAAAGTGATCGGCTCATGGTTGATGTCCCAATTCACACCGTCTTTGGAGAATCCGGCATGGATTTTCATCTGACGAGAAGTGTTATCACAACGGAAAACACCAGCAAAACCATCTTCAAAAGGCACCACCGCTGAATTAAAAATGCTATTGGAATCCGGCAAAAGATCCCTGGGGATTACCGGGTTCTGGCTGAATCGCCACATTACCGCCTTTGAACCTTCCGGACGATCTTCCCAAGGAATTTGAACACTATTCATCACTTTATCTATTATATATTATTAACTGTATTTTTTTCTTCTTTCCGGGCTTCCATGATCGCTTTGGTCGTTTCCCAGTCAGCAGGATAGTCTTCCAGCTTGTCCCACCAAAATTTCTTTAGAAAGCCCATGGTCAATAGGAGCACGCCAACACCCATTGCCACCAATTTGTACTCACCGATGATAATGTAAATAGGAATGAGGTGCAGGGATAATTGCCAAACAATTCCCACCACCGAATTGATCATATCACGACCAAATTCTTTATTCCCCTGGAATTCAGGATTAATTTCTTTTAAAGCCTTCTTCACCGGCCCCCAAAAACCCCATGGGCGAATCGAACCATAAAAGTTCATCAAAACATCCATTTCTTCTGCTGGCGTGGCCAAAGAAGCGACAATAGAAACGGTGAAAGAAATGGCAAAAATGATCGGGAAGCCCAGCATCAGACCTGCCGAGGGAAACAATACCGGCACCAACAAAGAAGAAAGCAATCCTGCCAACATTCCCCAGAAGTAACCGTAGGCATTAAATCTCCACCATACCCATTTCAAAATATTGGAAGCGGTATAACCCCCAAACAAGGCTCCCACAATCCACTTCAAAGCGCCATCAATGGAATCTACAAACAACCCAAAACTGATTCCGACAATCACTACCAAAAGAGAAGCGGCATAACTCATCTTCACTAAAGTGGCATCAGAAGCATCCGGCTTTATATATTTTTTATACAGGTCATTCACAATATAGGCCGGGCCCGCATTCACATTAGCAGCAAAGGTAGACATAAAGGCAGAAATTAATCCGGCCATGAAAAGCCCCTTAAAACCCACCGGAATAAACTCTTTTACGGCCATTGGCAAAATCAGCTCAAAATCAATGGCGTCCCCCATTTGAGCCAGATCAGACTGCAGAAACACCAAAGCCAAAGCGGCCAATCCGAAAATCATTAGATAACGCGGGATCAATAGCACCAGGGAAACAATCCCACTCATTTTAGCCGCTTCCTTAGGTGTGGAAGTGGCCAAAATTCTTTGCATATCATAACTTGGCACAGGACCGGCCACACTCACCAAAAAACCTTTGAATAACATCATCATAAACAATGGCCCAAAGATTTGATAACCATCAGCGCTGATTTTATCATTAATGGCCGGAATACGATCACTCCAATCAATGCCCATTTCCCATCCAAAACGCCAGTCGGTCCATCCTGTAGGCACCATGGATTTCAACAATTCGGCATCTACTAAATAAAGTGCCACCCCACCAATGGCCAAACAGGCAATAGACATAATGATGAACTGCAAAAGTTCGGTCATCACCACCGAGTACATTCCACCTTTAATGACATAAATGGTGGTCAAGCCCATCACCACCATAGCATATACCTTCTCGGAAGGCAACTGAAAACTTCCAATGCTCATACTTAAATCCCATGGCAGGAAAGTGGCCGTAAATTTTCCAATCCCTTCAAAGCCATAGGCAATAAAACCGATCACTGCGATTACGGCAAAAATGACCACGACGATATGTGACATCTCCGTCCCGCGTCCATTTCCAAATCTGGTTTTGAGCCATTCGGCTCCCGTCATCACATTGGATCGCCGCAGCCAAACGGCCAGAAAGATCATCAGGAAAATCTGATTCCATACCGGCCAGAGCCAGGGAATCCAGACACTCTTCACCCCATAAATAAAGGCCAGAGAGACCATCCACATCGTCCCGGTAATATCAAACATACCCGATGCATTGGAGACGCCAAGAATGTACCAGGGAATTGTCTTCCCTCCTAAAAAATAATTATCTAAATTCTGCGATGCACGCTTCGAGATAAAATAACCGATTAAAACGGTAACCAAAATATACAGGACTATAATCAATAGGTCCCACTGAGATAAATTCATAGCAACAGATTTGCGATCAAGAATAGGCCTCTAATATCTCCGAAAACGCTTAGCTGCCCACATATATGCAGGCTTACATGCAGATTACATCCCCGAAAAATGGGAATTAAATTCATAATTCAGCAAAAAACGCCAAAAAACCAGGGAGTAAAATACGACTTCTCAATTCCGGATAACCCTGCTTCAAAAACGCTATGATTATTTACGATTCCCTTTTTCATCCTCGAAGCCGCTAGACCATGCAAAAACCAGGATCTAAAAAAAACTATATTTTAAAAATTTATTGACTTTAGAGATAAAAAACATAATTCAGAAAAAACACCAACAACCCTATAAATTCAAACTTGACAATTATTTTTGCCCCTATAAAATTCCCTCAATTTTTTTTCTCAACTTTACAAAATAATGGACATCTTAAACAGTCTACCAACCCCACCCTTATGAAACGCTTCCTATTTCTCTTTTTGATGTTAGTATCGCCATTGTTCTGCTGGGCCCAACAAAAAACGTTCATGGATGAAATTTTGGCGCGTTACCATGAACTCATCCAGCAGCCCGTAAATATTGGCTATGGCAGCACTGAGGAAAAACTAATTTCCGGAGCAATAGAGGTGGTAGATGGGGAAAATTTGACGCAATTAGGTACTGCGGACTTAGCCACCGCTTTGCAGGGGCAGGTTGCAGGTGTCAGTATACAACAACAAGGCATGCCGGGCATGAACAGTGACATGAGCATTCGGGGGGTAGGATCTGTTTATGGTGATGGCAGCCCCCTCTTTGTAGTGGATGGGATTCCTCAAAGTCAAAATCCAAATTTATCGCCCAATGAAATTAAAAAAATAACCATTTTAAAAGATGCTGCTTCCACTTCTATTTATGGGGTGAGAGGAGCCAATGGCGTGATTTTAATTGAGACTAAATAATGGAGCTACCCGGCCTATAATTTGCTAGAATAAAGACAAAACTGCTGGAAGTGTCTGGGGATGGAAACATTGTTCAAAAGGGAGTACATCTCATTTAATCCGAATTATTCACCAAACAAACGCAGGTGACTTTTGCCCAGTTTGTTATGAGAAATTCTTCGATTTATAATAGCCCAAATTGAGCCAAGTTTGCTTTCTCCACATTCACCTGCTTCCTTGGAAAAAACTTGAAACAGGGAGCTGTTGCTTCATTTTTCCTGCCTTGCAGCTAAACGAGAATTTAAGCACGCGGTAAGTCGAAAATCAGTTAACCAACCGAATAAAATTAGTCGAATCTGAGAAAAGTTCCTTGGTTGGATACTTCCGAATGAACTTTTGCAACTCAGCCGGAGAAGCGGTCAACAAAAGTTGCCCTTCCGGAAGAAAAGTATGTGCCAGGCCTCTTCCTTTTGCTTGTTGCATGTATAGCCGCCATTGGGTTTCATCCGGAGCAAATACTTTTAAATTTAATTCTCCAATTTCTACTTTATAAAAAGAATGCATGGGCAAAAAAAGTAGGCCCGCAGTCCCTATTTGCTCTTCACTGGGAAAAATATCCAGAAACCACTCACCTGCAATTTTCAAAAGATGTCCCTTAAGTACCATGGGGCTGGAATCGTCCAAACAATACAGGAGGTAAGAATTTTTCCCTTCCTCCCGCACTTCCCATTGCTCACTAAAATCGGTGGTACTCCATAACCCTAAAAATTGATCATTAGTCTCCAAATCTTGCTCATTGAATAATGGCTGAACCGAAGGCATGCAGGACAACATTAAAAAAAGGCTTAGAAAAAAGATGGCATAAATTTTCATATGGAAATCACTTTTAAAAAAAATCCTCCGGGAATTTGAACCAACTAATTATCCGCTTTTTAGACACCACTCCTGCGGATATCAATTTTGATAGACCCAAAAACCTTATAATGGGAATTTAATAAACAGCGCGTCCTTTATCGCATCAAAAAAATTGATTTTCTTCCAGAAAAGTACATCCGTATCGGTAGATGTAATATTTTTCGATAATACAGTTCCCCAAGAAAAAAAAGGCAGAAGTTACACTTCAAATAAATTGTAAAACATCCCTCCCTGATCTAAGCTATATATCCAAAAATGATCCCCTAAAGCCAAAAAACGACCATTACCCCTCCTTTAGTACGATTATGTGAATATTATTATTTTTGCCATTTAATCAAATTCCCAACATTTATCATGGTTAGTTTTATGATATTTGTATACCTTTACAGAAAATAAAGGAAAATAAACTTGCATTCACAACACGCAAGGTCGAATTCTTTTATAAAAAACACAATCAAGATTACATGCGCAAATATTTGAAACAATGCGCTAAAGATAAACACATCCAACCAACCTATAAGAGGCCTGTCTTTTTCAGTCAGGTCTTTTTTTTGCTCAAATTTTAACAAAATTTCGCTCAGGATTAAAAATTGGTAAAGTTTTGGTAAGTAATGAATTATCAAATAGTTACTACCATGAAAAAGATCGCATTCTTCCTCATCATTTTGTTTTATTCCATCGGTATCTCTGTAGCATCAGCAGATAATAAAGGAACTTTTGAAGTAAATGGGCCCAGCAAATTAACCCATGGCGTTCCTCTGCCCTCCGGGATGGAACTCATCGGGACAGAAATAAATGAAAAACAGGGTGCGTGGGAATTTTCCTTTGAGGGAAATGCCAAGTCAGGCATTGAAGAATATGCCAGAGCATTACGAGCTAAGGGCTGGAACATTGAATATGTTGCCGGCAATCAGGATTTATGGGGAGGAGCGGCCCAGTTGGAAGCTAATGATGGCCAAAGGTATTTGCAAATGGTGATAGAAGGAGCCGAGGACCACCACCGGGCACAAATGAAAATTTTTGAAAATAGACCGGAGGATATCAAAATCCAATATTAACCCGGATAATTCATGCTTCAATCCGCTTTTAGCTGCAAGGCGGGAAAAATGAAGGAATAGTTTCCTATTTCGAGTTTTTTCCAACGAAGCAGATGAATGAGGAGAAAGCAAGCTTACCCAAATTTGGGCTATACAAAAATCAGCAGAAACAAATGTAGCGCATTGACAATAAGTTAGCTAAAGTAATTCACTAAATCTAGCAGTGAATAATTCGGGTTAAATAATGTTCGGTGCCTGCTATAGTTTAACCATCATCATTAAGGCCTTAGAGCGGTTTTAAAAGCATACCATCCAGCTACAAATTTTGACTTTTAAACACCCTCTAAATCAAGAAAATACGCTCTTTGGAATGGTAAAATGCCAGAGCATTTCAATCAGCAGCTACAGGTCTTCATTAGAAGGCCTTTTTTATTTCCCCTTTACAGGAGCTCAGGACATGATTTCCCTATAAGATTAAATATACTCCGGACAAGCCAAGAATTGGGCATAATTTTGGTTATCTTTGCGGCGAACTATTAAAAGGATAGAACATTGAGCACATTCGCCGAATTAGGAATTAAAGAAGACCTGGTCAAGGGTCTGGCAGATATTAATATTAAACGCCCCACCCCTATTCAGGAGCAGACCATTCCTTTGCTGATGGAGTCTGGGCATGACTTTGTAGGACTTGCCCAAACCGGAACCGGTAAAACGGCCGCTTTCGGATTACCACTTCTACAGCGCATACAGCCAAAAATGAAAAAGCCACAGGGCTTAATTTTGGCGCCTACCCGTGAACTTTGTCAGCAGATTGCCAAGCAGCTTTTCAAATTCACAAAATATACAGACAAGATTTTTACTGAATCAGTATATGGTGGTTTTCCAATTGTGAAACAAATGGAAAACCTAAAACGCCAGACGCATATCATCGTGGCGACTCCCGGACGCTTGAAAGATTTAATTGACCGCAGTGCAGTGGATTTGCGTCAGGTAAAAACCGTTATTCTGGATGAAGCAGATGAAATGCTGAGCATGGGATTCAAAAAAGAGATCGATGAGATCCTGGAATTCGTGCCTAAGAATACGGATACCTGGTTATTTTCGGCTACAATGCCACAGGAAATCGAGGTACTGATCAAGAAAAATATGGATCCTTCGGTAAGAAGAGTAGAAATTGACTCTAAAAACCGGGTAAACAAGGACATTAACCATAAATACAAGCTGTACAGTAAGCATGCCGATAAGTTCCGCATGTTGACCGACTTCATGGGCCGCCAGGGCCAGGACAGAGGGGTGATCTTCTGCAAAACCAAAATGGCGGTAAGAGAACTGGCAGAAAAGCTGAATGAATTCGGTTATCTGACCGGTGCCATTGAGGGAGATCTGGATCAACAGGAAAGAGACAAGGTGATGCGCGCCTTCCGCAAGCAGCGCCTTCAAATCCTGGTGGCTACTGATATTTTTGCACGTGGAATAGACGTACATGATATCGCCTATGTGGTGCATTACCAGTTACCGGAAAAAATGGAGTATTATACTCACCGTTCCGGAAGAACAGGCCGTGCCGGTAAGAAAGGACTTTCCCTAAGTTTGATCCTTCCGAATGAATTGAGAAGACTCGAACATATTGCGGACAAGTTGAAAATCAAAATCAGCGAATCCAAAGGAAAATAATAGACTGATCCTCAACCCTAAGGTTGGGGATTTTTTTTGCTCATTTTGCGGTTCAGATAAACCAAGACCTCCCAAAGCTTGGGCTTCCCCGGCATATCCCTTTCCCACGGCAACAACATTATCTAAATTTCAAAGGCACGGCGGCAGGTTAAAACAGTTTTAGCTCGAAAAAATAATTCGGGAAAATTTGCGAAATCTGTGGCTAAAAAATCCCACCGCCCCTTCAAGCTTCACGAAATTCCTTTTCATTTTTTCTTGATAAAAAACGAAACAAAAAAATCAAGGCTGTGATCAATGTTGGCGGGACATGGAACCTGCTGACGGAATCCATCAAGGCCTTATTTGAAAATGATGCGAACGGAAAAGGATTTCATGGAAATAAGGCTGTGATGCCTTCTTATCGTCAGCAGAACCCATGACTTTCCGCCCATTGATCAAGGCCGACTTGTTGGTGTGAAAAAAAACATCCTATTGTATTTCCAAATCCATGCTCAAAATAATTCGTCTAATTTTGTGAAATTTGTGGCAAAAAATTCTCTCCAAAATCCCCAAGGGTCCCTTGCCCCAAGATTAAAATCAGGGGCAAGAGATTGTTCCAATCATAAAGTCCGGCTTATTTATCAAAACCTATGGCATTGGTTGAGTATGCTGCCTGCGATCTAAAACCCTTCAGCAAAGAAAAATTAGTGTTAATTTCGTGTTCATTCGTGGTTTCAATTTCACGAATCCATCGCATTTGGAAGCGAGTACTCTACCCTACCGGACTTTACAATTTAGTAGTGGGTCTTAGTGATGCTCGCACGGCTCGCTGTAACACGAAGACCAGGGAAGCTGCGAAAGACCGGACCCAAAAATTCATATAAAATCATTCGGGAAAATTCGGGTCATTCGTGGCAAAAAACTCTCTCCAAAGTCCCCCATGGTTCCTTGCCCCAAGATTAAAATCAGGGGCAAGAAATTGTTCCAATCATAAAGTCCGGCTCATGTATCAAACCTGTGTCATTGGTCATGTGTACTGTCTGCGATCTAAAACCGCTGGAAAGCCTCTTCTACTAGAAAAAAAATCACCCCTAATATCTGAAAGGAATAGCAGCGCTAGGAATCAAAAAATTTCATTAAAACACCCAAAATAATTCCAATTGAATCCTGTTGCGGTGAGGAGCAAACACACTCTAAGCTAAATTATTCACCCCTAGATTCAGCAACTCACCAAAAACACCTTACCTCCAGACTAATAAAGCTGAATTTGATAATTTATTCATAGCCCAAATTTGGGCAAAATTACTTTTTCAGCATTCATCTGTTTCGTTGGAAAAACCCTTAAATAGAAAAAATCCCTTCATTCTACCGCCTTTCAGTTAAACGAGGATTTAGGCAGAAATAACCCGGTTTAAATCAGATTGCTTCCTAATCCTGACTACTTATTATTGCAACCCGATAAGCCTTATTTAATCAAAATGCTCCTCCAAAAAAAGGCTGCCGGAAAACCGACAGCCTATAAGGGTTACCCTTACTCTTAACCTTATACTTTAATCTTTAATTACTTTAAAGCTTCCTTTGCCTTCTACTACCACATGGTACAAACCATTCGGATAATGGGCTAAAGAAAGTTTCATTTCCTCTGCAGTAGCAATAGTGCTGAATACCAACTGACCGGAAGCATTCAATACTTTCACTTCAGCTCCGGCTGTTAAGCTCGTGATATTCAATTGCCCTTTCGTCGGGTTTGGATAAACTACCGGAGCTACCTCAACACCTGCTGAAAGCATGCGGTCAAATACTACTTTGAAAGACGAAGCTTCAATGAAAGCAGGGGTTGTCCAGGAATAAACGCCACCGGAGATATCGAATTCATCCTGATCAATTTCAACCTCATTAAACATTACGGCTCCCAGGCTGTATCCCGCCTCAGGCTTAAATTCTAAATAAACCTTAGTCCCATGATTTACTGAAATATCCCCCGATACTTCAACATCATCTATTTTAATAAAACCTTCTCCCTCTTGAACAATATTGAAAGCATATTCATTTATCTCAAAAGTAGCTGCTATAGTGTGAGAAGTAGTGACATTCGTAAATGTATAAGTATCCACAACATCTATCTCCACACCGTCAACTGAAAGCGTTGCAATGTGATAGCCATCACTAGGAATAATAGTAAAAGTTTGATCCTCTCCATTTGGAACAGAAACATTTACCGGACTAATAGATCCATTTGCTCCCGCATCAACAGTGATTGCATGGAAAGCAAAAGCTTTCAAATAAGGACGAGGATTGGAATCAATGGAAGTGAGAGTGGTAATTTCCCAGGTATTATCAAAATCCCACCCTATAAAGCTGGCCTCAGCTCCAAATTCGGACGTAAACAAAGCGGAAGAATCACCCCCTAGTGGAGTCACTTTAGTTGTTTCCCTGTCAAAATAAGAATTTCCTGGAGCTCCTAATCCGGCTAAACCTTTAAGCGCATCGTTTACAGGGGGCAGACCGGAAATTTCACCTGTGGCATAAACATTGGCCGCAAATGTCCAAGACCATGGGGTTCCGTCACCAATTGCCCCGGCAAAAGCACCCGTCGGCGTATTTTCAATAATAGTGGAACCCTGTACTTTACCAGTTGCAAAAGCATTTAACACTTGTCCTTGACCATCCAGCTGGCCAATAAACCCTCCTACAAATGCATATCCATCCACCACATCCATATTCGAATAACATATTTCGATAGTACCTACAGCATGCCCTACGAATCCACCCAAATAAGTTTGTCCCCTGAGAATACCTGCTGTAAAAGATTTGGTCACAAATGCTTCTCCACTTTTCCCTATCAGTCCACCAGCATAATTTTTGGCTTCAATACTTCCGGAAAAGCTAACATTTTCTATCGTACCTGCATCCGTAATCCCTACTAAACCACCTACATAATCCCAACCCTTGATTTCAGCATCTACGATATGTAAATTTTTCAAAAACACCTCTACTCCTTCACCAATGAAACCAACTTTACTTTCAGCTGGTCTGTTGATCACTAACCCGCTGATCTGATTTCCTCCGCCATCGATCTGGCCAGCAACATTTCGAATGGGCAGGAATCCATCGCCGCTGTGCCAATCAGCGGTCTCACTAGCGTCGATATCATTCATGATAATAAAATTATCAGCTTTAATAGACTCTACATAACTTAGATAAGCCAACTGCTCCAATGTGGTGATTTGATAAGGACTATTGAAAGAACCATCTCCTCCTGAAAAAGTAAAATCCTCTTCCAGAACCAATTCAATAACAGGACTCATTCCTGCCTGAAAAGTAAAAGTATGATTCACCTCTGAAACGGCCGCACCATCTACAATCCATTCCACAAAACGATAACCAAACTGGGGTTCTACAGATAGAGTTACCTCGGCTCCCTCGGCTATTCCTCCTTCTCCACTCAGGCTTTTCACACCCAATGCAAAATTGGATTGAACCGTAATAAAGCTATCATAAAGCTGCCATTGCAAATATGGGCGTTGATTTGAATCAATATCCTCAATAGTGGCCATTTCCCAATTTGCATTGAAATTAAAATTAATGAAATTAGCCTGATCTGCCATCTCTACAGTGGTTAGCCCGTGGTCATCCATTGAGCCTGAAGAGGTCGTCTGATTGGTCAGTTCCTTATCCCAGAACACATCCAGTACTACACCCTGATCGTTCATTGCGACAACTCCTCCCGTATTAGCACCAGAAACTTCTCCAAAAGCGATTAACTCATCAGCTACAGCCAATTTTATCGTACCTATTACTCCGCCTACATAGTTAGCTCCAGAAACATTTGCCCCGCTATAACATGACTTTACACTTCCCACTTCTACCAGTCCAATCAATCCACCAGTATTCTCTTCTCCATCAACAGATCCAAGTGTATAGCAAAATGAAACCTCTGCAGCACCTTCAATCTTACCCACCAAAATTCCTACATTATTTGCTCCATTAACCTTGTTGGCCTTAACCGCCAATTGTGTAATTTGAGCCTGTTTTTTTACCAAGCCGAATAATCCCACATTATCTTCCCCTGGACGATCAATATATAATCCTGAAATAGTATGACCATTCCCATTAAATGTGCCTTCAAAAGGGGCGTGTTCATTTCCAATAGGCGTAAAACCTTCGCCCATATATCCGCCTGGAACATTAATATCCAAATCATTCATCAGAATAAAATGCTGATCTCTTAAGGCCGGAATATTAGATAAAAATTCCAACTCCCTCGCTGAGGTGATTTGATAAGGGTTCTGTGCTGTTCCGTCCCCATTCTCGTAAGCCCAATCTTCTTCGAAGTGTGCTACATAATTTTGTGGCATGTCTTTACTAACACTACCAAAAAGCATTGGGGCTGTATTTTCATAGGTAGGATCATCATCTGCAGTAAATTTGACAAATTTATAACCAGTTGCCGGGCCTACTCCGGGCGCCCCCGTCATAGGATTGAAGGAATCTCCTTCATTATAACCGCCGAATCCACCAACATAATCCATGGCCCATTCCGGCACTGCTCTTACCGTCAACACGACATCATAAATACCCCACAAAAACTGAGGGCGGCCGTTTGCCATTTCCCAAACCATATCAAAATCAAAGCCGATGAAATTTCCATGAGAAGCAAATTCAGCCGTAGTCAATCCATACGCATCATCCAAGCCTCTGGAAGTAGTTACTCCACTGGTTTCTTTATCCCAATAACATTGAGAAATAGATCCATCCCAACTATAAGAAAAACCATGAGCCGTCTCTGTCGCTGTTACTGAACCAATAGAATAGGAAGTGGTGACTTCTCCCCAGGATTGTGTTCCAATAAAACCAGCACAATTTTTACCTGTTACCGCCACATCAGCGAAACAATCCTCTACAATACCACCGGCCAGAGCACCAATCATACCACCTACCGCTACAGTAGGATTGCTATCGGTAGTCACCTGGCTAACCGTTCCGGTAACATAAACCTCAGATACATGCCCTGAACCCATTCGTCCTATTAGGGCCGCACAGGTTTTCGCTCCACTTACACTGACATCAATAAGACCAAGCTTTTTAATGACGGTATTACTGGACGTCCCGGTAAAAAACGAATTGTAGGTTGCAGACTCTTTAGAAATAAGAAGATTAGAAATCGTGTGCGCGTTACCATTAAAAGTTCCACTAAAAACACCTGTTCCACCGATGGCCTCAAATTCATCCCAGCCACTACAATCAATATCCTCCATCAGAATATAGTGGGCGGAGAAACGATTGTCACTTGCCTCGGAAGTAAGTACTGGCTCAAATCCGATGCTTACATCTCCCAGGGATAACCACTTCAAATGGTCAAGTTCAGAAATCTGATAAGGATCTTCCAAGGTACCGGCCCCTGGAGGCTGCGTACGTGCAAAGGCCTGACCACTCCAGAAAAGAGTAATCAATAAAAATAAATAATAATTAAATTTCATAAGCATAAAGGTTATAAGGTTTAAAAATTATAGCATAAAAGTTTTAGCATTGATATAAGTAGAAGACAAAGCCTGATTAACAGACTTTGTCTTTGCTTCATTTTATTTCAAAGGATTCTGATCTGCTCCGCTAATAGCAGGGTTAGCATCCAGTTCGGACTGTGGAAGTTGCATGATCCACTGTGGGTCCCCTGCTGGCAATTCCATGATACGGGCCATTCCCGGATCATGTGTTTTGTCACGTGAAAGATCTTCCTTGTTACGCATCATATCAAAATAGCGATGGCCTTCTCCCCAAAGCTCTATTCTTCTCTGGGTCAGGATTTCTTCCATCAACTGGTCTCCGGAAAGCGTACGGTCCTGATAGTTCACCACGCGGTTTCTCAAAAGAAAATTGACGTCATTACGCGCGGTGCTTTCATCCCCGATATGAACGGCAGCCTCGGCGCGGTTCAAATAAAGCTCCGCCATTCTCAACATGATATAATCACCTTCCCAGGCAGAATTTTTTAATCTGAACTTACTGGTCGCTAAAGTGGGCCAGATATAGTTCCCCGCTGCATCCAGTTCATAATCCCGATCGGCATATACATTTCTTCGGATATCATTGCCAGACATTTTTCCATAAAGCTCATTGGAGATTTTCTTCATGGAGCCCAATGTGGCATAACCACCAGCGAAGGGATCAATATGCGAAAAGAAAGAAGCATAAACCGTACTTTGAGCGCTATTAATGGTCAATCCCCACAACCAACCGGCGCTATAGGAATCGTTAAAACCACTGGAGTAGGAACCTCCCGGCGTTAAATAATAGCCTTTTTCGGTCGCCTTTTCAATCGCCAGATCAGCATATTCAAAAGCGGCATCCCATTCATTCTTCACCATATACATGCGGGACAACAAACCGGCCACCGCTTCATAGCCCAGGTGAGAAGGGTGCTTTCTTCTGACCGAAATCACTTCTTCATCATCTTCGCCTTCGTTTTCATATTTCTCTTCCAAAAGGTCAAGAGCCTCCAGATAATCTTCCTCAATTTGGGTATAAACTTCAGAAAGAGGAGAACGAGGCAAATTTTGGATTTCAGCAGTCAATTTAATAGGAATCCCCGCTGCGCTTTCATTGCCAACATAAGTCTGTTGAAATACTTGCACCAAACGGTGATGTGCATAAGCGCGAATGGCCAGGGCCTGCCCTTTCACATAGTTCTTCTCATGCTCATCAGCCTCTACGCCATCAATGGTGTTGATGATTTGATTCGCCTGGAAAATTAACTGGTAGTAATAACCCCAAATATTGGCCGGGCGGCTGTGGGTTTCAGCACGAGAAAACTCTATCCCATAATCATTGGCAAACCAATTATGCCCCAAAGCATGCAGTGCCATATCATCACAGCGAAGATCCAGTGCCAAATTGATCGCCATCTCCCCAAAAGAATCATGACCTCCGGCCAGATACATATAGCGAAACAAGCCATTCAGCGCAATTTCCTGACCTTCCACTGTGGAAAGTAACTCCTCTTCCTGAACGGTGTCTGATGGCGTACGGTCCAGATAATCTTTAGAACAACCCATAGAGAACATCATCAGGGCTGCGATATATAATTTTATACTTATTCTTTTCATTTCCTTAAAATTTAACATCCAAACCTAAAGACATCGTGCGAATAGGATAGTAGCCGTTGCTCAAATAGCCATCAGAAGAAGCCGTCCCCGGGAAGTATCCCTGCATAGAGGAGAAAGTGTATAAATTATCCACCGCAAAGCTTACTCTTAAATAATCCAGGTAAAGGTTCTTGGCAATGGTTGATGGCAAGGTATAGCCAAAGGTGATATTGCGAATGGTGGCGTAGCTGGCATCCGAAAGGAATCGGCTAGAGGAGGTTACAAGATTTCCGTTATCAATCTCAATTCGGGGTACGTCCGTAATCTGTCCGGGCTCCTTCCAGGCATTATGCATATCATTGTGCATGGCCACTCCAAAGCTTGGATTCATCAGCTGCTGATATCCGGAATTATACACCTGTCCACCAAGCTGATAATTCACCATCAGGGAGAAATCAAAATTTTTCCAGTTCAGGCGCTGGTTGATAAATCCGGTCAGATCAGCCAGGGCAGTGCCGGCATAATAGCGGTCAGCATCGTTAGGATCATTGGTCACTCCGCGGCCACGACCTTCTCCCAAATCTTTATAATACAAGGCATCGCCATTATTAGGATCTACCCCTGCATATTCGAACAGATAAAAATCATAGAAAGAGCTTCCCACCGTCAGGCGTTTAGAACTGGACAAGGCTACTTCTTCCTGAGGAAGATCTGTGATTTCGTTTTTCATATGAGTAGCAGAGAAATCCACCTCCCAGCTAAAGCCTTTGCGTCTCAATACATCTGCGGTGATATTAAATTCCAGCCCGTAATTCTTCATGGCGCCAATATTGGCAGACTGCCCGCCCCAACCATTGGAAGGAGCTATTGGAAGGGTGAAAATCAAATCTTTAGAAGCATTATTGAAAAATTCTACGCTACCGGAAATCTTATTTTGCAATACACTGAAGTCCAAGCCCAGGTTGGTGGCCTGACGCTTCTCCCAGGTCAGATTACGGTTGGCCAAATAAGTCATACGGCCGCCGTATTCAGAATTATTAGGATAAGTCAGGCTGTAGTTGTCCTGATAGATATAGTAATTCGATCCCAGGTTCTCATTACCCTGCTCACCAAAAGATCCTCTTAGTTTCAGGCTATTCAACCAGCCGATGCCCTTTAGAAAATTCTCTCTATGCATGGCCCAGGAACCGCCAAGCGCCCAGAAGTTACCCCAGCGAGACTCCGGTGCCATACGGGAAGTTCCATCCAGTCGGTAGCTGAAAGAAGCATAATACTTTTCATTATAGTTATACTCCAGGCGAGAGAAATAAGACTCAATGGCATGCTCATCCAACCAGGAACTGGCATTAGTCGGCATAGATCCCACTCCCAGCTCGGGTAAACCGTTTACCGGAAAGCCCTGAGCGGTACCGGTCAGCCCCTTTTGCTGATAAAAGTAGCTCTCATGTCCTACCAGAGCATTGACATTATTCAAACCGAAGCTATTCTGGTAGGAGATCAGCTGGTTCATCGTCAGGGTCATATATTCATTGGTAGTTCTGGTGGAACGACCGTCTACATTGTCTGCGTCTCCATAAAGACTATTTTGGTGCGATAAGGAATTTCTGTTCACATAATCCAAAGTCACATTGGTTCTTGCACTCAGGTGGTCGTCAATTTTCAGGTTCAAATAGGTACGACCAGAGACCGCATTGTTGGAATAACGGTTGACATCCAGATTATTCGTCCCTAAGGCATTGGCATTCCCTAAATACGGACGTGAAGGCGCATATTCATAAACTTTCTGCCCCGCATCGTCCAATTTATAATTACCGTCTTCTTCACGCTGATACACCGGATAAATCGGGGCAATCGTATTCGCAAAAAAGAAAGGATTGGCAGCGGTGGTATTGCCGGAATTAGTACCCTGTGACTCGGTATAGGTATAGGAAATATTAGCTCCTGCATTCAGCCATTTTTTGATATCGGCATTTACATTTACACGAGCAGAAAAACGATCAAAACCCGTATTCTTCGCTACACCATCTTCGCTCAAATAACCTAAAGAAACAAAGTAATCAGCGGTTTCAGCAGCACCACTTAAGGATACTGAATATTCCTGACGCAAAGCCGCTGCGAATAATTCATCCTCCCAATTGTTGCCATAAAGCGAAGTAGCCGCAGGATTCATTCTCCCCGTCAGCGGATCGATTAACAAACTGTCCGATACACTGAAGGAATTGAAGCCTCCCAGGCGTTGCACCACATTTTGATATTTATTATCATACATTGGATGAGAATAACGTGGATGCTGACCCGAAGCGATCAAGCGTGCATCTTCCTCTTCAATATCAGCGGCGATCAGGTTGTTTTTATATCCTTCCCACTGCAACTCATAGTACTCTTTCTGATCTACCCGATCATATCCTCTCATGGCACGCTGAGCAATACCCGTTCTGGCTTTAAAAGCCACCGTTCCCTGTCCCTGCTTACCTTTTTTGGTGGTAATCATCACTACACCATTGGCCGCACGAGAACCGTAAAGTGCCGTTGCTGCGGCATCCTTCAAAACGGTCATCGACTCAATATCCGAAGGGTTCAGGTTGTTCAGCGCCCCACCGAAAGGTACTCCATCCACCACATACAAGGGTGCCGAAGAAGCATTTACGGAACCAATACCCCGAATACGGATCGTAGTACCGGAGCCTGGCTGTCCGCTTACGCCGGAAACTTGTACACCCGGAACGGCTCCTTCAATCGCATTCTGTACGTTTGATACCTGTAGTTTTTCAATATGATCTTTCTTGATAGTCGCTGCAGAGCCAGTGAAAGAGGATTTCTTCTGCTCTCCGTAGGCCACCACCATTACTTCTTCCAATTCCGTGGCATCCACATCCAATGCCACTTCCAGATGAGACTGGTTACCCACCGTTACCGATTGTTCCTGGTAGCCAATGAATGAAAAAAGCAATACTGTTTCTGCTGACGGCACCTCTAGAGAAAAATCTCCATTAAAGTCCGTGACCGTACCGGTTGTTGTTCCGCGAACCACTACATTGGCACCCAGAATCCCTTCTCCGGTCTCCTTATCTTTTACATGGCCGGTGACTTTGACCTGCGCCATCAGTTGCGTTAGCCCGATCAGACTAAACAACATTATTAAATATATTTTTTTCATAAGGTTGAATCTTCCAACGTTTTAATGAAGGAGGAGCGGTTGAGACTCCTCCTTCCAAAAAAATTATTGCTTAATCATATTGGCCTGGCCAATAACCGCTTGATCAGTGGAAACGCGGATAATATAAAGACCAGCTGGCAGTGCGCTCACCGGCAACTGAATTTGGTTGAGTCCTACATGCAGCAGCTCAGTCGCTACTTGCATTTTTTGTCCTGTCGTGCTGTAGATTTCAATGGTGCCTTCTCCGGAGAATTCAGAAGTAAAAGAAACCGTCACGAAATCCGCCGCCGGATTCGGATACAATCCTAACTTCACTTCTTCCTCAGCATTCAATGGATCTACCACATCAATCATTACCTCCGTGTGGTAAGGACGCTTCCATACCGGATCATTGGTTCTGAAAGTAATTTCTGCTGACAGATAATCATCGACATCTTTGGAGGCATCTACCCGGAAGTTGATACTTCCATTCTCTTCAATGCCAATCTCTCCTTCATTCCCTCTGGGGAAAGTCAACCAGGCTTCAGTTCCTTCTTCTTTAGAAGCGGCTTTGATCTGCCAGGAAGCACCACCCATTCCGGCGAAGTTATTGTCTACCCAGAAGCCCTGAGAGATGATATAATCTCTGCCATATTCCCGCTTATTAACACCATTGTAAGCCTGAGGCAAGGCAATAGAACGCGGGTAAGTGATTTGAATATAGAAATGCTCATAAGGAAGAATTTCCAACTCCTCCTCCAGGTCAATGGCAAACCAGTGTGCATCTTCCTCTTCTCCTTCCCAGGTCTTCACAGCGATCTGCTCATGGATCAGATGCGTATCATCCGGGCTTGAACCACCACGGTAAATAGAAACTTTGATATCCACTATCTCCGTTTTCTCAATTCTACACATCGTCCAGACTCTGGACAATTTAGTACCTGCTTCCGGCGCTTGGTATTTGGTCGCAACCGAGAATGGAACCCCTTCTCCAAAACCTAAAACACTGTGTGCGTCATTAGATAATAAATTAGCAAAGAAATGCTCATAATCTCCCTTAGCAGGGATGTCTCCTTCCATGTCTCCAGCTTCATTGAAAGCATTCATACTGGTAGAAAGAGGTGCGTATGGCAATGCCTCTGCTTCAATGATTTCCGGCTGGAAATATCTGGCAAACGGCTCGTACTGACGATAGTACTCCACAGCTGCCTTATAAGCCAATGGTGATTTACCTTCTTCATTGGACAAAGCAATGTTGAAGGTCTTACGATCCCCTCTCATGATTTCATCGCGGATGATCTCATCATGACCACCATAAATCGGAGCACTACCTAAGGCCGCTTTCCATGGCATATTTATAATGTGTACCGTTGGGTCTTGAGAGTTGCCACCGTCTTTCCAGCTAAACTTTAAATTGGTATTTAAATCAACAAAGTCATCGTTTGCCAAGATTCCCTGGCTAGGATTCGAAGGGTCAGCAATGTATTCAGGTTTGATTTCGACCACAAAATCGAAAAAATCACCTGGCTCAATTACTTTAGGTATTTCAAAATCATATCCCTCAAACGGAACAAAATTATAAATACTACCACCATCATGAATACGCTCTCCTAGCACCTGTCTCGGAGATGATTTTTCAAAACCAGCACCCAATACTTCAATTGGTAAAGTACCAGTGTTGGTCATTCTAACCCTTTGCGTGAATCCTTCTTTTTGTTTCTCATTAAAAGATTCATAAAACAAGATACCCAAATCGATATATTCATGCTCCATGGCCACTTCACCAAATCCATTTAGTTGTACTGATACAGGATATTTGAAGGACTCTTCAGTCTCAGGAACATTGGTGATTGCATGTACATCGCCTTCAACTTCCCAGCCAGAAATTTCATGCGAATCCACCATCAGTTTATAATCTCCTTGCTGACCTGGTTGCAATACAAATTTTTGTTGAGGCTTAAATACAATCGCCATTTCATCAGTCAGGAATCCCTCCATAAATGAAAGCTGATATCCTTGTTGTTTATCTTCACTCTGAATACCGATAGAACCAAAGGTATCTAGGAAATATGGAGTATTTTCCTCTTCCCATTCTGATTCCGGCATTTGGTACTGGAACTTGAATTTTCCGGTTGCATAAAGAATCAACTGAAAGTTCATCGAATAACCCATGCCAAACATATCGCTATATCGATGATACTGAATGGTCACTTTGTCCTCTTCTGCTAAATAATATACCCCTGCATCATCCGGATACTCATAGAAATTCGGTGCAGTAGGGTGATACAATGGCGCAATAACAGTCTTCCATCTGCTTTGACCATGTGGAATATATGGGATAATTCCCGGCTCACTCCACTGTTTATTCTCTACCTCATTGAAAGTCACAAAGCCAAAAGAAGCAATGTTTACTTCATTATATTGTTTTCCGTAAAATTCAAAGGCAAAAGGTAATTGCTTATTTTTAAATGGCTTATCTGTCCAGAAGTTTAAGTCTGGCATATAGTCTGCATTTGGATGAGTAGAAAGATCAACCCAATCGAAAACTGGCCCTCTTCTACCGCAAACCTCTATTAGTTCAAAACCATCAGACTGCTCCCACCAGCACTCTTCTTTACCAATTTCAAAATGGTAGTCCACTTCTGCTACCTCATCTTCAGCCCCTAATTGGTACACATTAAGCCAACTATCGGTATTGAAGAAAAATTTCAAATCAGAATTACCATCATTTTTTACCGTAAATGGCACATTAGCTACCTCACCACGATTCATCACCAAATTAGTAGCCTCTTCATCCCAATTCCAGCTAAATACCGGGGTATGTATCACTTCAGAGGTTAGATCAAAAAGCAATGGTTCAATACCTGAAAGTTCAACATTCACCACAGCCTCAAAAGTAGCTACCTCATCGGTGTGAGCTGATACTTCAATATATGCCGTCTCTTTCGGTACAATCCTACTGCCAACCAGAGATTCATTGACAATCGAAAATCCATCACCTAAAAGCTCAATACGATTAATAGTAAAGGCTGAAGTACCTGTATTTGAAATTGGGATATATTTCGAATTTAAATTTTGATTTAAAACAGCATCAAAATGCAATTCTTTCACAGCAGACTCAACGCTAGGTACACCTCCTGAAACAATATCCATTGACAAATGTACCCCTTGAGAAGTATTGTTAGGATCATTAGAAACAATGGCAATATTTTGCTCAAACTCGCCTTCAAACCAATCTGAAGGATCAACATCAAAGGTAATAACATGCTCCTCATTTTTGATAAGTGTCCCGCTGGTTTTATTGAAATTCTTAGCCAACGAAACTCCTGGATTTTGAAACTGCACGTAATATCCCAACGCCGTTTTTTGCATCACTTCTTTATCATCAGTGTCTAAATACGCATAACCCGTGGCCGGAAAACTATTCCAGGCTTTGAACAACATTCCATCCTTCTGCTTAGGTTCTTCTATAGCGACATACACTTCTCTGCGAAGCTGATATCCATCTTGATCTCCTGCTGCGGGGAAGCTTTCATCATATACAATATCAATATCTCCATTACTATAAATCACATACTGAAAACTAAAAGGCTTATTATATATGCCAGATAAGGCCGAGCGAACTTCATGATACTGTACTGTCAACTTTCCTTGCTCTTTCAAAAACAAAAGCTTACCTCCATCATTAAAAGATAGATTATGGAACATACCGGAAATATACCCCTCAGGCATATATATATCTAAAAAGCTTGGCGTAGCATTAAAAATGTGATCACTAAAAGAGAGAATACCATATTTACTCAAATAGATATGTCCATAATAGTCTCCAAAGAAAGGAAATGCAAAGCCTATGTCTATCCGGTGATTCAAGTTAGTACTAATACGGATTTCATCTGTTACGTCCTGGGTAGAAGGATCCCCAGAAATATCCCTAAAAACCGGTGGGTTTTCTGCTTTCTCCTCCTCATGAAAACTATACTGAAAATCTGTGGTATAAGTGTAACCAAATAAATTACTCCTTTGATAATCTGGAATTTCTTTATCGGTATAGTTCGCTATTATATATTCTAATGGAGCTTCTCCTTCATTTTTGATTATAAATGAATTACCTACAATGGTTTCATTATTCAAATCCTGAGGATCTAAAACAATACTTGCAGGCTTAAGCACCATCTTACTTGGAGCAATACCACTTCCAGAGATAATCACGCGAATCTGTATATCTTTTCCTTCTACCCGTCCGATAGCTGTTGCGTAATACTCCTTTGCCTCTGTAGGGAAAAAGCTTACTTTAAGACGATCTTGATACCTTGCCTTCAAACTTGTTAATCCTTCCAGTTTAAATGCTTCAGCATCTTCTCCCTCAATTGTCCAATTAATGGAGGCATCCGTATATCCTACATTGGTAATGTACAAATTCTCTCGCTTACTACCGCCATTAAATACTCGTCCAAAATCCAGTAATTCACGGAAAGAGAAGACAGGATCTACATTCTCAAGAGTGAAATTAACCCCAAGATTATGAAATGTTTCATCATTTTCATTGGTTAAAAATGAATGAACTAATTGATGGTTTACTGAGGAGCTACTCAAAACACTATCCAACTTCAGATCCAACTGTATCATTTGCTCTTCACCAGCAGCTAACATTCCACTACTAACCCTAGGATTTATAATCTTTTGGGTGGATTGTTTATATGGCAGCACAGCAAGGTCAAAAACAGAACCATGCCACTGAGGCATGTGAGTCATTAACGACTCATTGAGATCTTCCCAAGAGTTCCCTCCATCAAAAGACATCATTGAAGTTTTATCCATATGCGAACCTGCCCAGGTTCCAATATACATTGGTGTAATATTATATTTTCCAGCAGGATAATGCACCACTACCCAAAAAATCTCTCCTTCCTGAAAAACTAATTTATTCGGAAGATCAGCATATCTGGTCAAGGTAATCGATTGATTCAATTCTGCTAAAACATCATTGCCTTCAAATTTATCCACCTTAAAAGCCATTACTCGCTTGGCAGATTCCAAACTTGCCCCAACTAGGATTTCTACGGTTTCACTACCGTAAAAATCTGGTCTACTATGAGTTCTAAATGCGATCTTATCAACAATATAATCTTCACCATCCATGTCCGGAACGGTAAATCTCTGGGCAAGAGAATTGGTTACATACCTACTTCCATCCCCAATAATCGTAAAAATAGCAGAGGAAGAAGTTGACAGGCCGTGCAAGTTTGGTATAGTATTATCAGAACCATCAATTCCTCCCACAAAATTCATCCCATCTACATTAGAGTTGGCCTCATAAGCTCTCACCGCATACAAGTCCTCTCTCTCTAGCATTTTGGTAGCCAAATGCGGATTTACTCCCCCGTCAGCAGAAGAGATGGTGGCTAAAGCCGGGCCTGCATCAAAAGCTGAAGCGACTTCCGGTGCCTCAGAGGCCTCTATAGCTCCTCTGCCAAAATCTTCTAAACTGGAGGAAAGACTCCAAATCAGCATTCCTCCCTCACCAGGCTCAGTGTCATTTTTAATTTTTATCCAAGGTGTGTGTTGGTTTTTATAATCTGCCTCAATCAAATGCTTCCCATCTCCATCAACCTGATCAAATTCAACAGCTAATACCGGTGTTTTTAAAATATCTGCCACCTGAACCGCTGTTTCCGCATTGCTATTTCCCCAACGGTCAAAAGCTTGTAGTTTAGCATAGATCTTGGTACCAAAAGGCAGATGAGAGAGTTTCGTCAATTCAAAGCCAAAAGTATTTCCCGCATTACTGCCCCTGTTTTTAATTTGAATTTCCATCTTATCTGCAAAATCCGAAGAGGTTGCCCAAGTGAAGAGGTAGTATTCCGGGGTCATGTCCACCACATCCGATGGAACAGTCCAGTTATAGGCTACCCTATCAAAGGAACTTCCAAGCACCTGAAAATCCGTAATATTCTCTGGCCCCTGACCATCATCGATTCTTAAAGCCAATTCAGTATCAATATACCCACTTCCCAATTGCCCTTCGTAGGCGGAAGAGTTATACTGATAAATATCCCGTACAGAGGTTAATAAAACATTTTCCAATTCAGCAGCTGTAATCTTGCCAAAATACTCAGGATGAGACACCACCAAAGCAGCAATACCGGATACATGAGGACAAGCCATAGAGGTACCTGCCATATAACCATAGCCATTATAAGGCGCCAAACTCAATACCTCAGTCGGTCCAAAACCATCCCCTCCAGGAGCAAATACATCAAAAAATTCCCCAAAATTGGAATAGGAAGCTTTAGTATAATCCGGAGCAATCGCCCCTACGGCAATAACTTCGTCGTATGCTCCTGGATAAAATTTCAAATTAACATTGGAATTACCCGGAGCAAACAATACTACTCCACCTTTCATCGGGCTACCCTCATAATCCCCCGCCTCTGCAATAAAATACTTAATCGCATCATGAATCACCTTCTCCTCAAAATCAGGAGATGTATAGCCCCAGGAGTTTTGAGAGATCACGGCTCCATTATCAGCAGCATAAATATAAGATTCTGCTATACGTTCAGCAGTAGCGCCGGCCGTCAAGATCTGACAAACCATCACACGTGCCCCATCGCCATTACCGGATCCCCCGGCAACACCGGATACTCCGATTCCATTATTATTTGTTGCAGCTACCGTTCCGGCTACATGCGTTCCGTGAGGATCTGGAGTGATTTCGTTTGTATCATCCCCAAAGTTAAAACCATGAATATCATCCACATAACCATTTCCATCAGTATCTTTACCAGCATTACTGCCATCGGCAGACTCTCCGGGATTCACCCAAAGGTTGTCCACCAAGTCTTCATGCTTAATATCTACCCCCTCATCATGAACAGAAACGATCACACGAGCGTCACCATATACGCCATGACGCGCCCAGGCATCAAACAGATTGATATCCGCACCTGCCTTAGCGTCCTTATGAAACTCACCGTCGTTATGATAGTGCCACTGGTCAGGTAGAGAAGGGTCATTCATTGGAAAATCACCATCATTCATCATGCGTGCAGCATTGATATCAACATTGATCATTTTCCCTTGCTCATAATGCTTCTCATAATTAGGCTCAGCAATTTCAACTGCTCCCAAATTCTGATAAGTTTCCAAAATTTCTGAAATATCCTGGCTTGGATCACCGATCACTTCATACCATAAATGAAGTCCGTGTTTTTTAAGTTTGGCTTCATTGCCTCCCTTTGGTTCAAAAATTCTGCGAATCTGAGTAGCACCAAAGCCGACACTGATCTGGTCAAAGGCTGGAATGCCTATGCTAATCTCATCACCAGTCGTTCTAGCATTCGAAAAATTTTCGGGCTGTTGGCCCTCGTAGAATTTCACACGAACCACACCGGACCGCATGCCATTCATAAAATGATCGGAGTTAACCTGAGCAATGCTATTAATTGCACCAAAAAAGGACAATAAGAAAAATGTCAGGATAAAATAACAACTCCTATTAGTAGTGTTTACCATAGGTGATAGGTTAAATAAGGATTAAACATTCATCAAAAAAAACAGCTCGCATTACAAAAAAATAGTAAGCTGATTAATTCGATTGTCTAAATATGAAATCAATATTGCGTTATTCTTAAATTACGACCTTACAATAGCCTGCACCCTTGCATTTCCGAACTACACAAAGATGGCACAACCAACCTCAAACCCCTCTTTTCCTGACACTTAAAAAGAAAAAAGAATCCTAAGAAATAATAACAATACCGACTAGCAAGAAAAGCTAAACAGGCCACTCCATAATCATTAAACACCTCTAAGCCCAAGAGCTAAAACCATCATAATAGGTAAAAAAGGAATCCAAAAGAAGCAGAAAAATGAATCATACTTTCCTTTGAAAATGCCTACTGTTTCTATCGTCTCCGAATATACCAATTTTAACTATGCAGAAATGATCCAAGATGAAGCTTAGCGCATAAGAAGATAGTTGCAGAATAAATCATTAATTCTGGTTTTAAAAAACCAAATTTGCTTTGGATGCACCAACATTAAACAACGCTTTACCACACCACAAATCTTTGGGTGAAAAAAAATAAACGCACAACTAAATCAAGAAGAAGGCGGAAAAATCAAAGCTAATAGGAAAAATGAGTTCACAACTAAAACGGAGAAGCTTTAACCCGGATTATTAATGCATAAATCCTCGTTTAGCCGTAAGGCGGAAAAAATGAAGGAATAGTTTCTTATTTCAAGTTTTTTCCAACGAAACAGATGAATGAGGAGAAAGCAAGCTTTCGCAAATTTGGGCTATTATAATTCAAAGAAAATAAATTACAATTAACTGAAAACAACCTCCTTGCGCTTAGTTAATCAATTTAACGGTGAATAATTCGGGTTAATTTTAATGAAAACTCATTAAAAGAGGACCTGCCCCCTAGCCAAGATTAAAAAAAAGAATTTGAATACCATTAAGGCAGATGGATAATACTTAAATCCACGGTTAACAGCAAGGTGGAAAAAATGAGGAAATAGTTTCCTGTTCAAGAGTTTTCCAACGAAGCAGATGAATGAGGAGAAAGCAAGCTTGCCCAAATTTGGGCTTTAACAAATCAACGAAAAGAATTTCAACGAACTAAAATTAAGACACTAACGACCAACCAATAAATAAAACGGTGAATAATTCAGATTAAGGCTGTAAGATGAAGAGGGCAATCCGCCTAAAAGGGACCACAAAACAACCCTATTTTATCTCTCATTTTGAAGGAGATTTTCCATTGCGCTTTAATAAAAAAATCCACGAACTTGACAGAAGAAAAGAATACAAAAAGTAAAACAATAACGAGCCGAACCCGAAAACACTAACCTACACATCAGGGTCTTATTAGCCCATAATCTCCAAGGGCTCCTAAAAAAAGTATTCAGGAAAAATTAGCAGACTAAGATAAATACGGGCACTCCATAAACATAATAAAGTGACACACTTTGCAGGGTCTGCATTTCACTCAGACCTCCTACAAAAAGATCGAAAATAAAGCTGCCCCTTGCCAATCCAATAGGGTAAAAAAACGCTTGGCTTGAGGAGTCTATTGATAAATTATAGTTCAAAAAACTAAAGCCTGGAAGATGCACTGAAAATAAAATTAAAAAGCCAACAGTTATACAAAACATATGATATAGCAACAAATGGTAGCCATACCCCTCAAAAAGGAAACCAACCACTTAGGGTTAGGACAAAAAGCCGCCTCCCCAAATACTAATAAGTCTACTTCTTTTTACGTTCTGATTCCTGATTATCTCCCGCTTCATAGAATGCGGATATTTTCTTTAAAGCGCTAATAAGATTTTCACGCTCTTCTATTTTCTTCTGAATCTCAACATCCTTATCTACCTCTGAAGGTTTTCTCTCAAATTTTCTTCTCATAATATATTAACATAGTATCTCAAAAAGGAAGAATCAATATTAAGTTAAATATCCACAAACAAATAAAGCTACCGCAAAACAACACTACTACAGCAAATAAATTAACGCTCAACTTTCATTGCACAAAACCACTTAAACTCCTCAAGTTCTAGATTTTAAGAAGAAAAAATAAATTCTAAGGAATAAACCCAAAGGCCTTATTAAACACATAAATTTACTTTTACACCTTAGTATTTGAACAGCTATTCAGAATACTTACTCAAACCAATCTAAGCACAATAAACTTACTTAAACTATCTAATCTTTTTTCAATAAAATGTTTAACCAATAAAACATTTACCAAATACAAAAACTCGCTGTTACTTGGAGCAACATAGTATAATTCCTATGATCAAATCAAGATTCCTGTTAATTTCTCTTATTCTCTTCCCTTTCTTCAGCAAAGCAAGCCAATTGCCTATCGATAGTCTGAAACAGCTATTTAAGCAACAGTCCACACAAAATGGACGGAAAGAGGTGATCCATTTGCTCAATGAAGCCATAGAAGAATATGGCTGGACTCCTACCAATCCCTATTTAGACTTAATTGCTGATTTAATTAATTCCAACAATAATCCTGAAGAAAGAGCAGAATTATTGCTTTTTTATAGTCACCAACAAATTAATCAAGGTGCTTTAAGTTCCGGAACCTCTTTAATCTTCCAGGCCATCCCTACTTATGAGCAATTAGGAAATTGGGAAAAAGTAGCGGTATTATACAATAATCTGGGTGCTATATTTGAAAAATTAGAAGACCATAGGAGCTCTATTCAATACACCAAAAAGTCTCTGCAGATCTATGAACAAAAGGTGAAAGTCAAAAAAATGAACTTATTCATCTCCTCATACATAAATATGGGCTCTGCATATCATAAACTGGACAGTATAAAATTAGCAAAAATATACTTATCAAAAGCTTTACAAGCTGGAGCAGAATTACCAAAACAAAAAGCAATGGCACTCCATAACCTGGGAGAAATAGCCATGGATGAAAACGATCTGGAAAAGGCCAAAAATTATTTTGAGCAATCCCTATCATTAAAATTACAAACAGGTGACCAACATTTAGCTTTTAGTGACTATATCGGAATGGCGCGCTACTATTTAATAAAAGAGGAGTATGCGCAAAGTGAACAATTTTACACTATGGCTGACAGCCTGAACAAAATAAACCCTAATCCGGCTCAACTTTCTTCTTTACACTTTTTCTTATACCATTTCTATCTTCAAAAATCAGACTATAAGAAAGCTTTGCGAAACCTGGAAGCCTACAATTTAAACCAGGAATTATATGGAGGGAACAAAATGCGGAAAGAAATCCTGAACTTAGTGAGTAAATACGAAAAAACGATACTGGCCAGAGAACAGGAACGTATTATTCGTCAAAGAGAAAATCAAATTCAATATTACACCTACCTTTCAATCGTCAGCATACTATTTTCCATTCTTCTACTTGCGCTAATATATCTTTGGAAAAAGAATAAATCAGCAGAATTGAAGATTCTAAAGATTGAGAATCAGGGGATCAAAACCCGAATGGAATATATCAATAATGAACTCAGGAGAAACATGACGTTCCTGATCCAACTGAATGAGATCTCCATCTCAGCAACAAAAAAATTATTAAAACTCAAGTTATCGTTGAAAAATGAATACCGAAAGGAATTAAGTAATATTATAGCAGACCTTCAAAATATGCATCATGAAGATGCATGGAAAAATTTTAACATCAAATTTGATGTACTAAATCAAAATTTCTTTTTCCTACTCGAGCAAAAGTATGGAACCTTTACTCCCAATGAAAAAAAACTAGCTGCCTTATTGAAAATGAATATGAACTCTAAGGAAATCTCCTCGGTCACAGGCCAAAGCATTCGGGCCATTGAGGTCGCCAGAAGCAGATTAAGAAAAAAATTAAATATTGACAATACCGATATTCCTCTTAACAACTTCTTACAAAAATTTGAAGCAAACACCCCTGTAGAAGAGGCTTACAGCTGATCCGTTTTCAGCCAGCTTTCTCTATAGTTACGAGGGGAAATATGATAAGCCTTTTTAAAAGAAATAGAAAACTGCCCCACACTTTTATACCCTACCATTTGCACAATATCAGAAACAGAAAAAGAAGTTTCCTGTAATAAATTCTTCGCAATTTGCAGGCGGTAACTTCTTAAATAAGCTGCAAAATTCAACTGGGAAAACTCCCGAAACATTTTTCGTATACTGGAGGGGCTTTTACCAAAATAGCCGGACAAATCCTGTATAGTCAATTGGCGGAAATAATTACGCTGAATGTATTGTTGCATTTCCCTTACTAACTGCTCCTCTGAAGGACTTTGTCTTTTAGTAGCTTCAAGCTCTTTCTTTAATTGTGGAATAAGAAGATACAATAATTCATAAACTTTGGCTTTAATCAAATATCGCCCATTCTTTAATTTCCAACTCTGTTGAATCTGCTGTAAAAGCAGCACCAAATTTGGAGACAAATCCTGACAGAAGCAAAAGTTCCCTGCAGTACTAATAGTCCCGTTAATATCCATTTCCATTTGATGAAGGAGTTCCTTTTTTACTAAAACATTGATTTCCTTCAACTCCTGTCCTTTTTCCAAATGCAGCTTAATTGACTTTCCTGAGCAAATATACATGGGAGCCTCCTTCGAAAACTCAGGTGCTAATATACCCAAAACCCCATAGCTTAAATAAAATTTAAACTCGACAAAATCCTCATTCAATGCCCCTAAACGCTCAATAGAAAATGTGGATTTGGCCTCTGCAGAAAAAATATTAACCTCAAAATTATGATAAACTAAATAGTCAAAATTCCACTGAAGGTCTTGCTTCGTGACTCCTCCCCATTCAAAACCTTCCTTCAATTTTTCTAACTGCTCTTCCAACAGAACAGACCTCATTAATTTTAAATTTATCTTTTTGGATTGTATTGAAGGTTCCATTTTCCTGTATACGTCATTACATTTCATCAAATCCCTGGACACACTTAAGCCAAAAAATACCCCGACACCATTTTGCCGGGGCATTCCCTATTTGGTTATTTTTATTCCTTAAAGCGTGTTTAAACCCGCGCCATCTGACTACAAATTCAAATTATTGGAAGCGATTTTGGATAATTCCAAAACATGCGCTGCTATTCTCTCAAACCAATCAGGTATTGCTTCTGTATTACTTCAAATTTTCGCTTTTAAACACCCTCTAATAAACGCTAAACACAGCCGGCAATGTTTTATTCTCTACACAAGGCCAGATCATTCAGCCTGTCTGCTTTTAAATCATTAAAGAGGATTCTGATCTCCTGCGTTAATCCAATCATTGGCATCCAATTCCCCCTGGGGAATTTGCATCAGCCAGGCATTCGCTCCAGCTTCCAGCTCAGTAATCTGGGCCAAGCCCGGATCATGTGATTTGCTTCTGATCAGATCTTCTTTGTTCCGCATCATATCGAAATAACGATGGCCTTCGCCCCAGAACTCAATCCGGCGTTGCTTCAACACTTCATCGACCAATTCCTGACCACTCAAGCTAATATCACGGAAATTTTCAATTCGGGTTCTCAAGAGTGTATTTATAGCGGAACGCGCTCGGGAATCATCGCCAGTGTGGGCATAACCTTCGGCCTGAATCAGGTATAGCTCTGCCAGGCGCATCAACAGGTAATCTCCTTCCCAGCTACCATCATAAGCCTTGAGGCGGAATTTCTGTGAAGTATTTTCCGGAATCGTGATATTCCCCCAGGCGGTATTTTCCTTAAAGAAAACTGACTTACGATAATCATTATTGGACATCAGGCTCAGGAATTCCGGTGTTCCTTTTTTAAAGGATCCGATAGTGGCATAACCTCCTGCAAAAGGATCCATATGCGAGAAGAAGGAAGCGTAGAAAGTAGTTTGCTGTCCGTTAATCGCCAGCGCCCAAAGCACTTCCGGATGATTAGCATTACTATAACCTCCCTGTAACTCCGGCCCTTCCATTAAGCGAAAACCGAAATCCTCCGCAGCACTGATCGCCTCTCGGGCTAAGTCCGCCGCTTCTTTCCATTCATTCTTTACTAAATGCACACGGGCTTTTAGGCCCATCACAGACGCCAGAGATAAGTGCGAAGGATGATAGCGTGCCGTTTCTTCTAACAATTCAATCGCCTCGGTATAATCTTCTTCAATCTGCTCATATACCTCCGCTACACTAGATCTTGGAAGGTTTTCGAAAGTAGGCGTCACCCGAATCGGAACACCAGGCGCATTTTCATTGCCCACATAAGTGTGCTGAAAAACCTGAATCAATCGGTGGTGACTGTAAGCACGAAGGGCCAGAGCTTGTCCTTTTACCTCTTTGCGCAATTCTTGATCTCCTTCAGCCGCGTCGATGTACTTCAATACCTGGTTCACCTGGAAAATGATGTGGTAATAAAAACCCCAGATATCATTCGGGCGACCATCAATCTCCCGGCGACTGAACTGAATTCCGTAATCACGGGTAAACCAGCCATTACCAAAAGAGTGCATCACGATGTCCTCCCCTCTCAGATCCAACGCCAGGTTTATGGCCATCTCTCCGAAAGTTTCGTGAGAACCGGACAAATACATATAACGGTACACCCCATTCAGGGCCAGATCGCAGCCTTCTACTGAACCCAGCAATTCTTCCTCATCCACCGAGTTAGACGGCCCCTGATCCAAAAAGTCACCGGTACAAGCTGCCGTGGAGATCATCCACAACAGTCCGAAGAAATATATTAAATGCTTTTTCATGATTGCTTAAAATTTAACATCTACCCCTAAAGACATGGTTCGGATAGGTTGGTAAGAGTTGTCCATATAGCCATCTGGCGTGGCAGTCCCAGGGAAGTAGCCCTGCATACCACTGAAGGTATAAAGGTTATCAACAGCGGCGCTTATACGCACATTTTCCATCTTCACACGTTGTGCCCAGGCTTTTGGTAAATTGTAACCGAAGGTAATATTACGAATGGTTAAATAGGAGGCATCCTGTAACCAACGGCTAGAACCCGCATATAAATTCTGGTTCAGCGTTTCGATTCTTGGCACATCCGTGATATCGCCCGGCTGGCTCCATGCCTGGCGCTGATCCACATGCATGGCATGGCCGTACTTTGGACTCATCAATGCAGCATAGTTGGAATTATATACTTTTCCACCAATCTGATAATTCAACATGATACCGAAATCAAAGCTTTTATAAGTGAAGCGCTGATTGATAAAACCATTTAAATCTGCCAAAGCCGATCCCACATGGTAGCGATCCGCACTGCTGACATCGCTGGTGACTCCTCGTCCCATTCCTTCACCCATATCGAAATAGTAAAGGGCATCACCCGTGGCCGGATCTACTCCTGCATAATCAAACAGATAGAAATCATAATAAGAACGACCCACTTCCAGACGCTTGGATCCCGTTCCCACAAATTCCTGTGGCAGGGCAGTCATTTTATTTTTCATATGGGTAGCAGAGAAATCTATCGCCCAGGTGAAATCCTTACGGTTCATCACATTGGCAGTCAGGTTCAGTTCCACCCCATAGTTTTTCATTGCTCCGACATTATCTGTACGGCCTCCCCATCCGGTAGATGGTGCCAATGGCAGGGTGAATAATAAATCACGGGAAGCATTATTAAAATACTCAATGCTACCGGTCACAATATTATCAAACAGCCCGAAATCTACTCCAATATTTAATGCCTGACGCTTTTCCCATTTCAAATGCGGGTTCTCCAAATAGTTTTTCAAAGCACCCATCATGGAGTTGTTGGGATAGGTCAGCGAGTACAATGAGCGGAAAGCATAGAAGTTACCGATATTCTCATTACCCTGCTCACCGAAGGAAGCGCGTAGTTTCAGACTGGAAATCCATTTTTGACTGCGGATGAAATCTTCCTTATCCACGGCCCAACTACCACCGATAGACCAGAAATGTCCCCAACGGTTGTCCGGATGGAAACGGGAAGAACCATCTACACGGTAAGAAACCGAGCCAAAGAAGCGCTCATCGTAATTGTACTCAAAGCGGGACAGGAAGGACTCAATCGCATGACGGTCAATAAATGAACTGGCTGCTGTGGCATTCGCCCCTGAGCCCATCTCCGGCATACCGTCCCAGGCAAAACCGGTAACGGTGGCGGAAATACCATTTGTAATCGAGAAATAACTCTCATGACCAAATAAGGCATTCACACTGTGCTTGCCGAATTGATTTCTGTAAGAAAACAACTGGTTGGCCGTCATATTCATGTTTTCCTGCGTAGCGCGGGAGGTACGTCCGCCCACATTGGCGGCATCCCCATAATTGCGGTTCTGGTGGTTCAGCGTCACACGGTTGTAATAGTCCATGGTCGTGTTCATACGGAAAGACCAGTTATCCGAAAGCGTAGCATCCAGATAAGTTCTGGCCGAAACCGCATTATGCTTATAACCACTCGGATCGAGATTTAAAGTTCCCAAAGCATTCCCCAGCGTCAGGTGCGGACGGTTATCGCCATAATCATAAATGCGCTGTCCGGCATCATTGGTCACATAACCACCTTCTTCGAAATCCCACTGATAGATCGGGTAGATTGGCGCAATGGTCTGTGAGAAGAAAAATGGGTTGGAAGTATAAGTACCACCATCCATGGTGTTGGTGGTTTCGGTATGCACATAGGACATATTCAGACCGGCTTTCAACCAGGGCTTGATGTCTGCATTGGTATTCAAACGAGCGGTGAAACGCTCAAAACCCGTATTGCGTACCACTCCGTCTTCATTCAGGTAACCCAAGGAAAGGAAGTAATCGCTTTTCTCTCCGGCTCCGGACATGGACACCGAATACTCCTGACGCAAAGCCGCCTGATACAAGGCATCTTCCCAGTCCGGATTATACACCATAGAAGCATCCGGATTAATTTTTCCACTTACCGGATCAATCAAATCTCTGGCCTCTACACTAAAGGCATTATAACCACCCTGCATGTCTACCACGTTTGGAATACCCCCTACATAACCCGGACGGGAATAGATGGGGTGCTGACCAGAAGCGATCAGACCAGCATCGGCCATAGTGAAATCATTACTGTTGTAATACAGGTTATTACGGTAACCTGTCCATTGCATTTCCATATACTCCTCAGCACCTACGCGCTCATAATCACTCATTGCGCGTTGGGCAAGCCCTACACGGGCTTTCAGGTGAATCTGTCCGTCACCACTTTTTCCTTTTTTGGTAGTGACCATCACCACACCGTTGGCTGCACGCGAGCCGTAAAGGGCGGTAGCCGAAGCATCCTTCAATACGGTCATCGAGGCGATATCATCCGGATTCAGGTTATTCAAATCACCGGTGAAAGGCACTCCATCCACCACATATAAAGGCGCTGAGGAAGCGTTTACAGAGCCAATACCGCGAATACGGATGGTAGAACCGGAACCCGGCTGGCCGGAAGTACCGGAAATCTGTACACCGGGAACGGCACCTTCCAAAGCATTCTGCACATTGGAAACCTGCAGTTTTTCGATATGGTCTTTCTTGATCGTTGCGGCAGATCCGGTGAAAGAAGATTTCTTCTGTTCCCCATAAGCCACGACCATCACTTCTTCCAACTCGGTAGCATCCGTACCCAAAGTCACATCAATTTTCGTCTGGGAACCAACGGTTACTTCTTGCGGTGCATAACCAATGAAAGAGAACACCAAAACATCATCGGCACTGGCCTCCAAGGTATAAGCTCCCATAAAGTCGGTAATGGTTCCGTTGGTGGTACCCTTGATCACCACATTGGCGCCAATGACTTCCTCCCCGGTTTCGGCATCGGTCACCGTACCGGATATTTGTGCCTGAGCGAACAGCTGCATCGGAAGCAGCATCGCCAGGGCCATCCATAATATTTTTCTCATAATCTATAATTTTTGGAAGGCAGACGGCGGGAAAATCTCACCGCCTGCACCTGACGATTTATTGCTTGATAATGCGTTGGCTTTCGATAGGGGTGCCGTCCAGGGCAACCTTCACGAAATAAACGCCCGTGGTCATTTGCGCTACCGGTACTGCCAACTCCACACGTCCTTCGAAAATTTCTTCGGAATATTCATGCACCTTTTGGCCAATGGCATTGATGAATTCCACGGACACCGTTCCGCTGGCATTCGCCTGGAAGTGAACATTCAACACATCCTCTGCAGGTACCGGGAAGATTTGTACGCCATCCAATTCGTCTTCGGTATTGGTTGGGTTCTCCACGGTGATGAACAGGTCAGTGTACCAGGGCTTGGTCGTTACCGGATCATTGGTGCGGATGGTCAATTCTGCCGTAGCAAATTCTTCTTTCAACTTAGCACCATCAACAGTAAAGTTAATTTCGCCCGCTACTTCGCCTGCCGGAATCTCTCCGATATTATCTTCGCCATTGTAATGCAACCAGGCCACATCTCCGGCCTTATTATCGGCACCTGCCATCATCTGGAAGTTGCTAAAAGCAAAACCTGCATCACCTACCAGGTCATAGAAGAAATTATTCATCACCCCGTAATAAAAGCGACCATACTCATTTCGATACATCACTGAAGTAAAGACAGGAAAGCCAATAGTAGATGGGAAAGTGACAAATACGAAGAAATCTTCATAAGGCATCACATGAATTTCCTCCTCCAGCTGAACTGTCATCCAGGTGCCCAGATCATCTTCTTCATCCTCCTCCAGCTCAACAATTCTTCTTAAATCCTGCTCATACACCACATGGGCATTGGCGGGGGTATCCCCGAAACCAACGGACACTTTAATATCTGAAATTTCGACCATTTCATTTCGGGCTTTAAACATCACTTTAGACAGTTTAAAACCTTCCTCCGGAGCGGTATATTTTGTGGCCGCCGTGAATGGCATGCCTATTCCGAAGCCTAAAGCACGGCTGGAATGACGGAAATCCTGATAAGACAATACTTCATAAGCCGACTCAATTTCTTCATCCGGATACAAGTCATCATGCTCTTCCTCCTCACCGTCGGCATTTTTCTGTTTCATGCCACGAGGTGCCGCAATGTACTTCAAGTCCATTGGCTCCGCATCTTCATTGAGCTCCATGCGCTCGAAACCTTCATACTCACGACCATATTCAATAGAGAATTGGTACTCCAGTGGCATGCGCCCTTCCCCATTATCCACGGCGATAGCGATTTGCTTTTGATCTCCACGAACCACCGTCTCATATACTTCCTCCTGCACACTGGCTACTGCCGGCGGGTAACCATAACGGTACTGGGTAGGCAATTCCGCCACTTGCTCTTCCGCATTGTCTCCTTTAGAGATGTCCTTCCAGAAGATGTTCAGAATATCTTCCTCCTCCCGGTGATCGTCCTGAATCAACGTCTCCATCATCTGCGTCTTGAACATGAAGGCACGTGAAGCGCCCGCCTGAATGGTAATTGGAAATTTGGCATCCTGAGGGAAGATGGGTTCGAAACCACCCCATCCTATTAGATCTTCCTGCCCAAAAGCAAACTCCGGATTACCCTGCCAATCGGTTGGATACTCCCCAAATTTATTCAAATAAGCATCTGTAATTTGAATAGGGCCCGTTCCGGTATTATGTACAAAGAATACGCGTTCTTCTCCCTGACTTAATTCCGTAAAGAAACTTGTCCCCAAGGTACCGGAGGTTTCATCCACTTCTAACTGTCCTTCTCCTACCACATTCAAAGTCAGTTGATCATTGATCACTTCAGATCCTGGCGCATTGCTGTAAGCGTTAAATCCCACCACAAAAGGAATAGGATTGCCTTCGTCATCAGATCTTTGGCTCAGGTATCTTGGATTAATGTCCATCACAAATTCCTGCTCGCCATTCGCTGGCACCTCAAAAATCTCCTGTAAAGAGAAATAAACCGCCAGCTCATGAGCAATAAAGTTCTCGTTAAGCGCTACCTGATAACCCTGCTCACCGGTGGCATTCTGGAAACCGATCGAGGCGAACATGTCCATGATATATTCTCCCTGCTCATCGTCTCCCTTGTCTACCGGTGGCATATTGTATTGGTACTGGAAGGAGCCATCACTAAAGAGAATTAATTGCCAGGAACCCGCCTCTCCTACACCAAAGGCATCACGGAACAAATGCCACTGTATGACCACCTGATCTTCAGAAACCTTCACATAGGTGCCTGCATCATCATAAATCTGGCGATCGGCTGCTACAGGGCTCCACAGCGGCGCAATCATGTTCATTACAGGAGCCGTACTGTCCGGGAACACCGTATAGTGCGTTGGATGCCAATCCCCTTTTGCTTCCATATCAAAAGTAACAAAACCGAGATCCGTCACCTGCATTTGCGTATACTCTTCCCCATAGAAGGAGAAGGCAAATGGCAATTCAACCGTTTCGAATGGTTTACTCATCATATAGTGCACATCCAACTCCTTAGCGTCCGGATCAATAGACAAGTCCTGCCAGGTGTAAGCCACACTACTTCCAAGCGTTTTGGTCGTTTGCATCACATAGTCATACTGCTTTTCTTCATCGGCTCCACTACGGGTTTCCACTTTATTGACATCAATCCAGTTACCGGTAGTAAAAGCCACCTGCATATCGGAGGCGCCATCATTTGATACCGTAAAGTGATGATTCACCACCGCACCTCCTGCATCTACCGTCAGGACCGGGTCCACATAATCCCAGGCAAATTCAGGTGCTGGGATTACTGCTCCCACAAGCTGTACTTCAAAAGTCTCCTCTAACTCCTGGAAACTTAAGCTAAAGGTTCCTTCCGTTGAGGAAGCTAAGTCTTCCGTATTAATATGCACACGAATAAACATCGTCTGGCGAGGCATCAACTTCCTGTCTTCACCCTCAATAGGCTCGAAATCAAAAAGCTCCTCGGCGATCGTCACCTCATCGATATGCAGTACGGTCGTGCCCGAATTTTGCACCGGAATCAAAAGCGTCTGCTCTGCGCCCTGGAATACGGACCCAAAGTTCAACACCTCATCCGTCACGACCACATCAGAAGTTCCGCCTGAAACAATGTTCAGGGAGATATCCAAATTGGCTACCGGGGTCGTATGGCTATTCGACAATACCTGCAGTACCTGGTTAAATGCACCTTCATACCACTTTTCCGGATCGATTTCAAATTCGAGTTCTTCCTGAGCGCCCGGCTCAATTGTTCCTGCCGTTTTCCCTTTTGTGAAGGCAGTAATCAACTTTCTTCCCGGGCTGATCAACTTCACATAACCTCCCGGACGAACATCCGGTCTTTCATGCCCCTCATTCAGATAATATTTCTGAAATAATACCCCATCCTGTTGATTGCGGCTCTCCACGGCCACATACAGCCGATCAAAAGCTTCATCCTTTACATCCGGTAGCTTTTCATAAATAATTTCAATATTTCCGTTATCATAAAGCTTAAACTGGTAGGACCACAGGCGATCATAATAAATCGGATGATCCAGGGCAACATCCGTATACTGAACGGTCAATACGCCTTTATCCTGGAAATAATGTACGGTGCCTCCACTGGAAAAAGTCAAACGATCATGCATGGCGGAGATATAACCTCCCATGTTCATCGTGTGTCCCTTAAATTGTGGCGTGGCATTATAAGTAAAAGAATCAAAGCCTAATACCCCATAACGGCTCACATATACGGAATCATGCTCTTCCCCAAAGAAATCGAAGGCGAAACCAATATTCACTGCAAAATCTTTCTGACGCTGCGTACGAATGTGATCCGTGATCTCAGTACCTTCAGCACGAATATCCTTCCATTCCGGTGTGTTCCGGGTTCCATCTGCTTCCGGCACAAAATCTTCCACATTCGTTTCAATGCCGTATCCATAACTGTTGACCAGGTCATGACCAGGGATGGATTGCTCCGAATAGCCCGGAATCATATACTCCAGAGAGGCCGCATCACTATTAGAAATATTTTTAATGATAAAACTTCCCTTCAATGGTTCATCTCCCATATCAACATTATCGAAAATATAGGTCAATTCTTCCCCATTCGGATTGATCACTTCCATTTCACCGGATTCCCTTGCAGAACCGGTCAACTCAAAGTCATATTTTTCTCCGGTATCCTTATCCGAAAAAGACACTTTGGTTCGGTGAAATCCTGAAGTCTGTGGGTGATAATAAAACTCGAAAAAGGTCCGTAACCTTGGTCCAATGGAGCTTTTTCTGGTGCGAACACCAAAGTTCACCGGGTCAGACAGGTCGAATGCACCTCCCCCAGTGGCTACCTGAGCCATATTTAACTGGCCATGGCCTTCATTGATCATCTCAAAATGAATAATCGATTGTTCTCCAACCACCAATTCGCCACCACTACCGGCAAGCTTTGGGAAACTAAGATCAACTGGCTGCCCGGTTAAGCCAACAAACATCGGCTTGGTCAAAAAGTCCTCCTCTGAATTGTTGATATAAAAATTCTGATTTGTCGTAGTGGCCGTAAAATCACGTACCTCCTCTAAATCAAACTCATAAGGAACACGAATACTCTCCTGCGGCATTAACTCCCCTTTTGACGGCACCAAATTAATGATTTTTTTATCCCGGGAGTCATAGTCCGATCGGGTCATCTCCTCGGCTTCTACGGCCAAAATTGCACGCTCCCAGTCGGCCATGCCTGCTTCCGTCATTACCTCGGCAACTGGTTTCCAGCTTTCGCCATAATCCAAACTCATCAAACTACGGGTGGCTACGGCTTCGTTGACTCCTTCATCAATCACCAAAGGAATCGCATTGTCCTTACCTGCCGGAATATGGAAAATGGTCCAGAAAGTTTCCCCCGGACGAATACGCAGACCTGCCCTTGGGCCAGCTGCTGAAATTCGATGAATGTCACGAACCTCTTCCTCCCCAGAAACACTATAGCTATTCTCATAAACTTTTTTAGCGGTACGCAATTGCTCTCCTACATAAATTTCGAATTCAATGTCTCCATGCATTTTATTCACCACCAATTCAATATTGGCTCTGCGGAAGATAAAATCACGATCAGCAGACTCTGATACCGTAAAGGCCTGCGCCACACTATGAGTAGCACGCTTTCCGCCATCACCAATCCAGGTCCATCGGGAACTATTCTGATCTCTGTAGCTAATTTTACGCTCCCATTTATCATCGCCATAATCCAGATCTTCATCCTGATAGTCAGAACGCTCAGAAGCGGTACTTTCCATAATGATTTCTGCATCAGCGATGGCTTTCTTCTCCACCTCATAGGGTGCAGGAGTGGGATTGAGTCCTTCAATATCATCCGGGTCAAGCGCTCCATCATCACTGTCCAAAATATCAGTACCAATAGACCATCTCAATAGCTCATTGGACCCTTCCGGGCTGGTATTTTTTAGCTCAACATATACGTCCGGTAAATCATTTGGATTGATCGTAAATTGCTGCGTACCGGAATTATTCTCATGACTACGTGTAATCTCAAAGGAAGCACCCTGAGCAGAAGTACGCATCTTTTGAACAGCCGAACGATCAGATTTAACCCCAAAACGGTTAACGGCCTGAATAGACACTTCATATTCAGTACTGGCCTCCAATTCACTCAAATCCACTTTCAGTGGAGTACCCGTAGCATATTCATTTTCAATTTCGAATACTTTTTCTTCTCCCCCCGTGACTTTATAATGAACCTCAAAAGCAACAGGTGCCGTACTACCGTCACCATCATGACGCACGGTCCACTCCATGGCGATGAAATCAAAACCAGCCCCGCGAAGATTAAAATTATCGATTTTAGCAGGCAAATTCCCATGATTCACGCGGGTAGCCAATTCTGCATCAATATATCCTTTCCCCAGTAAGCCCTTGTACTCCAAATTAAAGGCATCTACATCTTGCAACGAACTAAACAATAAAGTATTTAGCTCTGCGGCAGTAATTCCTTTGTTTTCCGGCATAGACAACATCAAAGCGGCAATACCGGACACATGTGGACAGGCCATAGAAGTACCCCCGAAATAACCGTATTCATTATTCGGCAAGGTGCTTAAAACCTCCTCAATTCCTCCCATCTCGCCATCTCCACCAGGGGCGGCAATATCCAGCCAACTACCATAGTTAGAATACGAGGCTTTCTCAAAGTTCGGCGCCAATGCACTGACGGCAATTACTGGCTCATAGGCTGCTGGATACCATTTATCCTCTTCGGTATCCAGATTACCCGCTGCAACAATCACCACCCCACCCTTCATCGGGCTGCCTTCGTAATCTCCGGCCTCTGCGATAAAGTAATCAATTGCATCCAATACCACCTGCTCATAAAAGTCAGATTGACTATATCCCCAGGAGTTTTGGGAAATGACCGCTCCATTATCTGCCGCATAAACGAAAGACTCCGCAATTCGGGCATCTGAGGTTCCCATGCCCAAAATTTGCAGGGACATTAACCGTACCCCACCGGAAGCATCACTACCCCCCGCTACACCGGATACCCCAATGCCATTATTATTCACCGCACCTACTGTTCCGCCTACATGGGTACCATGGTCCTGCGCATCAATATCTCCCGTGTATTGTACAAAATTGAAACCGTGAATATCATCCACATAGCCGTTATCATCACTATCTTCTCCATCTTCAGCCTCCCCCGGGTTCACCCACATGGCGGCTTTCAAGTCCTCATGGTTCACATCCATCCCTTCATCGTGGATGGAAACGATCACCTCCTTAGAACCGGTAATGCGCTCCCAGGCTGGGAATAAATTGATATCTGCTCCGGCTACTGCGGTTTCAGATACCGTACCATCATTATGATAATGCCATTGGTCTGCCAAAAGCGGATCGTTCATTGGCATTTGCTTTCTTCTCTTTTTAGAGACCTGCTGCGGGTTGGCCTTTCGGAAGGTTCCCTGCTCACGTACTACTTCCAGAGAAGCTTCCGCCAGTTCTACCATTTCCAAACCTTCAAACTGCTTTATGGCCATGCTCAAATCTGAGCTTTCTTCCATACGCAATTTAAACCAGCGATCCAGCCCATGTTTTTTTAGTTTCTCCGCATTTTTGCGGGTCATCTTAAAAATAGGCTCCAATTGGTATGCACCAAACTGCTGGCTCAGGCCATCAAATTCGGCAGCGCCAATTTCTAATTGCCCTCCCCGGGCAGTGCTAAAGGTCGAATTTCCGGGCGCACTTCCTTCCTTAAACTTAAGGTGAACGACTCCCTGCAAACGGCCATCAACATACTTACTTTTTTGGGCATAGACACTGCTGTTCACCAGCAGCACCAGCACCAATAGCATTCGTAATAATTTAGGCATATCAAGCATTATTAGGTTCTACACCTTGAAAAAATTCAATCACTACCCCAAAAGGACAGCTCTGATCTGATTCTTCAAAATGATAATTCAATGCTTCAAATTTGACAAAAAGTGTACTAATCTTAAAGGCAGACAAAAGGTGATTGTTTTATTTACAACACCTGAGTTGTTTACGTGAATAATTTTAACATTAAATTCCCCTAGTAAAAACTTGAAAAAAGTCAACAACAGGTAGTTAAAACGCCAATAAAATAAATAAAGTACAATTTTTACCGCATCTCAGACAATAAAACCCTAATACTATTATAATGAAACCAGTGTCTGAAAAACAAAATCCCGAGGATAATTCGCTAAATTTTGATCATTTCGTGCTAGTCTTTTGAAATACTGTGACACCTGCATTCAACAAGAAAGCCTTACCTTTGCAAGGTGCAATTAATTGGGATAGAACAGTCTCTTCATTTTCGACTTCTCTAAAACGGTATGCGTACTATCTCCACTTAGCCTGAAAAACGCTAGCAAGGCCAAGCGCCAAAAAACATCCCACAACTAATATTTCAGCCAAAAAAAAGGGGAAATCAATCCCCTCTCTATGCGCTATTGTCTTGCCAAATCCTCCCGGATTTCCGAGGGCAATTTTCCGTAAGTCTGCTTAATTAATTTAGAAAACTGGCCCATATGCGTATATCCTACTCGATGACCTATGAGCTTTACGGGCCAGTCGGTTTCCTTTAGCATTTGATAGGCGAGCTTTAATCGATATTGTTTTATATACTGGTAAATCGATATGCCGAAGCGGGCTTTAAATACTTTACGTAGATTGGAAGGACTCATGCTGCAATGGATACTTAACTCTTCCTGAGAGGGAGGATTAAGATAATTCTCCTCTAAAATCTTTCGGGCCAAATCTGCAACCTCCTCATGATAACTATTATTGCCCGCTTCATTTTTCTCCTGATGCCCCATAACCTGGTTCAACTCTAAAAAATATTTGGACAGCACTTCAAATGCAAGTCCAATGGTTTCAAACTTCGATAGAGGAGAGCCCCAGGCCCGAAACATTTTTTCCAGACTATTGCCCAGTTCCGGACTGTATTCAAAATGATAAGAAAAGGCCTCATCATTATTGATTTTTTGAAGCAGGGGGTGATGTGCCCCCAGGATTTCCTCTAATAGTCTAGGCCCAATTCTAAAACCTACCTGACGGAACCACTTGCTCTCCTCCACCCCAAGCACTACATTCCCATTACCAATAAAACAACTGTTTGGCTGCTGATATACCTCCCCTTGTGCTGATTTATAATATTGTTCCCCGCCCAAATTAAAACTAATCCCCAAACTTTTAAAGGAAGGGCCAAAATCCCGGATATGCTCCACTGCAAAGCTAGAATAAACCGTCAATTTGTAAACTTCTAACTGATCATATTCCACAAAACGGGACTCCCCCACTCCCTCTTTATTCCAGCTCCCTTGATGATTTCGCCCACCAAACAGTTGTAAGAGTGCTTCCCCTGCTATTTTTACAGGCATTTTAGGGTCCGTTATTTTAATTATTTTTTTATCCATCCTTCAATAATTTTGAGAAAAAAAGCAAGTTTTAATCCAAGACGTTACTTCAAAAATAATATAAGAAGTTTGAGATATCAACGCATCAGAATGCGATACTTAATTTGAGCGGAAAACCATAACGAAATCTCCTTCATAAACCGAATTAGTCATGCTTAAATCCTCGTTTAGCTGCAAGGCAGGAAAAGTGAAGGAATAGTTCCCTATTGCAATTTTTTCCATAGAAGCCAAGGAATGGAAAGCCTACTCCTCTCAATGCTGGTAATTTAAATATCCACATCCCAATTACAACGATTAAATTGAAAGCGGCTAAGTCCGGCACACTATATGCTGAGAGGAATTATTCAAGTGAAGAGACGGTGTTTAAAAATGATGATCATCTTCCCTAAAACCTGCGACAGGCCTCGTATTATAAAAAAGCTTTTCGAATACACTTGCTTAACTTATTGCTCCTCCCGAATTGCTGAGGGCAATTTTCCGTAAGTCTGTTTGATTAATTTGGAAAACTGCCCCATATGCGTATACCCTACCCGGTGGCCGATGAGCTTCACGGGCCAATCCGTATTTATCAACATTTCTTTGGCGACTTCTAACCGATGGGCCTTCACATAAGCATAAAGCGACGTCCCATAATATTCTTTAAAGATCTTCCGCACATTGGATTCACTCATTCCCATACTCCGCGCTATCTCTGTTGAGGTCGGTGGTTCCTGATAATTCTCTTCCAGCATGGTTTTGATATTTTCTGCCTTTTCCATCAGATATCTTTCCCTCACATTTTGACAAGGAGCGGCTTCAGCGATCAAATCATTACGATCATTAAAATCTGAAAAGAATGTAGCCAATAAATCATAGGTTTTGCTGATGGCTTCAATTTTAGCCATCTTAGTTCCCCAAACCGTAAATAAACTATCCAATCGAACCCCTACCTCCCGACTGTAAGATATACTATAACTGAAAGGCTCCTTATTCACAAATTGCTGAAATAAAGGGTGGTGCTCGCCTAAAATCTCCAACAATAATGGTCGATAAATTCGAATCCCGATATGCTTGGTCCAGCTGTTCTTTTTTAAATGCAAATGGCAAGGTTTATTGGAGACAAAAACCCACTTGTTCCCTTCGGTTTTTAACCCATCCAAATCCTCCATTTCCTGACTCCCCTCCAGATTAAAATATAAAATGAGCCCATCAAATTCTTGCGCATCCTCACTAAAAAAAAACCATCAACTTGAAAGCCTCCACGCTTTCAAATGAAAAATAACGGTTAAAACCAAGGGCTTCTTTCTCCCAGGTCCCCTTAAACTCAATCCCGCCAAATAAATGCTTATATAACTCTGCCTGCTTTTTTAGTGGGTAATTCTGAGGGGAAAATTTGATGCTTTTCATTATCTGGGTGCTTTTTTTCCTTCAGCGAAGGATCCTCGCCTATGAAATTGGTTTTGAATTTTGAATCAGTTTTAACGAACCAATATGATTGTTCTTTAATATTAACCCAACCTTTTGCAAATACCAAGCATCGAATCACACTTTTGCGATACCCTGTGAGAATTTAAATCCAACAAACCCCTAAAATAACCCTATGTTAAATAAAGAGCCTTGTGCAACATTAAATCCCAATGTCCAGCACCCTTGCCTGTTGATGCCCCACTCCTTCTATTACAATTTTGTCATCGGTTAGCTCAACTAATGCATAGCTTGTTTTTTCTTTCCCGCATTCATCCACCATGCCCGGCAAGGTCAAATAATGAATCCCATTAATCTGTTGATACACATTTTGATGCAAATGCCCCTGAAAAACCGCTTTTACATTCCCAAACTTTTCCAGAAGATGGCGTACTTCAGCAGCGTTATTTAAATGGTACTGATATTGGTGCTGTACCTCATGTAGCAGATGATGTGAAAAGATAATGGTAGGAAGATGATTTTCCTTCAAATCATTCATCAACCAAACAAATTCCGGCGCTGGCAAATTGACATCCTGCCAGTCAAAATCACCTTTATGATGATCTTTCCCTTCCCGATCATAATTGCCATCCAATACAATAAAATGCCAGCCGCCACTATCAAAAGAGTAATAGGATTTGTATTTCGGAATCCCTGTGTTTTCTACCGCAGCCAAAAACTGGGCTTTGGAAATACTATCCACATCATGATTTCCAACGGCATGATAGCGAGGCCCATGAAACTTCCCGTAAGCAGCCTCCAGGGTTCTTAAATAATTCAAAGTGCTGGCCACAGTAGGTTCCGGAGCTTCATCTTTGAAATCTCCCAAGTGCATGACAAAATTCACTTCTTCCTGATTCATGCTTTGCACAAAGTCCTCCATCCTCTGAAGAGAAGCCCTGTAACACCTGTTACCTACCGCCTCGCGATCAGCATAGTGAGTATCTGTCAATAAGCCAAAGCGAAAGCCACGAGCCTTAGATTTACCGGCTTTTAAAAAATTTGGTTCTATAAATCCCAAAGCCATCAATAAGGATAATCTCCTAATAAAAAGTCTTCTATTCATATTTTAAAAAATGAGAAGAGGAGAGTTGAATCAAAACTACACTATAGGATATACAATCTCCTACTTCTCTCAAAATTTACACAGAGTCCCGTTAAGTTTAACTAATTAAACAACAGTTGCGTCCCTAAAGACCCAATTGTTACATCACACATAACTGGCTGCAAGATATATTTTAGTTAGTTTAAGTTCTAATAGTTGATGTTGTCAGACATCAATAAATCAATATTAGACATCTATTCTTTCAGGATCTGGAAGCGCTTCTGAATTAACTCTCCCTGACTGCTCCAATATTCCACCGCGCCTAACATTACCTGAGGCAAATGAATCGAAAGATCCAACTGAACCTCAGCACATTCTCCTGGAAATGAAAAATACTTATTCTCCAAAATACTTCCCTGTGCATCCATAATAGAAACGGTTTTAATCCCCTGAGCTGATTTGGGGAGCTCAATGTTTAATATTGACTTAACCGGGTTGGGGTAAATCACCACATTTTCAGCCTCATTATCCACCATCTTTGGACCAGTCGGAACATCCTGATCTGGCCTCCTTTGACCTATAATATCAAAAATCATCACATGATCCCCCTTCTGTGGCTCTATTTCCATTTTTATAGCATACACATCAGTTCCGGTAAATCCGTTCACCTTATAAGTATAATAGGTGAGGGCCTTACATTTATCAGCATGATCTGAGGCTTTTTCCGGGGTAATCAAGCTGGTAGGCTGAAAGCTTCCTCCCTTGGTTTTTGCAATAAACCACTTAATATTTTGAGGCGCAACCCCATCCCAGCAAATCGCAAAATTCATTAAACGTACCGGTTGATTAAATCCAAACGTAAAATCAGCCTCCCCTTTATCTTTTGGCTGCCACTTCATACAAAGGTCTCCATTAATGGCACTATTCGGGCTGCGATAAGCCGTATTATCATCCTTAGTTGAGGAAGCAAAAGTAGGTTTTATGGGGCTTTCATCCCTATAAGTTCCCGTACCCACATAGGGGTGAATATCCCAATGAGAACCAACCAGGTTCCGAAGAGTCCAGCTTGACTCTCCAAATTCCCTTACCCAGTTCATCCTGTTGACTGCTCCAATCTCCCTTACTTTTCTACTATACAGCCCAACATAATCTAACTGAATAACATTCACTACTTTTTGCGAATTTAGATTTTGCTGAATTAATGCCTCATAATTTTGTGCTATTTTATATAACCGATGAGCTGAGTTGGCAGATCTTGTGGTGGATTTATTCCCAGCAAAATTGTGATTTGGATAAACGTTCACATTCATCATGGTATAGCTTTTTGAAGATTGTAAATCCAAACCCACTCTGGCGACCAATCGTTCTTTAGCATAATCATCCAGATGCTGAACGCCTGAACCTACCTTTTCCTCCCCATTTTCCCACTTCTTTACATATAAATCCTCCCAGTCACTTTCATATTCGGCTTTAAAAGGCAACATATAAAATACTCGCTTTCCTGAACACAAAAGCTCTTGCAATGTGGGATACCTTCTTTGGGCGGTGTACCGCATCAATTTCTCTTCCCAAAGATAATCAGGCTCGTACACATAATTCAGCAATCCACTATCATGAAATTTATCATCCCTAAATTTTTCATATATTTTTTTATACCCATGACAGCCTCCTGCCTCCTTAATATCTGCCGTATTCACAATCATAAAACGGTAAGGATCCGCCTCTAACCAGGGACGAAGGTCATAATTCATAATTTCCCAGGATTTGGTATAACCATGAATCGGGTTCCCATGAGCAAAAGTTACATTCAATCCAAAACACCAGGCCGGATCTTTGGGAATTAAATCCCACTCCAAAAACCGAACTCCCTGCTCCAATTGCTTACGCATGGACAATTCATGATTTTGAGAAAAGGTCTCAGAAAACTTAGTACCCATATACCTCTCATCATTATTTGCATAAGCGTTATGAGACCCTAAAAAGGTTAATTTATTAATAGGCGTACGCATCATTTTACAAGTGATTACGAAACCATCTATTCGAGTGACAATATAATTGTCTGGTTTGCCATCACAATCCGTACACGGGCTATTTTGTGCGTAAACCCATTGTGATACTAATAAAAAAAGGAATACTAATAAACAATTTTTCATTATTGAAAATTTATAATATGAATTGATAAACCCCACATACCAACTCCATGAATTAAACTGTTAATTAGATTACAAGCATTGAAATATGGGGAGGAACAACCTCCTCCCCCATTCTTACAGTTAAAAAAATAAGTGAGAAACAATCAAAACCGAAGGGGTGATAACTCCTCTACCCCCAATTTTTTAATAGCGCTTGTTCAAAACCACAGCATCCGACTGCCTATTCGAATTTTGGCTTTTAAACAGGCTTTTAATATCCAATATTTTGTTTCAATAAACCTCCGGAACGCGCAACCTCTGCCTGAGGGAATGGGAAAAGCACCACTTTATCTGTCCACTTTTCGCCATAAACCTGAGCCCCTATTCCCCAACGCACCACATCGAAAAAACGCTGGCCCTCAAAAGCCAATTCCATATGTTTCTCATGGTGTAAGGCTGCAGTAGCATTCAGCGTACTTTCTCCCAAACCTGCACGCGCACGAATACGGTTAATCTGCACAAGGGCTTCCGCCTCTCTGCCCTGCTCAATCAGTGCTTCGGCATACAAGAGGATCATCTCGGCATAGCGATAAAAGCGCTCATTATTGATCACTGTTCGGCCATCAAAGGGACCGTCCGGAGTTACAGACCTTCTTCCATTATATTTTTTGATATGGTGGCCGGTTTGGGAAATGGTATAGTCCGTTCTAAACGGTTCATACAACACCTCTGCACCATCCAGATTATAGTAGACATCCCCATCAAAATAAACAGAAACCTCTTTACGCAAGTCTCCCGCCTCAAATTTGGCAACAAAAGCCGGACTCGCCTCAAAAATTCCGATAGACTGAATGCTGGCCTCATTGCCCTGGGAATCCTGTAAAATACGATTTGGAGGAACACGACGACAGATCCCATTGAAATAAGCACGCTGATTACCTTCCCCATGACCACTCCCCTCGTCTTCCCCTATCCAGGGATTATTCTCTCCGGGAATCACCCCTGCCTGAATTTCAAAAATAGATTCTGCATTATTTTGATTATCCGCCGCAAAAACATCTTCATAATCCACCATCAACTGATATGCACCCGCTTTTTCAATCGCCTCGAAATCAGCTATGGCCGCAGGCCAATCCTTTTTCCAAACATTTACTTTTCCCATAAATGCTTTCGCGGTCCACTTGCTTGCACGCCCTAAATTATTACTGTCCCAGCTCTCCGGCAGGTTGGTATAGGCTTCTTCAAAATCTGCCAGAATACTTTTGTACAAATCTTCCTGGCTGGCATTCGGCTGCGAGGCCTCATTCACATCCGTGATCCGCTTCAAAACCAAAGGAGGCGTCCCCCAAAGCTTCAAGGCCTGGAAGTGAAGAAAACCACGGATAAATTTTGCTTCTGCCCGGAAGGCCTTCTTTTCAGCATCTGTCAGCTCATTTTCCTCCTCTACCTTTTCGATAATCGTATTGGCACGCATAATTCCCTCGTAGACATAGGCATAAATGGCCTGGATTGATTGGAAAGTAGGACGAAAATCCAATTCATCCAACTCCCGAACATCTTCCCGCATACCCTGCTGGGTTTCAAACAACACCCCTTCCACCGCATCATCAACCAGATTGGACAAACGGATCCACTCCGAAAAATTCACATTAGGCATAGCCTGACGAATCTGATATAATTTTTGCCAAGAAGAATAAGCCGCAAAGGTAGCCCCATCAAAATCTTCTCTGGTTTTAAAATAACTGGCTTCCGTAACTTTATCTAAGGGATCAAGATCAAGATTGAAACACGCCTGCAGTGTAAAAATCATAAGACCGCAGAAAATGTATGATAACTTTTTCATACTATTTATATCAAGAATATTTTAATACTAGAATTTAATTTGAAGTCCGGTTTGTACCACAATCGGCATTGGGGTGGTACCATCATCCTGACCGGTATCTAAACGCACACCGGAAAGATCATTGTCCCAGGCTGCCACCCCAATGGTTGCCTCCGGATCCAGACCGGAATACTTTGTAAAGGTTAAAGCATTTTGAACTCCTGCAAACAAGCGCAAATAGCTGATCTTACCCTTGGTTAAATGAGAGAGCTTTTCTGCATTCAACTGATAACCAATTTGAATATTTCGTAAACGCAGGAAGCTGGCGTCTTCTATCCAACGATCTGAAAGCAAGGAATTGCCATTTTCATCAGTCGCGGTAGCTCTAGGCAGGCTTCCATTGGGATTTTCAGGGCTCCAGCGATCCAAAACCGTGCGGAGTTGATTGGAGGTAGACTTCATACTTTCCAATTCCATACGTGCTGCATTCAGCATTTGAACACCCTGAACCCCTTGCCAAACCATGGAAAAATCCCAGTTTTTATATTTGGCGTCAATATTAAATCCATAATACATATTCGGGATGGCGCTACCAATTCCGGTCCTGTCTGAGGCATCAATCTGTCCATCACCATTCGTATCCAAAAAACGAACATCTCCGGCCTGTGCATCGGGCTGTAACATATTTCCATGACGATCCACATGCGCTTCCACTTCTGCTTGAGAGCGGAAAATCCCATCTGTTTTATAGCCATAAAACTCTCCCACTCTTCCTCCAACCTGGGTGATGTAAGCATCGGAAAGATGAGGAACAAAACCGTCGATAATCTTTGTATTTTCCTGATCCAGCGCCATGACTTCATTTTTCACCGTGGTCAGATTACCCCCGAAATTCCATTCCCAGTCCCCAATGCGTTTGTTGAAATGGGCAGAAAATTCAAAACCATTATTGCGAACCTCTCCGGCATTAATAGTGGTTCCCCCTACATATCCGGCGCTTCCGGGCAGGGTCACATCCAGCAAGATATCACTAGTCAGTCGATCATAATATTCTGCCGTGATGGAAAGTGCGCCATTAAAAAACACCCCATCAATACCGAAATCCAATTGATTAGAAGTTTCCCAACGTAAATCCGGATTAGGCATAATCAGGCTGGCCGCCCCTTGTCTTCCGCTACCGTCAGGCCCCAGGATATAATAGACATTCATGTCCATGGCTGGCAAAAAGGCAAAGTTGTTACCCGTAAACTGATTACCGGATTGCCCCCAGCCCCCACGAATTTTCAAAAAGTCAATTTGAGGAACATTGAAGAAATCTTCCTCTGTCAACACCCAACCCGCAGAAAAAGAAGGGAAAATACCCGTGCGGTTTTCCTTACTGAATCTAGAAGAGCGGTCATTACGAATAGTCGCGGTGAAAAGATATTTATTATTATAATCATAGTTGATTCTCCCAAAGAATCCATCCAGTGTAAAATGATCCATCTGCTGGTGCACCGCATAGGTTTTAGCTGTCTGAATCAGTTTAATATCCCAGTTTGGAATTCCGAAACCACGTGAGCGAATATGCTGACTTTTGTTGTACATGCCTTCATAACCACCCATCATGCTCAGATTATGCTTTCCCAATTGCAAATCATAGGTCAGCACATGATTCAAATTTAAAGAAGTATTGAAGGCATCCACCATCCCGATAGTATGCTCATCTCCTCCCACACGATGGCCAAGCACACCATTCAAGCCTTTATTATACATATTATTCTTCCGCATAAAGTGATCCACCCCGAAAGAAGCGCGATAGCTTAAACCCTTTGCCAATTCCAGCTCCGCAAAAATATTCCCCAACACGCGTGTGTTGTCCCAAACATTATTATGAATTTCCTCATTGCTCTGCGCCAGAATATTGGCCGTAGTGGTAGCGGCTACACCGGCCGTCTGCTCATTAACCAATCCATAGCCAAGCGGGCCATCGCCATAAATAGGAGTATAAGGGGCATTTCTGGCTGCTGCGGTTCTCAAACCATGCAACTCGTTATTAAAACGACGCATCCCGGTTTGCTCATAACTTAATTGAAGACTTTCCCCTACTTTTAAACGATCCAATAATTGCAGTTCGGTATTGGTTCTGAATACAAACCGCTCATAATCGGATGCTTCAGAAATGGATTGTCCGTTGTAATAATCCAAAGAATTATAATATTTTAAACGATCAGAACCTCCACTCATAGAGATATTATGACTCTGCAGCATCGCCCCATTTCTAGTAATGGCTCTCTGCCAGTCCACAAAATCATCCCCTCTGAACCTGCTTAAATCATTCCCCAAGTCAGACTGAAGATCAATATAATCGTCGACCCCTAAAACCTCATAACTTTTAGGATTGAACTGAAATCCCAATGTCGTATTATAAGACAGGGTCATCTTTCCCTGATCTCCCTTTTTGGTAGTTAACAAAATCACCCCATTGGCCGCTCTGGCGCCATAAATGGCCGTAGCAGAAGCACCCTTCAATACATCTATTGAAGCAATATCATTATTAGAAATGGAGGAAGTAGGGTTACCTATCACTGGAAAACCGTCCACAATCCATAAGGGCTCATTATAACCGATCGTTCCGGTACCACGTACCCGAATATTGGCCGGCGCTCCGGGTTCCCCGCTTTCTGCCGTTACCTGAACACCGGAAACTTTACCGGCCATCATTTGATCCACACTGGAAAACACCCCTGGTAAATCTTCCTTGATCTTAATGGAGCTGATCGAACCAGTGACCGTTCCCTTCTTTTGAGTACCATAAGCGACCACGACCACCTCCTCCAACTCTTGGGTATCTTCCTTCAATATCACCTGAAAATGAGTCTGATTGCCCACCCGCAAAATTTCATCGGAATAACCAATGAAACTAATACGCAACTGATCCTCAGCACTGGCCTGCAGCTGAAAGTTACCGGAAATATCGGTCAGCCCCCCCCCCTGTCCTTCGTTAATGGAAATTGTGGCGCCAATCACCGGCTCTCCCTGCTCATCGGCCACCGTTCCGCTAATGCGTCTTTTCTGCTGTTTGTCCGCTTCCGTTTCCGGCTTCCGGCTGATTACAATATTTTCTTCAATTTGCTGAAAACGGTACGCAGGATGAGTCTCCAACAGCCTCAAAATTTCCGACAGCGACTTGCCCCGGGCTTGAAAAGCCACCGTTTCATTCCGATCGACATCTGACTCTGAAAAGATAAAATTCATCTTATACTCCGCTTCCACATATTGAACCAATTGCCCAATCGTGAACTTCTCCTGCGCAAAAGCATACTGCTGTTGCAAAAGGGAAAGGCACAGCAATCCCATGACCAAAAAAAATCCGGCCCTTTTCCTTAACAGATAAGGATTTTTCATAAATTTACATTTAAGAGTTATAATTCAGCCTCTGCGCACCGCCAAGCTTGCTGAGGCTGTTTTTTTTTATTCTAATAAGTATCTCTGCTGCTGTTTCTTTATTTTGCCAGCAGACAAAACCTCCAGTGTTTGCAGCATACCACTTAAACTACCAGTTTTAAATTTACCGGATATACGTTTATTTTTTAATTGATCACTTACCTCAATATCAATCCCATACCAATCTGTAATATCAGCGACCACCTGCTGTAATGCCGTTTGATGAAAAAGCATACTCCCCTGCTTTCTGGCTTCGACCTCCTGAACATCAAAAGGCTGAACAGAAAAATCTCCCGCCGGCAAATCAAATCGGAAGGATTCACCAGGGCTTAACTTCAAATCCTTTTCATTTCCATCTATCCGCATATTCACCACGCCCTCGATCAGGGAAACCCGCTCCTCAAGACCACCGACAGGCGCCTTCACTTCAAATACCGTTCCCAGCACACGGACTTCACTATTAGCCAACACTACCGAAAACGGATGCTCTGGATTAGCCTCCACCTCAAAATGCCCTGTCCCCCTGAACTCAATCTCCCGAATATCCTCATCAAAACGTTCCGGATACCTCACCTCACTATTGGGGTAGAGAATCAGCTGACTACCATCCGGCAAAGTCAGCTCCCGAATTTCTTCATGCTGACTGGCCACTGCGATCATGGGTACTTCATTCCACCAGTGATAGCTCCCCAGTCCGAAAGTCAATAACAAAAGCAAACTGGCCGCCATACCGAAGGCCCACTTTTTGGAAATTTCAGCACTCCCTTTTTGAGGATTCAATGCCGCTTTTTCCTTTTGATGAATGCGTTCATTGATTTGATTAAAGCGGATGTATTGATTAATATTTAGACCAAGCTCTTCTTTTCGGCTATAAATCATTTCTAACACCGCCAGGTCTTCTGCCAGTGAACCGGACTCCTCCCGGGCTTTGGAGAGGAGCTCCTCCTCCGCTTTGGATAACCGGCCTTTTAGGTAATCTATTAATTTTTCCTCGCTATATTGATGTTCTCCTGTCATACATTAATAAGACAACTGAACCCCTATCATACCCTGATGAAAAAATACGGATTAACAAATAGATAATACGCCAATGCCCTAATCCACTAAAAATCAAAATAATATTTTATGAATAAAAACACCCCTTAACAATGGGGTAAAAGGCAAAGCAGCTCTTTTAAAGAGAAATAAAAAATGAACTAGGAGCCTGTCGGATTTATACCAACTTAGTCTATTGGCGAAATATTATTTGGGGATACATTTTACAATTGAAGAAGTCTCGCATCAGACCCTTGACAAATTACATTTGTAACGATGTCGACCTCACGGTGTAATAAGTTGTCAAAAAAATATTTTGTAATTTTAATGAAATCACTGATAACCCAACAGGCTTCTATACTGAATACCTTATCTGTATGCCCGGGCCACCTTTCTCAGCGCCTTCAGCACCTCACTCATATGAGATTCAACGGTTTTAATGGAGATCCCCATTACCTCTGCTATTTCCTTATAACTCATTTCCTCGTCCCGGCTGAGCCGGAAAATCTGTTGCTTGTTGTTTGAGAAAGACTGAAGTTCTTGTTGGAATAAAAATTGCAATTCATCTGCCTGCTGCTGATCTGCCATTTGATCATGTGCCACTTCAAAGGCCTCTTCCACTCCAACCTGCCGGGACACCCCATGCTGTTCTTTATAATTCAAAGCCTTATTGCGCATCGCCGAGAAAAGGTAGGCTTTCAAAGAACTCTTCACCTGCAAATCCTCCTTTTGCTCCCACAGTTTACAAAAAACATCCGCTACCAAATCCTCCGACTCCTGCGCTCCTAAACCAAAACGCATTCCGAATATTCGTAATGGCTCAAACAAATCGAAAAATATGCGTTCAAAAGATTTCTTAGTCAGAGGGGGTTCAAAAGGATACTTTGAGACGCTGGAATTAAACTTTAACATGGAAACTTAAATTTGCCATAAGTTAGGAGTTTAATATGAACTACATATTACCATTTTTAACCATACTCAAATCAGGCCAGAGTGAAAAATAATAAATATAACTTATAGCAAAATGAGGTAGAAAAATTTCTTTCCCGATAAACATCCGTTGTTTTCCTCCTAAAAATTCATTCCTCTAAATTTTGTAGCTGATTTCAATGCTCAAAGCTCTCAACAAATCATTTGTGAAACCACGCTTATAAATGCTCACAAAAAAAACCGACCATTTCGGCCGGGGCGATATGCTTTTTGTAAGCTCCTCAGAAATTCTCTAATTAAAGCGAATTCTAATCACTACTGTTAATCAGGTTATTAGCATCCAGATCGGCCTGTGGGATCTGCATGACCCAACGGTCATCCAGTGCCGGCACCTCCATTACCAATGCCATACTAGTGGGTATTGTCACGGTTCAGCGCTTCACCATTACGTTTCATATCACCGAACTGGTTACGGTAAGAGAACAATTGGTTAGCGGTCATATTTGTCCCGTCAAACTGGGTCTTGGACGTACGGCCATTTACCGGTTGTGCATCTCCGTACAAGCGGTTCTGGTGAGACATCTCCGTACGGGTATAATAATCCAAAGACATATTGTAACTACTCAGCCCTCAATTATAATGAGTAAGCCATCATTAACGCCATTCTAAGCTTGTCAAACACCTCAAATCCCTGTTTGGCAAAGGTATCAATCGCAGATCGGATAACAGCATAGCAATCTGCCCCGGATATGGAACGGAATCCACCGGATACTTTTAGCATGGTTTTAATGTTTCGGATAGCTCTATCCGAAAGAATATTATCAAATGGAACTTCTTCGAAATATAAAAATGTAAATACTGCGTCAGGTCACTTATTGAGCCTTGCCCGAATGTTTCTTACTTCATCAATTTCATCGTAAGAAGTATCCCTCAATAGTTCTTCTAATCTTGATTCGAAATCTGGTAATTTAAGGCGCTACAACAATAAACCCAGCGTACATTATGTTAAATTCATTGAGTGAGTCCTCAGCGAGCAACAGCCAGATAACTAAGCATGATTTCAAAACTGCACCTTCCAATGCCAACTGGAATTATTAGAAAAGATCTTGGATCACTCCCCCACAACAGGGAAGATTTCCAGTCCATATAATCAGGTATTGCCACAGCCATGATCAAATTATCAGTGAAAATTAGATTCCAGGAAACTTCAAATTTTTATCACAAATTCCGGCTTTTAATCACGCCCTATAAAAATCTAATAGGATTATAATCAAAAAGCTGATCTTTGCCGGGAGAGATATACGTTTTTATTCAAACACCAACTTTTTTCAACTATGAAATATTTACTTAGGGTCTGCTTAAAAAGGTCTCTTTATTTTTCTTGAAATTTGGTTGACCAATTCCAGCTTCGATTATTGATGTTACTAATGCCCATAAATCATATTCATAAATAATGAAAAAAAGGTCAAAAAAGATTCCTTTCATGAATCTTTCAAGGTTAGCAATAAAGAAGATGGCACCAATCCAAGAATTTGTGGTGTCTGATCTTCGTGCCTTAATATTATTCAATCCATACCCTCTTTTAGTTTGTCCAAATTTTCCTTCTACATGACTCCTCAATTTTTGATGGATAACCTTATTCTCTTCCCGCTCTTTAATTTTTTCAGGATCTTTAGGAGGAGCTCCAAGAGGTGAGCCGACGAAAGTTATATCATTTTGATCATAAACTTCTCTAGCATTTCGATTTCCATAAATTTTGTCTCCAACAATTCCATTTAGCTTAGTGTGAGGGTGCCGTAGTTTATGTGCTTCAATATGCTTTTTGATAATCTCCTCTTCCCCTTCATAGTATGCTTCAAAATCATGATGGTCAATATAAGAATAGCCTTGGTCAATAGATATTGATATTTTAGCTCCAAATTCAACATTCGCTCCAGACTTCCCTCTTATGATGGGGCGAATATGTGGTTGATATAAGTTTACAATACGGAAACCAACCGTATTTTTCTTCTCTTCAATCATTTCCATTTGTTGGCGATACACTTCTTGAATAACATACAATAGCTTCAAAAAACGCTTATTCAAAGGAATACCTACCTTAATTTGGTCTAATAGACGATGAATATGCCCTATATTTCGATGAAGATACTGTAGTTGTTTTCGATTTGCAGCCCTCCAAAAATCGGCGCCTTTCTTCTTTTTTCTTGTCAACGCTAGAAATTCTTTTTGGGCTTTTTGTCGATAGCTTCTAGGTTTCTTAGCATCTGTTTTAACAAATTCCCATAATATATCGATGATTTTTTCTGATTCAATGCGAGCCTTATTGATCAAAGCCAGGTCGGTCGGATAAGGAATTTCTTGCACCGCTACAGTAGCATCAACTGAAATCGAGTTTTCAATTTCAGGCTTCTTATATTTTGTATCACTTTCTACATTTTTTTCATCACGAAGTTCGCTTTGCTCATCAATACTAACGTCATGACTCTGGAGTAAGTGACTTAAATCATTAAAGTCTTTTATGGTCAAACGCTTTCTAATTGTCGGAAATAATGAAGAATCGAATACCTGATCATGTTGAAATTTATGCAATCCAACAAAGTATTGTAGATATGGACTTTCTTTGATTTGTTCAATTGTTTCTCTATCAGACAACTTATATTTGTGTTTGATAATCAAGGCTCCAATCACTAAACGCGCTGGTTTAGGTCTAGCTCCTTTGTCGAAGGACATGTTCCGTTCATAGATCCTTTTTAATTGACTCCAAGGAATTTCTTTGGCCATAATAATCCATCTATTATTGGGATTAAGGCCACCCAAATACGGGTCCATAAAATCAGAAATCTCAAGTTGATCAGGGGAATGCTTAATCATAGTGCAAGCTAAAAAAGTAGGAAAGGAGCCCTGGGGCTATTTAAAGGACAATTTACAAAATTTCCCCTTGCACTAAAAGAGATTTAATGTGATTTAATAAGTTGATCTTCAGTCGTTTTTAGATAATTCGAGCTATTTCAGCAGACCCTACTTATTTTACTCTTGATAGGCGCTCTACAAGCGTGCGCAGTCATCAACAAACACCCACAGGAAACCAACCCCACAGAGTTGAAGGGCATCAATGAATTAGAATAATTTTTTCAAGAAGAATAGACAGAAGGCAGCCCCGGCCGGGGCCAGCCATTTTTTCCCACAAAAAAAGAGGCCGAAGCCTCTCTTAAGTGTCATTATCAATCAAAATTCGTATTATTTTTATTTCTATATAATCCTTTCGTTCAGGAGGTATACCTCACCCCACCAATCCATCATTTCCTTAATTTAGCCTGTAAGCCAGCGAGCTGGAAAATCACCAGAGCATTACACCACACAAAACGTTCCGGACACCATTACAAGCGCCCTTCAAAACTTGCTAAACTAATGAAAACGAGCAGTTCAACCCCTTACTGCTCCATAACATTGTTAATAGCTTCACGACAGCCTCTTATACCCTACACTTTCAGATGCAGGTGCTGCAGCCGTATTATACGGCCATTCCTGCTTTAATTTCTTTCGGCCCAAAACCGAATTTCTTCTTCATCGCCGCGGAAAATTGCCCCATATGTACATAACCAATTCTGTTACCCACCACATTAATTGGCCAATTGGTTTTCTCCAGCATTTCTTTGGCCAGATTGAGGCGATAATCTTTCACGTATTGATACATTGAGATATTGAAAACCTGCTTGAACATTTTTCGCAGCAAGGTTTCACTTACTCCACAATGACGGCTTAACTCCACTTGTGAAGGTGGATTCAGGTAATTTTGCACCAACAGATCACGTGCTTTCATCACCACCTCCATTTTATCCGCAGAAAGGTGAACGGTATTTTCCGAATCTTTTTTAGCCTCAATACTTTCTTCCATATTTAGTAATTTCACAATCATGACAAATAATTCATACGCTCTGGCTTTGGCATGATAAGGACCTAAACTGTTCCCCCACTCACTAAATAAATCCTGAAGCACCACATTAATTTCATCGCTTAATGCTTTATATATGGTAACAGGTTGACCATGTTCAATTTTAAAAGAAATAGGATGACCCGGACCCAAAATCTCCAAAAGTAGATCGCGGTGAATCCTCAGATTGATGTGGTTCACCCAGGTACCCTTCTGATACTCTACAAAACATGGCTGATTCGACAAAAACACCGCCCCGCCCTCACTAATCGCGCGCTGTTCCTCTGCTTCCTGCCATAAACCCTTACCATCTAAACTAAAATAGATTGGGTAATACTCCATGTTTTCTTTATGCTCACGCTCCAGACGGACATCCTCATCAATGAACATGGAAGCCTTACTGATTTCGAGCTTATCAAACTCAAAAAACCGAAAGCTTCCTACATCTTCTTTCTCCCAAATATTACCATTTACACTACCCCCAAAAGTTTGCTGTAAAAACTCAGCTGCTTCTTTTAACCTACAAGGCTGATAACTTACCGTTTTCATTTCTTTCTTTGTTGACCGTTAACCTCAATTGTTTTCTGTAAATAAGTTGTGGAGTCGTGAGCGGTTAAAAAATCCCAATAGTCAAAGCCCTTGAATAAATTGTAATAAATCCATATTACCTTTCCAATGCCCATCCTTAAGCCTCAGCAATACGATTAAATCAATCGAATTACTGACTTGCTCAAAAACAATTTCAAAAGTGCAGCCAAGCCACAAAATATCCCATTTTGAGGTAAATTTTTCGAAAAAAAAACAGAAAGGAGTAGTTGTTTAAAAACAAATAATAAACGCATTGAAAACATCAAAAACAGCCATAAAAATCCCTTATTGATGTTTTTATCATTTTATAATTGTAAAATAAACAACATTCTAGCCCGGAGCAAAAAATCATTTTTAATATAAAAAACACACTTCAGCTTCATTCTTTATCTACTCCTTAAGACACCCACCCCAAAACACTCTATAAATCAACACGCTACCGTCATGGAATGGATTAAAATCAATCTGAAGTGAAAATATCCCAATTTGCGATCTGTAAAAACAATAAAACTATCCGCTTCACCTTAAATCACCTCTTGCTTTCAAAAAAAAACGGATTTGTACTTTTCAAATTACCACTAAAGAAAAACGACTTCTCTAAAAAGGAGTGTATTTTTAACAACATCCCTAATTCCTGTTTTAAAAACAACAAAATTCAGGATTGCAAACCTTTGAGCTTAAAAAGGAAAAAGAATAATCTAAGCTCCTCTTTTGTTTGAACAATCTGCCGTATTTTCCCTCTTTATATAAAATGGTATCAACCACGACTACTGAACTCATGAAAAAATTTTTCTTACTCTTAAGCGTGTGGATCCTGCATGTTCAATTTCTTATGGCACAACCTCAGGTCCAAAGCGGTCAACTAGAATCTCTTGGGATTTTTAAATCGAATTTTGTGCAAGACCGTCAGGTGGATGTATGGTTACCGAATGGTTATTCCAGTGAGCAAAAATATCAGGTACTCTATATGCACGACGGACAAATGCTTTGGGATGCCAATACTACCTGGAACAAACAGGAATGGGAGGTGGATGAAAATATGGGGAAATTACTTGAAGACAAAAAAGTTCCACCATGCATTATTGTTGGCGTTCATAATGTAGAGGCCATTCGCCATGCGGATTATTTCCCCGAAAAACCATTTAAAAGCCTAAAGAAAGCCAGCCAGGATTCGATTTATGCCCTGAAGCGCGGAACTGAGCCCCTTTTTGGAGGGATTCAAATCGATTCGGATGATTATTTAAAATTTCTGGTAAAAGAATTGAAACCCTATATTGACACCCATTATGCTGTTTATACAGATCGGTCGCACACCTTTGTGGCTGGTTCTTCTATGGGGGGCTTAATTTCCATGTATGCCATCTGTGAATACCCGGAAATTTTCGGAGCCGCAGCCTGTATTTCCACCCATTGGCCAGGGATTTTTTCCAATGAAAACAATCCGGTACCTCAAGCTTTCTTCAATTATTTGGAAAAGCACTTACCGGATCCAGCCACCCACAAGATTTATTTTGATTACGGCACGGCAACATTGGATGCCTTATATGAAGTACACCAATTAAAGGTGGATGAAATTATGAGGACCAAAGGTTATACCGCTGAAAATTGGGAAACGAGAAAATTTGAAGGGGAAAACCATTCGGAAGACAGCTGGAAAAAGAGACTGGCTATTCCATTTACCTTTATCATGAATTAAAAAAAGAGAGATATACTGAAAAGGAGGCGGGGGGCTCCTTTTTTTATTTCCGCGCCTTCCACCAAATTATGGTTAGCTCATGGTCTTATGCATAAAAAATAAGTCCGGTCATTCGATGCATTTTATTTAAAATTTAAGCGTGCCGTTTTCATTTTTTCTTGATAAAAAACGAAACAAAAAATCAAGGCTGTGATCAATACTGGCGGACCACGGAACTGCTGACGGAATCCATCAAGGCCTTATTTGAATAATGAGGTGAACGGAATATAATGTATTGGAAATAAGGCGGTGATGCCTTCTGCTCGCCAGCAGAATCCATGGCTTTCCGCCCATTGATCAAGGCTGGCTTGTTGTGATGGAGGGAGCTGAAGTGCTTTTTTAATTGACGAAAAATAGCTTTGTTTTGGATGGAGGCGTCTAGATGCATTCGAGAAAATTCGGGCCATTCGTGGCTAAAAAAATCATTCGAGAAAATTGGTGCAATTTGTGGTTAAAAATACCCGAAACACACCAAAAAAATGCTCCACTGGTCTTAGCGTCCTCGCTAAGACACAATACCGCATGAGCGTCCGCTCATAAATCCACTGCACTTTGTTCTCACCCCCCATACAGCTAGACATTTATTGATTTGGGGCAAATTTTCCGATCATGGCTTAAGAAGTGAATCAGGATATACTCGCCCCAATTTTCTATTCTGTAACCAGCTTCTGCGATGCATTCGACTCCTTTTCGAAAAACGGAAATGGATCTGTACCTTTTACCATTGGCATAAGTTTTCAGACGAACATTTTTGTACTTTTTTAACCCATGAGCTATGGATACCGAATATGCAAAAACGACAATAGCCATCATTAACCGGCATCTATCTGTTCCCTGAACATTCATTTTTTCAAGGTCAAAACCATTGGTCTTCAAATGTCTGAAACATGTCTCAATTTGCCATCGCTTCCGATAGTCCTCAGCCACTTTATATGCGTTTTTAGACAGGTTTGTCAAAAGGAAAATCACAGGTTCCTTTTCCGCATCTTCACTTTTCTTGATGACCATCCGGCAATTGTCTCCAGCTTCAAACTTCATTTTAGCGGACATCGTTTTACCTTTCACCTTACTATTGGTGACTTTTGAAATCATTTGCGCTTTCGTCATAGATTTTTTATCCCACTGATTCTTGAAGTTACATTCTTTTACCCGAAGCACATATTTAAAGCCGTTATCCTCAAGGTATTTGATGAATTTCTGTCCTGCGTATTCACGATCAGCCAAGAGAATTTTGCCTTCAAGATTGAATAACTTTGACGCCTCTTCAAGCAACTGAATTCTTTCTTCCTGATTACTGATGCCCTTCTTTTCCAGATTCATGAAATAGATCGGCACCGCTACTCCATTATACAAAATGGCCAAGGTCATGAAATGAAAAGTGCGATCCCCTTGCTTCCAACTGGTGCCATCCACCATCAAAAAATCCCCACCTTTGTGCATATGCATGGCGGATAATTGCAATAGATCTCTCCATAAATGGGTATCAGAATATTCCGTAAATATCCGGGTTAAGCGTTTGTAATGACCAAAGGCGGAAGTACTCTGATTTTCTAAAATACTACCTATGCAATCTTTCACTTTATTAAGACACACGGTTCCTTTTTGGATGATGCCTAAACTTAAAGCGAGTACATTTTTCCAGCAAGCTTTGCCCCATTTTGGAAATTGTTGCGTAAGTTTGTCGTGAAGCGAATCGAACATAGATCTTTGTTGGCGTTGGAACCCAAAGTTACTATTGTTGATTCGCTTTTTACGTTTTTAGGCAAAAATGTCTAGCTGTATGCTCACCCCCCTAATCTTTTGGTATTCATTTCTGAATTTTTTAATGGATGATTATTACCAGATATAATCAAAATATTTATTAGTAAGGGTTTGGGATTGAAGGGTTTCTTCTTTTACTTCAAAATGCAACGCTTTCTATTTTCATTTTTTCTTGATAAAAAACGAAACAAAAAAATCAAGGCTGTGATCAATACTGGCGGACCATGGAACCTGCTGTCGGAATCCATCAAGGCCTTATTTGAAAAATGAGGTGAACTGAATATAATGTATTGGAAATAAGGCGGTGATGCCTTCTGCTCGCCAGCAGAACCCGTGGCTTTCCGCCATTGATCAAGGCCGGCTTGTTGTGATGGAGGGAGGCGTCTAGATGCATTCGTGAAAATTCGGACCATTCGTGGCTAAAATAACCATTCGAGAAAATTTGCGAAATTTGTGGGCAAAAATACTCCGCATCATCCCTAGCAACTACAAAAATAGTAAAGCATCGCCTATCGTTTTAATATTTAGACACCACAGCAGATTACATCTGCACTATGCAACCATAAAATAACCAATAAAAATTGGTCAAATCTGTGTCAAAAAAATACCCGAAACACACCAAAAAAATGTTCGTTAAATTTCGACACTCCGTGCTCCATCATTCGGCTATATCCTCATTTGAGAGTAGATCTTTCCTATTATTTTTTCACCTATCGCTTAAAAAGGCAGCCGTATTAGTCGCCACAATAGAAAGAAAAGAGGAGCATTCCGCTCTACAAGCGCCTAAAACTCTTGAAAGTCCAAGTATTTATCCGTAAAATGAATATAAATCTTCACATATGCACCGACTCCAAGACCTATTTTTTAAACAGGAAGACAATAGTCCGCTAATCCTATTTCGCATCCTATTTGGCTTTTTAATGGCACTGGAATCCTTTGGTGCTATTGCCACAGGATGGGTGAAAAACAATTTTGTGGACACACAAATGAACTTTCATTTTATAGGCTTTGATTTCCTGCAGGCTTTAAGCGGCACGCATATGTATTACCATTTCCTATTGATGGGTTGCCTGGCCATAATGGTCATGCTGGGATTATGGTACCGGGCTGCTGCCACGGGTTTAGCCCTCTTTTGGACTTGTGCTTATTTGCTACAAAAAACATCCTATAATAATCACTATTACCTGGCCATGCTTTTGTGTTGGGTAATGATTTTTCTGCCAGCAGAAGATGATTACTCCCTGGATGCAATCCGAAAAAAAACAAGAAAAACACACGTGCCTCAGGGGATCCGATGGTTTTTCATGCTGCAATTGTTGATTGTTTTCTCCTTTGGCAGCATTGCCAAATTATACCCCGGCTGGTACCATGGAGATTTCATTGCGCTAGCCTTTAACCATCGTAAACATTTCCCCATTATCGGTCCGCTCTTAGGGAACCACCAATTCCAGATGTTCATCACCTACAGTGGCATACTCTTCGACGGGCTGATCATCCCGATGTTATGGTGGAAGAAAACGCGAAAAATAGCTTTCATAGGCCTTTTGGCTTTCAACCTTTTTAATTCTGTGGTTTTTCATATTGGCATATTCCCCTATATGGTCATTGGCATTACGGTCTTTTTCTTTGAGCCGGAGGTCATTCAACGCCTATTTTTCCCAAAAAAGTACCAGCGCTATGCCCGTGAAATTCCAAGGATTCTCCCAAAATTTACTTTACCTCTTTTTGTGTTGTATTTTCTAATTCAACTCGGTCTGCCGCTGCGCCATCATTTCATCCCGGGGGATGTCACCTGGCGGGAAGAGGGGCATCGCCTAAGCTGGCGAATGATGCTGCGCTCTAAAGCCGGGCAACTCAAACTCAAAGTGGTGGATCCGAAAAGTGCAAAGACATTTCCCATCCGGCATAGCGATTACCTCAGCCCCAAACAGGCCCGAAAGGTGACCTATCAACCGGATTTTATCTGGCAGTACGTTCAATTTCTAAAGCAAGATTTTGCGGCTAAAGGCTACCCTGACGTGGAGATATATGCGGTAAGATCGAAAGTATGGCTCAATAAGGAAGCGCCTCGACCGCTGATCGATTCCACCGTGAATTTAGCAGAAGTGAAATGGAATTATTGGGGACGGAATGAATGGGTGTTGGATTAAGCCAAATTACAAATCAGGGGTAGCAGGAGCGTCTTGCAAGGCACACCATCCGGCTTAGGTATGTTTATATAATCTGGCGAAACATCATTGGGGATAAAGAGCTTTAAAACCTTCACTACAAGCTAAAAATAGAAAATTGGATAAATTTCCAACCAAGCGCTTTAATTCGACAGATTTTTCGTAAAATTAAGTACCCAATGAGGAGTTTTCTCCATTCCGCTTGATCGTTTGCCTACCCTTTAAATTTAATCAGGCTTTCTATGAAAAAGCAATCCCTTATTATTCTTGGGGCTATCGTCGCCCTGCTTTGTTTTTGGATCATTTCCACCTTTATCAATACTGCTTTCAACTTCCATCAGGTCAATCCGATTTTGTCGACTCTTTATTTGATATTGATGGGATTGCTCTTGTTTTTTGCGATAATCTGGCCCATTAGTAAGGTGCTCCAACGCCCGGTCGTTCATCGAAAAGGATTATTGCATCTGGATGAGGAAGTGAATTATTCCAAAGTCAGTCGCCAGCTAATAAAATCCGGAAGACTAAGCGATGCAGAAGAACTCTCCATTTTCGAAGCCCAAAAAGAAGGTAATACAGCGCTGGCTCATTGTATTAAAAATATTTTCCAAAAGCGCTACCAGCAGATGCATGTGATGATCATCGAAAAATCGGCCATGGTTTGCCTGCTAACTGGTGCCTCAAGCAAAAGCCATATCGATTTTTTGGGTTCCTTGGGCATCAATTTACATTTAATCTCCAGTCTGATTCAGCATTGTGGCTACCGCCCCACCCTGTGGCAATTGATCCGAATTTACGGAGACATCGCCATCACCGCCCTTTTTGCCTACAGCCTGGAGGAATTAATGGATGAAATCGGGGAAGCATTAGGTGAGACTGCCGGCGGATGGTTCAGCGGCGTGCCACTATTAGGGAGATTTGTGGGATCGGTCTCCAATGGAGCGATTAATGCCTTACTCACGCTCCGCATTGGTTATGTATGTCGGCATTACTTATTCCACCAGGAAGAAAAAGCCCGACCCAAAACCGTGCGATTGGCCGCCCGGAAATTTGGAAGAAGTCATATTAAAGAGGTTATGGGAGCCATCACCAAAATGGCCAAAGCCAAGGTAAGCCCAAAGGCGAAATCAGAAAAAGCAGATAAATCCGCTGATTTAGCTTCTTAAAAACTTGAATAATCACACACTAACCGGCCGGAAATTCGAAATACCGGAAGCGAATTTGAATAACTCCTCAACAATAGCGGTGCTATTTTCTCAAAATAATCGGTTATCACTTCTGCAATAATTAAATTTTCGCTGCGAATTTTGGCTTATGAACACGTTCCTACTCCCAGCTTCATCGGCTTATTTTCATTTGTACATATCGCGGAGAGAGATCTTTTTTATAAATTAGCCTCACCGAATTAAAAAATATGCCTGTGTCATCTTTTACTACCGATCGACTGCACTTACAACCCACCAGTACTCAGGACGCTGAACTTCTCCTATCCATCCTCAATGCCCCGAAATTCATTGAATTTGTAGGAGACAAAAAAGTCCGGAGTCATCAGGAAGCGGTGCATTATATCAATAATAATATCCTGCCACAACTTGAGATTTTTGGATTTGGTGCCTATACAGTTTCTCTTCGGGAAAATGGCCAGAAAATTGGGGTGTGCGGTTTATACAATCGGAAAGAACTCGCTGGTATTGATATCGGTTATGCTTTTATTCCGCAATTTGAGGGTAAGGGTTATGCTTTTGAAGCCGCGCAATGCATGCAGCGTGCCGCATTTGAACAATTCAAGCTGGAAGAACTACTGGCCATTACCTCACCGAAAAATATCGCTTCCCAGTCACTTCTTCTCAAATTAGGATTTCAAAAGGAGGGCACCACCAAACTAGCCGACGACGAGGAAACACTGATGCTATTCCGCTATAAAAAGAAGGAGTAGACGGCTTTTCAGCCTGGATGCTATTCTTTAAAAAAAATTCGAGCAAGGATAGACATTGAAACCTGAGCGCTAACCTTTTTTTCCTAAGGCCGTAATTAGCCAGCCCCAAAATTGTATTCATGAGTGGCCTTTAGCCGCAATAAACACCTCCAATCTCACGTTTTAATTGTTGATATAAAGGACATTTAACAGATTTTATAATCCCCCGGATTTGGGTGAACTTGCTTTCTCCTCCTTTATTTGCTTCGTTGGGAAAAACTCAAAACCGGAAAAATCCCTTCGTTTTTCCTGCCATGCCACTAAACAAGGATTGATGCAGAAATAATCCGGCTTAGGAATGCCTGATTCTGGCTAAGGCACACTCTTAACCCGAATTATTCACCGCTAAATCCATCAACTAAGCATAAATAACTTTATATCAGCTTATTATAATGTGTTTTCTTTAATTTACAATAGGCCAAAGTTGGGCAAGCTTGCTTTCTCCTCATTCAACTGTTTCGTTGGAAAAAACTCGAAATAGGAAAAATTCCTTCGTTTTTCCTGCCATGCCGCTAAACGAGGATTTAAGCATGAATATTCCGGGTTAAAAGACGCCCTCAGGAGAAATTCAAAAACAGCGAGATTATGAACCGAAAAAAGCGGCCAGATAAAAGCCGCTCCTAAAAATAACCACATATTAAGAAAGGGCCACTCCAAGGAGCGGCCTCAACACTTACTTAAGTAAAAGGCAATTATCCATTCTTCGCCTTATCTTTCGAGGATGTCATGCATCCTCCATTTCATTTTCATAGAGGAATATCCCCTTTTATTTTAGACTTATTCTGAAACCACTACGCCGTCTGAGTGCGCAAAGAAGGACATATCAAAAGTATGATCCGCTCCGTCCACTACTTTATAAGCATCGATTTTAATTATACCGTAATGATAATAGGCTACCTCTACAGGCTCTCCAGTTTCTTCCTCCTTCTCTGTCACCATTCTTAAGCTACGGTAAGCTAAAAGATCACCTGGCTTATCAAAATTTATAGAAGAAACACCAGCGTTCTCAAAGTCCAGGTCTTCCACTAAATACCGGTTCGCCATATCAAAATCACTTGACAAGCTTACAAAAAGAGTGTTTTCTCCTGCCTCAATGCCGCTTTGGGTATAAGCCACATCGTAAACATCCGTTGCTGTAACCAAACTTTTCGATAACAAATCATAGTAAGGTGTAGAGGCAACCATTTCCTGACTACCCGCTTCACTAAAGGTCCATTTGCTAATGATGCTGGATGCTTCAGCTTCAGATGTTCCAAAATCATTGGATGCCGTAATATTTACGTGAACCGTATCCCCAATTTGAGCAACCTGGCTACCTACAAAGCTTACTGACCAACCCAAAAAGTTCCCTTCTTTATCATAAGACTCTTCAATTTCCTCCTCCGGAATTAGTTCTAAATCATCACTATTGATGGCGCCCTTCAAAACATAATCAGCAGCGGTGAAATCCTCATTCACCAAATTGGAAGTAAAGAAAATCTCATATTTCTTATCGTTAAAGGTAATTTCATCAACAGCAACTTCCGCCGCTTGACCGATGGCTACCATTGAATGCTTTACCACGAAAGAAGAACCATCTGCAGCGTAACATTTAAAATCTACCGCAATTGCATCCTTTACTTTCTCCAAACCGAAATCTCCATAGGTACCGGAATAACTTGCTTTACCATCTGCTATTGCCAATTCCTTTGTTGTTCCGCCGTAAACCATTTCTACCTTAGAAGGGGCGCCCTCAAGGTCAATGGAAATATTAACCGGATCCAACTCCGTCACTGTGTAAGCCGAAGCAACATGAAAAGAATCTCCGGGAACTCCAAAATCATAGCTTTCCTCTGCATTATTACAAGAGAACAATACCATTCCAGACAGCGCCAAAACGGAAAGCTTTTTTACTATATTATTCATAATAATAAAAATCAAATATTAAACTTACTTTAATGGCGCAGCAGGATATAAATCCCACCACATTTTAGAAAAAAGCTTATCGCCTTCATCCAGCATAGCTGCTCCGGCATCCATATTCGCTTTATTCAGGTTACCTTCATCAGCAGGGTAAGTCCAGCGAGTAGGTACTGCCGAGTTTGCCAAAGAAGTAAAAGCACCCTGCTCTACCGGAGCATACAAAACGCCCCTGAAATCATACTGACGGTAGGTAGACCAACCTTCCTGCCCTTGCATATATTGCGCTAACCACTTCTGAACACCAATAGACTGTCTCCAGTCAGCAGCATCATAAGCAACGCCATCCTCCGCCAAATAAGCAGAAATAAAAAGGGAATTCACCCCCCAGGCTTCAAGGGAAGCCTCGATACCGGCATAGTAGTGCTCTGCAGCGCTTCCATCTACTGCCCAACCCAATTCTTTAGCGTGCGCCAGATTAAATTCCACCTCATCATATTTCAGGAAAAACCCCGGTGCATCTGCACGCGCCTCTACTTCATCAGAAGGCTGAGAGGTTGCGGAAAGTGGAATTGCGGTTACCGCAGCACGGGTCAAGCCATAAGTCATTCCTTTATATTGCCCCGCAAATTCACCAGTAGTAGCCTTAGTCGCATACATAGGACGGCGAGGATCATTTAAAGTATTCATTACCTCTATCAAGGCCTCTGAAGGAGCAAAGTCATTACGACCACCATTTATTCTATTATCGTACAGTGGATTTTGATTGGGTGCAGCATTAAGGTAAGGGAAAATCGCGCTATCATCATTTGAAGTCATCAGGCCTCCCTTGATTGCCGCTTCCGCATTGGTTTTTGCGGTTGCCGCATCCACATCTGAAATTCGCATCGCCATTCTCAAGCGAAGAGAATTTCCGAATTTTCTCCATTTGGCCATATCACCACCAAACACCAAATCGCCCTGCATTCCCAACTGGTCCTCGTCAATCATCGCTACTGCATCCGCCAACTCCTCTAATAAGGACTTATAGATAAATTCCTGACTATCATATTCCGGAGACTTATTTTCATCTCCTTTCAAAGCCTCTGTATAAGGAACCGGACCCCAGATATCGGTCAAGTTTTGAAAGACCCATACTCTTAAGATGGTCGCTACGGCAATTTGATTTTCCGGAGCTCCGGAAGCAACATAACTTGCCGCTTCCTCTCCTGAAAGCAAATCAATGATTTCTTTAAAATCCCGCAATGGGCGTGCATAATAGCGGTTCCATGTATTATTAAACATGGAAGCACGGCCACCCCAGTCATAATGCGATTCTTCAGGATAATCATTTTGCGCCCAAAACTGGGAAACCAACATGCCCATACGCGCATTTTGCCATTCATCCCAGGTCAGATCCATCATGGTCTTCTGGGCATTTGTCATCAGGTAAGAAGTAGGTACTTCTTCCGGCTCGTAAGGATTCGTATTCGCGTCCTCAAAACCGGCGGTACAAGCTGCCATCATAGAAAGGGCAAAACCTGCAGCCAATGCTTTTATATTTTTTGAAAAAGATTTCATCTTAATAAAAATCAAAGGTTAAGAACTGGATTATAGTTTAAACTTCAGATTGAAGCCCCAGGTACGTGCTGATGGCACCTGCGCACCCTCAAGGCCCTGAACGTTACCAGCATTTACCGCTGCCGCTTCAGGATCAATATGAGGGACATTACTATAAAGCAAAGCGAGATTTCTTCCATTTACTGAAAAGGTTACATCACGGAAAGGTAGTTTACCCATCATACTATTGGGAAGGGTATAACCTAAAGAAACTTCACGTAATTTGATGAAAGAAGCATCATAAGTGGCTGACTCATGAATTCCGTATAGAGAAGCAAATCCACCTTCTGCTGAAACCAATTGATTGTTTTCTCCGGAAGTCACAATGTTACCCTTTTCATCTCTTATTACATCTCCATTGGCATCAAAAGTCGCCATGGCACCACCGAAAACCATTCCATTTTCACGAATACCGTTGGCTGCCGTTTCCTCCATCATACCGGAGTATTTTCCAAAATAATTAGAGATGGAGAATAGAGAACCTCCGAAAGAACCATCTACTAATGCAGAAAGCGTAAATCCTTTATATCGGAAGGTATTACTTAATCCACCGGTCCAGTCGGCCATCGTAGTGCCTAACACCTCATCAGAAGAGGTAGACATATAATATCCATTATTATCTACAACCAAAGCCCCTGAAGCATCTCTTTCAAAAGCACGGCCTTCGATCGAACCATAAGGCTGACCTACACGCGCATTCACAGAACCTCCGAAAATGGAACCCAAACGAATATTATCTAATCCGTCCACTAATTCTACCAGCTTGTTACGGTTACGCGCATAATTCACCGTTACATCCCAGGAGAAATCATTGGTTTGGATTGGAGTACCATGAAGCATAATCTCCACCCCTTTATTCTCCATTTTACCGGCGTTGATATACATTTGCGTATATCCTGAAGCACCGGATACGGCAACCGGAATAATCTGATCAGTCTGTGAGATATGATAATAGGTGAAATCCAAACCAACGCGGTCTTTCAGGAATCTCAAATCCATTCCAATCTCATAGGAAGTCTGGAACTCTGGCTTCAGATCACGGTTATTTTTAATATCCGGAATAGTAAAGGCAGGATCAGAGCCGTAGTTTGGATTAGCAGCATAAGTATCCATTAACTTATAAGGATCAGTATCCGAACCAACCTGCGCCCAACCCGCTCTCAATTTACCAAAGGATAATACTTCACTGTCACTCAATAAAGGTAACTCCGAAAACACGAATGAAGAAGAGATAGAAGGATATAAATAAGAGTTGTTTCCTGCTGGTAAAGTAGAAGACCAGTCATTACGGATCGTCGCATCCACATAAATCATGTCTTTATAGCCCACAGAACCGGAAGCGAAAACAGAATTAATCATTTTCGTTTCACGCTGATCTCTAATGGTTGGACGAGATACGGAGTTCTCTAAAGTATAAAGATTAGGAACAGAAAGTCCCCCTTCGGTTTTACCATAATTCCAGAACATGGATTTTTCCATGCGGTTTCCACCAGCATTGGCATTTACGGAAAATTCCCCATAACGCTTGTTGAAAGTAGCGATCAAATCAAAGTTCGTTTCCTGCACCTGATACGTTTGGTGTTTATATTCAGATAGCTCTACAGAACCTACCGCAATTCTTTCATCTCTTCTGTCTGTATACTGATCCAGCATAGCGCGACCGGTTACCGACAAATAATCTGTGAATTTATAAGTAGCATTCGCATTACCGAAAATACGACGACGAACATCTGTATTGTAATTTTCATGACGGGTCCAATAGGGGTTGTCTGCATATTTCGGACGTCCATCATCCGCCGAACGACGGTTCCAAGTACGCTGAGAACCGTCTGGATTTTTATAATTCGCAAGGCGATCCATATCCAACTGTCGCTGTCCCCACTGGTTAAACTGCTGGAATGGATTACGGCCATCATAACCGGTACCTGTTCTACCCACCGCAGCCTGATCCACATAAGTGGCATTAAAACCGGCCGTGAATTTTTTGGTGAAATCGTAAGAACCTGCAAAAGACAAGGTATTTTTCTTTAAGGAAGAGTTAGGCAACATGCCCTCGGTGTCCACATTTGTATAAGACAAACGCATGGTGCTTTTATCAGTACCGCCACTCAAAGAAATATTGTTATTGAAAGTTACTCCTGTGCGAAGGAAATCTCTTACATTATTTGGATTAGAAGTCCATGGACGCACTTTTCCATAATTTTCAGTATCCCACTCATCATAAGAATCCCAGTGGCGCACCAACTGTCCCTGCATTTTTGGTCCCCAGGATTCATCTACTGCATAGCCTGGCACCAATTGTCCTTCCTCATTCATACCGAAGCCTCCGGCACCACCACCATATTCATTTTGGTAATTTGGTAAAACCAATGGATTTGCAAAGGTTACGCCTGAATTAACGCTAAGACCAATTCGCTGAGATTTTTGACCTTTTTTAGTGGTAATCAAAATAACACCATTGGATGCTCGGGAACCATACAAAGCGGCTGCGGAGGCCCCTTTCAGTACAGACATGGACTCAATATCATCCGGGTTAATATCTGAAGCGGCATTACCATAATCGTAACCTCCACCACCAGAGGCCTGGTTCGTATCACGATAGTTAGAGTTATCAATCGGCACTCCGTCCACTACGAAAAGGGGCTGGTTATTACCGGTTACGGAATTCGCTCCACGAATCAAAATACGGGAAGAACCTCCCATATTACCAGAGCTGGTAATTTGTACACCGGCAATTTTACCGGCCATCGAACTCACAATATTTGATTCTTGGGTTTGCGTTAAAGCCGAGCCGTCCACCTGCTGAATCGCATAACCCAGTGATTTCTCTTCTCTTTCAATTCCTAAGGCCGTCACCACTACTTCTGTCAACTGCTTAATATCTGCAGTCATCGTCATATTGATTACAGATTGGCTTCCAACAATCACTTCCTCCTCTGCCAATCCAATAAATGAAAAGGTCAGAACTGATTTCGGGCCATCTACATTAATGCTAAACTTACCATCAATATCGGTCACGGTTCCAGTGGATGAACCTTTTAACAATACATTGACTCCGGGGATAGGATCCCCTCCTTCTTCGGCAGTAACAGTACCTGTTACCAGCTTACCCTGTGCGAGAGCAGATAAGGTTGCCCAAAACACAGTAATGATCAAGAGTATTCCTCTTTTCATACTAAGTAATAATTAGGTTAAGAATGGATAATACCCCTTTCAGGGAATTATTTTGATATTCCAAATATTGCGGAATAAAATTCTAAAACAAAAAGAATAAACCATACAAAATACCAGTATACTGGTATTGTTTAATTGCATGCATTTAAGTTTCTTAACCTTCTCTTAATCTGATTATTTACCAAAATAAAAAAGTGGCAATCAATCAAGCCTGGTCGGACACAAAAGAAAAAAGATTGCTAATATTATTTTAATTTCAGGGAAATTCACTTACAAATTCAGGGATTTTTAATGTTCAATATTAATCCAAAAAAAATTAACATTTACGTATCTTCAAACAAAATCAGTCTTCAAGTAGGCAAATATCAAAAAATCATCGCTTTTTTTAAATAAATTTAAAACTAAGGCTACAAAAATAAGATACTCACAAATCTCCTTACATTATCGAGGGCGCAAATGACAATTCTTAAACAATCAAAATTCTTATTATCCCGAAAACGATTTTTTATTTAAATTTAACACCATAGCAATCATAAATACAGACGCTGTTCCGGAAAAAAATAATAAGCTTCCCGACCTACGAAATCAAGCTCGTCATCGTCCTCAAAAAAGTATTTCAGCAAACGATAATCCATGTAATACCTGATCGTTTTTCGGTTTAAGTTCACTGATTCCTTTAAAGCATTCAAAGCACACCATACGACTACAAATTCGAATTATGGGAAACGATTTTGAATAATTTCTCAACAATCGCGATGCTATTCTCTCAAAATAATCGGGTATCGCTTCTGTAATACTCAATTTTTCGCTGCAGAATTTGGCTTTTAAACACGCTCTTAACCCCAAGAGGGCTAGGAATGCTTGCTTTTTCCTCATTTATCTGCTTTGTTGGTAACAACTCGAAACCGGAAAATTCCATTCAATTTCCCTTTCTCGCGACTCAGGGAGGATTTAAAAATGAATAATCCGACTTAAAAACAAGAAATATTCAAGACCATTTTTCTATTCATTCAGGTAAAAATATATGTATTTCCACACCGATATCTTTTGGTATATCTAAAAAAATAATTCATTTAACCCACCCACAAAAAAAGCACTGCCTTTCCGGGCAGTGCTCAGTTCATGGGGGATTGGGTATTTTATTGAATATCCACTACCAAATAACCTTTGGCGGGTACTTCAAAATCTCCGGAGAAATTCATATTCTTTCCACTAAACAATTCCTTACCGGTCGCATCCGCCTTTAGTATTTCGGCAAATCGTGCGGAGGATAATGTTTTTGCCTCCGCATTTTTATTCAGCACCACCATTACTTGGGCTTCCTCCGTATAGCGGAAATAAACATATACACCATCCTCTGGAGCGAAATGTTTAATCTTTCCTTTGGCCACGGCTTCGCTGTTTTTTCTCCAGTTTAACAAGGTCTTCATAAAGGCGGTCGCTTCTGCCTGATCCGCTGATAAGCCTTTCCCTTCAAAAGCATTTATTGCATCTCCTTCCCAACCTCCGGGGAAATCCGAACGGATAATACCATGATCCTCTACGCCTTTCATCAACAATTCTGTACCGTAATAGATTTGCGGAATGCCACGAGTGGTCAGAAAGTAAGTGATCCCTAATTTGAAGTGGTCAAAGTTCTCATTGACCTGGGAATAAAAACGACTCATATCATGGTTATCAGGAAAGATGGTCAAATCCTCCGGGTGGGCATATAGGAAATCATGCGCCAACATTTCGTACATATCATTCCAGTAATCCGACCAGTGAAATGATTCCTCTTTATTCAGGGATTTCACCACGGCATCCTGAATTGGAAAATCCATCAGAGAAGGTAAGCAAGAGGAATAACCATTTATATTCACCTTATCACGCTGCCAGAAAGCCACTATTGCCGGACTGATACTCCACTCTTCCCCCACAATATTAAAATTCGGGTATTCGGCCATTACTCGACAAGTCCAGTCTGCCATAAAATCTGCATCAGGATAAGGATAAGTATCCATCCGGATTCCACCTAAATTGGCATATTCCACCCACCAAATGGAATTTTGAATTAAATATTCTGCCAACAAAGGATTACGCTGGTTCAGATCCGGCATAGTTTCCACAAACCAGCCATCCGTCATCCCTTGCAAATCTACCTGCGCCCCGTGTGGATCCTGAATTGAAGTACGTTTATGATTAGTCGGCTTAAAGCCTTCGGCCTGATAATTAATCCAGTCATTCGTTGGAAAATCTCCCATCCACCAGTGGCCGGAACCGCAATGGTTAAACACCATATCCATCACAATTTTAATCCCTTTTTCGGCAGCTTTATCTGAAAACTCTCGGTACAATTCATTAGAACCAAAACGTGGGTCAATATGATAGAAATCCGTAATGGAATAACCATGATACGACATATGCTCCTGATCATTTTCCACTAATGGCTGCGGCCAGATGGCGGTAAAGCCCATATCCTCTACATAATCGAGATGATCAATCATTCCCTGAATATCGCCACCATGACGCCCCATTTTATCTTCCCGGTTCAGGCCATCGGCATAGCCTTCTACCGTATCATTGGAAGGGTCTCCATTGGCAAAGCGATCCGGAGTAATCAGATAAATCACATCAGAAGCATCAAAACCCTGGCGATTCGCGGAATTTGCTTCCCGCTTTTTCAACTCATAAGGATACTTCAACTGCACTTTACCGCCTTTTTTAAATTCAATATTAAAAGTACCGGCTTGTGCCTCTTTTCCGATAGTCAAATCCACAAACAAATAATTCGGATTCTCCACCTTAATCACACGATCCAGGCTTACTCCGGCATAATTAATCGTGGGATTCAAGTCAGCAATATTTTCACCGTGAATCATCAACTGTAAAGCAGGGTTTTTCATGCCTACCCACCAGTTCAGTGGCTCTACCCGGTCCACCTTTACTTTTGCAGCTTCCGCGAATGACACTACCGTCATTGCTACTACCATTAATAAAAATCTTAATCTCATAATTTTACGGGTTCTGTAGTCCTCCAAAGTGACTGTTCGGCTCATTACCGTTCAAACATAAGTAATGACCGACAGCCTCCTTTTCAACCAATTTTAATCAATGACCTTCCTCATTAATTGCCAGCAGAAATGGACTTTATTAATGGAATAGCCCAAAAAAGAAATTGTTTAAGCTTCTTCTATTTATCCACATCCATATTGCAGCTGACCTTCCAAAAGTGTAGAAATGGCTGGAAACAACCTAAATTAGCAGGGGTACATCTGGTGAACAAGAAGAAAAAAATTTCCAGAAGCACAAAAACAGAATAGCCATAAAACACACTGGAGGGAGTTTTTTAAAAAAATTGGTGAACATCAGGTGAACAATCAAGTAAACATCAATAAAGAAAAAAGAAGATTCTATGACACCCTAAAAAAGCAAAGTCCTTCTATTCTCCGGGGATGAGCCCTACAAACATCTGCTCCTGAAGCGCTGTTGAAATTTAATTATTCCGCGAGCGGCTTTCACTTTCGTTAAATTATTTCCGGAAGGACAATGCCAAAATCACCCCAAAAGTTCCGGTATCTGACACTCCGAAAAGGAGTATCAATTGAACAACACTTATCCCCATACCCGATGGCTCCGTTCCTATCCTCTCATAAAAAAAGGCACCGAAGTGCCTATTTATATTTTTCGAAACTCACTCATCTATTTTTTCATGAGCCTGTATTGCTATTAGTCCTTGAAAGGTAATACGGGCTGGAAAGCTGCTGAAGGCGCAGAAATTTTCAACAAATTAGAAATGGTCGGGGCAATCTGTGTGATTTGCACATATTGGTTCACCTGCTCTCCCTTAGGAATACTTGCGCCCATCATCAATAAGGGCACATGCGTATCGTAATTAAAAGTCATAGAATGAGAAGTACCCGTTACGCCTTTTCCAAGTAATACCCCGGAATGGAAAACGATAAATACATCACCGGAACGCTTTGGATGACAACCGCGCTGCAATAGTGCTTTGTAGCTTTCGGTAAATTGTGCGGTCAACAAGGTAGTCGCTGTAACTGCATCCTGAACAGAAGTATTTCTCATAATCAACTGAGCTGCATAGTTTTGCAACTCCACCAAATCCAATCCTTTGTCAGCAATCAAATCACGGTTAAGGTACAACTGCTCCCCAAAAATACCATGCACCCAATCGCCTTCCCCATACTTCTCAGTAAATTTCGCTTTCACTTCCTGAGTGATTGGCTTTAAGTCAACATATTTAGCGGGCTCGAAATTATTGTCGGCCATATAAACCGGGTTATGAGCACCGGCATGGTCTGCTGTCAGGAAAATTACTGTATTTTCCATGCCTACATTGGCATCGACGAACTTGAACAATTCGGCCAACTCTCTATCCAAACGAACATAAACATCCTGCACCTCTTTTGAAGCCGGCGCAAATTGGTGTCCAATTTTATCGGTGGAAGAGTATGAAATGGCTAAAATATCCGGAAAGTCATGCGTACCCAATTGTTCTGCGGTGATCGCTTCCATTGCCATTTCGGTCACCAAAGTATTCCCGAAAGGGGTAGCAGACAACATGCCATAAGGTGCCTTTCCGTTTTTCTTCAAATGTTTGGCAATTTTAGGCAAATCATGTGGGAATGTTGGGCTTTTCTCGCCCGGGAATTTAGCCTCATAGGCGTTATCATCCTCGATGGAGCCTGCATATTCAGATTCCGGCAGGAACAACTCCCATTTCTGCTTCAGGAATTCGTCCGAACGATTTTTATCATTATAGGCCTTCACCCATTCCGGTAAGTTCTCCATATAGAAGGTAGAAGAAATAAAATTCCCGGTTTTAGAATCATACCAAAAAGCCCCGTCTGCCATATGACCCGCCGGAAGAATGGCCGAGCGATCTTTAATACTTAAAGAAACCACTTTTGAGCGCTGATTGGTTACCAATTTCAATTCATCAGGCAAATTGGTCACCAACATGCGGTGCGGGGAGCGCTTACCTTCTCCGTTATCGGACCCTACGGTGTTCACCGACTGATCATCCACACAATAAACGGACTTGCCTAATTCACGATCGTAGAAGCCATTGTTCGCAATTCCTGAATTGGAAGGATATGCTCCGGACCATACGGTGGTGTGTCCGGGTCCGGTAGTCGTTGGGGCATAATTATAATGCATATCATTGTAGACCGTTCCTTCTTTAAAAAAACGCTTGAAACCATCTTCACCATATTGGTCCCAATATCTACTGATGTAATCGTAGCGCATTTGATCCACCACAATTCCCAACACAAACTTCGGACGCTCTAACTCCAGCTTTTCCTGAGCCTGCGCCGCCAAATTCAGGGCCATTGCCAGCCCTAATCCTAATATCGTCTTCTTCATCATTGTTTATTTTGACACAAAGATATCATTCCCGCAAATCAACTTCATCACTTATGCATTAACTTTGCATGATTCAAATGTGACAAGAAGATTAAAATTAAGCTAAGATATCCACCATAAATTCGAAAATAGTATCAAAAAAGACTATTCGTTAAATGAGGAGAAACTCCAATTCAAAACAACAGTCTCTTTTCAGGTCCCGAGGCTGGCCATCCCAGAGCCCGAACAAAAAGCTGATTCGGTTTTAGAGATTTCTAACAAGCGTAAAAATAGGCTTACGTGTCTCCTCCGACACTAACCTGTCAACCGCCCCAGGGGAAAACCATCGGACAGAGGGCATGCTGTTCTATTGGCCCAAGGTCATGGCCAACGCAAACAATTTCCGCCGTGGCATATTTCCCGGGCCAATGATAAAAACATTCCATTCATGTGCATCCGCTTTACCCTCCAATATCTGCAGTCATGAAGTAGTGGTAAAAAAGCTCAAGTCAATTAAGCCGGATTATTTAGGCTTAAATCCTCGTGTAACTGCATGGCGGGAATCATGACGGAATGGTTTCCTATTTCGAATTTTCCCCAAGGAAGCAGATGAATGAAGAGAAAGTAATCATACCTCAATTTGGGCTATTAATAATCAAGGAAAAATACCTACTACAGGTTAAGATTGAGCGCCTTGAGTTGTATAAATGATTTTAGAAGTGAATAATTCGGGTTTAATTGCTCTTCTTCCCATTGCATTTAAGCGCCAAAAAATAGACTACTGATCTTCAAAACCGAAATGCAACCTGCTCCCTTCCTTCTGCAGGATTATAATTGGAGGAGAAAAAGCACCTCCTGCTTTTACGCTTGCAAAGCCTTTGAAATGAACCTCATAAAAGCCTCCTCGAATAAAGATTACCGCCTTGCTACCCTTTCCAAATTCCTGATTTTCAAAAGTCCATTCTAAAAAAAGGAGCGCAAACAAATCGATAGCCCATTTGCAATGGTTCTAATAATCAATTTATTCCAAAACCGGAGCTTGTCTTTTTGTATTATTGCCATAAATTTGCAATTCAAAGCGTTAAATATTTTGCATATGAGCCATAATGAGCCAGATCGTTCAGCGGAGGAAAACAAAGCGTCGCTGAACTTTATAGAGTCGATCATTGAAGAGGAGATCAAAGAAGGAAAACACGGAGGAGAAGTCTATACCCGCTTCCCCCCTGAACCAAACGGATATTTGCACATTGGCCACGCCAAAAGTATCTGTTTAAACTTTGGATTGGCTCAGCAATACCAGGGTAAATGTAATTTAAGATTTGATGACACTAACCCTTCGAAAGAGGACCAGGAATATGTGGATTCCATTCAGGAAGACGTGAAATGGTTGGGATTCGAATGGGAAGGTGAACCAAAATATACTTCTGATTACTTTGACCAGCTATATGATTGGGCGGTTCAATTAATCAAGGAAGGAAAAGCCTATGTAGATGAGCAGTCTGCAGCGACGATTGCCGAACAAAAAGGCACTCCAACCGAGCCAGGGAAGGCCAGTCCTTTCCGTGATCGTCCGGTAGAAGAAAGCCTTGCGCTGTTCGAGCAAATGAAAAATGGGGAGTTAGCCGAAGGTGCAGCTGTTTTGAGAGCCAAAATTGATATGGCCAACCCCAATATGCACTTACGTGACCCGTTGATGTACCGCATTATTAATAAGGCGCATCATCGTACGGGCGACAAATGGCATATCTACCCTATGTATGACTATGCGCACGGGCAGTCAGATTATCTGGAAGGGATTACGAATTCCATTTGTACTTTAGAATTTGAGGTGCATCGCCCACTTTACGAGTGGTTTTTAGGGCAGGTTTATTCTGAAGGTACCAAGCCGGAGCAACGGGAATTCGCCCGATTGAACCTGAGCTATACAGTAATGTCGAAGCGCAAGCTTTTACAATTGGTAGAGGAAAATGTAGTTTCCGGCTGGGATGATCCACGCATGCCTACCATTTCCGGTTTGCGTCGTCGTGGTTACACCCCTGAATCTATCCGTAATTTCTGTAAAACCATTGGAGTTGGTCGTCGTGAGAATGTAATCGATGTCGCACTTTTGGAGTTCGCAGTACGTGAGCATTTGAACAAAATCACAGATCGCGTGATGGCGGTATTGAATCCTGTAAAACTGGTCATTGACAATTACCCAGAGGGTGAAACGGAATGGCTGGAAGCAGAAAACAATCCGGAGGATGAAAATGCAGGCTCCAGAAAACTGCCTTTCGGTAAAGAATTGTACATTGAGCGCGAAGACTTTATGGAAGATGCGCCACGCAAATTCTTCCGTCTGTCTTTAGGCAAGGAAGTTCGTTTGAAAAACGCTTACATTATTAAAGGAGAATCAGTGGAAAAAGATGCGGATGGTAACATCACCACTATTCACTGTACTTATGATGCTGACAGCCGTTCAGGTTCCGGCACCGAAGCTTCTTTAAGAAAAGTAAAAGGAACTTTGCATTGGGTAGCTGCAGAACACGCCCTGGATGCTGAGGTTAGATTGTATGATCGCCTATTCTCTGATGAGGCGCCTGACGGACATAAAGACAAGGATTTCAAAGCATTCCTGAATCCGGGTTCTCTGAAAATCATCACGGCCAAAGTGGAGCCAAGTGTAAGTAAATATAAGCCTTTGGATCACGTACAGTTCCAACGCACAGGTTATTTCAATATTGATCCGGACAGCACTGAAGAGAAAATCGTTTTCAACCGTACAGTAGGATTGAGAGATTCCTGGGGAAAAGCGAATAAGAAATAATATTTATAATTAAATATTGAGGAAAAGCCCCGCCAATTTGGTGGGGCTTTTTTATTCTATATCACAAACTATGAAGATATTGAAAACTTCATTAGCTCAGAAAAAACGAACTAATTGAAGAAGACTTAGCCCGAATTATTTATGCTTCAAGCCTCCTTTAGCTGCAAGGCGGGAAAAATGAAGGGATTTTTCCTATTTCGGTTTTTTTTCCAACGAAGCAGATGAAGGAGGAGAAAGCAGGCTTGCCCAAATTTTGGGCTATGAAAAAAATTAGTAGATATAAATGTAGCGCATTGACAAAAAGCGAGTTAAGACAACTTACTAAATCTGGCGGTGAATAATTCGAGTTAAATCCTCGTTTAGCTGCATGGCAGGAAAATGGAGATTTTTTTTCTACCTCAAGTTTTTTTCAACAAAGCAGATGAATGAAGAAAACACAAGCTTAGCCAAATTGGAGGCATTAACAAATCAGGAAATAGAATCAGAACACCCAAGTAATGAACCCTTTAGATGAACTCAATGGATCTATCGGTGAAAAATTTGGCTAATTCAAAATCGTTGCCCCGTAACACCCAACCTGTCCGGTAGTAAAACTTCCGCCTTCCCTATCTCCTTCTCCTACCCACCACTATAATTATGAGCATGATTAAAAGCACACCAACCGGTTGCCAATTCGATTTATTGGAAACGATTTTGGACAATTCTTCAACAATAACGATACTATTCTCTCAAAATAATCGGGTACCGCTTCTGCACTAATCAAATTTTCGCTGCGAATTTTGGCTTTTAACACGCTCAAAAAAAAAGCTATCCCCATATGGAGATAGCCTCATTGTAATCAGAGAAGCCTGTTTATTCCGCTTCCTATTTTATATTAATTATTCTACTATAAGTTTCTTGGATACACCATCCACTAATACTAAATAGACTCCGGAATGAAGCTGACTCACGTCAATGCTTAACTCCCCGCTTTTTGTGCTGGTTTCATATACTTTCGTTCCCAGCACCGTAAAGATGCTTACCTTTTGTCCGGATAATACCCCCGTCAAACGCACCATCTTTCTGGCTGGATTTGGATACATTTTAAATCCAACTTCGGCTTCAGAAGACAACAAAGATTCATACTGAGCAACAAATAAATAAGGCTTAAAAATGCTGTCCGGAAAATCCTTATCCCAACCCATAAATACATAGCCTGGCTTGGCCGTCACTACCGGAACATCTGGCATATTACCCCCTGCGCTTACTTCAAATTCCAGTTCATCCTCCGAATCTCCGTGTGAAGTCAATTCAAATTTCACCAAATAATCCGCTGCCACCCATTTTGCATATAATGTTAAATCTCCATACTTCCCTAATTCCAACGCAGTCACCGGATTTCCGGAAAATGCCGGATCCAAATACCAGCCTTCAAAGGAATAACCCGCTTTTATGGCACCTGAAAATGAAAATGCATCTTCAATCGTATACTGCGTCGGATTTTCAGGCAGGTTACTTCCCCCATTCAATACATAATTGATATCGTATGAGGTAGGCGTCCATTTGGCATACAAATTATAATTTTGACTTTGACCCACAGGAATTGCTGTTATAGGCGCTCCCCAAAAACTTGAATTGGTGTACCACCCACTAAAATCATAACCGGTCCGGTTAGCATTGTATAAGGTGGCGCCTCCCTCGATATGATAGCTGAAAGGGTTACTCGGATGATTGTTTCCACCGTTAGAGGAATAATAGATGCGATAATACACTAAATCCCATTTTGCATAAAGGGTGGTATCACCTGTTGTGCCCACAGGAAAATCATACACGTATTGGTCTTCAAAGTACTCGTTATAAAACCAACCGTCAAATGAATAACCCGTTCGCCAGGCACTCCCAAAGTTCACCTCCTCCTCAATAGTATAATTAGTGGGATTATAACAATACCCTCCATTCATTTCATAATTAATCTGATAGGGAACGGCTTCCCATTTGGCATATAAATTTAGCGGCTCGGTTAACTCCTCCTCAAAATCCCACTCATATTCCAGGTTTACACCATCATCATAACTCACATACCAGCCCACAAATTCATATGCCGCTCTGGTCGGATCGACACTAGGTTTATAAATTTTATAAAATTCATCCGCTTCCTGAGCCTCATACTCTCCTTCTCCTCCATTAGGTAAAAACATAGCGGTACCCGGGCATTTTCGCCCTGAATCACTAATATTCCATCCTTTCTCCCATTGAAGTTTATTTCTGGCCGCTTGCGCCTCCGAACTACAATAAAAAACACCTCCGAAAGTCTTATAATTCCTGACCGGCAACTCACTCCATGCCACTAGCAAAGCATCATAATTTTTATGGGAAAAGTTAGTTCCATGGAGCATTTGACTAAAATATTCTACTTTACTCACATCCCAATTACTGATATCGGAATTAAAAGACGCTGCTCCTGTAAACATATAATCCATGTCTGTTACATTTCCAACGTCCCACTCGCTCAGGTCCGAATTGAAACTTATTGCGTAACGAAAAGCATTCCGCATATTTGTAACTAGACCCACATCCCATTGACTCAAATCTCCCTGAAAAGCTTCTGCTTGATAAAACATATCACGCATGTTCCGCAAAGATGACACATCCCAAAGCTCAAGACCATTACCCTTAAAGTCATAAGCATATTTAAACATATAGCTCATATTGGTTACATTCCCTACATCCCAGGCACCTAAATTCTGGTTAAAGGAATCGGCATCGTAGAACATATAATCCATTCTTCCAACCTCACTCACGTCCCAATCACTCAAATTTTGGTTGAAAGACCAGGCATAATAAAACATCCGGGACATATTCGAAACCTTACTTACATCCCAATCATTCAAGCTTTGATCGAATGACCAGGCGTTGTAAAACATTCCTGACATGTTTTCTACATTACCTACCTCCCACTGATTGATGGAATTATTAAAAGAAGTGGCATAATAAAAGGTTTCGTACATATTGGTCACCTGACTCACATCCCAGTCATTCAAATTTTCATTGAAGGCCCTAGCGTAATTAAAAAGCCCAGACATATTCGTCACATTGCTCACATCCCAATGCCCAATTCCGTCACGGAACTTACTTGCCCTGAAAAACATACGGCGCATACTGGTCACCGAAGAAAGGTTCGGAGCATCTGTCGCCTTCATGGTAAATTCACTAGCCTGGCTAAACATATTTTCGACGAAATACCATTGGTTATCGCCCCACTCCAGTACCTCTCTCACCTTTTGGGCATTGTTAATTTGTCCTGAATTGGGATTATCTCCAAAGGAACAAAATGTCAAGCCCGAAAATTCACCTTCAATGGTGATGGCATGTCGCCCGGCATCTTGATATTGATGATTAATGACCTGCTCTTGCCCAATCGCCACAGATTGAAAGACCCCATCCCCCCAATAAATGGTTACATTTTCAACTTCATCATCACTATGGGGGGCGTGAAAAGTAATTAAAAATTCCCGGTGCCCCTCCTCAATCTCTACCGAGAAAACAAATGGGTTTTGTGCCTGACCCTCAAGCCCCAAAAAACAACCCAATAAAAATAAAATCAGGATTTGTAATCGATGTTTCATATACTATTTATAATGATCGCTCTATTCCGAACGGATATGATATAAAAATCAAAATTATAGGGCTAATTCAAATATTGCAAAATATCATTAAATTATTTTATAATTTCCACTCTACAATATTAAGGCATAAATTAATACTTAAAAATCACCAAACTAAAAAGGTATTATGAGGTGATAAAAATCAAAAAAACTATTACAAGACTACCTATTTAAAATAATTTATGAGGAGTTAATCAAAAATAATAACTGAATACCCAACTTTATTTCAAATAATTACATCCTTCATAAAATGCTATAAATCTACCAAATAGACATAGAATCAACGATTAATTAGGGCTATATTGCATTATATCTATTAATTTTTTTAACTATCATGTATTGTTATTGCGATTTTACCCCCTATATTTGCGCTCTCAAATTTAATTTTACTCATATTAATCATGAAAAAATTTACTAATCTATTCCTTTTCGGGTTGATTTACTTACTGCTTTGTTCCTGCGCGAGAAGTGTGGATAGCTCAGAGCTTACGATGGATGCACAATTTGACGCAAGTATAAAAATTTATGCAAAGGCAAATTTGGATTTATCTACCCCAAATATGGAAGATGCGCCTGCCGGATGCCGCTTTGTGCTTTCCGCAGATTATTCTGACTTCAATAGCAACGCTTCAGGAAGATGGTATGATACCTTAACATTAAATGAAAATGGATATCTTGAAACTGCTGTAAAAGTTTCAGCAAAAGGCGTCCATTTTGACCTTGAACCCGTTGATTTTGAAGCAAATCAAAAGCAGGGAATTAACAGCAATGTTTCTGAGATCAATAAAATTTTTAAAGCAGATGAGCTGTCTTTCACATTAGTACCTAGCCAGGCTAAAATCGAGACAGTTGAATTCTACGGTGAAACGATTGGTGACGAAATGGATATGGTTGATGTTACCTTCTTCTTCCGCGCATATACGGACGAAGATGAAGGAATGGCCGCACTTCCATCTGATTTTGAGGTAGTTTTCAAATCTAGTAACAGCTCCAACTACTGGACCATTCCGGTAACTTCATTTGAAGTAGTATCAAATGATAACAGCACTTACAGCAAAGCAGTTGTAAGCGTCCCAAAAAGCCACACCATCAAGGTTATGGATTTCTATTATGACCTGACTACTGAGGACGGACCAGAAAGACAAAAATACTACAACAATAGTACATTCTCTTACTCGAGTAACGGTCTGATCCAATACATTGATTTTAACAATTCAGCAGATTCGACTCCAACTAAGTAAGAATAAGATATTAATATGAAAAAACTTTTAAGTTTTGTATTAATGTCTTTATTAGCCATTAATACTTATGCACAAGAGGAGGAAGTTCTAAGCAAAAAAGGACAGCCTGTTTTACCAAAAGCTGGTGATTTTGGAATTGGTTTGGAGGCAAAGCCTTATTTGGAATTTTTGGGCAATATGTTCAATGGAAAAACCAATAACACCATTAGTCCAAGCAGTCAGACGATTCATTTACGTTATTTCCTAACGGATAATTCGGCGGTAAAATTGAATGTGACCATCAATAATTCTACTACAAAAAATCTTTACTATGTACAGGATGATGCCGCTATCGCGGTAGACCCGAACAGTAATGCGCAGGTAGAAGATATGCGAACTCGTTTTTATCGCAGCACGTCATTTAATGCCGGTTACCAACAGTTTCGTGGATATGGCCGTTTGAGAGGATTTTATGGTGCTCAAGCGACCTACACGCATTCGACCAGCCGCTATGCATACGAATATGGAAACCAGATGACGGCTGCTAACCCAAGACCTACCACTTACCAGGGAAGATCCTCAGAGAGAACGCTGGAGACCCGCGATGGCAACTACAATAGTCTGACAGCAGGTTTATACGGTGGTATTGAGTACTACTTTATCCCCAAAGCCTGCTTTGGAGCAGAAGTAAGTGTAAATTACGGATACGGTTGGGAAAGCCAGGGATTTCGAGTTTACGAAACCATGGTGGGTGACCAAAGAGTGGAAATGGACAAACCTACAAGTCCTGGTGATATTAACAGAAGTTTCAAAACTACAGGAGCCTCTTCGACCTATGCAGGCCTGTATGTAATGTTTCACTTCTAAGACAAAAACAAAAATCAGTTTAAAGCCTGTCCTTCAGTGGATAGGCTTTTTTTATGCACCAATGCCGCAATATTCAAATAGTACTATTTTTTACAGAATCCTACTTTTATCACCTAGTTTAATGATTATTATCATCCCGTAAATATACCATACATTAAAGCTTAAAAGGGAACTTTTACCCAATAAAATAAAGGTCAAATTTGCTCTTAGCGTATTTTCGCAAAACACCCGAATTAATTTGTTGGACTTATAAAGCAAAAAAATACAATAAAGTCGATATTACAACTCAAAAACGCTATTGTACAATAATCGATTCAATTTATATAGCATATTTGTAGCACGTCGTTTTTAAGTGATGAATTGATAACTCATCACTGTTTGTTACTTTCGGATAATGGAAATTTATTTTCCGAAATCTGATATTTCCACATCAAAAAGCCGGTCCCAAGCCGGCTTTGGATTTTTTAAGGGTTTTGATCTTCTTTCCCGAAATCAAAAAAACTTACATCTTGTTCTTTTCTCTCCAATCCTGCACTGTTCCAGATCGCCTACCCGTGTCTTATATATAGACATCATTTGATTGCCAGAAAAAGTTCGGATAATTTTAGCGCATGTTTAAAGGCGCACCAACCGGCTGTAAATTCGAATTATTGGAAGCGATTTTGGATAATTTCTCCACAATAGTGATGCTATTCTCTCAAAATAATCGGGCATCGCTTCTGCAATACCTCAAATTTTCGCTACGAATTTTGGCTTTTAAACACGCTCTTCGGAGCAGGCATGAGCCCGAATTTTTCACCGATAAATTAATTGACCAGAAACAAGCGACTTATTGTCAAATCATTATGATTTATTTTCTTTGATTTATAGTAGTCAAATTTGGGCTAACTCGCTTTCTCCCCATCCCTCCGCTTTCTTGTAAAAAACTCGAATTAATAAAAACCCCTTCATTTTTCCCGATTTACCACTAAAAGAGGGTTTGAGCATGAATGATCCGGCTTAGCGCGTTTTCAAAAGCCAAAAGACAGTTCCGGATTAATCGAATCCGGAAAAGCGAATCTATAAAGTCCCCCTATTCAATGCAAACCACTTCCAACGAAAAACACCGGCTGTTCCGACCCTGGATCAATACTCGGCTCATTCCATCATTTAAATAATAGAACGCCATAATATATCTTATTTTTCTGATACTACTATTGGTCTTATGTTTGCATCATCATCAAAAACAAAACATTCAGCAATATGAACACCGAGCAAAGCAAGCTATTTGGACAATACAATTTGAGAGGCAATCATCTTCAGAACCGCATCGCCATGGCGCCCATGACCCGCTCCAGAACCATTGGAGAGGAAGTGGTCACTCCTCTTGCCGCAGAATATTACGGACAAAGGGCCACTGCCGGATTGATTATCACCGAAGGAAGCCCAATTTCGAAAGTGGGAAGAGGATATTCCATGACACCCGGCATTTACACTCCTGAACAAATTGAAGGCTGGAAAAAAGTGACCGATGAAGTTCATGCCAAAGGTGGAAAAATATTTATACAATTATGGCATGTTGGCCGCAGATCTCATAGTCTGATTGCGGGTGAACAACCGCATGCACCCTCATCATTAAAGGTAACAGACAGGGTATACGGACCGCTTCAAGAAGGTGGCTTTGGTATGATTGAAACTGAATTACCTAAAGCCATGACTTTGGAAGACATCAAAAATACGCAGCAAGATTTTGTTCAGGCCGCCAAAAATGCCATAGAGGCAGGTTTTGATGGTGTGGAATTGCATGGCGCACATGGCTATTTAATTGACTCTTTCCTGAGATTGCATGCTAATGAAAGAACAGATCAATACGGAGGCAGTAAAGAAAATCGAATGCGATTCCTTTTGGAAACCATCACAGCGGTGACGGAAGCCATTGGAGGAGAAAAAACTGCCATTCGACTTTCTCCACACGTGGCAGAAGGAGCGGCAGCCCATGATCCGGAAATTATCGATTTGACCTATGAGATCTTAAAAGCCTTGGAACCACTCAATTTGGCTTATATTCATTTCTCGGAAAATATCTCCAATTATCAGGAGGTGCCGGATAGTTTTCGAACAAAAGTAAGAGCTGTTTATAATGGCCCGATCATGGTGGCAGGAAAATTAACCAAAGCAAAAGCGGAAGCAATATTGGCTAAAAAACAAGCTGATCTGGTCGCCTTTGGACAGCCTTTTATTTTCAATCCTGATTTGGTTCAAAGAATGAAAAATAACTGGCCACTGAACGAAGGGCGGGCAGATGCACATAGTACCTTTTATGGTGGTGGAGCAGAAGGCTATACGGATTACCCTTTTTACCAGTAATTATGGCAAAACGCTGGTTAAAAATCCGGCATAAAAAAACCACCAGCACTGCGGGCATGTCGCAGGCGGTGGTTTTCTACTTTTGACCAAATAAAATGGTCGACCCTAAAATTATTCTTTGGAGCGTGTTTACAAGCCAAAATTCGTTGCGAAAATTGGAAGAATTGCAGAAGCGATAATGGATTATATTGAAAGAATAGCATCGCTATTGTAGAGAAATTATCCGAAATCGCTTCCAATCATTCGAATTTGCAGCCGGATATGGTGCTTTAAAACACGCTCTTACTGGTAATAAAGTCGAATAGTCTGACTTTCATTCACCATTTTTGTTTCCTGTTTTGCCAGTTCTGCTTTGGTTGGATAAACCAATTTAATCTCACTTCCTGCTTCTACATAAAAAGTCAGGAAATCATTCATATCCTGCTCCGGAGAGGCAGTTTTCCCTTCTAGCAGCACTTCCCCATCCTTTAAGATTTTTACTTCTGCCGCCACGCGATCATCCCCCATGGAACAAGCCTGATTTTTAAACATGACCAACTGCACTTTTACTTTTCCATCCTGCATGGCCGCTTCCTCTTGCAGGTGCGCCTGATATAAATCTAAATAACGCTGGGTCACATTTTCGGCATGCACATATTTAATATCTTCATCCCACACCAAAGGGAAATGAGCGTCTGCAGGTTTATAGGAGGAAGCATAAATCCAATGCGCTTTACTCGCCGGATTGGCCTGTCCTGCATCCGGCAGGAACCAACCTTTATCCAGCCCATCACTTGGATAATATTCTGTGAAATTCCACTGCCCATCTACGTAAACTTCATTCCAGTTATGATTCCCCTCCTTCGTTGTCCAATTTGGAGTTCCAACGATACGAGCGGGAATTCCTACGGCGCGGAAAGCATCTACCAATAGCACTGAAAGGCCTGTACAAGATGCCAATCCGCAATCCATCGATTCATAAGGGGACTGATCCGGCTTGGGGCGAGCAGTAGAATACTTAACTTTTACCTCCTCCATGATCGCATGGTTAATGGAGTGAATGGCCTCCCGAATATCCCCGGCATCTTTCACCATGGGAGCAAAACGATTGTAAAAATCCTGACGCCAATTATCACGACGCTCATTCAAGGTCGCATAAGGCAATACTTCATTAAAAAAAACTTCCTTAGGAATCGCTTTGGCCCATGCAAATTCCTCTCTTGCCTGATAGGCCAGGGCAGTATTTTCTAATAAGTAATCCGCTTTTAAAGATTTAAGATCCCGCTCCGGCATATAGGCGATCAAATAAGCCATCCCTTCTTTTTGAGCCGCCGGCACCTTTGTCAGGGCGAGCTCGAGTTCGGTGGCATTCTCTCCAGCCAGACTAAGGGCTTGAGAAATTTCTTCTTGATATTTTTGTGGCACTTGCTGATCAACAGATTGACGGCAAGCCACTGAAATCAATAGTAAAAACACCCAGGACCTGAGGGTAGCAGAAAAAAAATCATTCATCGTTGCTGATATTAAATTCATGCTCAATATGCAGTCTGTAGGTATTTTCCCCCGTACTATTTGGGTTACATTTGGATAAAAATAATAGGAAGAGCAAAAAAAGCACCACCTTTTGGCAGTGCTATTTCCATCCTTATGTTTTAACCCGGATTATTCATGCTTCAATCCTCTTTTAGTTGCAAGGCGGGAAAAATGAGGGAATAGTCTCCTATTTCGAGTTTTTTCCAACGAAGCAGATGAATGAGGAGAAAGCAAGCTTACCTAAATTTGGGCTATAAAAAAATCAGCAGAAATGATCCTATTGAGTTGATTTTAATTCAGTTTAGGTGAATTACTTAATTTAGCGGTGAATAATTCGGGTTAATCTTATTATTCCTGCTTAAACCCTCCTTTTGCTGCATGGCGGGAAAATGAAGGAATCTTTACTATTTCGAGTTTCTTCCAAACAAGCAAAGAAACGGACCGAAAGTAGGCATACCCGAATTTGGGCTATTGGAAAACCCACAAAGGTAAATTAAACCACTAGCATTCAACTCTTGAGCGCAAATATTCAAGTCTAAGACTGAATGACTCGACTTAGATAAATTGCTTCTCACCGATTTAAGCTATCGTCAATGATTAAAATAAGGCCACATTTAACTTTCACCTTTTTCTGCACAAGCCCTAAAGTCAGAAACTCCCCGTCAAATAAGCAGAAATCAGCCAGTGATTATGCTCCCCTTCCTTCGTAGGCTGAGATTCCGGCAAGGAAATCTTGAGCTGATGCTTTCCCGCCGAAAGATCGCCCAAATAAATACCTACCGGATCCACCACTGAGCCGGGACACCAATTAGATCTGGAGTAATCCGATGAAGCAACGCGCTCCTGAATGGTTCCGCTCACATATTGGCGTTTTTCCCAATCCAGCCATTGGGCTTCCTTCACCTCCTCCATCCAAATACCTGAGGACGGATTAAATCTTCGGAAAGCGGCGCAGTCAGTCCTCCAGGGAATCCAGTCCCATTTCAATTCCCCATCGACATAAACCTTATTGGGGTTTGGCACAAATTCATCCCCTCCGGAATGCCCGCCATGGCCTGTTATGATATAATGAATTTTAATGTTCTTCAGTCCAGCCGGCACTTCAAAATCAAATTCGGCTTCCTGACGGCTCAAATAATCAAAAGGCTGCTGTGGGCCAAAATAGGCTATCGAATTGAAAATAGGGGCGGCATAAGTTTTCGGCATCACGTCATTAGCCAAATAGGCTTCTTTAATCTCCAGTTCTGCCGACAATTGATACCCTTGTGGTGTCCAGGTATCAATCCAAACGCCCACATAAACTTCTTTCCCCATGAGCGCCGGAAGTCTGTCGGAAATATCCTGTTCCCAAACCACCTCATTTTCCCAATGATCAATATAAGCGGGTTTTCTTCCCACCGTATCCTGCGAGTAATAGCCCACACCAAAAGGCGTCATAAATCGCATTAATTCCATCGCCGGTGCATAACCTTTGGCCGGAAGTAATCCCGGGAAATCTTCTGAAATACCGGCACTTGCGGGAAATACCGCTTTCCCTTCTTTAATAGAAATTAAATTCACCTCCTGATCGGCGGGAAACATGAATAAAGAACCGGATTTATCCCAACGGTCTCCATTGGACTGCAAGGTCACTTTCAATTGGGCTTTCGCCTTTCTTTGATAGGCCGGCAATTGCACCTTTTTTAAAACTATCCGACCATTATCCAGTCGCAAAAGCCCTTCCTCCTGTTTCAGATCGCCCAGCTCGGTATTAAAACAAACCGACTGTTGATCAAATATTTTCAGACTTAAATTCCCAACAGCCGGGTATTCCTTAGGCCCACAAGACTGAGTCAAAAAGAATAAAAAAATATATAGAACGGAAAAATATCTATTCAATAACATCTCTATTTTAAATAAAATCGTTTATAATTTTCCGGACATCAGCCACTTTTTGTCCATTCGCCCGAAACAATGAAAACTCCGGAACACCCCCACTTTTCCCCATGCTAATATGAGGGTTTTGGTATTCCATGGTAGAAGGTCGTTCTTCCATGGCGGAAAGGTGCAATTCATTCACCCCGGCCTGCAATAATTCCAATGCATTTTGAGGCCCCACACCACTTCCGGCCATAATGCTGATACGACCATTGGCTTGTTGTACCAACTGATTTAAAACCGCTATTCCTTCCGGTGCTGTATTAAAACCACCGGAGGTCAATACCCGGCCAAAACCCATGGCTATCAATTGTTCCAGGGTTTCCGGTAAATTAGCACTCATGTCAAAAGCCCGGTGAATGGTCACTTCCATCCCCTCGGCTAGCGCTACCAAACGTTTGCAGGTTTGGTGATCCAAGCTTCCATCCGGCAACAGGGCGCCAATCACAATGCCATTCGCCCCGGCTGCCTTGGCCATTCGCACATCCTCCTCCATTACTTCCACCTCCAGCGGGCTGTAAACAAAATCTCCACCTCTGGGGCGAATGATTACATTTACCCCAATATGCAAGGCCTGGCGCACCTTTTTAATTAATCCATAACTCGGAGTCGTCCCTCCTTCAAACTGCCCCATACACAGCTCCACACGATCTGCCCCATTGTCCTGAGCAATAATAGCAGACTCTAAACTATACACACAGATTTCTAACGCCTTTTTCATTATTTTTTGTTATGGATTATCAATACTAAAATACATCCAATATTACCATTTACCTTGAATCCAAACAAGAAAAGGCAGACCAAAAGATCTGCCCTTTCCGCTGGAACACGTCCAATTAAGAGCATGTTTAAAAGTGCTCCATCCGGCTGCAACTTCGAATGATTGGAAGCGATTTTGAATAATCCCTCAATAATTGCGATACAATTCTCTCAAAAAAATCCTTTATCGCTTCTGCAACAATCAAATTTTCGCTACGAATTTTGGCCTATAAACTTGCGCTAATGCTGACCCCGGAAAGAGTACCACTGACTGGTGGTAATGAAGTCCGTAGAATAAGATTTGTAAGCACTTTTCTGCGCATCAATCGCTTTGTTGGCATTGGCCGAGTTCACCGTCAATTCACGCTCCGGATATGGAAAACGGGTAGGACGATAGCCATCCGTTGCCCCACCAGTGTGCATGGCCTCCTCACGGAACTGATTGGTAGTGGATCCCGGATTCTGAATAGGATCGCTGCTGTACACCGGCAACTGCACCATTCTTTCCTTTCCGGTGAACTGACCATCCACTATGGATGGGAAATGTGTTCTATTCCACAAGGCGTAAGCTTTGTAACCAGATCCCAATTGAGACAACCAATGCTGATACAACACCACATCCAATGGACTCTCAAACATATTATTGGGAGCAGATGCAGGGTTGGAAAAGATTTCTCCCGCCTTACTCACATAAGCCGCCACGGCTGCATTCCAATCGTAATCAGCATTGCCATTGGCCTGATAAGCCATCAATAATTGATCAACAATCCCCTGTCCCGGGTAAAGGCTGGGGTATTTCATAATGGCATCATGAACGCCTGCCTCAAATTCCGCTTTGGCATCTGCACCTACCCATCCACGAAGAGAAGCTTCTGCTACCATGAAATGAACTTCATCAGAACCCATTACGATAGATGGAGATTCCGCACTCAGGATCGTTTCCGGATTAATGCCGGTAAGCACCGCATACTGACCATCGCCATTAAATGGACGACCGTAGTTTGTTTCCGCATTGCCATCCGCATCACGCTGTACCCAAAGCGCAGCGGTTTCCAGTTTAGGCTCCCCGGTATTTGGATCCGGGTATTGGAACAATCCCTGACGACCGAAATCAATATCTCCAGCGCGCAACCCACGGAAGGAAACCGCTTTAAAGTCTTCTCCCACAGCGGCATTCTCTGCCATGGCGAAAGGATCAAAATTGGGAATATTGGTCCAGGCCTTCGCAGAACCCGAAGCCATATCCAATGGCGCTGCCACCCAGAACAAACGAGGATCTTCCAGCGCTTGCATAGATTTCAACGTTACCTCTGACATATAGGTATGAGAGAATCCACCCACACGACCCTGATTAGCGACGCCGGCACCGTTCACATGTTGCCCCCAAGGACCACCTTCTTCACTGTGTTGAACCAAGGCGGTCTCATTTACGGTTGAAATATATCCACCTGCATGGGTATAGGCTTCATTGAAAATCGCCTTGCCCGCATCCGCATCAGCAGCAGACATCATCAGACCAATTCGCATCAGATAAGCATTGGCTAACTTCACCCATTTCACCTGATCGCCCTGAAAATATAGGTCATAGGCAAACAGTTGGTCTGCATTCGCGGCTGCTATCGCCTCCCGAGACGCTTTAATCTCTTCGGCCATGGCTTTCAGTACCGCTTCCTGACTGTCATATTCCGGATAATAAACCTGCTCGGAATAACCCTTACCGGCTTCAAAGAATGGAATATCTCCATAAAGTAAAGTAGCCCGTAACAGGTTCACATTTTTCACAATGTTCAACTGAGCGATTTTACCATCATTTTGCCCTTCGGCATTATCGGCTGCCATTCGATCATTAGCATCGGTCACATTTTTCATCACGTCCCGGTAAATTAACTCCCAGGTACTGTTGGTGAATCCGTCGGATCTTCTAAAACCATTACCGGCGGTATAACGACATCCGGAAATACCCGACATGGGAGAGGACATGATCAGGTTACCACGCCAGCCCTCATGCCCGGAAGCGAACATTTTTAATTGGCTGTAAGTAAACTGATGTTTGACATCGATATCATTTCCCGTCCAGGGGTTTTGGTTCATTTCCTCGAAGCCATTGGTGCAGGAGGAAAGGGAAGCAGCTAAAACCGCTGCACCCATCATATATTTTTTAATTCCCATGATTTTCAATCTTAGAAGTTAGCATTCAATTTGAATCCAAAAGTTCTTGGAATCGCCATGTTAGTAGATTCGATTCCCTGTCCGTTACCAGAGGTGAAAGAAGCCTCCGGATCAATGTTTTCCGTTTTGGTCCACAGATAACCGAGGTTGGTCCCGATAGCAGATACCGACAAGTTTTTAAATGGTGTCTTTTCAATCAGGCGATTAGGCAAACGATAAGTGATCGAAAGCTCACGCAATTTGATAAAAGAAGCATCATACATATGGAATTCAGAAATTCCTGCCATCGAACCATAATATTGCTCAGGATCAACAGATCCATTGAAAGCGGAATAGGTACCATCCCCATTTTCGATCACCAGATTACCCGGATTCCACATGCCCGTATTGTAGTAAGCGTCACGTCCTACCAATGTGGCTTCGTGTTTACCCATGCTATACATGGAGGCATTGGTATTGGAATAAATGTCTCCACCGAATTTAGCATCAATCAATGCAGATACGGAGAAGTTTTTGTAAGTGAAGGTGTTTCTCCAGCCTACCATCCAGGGCTGCACCCCGTTACCAATCACTTCATTTTCATCATTGGCTACCATTCTCACCTCACCATTATCGCCGGCAGTGACTACATAGTTTCCATTAGGATCGCGTTTGGCCGTTTTACCCACAATCGCGCCATATGCCTGACCAGGAATAGCCTGCACCGACACTGAACCGGAAGTTGGCAATAACATATACTGTGGCACACCTTCAGTCAGGGAAATCACCTCATTTTGGTTATAAGAAGCGTTGACCGTGGTCTCCCAGGTAAAGTTTTGGGTCTGAATTGGCGTACCGGATACCATCAATTCCACCCCCTGGTTGGTGATTTCACCCGCATTAATCCAGGCAGAAGCATAACCGGAAGCATCTGATACATCAACGTTCAAAATTTGATCAACAGCAGATTGCTTATAATAAGCCGCATCAATGGTCAGGCGATTATCAAACATTCTTAAATCAAAACCAAATTCATAAGAAGTAGAAATGGCTGGCTTCAGATTCGCATTTCGGATATCACTACCCTGAATTCCACCCACATTGATGAAACCATTTCCATTCGGGTGATTCCAGGCATCCAACTCATACTGCAATGCCAACTGATAAGGATCGGTATCCGAACCCACCTGCGCCCAGGAAGCTCTCAACTTACCGAAAGACAACCAGGAGGGCATGGTCCAGTCCATATCCGAGAATACCCAGGAACCGGATACCGATGGATAGAAGTAAGAATTATTATTCATGGGTAGTGTAGAGGACCAGTCATTTCTGGCGGTCACATCCAGGAACAGGTAGCCTTTATAGCCGATCGATGCCGTACCGAAAACAGAAGAGATGGCACGTTCATAAGTGCTGAAAGCTGCAAATTTCGAAGCTCCGGCTTCCGGATTTTGCAAAATGTCAGATGGGAATTCAGAAGAACCCACGTCCGTATACTCTCTGAATTGGTGCATATAAGAAGTACCAATATTGGAGGTAATGTCAAAGTCACCAAATTGCTTGTGGTAGGTCAGCATCAAATCAAAGTTGTCCTCCAGCTCCAAAGAAGTACGCTCATAAGCACGTCCCTGCTCATAATATGGAGTACCGATGGGTTGTAAAACATTTTGGCGGAAGGCTTTGAAGTCACGACCACCACGCGCCAGTACAGACAGGTCATCCGTAATCTGGTAGGTAGCTGACAACATCCCCATGATGCGGTTAGACTCATCCTCATTCTTCACCTCATTGGTGTACCAGTATGGGTTAATTTCCTTCTCATTGTATCCCATTGGCAAGCCGGTGTTCGGGTTTTTATAATCCTTCATCCAGTCGGTGCTATAGGTATTTGGAATCCCCAGCATCATGCCCATATAGTTATTCACGGAATTACCCATTTCCATCCGGTTATGTGCTTTCTCATTCACATAGGTTACGCGTGAATCCAAAGTCAATTTATCATTGATCATTTTGGTCGTTCCGCGTAAGTTAAAGGAATTACGATCGTAAGCGGAATTTTCCACCATACCATCATTGGTAAAGTTACCATAGGAGAAACGAAGGGAAGAGGTCTCGTTTCCGGTAGTCAGGGCGATGGAGTTATTGAAGGAAACCCCATTGCGGAAGAAGTTGTCATAATTGTCGTAAGTCTGCAAAGTACGCATCTTACCATCATAATAAGCATCGGTAGGCGCATGCCCTGCAATTTTTGGCCCCCACATACTGGTGGTGGATTTCGCATTGGAAGAGGTCGGCAATTCTCCTCTGGTTCCGTGTGCATAGGCTGTTTGCTGATCAGGGGTGATGCCCATCACATCTACAGTCACGGCAGAGTTGAAGTCAATCCCCCATCCTTTGGTGTTGGATCCTTTTTTAGTGGTAATCAATACCACCCCATTGATCGCACGTGAACCATACAAGGCAGTAGCCGCAGGACCTTTCAATACCGACATGGTTGCGATGTCCTCCGGGTTAATGCCCGTCAGGCCATTTCCGGAGTCCGTACCTCCATTGTCTTTATCATCGGCACTTTGCAATTGATTGTTAGACATGGGCACACCATCAATAACGTATAAAGGTTGGTTAGAACCGCCTAAAACGGCATTACCACGAATCACTACGCTGGCCGAAGAACCAGGACCTCCGGTTACCGGAGAAATTTGCACCCCGGCCACCTTACCCTGAAGGGAGTTCATCACCGAAGGGTTGGCGGCCGTAACGCCCATTTCCTCTGCCTTTAACTCGGAAACGGCATAACCCAAAGAACGCTCTTCACGCTCAATACCCAAAGCGGTAACGACCACATCATTTAATTGTGTCACCTCGGGGGATAAGGTGGCATTAATGGTCGTACGATTGCCCACTTTTTCAGCCAGGGTGGAATAACCAATAAAAGAAAATTGTAATTCTGCCTCAGCAGAAGGTACAACAATAGAATAGTCACCATTGAAATCAGTAACCGTTCCGTGAGAGGAGCCTACTACGGTAATGTTTACCCCTGGTAAACCGGAATTGTCCGCAGTATCAGTAACCTGGCCTTTCACTGTAATTCCCTGTGCCAAAGTAGCCATAGGGGAAAGCAGTAAGAGACACCAAAAGAGTAGTCTTATTGGGACCATAAGAAAAACGTTTTGAGTTTAACTAAAACAAAAAATAAAGAATCAATAAGCCGGTACAGTCCCGATGAAATACCTTATACCAACTGCCCAATCATGGACTATTGCTCAGGTAAAAAGGGATTGTCCCGTTCTGAATACATTTGCAAGTAATTAACTATTTCTTAAAACATCCAACTAAATGAGCTTGAATTTTAAGAGATTTTTAAAATTTTACCCATTTGTAATCAATTTTGTCAATAAAGTAATCCCTTTCATTAAGTTAATTTGAAAAATTAATGGGTTTTAATCTTTCGGTTTAATGCCTTTGTCATCCCGGATATCGTTGAAGAACGTCAAATTAGATTAACATTAAGGCTTGTTTCTTTTCTGAGCACAAAAACAATGCAAAACCCTATCAACCAAGCTCTTCACTTACTTATCCCGAATTTTGAATGCTTTTATTTCAGCCCTCCTACCAAAGCCCTAAAAATACCGCCCGGTTACACCTAAGAAAAAAGAGGCAACTCCAAAAGCACTTTAAACCCACCAAAAAAACTCAAACAACGTTTTGGTCACACAAAATATGACTAATAAAATACGGAACGAGCCGGCCACAAAAACCAAGTTTTTCGTCGACTCCTGCATAATGGCAATGAGGCATCAAGGGATTCAACAAGTACAAGTAAGGGCCTTGTTTCCGTTGTAGCAAAGCCGCTACTACAGGTTTTCAAATAGACCAAATGGAGGTGAGCTTGCTTTCTTCACTTTCCTCTGCTTCATGGGAAAAAAATGAAATAGGGAACTATTCCTTCATTTTCCTGCCATACCGTTAAATGAGGATTCAGCGCATGTTTATAAAGCACACCTTTCGGCTGTAAATTCGAACCATAGGAAGGGATTTGTGATAATTCCTCAACCATAGCGCTACTATTCTCTCAAAATAATCTTGTATCACTTCAGCAATAATCAAATTTGCGCCAAGAGTTTTGCCTTTTGAACATGCCTAGCTGGAGTAATCTACCTTAGGCCTTTAAAATCGGTTTAGGCATCCATAAGCCGGGCAAAAAGTAGCTAAGCGGGTTACATTTTAAAAACTTCACACAGGAGCAAGAGCCTCTTACCCACATTGCTAATTCGATCGAGAAAGAAAGGGTCATTTTTGTTAATTTGCAAAATTGCATTCTTCGTCTAATTGGGTAAATTTGTCCTCAATTCACCCAAAAGATTTTGGTCTTGAAAAAAAATTATTATTTCCCCTTCCTTTTTTTGTATTTTTTCCTGCAAAGCTTTTTTGTATTTGCAGAGGACACCATCTCCGCTGGCCTGAAATTCAATAGCCATGAAGTAGCGGTTGAAAATCGCACCGGGATTGCCATCGGTCAGAATGATCCCTTTAAGTTTTCAAAAACCATTGAATTATCCTTTGAGTTCCAATTGGAACCCGCTCCTTTTTTTGGCAATATCGTCAGAATAGTATTTGATAATAAAAAGAAACTAGACTTATCCTACAGCCCACCAGTCATTGAAAATGGACAGCAGAGCTTAAATCTGGTTTTAGGAAAAAGGGACAACTTCTCTATTCCAATTTTTAATCAGGCCCACCATTATGGGAATTGGTTGAACGCTTCCATTAAATTAGACCGCGATCAAAAGAAAGCGGAATTCTGTTTTATGGATACCACCTATCAGCTGAATTTTTCGCCTAAGTCATATGAAGGGATCAATGCAGTGGAACTCTTTTTTGGCAAACAACAGGATGGGAAATTTGTCATTACGGATGTGGCAGAAATGTCGGTGCGCAACATCAAACTTTCTTTAGACGATAAGAAAAGCTATTTCTGGCCTTTAAATGAATTGAATGGCACCATCGCCCAATCAAGCCAATCGCCTAAAGCAGCCTATATCGAAAATCCGGTATGGGCCGGGAAATACCATTATTTGTGGCAGCAGGCAGCCCAGTTCAAGGCTGACTTTAAGCCCGGCATGATCTATAATGAACAAAAACACCAGGTGGAGATCATCAATCAAATCCATGAAATCCATTACGTCCTCCCCTTTAAACAACTATCCGACCTTTATTACGAAAAGCCCTTATCCATCCCGCCCTCCTATATTAATGCATTCGTTAACCCGGTCAATCAGGAAAAAGTCGCTTATGACTTTCGGCATGGCGAACTCACTGCTTTCAACCATAATGACAGCAGCTGGGCGGAGATTCAGGCAAGTGAAAATGAAATGACCCACTGGCACCATAACATCCTGTATGACAGTCTTCGGGATGAATACCTGACCTTTGGTGGCTATGGTTATTTTAAATATAAAAATGATTTTTTAAGATTTGACAAGACACAAAAAGCCTGGGAAAAAGTACCCTTTTCCGGAGACTCCATCCCGCCGCGCTATTTGTCAGCAAAGGGTTATTTAGGGAATAATCAATACCTGATATTCGGGGGAATGGGGAACTATTCCGGCCGACAGGAGATGGGCGTGAACACTTATCAGGATTTATATTTAGTGGATTTAAGTGCCAGAACCATTAAGCTCCTTTGGGAAAAAGAAGAAGAAAGCCAGGATGCTTTTGTGCCGGCCAAATCCATTGTAATCGACCAGGACAAGCAGGTTTTTTATGCGCTGACCTTCTTCCCCTTTAACCAGGAAACGCAGCTTCAATTGCGCAAATTCAATTTGAATTCGGGAGAAGAGGTCATTGTCAGCGATAAGATTCCCTTTGAATTCAAAGATATTCGGGCAGATGTAGATTTATTTTACGATCAGGATTTTAAAAAATTCATTGCGGTTACGCGCTCGACCATAGAAGGCATGGAAGGGATTGTGCAGATTTATACCCTGGATGGCCCTCCATTAGCAGCGAGTATATATGAAGCCTCTCTGCAAAATGAAAAGCAAACATCAGGCTTCAGCCCACTATGGGGGGGCGCAATTGCGATCATTCTTTTAGTACTGCTGATCACCTATTTCTTCCAAAAAAGGCATCGTAAGCCTGAGGAGCCGGCAGCCATTATTACAACACCTTCAGAAACGCTCAAAACCATCCCGGCCAGCCAGGAAAAAGGAGCTCCACAACAAAAACAGGAGAGCATTCCCGAAACCCCTGTTGCGCAAGCATTCAAATTCGACTTCCCGCGAAAAAATGCCATTTACCTTTTTGGCGGACTGGAAGTCTTTGATCGGGAAGGTCAGGATATATCCCATAAAATCACTCCGAAGCTTAAGCAAATTCTGCTATTGATTATCTGCTACCCTTATAATCATGGCAGAGGCATCTCTTCTTCTGAAATGACAGAATTGGTGTGGCCCACTGCCACCAAAAGCAGTGGAAAAAACAACCGATCGATTTCTATTCGTCGTCTGCGATTGATTTTAGAAGAAATTGAAGGCGTAGAAATTGTTCATGATAAGCAGGAGTGGAAACTGGAGCTCACCAAAGAGGCTTTCTGCGACCTCAACCGCCTGCTGCAATTGAAGAAACAACTGAAGCAGGAGGATAACCGTCAGGTGCAGGAAGAGATCATGGCGCTCACCAAAAGAGGACCGCTGCCCTCCACCCTACGGGCAGAATGGCTGGATGACATTAACAACTTCATCGTGAGTGATACGATCAAATTACTCACCGATTTCGCCGTGGACATTGACCGCCCCAACCTCAAACTCCAGATTGCAGATGCAATTCTGCACCTGGACGATCTGGATGAACAAGGGCTGGAAATTAAACTTAAAACCCTGCTCAGCATGAACAAAGTCGGGCAGGCGCAATCCGAACTTAACCGCTTCAAAAAGAGACATCAGAACTTCTTCAATGACGAGTACAAGCTCAACCTGGAGGATTTTCAATAAATACCCCTAATCGCTGTCAGGGGTGGCATGACCCTGATGGCTCATTTTTTTTACAGTATGAACAGAAGGACATTCGTTAAAAATGCCGGGCTAAGCACTGGATTGCTTAGCATTGCCCCCCATTTTGCATGGGCAAAAGAGGAAAAATTTGTTTCCCAACGTCCGAAAGTTGCGGATCGGAAATTTACCAGTAAAGCGGTAGAAAAAGCCATTAAAACATTCAAAAAGGCCTGTAAAGATGAAGAGCTGGCCTGGATGTTTGAAAATTGCTTTCCCAACACCCTGGACACCACAGTCGACTTTTCCATGATTGATGGAAAGCCGGATACTTTTGTGATTACCGGAGACATCAACGCCATGTGGCTGCGGGATTCCACGGCACAGGTATGGCCCTACCTGCCCTTTTGCCAGGAAGACGAGCAACTGAAGTTGATGATTCACGGCCTGATCAATCGCCAAACCAAATGCATTCTGATTGACCCTTATGCGAATGCATTTAATAAAGGTAAAGAAGGCTCCCATTGGGAAAATGATTTCACTGAAATGAAACCGGAATTGCATGAGCGGAAATGGGAAATTGATTCCCTGTGCTACGCCATGCGACTTTCCCACGGTTATTGGAAGGCCACCGGAGACCCGCAGCCTTTCGACGATCAATGGGAAACATCCATTACTTACATTTTAAGAACTTTCCGGGAACAGCAACGCAAGGAAGGAATCGGCCCTTATTCCTTTATGCGCAAGACCCAAAAGCAGGAAGATACGGTCCCCCTTTGGGGAGCAGGCGCGCCGGTAAATCCGGTGGGTTTAATTTGCTCTATATTCCGCCCTTCCGATGATGCCACCGTGTTCCCATTTTTAATTCCTTCGAATTATTTCGCAGTAAACGAATTAAGAAATACCGCCGGCATGTTACGCCACATTCGCAAAAATGAAAGCCTGGCAATTGCCTGTGAGGAATTGGCCGATGAAGTAGCGGAAGCTTTGCGAAAATATGCCCGAACAGACATTCCTGGCGTTGGAGAGGTGATCCCTTTTGAAATTGACGGATTCGTCAACCGCCTCCTTATGGATGACGGCAACATTCCAAGCTGCCTTTCCCTGCCCTATTTAGGGGCCATAGATCAAAAGGATCCTTTGTATTTGCGAACACGAGATTTTCTTCTTTCAGAAAAGAATCCCTATTTCGCTAAAGGGAAAGCCGGAGAAGGGATTACAGGCCCACATGTTGGAAAAGATTATATCTGGCCCATGGCCATTGTGATGCGCGCCATGACCTCCAATTCCGATCAGGAAATTGCTTTTTGTCTGGACATGCTTAAAAACACCCATGCCGGCACTGGATTCATGCATGAAACTTTTCATAAAGACGATGCCCAAAATTTCACCCGCTCCTGGTTTGCCTGGGCAAACACTTTATTTGGCGAGTTGATTTGGGATTTATACCTGGAAAAACCCGCCTTGGTTCATTGTAAAAAATAATGAAAAAGAGGCTGTCTCATAATTTGAGATAGCCTCTTTTTTTTCAAAAATGCAAGTACCCTCCCACAGGAGCGTTTTCAAATATGCGATTCTTCGAGCCTGGGTTTTACTTTTGAGACGGCCTCTTTTTTGCTAAAAGGAAGGAGTCTGCTTAGTCCAGCAAAGTCAGCAGATGTTGTCTTCCAATATTCATCGCCTGATTTAGCCAACTCCACCGAACAGCGCTTTTGCAAGTGGTTTTGATTGGAGTCACTGATTCTTCAAAAGTCAGAATTTGGGTAAGTATACTTTCTCCTCATGCATCAGATTCCTTAGACAAACCCTGAAAAGGACACTATTCCGTCATTCTTACTTCTTGCAGCTAATAGAGGATGAAAACAAAACCGGCTTAGTCAGTCACGACAATTAGTTTTAGAGCATGTTTAATAACCACTACAGGGCTTTTTCATAAAAAGTTAGATCGGCCTTTCGACCCATTATATTTAATAATTTATCGTTTCTTTTTCATTTTATCTTGATAAAAAACGAAACAAAAAAATCAAGGCTGTGATCAATGTCGGCGGGACAACGAACCTGCTGACGGAATCCATCAAGGCGACATTTGGAGAAGGCGGGAGATTGGTGAAATATTGCCAAAATGTCGCTGTGATGCCTTCTAGTCGACAGCAGAACCTTTGTCTATCCGCCCATTGATCAAGGCCGGACTGTTGATGTGGAAGATATTGTACTATAAAGTTAGGCTGTCGAAAATCCTTTAACGTGAGGAAATCAAATAGATCTTCATTGGGAACTGGATCTTTCTTATAATCTGCCCATTGGTAGTTTTATGAAAAAGCCGTGATAACCACTATTCGCAGTGAAAATTTGATTATTGCGAAGCAATGCCCGATTATTTTGAGAAAATAGCACCGCTTTTATGGAGCAATCATCCAAAATCGTTTCCCAAAATTCGAATTTGCAGCCGATGAAGTGCTTTACAACATGCGCTTATGTTAGTTTATTGAAATTTATTTGACTGATTTGCTAATCGCTCATGTTTGGCCCTACTTGCTTTCTCCTCATGCATCAGATTCCTTGGACAAATCCTAATAAAAACACTATTCGGCCATTTTTTTCGCCTCGCTGCTAAAGGAAGATTTCAGCATGAGTAATCCGGATTATTACTCCTGCAGGTCATCCACTTCTTTTATTTCAAAAAAACATCGCCTGAAATAAGTAGCCCATTTACGCAAAATATAGCCTAATTAGGTAAAATCAACTCAGAATATCGTAATAAAGCACCAGCTACCTACATCCTAAAAGCGTACTTTTGAAACGTCTAAATAACTCAGTATCAATTTTTTTATTATGGGAACTCAAAAAAAACAACCCTTAAAGGCGTGTAAGCTTTTTGCACTTTTATGCCTTTTTTCTTTTTGGAACCAATTTGCATTTGCGCAAAAACCTACCAAAACAGAAAACCCCAATGACCAGTGGGATATTAAATGGAGCGCCTCGGATGAATTCAATGGCGATTCCCCTGATTGGAGCAAATGGATGAAGTCTTCCGGACTTCCCAATACCACCGCCTGGAAATGGGACAATAACCAAAATGCCAAAATTAAGGATGGCGTTCTTGAGCTGACCATGCGCCAGAACCCAAACAATACCCCGGATGGAGGTACGTATTTTAAATCCGGCATATTGAAGTCTTATAATACCTTTACCTATGGTTACTTTGAAGCCAAAATCAAAGGAGCAGCTATCGGTGAAGGCGTTTGCCCCTCTTTCTGGTTGTATTCTAATTTTGATTACAGTGTAAAAAACGGAGAAACCGTTTACAGCGAAATCGATGTGGTGGAGCTCCAACAATTTGATTGGATGGATGGGCATCAGGATGACATTTATGATATGGACCATAACCTCCACGCCGTAGTCATGGAAAACGGAAGTGGTGTTTGGAGAAGACCCAAGGCATATCCGGATGAACAACTGAATAAATTCCGTGCGCCCTGGGATCCTACCAAAGGTTTCCACATCTATGGTTGTGAGGTAAATGAAAATGAAATTATTTGGTATGTGGATGGCGCCGAAGTAGCCAGAAAGCCCAATACGCTCTGGCATCGCCCCATGAACGTAACCCTTTCCTTAGGACTTCGAAAACCTTTTGTAGAATTCTATGATAATAGAAACAATGCCATAGATCCGGAATCCAGCCCGGCAGCAAAAGCCAAGCTATCGGAAATGCCTACCTCTATGTATGTGGAATATGTAAGAGTATGGGAGAAAAAAGAGGGAGGATCTGATTTGGAAACGGGAAAAATCTACAATCCGGGCTTTGAAAGTGGAAATCTGAACTACTGGACAGAAGGTAGTGGGCTTGCCGAAATTAATCAGACCCATGTAACAGCAGGAAATTACGCTGTCAAAGTCAATAATGGAAGCGTGGCGCAGCTCATTCAGCTAAAAGCCAACACTACCTACACCATCACTGCCGATGCTAAGGTAACCAATACCACTGCCAGTACTTTTATGGGCATTAATGATGCAGCCACCAACGCTACCCTCAAAAACTTTGCTTTTAACTCCACTGCCTTCAAAAAGGGCAGCCTCACCTTCACCACGGCCAATGCGGTGAAACAATACAAATTATGGTTTTGGTCAGCAGGAGAAGCTTTTGTGGATAATTTCAATATTTCCGAAGGCGGGGACTCCAATGTAGCAGTGGAAAGTGTAAGTCTTTCCTCTTCTTCCGCACAGCTCCAGATTGGCGAAAGTATCAACCTGCAAGCCACCGTCTCTCCCTCCAATGCCACCAACACTAATGTCAGCTGGACCAGCAGCAATAAGCAAGTGGCCTCGGTAAACAACGGCAAAATCGTAGGACTTGCCCAGGGCAACGCCACCATCACCGTCACCACAGCAGATGGGAATAAAACCGCAACTTGTACTATTCAGGTAAAGTCGGATGAGGGAGGAAATGCAGGAGGATTACCACAGGCGGGCCAAATTATCTGGCTGAGCACTCTTGGAGGGGATATCGTATCCCTTAATACCAGTTCCAATACCCTGGAGGCCAACAAAAGTCAGGTAGGAACACTGGAACAATTCCGGCTTTATGAACAGGATGGATATTTCGCTTTGCAGGCCGTTCAGACGGATAAATACGTAACCACTGCGACAGACAATACCATTAAGTGCGGAGCCACGGGGATATACGATCGACAAAAAGTTACTTTCAGCTTAAATGCCAATAAGGAGTTATTAATTAAAGCCAAAATCAACAATCAGTATTTCGCTGTAAATGGCCAATCCAAATTGATTGCGGATGGAACTACAGCAGCACCTTTCCTTTGGGGCGTCGTTTCTGATGGACAAACTTTAAGAGTCTTGAATAATGAGCTGCAGGAAGGATTTAGCCTGTACCCCAACCCCTATTCGAATGGACTATTAAACATCGAATTGGCTCAAATACAATCCGGACAGCTGGCCATTTTCGATGAATCAGGAGTTGTGGTTTACCTCCGGAATTTCCAAAACCAAAAAGCGTTGAAACTTCCTTTATCAAAAGCAGGCTTGACTCCCGGACTATATATCGTAAAAATAAATACCCCAAGCCAAACGATGGTCAATAAACTCTTAATCCAATAAATTAACCATTTACACCAACGACAACTAGTCGACTTTTAACAAATACTTTGGGGCATAACAAATTTACCCGATCCTTATAAAATGGGATATAAATAGGTGAATGAAAAGTGTTGGATCGTTTGATTACTAACAGAAATTTGAATAATAGAAAAGCGAAATGTGGTGGTTTCAAGAGAATATTACTGCTATTGTTGAAAACAACAAAATCGCTTCCAGACATTCAAACTTGCTGTGGATTTATAAAATTTTAAACACTGGATTAGCCTCAAAGTATTTTAACCCAAGTCTATTTTCCCAAAAGTAGCCCCACCTTTAGTCACTCGCCATACAGGCCTCTATCCCTTCCTCAAGCAATTCCACGAGCTCCGGATCCATATATTCATAATCATCCGGAATATGCAAAACTCCCATTTCCGGAAGGTCCAAATGCGCATATACCTTCCGGATTTTTGACCGCTGCTCGCCCTCCATGACCAGCACCAGGTCCGCCCAATGCAAATCCCGCTCTGAAATCTTTCGATTACTAGACGGACTTAGAGCGCGTAAAAAAGCACACCATCCGGCTGCAAATTCGAATTATTGGAAGCGATTTTGGATAATTTCTCAACAATAGCGATGCTATTCTCTCAAAATAATCCTTTATCGCTTCTGCAATACTTCAAATTTTCGCTGCGAATTTTGGCTTTTTAACACGCTTAAACCCACCGATCGAATAAAAAAACGATCATCATTTTTATAAATCGCTTCCGCTGTCAGACTGCGTTTCTTATTACGTCCGCAAACTACCAATATATGAGGTGTATTCATTCCATTTTATTAGATACCACACCAAAATAAACAATTCCGACACAATTCCCTTTTACTACAAACAGAAAGCATCATTTTTGATATCAAAATAAATTCAGCACGCTTTCCCTTTTTAAAAAGCATTTGAGGGGGCCTGCGCCACAGCGCACCGGGCTATCGGCGGTCGCTTTTTTCGGCGGGCAGTAGGGTTGTTTTCCCATTGCCTGCCCGCCGAAAATGAGCTCCACAACCGGCTACGCCTCCGCCTCTATCCCTGGCCCGGGGTGTGGTGGCTGGGGGAAGTACAACTGTAACCGCTACAAATCGTTTGCATCTCACCTGAAACTAATCCTGTAGAAGAGGTGTGGCTTGACAACTAAGGTTTTGCCCACGGAATTTTCAGGAATTTGGCCGTAGTGATGGTTGCTGAGTGCTCGTAACACTGCGACCAAAGGGGATGAATGAGGAGAAAGCAAGCTTGCCCAAATTCAGGCTATCATAAATCAAAAAAACAAATTGTAATGAACTGAAAACAAACCCTATACGCTTGGTTAATAAATTTAGCGGTGAATAATTCGGGTTAAAACCACGAAGAAGCACCAAGTCCAATCCGAAAATCGCTCGTTTTTATGGCCATGAATGGCCCCGATAAAGCTGAATGATATTTATTCTGCCTTATGCCATATCACGCTAGAATCCGGAACAAATTAAAAGCCACGTCTTCAGCCTTTCCAAAAGCTTCCCCACCATTTTCCTGCAATTTCCCTTGAAATCCATCTGGAAAATTTTCTTTTGGCACAGCCTTTGCAATAATTCTTACATAGGTTGATGTTGGGTGAATGGATGCTTGATCAAATCTGGTTAAGCATCCTTCCTTTTTTAAAACGTCCCTATTGAATTTGAATAATCATAGTGGTTCATAAGGTTATAGTTTGGTATTGATAGTCCGGTTGGTTCCCGGACTTTTTTTGTGCCTGGTTTTGAGGGATCGTGAAGGTTAGTGGCCACCCATTCCACAAATTTATTGGATTTGTTAGACGACATATAGAAACCACAAATGCACACGAAGATTAGCACTAATTTTATGATGGTGAAAGCGCTCCAACCCTATGGTCAACTAATGATTTTAGAAATAAAAAAATAACCCCTCAATACTCACCATTATCTTATTTTTTAGGGGGCCTGCGCCACAGCGCACCGGGCTCTCGGCGGTCGCTTTTTTCGGCGGGCAGTATGAAAGTTTCCCAAATGCCTGCCCGCCGAAAAAGAGCTCCGCAACCGGCTAACGCCTCCGCCTCTATCCCTGGCCCGGGGTGTGGGGGGTGGGGTGAAGTTCACTGGAGTAGCGATTAGTCCTGTGAAAAAACAGCCCCTTCCCTAGTCTTCGTGTTACAGCGAGCCGTGCGAGCATCACTAAGACCAAGCACGGTATTTTATATACCCTTGGGTCGTAGTCGCCGCGTAAAATGATTACTAAATTTCTAAGTTCAGCAGGCGAAGACTACGACCAGGGGTGCTTTATCGGGAAGATTAAAGCCATTCCGAGACCTTCATCCCTCAATCTTCATAGAGTTTATTTTCACTTAAATGCTTCCAAACCTTCTTTATTTGATGGATACTCTTCTCTGAGGTAATTTCCATGGGATCCTCAAAATGGATCATTTCAATGCTACCGTCCTCCCATTCTTCTACTTTTACAAATGGGCAGTTCAATAGTTGTTCTTTTGAATGGTATCTCTTATAAAGAGAAGGCTTAGAGACGCAGTGCCAAAAATATAGCTTTTCATTAAATACGTTGGAGTAAAACTTATATTGGAGTAATTCATTGTTTTTAGCAAATAAAAACTGATTCCCCACATCTACCCAACTGACATAGCCCAAACCTTCGGGCATAGATCTATAAAGTTCCAATAAAAAACTATCAATAAATATAAATTTATCACTATCTATTTGGTCTTTTTCATAATAAAGAGATATAGTGAAAACATTTTCCTCATAACGAAAGTGTACGGCTTTATCGACATATTCATAATCTGTATCTCCCTTAATCACATATGAAAAAGAAATCCCTTTTGTAGATTTATTTTTATTAAAAAAAGAAAACAAATCATTATATGATAATGAACTCTTTTCTATAACATCTAATTGTGTTAAATCTTCATTTTTTACTGTTAAATCCCAATCCTCTTTTGTGAAAATATCTTCACATTTCAACAAAAATAAAAAATCATATATTTTAAATTTTAATTTTATCTGAATCATATATCAACACCTTTTATCACTTTAAACATTTTTCTGAATTTATCATCTATAAACCCAGGGGCATTAATTTTACTTTTAATAGCATCAACTGCCTCACCCACTTTATTCTCCAACCCCGGCATCACAATATAGCGCATTTCCACTTCTCCTGCGAAGTTACTCATGTCTATCCCTGCTTTTTCAAAAACACCAATAAGCTTGGGAAAACGATCATCTGAAAAATTGGAAAATATCTCTACCATCTTCGCATAATCCGCCAACTGCTCCAGATCAATCCCGCCGTCAGCATAGCCAGCCTTTACATCATAGATCACCAGCTTGCCATTTTCCATACTGAAAATACCATCCGGTCGTCTGCTGCCTTTTTTGAACACGCCCTCAATGGAGGACAAATCCAAATTGGGTTGAAGGACATTGGTCATAACGCCCAGTTTCTTTGCCACCCAGGCCTCGGCAATAGCTCCTTTGGATCCTGCATTGGCTTTGGTTAAAATTACCGATACCTCTTCATAGCTACAGTTTTTACCTACGGCTTGATTGAAGTCTTTGATCAGCTGTTCTCTCAGACTACTTAAATCCTGCGTTGATAATCTTCTCAGGTAATCAGCCTGCTGATCGGGCGTCAAATATTTAAAATATTTATTCACTATTTCAACATATTCATCCCCATAGTTATAAGTGAGTAATTTCTTCAGCTTATCCGTATCTGATAATCCTTCCAAAATGGAGGAAAAATCAATCTTTCGTTTGGCAATTAAGTCCTCAATCACCTCATCATACTGCTGGAGTGCTTTCCCTTTAAATTCATTGATAAAATCCAGATTGAATTTTTTATGGGTAAAGTTTCTCCTTTTCAGCTCCATAAAAATGGTATACACCTCCGTATTTATTTTATCCAGATTATCGGTTAAATAATTGACGGTTTGTTGTCCTGCCATTTTAGCGGCAGCAGGTGTTTTCCCAATAATCAAATTATAAAAATCATCAACCTTTTCAGTGGTTTCCCTGACGGCTGCATATAAAAATTCCGGTGCACCTCCACAACCTTTATTATGCACCAAATACCCCTCAGCAAAATAGCTGTGCGCCTCTGCGACTTCGAAGTTATAAACAGTCTGTGTGCGTATTTCCCAATCAAAAGCGGAGACGCTTATCCAAGCGCCATCACTACGGAGCAGGCTATCGCCTTCGATCAAATCTCTGGCTCGTCGATAACCGGCCGGCGTGAATATCCGGTGGTTCGGAGTACAAGCCAACAGTCGCTCCTCTCCATGCAGGAGAATAATTAAGCTGTCGGCATAAGATACTGTGGTGCCGGTCACCTGTGCTTTGACGATATTCCCAAAGTGGTCCTGAGCGTCGACATAGTCCCCGGCAACAATGTCTTCGATGACCTTGAAGGGCTGACCATCGGCATAGATCATGGTGCCTGCCGGGAAGCAGAAATGCTTCATTATTTTTCCTACATTCAGCTCATCAATGCCCAATGCTTTCAATAGGGTCTCTATCTTTCCTTTGTCAGCATCTGAAATACCTAACCTTCTGCACAGTTGAAAGAACTTTTGCTGGGTAGCTTCGGATGCCATTAACTTCTTTCGTAAAGCATCAATTTTGCCCCGCATCTTTTCATTACTCAGGGAAAAACTGATGAAACTGCTCACCGCTCCTACCACGCAAGAGAAGGCCCCCTCAGAAAGACTAATATCTTTTAATTCCGGCTTGGTACCATTAAAAGTAACCGCACTTAGCATTCCCTGAAAACAGCCGATACCGGAAGCCGCGCCACCAGCCAACCACACACTTTGATTTCCAGCCAGTTTTCCGCTGGCCTTGTTCACCGGATAAGCCGTAATCACGGAAGTCCAATCCACATTATCCCAGGCAGCGGTCACCAATTTCTCCCCTGTCCAGCTGTCCAATGGTTCCTCACTGAAAACAGGCTCGATGATCATATTCAGCGCCATTTGAACCGTCAGGTCAATCATAGATTCCTTGACTGCTTCTTTGGCAATTCGTTTTCCTTCTTCTTTGGCCAGCCACTCGGCCAGCGTAGTACCTGCTCCCTCCGGTACGGCAGCCACTAATGTTGGCAGAATAACCGCGGTGGTCGCCGCGGCTGTGGCGCCAAGGGTAAGGTCCCCCATTATACCACGGAGCTCCTCCATAAAGGCGGTTTCATAACCGAGCCCCTCCGGCATTCTTTTCATGCCTTGTAACACACAAGGATTGTTTTCTATGGCTGTTTTGAGCACATGACTTTCGAATAGTGGCCCGTAATGAGGATCCGCTTTTACGATGGCCAGGATGTCTTCGCAGCTTAGTTCACAGCCTTCCGAATAGTAGGCATGAATGGATTCTTTCCCACTTAAATTAAATGGATTATATGTTAAGATTTCTTGACTAATGGGAAGGTCATTATTATATAGCGGTAAAGCGTTACTGTTATCTACATGATATACATTAACTTTACAATAATCTACATTTTCAATACCTATAAAAATTGGTGATTCTTTTGATAAAGTAGCTTTATTATGCACCGAATAAGCCTCTTTAGTTTTATAGTTGTGGTACCTAAAACTATGATTCTCACCAGAAGAAATACGATGACCCACATAAATATGCTCTCCTTCCTGAAAACTTAAAATTGCCCCGTTTACAATACGGCTATTAAAATCAGCACTTCCCGACTGTCCTGTAAAACTAACCCATGCGCTTCTATGTACTGGAATTAATTCTTCAGGTTGACGACCAGAAAGGAAAAAAGCATAATCTGCATCTGAACCTATTTTGGCCAATAAATCCTTAACTTTTATGTTTTTGGGATTTAATTGACTCTCACTCTCCCCATCCTCATTCTCAATCCCCAGCACCTTCAGTGGCTGGTGCAGCAAATTCCACTGATAAGCATACAGTGCTTTTGCCGGAGCACTATAGTCCATTAAATTGTCCGTGGCGCCCTTTTCTACCTGGCCCTCAAATCGCTTGAAAGGGTGTTGTAGATTAAACGCCCCATGCCCCAATTCATGCGCCAGGGTATGATAGGTTTGCTCGGAATTATCCGGTGCATATAAAAATCCATAGGCACGGCCCTGCGGGAAGAACCCCGCCAAACCACTCTTGCTGGCGGTCGGTGCCCAGAAGGCGACGAGCTCATCTTTGCCGCGATTGTGCACTTTTTTGAAAGCGGCAATCAGCTTGCTTTGCTCGGAGGTATAGTTGGCCAAGTTGCCGTGTTCTTCATCCCCGGAAGCCAGTTTGCCATCACCGTTTTCATCCCAGTCAAGCCCGCTAACTTTAGGCAGAATTTCAACTTCAAATTTGATGAAATAAGGCCCGTAAACCGATGCCAAATAGCTTTCCACCGCTGCTTTGGAAGGTGGAGTGGTATCATCCACCGGCTTGATATACAGCTTAATCGTCTTTGGCTCAAAAGGCAATACATTCACCTTGCCCAGCACCTGCTCCTGGTTATCGATGGTTTGATAAGCTTCCCAAAGGGTCTTTTTGTTATCCAAAGCATACAGTTCGGTGCCTTGGGGATCGCCCTCTTTGGCTTTGGCCGGGGCATCCACCGGTCGGAAATAAACCGTTTCGGTGGCATCTGTATCATATTTAATTTTTCCGTTTTGTCCCTTTTCAATGGCAATAAAGGGGTAAAGGATCAGCTCTTCCCCACATTTCACGGCATCGAATACGTCATTATCGAAACCTCTGCCACCGGCATCAAATCCGGTGGATTCATGGGCGCTGAAGGTCAGGCTTTGTTCGGTGGCCCAATTTTCACATCCTTCGCGCAGGGCATCATCATCGGCCAGCATATCGTAGCCCAGCCCAAAGATCTGCTGGAAAAGGTAGACGGCAGTACGGGCTTTTTGAATAGTTGCCAAAATTTTAGACCCCTGCAATTGAGTCACCTCAAAAATCCCTTTCACGTCCTCACCCATTTCCATACATCGGATCAAGGCTTCTTCCTCAGAAAGCGCTTCAAATTCACGTAAATCAACATCAAAGTCCACACCAGGCTCAGACTTCTGATCCATTGTGGCCAAAAAGGTCAGCACCTTCTTCCCTGATTCATTAGTCCGCTCCGCCTCCTGTTGACGGATCAGTCCGGGTTCTGCTATAATACACCGGTTCACCCCGGAAATGAAGGACAACAAATCCTTACTCCCACTCCCCATATAATTTACTATAGCATTCAGCACATTATTACTCGCCTGACTCTTAGCATCCTTAGCCTCATCATAATCCTGCTTCGCCTTATCCAGCGCTTCTTGTGCTTCAGCAATGGCTTTTTCCCGCTCCTGCTCATCGTCTATTGCCTCCGCCTCTTTCAATTGCCTCTCGGCTTCCTTTTTTGCCTTTTCAGCTTCTTTTTCTTCTTGCTTCGCCAGATCAAGCGCTTCCTTAGCCTCTTTGGTATCCGGATCGTTGTCTTTTATATTTTCTATAATTTCAAGAATCGCCTGTAATTCAGAAAAAATCTCTCCGAATACCGGATCCAGCACAGTCGCACTACTTCCGGTCACATGTACATCCCCAGCAATTAGCTCAAAATCTGTATTGAGTTCTATCTCTTCAAATTCTACCCAAAATTTCACACTGTTCAGCGCTTGCATCTGAATGACCCCTATTCCGGAATGCTTACTTCCAGCCAGTGAGGCATCGGATACGGTCACCAGAAAATCTGCTGCACGAAAGGTATCACCCACTTTAAGTCTATCCGAATATAATTCCATATTTTCATGTCGGATAATCAACTCCCCCCCCTCACAGATATAAGGCTTTTCTTCCGCTTCCCCCGTAGTGGCAAAGACCGAAGCCGACCATTCCCCCTCCTGGGCGCCGCATTTTCCACGCACCTGAAACTCATATTTCACCGCCGGCGACAAGCGACGGATATTCCCACGCTCCATCAGGAAAGAATCATAAGTCCACTCCAAAACCGCCTGCCCTTCTTCCGCCACCGGACGATGACGCACTTCCCATTCCATGTGTCCCTGCCTGCCCGTCCAGGCCAGCTCCACCCGCGAAGGCGTCACGGTTTCCACCAGCAGATCACCGCATTCCGTACAGGCCACCCCGTATTGAAAAAGGCGCATCTCACTCCAACCCTCATTCTTCAACAAGCCCAGCTCATCTTCATCATAAGCCTGCACCCGCCAGGCATACCAATTCCCCGGCATCAGCGGACTGTCCGCCGGCCCCAACTGATAGGCCGATGCCATGATGTCCCATTCGTCCACAATCGGCTGCGTAGTGGCAAAAGCATCTCCGGCCGTCTGCCCTTCCCGCAAAATCTCCACAATCTGAAAGCGGTAGGTGACATTTTGCGGGCGGTTATAAGATTCCTAAGGAAAAACCGCCATAGAATAAAACCAATAAATCAAGTGAAGATTATTTAGGGGGCCTGCGCCACAGCGCACCGGGCTCTCGGCGGTCGCTTTTTTCGGCGGGCAGTAGTGCTGTTCTCCCAAATGCCTGCCCGCCGAAAAAGAGCTCCACAACCGGCTGCGCCTCCGCCTCCATCCCTGGCCCGAGGTGTGGTGGGTGGGGTGAAGTTCAGTGGGGAGGCGGATAGTCCTTTGAGCATAAACAGCCCCTACCCTGGTCTTCGTGTTACAGCGAGCCATGCAAGCATCACTAAGACCAAACCGGTATTTTACATACCCTTGGGTCGTAGTCGCCGCGTAAAATGATTACTAAATTTCTAAGTTCAGCAGGCGAAGACTACGACCAGGGGGGGGTGGGAGGGGGAAGTGCAACTGTACCCCCCACTAATCGTGTTCATCACACCTGAAACTAATCCTGTAGAAGCGATGTGGCGTGGCGACTATGGTTTTGCTCACGGAATTTTCAGGTATTGGGTCGTAGTGATGTTCGCTTCGCTCTCGTAACACTACGACCAGGGGGGTGGTGCATTATCCATGTCATCAAACTGATCAAAACAGTCAGATAAAACCCTTTCTACACGATGAAAACGTCTTGATGCAGTTGGTCTGGCTAAGTGATATTTTGAAAGGTGTTTTTCATCAAAGTGATTTTTGATAGTCAAATAGATAAAGTCTTTCACTTCATCTGTTTCTTTCTCAAGCCACAAACCATAGCTCTCATCTCTCACTACCCAATTAGCTTGTAATAGATGTCCAATAAACTCTTGAGTTATAACACTCTTAACCTTACTCAACCCAAATATTCCCATTATTTTAATAAAGATTCTAAGCCTGAAAAATTCTATCAACTTCCATCACTCCAAACCTGTACATAAGAAAAAACTAAAGGACACCTGTGCAAGGGTCCTTAATGATGCTTTCAATCCTTCAGTATTACTAGTGACTTTAGTTTCCTTAGTGTTTTCAAAATAGACTTACTTACAAAAGCAACACTGATTTCTTGACCAAAAGGCACATCACTAAAAGCTATAAATTTCTTTCTGGTATGACCTTTATCTATAAGACAATCATTTACAAAATCAATTATTTTTAAATCAACACACCCATTACCCCCCTGTAATTCAGTTGAATAAATTTCTCCATCAATTTCTAGATCGATACTCCTAATTCCCCCCCACTCCCTCAATGATTTAATCATAGGTGTAAATTTTCCTACTGATAGGTTAGAAAATATTTCGATAATGTGTTCGTAGTCTTTTACATCATCAACCGATTCAACATCAATAACTTTATAATCCCCATTTAATATTTCGTTATAGGAAGTCATGGCCTTATCCCCCTTAATAGCAAACTTTGCTTTCCTTGATGACTCTATATATATTTCGTCAAGTATGAAAATATCCGATAACCTTTTCGCTACAAAAACTTTGTCTTCAACGTAATTTAAAGAGTGCGCATAAATCCCTTTTACTGCTCCATCATTATCGAAAACATAAACGAGAGAAGCATCTTTTTCTACTACATCATTACTCCATGCAAAAGCAAAAACTTTATTCTCTGACCAATGTTCTTTAATTGATTTTGACACCTTCTGATTCAATCTTTCAAGGATATTTACACCATCACAAACATAAAAGTCTTTTATAAAAAACTCACCTCTCTCTTTCGTGTTTAGGTCTCCTGGCTTTATTAAAAAATAATCAGCATTCAAGAGCCAATGACCGCCAGCTTTTCGTGTATCGAACACAAAATAATTATCGTTTAACTTCTCATAAATCGCTCTTATCTCCAAGGGCAGTTTAAAACCAATATTTTCTTCTATGTTTTTTAAAACCTGATCCAATTTCTCTATTATTTTACTTGGAAAATTTCAGTAAACCTACTCTCAATTGTTTCTAACAAAGCGTCTTTTGTCTTACTCGCTCCTGGCACTAACTTGTCAATTACTGATTGAGGAATATCAACTTCATCAAGAGCATCAATAAAATCATCTATATTGTTTTGAAGGGAGGGGACTTTCCTGCCATCAAAAATCCATTTTAATTGCCCTAGGTCTGACACATCAGATATTTGCATGTCCTTAACAAACTGTGTCGCAAAGTTTGACGGTGGAATTTCTCCAACTGATTTAAACTCAAAATACTTAGTAATATTACCATCTGGCATTTTAACATCCACTCTCCGAACTGACTCACCCACTTTTTCAACTGACTCGAAAATCAAAGTTTTGCCCGCAAAATCATCTACATTACTTGTTAAGTGTCTTTGTATCCAACCTGCACCTTCGGCAAAATTCCCCCCTTTCTCTAGGTCTGTAAAGAGTTTATCAATATCCTCAAATATTGTTCCTGTTGAAACCAAATCATCAAACCCCTTAGTTAAATCATCAAGTGCGGCTGCAGAACCACCAGCATTTCTATTCCCCTTGATAAGTCTTGACACCCTGTTCTCATCAAGGCCAGCAGCTGCTAATTTCGGATTTTTTAAGAGGGCACTAAGCTTTTCGAGGCTGACTGGATTTTTCTTTAATGCAGCATAACCCGCATCATCTAGCAAGCGCCACGAGTCAACCAACTCAGGCCGATTACCCAAGTACTTTACAAAATCAACATTCTCAGCGCAATCTCCAAGAAATTTTAAAGATAAGCCTGCTTCCGCCTGATCCAGTGCATTTAATTGTTTGAGAAAATCCTCAACCTTTGCAGGAGGAGTTTCCGAAATCAAAGCTAATGCTCCTGATTTCCCCTCGGATGCTTTAAGGTAATGGTCAAATTTTGTAAAAACTGAAGATAACTCTTGCTCTGAAGGATAACCGTTTCTCTTCAACTGTTCGATCTGACTGCGACTAATATTATATGGAGATTTCTCAAATTTTGCCAATAAAGATTCCCCTGCACTAGCCAATATGTCATCAATGTACTTCAACTGTGCCTCAGGATTGGCTTCCAAAGACTTCAGTTTTTGTAGTTGAGGAGTGTCAATCTGATTCTGATCAATTCTACTTATTACCGCTTTAGCCTTCCCATCTGGAATAGTTTCCGAAATATGATGCCTAATTTTGGACGCTTGGTCTGCTGTTACCTCTCTAACTATTTTAGAATCAAAATCAACTTTTAAGATGGCCTTTCTAGATAGTTTAATCTTTTGACCATCAGCTACCGGAATAAATACGGCAACAGTATAATCTCCGGCTTCGACCCAATTACCCCTTAAAATTGAATAAATTAAACCCAAACCATCAGCCCAATGGTCCTGTCCATAATAACTTAGGGCGATGGATGCAATATCCAGAGCGAGATAAAAACTATCATCTACCTTTTCTTTTAACACCTGCTCTCTATTCCAGGTTTCTTCTTTCAAATCGAATGGAAACTCGTTAAAATGAACATTATTTACTTTTGCTAAACGCTCTACATACCCCTTATAAGCACGATTTAAAATATATGGTTTTACAATATTTCGACCAGATAGTTCAGTAAAGTATTGATTTAAGGCATCAAAATCGCCAACGAGAAATTCGTCTTTAAATTCAAATCTATCATCTTTGAATTGATCTGACTCTTCAAACTTCACAAGTTGACTTGGTGTAGATAGTGTATTGATTGTTCTGGTTAAAAAGCCATTTAATACTAAATAATCGACTTGTGCTTTTACCGGCCCTACAAAATTGGTATTCAGATTATTCAGTCTTCTATTTTCCTGAGTTGCTAACCAATCCGCCGTAACAGTTTTAAATGAACTGTCCATGTACAAATCAACATAAGCATTTTGGAGTTTCCCATAAGAATATCCCTCATATAATAAGTAAGTGATAGTAAAATCTGCATTCAAAATACCTTTATGTACAAGTAGTCTTTTATATAAACTCTTAAATACTCCATTAAAATAACCAGACAGAACGCCAGCCTCAGGATCACTTACTTCTACCATCCACTCCGCTGTTCGAATAGTATTTTTGTATGAACTACCAATGAAAGAACTATTATTCTTAATATTTTTTCCAGCACTGTATCCTGGCATTACAAAGATCTCTCCTAAGTCTCTACCTATACCTTCACAATGAACATAGGGAACGGTAATTAAAATATCATCATCGGTTAGCCCTGCCTCTGCAAATACTTTTTGGGACAAAGTCCCCCAACTTGATTCATTTAGTGATAAATGATTGCTTTCTGCAAAAACAATTAAAAAGCGCTTACCATTGAATTTTTCATAAGCTTTAATCCTGTCGGTTAAGCGCTGGCCTAATGCAACTTCAGGAAACTCATAGTTTTTAACTTTTGAGACCAGTTGGGTCACCAATTCCTCATTTTCAGCAAGTTTTTTATCAACCCGAATTGCGTTATTTACTGCAAAATCAACATATTGACTTGCTTTATCATTTTTAAAATAAATACCTTCAAATTTCTTACAATCCTGACAATCAAAATCAAAGCTGTGTTCCTCGAAAGTTAATTTATTTGTTTCGCAGTCTATATGTACCCGGATCCCTTCCTCTTCTGTCAGAATATCTTCTATTTTTATGCTGTCCCTCCTGGATATAGTTTTAAAATTTGTGGTTTCTTCCCCTGAATAGGCCACATAGTATTTCTTCCCTTCATAGAAAAAGGAATTCAATGCACCTTTAGCCTGAGGAGTACTATCTTTGTTGTATAAAAAGATGATGGTATACTAGCGTACGCAAGTTTGGATAAATCAATTGATCTCCCATCCGGCAAGAAAAACTTACTATATGCTTCTAATTTTTTAAGAATTTCAGGGTTACAAATAGAAGCTATGCTCGTACCCGGTTGACCAAATGCCTCACTCCCCCCATCCTCATGCTCAATCCCCAGCACCTTCAACGGCTGGTGCAACAAAGACCACTGATAAGCATACAACTCCTTCGATGCTCCGTTTGCTGTTGCTGAGCTTGTCGAAGGTGTTGCTGAGCTTGTCGAAGGTGTTGCTGAGCTTGTCGAAGCATAGTCCATCAGATTATCCGTGGAGCCCACAGGAGCTTTATCTTCCCCAAAGCGGTCAAAAGTATGTTTCAAATTAAACGCCCCATGCCCCAATTCATGCGCCAGGGTATGATAGGTCTGTTCGGAATTATCCGGTGCATATAAAAATCCATAAGCACGGCCCTGAGGGAAAAATCCGGCCAAACCGCTCTTGCTGGCGGTCGGTGCCCAGAAGGCCACGAGCTCATCTTTGCCCCGATGGTGCACTTTTTTGAAAGCGGCAATCAACTTGCTATGCTCGGAAGTATAATTCGCCAGCTGGCCATGCTCCTCATCCCCGGAACCCAGTTGACCATCGCCGTTTTCATCCCAGTCAAGCCCACTGACTTTAGGCAGAATTTCTACTTCAAATTTGATGAAATAAGGACCGTATACTGATGCCAGATAGCTTTCCACAGCCTCCTTAGAAGGCGGAGTGGTATCATCCACCGGTTTAATATACAGCTTAATCGTCTTGGGTTCAAAAGGCAATACATTCACCTTGCCCAGCAGCTGCTCCTGATTATCGATGGTAGGGTCTCCTAAGTTAGGCCATCAATATTTTCTACTTCCATTTATTCTCTTTCAAAAATATATAGAGTATTACTACCTATAGATCTGAGATGTAATTTCCCGTCGTGATAAACAGGCGTATCAAATTGATCATCCTCAGATAATGGATAACTTTGAATAAAGTCTATTTCAGATTTCTCAATATCAAAAGCACCAAAGTTTACAGTACGTCCCTGCCCACTAACAAACCATAGTCTTCCATCAGCAACCGCTTGTCTATTTACATCAGGAAAAAGATTATCAGGCAAAGCCTCATCTACCTGAATATCAACCAAAAACTCTCCTTTAACAGGGTCGAAAACTTGAAAAAACTTCTTACTCAAACCATAAATCAACTTTTCATAATATGTGGTTGCAATAAAATTCGTTTCGTAAGGAACACTATACTCATAATTCCACTTAACTACGCCAGTGTTTAAATCAACACCGGTGGAAAGCATAAAACTATTCCCCTCCTTATAGCTTGTAAAAAACAAGGTATTATTTTCCGCTTCCATATTTCCAAAAATATTAAAGCCCTCAGGTAATTGAAAGTGGGAAATGATTTCTCCATTTACATGCCTCAGCCAAAACTCTCGTCTATCCAAACGATTGGTAACAACCAGTTTTCCACCAATTACATCTATAAACTTATCATTTACTTCTTCCCACAATACTTCATAAGCAGAATTAATAACAGAATATTTAAATTCCCTCCTAGAAATACGCGTAAAGCAGAAAAATAAATCATCCTCTATCTGGGTTATACTCTCAGAATTTTCAACGAACAAAACCATTTTGGGCTCCTTGGAAAATTTATTTAATTGAAACAATGTAGATTCCAAATTAAAGTGAAGGTCGCCATTATAAAAATCAACCAAATCAACTGCGTTAATCCCCTTTACTCTAACCCCATCTGCAAACAAAATTTTATTGCAAACTATGAGTAATTTACCGAAAAGATTTCTTACTCCTGAGCAATTTTCATAGGATTCAATATGTTTCATCATTTTAAAAATATGTTTTCGAATTGACTCTCAATTAAATCTAATAAATTATCCGCATTAGCTCTAGGTCCTAAAAATTTCCTTGCCAATTCATCTGTTATTGGTAACTTTTCAATCTCCTCTAAAAGCGCTTCTTTAAACTGTTTACCTCCATTTCCTGAGGGATTCTTATTTGGATTAAAAACCCACTTAATTTGATCCAGACTATTTGAATTTGTTAAATCTTTCATAAACTGAATTTGAAAATGCCCAGGGGGCACAATTGAGACTGACTTAAACTCATAAAAGATCTTAAATTTATCATTAGTTACATCACTAACATCTACATACCTTCCACCTAATTCAGTATTAGTAAATTCTTCAAACTTTAACTTCTTACCTGCAAATCCATCTGCATTGTCCCCAATATATTTGGTTATCCAATTCGCCCCGTCAACTTTCCCTCCACCTTCAAGCATTTCTGAAGCTACCTTATGAAAATCTACTAGCTCAATCCCTTTTTCTGAGGCTTTTCTACCCAGGTTATCTAGATTATCCAATATTTCTTTATAGCCTAAGCCTTTGGCGCCATTAATCCTTGAAATAAGATCATCAGATAATCCCATTTTAGTGAAATTAGGGTTGGACTTTAACTTATTGAATGATTTAAGAACATCTACATCTTTAGCCAATTTAGAATGATTCGCCTTAATAATTGCCCACACGTCCACCGCCTCAGGCCTGTCGCCCAAGAATTTCACAAATTCAACATTATCTGCACAATCATCAAGAAATTTCAGTCGAACTTCCGGGCTTAGATTATCCAGATACTTCGTGAGATCATCAAACTTATTGGTTGGCACATGCTGAAGCATTGCCAATGCTCCCGTTTGTCCGTTTGTCCCATCAAAATAGGTCTCCAGTTTTTGCAGACGCAGGTCAAATTGGGTATCGTGTAATTTTTTCAGGTTTGGCCAGTCCACCGCATAAGGAAGATCCCAATTAGGAAATTCAAAATCACCTAAGCCTTTACCCAAACGTTTAGAGATATATTCATACAGCTCCTTAGAAATATCTCCGGTTTGCTTTTTTAGCTTCTGCCGCATTAAACGATAAAGTGCCTGAAATTTTGGGCTGGTAGCAACAAAAGTGGCTGTCGCCGTACAGGCCGCACTTATTCCAGCATTTGCCAATACCGGAACCCAATTCAAATTCCTCAAGACCTCCTGCATGGTCGGCGCTATGCCTTCCCCTTCCAGCTTGGCAACCGCTACATCATATTGTTTCGCCAATTCAGTCGCCATACCTTCCGCCGCACCGGCAAATGCCCCTAATAAAACCCTGATTTTACGTGTATTCTTTGCTGTTGATAATATTGGAACAACCGCTGTTCCGCAAGAAATACTGGCTGAGACTGTGGCTTCTTTCCAGCTGAATTCTTTATAACTGGTTACTGCTGAGAAGTCAGTATAATCGGGTACTTCAGTGATGTCATCATCAAAAAACATACTTACCCAATTAATGCTATAATACAAGGCAAAATCCACCGCAGCGGCGGTGAAACACTGAATTAATTGGGCAACCAGCTCACTATCCTCATCATAATTTTCTATACCCAAAACCTTTAATGGTTCATGGGTCAATGCCCATTGATAAGCATACAAGCTTTTCCGGTTTACCCCCAAATATGCAGCTTCATCAGGCTTTCCATAATCCATCAAATTGTCCGTATCTCCTCGTACTACCTTCCCATCGAAACGATCGAATATATGTTTCAAATTAAATGCCCCATGCCCTAATTCGTGAGCTAAAGTATGAAAAGTAACTTCTGAATTATCCGGTGCATATAAAAATCCATAGGCCCTACCCTGTGGAAAATAACCTAAAGCTCCCTCATTACTGGCAGGCGGGGCCCAAAAAACCACTAAATCTTTGTTTCCGCGGTTGTGCACCTTTTCAAAGGCCTGTATTAATGTTCTTTGTTCAGAGGTATAATTCGCCAGATTCCCGTGTTCACCTTCTCCGGAAGCCAATTTACCATCCCCATCCTCATCCCAATCCAAGCCAGTGACCGCAGGCAATATTTCCACATCAAAATGTAAGAACACACTACCATAAATTAGTGCCAAATAATTCTCCACATCCGCCTTGGTAGGTACTCTTGCCCCATCCACAGGCTTGATATACAGCTTAATCGTCTTCGGCTCAAAAGGCAATACATTCACCTTGCCCAGCACCTGCTCCTGATTATCGATGGTTTGATAAGCTTCCCAGAGGGTCTTTTTGTTATCCAAAGCATACAGTTCGGTGCCTTGGGGATTGCCCTCTTTGGCTCTGGCCGGAGCATCCACCGGACGGAAATAAACCGTTTCGCTGGCATCCGTATCATATTTAATCTTTCCGTTTTGCCCTTTTTCAATGGCAATGAAGGGGTAAAGGATCAGGTCATCGCCACATTGCACGGCATCGAATACATCATTATCGAAACCTCTGCCACCTGCATCAAATCCGGTGGATTCATGGGCACTGAAGGTCAGGCTTTGGGCTGTTGCCCACTGTTCGCAACCTTCGCGCAGGGCATCGTCATCGGCCAGCATATCGTAGCCCAGCCCAAAGATCTGCTGGAAAAGGTAGACCGCAGTACGCGCCTGCTTGATGGCCGTCAGTATCCCGGCTTCTGCGGTTCCATCGGCGGCTCGCCCATCCAGCATGTCCACCACCTGGCTGGCCATTTCCTCACATTTGGCCAGGGCTTCCTCTTCCGACAATCCGGCATAATCACGCAAATTGATATCCGGCGCCTGCTTGCCATCCATTTTTGCCAAAAAGACCAATACCGCCTCAGCAGATGTCAAAGTACGCTCCGCCTCCTGCTGTCGTACCATTCCTGCCTCCGCCTGCATACAACGATTCACACCAGCAGTAAAAGCCAACAGCTCCTTACTGCCCTTGCCCATATAATCCTTGATGGCATCCATCACATTTCCACGCGCCTGACTTTCGGCATCTTTGGCGGCATTGAGCTGATCCTCTGCTGCCTTTTTATCTTCCTCCGCTTTAGCGATGGCCGCATTACGCTCGTCTTCATCTTCTATTTTCTTGGCGTCCTTCAGGGCATCTTCGGCATCCTTCAGTTCCTCTTTGGCTTTATTTACTTCATCTTTGGCGGCCTGCAATTCCTCATCCGCTTTTTTGGTATCCTCATCTTTATCTTTATTTCCGCAATGGCCTCAGCCTCCCGCAGAAAATCATCCAGCGCATCGACCCCCTTCATGATGGCATCCGCCAGCGCAGGATCAATCAAATTGCTGTCCATACCGGTCACCAACACTTCCCCATGGATGAGTTTATAATCCAATATCATTAAAGGCCACCCCGAAGAATACCTTATTCAGGCTCTTGATCTGAATCATCCCCACCCCCGAATGGGTGCTGCCATTAAAACGCGCCTCGGTCACCGTAACCGTGAAATCCGCCGCCGTAAAGGTATCCCCCACCTGCAAGGCCGAAGCAAGCGGCTCACTATTTTCCCAATTGATGATCAGCTCCCCCCCCTCGCAGATATAAGGCTTTTCTTCGGCCTCACCCGTAGTGGCAAAGACCGATGTCGACCATTCCCCCTCCTGGGCACCACATTTTCCACGCACCTGAAACTCATATTTCACCGCCGGCGACAATCGTCGGATATTTCCACGCTCCATCAGGAAGGAATCATAAGTCCACTCCAAAACGGCCTGCCCTTCTTCCGCCACCGGACGATGACGCACTTCCCATTCCATATGTCCCTGCGTGCCCGTCCAGGCCAGCTCCACCCGCGAAGGGGTCACGGTTTCCACCATCAGATCCCCGCATTCCGTACAGGCCACCCCATATTGAAAAAGGCGCATCTCACTCCAGCCCTCATTTTTCAACAGCCCCAACTCATCTTCATCATAAGCCTGCACCCGCCAGGCATACCAATTCCCCGGAATCAGCGGACTGTCCGCCGGCCCCAACTGATAGGCCGATGCCATGATGTCCCATTCATCCACAATCGGCTGCGTAGTCGCAAAAGCATCTCCGGCCGTCTGCCCTTCCCGCAAAATCTCCACAATCTGAAAGCGGTAAGTGACATTTTGCGGGCGGTTGGGCGAAGCCAAAAAGTTCCTACCGAAAAATCCAGGATCAAATTAAAAACCTATAAATTAAGTGGAAGATTATTTTTGGGGCCTGCGCCACAGCGCACCGGGCTCTCGGCGGTCGCTTTTTTCGGCGGGCAGTAGTGCTATTCTCCCAAAGGCCTGCCCACCGAAAAAGAGCTCCACAACCGGCTACGCCTCCGCCTCCATCCCTGGCCCGGGGTGTGGTGGGTGGGGGGAAGTTCAGTAGAGAGGCGGATGGTCCTGTGAAGATAAACAACCCCACCCTAGGCTTCGTATTACAGCGAGCCATGCGAGCATCACTAAGACCAAGCCGGTATTTTACATACCCTTGGGGCGTAGTCGCCGCGCAACATGATTACAATTTTTCTAAGTTCAGCATGCGAAGACTACGACCAGGGGGATCACCAAATAATGGGCGAAATCTATTCCATAGTATCAAAAACAGTAGGAAGACCTTCAAAGTTCCCGTCTACTAACCATTGCGGCAAATATTCAGAAGTAACATGGGTTTTTAAGCCGTTTAATTCTGCAAATCTAATTGCTGCAAGTGCTGCCCAATAGATAAAATAAAAAGCATCAGCATGTCTTGTATCACTAAATTTTGTCGATTCCACATACTTTCTAAGCCCAATTAAACTATCAGCTAAATACTTATTATATAAATCCTCATCTTTTGAAATAATCCCGAAATAAACATCCAGCATAGGAACTCGCAAATGGTAAGCCATTTCTTCAAATTCCGGAGAAATAGGAGGATATTTATCAAAATCGAATAAGGAGTAAACCGTTTTAAATGAACTAGCGATAAAACTAGGATCATTAGTAAATAAACTTTGATAAAATTCCACTTCCTTTACATCAGGAGAATAAGGAGCCAGCCCCTCAACTTCAAAATTTTTCGGGTCATTAACTAATGCCAATAATTTATTTAATCCTGTTTCATCTTTTAAGATTAAGCAAAGTTGGAATGCTTGGACCCAATCATAATATGAACCAAAATACTTAATTTCCTCGCCTATTCCACGACACTCTTTATTACCTAAAATATAAATAAATTCTGATCCGACAGTCCTCGACTTTTTTTCAAAAAGAAACACGCTTACCTCTTTTACGAGGTGTAAATATTTATATAATTCAACAGGCTGCTTGTGCATTTCATTGCCAAATGCAACCTTAGTCATCAATCTCTTTAAAACTAAATCAGAAACAACTCCTCGCCCACCTTTATATAATAAGGAATTAGTAAAATCTAATATGTCTTTATCTGATGGAATTGAAAAAATGAAATCTTTCATTTTATGGAAATTATCAAACAATTTATGCCTTAAAATATTCATAGTTATTTACAATTTAAATTTACTAAACTCGGGCACTCCAAGTTCCCCTGCCTTATCAATCCCCTGCCTTATATATAAGTATTCCAACATCCCTTTTGAATCCCCCGTAACTAGAGCGTCTTGCAAGCTAATGATTTTCTCAAGTTCTTCGAACTTACCATTATCAAAAGCCTTTTTATACATTTTATCCAAAATCTCATCCAAATATTTCCTAGACCCTTGCTGTGCAACACCACTAGCAGTCGAAATAGTCCCCATAGAAGCAGACCCTCCTTTTGCCTCTACAATAATAAACTTTTTCAAACCTTTTTCCTCTACTTCAAATACCAAATCTAAAGTACCTTGCTTCGCTTTATCACCCAGATCAAGCACCAGCTCTTTCGCATTGGGGTAATTTTCTTTAATGATTCTCCTCGAAGACTCTTCCCCTAATTTTTCTGAAGTGCTAACAAAGTCGTTCCAATGTTTAGTTATTTCGGCTTTTTCAGCAGCTGAAGGTGGATCCCCTGCCAGTTTCTTTGCATTTTCCCAGGCTTCCTTCCGTGCCTTTCTGTTATTAATCAATGTCGCCAGCTCCTCTTTTAATGAACTTGGTATTTGTATATTTATTTCCTGTAATGAAGCCGGGAATTCAATTTTTGAAAATTTATTAATGAAATCACGAAGCTTTTGCCCATCAGTAATGGTAGCCATTTGATCCAAAACCATTTGCCTTGAAACCTTTGCGTCCTTTCCAAACAAGCCTTTCAACTTTCCAAGATACTCTGCATCACCCTCCAGCATTCGTCGGGCCAAATAATAAACCTCTAAATTTGATTGAGAAGTTATACTCACATACCCTGCCCGGATTTTGCGATTAAAACTCCCTGTACTTTCAACAATCAATTCCTCCCAAGCCGGAATTAATTCATGACGCTTTTTCAATATATCATAAATCTTAATATTGGAATTAATATCATTAAATAAATGCTTGACATTTAAAGACTTGGTATTAGCCACTATATTTTCCAGACCGGATAAATCATCCCCCAATTTTTGAACCACTTTGGAAAATACCTCCATTTGATTAGCCATCTCCTGTGGTGCCTTTCGCAATTGATAGATATATTGATTGAGATGGGGTTTACTATCTAGCTTTTTAAGAGACGAAACCACTTTTTCAAAGTCCACATTCGCCATTATCCCTGTCACGCCACAGATGAAGGTAGCCACCTGTGTTACCATTTTTGACCCCAAATAAGTTCCATAACTTTCATTTTCCGTAGCCAATCGTAATTCTCTACCAATAGCAGAGGCAACTATATTTCCTAGCCCCTCTTTCTTTACATGGGCTTGCAAAGCTTCTAATTCTTCTGGCTTAGCCACAAATTCCATGACCATCCGCAATGCATCCGGCAGTGCAGTGAACTCTTCGACGCCTCCATCAACAATCCCTGCGGCTAAAGGTCGCCAAACATTCGTCTTTAGTTCAACCAAATGGTACAAATTAGCACCCTCGGAAGCTGGCTTATCCTTCCACCACATGGCGTCTGAAACATTTGACGTCTTGACCAGGCTTTGTAGGTTCAGGTTTGCTATTTGAAGCCAATTAAATGGATTAGAATCACAATCAGCCCCCCCTTTACAAATATTTATTTGGGCCTTCGCTAAATATTTCGACATAAAATCCTCGATTTCATTCAATATTTCATCCGTAAGGGAAGGATTCAGACTTTTTAAATAATTTCTGTAATTGTCAGAAAGTTTAACTACATATTTGCTAGCCGTTGGGTCTGATTCATTAAAATCAATATCAATTGATATTTCCTCTGAAAGACCATCAGCTAAATGTGGGGACTGTAAATATTCTATAGCCTCATCAGCTGTTTTAATAGATACCTTAATAGTCTCTTTGTATTCCCCATTTTCATCTATTAAAGGTGTATTTAAGCTTTCAGCAATCGCATTTCTTAAATCCCCAAGCCCGCTGCTGCCAGAAATAGCATCCAGGTCGCCAAAACAATCATATATCGCATTGAAAATATATGTATATTCTTGTTTTGTAGGATCTTCTTTACAAAAATCCCATTCTGCAATTTGATCAGAAAGATATGCTGTACAATTAAGCCCATCAGCTATTTGCTTATTTTTAAAAACTACCAGTGATTTGGAATTAACATCATTTAGGTCAAGATTACTTAAAACAGGTAAGAGTGATTCCTTAAGCTGGTTACTAGGCATAGGATCATGGGAACTGATTTCAACCCCACCTTCCTTTTGTTGAACTAATAAAAATTTAAGTGTTGGATACTCTGGGGAATACAATTCACTCGCATAAATATCATCTGAATCATCACGTAACTCTCTCCTTAAAACCTTATTTCCTTGGATTACTGGCGGTTGATCACAAAAACCAAAGTATAAAAAAGCTATTGCACCCGTTTTTTCATTTAAGCTAATAAACTCTTTATGAATAAAAGTAAAAATGGATTGATCATCCTCTTGAACTTCTTGCTCACTCTCCCCATCTTCATTCTCAATCCCCAGCACCTTCAGTGGCTGGTGTAGCAAATTCCACTGATAAGCATACAGTGCTTTTGCCGGAGCACTATAGTCCATCAAATTGTCCGTGGTGCCAGCTTCTACCTCGCCCTCAAATCGCTGGAAAGGGTGTTTCAGATTAAACGCCCCATGCCCCAATTCATGGGCCAGGGTATGATAGGTCTGTTCGGAATTGTCCGGTGCATATAAAAATCCATAGGCACGACCCTGGGGGAAAAAGCCGGCCAAACCGCTCTTGCTGGCGGTCGGTGCCCAGAAGGCCACGAGCTCGTCTTTGCCCCGATTGTGCACTTTTTTGAAGGCGGCAATCAGCTTGCTTTGCTCGGAAGTATAGTTCGCCAGGTTGCCGTGTTCTTCATCCCCGGAAGCCAGTTTGCCATCACCGTTTTCATCCCAGTCCAGCCCGCTAACTTTAGGCAGAATTTCAACTTCAAATTTGATGAAATAAGGCCCGTAAACCGATGCCAGATAGCTTTCCACTGCTGCTTTGGAAGGGGGAGTGGTATCATCCACCGGCTTGATATACAGCTTAATCGTCTTCGGCTCAAAAGGTAATACATTCACCTTGCCCAGCACCTGCTCCTGATTATCGATGGTTTGATAAGCTTCCCAGAGGGTCTTTTTGTTGTTCAGGGCGTAGAGTTCGGTGCCTTGGGGATCGCCCTCTTTGGCTCTGGCCGGGGCATCCACCGGTCGGAAATAAACCGTTTCGGTGGCATCTGTATCATATTTAATCTTTCCGTTTTGCCCTTTTTCAATGGCAATGAAGGGGTAAAGGATCAGGTCATCGCCACATTGCACGGCATCGAATACGTCATTATCGAAACCTCTGCCACCAGCATCAAATCCGGTGGATTCATGGGCGCTGAAAGTCAGGCTTTGTTCAGTGGCCCAATTTTCACATCCTTCGCGCAGGGCATCGTCATCGGCCAGCATATCGTAGCCCAGCCCAAAGATCTGCTGGAAGAGGTAGACGGAAGTACGCGCCTGATTGATGGCCGTCAATATACCGGCTTCTGCGGTTCCATCGGCCGCACGCCCATCCAGCATGTCCACCACCTGACTGGCCATTTCCTCACATTTGGCCAGGGCCTCTTCTTCCGATAGTCCGGCATAATCACGCAAATTGATATCCGGTGCCTGCTTGCCATCCATTTTTGCCAAAAAGACCAATACCGCCTCAGCAGCTGTCAAAGTACGCTCCGCCTCCTGCTGTCGTACCATTCCGGCCTCCGCCTGCATACAACGATTCACACCAGCAGTAAAAGCCAATAGCTCCTTACTGCCCTTGCCCATATAATCCTTGATGGCATCCATCACATTTCCCCGCGCCTGGCTTTCGGCATCTTTGGCGGCATTGAGCTTATCTTCCGCTGCCTTTTTATCTTCCTCCGCTTTAGCGATGGCCGCATTACGCTCGTCTTCGTCCTCTATTTTCTTGGCGTCCTTCAGGGCATCTTCGGCATCCTTCAGTTCCTCTTTCGCTTTATTTACTTCATCCTTGGCGGCCTGCAATTCCTCATCCGCTTTATGGGTGGCCTCATCTTTATCTTTGATATTATCTATAATTTCCGCAATGGCCTCAGCCTCCCGCAAAAAATCATCCAGCGCATCGACTCCCTTCATGATGGCATCCGCCAGCGCAGGATCAATCAAATTGCTGTCCATACCGGTCACCAACACTTCCCCATGGATGAGTTTATAATCCGTATTCAGCTCAATATCATTAAAGGCCACCCCGAAGAATACCTTATTCAGGCTCTTGATCTGAATCATTCCCACCCCCGAATGGGTGCTGCCATTAAAACGCGCCTCGGTCACCGTAACCGTGAAATCCGCCGCCGTAAAGGTATCCCCCACCTGCAAGGCCGAAGCAAGCGGCTCACTATTTTCCCAATTGATAATCAGCTCACCCCCCTCACAGATATAAGGCTTTTCTTCCGCTTCCCCCGTAGTGGCAAAGACCGATGCCGACCATTCCCCCTCCTGGGCGCCGCATTTTCCACGCACCTGAAACTCATATTTCACCGCCGGCGACAATCGACGGATATTCCCACGCTCCATCAGGAAGGAATCATAAGTCCACTCCAAAACGGCCTGCCCTTCTTCCGCCACCGGACGATGACGCACTTCCCATTCCATATGTCCCTGCGTGCCCGTCCAGGCCAGCTCCACCCGCGAAGGGGTCACGGTTTCCACCATCAGATCCCCGCATTCCGTACAGGCCACCCCATATTGAAAAAGTCGCATCTCACTCCAGCCCTCATTCTTCAACAGTCCCAGCTCATCTTCATCATAAGCCTGCACCCGCCAGGCATACCAATTCCCCGGCATCAGCGGACTGTCCGCCGGCCCCAACTGATAGGCCGATGCCATGATGTCCCATTCATCCACAATCGGTTGTGTAGTCGCAAATGCATCTCCGGCCGTCTGCCCTTCCCGCAAAATCTCCACGATCTGGAAGCGGTAGGTGACATTTTGCGGGCGGTTAGGCGAAGCCAAATGGCGGGGATTCCAGCTGAAAACCAGGTACTGAGGATCACGCGCCTCCACCAGCATTTGCTCCATCGGCAAAATCAATTGCGGAGGATCAGACTGCGTCAAAAAAGCCTGCTGCATGGGCGTATTGGAAATCAACCGCCCGGTATAATATTCCAACACCTGCAATGAAAAACGATACAATCCGTCCGGCAACTTCCCACCATTGGTCGTAATGCTGTTAATACTTCCGCGGGTAGTGTGTAAATTCGCTAAATCAAAATAAATACCGAGATTACTGCCATCGAGCATTTCCGGCTGTCCACCCATAATGTACAGGGGATCCGGTAAAAACTGCGGTGTGGTTTCCAGGGTGATTTTCCCGCTGAGTTCTTCCACCTTCACCTTAAAGCGTACTGGCAATTCCGGCTGATTCAAATCCTTCAGCCATACCTGTCCCTTGATCATCTGATTCCCCGGAGCGGCATAATCCGATAGCCGAATCCCATAAGGAGGGGTCAACACTAAATTGGCCTGCACCGGATAGTTCTGGGCAAACAACTCCCCAAATGGTGACAGGAGTAAAAAATATAATAAGGTTAAGATTGATTTTTTCATGGTATAGGTTGGTGCGCTGGGCCTAAAAATTGCTAATCTGTTATAGGACTAGGTTGATCCTCCGAAATTAATTCACAAAAATATTTAATATATACGCGGGAGGTCATGGTCCCTCCCTCATGAGATAAACTTTGAAGATTTAATTCTACTGTTTCTGCTGTGGTAGCCTCCAATAAATAATAATCTGTTTTATTTAATACCGTTACGGTTCCTCCACAATCCGTTTTGTCCCTCACCTCTTCATACTTATAGTTAATTCTTGGCGGACTATTATAGACCCCTTTTATAGTAGTGCTTCCATTAGCAAATTTTGCCAGCCGATATGATATATCATGTATACAGGTTATTACCTCTCCATGAGTTTCATCATGGATAGTAACCTCCACCGCATATTTCCCATTCTTTATGACAGCCTGTGCTACTGTTATTCTGGTGCAGGTGACAAACAATAAAAATAAGATTAAATATTTCATGTTCATTTTACAGGAAAAGGTTGTACTCCATCTGTCTTCACACAATAGTACTCCAAATAAATATAACTATCCCGATTCACTCCCAGCTCCGCTTTAGTAATTGTACCAATCTCAATTTTCTTTTCTGAAGAAGTTAATTGCAATGGAATACTTTCACTGGTCGTCACCACAACTCGCTCTAAACAAGTACTCGGATCGTCAATTACATAACAACGATTTTCCTTTACCACATAAGTAATATGTAATACAGGGGAGGAGGGGGAGGTAGCCTTCAGCTGGCTTGAACGATTAGAAAAATAGGCCGTCTCAAACCAAATATCCAGGGATGGGCTCTCACGTTTTCCTTTTTCTACTTTCAAAGTAGCCTTTATAGCGTATCCGCCTTCAACTAATTCTACCTGCCCAAAACAATTCGATGCCCAAAAAAGCATTCCTAACATAGCGATTACTCTCATAACCTCACCTCCTGACTAAATTTAGACACCTGCCCATCTTCATAAGCCAGGCGCACACGATATCTATATTTTTTATTATCCAAAACTTCAGCATCTAAAAACTCCTTCCCACTAATCCTTTTATAAAAACGGATAGGTTCATCCCCCTGCCCGCGGTAAACATCTACTTTAAAGTCACTCCCCAGGGGGCTTTTCCATTCCAAAAGGGCGCCCTCATTGTTGCGCTTGCCCTTAAAATCATGCACCCCTTTTTTGATCTTCTCCTCAAAGCGACTTACCCCCACGGGTCTGGAAGGGACGGACTCCAGCCCGCTGTCATCAATGGCAATCATCAGATAATAATAAGGCTCAAAATCATAAATGGTGCTGTCCAGAAAGAACTGTTCGTCCTCTACCGGCTCCAGGCTGGCGATCCACTCCCAGCGTTCGGTTTCACTAGCGGCTTTGCGGTATACCTGATAGGTGGCCACATCCTCACTGCCGGAGGGCTGCCAGTAAAAGGCAGGTCCGCGGGTATGGGACGCTCCTTTCACCATTACCGGCGGGCTTGGTGGAATCACATCCGGGCGATTAATCTCCAGGAGCTCCGAATAGTCCGAGGGGTTCCCCCGCTTATCCACCGCCAATAATTTATAGTAGACCTTTTTATTCAGTACCTTCACCGGCAGGCTATCGGTAAAATGAGTGGTAAAAATCTCCCTTTTGGTGGCCTGTACCCAGGTGCCATTGGGCTCATTAGCCCGGTATACCCGATAGCCAAACAGGTCTTTTTCTTTATTGGGCGCCCACTGTACCTGCACCAGTCCGGTGGTGTCCATTTTTCCCGTCAGTGCCACTGGCGGAAGCGGCGGAATGCTGTCCATAGGCTGAATAAACTGGGTATAAGACCAGTTCTCCCGACCTGCCTTATCGACTGCGGCCAACTTATAATAATTGGAAGATTCAGGAGCGATATCGCGGAAGGAACCATCATGCACCGGCAGGTCGCCTCTTAATATTTTAAAGGGGCCCTGATCCGTTTCAGCGCGTGCCAGGCGCAGACTTTCCACCGCATAGGCTTCGTCAGGATTAATTTTCCAGGCAATTTCTACGGATCCATTGTCTTCATTTTCCCAAACGGCAATCTCCGGCGTAAAGCTCATCACCGGATAGGCTTCTACCTTCAGTGGATCAGAGTAAGGACCAGCAGCTCCGAAGGCATCCCGTCCGCGTACCCGATAATAAAAAGTTCCCTCATCGGTTCCAAGGGTATCGGGAAAGAGCATAATGCGGGAATGGTGATTTTCTGCCGGCTGTATGAAAGGCGTGTCCGTCAGGTCAAAATAAGCTTTACCGCCATCATCGGATCGCTGCACTTCATAGGCCGTATAAAAGTCTTCCAGACTCTTCCAATCCCAGCTCACCTGTACCTTGCCTTCCAGGTAGGCCGCCCGGGCCTCAAAGGGCTGAGGCAATTCCACCACTTCCTCTGTGAATAATAATTGATAAGCTGCTTTGACCGGCTCCAGGCTGTCCGGCAATAGGGGAATTAATGAATATAAATACCTTTCACCCTGCTGAATTTGCTGGTCTTCATAATACAAGCCCATCAGTTCGGCTACCCGTATGGACTGATCCGCCGCCAAAAGCGCAAAGGCATAACGGTTTTCCTGCTCGCGTTGCTGATTTACAAAATGCGCCAACTGGTTCCCATTACCGGCCTCCAGATAAAAGCTTTCACCATACAGCGCCTGAACAGCCACCGGCAAGTTTTGATCCGTGGAGTCCTGAAGCCAGGCCGCTTCCCAGGCAGCAAGTGGGGCCGGCTTTTGCTGTTCCAGCACCACTTTTCTTTCCGGAATGCCCAATAGCTGCCCGTTTCGAAAGGTGGTGGAGCGCTCCAGGCGATAACCATATTGATTGAGTAACTGCCAGCTGACCGGATCGGTAGGGGCCCAGCGCAACTGAATACTATGGGCATTTACTTTTCCTTTCAGGCGCAAGGCTCCCTGCGGAGGCTTCTGCCCGTACAGCAGGCCCGCCCCCAGCAGCATAATGGCCGAGAATATATTTAAAAATTTATTCATTACTGAATGATATTAGTCAATGGTAAACGATAGGTTGAGCTAGGGCTTGTGCTTCCCGGCAAATGGTAATGCATATTTACATGATATTTACCAATTTTCAAATCCGGTGCCTGTGCCGCAATCCGGATATTATCCGTCAAGGTTTTCGCTGCTCCTGAAAGATTTAGATTTCCCTGATCCGCCAGTCTTTCCAAATTGGTCTGGAAGTTCCGGAAATCCTTGGCAATCACCTGAGAAACATCATAATACAGCCTTCTGCTCTGATGCGGCATTAAATCTCCCTGCTCAATTTCCTCATCGGTCAATGTAATCAAGCCTTCCTCATTACTGCCCAGGAATACCGCATATTTAGGCTTCAGCCAGCCATATTCGCCCTGCTCATCCCGCCAATCAAGTCGGGCACCATGCAAAGGATATTGATGATAGATCAGGTCATTGATATAGGTTTTGAAGAAATCGTCTCCAAAATCCACCTCCATGGTCAGCAAGGGTTCAAAAGCGGCTCCACCGGCAATTTCAAAGGCATCAATACCTTCCTGTGAGGAAGTTGGGATGCGCACATTGATTTGCGAGCGACCACTGCCGGGCAACAATCCGGTATTCCCACTACCAATATTCAAGCCTTCCATCTTCGCCGTAAAAGTACGCCACTTACTGGTTCTGAACTGAGAACGGTAAAGGACCTTCTCTTCTTTGGCTTCCAGGGTCTGCTCTGCCGAGCGGGTGGTGGTGGTAATATAACCTCCCTGCTCACCGGCCGAACCGGCCCGGGCTGAATCCAGCTTCACATTGCTGTCCACATCCAGTGCCTGCTTAGGCATTTTTACCAATTCGAGCATATAAATTTTAGCGGCCTGCATTTCCTTTGGAATGCCCATTTTCACCATGGCCTCTGCATTATGATAGCTTACATCGGCCAAAGCCTCTGCGCCTGCCTGCGTTTTGAATCGCGCTTTCAACAACCAGTTTTGTGGATCATCCAGTTTGAATAAATAGTCCCAACCTTTTATTTTCATTTTCATATATCCCTGCTTACTTTCATCGATGAAGAAATTCATCTGACGCTCAATAGGATAACTGTAGGCTACATGCTGATGATCAATAAAATCCGGTCGTTCTCCGGAGGTAAATTCCACCGTCTTCGATAGTTTTTCTCCCTGAGCGGCATCTACCCACTTCCCATTCTTCTTTTCCTCAAAGGTGATGTCGACTGCAAATTTATAATTGGCCTTATCCTGCAACATGCTTTCGGACTGCAGCACCAGCGTGGTATTGTCTTCATTCCAGATTTCCGTGCAAACTTCCCGTCCCCCTTTAGAAGAGGTCAGCATGGCCTCCTTCAGCCGCACCCGGTAAGTTTTCTTTTGATTATCGGTAGGATCCAGCATGACCATCGGCTCATTGACCGGCACATTAAAGACTACCTGCGCCGGAGCAAATACATCCACGTCTTTGGTTTCAGCAGCAGGCGTCATGGAAGCAATAATCTCCATACCTCCCAGCGGGCTGCCACCTACAATCTGACATTCCTCCCCCAGCTGAAAGCCAAAGCTGCAACGCCCTTTAACAGCGCCTCCGAGTATGCTAAAATAGCCCCCCACTTCCCCATGCGCATAAATTGGATTTGGTCCTTTCAGCGATAAGATCGCCGCAAAACCGGCATCAATAATGGCAAATCGTCCTCGGATGAAGCCCATTTTCACCTGAATACCGATAGCCGCCTTGATATAAGCATAAACCTGTCCCTGCGCATACCAGCCATTCATCCCGATCTGTTTACCGGTATTGGCACAGATCGCATTGGCCCCGTAATTGGCCAGCATCACATCAAAACCGAGACCGGCATAAATTTCAGCAAAAAATGGCCCCATGGAGGCATCTATGCCTACTTTCAGTCCCACGCCAAAAGCCACTCCTTTACCACCGGAAAGGGCATTTTCACTTCTTCCTCCCTCAGCGGAAGTGGGTGCTTCAGGTGTCCTTCCCAAAATTTGAGCGACCTCCCTGGGTGGTTCAAAACCGGAAGGCATATTGTCGCCCAGCATGAAATAGGTGGACGCCCGTGACCCCAGCATGCTCAGGTAAATGGGGTTTCGGGAAGTACCAATATGAATGTACCAGCTACCGGGCTCAAAGTGGATGACGGATACGCCTCCGCCCTGCAAAGGACCCGCGTTAATATTGATCAATAACTTGCCATGATAAGTGGCATTTTCAAAATCCATATCCAAAGACATAGAGGCGAAAATGGGGCTCTTGGCATCTACATAGCCACAATTGGCATCTAATCGCGGGTTAGTCGCATTGGAACCACCACCTACATCTGCAGCAGCCGTTTCCATTTTCCATTTATCCGCTTCCTCCGCCTTTTCGGAAAGCTCGTCCATATTTTTATTCAGGTCTCCCATGGTGCTGGGGGTCAGATTCCCCGCTCCCGCCATGATCCCTGCACAACCATATAAGCCTACTTTTTTCACGCCCCCTCCTTTAAAGAAGGACATTTCATAGGTGGATTCGGCATTAAAAGTATCCCCCTGAGCGTCGGAAATCACCACCATGGCTTTAAAGCCAAAGCCCACCTTAGCATTGGGGATATATAAGCCGCCGGTGGCAGATTTTGACACCCCCGCATATTCGGGACGGAAATCCACCCGCTCCATCCCATAGTAGAGTCCGCCACCAAAACCTTTGAGGGCCAGCACTCCCCCCACTACTATTCCCGGACTGAAAGTGGCCAAAGCATCCGCATACCAGTAGTCCTGCTGATCCTTGGTGCCAAACATCACCGTACAGGCCATGGAAACCCCCGAAGTGGTGGGCCCCAGTTTGGCATCAATCATCCCTTTGAAAACATCTCCATAAATCTCATCTCCTTTGGCGATCATGATTTCGCCCTCCAGCTCAAAGAGCCCCTCCTTTCGGGCCTCCACAAAAATCCGATGGATTTTCATCTCCTTATATTTCCAGCCTTCGGCCTGCTTTTGGCCCAAAATACTGAAAGCTCCCTCTGCCCCAAAGCCATCATTTTCCTTAGAAAAAAGGGCGATCTGGGCATCTACATCCAGCGCTATCTGACTATTGAGCGTTCTTATCCCAATATGATTGATCGACATCCCCTTGCCCGAAATATCTTGCTTCAGTGCCTGGGAACTTACCGAAAAGGCAGCGGCGGAAAGATAAGGTTCCCGGCTCTCAATTTTAAGTCCCTGAAAGGCGATATCGGCCAGATTGGCATCATACTGTTTGACTTTCACATCCATTTTGCCATCCAGGTCAGCCATGGCGTAAAAATTCCCGTCTTTAAGCTCTATCAGCAAATGGGTACGGTCCAGTTGTAATCTACTCTCTCCAAAAGGTTTGAATTGCAGCGTATCTTTCGCTTCAGCGGAGAAAAGGAAATCCCCTCCTATTCCAATTTGAGCTCCATAACCTATCACCCCCAGAGAATCGGAGGTTGGAATTTGAATATCTCCCCACATTTGCGCCTCCACAAATTGGTTTTGCAAAATATCGACCTGCAATCGCTCTAAAGAGATGGCCCAGCCGGCACCTAACTTCCCCTTATCCAGAGAAAGCAGATGTTGCCCGTAAAAGCGGGCCGTCAGTCCCATGCGGTCAATGATTAATCCCTGTACTCCAATGGCCGTACGCTGCTTGCTTAATTTTTTTAATTCTTCTTCGGATAGTCCTCCCTGCTGCCCCTGCGCGACTTTTTCCCTTTCAGCATTAATGGCTTTATCAAAATCACTGGGAAGCATCACCTCTGCCTGCCGAATATAAATCCCCTTCCACAACATTTGATTGCCCTCCAAGAAATCGGGCGATTCATAACCGGAGGGAAAAACTGCTCCCCCATTGGAGATACTGGACTGATCGTATATGGCCTCCCTGACGGTAAAGACAAATCCCCGGTCCTGCTTTTCTCCCATACGGAAGCGGGGCAGATCAATATTGATGACAAATTCATCCCAGGATTCTATGAGCGTCTTCACATTTGCCCGGACTTTTCCCTCCACCAGCTCTCCATTCATATCCGCCGGACGAATAAATTCCGGATTAAATACCAGGTCCAGGTCCAGGCCCATACGCTGATAGCCATCACAGCCGAACTCTACAAAGGTGCCCCCCCCATTGAGGCTACCCTTGAATGCAATATCCATATTTTTGGAAATGGGAATAGCATAATCGGACAAGAGTGCCAGTTTGCCCTGTCCCCCCAAGCCGCGCTCCTGAGAGAAAGGAATGCCATAGCCCCCAAAGATCAATTCCTGCTCAGAATCCGGAAACTGAATGCCCATCCCTACATCTATCTTGGTACCCGAAGGGGTAATGCGTACGCCCATGATCACCAGCTGGAATTCCGTTCCTCCCACGGTTTTGGAGATCCCCACCGGCAGGGAAATCAAATCAGCATCGGTTAATAAAGCCGTAAATAACTGGCTTTCGCGCACTGTTTGTAAGGCCGAACGAACGTTGCTGATCTGCTCTGCCACACTGGCATTAGCAGGGGCATCCACCGGCATAGCCGCAAAGGAATGTAATCCCGCAGGCTTCTCCTTCATGACCGGCAGGTCTACTTCAAAATCCCGAAAACGGTCCCCGGACATTTCATTGGCCATCAGTAAGGCCGGAAGCCCCCAGAGCAGTAAAAGCAATATATATTTAAAATAGGAAGTCATATGCATACTAATTTTCTAGGCTTTTCTCTGATTTTTTATTCCCCGGACTAAAGCGATAACTATAGCCCAAAGTGAAGGTCAATTCTGAAAAGGAAGGTTTATCGTTTTTAAAATCACTTCGGTTAATCAGCGTACTGGTCAGATTGAGACTATGCGATTTTTTGATATTAGTAGAAGCGCCCACTCTCCAGCTCCATACCTGATTCAGAGTCTCTCCATCCTGCTGTGCCTGGTTAAAAGAAAGGCTGGACCGGGTCTTGAGTTTTTTATCCCAAAAGCCTTTGGAAAGGGTGACCGTGGGACCCAGGGTGAGGTTGGAAGGTGTCAGATCATTGGGCACCATCCAGGCGGCATTCATGCTGAAACCGAAACGAAAATCTGCCGGGCGCAAAGCCCAGTTCCAGCCCACGACCCCATTCCAAAATTCACTATCGGCATTGGCCTGAGCCTGCTCGGACTGCTCAGAAGCAGTAGCCTGATAGTTGACGCTAAAATTCAGGGCCTGAGAAGTGGTTTTGGACTGGCCTAAGACCCAATTCACCGAAGCATTGGCCGCATCGGTCAGCTGGGTGAAATTCAGAGTATCGATCTGAAAAATCGGATCGGCCTGATTGATATCTTCGAACTGGGACCGGATTACGGTAAAGGAGCGAAAATTCGAATAGCTGGCCGAGATATTTAATTTTTTGGTAGCCGCCAGGTTCATGCTCAGGGCCCCGTTTAAGGAGGACATATCACTGACTTTCTGCCCGTCCAGATTATCCCGCTGCCCGCCGATATTAGTATTGATATTCAGCTTACCCCCGAACATGGCCCCGGAAATATTGACCGTGGCCGTTTCCAAATCATTATTGGCATAATACATCCCATGGGTTCGGAATTCCGGACCGATACGCTCATAGCCCAAACCAATGTTCCAGGCGGAAATCTGATAAGCCAGGGCGGAATTCATGGCCCAATAAGCCGAGGTTGAGGTCCGTGAAGGGAAGATATGATCAATAAACTGACTTTTTCGCTTTTCCGAGGAGAGGTCATGAGTGAGCACCGACAATGCCCCTTCCACTTGAATGGAGAGCTTGCCGAATCGTTGCCCCAGGTACAGGTTGGTGGCCAGATTTTCCTCCGCCGGCAGGGGCTGTCCCTGCAGACTTTCATTGTTTAGGCTGCTGCCTTCATCCCTGCCCTTAAGAAAGGAAAAGCAGATGTTGCCACCTTTATGTCGGTATTCTGCTTTGGCGCCATAGCCCATTCTTCTGTAAGAAGGCTCCATGCCGGCCTGTGTGCTGTCCGGCGCCACTGCTTTCCGGAGCCGCCCGTACATCACGGCCACCTCCCAGCGGTCAGAAGGGCTTCCCTGCATACCTGCCCCATAAAAAGTATGGCCGGCCAGAGTGTAGGGAGAAAAGGTCATATTCCCATAGCCCAGCTGAAAGTTCATCCACTTATAGGAGGGGCTGAGTGCAAACTGATTAAACGGCTGCTGATAACTGAAATTCTGATTGGAATAAGAAAATGATAGTGGCACTGCCAATCCGTAAATATCGAAATTTAAATTACCATTTAATATATAACGATAGGGATCCCGGCGGCTATCAATCCCCCAAGCCTGATAGGCGGTCTGGTTAAAGGACAGCCCACCACTCACCTTAATGGGCTGATCCTTCCCAATCCGGTCTAATTGCTGGGCACTAATGTTCAGACTTAAAAAAGTCAAAAAAACAAATACAATATATGTCCTGAGACGAAAAGTCATTTTCGGTTGATTAGCAAGATTAAAAATGTTGCGGTGGAAGATAAACGATGATGCTTACCTTCCACCTATTGCGGAGCAAGCCCCGCTATGGTTCAAAGATCAATAATTCTACTCTTCGGTTTTTCGCTTTAGCCTCCGGGCTATCTTCATTGACCAGTGGCTGTTTATCTGATTTTGAAGTAGTGGTCATGCGCTTTTTACTCAAGCCCATTTCCACCAGATAATCGCGAATGGCTTTTGCACGTTCCCAGGCGATTTTGGCTTTTACTTCCTCCGTTCCCATCACATCACTGTGTCCGACAATTCTGATTTGAAGATCCGGGTTGCCTTCTAACAGCTTCACGGTATAATCTAATTGCAATTGAGAGCTGATGGTCAGCGTGGTTTCATTTAACTTATAATTCAGAATGTACTTGATCGGCTTCTGCTTACTCCCTGATTTTACGGGCGCTTTTTCCACCACTACTTCCCGCTGCACCTGAGGCGCACGGCTTTCTCCCCCCCTAAAACTTCGGTAGCTTCCCGATCGGGGAGCAGGGCCGGATTTCTCCTCCACCAGCCATGGTTGATGCGGCTTCCGGCGATTGCCCCGGAAAGCTTTTAGGCGAATGGCCACTTCAAAGGTATTTTGGCCGGGCCGATCCTGCACCTGCGTTACCGGCTGATAGGCATAAAAGGCCAGATCGAAGGCTTTCTGAACGAAGTTCAACCCAAAACCCAACTGCCCAAAATCTGCATAATTGATCCCGGCTTCTACCTTTCCGGTGGTCCAGGGGTCTGTGGGATTTTCATTAAAAAAGTGATAGCCCCCCCAAAGGCCTCCCTGTACGGTATGGCGGCCATCCATAAAATCCACCATCACTTCCGGACGAAGACTCCACTCCCGATCCATCCAAAAATTGAAGGAACCTACTGCGCTCCAGCCCATGGGCAAAACATCCTGCTCATTGAATCCGGTGGGTTCATTCATGCGGTACATATTCACCCCTAAACGGTGAAGCTCCCGGCCTTTCTTATCCAGGGTACTCCACATCAAGCCCCCGTAAAGGCTGAAATAATCTCTGTTTTCACTGGAAAAATCCTCTCCATTGCCCAATTCCGGATTGTACCCATATACAGGATCCCATTGGCTTCCGGTGGTAAATCCATCTCCATTTAAGCGCAAGCCAGTCCAGGCAATCCCCATCCCGAGAGACAAATCATGCCGGGGTGCCAAACGCACCAAATAGGAAAGGGAACCGCCGGCTTCCTGCATTTTAAAACCCATATTGCCCGAAGGCTGGTCATTCAGAAAGTATAGTCCACCTCCTCCTTTGATCAACTGACTATCTTTATCTACCCAGGGCAATACGGCTGTCAAAACCGAACGATTACGGCTCATATCTCCATTAAAAGCCTGGTTGCGGTGCAGCAAACCGATACTCATATCCGTGCTCAGGGCCGTCCAGGCAGGTGCATATCGTATTGGTGCATAATCTCTTAAAGCCCCATAGCCTCCAACCTGAGCAAAAGCCGTCTGCAGGACAGGAAGCGTTAACATTAACAGGAGTATATATTTTTTCATCATTAATAGGTGCTAGATTGTAGTGATTGAGCGGTGGTGGATGGTAAATTCTTAAAAGCAAGGCGTTCTCCACGGTCGTAGTCGCCGCGGAGCCTACCCTGAAAGGCCGGAAAATCTACATTTCGAAGACTACGACCAGTGACTTCGCTGGCAAAAAAAACTTCCCTGGTCTTCGTGTTACAGCGAGCAGTGCGAGCATCACTAAGACCACGATCGGTAGGTTTAGAGCCTGTGCATAACCCTTGGTCGTAGTCGCCGCTGGGTCTATCATGGAAAACCGGAAAATCCATATTGCGAAGACTACGACCAGTTCCTGCGCTGGCATAATAAACTTCCCTGATCTTCGTGTTACAGCGAGCAGTGCGAGCATCACTAAGACCAAGTTCGGTAGGATTAGAGCCTGTGAATAACCCTCGGTCGTAGTCGCCACGGGGTCTATCATGGAAAACCGCAAAATCTGCATTGCGAAGACTACGACCAGTTCCTGCGCAAGCATCAAAAACTTCCCTGGTCTTCGTGTTACAGCGAGCAGTGCGAGCATCACTAAGACCAAGTTCGGTAGGATTAGAACCTGTGCATAACCCTCGGTCGTAGTCGCCGCGGAGCCTATCGTGAAAAGCCGGAAAAGCTACATTGCGAAGACTACGACCAGTTCCCAGCCTATCATGGAAAACCGCAACATCCGCATTGCGAAGACTACGACCAGTTCCTGCGCTGGCATAATAAACTTCCCTGATCTTCGTGTTACAGCGAGCAGTGCGAGCATCACTAAGACCACGATCGGTAGGATGAGATCCTGTGCATATTCCTCGGTCGTAGTCGCCGCGGAGCCTAGAGTGGGAAACCTCAACATCTGCATTGTGAAGACTACGACCATTGGCTGTGCTGGCATAAAAGACTTCTCTGGTCTTCGTGTTACAGCGAGCATCACTAAGACCTACTGCAATACTTTTTGAATTAGCGAATTTTCCTCGGTCGTAGTCGCCGCGGGGTCTATCATGGAAAACCGCAACATCTGCATTGCGAAGACTACGACCAGTTCCTGCCAGAAGGTCGTTACCATTTTCATAATAAACAGGTTGCGAAATTAAGCCCCCACCACTTACGCTGATCTCCCAATTTGCTGCTGGCAATTCTTTTAAATCAAGCTGAAGCCTAGCTCCCTGTGATATCAAAATAAAATCTTGTTCTATCCCACAGGCGGTAAACTGCCATTGATAACTCCCCTCTTGTATAATAAAATTCAATATCTCCGGAGCATCAAGAACCAATTGCCCCTCAGCATTTCCAATAACAGAGGGGCTTAAGGTCGTATTAATCCGATGAAGGTAATAATATATAGTAAAAGCCAAATTGCTTCGCTTGAAATAATTATCAACATTATTTACAGCATACGCACCGGCACCACCTGTGCTCGAAGGACTACAGGCTTTTACACGCTCAGTATAGAAACTAAAGGAGGATACATCATATTTAAAACTCTCAAATTCCTGATCACTCAACAATTTCAAATTACTGTCGGTGACTACTCCCGTCCCTGAGATTTTACTAAAATCTCTCCCCTCAATTTTAACAGTATTATCACTGGTAGAGGTACTGTTATACATTTTAACTGGAAGGCAATTGGTTCCATCAAGTTCCGCCATACTGTAGCAGGTATTATTATTTTCATGACAACCAGTCAGTTTTGCAGTTAGGCCATAGTAAACGGTTTTAGTGATAAGCTTAGGCGAGGACTGTGATAAGACGGCATAATCTCCCGTTGTATGTCCCCAAAGGGTTGTTTGCGCCTGCAAATCTCCTTGCCCTTTAAACATAAAAGCCCAAAATAGGAAGATCCCCATATATGGCGTTTGAAGTAAAGATTCCGCTTCCGACAGGTTATGAAATTCATCCAGCAATTCCCTTAATCCTTGCTGCCCTTCATAAGTGTTCATCCCCCCATTTTTTAAAACGGAAAGTTCCCCATTAATAAAACTGTACCCTAACGGTACAAAAACCTGCTTTTCATCTATTCCCTTCCTCATCTCATCAAATTTAAAGTCCCGCTATTCAATCCCTTAAATTGCACCGGGCTGCCATCGGCATAGGTGCCGGAAATCTTCCAATAATAGGTGCCACTAGGCACCACCGTACCCGATAGGGTGCCGTCCCATCCTTTTTGCATAATGTCCTCCGGATGATCACTCGCATATAACTCCTTACCTTCGGCATCATAGATGGAAAGCTTCAGGCTTTTAATCCCGGTGCCGTAGACCAAAAATTGGTCATTGATCCCGTCATTATTGGGGGTAAAGAGGTTCGGAATAAAAATTTCATTGCCCACATATACCGTGACCTGATCACTATTTTCACAACCCATTGCACTGATCACATTGGCGGTATAAGTGGTGGTCACATTGGGAGAGACGGTAGGTTGGGCGGTATTCGGCTCATTCATTCTATAATCAGGTGACCATAAGTAGAATGCTCCTCCGCCAGCGGTAAGGGTTACGCTTTCTCCAGCCCCGATGGCCACATCTTCGCTGATGGTTACTTCCGGCAAGGGGTTCACTGTTACCAAAACCGTATCCGTCCTTTGCAGACAGGTGCCCATACTGACGGTGACCACATATTCAGTGGATGTCACCGGCTGGGCCATGGGCGCTGAAGATAAGGGATTGGACAATCCGGTTTCCGGCAACCACTGATATTGATAATCATATTGCCCGCCGTCCACTTCGGCTTCCAGTTCAATGGCATCCCCGATACAAATCATCTGATCTGCTCCGGCGGAGACCCCATAAAATTCATTCACCATGACGGTCACTGAATCCGGCAAACTTACACAACCCACTGCATCGGTGACGATTAAAGCAAAGGTGGTCGTGCTTTCCGGAGCGGCGATCGGGCGTTGGATATTATCCGCAGAAAGTCCGATGGCCGGCGACCAGGCATACTGCCAATCGCTTTCGCCTTGGGCCTGCAGTTCCACAGACTGATCCGAGCAAATGGCCAGGTCTTCTCCGGCATTAGCGATAGGCAACGGCAAGCTGTGGAATTGCAGGTCCGCCGTTTGTCGACAACCTTCCCAGGAGATTACCTCCGCCATAATTTGCATATCCGTCGCTGAGGGGAAGCTCCAAAGGGCTCCCTGATGCAGCAAATCATCATGTTGAAACCAATTGACCTGCTGCCAGTCTCCTGCGATGAACAATTCGGCCTGCTGATCAAAACAAACCGCCATCTCCTCCACCAGCTCAAATTCCGGTAAAGCCAAAACCGCCACTTCCAGTGCATCCGAAAATTGACATCCCTTTTCATCGGTAAATAAGGCCGTAATCGATTCGGCTTTTTCGATGGTGTAATGCAGCGACAAATCAGTGCCTAACAGCATACCGCTGGCATCCGTCCATTGCGTACTTCCGTCGTGCTGTGGCAGTTGCAACCTCACTTCTTCCCCGAAACAGATGGCCTGATCTACTCCCAGAGAAAATTCCGGTAAGGCCAATCTTTTTACCTCAACCGTATCCGAAAACAGGCAGGTATTTTGATCTTCCAATACGGCCCAGATCTGCTCATCATTTAATATTTGCTGCTGATACTGTTCTCCTGTGCCCCTGAAACCATCAAAGGCGGTATACCAGCTTACTTTGGCCATCATCGGATGTGAAGCAGTAAGCTGCACTTCCTGCTGCGCACAAATTTCCTGATCAACTCCTAAACTGAAAGCGGGCAGTTCCAATTTTTGAAGCTTTAGGCTATCGGCATTCATGCAACCGAAATCATCGGTCACCACCACCTTCAATTGCTGATCTTTCAGGACTTCAAAATCCAAAAAGCGGGAATTCCCTGCAAAGGCTTCGTCCCGATACCATTCAATCTTCTGATAGACATTAGGCAATTCAAAATTAGCCTCCAGCCCTTCACAAATTTGCTGGTCAGCTCCCAGATCAATGGCCGGCAGCGCCAAAATGCTTAGCGCAAGCGTATCATATCCCACACAACCATATTGGTCCGTCACTTCTGCCCACAATACATCTTCTTCTTCCTGCTTGCGGCTGATGCTCCACTGATCGGCAATATTCCCCTCTTTTTCGGTATACCAATTGACCTGTACGCCTAAGGCCGGATTCAGTTCCAAATCTAAAATTTCTCCAAAACAAGTCGCCGGGTCTTCCCCTAAAGAAAAGTCTGGTAAGGCCCGAGGGTGCATGGCGATTTGCAAACTATTGGCACAACTATTTTCATCCACTACACTAATGGTCAATTCATCTTCCTGCAGAAAAGTATATTCCAGACTGGCTTCCTGCCCTAAATCTCCAAAGTGAAGGGAGCTCCATTGCTGGCTGGTCCAATTTCCGGCTTCCATAACCAGACTGTTCCCTAAACAGGCAAAAGCTTCCGCTTCCAAAGGAATCACCGGCAGGCTATTCACCTTTACCGAAATGGTTTGGCTTTGATGACAGCCTTCCTGATTTTCCACTTCCAGCCGCAGGTTTTGGCTTTCCGTAGGGTACCAACGCAAGAAACGATTCGTCCCAATCAGCTGCTCATTGGCCAGCCAGCGATAAGCCACCAGGCCACCTCCGGCATCCAGCTCCACCATATCTCCTATACAAATGGCCACCTCTTCCGGTAAATTGATCTCCGGCAGAGCATATACATCCACCAAAATATTTTCCTTGGCCTCACAGCCCTGCTGATCCTGCATGCGCAGTTTCAAGGTCTCGGCCTGCATCACCGGAAAGCTCAGCGTCGCATCAAATTCCTGCTGGCCGTCTTCCCGTTCCCAAACCACTGCAGCCCACTGTTCACCAGCATTCAAATGAATGATTTCCTGTTCACAAATATATTGGGTGGACGCTAAACCGGACTCCGGCAAAGCCAATGCCTTTAAAGCGGCACTTACGGATTGCTGACAACCCGCGGCATCGGTCACCGATAAGGTTAATTTTTGATCTACGGATACCTCGGTCGCCCAATGATCCTGACTGCCTCTGTGCGCCAACTGATCATCCAAAAACCAATCGTATTGCGTGAATGCGCCCACATTTTCAAATAAGCCCTCACTGCCTTTACACACCTCATAGCTTTCCGCCAGAACAGGTTGTGGCAATGCCAGGGCCGGGACGGTAATGGATTTGGACATTTCGCAGCCTTCGGCATTCCAAACCCTTAGCTCGAAAATTTCTTCCTGAAAAATCTGAAAACGCAGTTGAGCGGTAGTCGCTACCACCGTTTGGTCTGCCTGACGTACCCATTGATAGCGGGCAAACTGCGCGCCGGCATCTATTTCCAACCATTGCCCAGTACAAATCGGGTACTGATCCTGCAAATGAGACAGATCCGGCAAAGGCAAAGCCCTAAGGGCCATGCTGTTTTCTCCCCAACACCCTTGCTGATCCTGCACTTTCAGCGTCCAGCGGGTGGATTGGTCCACGGTCCAGTTCAACTGCTGGCCGCTGGAATATATTTCTTCCGCACTTCCCTGATACCACTCCCATTTTTGGTATTGAGGGCCACCGTCCAGCTGCAAGTCCGTCTCCAAACATAGCGACTGATCACCGCCCAGCTCCGGTAGCGGTTGGGCCAGACTTTTAATTTTAATTTCCTCTTCGCCCTGGCATCCGGTGGGATCCGTAATGCGCAGGTTCAACTTCATATCCTCGCTGCCGGAAAACTGAAATTCAGGCGCCTCAAACCAATCCCCGAGTTCAGATAATTTCCATTCTACCTTTGCCCAATTACCTTCCGGGCTTAAATCTAAAGTAGTGCCCTGACATACTTCATAATCAACCAAAAGACCAGAGGAAGGACTCTGATAAGGGATGAGGGTGAAAAACAATTCCTGATCGCAGCCTGAAGCATTTTGGGCATACAATCGAATGGTTTCTTGCTGATTGACCACCAGACTCAATCGATGGGTACTACTCAGTAGCTCTTGCTGATTCACCGAGAACCACTCTACCGTCTGGAAATCACCGGCCAGTTCATGGACAAAAGTCTCTCCCTGGCAAATTCGAATTTCTTCGGCTAAATCAAATACGGGACCGGCCGCCATGCTGACTTTCACCGTATCCCGGACGGTGCAAAATAAGTCGGGCTTCTCCACCGTTACCACGATATCCATATCCGCTAATACTTCCTGCCGGAATTCGAAACTATTGGCCACCAATAAATTGCCCTCCAAATCATACCAATTGACTTCTTCCCCACTTTTCCCGGCAGACAATAGCACCTCTTCTCCCTGACAAACCATTTGATCCGGACCCAGATCCGGCTTTTCACAGCTGAATAATCTTTCCTCTGCACTGAAGGCCGTGCCTTTTCCCGCAGCATTAATGGCCTGTACCGACCAGTAGTAAGCGCCCTCGGGCAAGCTTGCCATTTCAAAGGTATTTCCAAAAATCGCCTGCTTCAGCACATTTCTGCTCCCATCCAGCTTACTGGCCGGCGACCATTGATCGCGCCCTCCACTGCTGGTCCCGATTAACAATTCATAGGAAGTAGCGCCGGTGACCGCCTGCCACTCCAACTGCACGGATTGTTCCTGATTGACCGCCTGTAAAGCCTGCGGTACGCTAATGGCAGCGGCCGGGCTTTCCAGATTTTGAAAAATAAATTTTTCCTCTCCAAAATAGGTTTTACCGGAGGCATAAATATCCAAAGCGCCGTCCCCATTCCAGTCAACTGCCGCCAACGCACCCTCCGACAAACCGCTAAAAGTCAGCCCTGATGGCGAAAATCCTGCCCCACTATTCAGGAATAGATCCATTTTCGACTGCCAGCCAGCATCTGCCCCGGAAAGCAATAAATCCATAAAGCCATTGCCGGTAAAATCACCACAAGCCATCGCGCCCCCTGCCCATGCGGGTAGATTCCAGGCTGCTTCCTGCCAGCCCATGGCCTGTTGCAGGAATACTTTGGTCTGCGGGCTGCTACCGGAATAACCACTGAGGAGGATATCCTTTCGGCCGTCAAGGTCCAGGTCGGCCACCAATGCCCGGGCTTCCGACAATGCAGGAAAGCTCACCGCACTTTGTTGAAAACGGCCACTCCCCATATTTTCATATAACTGAATGCGCGGTACCCCGCGAAAATCTTTCCCAACAATTAATAAATCCGTTTTGGCGGCGACCAATGGCAGCAATTGAGCTTGCTGAAAAGCCGGCAAATCCAATAAGGTCAAATCTCCGGACTTCGGCGACCAATAGGCCGACTGCCAGTTGCCCTCACTTTGTTGGCCCATCAATAAAAGGCCTTGTTCCCCCACCGACAAAAAGTCGCCGGAAGCCAGACTCATCGACTTCCATTGGGGTAAAGACAAAGTAGCGGCTTGCCAAAAACCATTGCCCTGATTGAGGAACAGCTCACAACGGGCGCTGCCATCCAGGGCCGCACCAGCGATGACCAGATCCTGCCGGCCATTGCCATTGGCATCCAGCAAAGCATATTGATCCAATTCCCAGGAAGGCAAGCCACTGTCATATTTCACCCATTGACTTCCCTGCTTTTGGTAAATTTCCAGTACGGACTTTCCGCTGGCCTGCCGGCCGGCCAAAAGCACTTCCCACTGCCCGTCGAGATTGATATCCACGGCCTGCAGTTCCCCATCGGTCAGGACAGGGAGGTCCGGGAAACTGAGCGCTTCAAAACGCTGGGCATAGCCCATGACGCTGCACAGCAGACCACTAAAAAAAATAATTACAAGCTTATTCATTCCCTTATTTGATCAATATTTTGATTGCCTTATTGCCCGATGGCGCCATCATGCGCAGCACATAAATTCCGCTGCCCAGCGTTGGCATTTCCAATCGGTAATGGTAGTAATCCTGATTTTTAAAGTTTTCAGACCAGAGGATTTTTCCTTCTCCTACCTGTTGCAGGCTGAGGTAAATATCCTCGATTTGTTCCAGCTGGATGTCAATATCGAATCGGCCATCGCTGGGGTTGGGGGAAACGGTGAAATAGGTGCCATGGAAAATTTCATCCTCCGGTAAACCTTCTCCCGTATCGACGGCATAGCGGCCATTGGTCAGGCGTACTACCTCGACCTCTTTCACCCGGGTGGCCATACAATTTTCCTGTCGCGAAGTGAGGGTAATCACATGCAATCCACTTTCCCTGAATCGGATTTCCTGCTGATGCTCCTCCGCATGGATGATGTCCACCGCCGGCTGAATATCCCAGCTGATTTGAGTGGGCTCCGGATAAGTGATGTCCACCAGCATATAAGTTTGGAAGGCTTCCTCCGGGCTGGATTGCACCAGGAATTCTGCCGCTAAAAGATCATCCACCAATTCCAGCTGAAATTCCTGACTCGCCGGGCAATCCTTTTGATTCGTCACCCTTACCTGATAAGCCCCTGCTTCGGTAAGGCTGATTTGTCGACTGCTGAAATCCAGTCCTCGCTCCTCAGAGATCCAGCGAACCGTCTTCCAGGCCGCTCCCGCATCCAGACGCAAGGTGGTGCCTTCACAAATTTCCATGAAATCACTAAGCCCATCTATGGCCAGTACTACCGCTTCCGGATTCGTCAGTGTCGTCGAGCCTGTGGCCTGACAGCCATGGGCATCGGTGACCAGCAAGTCATAATCCCCAGCTGTAAGACCGCTGATCTGTGCCCCCGCCGGCTGGCCTGCCCATTGGAAATAATAGCCCGGCGTCCCGCCTTCTGCCAGGGCCACGATCTGCCCGTTGGCATCATCATGGCAGGCCGGATTTTGGGTATTGATCACAATCCCCAGCGGTGCGGGCTCTTCCAGGGTGAAGGTATTTTGAAGACGACAACCTTTCAGGGCATCAGCTACCGTCAGCTTATAAGTACCCGCAGACAGATTAACCGCCTCGGCTTCCTGCTGCCCATTCTCCCAGTCAAAAAGATAGGCACCACTGCCTCCGGCCACGCTCACCGCAATGGCGCCATCGGCTCCGCCATGGCAATCCGGCTGCTGATATTGCACCGAAGTAAAGGTCAATGGCGCTGGATCGTATAGTCGATAAGCCGCTGATCGGGCTTCACATTGTTGTGCATCCCGTATTTCCCAATAATATTGCCCGGCCATAAGCCCGCTGATTTCAAAAGCCGCCAGCTGACTATTCCAGACCGCCTCCGCATCAGGAGGTAAATTCACCACCTCATAAGGAGCAGTTCCGCCGGCAGGCTGTAGCAGCATGCGCCCATCTGCCATGGCCGGACAGGAAGGATCTTCTCCTTCCAGCACTTCCGCCGTCAGCAATTCAGGGGCCAACACTTCTACCATCAAATCTGCCCTGCAGCGATTAGCATCCTGCACCAGTGCCTGGTACATCCCTTTTCCTAAGCCGTTAATGCTTGCGCCCCGACGGCCATTGGACCAGCTGACCTGGTAATCGGGAATTCCCCCGGCAATATCCAGCGCAATGGCACCATCCAGCGCAAAGCGACAGCTGGCAGGATCCACACTTTGGGTATTCACCTGCAGGGCGGTGGGCTGCTGGTCGAAAGTAATTTGTTGGCTTAACTGGCAACCATTTTGATCTTCAATATTCACGGTATACTGACCTACAGGAAGTTGCGTCGCCCGGGCTCCTGCCTGTCCAATTTCAGGCCAGAACACTTTATAAGGGGCCTTCCCACCCTGAATGCTGATCAATATGCTACCATCTGCCAGGCCATAACAGCTTGGTATAGTTTTCTCAATTTGAATAATTTCCAATGGCATTGGAGGCAATATCTCAAAGTCTGATGCTACCATACAAGCGCTTTGCTGCTGATCCATCACCCTGAGTTGATAGGCGCCCGCAGGCACGCCTGAAAGTTGAAAATCAGTGCCTACCAATTGTTGATGATCCAGGGCATACCATTCTACGAAATACTGTCCGCTGCCTCCCTGAATCTGGAAGCGCGCGCCTCCGTCAGCAGCCGTAGGGCATTTGGGTGCGGTGGTCGTGATGGAAACTATTTCCATCCCTGCAGCTGACTTCATTTCGAATGCTTGTTGCTGACTACAGCCACTATTTTCAATGATTTCCAGCGCATAGGTTCCATCCGCTAAGCCGTGAATAGCCTCACCGACTGCCAATAGCTGTCCATCATGATCTTTCCATTGAATCGTCCGTATTTCTTCCGGCTGTCGATTCAGGATCACCACGCTGGCTTCTCCGTCCGCAGCCTCCGTACAAGTCGGCATGCTATGGCTCAGGCTGAACTTCAGCTCCGGACGAGCAAACATCTGCACCGGCGCCGCCTCCATCGCACAGCCTGCCGCATCCACCACTTGCAGGTGCACCGTACCAGCCGTTAAGTCCTCCTGCTGAACCGCTCCCGCCTGTCCATTCCAATAATATTCGTAAGGTGCCAGACCACCCTGCACCAGCGCCAATGCTTTTCCATCCGCCACTTCCGGACAGGAAGCCAGAGACAAAACATTAATGCCCACTTCCAGTCCGGGACGATCCTCCAGGCGAATGGCCAGTGGCTCACTGACACAGCCATACTGGTCTTGAGCGATGACGCTATACTGACCGGCAAAGGCCTGCTTTAACACCCCTGAATTTTCCGCTAATTCAAAATTATCCTTGCGCCAGCTATAGGTAAAGCTTTCGCCCCCGCCGCTGGCCCTTACTTCAATCTCACCGCTAGCCTTTCCACAGTCTGCCGGTACTTGCGCCACCCACTGAATGTCCAGCGGACTTCTTTCTCCCACCGTAAACCAATAGGTCGTGTCGCAACCGGTGGGCAGATGTAATAATTGTAAGGCATAGGTGCCGGCGGCTAAGCCTTCCACTTTATTTTCATTACTTTCATTGATAAGCCATAATGGCTGATAAATATTGGTATCTAAGTCTTCCAGCTGAATTGCACCCAATGTCTGACCGCAGGAAGAAGGCGTAATGCTGGTCTGCAGAGGACCGAAAACATGACCGACCTGCTGGGCATTAATGACCACATTGGCGATACCCGGACAATTCCCGCTCTGATCCCTAAACTGCAGGGCATAAGATTTATCAACCTGTAAACCACTGATCTCGAAATAGGCGCTACCGGCATCCTTCAGGCTTAATCCTGCCTCAGGTATCCATTCATATACGCCGGTTCCCCCCTGAAGCTCGACCTTCACACTTCCCACCGGCTGATCACAATAGGGCAGATCGACCACCGACCAGCTGGAGATCTGTGGTGCCTCCTTGGCCGCCAAATAAAATTCCACCCTTTCCACACATTCGGGTCGGCTGTTTTCGATCACTTCAAAAACATAAGCTTTGGCCTCCAGGGCACTGAGGATCCCCATCCCAGGATCAAAGTGCTCCGGCGCATTTAACAGCGTAAAATCATTCCAGCTTAAGGCTTGCCCGTCCCGATCTTTTAATTCCAGGGCCAGGCGGCCATCAGCGCCTTCACAAGCCGGCGCCTGCAAAACCGCCACTTCCACTTCAAAAGCCTGTGGGCTGGCCGCAATTTCTACCGATAAGGCTACAGGACACTGGCCTACGCCCATATCTTCCAAAACGTAATCGTATTTTCCAGCCTCCAGCCCTTGTAGCAGCCACTGGTTTTCAGCAAAGCGGGCTACTTCCCGCTCATCGAGTTTTAGAATAAAAGGCCCCACCCCATGCTCGATATTGATGACGGCTTCCCCACTCGCCTGTTGACAATAATCGGCGGCAATGGCCTGAATATTGGCCTGAGGCGCCTGATAAGGCAGATACAACGGTTGTGCCTGCGCTTGCGAACAGCCAGCGGCATCCTCCAGCAGCAATTGATAGGAATAGCCTACCGGCAAACCACTGATTTCGAAGGGACCTGCTTCGGTCACCTCCAGCTGATGCTGTACTTCTTTTATGTAATATGTTAAAGTAAAGGGTGCCGACCCACCGGTAATGTTACCTATAATTTTACCTAATTCGGCACCCATACAACTGACTACTATTGGAATGTTTTGGTCCTCAACCCTTAATGCTAAAGGCGCTGGCGCACTGACCGTAAATGAAAATTGCTGCCCATAGATAGGACAACCACTCATTTCATACCAGGCCCGCAACTCATACTCATCGGGCAAAAGGCGAAAGGTGCCACTGGTATTCTGGCTGGTAGTGCCATCCGACAACTTTTTCAATTCATAAGTAAAAGCCGCCGAAGCCGGAATATTCGTATGTTCATTCAATACCGGCCCGAAAGTCAATTCCGCCAGCTCCCCGGCACAGGGCAAGTCGAATTGCCCGTTCTTTTTCTCCAACGCGAAGGTATATTCCTCGCTGTTCAGGTCCTTCACTTCAGAAATGACTTCATTACAACCGGCCGCTTTCACATATTTCAATTGATAACGCCCCGGGAAATCGATATGGCACATTTTGCCCTGTGCGGATATTCCCCAGGTACCCAGACTACTCCACTGCACACTATTATCGGACTGAAGATGCCCCAGAAATAATTCTCCCCCGGCCAAATTCACCTGACCATAAATATCAAAGCCTTCACAGCTGTTCCCCCCCACCGAAAGGGAGTCCATAAAAGCTACCGCAGGGCTAATTTCCACCACGGCCTCTATATTCGCATAACGTTCGGAACACCCTTGCTCCTGCAAAAATAACTGATAACGACCGGCGGCCAACGCTTGTACTTCATAGGGGTGGGTGTCTACCGTTAAAGTCTGTTCGCCAAAGCGCTGCCCGTCCTCCCGAATCCATACAAAAGTCGTTGGCTTCACCAATTGGAAATTCGCCAGGCTGATTTGTCCGTCCGTAGCGCCGGTACAGGAAACCGGACTGGTCGCAGGCATGAGACTAAAGTTAGCAGTGCTGGTTTCTTCCACCACATATTCCTCTCGCGCCTCTGATATCGCCTGCCCATTGTCCTCTTTCCATAGACAACCCTGGCGATCCAGAAGCGTCAGCGCAAAATCTCCCGCTTTTAAATTTGTTGGCCCCTGCCAGCTGCTACCTGATAGCAGTTCCTCTTTCAAAATCAAATCCCACTGTTCCCGATTACTATCATTCTTGCGGTCCAACTGAAAATCAAAAGGCGCATGTCCGCCGGCAATGTCGACCACCTGTACCCCTCCGGTCGCTTCTCCGAAGCAAAGGTGATCCGCGAACTGAACCGTTGCAGTAATAGGCGCCGTCGCTAAAACAGCAACCAGCTCGTCATTTCTTTTCAAAGTATCCCCAACTACCCTGTTATCATGACCATCATAAACCTTGCTGATGGTATAATCGGCAGGGCTGGCAGTGTTGCACTGATCAAAGCTCACTTCAAAGGCATAGTTCCCTGCCAGTAGCACATCAGAAATCAAAACATCCGGTGAAAAATCAATCGCCTCAGTCCCTCCGGCAAAATACAATTGATAAGCCGCTCCGCTTCCACCGTATATGGATTTGATTTGAATTTTCCCATCCGCACTGTCATCACAAATGGTCGTGTAAACATCGGCTAGCAACTGAACAGGCGGATGATTCGGCATGATATAGGGCAAGGCGCTTGCTGCGTTTTCATCAAAAGTTTTGACCGCCTTAACCCAGCTGGTTTCCAAATTTTGATAGGAAGTATCGTCCATCGTCCAGGCTGGCCATGGAGATTTATCATCCTCATTCAGCCAGGCAGCCTCATAGGCCGTAAAATCTAGCCCGCCATAAGGGGCGTTATAACGATCCTTAAAGATCAGTGTCGTTTCGCCCTGTCCCATAGTAAAGGATTCCTCATCACTTGTCTTCAAAAAAGCCACCTCACCGGCCACAATGCGATAAGCAGTGGAACCTCCCAGCGCTACCTCATAGTATTTTTTCCCATTTTCAATAAATGGAATTCCCCCCTGAATATGAAAGGCCAATTGCCCGTCCTCATCTCCAATACAGCCCGGCTTTTGAGGCGCCAGATAGCTGATCTCCAAGGCCGGTGGAGCCATTAGTACGAAAGCCGTCTCCACGAAATAGGAATGGCGATCCTCCACTTTAAAGGAAAGCGCGCCCGCAGGGAAGTCTTTCTGATCACTGCTCACCTGAAAACGAGAACTGCTCCCCACCCCATTATCGGTGACCATCAGTTTAAGATTCCGTGAATTATTATCTCCATCCAGTATCGTTAAGGAATAAAACAATTCATTATTATTTTCATCCTTGGTCGGTATGCCGCCACTTATGGTAAAGTTTACCTCCCCTGTTCGCGCTAAGGCGCCCGATGCCGCTTTTACATGATAATTTTCATTCAAATGCGCCCCATAGTTGGTCACCACGAAAGTGTCAATGCTTAAGGGATCCGGTTCCTTCAGGCTGATGGGCTGCATCACCACATCGCCGCGGGTGTATTCATCATCCTGCCAGTATTCAGGATTAGCCACCGAAGGCTTTACAAAAAACTGATCATAAACCACCGCTAAATAGTCTCCGGCGGTTAATGTGCTAAAAGTATATGGGCTCCCGCCATTGTTTACAGCTTCCTGTAACTGCCAGTTCCCCTCGACCATTTGATATAATTCAAAGGTATAATTCGGGATACCATTAGCCGCGGTAATGGAGATGCTGCCATCATCGCCTCCATGTTGGGAAATTTGGTAGGATAAGCCGTAGTCGGAGGTCACGGCCTCAAAAGATAAGGAATCTGGTGCAGTAAGCGTAACCTCAGCCTTCCCCTCTTCTGTCATAAAAGTTTCGCAAGACTGTGCATCAATCACTTTATCCACGCCATAGGTACCATGGGATAAGCCCTGAAAAACAGTCGTCAGACCATCAGCGGTAATATCCTGTGAATTTGTAACACCAGAAATGTGAACAGCATAGGCCGGTACTCCTCCATTCGCTTTTACCTTAACCGCTCCATCAGTTCCATCATAACGAGAAACCTGATAGGCATCAAAAGCACTATTGATCTCAATCGCAGTAGTGATTTGGGCTGGTTGTGAAATATTGAATAATTCATTAGGATCAAGCAATGGGTAACCATAATAAGCCTGATCAAAATCCTCAATATTTTCGGTTAAGTAAATTTGATAATTATCTAAAGCCGGAACCGAAAAATCCAATAATCGAAGTTGCTTGTCCTCTGGAATAAATTCCACCAATCCACTGTAAGGAATACTTTCCGATTCAGGCCGGGCAGTGGAAACAGTCCAGCGAAAATGATCAAAATTCAACCCAAGGCGATCATCCGGCACATTGACAATCGCTGAAATAGCTACCTGCTCTCCATTACAAATGATATCAAAAGGATGGTTGGTGCCTTTATGCACGGTATAATCATCCAGTGCAAAGGGTTCAGGATTAGCAAATCTAAAGACTTTTGCTGCACCATTTTCTGTATAAAAACGAAGGTAACCGGGCATTGTTGAAGGGTCTACCAGCCAATCGCTTAATTTATCACTGCTGATTAAATCAGTATTTATATTGCTTTCCGAAGAGGAATCATACCAATATTGTTCTGCTCGGCGATTAGAGGGGTTTAACGCATCTGTTGGCCCTCGGTCAAAGGCGACTATATAATAATTTTCATCAATTAATAAGTTTGAAAATACCGCCTGCTCGTTTTCTATATGATCATAAGTAACAAAATTAAAAGTACCATCTGATTTGGCATGGATCAATCTGACTTCATGATCACCTAAAATCTTTTTATTTGTTTTTACTTGTATCGAAGTTTGGTAATGGTGGAGATCACTACTATAATAAGTTGGCGTCTCCACTATCACAGTCTCAAATGCAATTTGAGATCTTTTTTTGATATTAATCGTAACATTATTCTTGTAAAAGGAACGGCTAATGATATCATTACAAGCTCCGGCATATTCATTGACAGTCCAGTTAGTATATTCCCCAGGAACTAAATTCATGACCTTCCTTCCCAAAAATTGAAGCGAGTCTTTACCACCATCCCAAGAAAATTGTGAGGGAATATTGCTACCATCGATCAGTCGATCCTGAAATATTATTTCCCCATCACCTGCGCCATAATAACTTTCATCTTGGGTAAAATAGGTGATATCATCCGTTTTATAAAAGGAAATTGTACTTGTAAGGCTCGGTTTATATTCATACTGTAGCTGCTGGGCTTCATCAACAACTATAAATGTGGGTGAATATTCCCCCGGGGATAAATTATCAAATGAAATGGCGTTACCACTAATATTTCCATTTACGGAACATTCGCTAGAATTAACTGTCAACTTTCCACTTAAAGAATGTTCCGTCGAGAAACCCTCCGAGGAACCATCATCTATTGTATAGCTAATAGAACCGGTTGCCTGATCCAAACCAATGTGACTTTCAACCGGATTTTCAGCATAAATAAAAGGCGGATTTTTTGCTGTCAGTTTAATACTTGCCTGAGCTCCGGTGCAGGCTTCATAAGTGATTTCCACATTATTTTGCCAATCAGATTCAGAAGGTACAGCAGTGTATTCTTTCTTTATCTCGGGAGCAGAAAAAGTAACCTTATTGTCAGCATCAATATAAACATCATCACTTTCATTCTGCCAGGATGTCACACTAACATCATTAAGCTTAACCTCAACAACGGTATAAGAGGGAGGGGTTTCTCCGGTATAAGCGGTATAATTACCACCGGATAAGTCTAGGGGGAATTCTACTTTTGAAGCAAAAGTATTAGAAATTAAAGTTGATTTTGGAGTGGTAACAAGAAAGTCTTCAGTCTCTGAAGATGGTGTCTGCAGCTTGATTAAATCAGTACAACGAGTTGATCCTTGAACATTAAATTGAAAAAAAGTAATGGTCTTTGATTCCTCACTTAATTTAGTATACCGAAGCCTTAATCCATCTATTATTAAAGATTCTGGGAATGCTTTAGGATCTGTAAGAGCATCCTTTGTGACTTTAAAAGTTACGGAATGCTTTATTTCTCTATCTTTGTCATATAGATATAGCTGGCCAGTAAACGGCAGATCTATTGCATGATTAAAATCAAATACTGACCCTGAGTAACAATTAGAGGATTCATTATAAAAATTTAAATATTTAGATGATTTGAATGTACTGTCATTATTTGCTAAAACTGCACTTTCCTCTATCACAAAATAACTATAAGGTTGACTTATGAACCCACCCCTTGAAACAGACACTTGGATTTGTTTCCCTGGGTAATCAGTTGCCTTAATGAAATTTGAAGTGCTTTCAGAAGTGTACTGAATATACTTTTCAACCTTACCTGTCCCAATGTCTCTGACTTCAATAATCCATTTAAAATTACCATCAAGAAATGATGATTTTAGAAAGCTTGGTGCCTCAAACTGTACCTGATCACAAAATGGGGTTTGTCCAAATATTTTCCCACTTATAATAAACAAAACCAAGAACATGAAGAATTTCACCCCATTCATATTAATTTCCTTTTGAATAATTCCTAGCAACTAAATGAACATCAGGAATACGTGATAATTCATTCTCATCCAAATTTATAGTGCCTGTTGTTTCTATAAATAGACGCTTCAGGTCAGGGAATTCTTTTAAGTCAACATTCACTTCGACATCCTTACTACTATATTTATTTCTAAAAACAAGATGCTCTGTGCCTAATACCTCTGAAGTACGTGAGTGACCATAATTAAAGTTAATCTTAATAATTTCATCATTAGTAGTATTTGTTATACTATCACAATCTATTTTAAAAGATGAACCTTGATAACCGATATTTATTTCAGCAGACTCTGACACTATAAAATTTTTACTAGCTATATGAAAAACAGGTGTACTTATAGACGAAAAGGAAATTTCATCCGCTTCTATTATTTGAACATAAATACCTTTATAGTAATATCTAAATATAGAAGCACTTGTTGGATAACTCGATCCTGGGAGTAACCCTATTTTACAGGTGGAATTAAAACCACTAAACTCTTTTGTAAATTTAATTCGTTTATTAAAGAATAAAGAATAACTATTTTTCGAACCAATTTCATATCTAGTCACAAAATCCCAAATATCTAAATAATCATCGCCTTGTTCAATATAAAAGTCAATATTGAATGAATTGATGTTGCGAAAATATTCTAAACTAAAAAAAAGATCATATAGTGAATCCGAATCAAAAACTATATTAGGTTGCCACCAAGGCGGTGTACACCCTATAATTACGGGTCCAAATTTTGTAGGTACTAAATCCCATCTTGCGGAAACATAAAATGCTTGTTTATTCCAAAAATCTTCTAATTCCTTTTGCTTCTGAATGTATGAAGCTAATGATTCTTCGAACTTATTATTGTTTTCTATTTTTACTAAAACAGGGAACTCTTCCAAAGCTTCAAAAGAAGGATCAGATACTAAAATCCCATCGGTTTTGAAAGACCGCACCTGATAACTCAGCGCCCCAACCCTTTTGGGATCCATATAGGAATCCAGTCCAAATGAGGAATTACTTAAATCTACAGATTCCACCTCTGCGATCAATAACTGAAAGTCATTGGATGGAACTGCGAGATCAGAAATATTATAGGGAGAAAGGTCAACTGTGGCGATATAGCCCATTGAAGAGCCATTATCTAATGCCTCATCGGCATATTGATTAGAGGCCGTATAAAAGGTCAGTACATTTTTGGCTTCAGCATCCACCTTACTGTGATCTAAATAAGCTTGCATGCGAGCCATTTCCTTTTCAGAAACCTCGTAATATCGGTTCCCCTCCATATTAATATCTATGCTTCCAAAAGCTTGGTCTAGACCATACCAATGATGGAATTGCAAATCGTTCAACGACAAATTCACTTCTTCCAACTGAAATAAACCATAGATAGCAGAATCCAAATCCACTAAGCCCATATCCGACAAATCCAGCCCGGACACATAGCCTTCAGCATTTCTGCTTACCCGATCAGAGTCCCCGCTGATGCCCAGTTTTTCCAGGGTCTCCAGCTCCAAATCTTTTTCATAAGGCGGATTACCGGAAACCAAAACCTCACGTCCCGGGAATTTGGCTTTAACCTCCTGAATAATCTCCATATCCAACTGATTATTCCGCAGGTCAATGGTTTTACTGATATTCACCTCATACAGACGCTTATCCATAGCCGTCAATTCCAGTGCGGAAAAATCTACCGCTGTAATGCGCTGCTCATTAACCGTCACCCGGCTCTCCTTTTCCGGGGAACTTACCCCATAGCTCTCTAAGATGGTGTATAGGATTTCCAAATCCGTCTGCAGCTGTTGCTCCGCAGGAGATAGTTCGTCCTTTTGGCAAGCAGTGAGTATGGGCAAGGCAAAAAGGGCAAGCAACAGCCAACTGATGCCCCGATGGGTGGTGGGTAGATTTGAAGTCATCTTGTATATAGGTTAATTATTTCCGCTAATGCGGGAGAGACACCTATTCCGGCATCCCTATTAGTCAGTTGATTAAGTTTATAGTCAATTTATATTTTCAGATACTTCTCCTTACCAAAGTCAGAACTCAACATTATTAATCTGAATATCAGCCTAATGCTAAGAACGATGGTTTGCAAGAATATCATCCAAAAATTAATTACTGCAATTTAATGTAATAAAAGTATAATTCAGAATAAGGTTCAATAAGTAGCTATGTTTCTTTATTACAAGAATACAACAATAAAAACAAATTAAAATCACATAAAGCACTCACAAAACCCTCCAAACTAGACTTTTACGCAAACCACACCCCACTTTAGACTAAATAAATTGAGTATTTTCCCCTACAGACCTATGTAAGGTTTGATTAGTTTTAAAAGTCAAATTTTGAAACATTTTTCCTCAAAGCCATCTTCCCAAAAATAAAAAGGTGCTTTCAATAAAGAATTGATTAAGTCAAAACTATAATTTAAGATATCATATTGAACGATCGAATTACTCCGTGTTAAGAGGATTTATTTCCAATTTTTAGCCATGAAGGAATAGCCGATTTGTTAATGAAAGGGAGCTGAAGTGAAGGGGGCGCAAGCAGGAATTTCCCGAATTGGACCGAATTATTGGAAGCAATTGGGCGCAAGGTATTAGCCACAAACGGCACTAATTTACGCAAATGACTTGAACATTAAGCCCAAACCGCAAGAGCTCCTCAAAAAACCAACACTTCCTAACCCATGATTTTAATCGTGGGTTTTCAAACTACCCTAATCCTAATGTAAGGCTTGGCTGTATGGCGGCTTCATGCTCTCCAACTACCCTGCCGTATCCTTACAGCGAACCCAACATCCTTCAAACAACCCACCGCCAAATTCCATGGACTCGGTCGTAGTCGCCGCGCAATATTATTACTAAACATCCTCATTCCGCATGCGAAGACTACGACTAGTGTTTAGTTTTTAGCCATGAACAACACTAATTTACGCAAATGACTTGAACATTAAGCCCAAACCGCAAGAGCTCCTCAAAAAACCAACACTTCCTACCCCATGATTTTAATCGTGGGTTTTCAAACTACCCTAATCCTAATGTAAGGCTTGGCTGTATGGCGGCTTCATGCTCTCCAACTACCCTGCCGTATCCTTACAGCGAACCCAACATCCTTCAAACAACCCACCGCCAAATTCCATGGACTCGGTCGTAGTCGCCGCGCAATATATTTACTAAACATCCTCATTCCGCATGCGAAGACTACGAGCAGTGTTGGGCTTTAAACTCCACATTATCACAGAATGTCTGACCATAAGCAGAAGTAAAAATTGATATATATACAAATAAAAATATTTTAAATGCCTTCATAACACATTTCTATGATTCAGAGGAGATAATTGTATATTCCGATATACGATTTAATAACTCAGAATCTAACTTCACTTCTCCCGTGGTTTTAATATATAAAAATTTTAAATCTGGAAATTCTGAAAGTTCAATATTAACATTTACTAATTTATTACTTTCTTCAATACTAAAAATTAAATATTCCGTCCCTATCTCCTCATTTGTTCTAGAGTGACCATAATCAAAATTAATTTCAATCTCATTATTTCCTCCTTCATCAATCAACCTATTTGCATCTAATTTAAAAGAAGTGCCCTGAAAACCAACATTTAAAGTACTAGCATTAATAAATATAGTACCTAAATCAAAGTGAAATATTGGAGTACTAATAGACGAAAGAGCATCTGTATCAATTTCAACCTTCCAAGCATTAACACCTTTATAAAAATCACGGAAAAACGTAGAAGATGAATTATTAAATTCACCGGGGAACAAGCCAAATTGGCAACTCGTATTCAATTGATTAAAACTATCAGGAAAGTAAATATATTCATTCGTGAAAAAGGAAAAGCTCTTCTTGGAAGACAGATTATATGAATTAGAAAAAGTCCACATATCCAAATCATCCTTGTGTGGAGAGGTGCCTATATGGAAACTCTGAATGTTTTTCAAGTACTCTAAATTAAAGAAAATTTCATACAAATCATCTGCTGACATATTATCAAATGCAGTTCTTGCTGAATAGGACGGATATATAAGTGTAATTATTGCCCCATACTGAGACGTGACAACATCCCATCTTCCGGGTACAATCCAGTCTTGGAGCTCAAAAAAAGTTTCTAATTCTTGTTGTTTATTCAGGTAATTAAGGCTCTCATTTTCAAATAAACTATTATTATTCACCAAGCATTTTACAGGAAATTCGTTTAATTCTTCAAATGAAGGGTCTGGGTAAGTTGAATTATCTGCAAGGAGACTTTGCACCTGATAACTCAGTGCCCCTACCCTTTTGGGATCCATGTAGGAATCCAAGCCAAAGGAAGAATTACTCAGGTCCACAGATTCCACCTCTGCGATCAATAACTGAAAGCCATCGGATGGAACTGCAAGATCAGAAATATTATAGGGAGAAAGGTCAACTGTGGCGATATAGCCCATAGAAGAGCCATTTTCTAATGCGTCATCGGCATATTGATTGGAGGCCGTATAAAAGGTCAGTACATTTTTGGCTTCAGCATCCACCTCACTGTGATCTAAATAAGCTTGCATGCGAGCCATTTCCTTTTCAGAAACCTCAAAATATCGGTTTCCCTCCATATTAATTTCTATGCTTCCAAAAGCCTGATCTAAGCCATACCAATGATGAAACTGCAAATCATTCAACGACAAATTCACTTCTTTCAACTGAAATAATCCGTAGATAGCGGAATCCAAATCCACTAAGCCCATATCCGACAAATCCAGCCCCGTCACATAACCATCGGCATTTTTGGTGACCCGATCAGAATCGCCACTGATGCCCAGCTTTTCCAACGTCTCCAGCTCCAAATCTTTTTCGTAAGGAGGATTACCGGAAACCAATACCTCACGTCCCGGGAATTTGGCTTTAACCTCCTGAATAATCTCCATATCCAACTGATTATTCCGCAGGTCAATGGTTTTACTGATATTCACCTCATACAAACGCTTATCCATGGCCGTCAATTCCAGTGCGGAAAAATCTACCGCTGTAATGCGCTGCTCATTAACCGTCACCCGGCTTTCCTTTTCCGGGGAACTTACCCCATAGCTCTCTAAGATGGTATATAGGATTTCCAAATCTGTCTGCAGCTGTTGCTCCGCAGGAGATAGTTCGTCCTTTTGGCAGGCAGTGAGTATGGGCAAGGCAAAAAGGGCAAGCAACAGCCAACTGATGCCCCGATGGGTGGTGGGTAGATTTGAAGTCATCTTGTATATAGGTTAATTAATTCCGCTAATGCGGGAGAGACACCTATTCCGGCATCCCTATTAGTCAGTTGATTAAGTTTATAGTCAATTTATATTTTCAGATACTTCTCCTAGCCAAAATCAGAACTCAACATTATTAATCTGAATATCAGCCTAATGCTAAGAACGATGGTTTGCAGGAATCTCATCCAAAAATTAATTACTGCAATTTAATGTAATAAAAGTATAATTCAGAATAGGGTTCAATAAGAAGACATGTTTATTTATTACAAGAATACAACAATAAAAACAGATTAAAACCACATAAACCACGCACAAAACACTACAGATAAGACTTTTACGCAGCCAGCACTACACTTTAGCCTAAACAAATTGAGTATTTTCCCCTACAGACTTATGTAAGGTTTGATTAGTTTTAAAAGCCAAATTTTGAAACATTTTTCTTCAAAGCCATCTTCCCAAAAATAAAAAGGTGCTTTCAATAAAGAATTGATTAAGTCAAAACTATAATTTAAGATATCATATTGAACGATCGAATTACTCCATGTTAAGAGGATTTATTTCCAATTTTTAGCCATGAAGGAATAGCAGATTTTGTTAATAAAAGGGCACTGAAGCGAAGAGCGCGCAAGTACAAATTCCCCGAATTGGAAGGAATTATTGGAAGTAATTGAGCGCAAGGTTTTAGTCCCAAATGGATTTTTGAATCATCTGCTGTCCTACTTCCCCGGATATTTAATGGATTAGCCTGCTTTAATAAATATCCCGAAGGGATTAAACTGAATAGCGATGGGTGAAACCCATCGAATCAATACCCAGGGCAACAGAACCCTGAAAGGGTTCAACATTAAACACCCATTTTTCAGCCAGCCCCCCTTCCCTTCCACGCCAATAACCGTATCGCGAACCCAACATGCATCAAACAACCCACCGTCAAATCCCCTGAACTCAGTCGTAGTCGCCGCGCAATATTATTACTAAACATCCTCATTCCGCATGCGAAGACTACGACTAGTGTTTAGTTTTTAGCCATGAACAACACTAATTTACGCAAATGACTTGAACATTAAGCCCAAACCGCAAGAGCTCCTCAAAAAACCAACACTTCCTAACCCATGATTTTAATCGTGGGTTTTCAAACTACCCTAATCCTAATGTAAGGCTTGGCTGTATGGCGGCTTCATGCTCTCCAACTACCCTGCCGTATCCTTACAGCGAACCCAACATCCTTCAAACAACCCACCGCCAAATTCCATGGACTCGGTCGTAGTCGCCGCGCAATATTTTTACTAAACATCCTCATTCCGCATGCGAAGACTACGACCAGTGTTGGGGTAAAAAAAATAAAATATTTTTCATTTAAATCATTAATTAAATGAATATAATTTCCCTGGCAGTGATAACTGTTTCGTTTATTTGATCAAGATCGGACTGAGAGCCGTAAACATATAATGCACCGGTAATATTTAACTCAAAATATTCCAAATCTTTAAATTGAGTAATTTGAAAGTAAACATCTACATCTGGTTTTATATGCGGATTTGAACTGCCCTCTTTAGAAAAATCAATAACAATCCTAGCCATCCCTCTTGACTCGCTAGTAAGGCCACTTCCATCAATCAAATTAAGTTTTATATTTTCATTTCGATCCTGCGGTATCCCCCTCAAAAAGAAATTTTCACCAACAATAGAAATATCAAGCTCATTATCTGGGCATTCTAAAATCCCACCCGAAATTGCTAATGAAGGGGTTTGGATATCGAATAAAGCGGTTTTCGAAATTTTAATTGAATTGGCACGAAAACAATTCCATTTATCAACACCTAGTTTCATTTTGGTTTTAAGATTGCGAAACCCTTCATCTAAAACTAACTCATCTAAAAAACGAAGGGCCCAAATTCTATTTTCTGAACCTGTCGCTAAATTACCAACGTATTGAGTCAAATTAATGGAAGTTCCTCTTATCCTTTCTTGCCCCGGAACAAAAATCATTAAATAATCTAAGTCAAAAGACAGATCAATAAATCTTGAATAAGAATCAAAATTTCCTAAAAAATAAAGTATCGTCTGCTTGAATATTTTTCCTTCAACAGTGCCTTTGGGCAAATCTACAAATGATGCGAATGGAGAAGGAGCATAATCCTGAATAATCCCAATATCCCAACTCAATCCCTCATAAAAATCAACCATTGAGGTTTGCTTTTCTAAATAAGCCGCTGCGGTTTCATCTAGCTTAGCATTGTTCTCCACCACCGTCGGATAAATCGCACCTACTCTGGTATCATCCATTATGGCATCTAAACCAAAGGAAGAATTACTTAAATCAATTTCCTGTACTTTTACCCTTAACACCTGAAAAACGGGCAATGGTAAAGCCAAGTCAACAATATTGTGTGCAGAAAGATCGATAGCGCTGATAAAACCAGTAGTCTGATCTTCCAAAATTCTATCATAAATAGCATTCTCCTCCGTATAGAAAGTCAGCACTTCTTCCGCTTTTGCTTCGACATTATTGAAATCCAGATACTGCTGAAAGCGGTTGATTTCTTCCAAACTGATTTCATAAAAGGTATTGCCGCTGAAATCAATACTCACATTTTCCAACGCTTCGCTTAATGCCTTAAATTGATAATACTGCAGTTCATTCAAGCTCAAATTTAAATCTTCTAAATAGGGGAATTCATAAACCACTGGATTCACTTCCGTCCACCCCATATCCGACAAATCCAGCCCCGTTACATAGCCATCAGCATTTCTGCTTACCCTATCCGAGTCCCCGCTTATGCCGAGTTTTTCCAGGGTCTCCAGCTCCACATCTTTTTCATAGGGCGGATTACCGGAAACCAACACCTCACGGCCCGGGAATTTGGCTTTGACCTCCTGAATAATCTCCATATCCAACTGATTATTCCGCAGGTCAATGGTTTTACTGATATTCACCTCATACAGACGCTTATCCATGGCCGTCAATTCCAGTGCGGAAAAATCTACCGCTGTAATGCGCTGCTCATTAACCGTCACCCGGCTTTCCTTTTCCGGGGAACTTACCCCATAGCTCTCTAAGATGGTATATAGGATTTCCAAATCCGACTGTAGCTGTTGCTCCGCAGGAGATAGTTCATCCTTTTGGCAGGCAGTGAATATCGGCAAGGCAAAAAGGGCAAGCAACAGCCAACTGATGCCCCGATGAGTGGTGGGTAGATTTGAAGTCATCTTGTATATAGGTTAATAATTCCGCTTAGGCGGAAGAGACACCTATTCCGGCATCCCTATTAGTCAGTTGATTAAGTTTATAGTCAATTTATATTTTCAGATACTTCTCCTAGCCAAAATCAGAACTCAACATTATTAATCTGAATATCAGCTTAATGCTAAGAACGATGGTTTGCAGGAATCTCATCCAAAAATTAATTACTGCAATTTAATGTAATAAAAGTATAATTCAGAACAAGGTTCAATAAGAAGACATGTTTCTTTATTACAAGAATACAACAATAAAAACAAATTAAAATCACATAAAACACTCACAAAACCCTCCAAACTAGACTTTTACGCAAACAACGCTCCACTTTAGACTTAATTAATTGAGTATTTCCCCCTACAGACTTATGTAAGGTTTGATTAGTTTTAAAAGCCAAATTTTGAAACATTTTTCTCCAAAGCCATTCTCTCAAAAATAACAAGTTGCTTTCAATAAATAATTTATTAAGTCAAAACTATAATTTAAGATATCATATTGAACGATCGAATTATTCCGTATTAACAGGATTTATTTCTAATTTTCAGCCATGAAGGAATAGCAGATTTTGTTAATAAAAGGGCACTGAAGCGAAGAGCGCGCAAGTACAAATTCCCCGAATTGGAAGGAATTATTGGAAGCAATTGGGTGCAAGGTATTAGCCACAAATGACACTAATTAACCCAAATGACTTGAGCATTAAGCCCAAACCGCAAGAGCTCCTCAAAAAACCAACACTTCCTAACCCATGATTTTAATCGTGGGTTTTCAAACTACCCTAATCCTAATGTAAGTCTTGGCTGTATGGCGGCTTCATGCTCTCCAACTACCCTGCCGCATCCTTACAGCGAACCCAACATCCCTCAAACAACCCACCGCCAAATTCCATGGACTCGGTCGTAGTCGCCGCGCAATATTATTACTAAACATCTTCATTCCGCATGCGAAGACTACGAACAGTGTTTAGCAAGGTATTAGCCACAAATGGCACTAATTTACGCAAATGGATTTTTAAATCATCTGCTACCCTAGTTCTCCGGGTATTTAATTGATTAGCCTGCTTTAATAAATATCCCGAAGGGATTGAACTAAATAGCGATGGGTAAAAACCATCGAATCAATACCCGAGGCAACAGAACCCTGAAAGGGTTCAACATTAAACACCCATTTTTCAGCCAGCTCCCCTTCCCCGCCAAAAATAAAATCACGAACCCAACATCCCTCAAACCACCCACCACCAAATTCCATGGACTCGGTCGTAGTCGCCGCGCAATATTATTACTAAACATCCTCATTCCGCATGCGAAGACTACGACCAGTGTTTAGTTTTTAGCCATGAACAACACTAATTTACGCAAATGACTTGAACATTAAGCCCAAACCGCAAGAGCTCCTCAAAAAACCAACACTTCCTAACCCATGATTTTAATCGTGGGTTTTCAAACTACCCTAATCCTAATGTAAGGCTTGGCTGTATGGCGGCTTCATGCTCTCCAACTACCCTGCCGTATCCTTACAGCGAACCCAACATCCTTCAAACAACCCACCGCCAAATTCCATGGACTCGGTCGTAGTCGCCGCACAACATCATTAAAAACCCCGAAATTCCGCATCTGCAGCGGCAAAACCAGGTTTCATCACTTAGAAAGAAAGTTCCGGGCGATGCGTCTTTAAGTAGTGCTACTCTATTAGGTGAGCCTTTTTGATCGATTTACCCGCCGGATTCCAGAGCCTGTAACTCAGCTTCAGGCCAAAAGTAACCGATGGATTCAGGTAGCCTCCTTTGGTTCTGTTTTGCATGAAAAACCACCAGGGATAACCTCCACTAACCTCATCATCCGTGTACTGTACATTTCGGAAATAGACATTTTTATAAGCCATGCCAAGGCCTACCCAGGCTTCAAAGGCAAAATTTCCGGCGAAATTCGTTCGTATACCAGCCTTCAGGTGCCCGCCAAAACGGTTTCTCATATAATCGGCCTGCTCAAAATAATGCTTGCCTTTCTCATTTTTAATATAATAATAGCTATCCGTTTTAGTATGGCTATTTTGTTCATAAAACAGCTCCCCGCCGGCATAGAAATCCAGTACCTGATTGCGGGCAAAAATATACTGCACTTCCGGACGTAATTCCCAATATTGGTAATCTGCTCCCAAAGCCTTTGAATTATCCTTCCAAATTTGATGGTTCATTCCGGCTGTGCCCAGTCCACCATCCAGGGAATAGCGCCAGTCCCCCTGCTGAAAAGCCAGCCCCATTCTCCAATGTGGTGCCCCAACATTAATATTGGAAAGCGGCGCCCATTGTATGGATAGCCCCTCTTGTGTATTTTCCTGCGCCCTAGCTGGTTTGGAAAATGCCAACAAACAAAACAACATTATGATCTGGTAAATATCTCTCATCTAATTGAAACTCAATGAACTTGCAATTTATCGATTTTCCGTAGCTCGGAAATTGAAAGTAAATTAGATTGTGGTAAAAAGTCCGGCCATAAAAAAGCAGCAATCGTAATGATCACCCCCTAAAATTGTTTCAATGCCTTAAAGTAATCACTCTGGTGTTTTAATAGCCTCAATTTGAGCAAGATTACTCTGCTCCCTTTCCACTACTTCCTCGGAAATAACTTGGAATAGGAACAATTCCATCATTTTTCGCAGCTTGCAGCAAAACCCGCATTTAAACATCATATTTCGGCTTAAGCATCCTATTTCGGGAAACGCTCCCCGATTACCATTCAGCAGTCAGCTGTTCCAAGGTATTGTACTTATGAGCTACCTTCACGGAGGGTGAATTGCGCTCTACGGAACGGATGAAAAATATCGGCGCCCAAAAAAACTCCTCATACCTTATTCATGGATCGAAGGAAATAATAGTGATGCGCTGTGCCAGGCCCTTTGCTCAATAGTGTGAATCTTCATCAAACAAAAAAATATAAAAAATGATCACATCAAAAATACACAAAGCGCAATAAACACAACATCAGAGACTTATGCATTTAACAATTAAAGAGGGTGTTTATTGAAAATTCATTAAAATCGAAATCGTTACCATTAGAAATATTACAATACCGAAACATAAGTTGTTGATTTTAAAAGGATTGTATTTAATTTCTTATTGCTGTCGATTGCAGCGATTAACCCAAAATTTAACACTATGATTTTATTTTCAAACAGAAATGCCTGGTTATACCTGACATTTCTATTCATTGGCCTAAATGCTTGTAGCTCGGAAATGCCCCTTGAGGAGCCTCAAGCCACGGAAGTGGCCAATCAGCGCCTAAGTCCTGTTCCAGCCAGCGGAACGGTAATGATGCAAGCTTTTTATTGGGATGTTCCCGCAGGGGGAAACTGGTGGGAGGAAGTTTCCACTAAAATTCCCTCCTGGAATCACGCCGGAATTAGTTCGATTTGGCTGCCCCCATTTTCTAAAGCCCAAAATGGCCCCTACTCTATGGGCTATGATCCTATGGATTATTTTGACTTAGGTGAATTTAATCAAATGGGTAGCGTGGAAACTCGATTTGGTTCTAAAAATGAACTCTTAAACCTCATCAACACGGCACACACTTACAATATTGAGGTGATAGCGGATATTGTGATCAACCACAATAGCGGTGGAAATTTGGAACAAAACATTTTCACAGGCACCAATACCTGGACCAACTTTACACCGGCCTCCGGAAAATTTAATCGAACCATGTATGATTTTCATCCTAACGATCAGCATACTCATGACTGGGGGGTATTCGGTGGGTATCCGGATTTATGCCACCATAAAACCTATGTACAGGACTGGCTTTGGAAAACGGATTATTCTGTGGCTAACTTTTACAAAACAATTGGGGTAGATGGCTGGCGTTTCGATTATGTCAAAGGGTTTGAACCATGGGTGGTGAAAGACTGGATCCATCATAACGGTGGTTTTGCGGTGGGCGAAAATTGGGACGGGAATGCCGAAACATTAGAATGGTGGGCCAATGAAGCCAATGCCTCCGCCTTTGACTTTGCCTGTTACTATGCCATGAACGATGCTTTTGATGGTAACGACTTGAATAAACTGAACAGTGATATGCTTTGGAAAAGGAACGCTTACAAGGCGGTAACTTTCGTCACTAATCATGATACTGATGAAATTTGGAATAAAAATTTGGCCTATGCCTATATCCTCACTCATGAGGGATATCCCTGTATCTTTTATAGTGATTATGAAGAATGGTTAGATAAAAACAAGCTGAATAATCTGATTTGGATTCACAACAATTTGGCTACAGGCAATACCAGTATCCTATATACTGATAATGATGAATATGTGGCCAGAAGAAATGGATATGGTAGCGCTCCTGGCTTGGTGGTTTATCTCAACAATGCGGATTTCTGGCAAGAAAGGTGGATTGAAACCAATTGGTCAAATACCGCTATCAAAGATTATTCCGGCCACTCTGCTTGGATGCCTACCACTCAAAGTGGAAAATGGGTCAAAATTCAGGCACCACCAAAGAGTTATTCTATTTGGTCCATAAAATAAAAATTTGAAAAATGATAAGTGTTAGATAGTATTTTAACGCTTATCATTTTTTTGACTTGTGCTCTGAAGTAGTTTTTATTTCTAAAGCCAAACGTTCGAAAGCCTGCTGGACGAACCTTGGCCCCCAAAAATTCACTCCTATTCCCCTGAATTCCTGATGAATAATCAAGCGCGTTTTCTCATTAACCGCCTGTAATTGGTACTGATGTTCAAAAGAAAAGATCAAGGGGATTCCACCTCCTTGTTGTAATAATCGCTCCGGAGATATCTTTCGAACCTGAACTTTGATTGTGCTCTTCTTCCCGGAACCATTCCAATATTCGTACTTAACCCGGATTATTCAGGCTTAAATCCTCGTTTAGCTGTAAGGCGGAAAAAATGAAGGAATAGTTTCCTATTTCGAGTTTTTTCCAACGAAACAGATGAATGAGGAGAAAGCAAGCTTGCCCAAATTTGGGCTATTATAAACTAAAGAAAATAAATTATAATAAACTAAAAACAAACCACTTACGCTTAGTCAATTAATTTAGCGGTGAATAATTCGGGTTAAGTTTTTGACCTTCCATTACCGTCCCGCTTAATGGCTTTATTACGGTGTTCCAATCAGCATAAGCTTCGGTATTGATCAAAACTTTCCACACCTCTTTGGGAGAGGCCGCTATATCCTTTTCTATATGGACTGATTTCTCCCCTCGGTAATACAGGCCGGCCAAGGCCATTAACAGCACCACAATGATTACAAATATCTTCATATCTATATTTTTTTAATCAAACCTTCCGCTTTTAGGAAAGCTTCCTCATTATATACGAATTCTTCTCAAAGTAGAGGAGTAGTCTGAAAAAATCATTGCTTAAAAACGTGTTAATAGATGCACCATCCGGCTACAAATTCGAATTATTGAAGGAAATGTTGAATAATTTCTAATCAATAGCGATGCTATTCTCTCTAAATAATCGGGTATCGTTTCTGCAATCATCAAATTGTCGCTGCGAATTTTGGTTTTAAAATACGCTCTAAAGTGCCATTCAATCAAAACTTCGCCTCCAATCAGCAGTAGTACGCCCCTATGCAGTATTTAGGTAAATATTATATAAAAATAATCTTACACAGCTTCTACCTTTCTTTAAATTATTATTACGAATTTTGACTAAAAACACGCGCTATGTAAAAATTAATGGTGGTCGTTGGCACCAAAAACATTAGTCCCACACTAAAATAATAACTGAAAAACCCCTAAATATCAGCATACATTTTTGAGGAGAATCACCCCTTCTCCGCCTTTCCATATCCTCGATAATTTCTTATATTATAATACCAAAACCAAACCACATATGAAAACTCCCCTACTCCTGTTCCTGCTATGCTGCCTCCTCCTTTCTTGTCAAGTTGAGGAGGAAGAAACCATTCAAAAGCCATCTCCCTCCAAAGAGAAGCTGGTGGACCTCTCTCATGATTTCTCCAAAGAAACTGTTTACTGGGTTACAGAACCTGACTTTCAATTGGATTCCGGTTTTCACGGAGAGACAGAAAAAGGATATTACTATGCGGCCAACAGCTTTTGTGCCGCAGAACATGGGGGCACCCATATCGATGCGCCTATTCATTTTTCCAAAACAGGACAAACAGTAGATCAGCTTCCGCTGGAAAAACTCGCCGGTCCAGCGATTAAAATTGACATCAAAGAACGCGCCCTGCAATCCCCTGACTACCTCATCAGCATTGAGGATTTGATGCAATGGGAAAGTCAACAAGGTCACCCCATCCCGGATCAGGCCATTATCCTGTTGGAAACCGGCTATGCAAAATATTACGGGGATAAAAAGAAATACCTGGGAACCATCAATAAAGGGCCGGAAGCGGTAAAAGAATTGCATTTCCCAGGCCTGGCGCCGGAGGCGGCACAATGGCTGGTGGATGAGCGCAATATCAACGCCGTTGGGATTGACACCCCAAGCATTGATTACGGACAATCGACTCATTTTCAGAGTCATGTCATCTTGCTGGGACAACAAATTCCGGTCTTTGAAAATGTCAACCTTTCCATGAAGTTGCCGGCAGAAGGCTTTGACATCATGGCTTTCCCGATGAAAATTAAAGGGGGAAGTGGTGCCCCTTTACGGATAGTGGCGAGGATCAGGGAATAAAAAAGGCAATAAGATCAGAGGGGCTATCCCAATGATCTTATTGCTTGTGCCATAAGCCTTAAATTATTACTATTGGAACAGAAAAAACATAAGGACTTTATTCTTCCCCACCCCAAAAGTCATTTATCTGTTTAATTTGAGCAAAAGCTTTCTTCGGCTGACGATAAGCATCTACCACCCCCCACTCTCTGAATCCGGATTTCGGCGTACCCTTATAACCACTTCGATAATCATTATAACTCCATAAAGCATAGCCTACCAAATAAGGATATTCCCTTAAAATGTTCAGATCATTCACCAGTTGTTCCGACAATTCAGATTCCGGCTTCCCGCCTATTTGCTTACGGCCAATTTCAGATAGAAAAATCGGTTTGCCCGGAAATTTCTCATGTGTTTTTTCCACTAAGCCCACGGCATTTCCATAACTGTTGATACAGATCAAGTCCAGCTTCTCATAGGGTTCATTGGTCTGATCGGTATATTTTCCATAAGCCGTAATGGACACGTAAGTTTTCAATCGACTGGAATCCTGTGACGTTAAAAAGTCCAGCATACTGTCTACATAAGCATATTGATCCTTGGTCAGACTTTTTTCTCCCCAAGGCGCAACAGGGTCACGCAGCTCATTGCCCACACTCCAACCTATCACACAGGGGTGATTGTAATCACGCTGAATCATCTCCCGCATCCATTGTTCCGTTTGAGGATTATGGGCGAAGGTCTGCGGATCATCATCTCCCCAAACCGGAATTTCCTGAATCACCAAATAACCAATACTATCACAATAGTTCAATAAATTTTTGGAAAGTGGGGCATGCATCAATCGGGAAAAATGTCCCCCTAAAGCCTTAATACCATCCATATCCATTTTTATCAACTTATCCGGCTCTGTATTCCCAAAATTCGGGTGATCGTGCACCCGGTTCATGCCGTTCAGCCGTATGGGTTTATTATTGAGGAATAACTGTTCCCCTATTGCTTCAATTTTCCTCACCCCAAAGTGATCCTGTTTTACATCCCAAACACAATCCTCTCCGATTAATTTAGTTTCCAAATGGTATAAATTCGGATGATGCATATCCCATAATTCAAAATCTGTTAAGGGAGCGGTGTATTCGAACTTAATCGTCTGATGAGCACCGGCTGCCAGCTCCACCTTTTTTTGTAAGGCCTTACTGGCGATCATGGTTTGCAATTGCATTTGAATACTCGTATTAGCATTATTTTCCAATACTATATTTACCATAAAATCCACCGATTTTCGTTCAAAATCAGGTGTAGCAGTAATATGCTGATATGCTATTCTCACCGACTCATTGCAAAGCAAACTCACCGAACGACTTATCCCTCCCCACGGCCACCAGGCACCGCGGCTATAGGTATTATCTGCCTGCACCACCAAACTATTCTCACCATTATAGTGTGCTATCTCAGAAATATTAAACTCAAAAGGTGTATAACCACCCACATGAGTACCCAATAACTGACCATTGAGCCACACTTTGGCGCTCTGGTAAACAGCATCAAATTTTATTCGCACCTGCTTGCCTTTCCAATCTGCGGGAATGTTAAAATTACGCTGATAGTATCCTTTTCCTGTATAAGTGGAATAATCTTCCTGCGTATCCCAGTTTCCGGGAACGGGCAAGTGGGTCCATTGTGTAAAATCCGAAGTCAATACCTGTGGTTCGGTAATGTCATTATCCGCTAAAAAGTTCCAGCTTCCATTCAGGCTCATCTCTTTCGGACCATGGGATTGACAGGAAATCAATAAAAAAAACAGGCTGACCCAAAAAAATCGATTCAATAAATTCATCAGTATATTATTAAATTTTCCCCAAACTACTGTGCCTTCAATAAAGTACTTTCCCAATAATCTAAAAGCTGAGGATCGGAAGGTTCCGCAGTCAAGCCCCGCTTGATCATGCCTTTTTCACAATACTTCATCGAGCCCGACTTGGCCCGCTGAATTTCTGCTGCCGATTCCAGAATCAGATTTTTCTCGGCGGAAGCTAGCTCCTGCTGCAACACCTTCCAAAGCCGTTTCCTTACTTTCTGATAAGATTTCTGTTCCGCCAGATTCGCATACTCCGCCGGGTCCTTTTGTAAATCATACAACTCCACCTCAGGACGCGATTGAGCCATAAACTGATTGTAAGGTGCTGGTAATTGATTCGTCCTGTATAATTCTTTATATAAAGTAAAAGCAGGATACTGCAATTTTTTATAGGAAGTTAACTGCATATAAGGCAAGTCAATCCTCTTGTTCCAAATCAACTTATACCGTCCATCTGTAACCGACCGAATATCGTCATCCGCATCACCACAGCGTCCGCGAAATCCAAATGCATATTCTCGCTGATCACCACCCAGAACATCCTTCCCCTGCATATAATCCGGAATGGGGATACCCGCCAAAGCCAAAGAACTTGCCGTAACATCGATCAGACTAATCAGGTCCGAACGTTCCTGCCCGGCCTTCCCTTTTTCGGGTAAATACACCAGCAATGGAATTTGCAAGCCTCCCTCATATAGCCATTGTTTATCCCTTAGGTGAGGGCGACCGTGGTCCCCGAAAACAAAGACGGCGGTATTTTCCAATTCTCCCTCCTGTTCGAGGCGCTCCAAAATTTTCCCAATGCGTTTATCCGCCACCTGTACACTTTCCAGGTACATGGCCCAATCGGCACGGATCAGTGGCTCATCCGGATATTCTTCCGGCAATTGAACTTTGGCAGGATCCACCGGACGATCCGGATCATGAACAAAGGTCCGGTGTGGTTCATGAATTTGCACTTGTGCGAAAAACGGCTGACCTTTTTTACGCTTTTGCCAATCCGTTCCGTCAAAGAAATCCGTCCCCTGAAAATTGTAATCTTCTTTGCCGGGCTTATCTAAATTATGCGCCCAGCCATTGGTACAGAAATATCCGTTCTGGCGAAAGAGCTCCATCACCGGTACGATTCCCTCCGGCAAGGCATGTTTGGTTACCGCCCGGTGACTCAGGCAATTCACCGATGAAGGATACATGCCAGTGATTTGAGAGGAACGACTGGCAGAACATACCGGCGCATTGGCATAAGCATTTAAAAAACGGATACCCTCTTTGGCCAAACGGTCCATATGGGGCGTATAGACATCCTGATTTCCGTAACATCCTACTTCCCTTCCCAGGTCATCGCAATTGATCCACAATATATTGAGCGGCTTACCGGCCATAGCCAGCCCGGCAGCCCCCATCATCAGCAGGGCAAGAAGGCTGCTTTTTAACAAGCTGAACATAACTTAATTCTTTGTGATTTTCAATGGAATCTGAACATTAAAGCACTGCCTTACACCCGCTTCATCCAGGGTATCGGCAGCACACATCAGGGCTACGGGCTCACCATTTTCGATATAAACCTGCGGACGCTCCAAATGGGTGAATTGTTGTGTACGGCCATTCTCCCAGGTGAAGATTCGATCGGAAATGTGAAAATCTTTTGCTTTATGCCAGTCAATTCCATCCGGTGATTCATAATGCACCAAAGAGAAGTTCCGCTTTTTACCCTCATGTTCAATATATTTTACAATTGCCCGGTACTTGCCTTCCTGATACCAGATATAAGGATCCTCTGCCGGAAAGCGCACCCCTTCTTCCAAAAAGACAGGCTTGGGATACTTTTTGAAAGGACCTGTCGGGCTATCCGCTATCGCCACCATATGCACTACGGGGCCACCTGAAGGCAACTTGTATTGCTTTCCTACCGCTTTATAAACCATCAGAATTTTACCATCAGCCATCTGGCAGACGGAAGGATTGGAAGTCATCAGGGCATCCGGTGCACTTTCATCTTCATGATTGATGTCCAACACCGGCTGATCAAATCTTTTCCAGGGACCATTCGGGGAATCCGCCACTGCCACTCCAATCCGCTGATTGTTCCGGTGCAACCAGTTCAACTTTGGTTTTCCGGGAACACTGACAATTTTCTTATCGCCGGTATTGCCCATATAATATAAATAATACTTACCGTTGAAATAATGTACCGTGGGATTATGCGTACACAAGCCATCCCAGTATGCTTCCCCGCGATCCGGCAAAGCCACATCCTTAAATTCCCAGGGACCAAAGGGCGACTCCGAGACCGCATGAGCAATTTCAGAATAGGTGAGCCATTCCCAACCAATATTTTTAGGCCAGCGTGCATAGAGCATATGGTAAAGGCCATCCTCCCCTTTGACGACAGAACCACCCCAGATACTCATGGTATCCGATATAAAAACCGACTGTTCACTCACCGGGCCGAACTCAATTTTGAAATCCGGACTTTCCAATTTCGTTTTGCTGCAGCCTGCGATAAAAAACAACAAGCCAAACAGTTGAAAAAATACTTTCATCTTGCTCAATAAAAAATTACACTAAATACCTGCATCAAACTGAAGCGCATTGGCCTCCCAGATTTCCGACCAGTCACTTTCTTCCTCTTTCGTCTGACGCTTAATTTGGAAAAACACCGCAGCCTCTTTTTCCCATGGAATGGTCATCATCCCCCGGGTATTGCTGCGCATCTTCCTATTCAAATTATCCGGAGAATCACCATAACGCACGACATAAAATTGATCCTCTTTTTCGCCGGAATACCCTACCACAAGGCGGTTATCCCTTACAAAGCCCTCCCAAACGATTGGAGGGAGCAGCCCGCTGCCGATGGTTGAAGTTTGTTTCAGGGAAGGAATACTTTCCCCGTAATTATTCCGGGCAATCAATTGCAATTCCACTACTTGCGTGCCCTTCGATAATGGGACATCAATAAAATTCCCGATGGTCGCGCTGCTTTCCTGCTGAATTCCGTCCACCTCATATCGCAGGAAGTACTCTTCCGCATCATAAGTATTTTCGAAATAAATCCGCGCACTGTTTGCTGCTGTTACAAAATGGCGGATCACCGGCTGCTCCGGACTGGCAAAAGCTTTAATCTTTTCAAAGCGAGTGTAGCCATTGGCCGATATTAAACGCAGGCGGATATCAAAGGCCTGTTCCTTATGCATGGGCCATTTAATCATGCCAGTCCATTCCTGCTGATCTGGATTCAGATCCGGTAGTGCTTTGCTGGTTTGGGAAATTACCTTTCCGCTGGCATTGTGTACCACCAATTCCATTCGATAGCCTTTCATGGCATAAGAAGGGAAATCTTCTCTCCCACGAATGGGCATGGTCACCTGTACCGTTCTCTTTTTTATGTCCACCTGTTCGATCAGTATATCCTTCACCGGACTATTCGTTTGCTGGTAGGTTGCATAAGCCCTACGTTTGGTTCTCCATGCATTGACAATCCCCCAGGCACGGTTTTCTGATTCCAGGGTCTGACTGTAGCCACTTCGATAATCATTGAATGTCCAAATGGAAGCTCCGCTGGTGTAAGGGCGTTGATCTTGCATATAAGCATACCATGGGATAATGCCGGGAATATCATTGTCCAGATCCGGAGTGGTAAATCGCTCCACGCCGAATTCCGAAAAGAAAATGACCTTTTCAGGCCAGCGGGCATGAAGGCTGTCCATTACCTTAGCCGGATCTTTCTGGTAAATATTCTGCATGATGATATCACTGAAAGCCAGTGGATCGTTATTTCGATTATCATATTTACGATAACCTGTATTGCTCACACAGGTCACCAGACGATAAGGATCCAGATTTTTCTTCACCCAGGGAATCATATTTTTCACATAGTCATAATGACCACTCAACTCATTGCCGATACTCCAGCCGACAATGGAGGGGTGGTTGATGTCCCTTTCAATCATCTCGGTAAGCCATTGTTTGATCAGGGGGTAATCCGGGGCCTGAAACTCCGGGTTCTGAATTTCCCGGACGTTCACCTCTTCAAATAAAAGAATCCCCTCCCGATCACAGGCCTCAATTAATCGCTTATTTTGGGTACCGTGCATAATACGCATGAAGTTTGCGCCGGCATCCTTCATCAGTTTAATGTCGAGGTCAATCAGTTCCTGTGGTTCCGAACTTCCCCAATAACGATGATCACTCACCCGGTTAAAACCGGACAATCTCACCGGTTCTCCGTTCAACAACATCTCCTGCCCCTTCACTTCAAATTTACGGATACCAAATACTTCTTCCTTATAATGTAAATTTTTATCCTTTGACCCAATAGTAGTTTGAATCTGATACAATTCCGGATGATCAAAATGCCACAGCTTCACCTCTTTGGCTTTCAAAGAGGTCGTTAACTCAAAAACGTTTTGTTCTCCGGCCCCAATACGAAATTCCTTTTTCAGCTTCCGCAGGCTTTTACCCTTCCGGATATCAGATTCCAACACCAGCTGCTGCGCCTTTTTCCCATTATTCTCCACCCTATATTTCACCTTCACCTTCGCTTCTCCCGTCCGCAAGTCGGGTTCCACATGCACATACTGATTATGTAATCGAACAGGAGTGTTCCGCAGCACTTTCACTTCCCGGATGATGCCCCCCCAATTCCAGGTGGCGCCAATGATGACACTGTTGTCGGCTTCGACCACGACTACGTTTCGACCATCGTAATCTATTGCCTCTGAAACGTCCAGCTCAAAAGGGGTAAAGCCACCCCGATGTTCCCCCACAAACTTCCCATTCCAATACACTTTTGCCACATGATAAACGCCTTCAAAACGAATGCGGTAATCATCTCCTTTTTTCCAGCTGTCCGGTAAGGTCACTTCTTTTCGGTAAATCCCTTTACCGGTATAATTGGCATATTGGTTCAGCATACCCCAATGCCCGGGCACTTGCAATTCATCCCAATGGGTATCCTGGTAAGCCCTTTGTAAGGCGGCCGCTTTTTCTTCCTTTTCCTTTAGAAAAACTTCCTCACTTACCGGACGCAACATGATCGCATCCGCCACTACTCCGCCGGGATTAATGGCGGTAACGGTCAGCGAGGCAGGTGCCTCCTTTTCCTGTTGAAAAACACCCAGACTGATCCACTTATTGCATAAATTTCTAAAACTACGATACTGAAATTCCGGGCCATCACCCGTATCAATACCGATTTGCGCTGTTAAATGATGACCAAAAGGATAATAAATGAAATACTCATAATAGCCGGCTTTTGACTGAGTGGTTTTATAACGCACATAAGAAGACGTATCCCCTTTTGTAAACCAACGCGAGAGGTAATCCGCGCCCCAGCATTCCGATTCGCGGGTGGCCTCGGTATCGATTTTCCAGTTACCGCTGATCTCTACCAAATCACTTTGATGATTATCAATGATGATATCCCCCGACTGCGGGTGAATGTCCAAATAATTGGAGCCATCTCCCAAGAAAGTATGGAATTTCCAGAAGCCATCCAGGCTGATTTCCTCTTGCCCGTGCTTATCAAACGTCTGTGCCAACAGGTTTCCCGAAAGACCCCAACAGGCCAACAAAAGCCAAAAGTATTTCATATAAAAGACCTTAAAAAAAAGAATAGTGGAAAGAATGAAAGTGCTTACCTCCAATCCCTGTAAAAAAATTTGAACCTAAATTATGAGCTTAGTTTCCGGATAGGGGAAAATAATACTTCCTATAGAAGGGGTATTTAGTCTAGGTCTCTTTAGGCCTGCTATATTTATACTATATAAAAGCCTAGAAGCTTGGGAGAGGGGAAAGAAGGCTTTCCCTGCAACAAAATAATCAGCACAGAATAGTGTGATTTTGTGGAAATCAAAGAAATGAAAAATAGTTTAGTAAGATGTTGTAGGATGTAAAAAACACATCATTCGATAACAAATTCTGATATTAACGCTTAAACACGTTCTTCTAAAAAGGTGGGAATGTAAGGGGAGGGGGAATATCAGTTTTTTTGCTCAGCAACTTTTAGGAAATAAGAAAAAGTAAATCGGCTTAGGGCATAAATTTAAAACAGTAGGCAGAAAAAATTAAGCCGAAGAACGCTCGGTCGAGCTTTTTCAATCAGAAATAAATTGAAAATCATTAAGAGCAAAAATTTAACCCGAATTATTCACCACTAAATTCGCCAACCAATCGCAACCGGCTCACCATCAGCCTTTAAACCCCACTTTCTTTGATTTATTATAGCCCAAACTTGGGCAAGCTTGCTTTCTCCTCATTCATCTGTTTCGTTGGAAAAAACTCGAAATAGGAAACTATTCCTTCATTTTTCCCACCAGGCAGCTAAACAAGGATTTTGCATGAATAATTCGGGTTAAACCAATTTTTTGATTATTTCAATGGATTTATTCCTTTTCTCGTTTTAAAAGGTAAAAGTCCCGGGCTTTTGTCTTCTTGGAAATTCCTCGAAAGTACTGAAGAATTGCATTACTCCAGCAGATGCTTCATAAACGCGAGGAATATTTTGATGGAACCACTCGGTGTACATACCGGCAGCATCCACATCTGCAGCCTCGAAAGGATCTTCTCTTAGGTTATAAATCAATGGTCCGTTTAAGGTTACCCACTCATTTCTCCAAATGTCCATCCCCACACCCTTCTGAATTTTGAAGTGAGATTTCCAGTCACCTAAACGAATGGCGGTTACCTCTCCATTGTCGTTGGAATATACAATTTCCTTTCTTGGTCCTTCTGTCGCTTTACCGGTCAGGTAAGGCAAGAAGTTATAGCCATCCAAATGCACTTTATAGGATTTACCATTCAATTGCGTGCCTTTTTTCAAGTCAGCGGCTACGGTCTCATTACCAGCAGCGGCCAAAAGTGTTGGGAACCAATCTTGTTGAGAGATAATCTCGTTGGATACCGTGCCGGCCTCAATGCTGCCTGGCCAACGCACCAACATCGGTACACGAACACCACCTTCCCAGGTAGTGGCTTTCTCACTGCGGAAAGGAGAGGCACCGGCATGTGGCCAAACCGCTTTCATCGCCCCGTTATCTGTGGAATACAATACGATGGTATTTTCATCGATCTTTAGCTCTTCCAGGTAGTTCAATACTTCCCCCACCAATGCATCATGCTCTTCTAAACCATCATGATATACAAAGCCTGATTTCTGAGAACTTTCTTTCAAACGCGTCCAGTTGTGCATACGGGAGGAGTTCAACCAGCAGAAGAATGGTTTTCCCTCTTCCACGGATTTATTCATGAAGGCTTTCGCTCCCTCAGCGAATTCTTCATCAATCGTCTCCATGCGTTTTTTGGTCAATGGACCGGTATCCCGAATAGCACCGTCGGCGGAGCTTTTGATTACTCCTCTCGGGCCAAAACGTTTCTTAAATGCAGGATCTTTTGGATAGGTCGGCTCTTCCGGCTCTTCCTCTGCATTCAAATGGTAAAGGTTCCCATAGAACTCGTCAAAACCATGATTGGTCGGAAGGTGCTCATCTCGGTCTCCCAGGTGATTTTTCCCAAACTGGCCAGTGTTATAGCCTAGGTCTTTAAGTGCCGCAGCGATGGTAGGATCCAATTCGCTGATGCCTTGCGGTGCCCCTGGCATCCCGACTTTTGAAAGCCCTGTTCTTACCGGATGTTGCCCCAAAATAAAGGCAGAACGTCCCGCAGTACACGATTGCTCGCCATAAGCATCGGTAAACAACATACCTTCTTTGGCCAAACGGTCGATGTTCGGAGTGCGTGCCCCCATCACGCCATTGTGATAAGCACTTAAGCTGAACCATCCAATATCGTCACCCCAAATCACCAGGATGTTGGGCTGCTTAGGCTTAGCCGCCAATGCCGCAGATAACGACAGGCTAAGCAAGATTGCTAGTGAAAATAACTTCTTCATATCTCTAAATTTGTCCGGATCAAGCGGTGATTCACCCTGACCTCTAATACCTTACAAATTTAGGGTGGAGATTTGGGATGTTGTTATGGGAATTCCGACGCGCCTTTTGCTTTTTTCGACAATTCCTTTATGTCCTCCTCTTGTAAGTCAGAAGGGGGATAACCGAAAAGATTTTTGAAGCTTCTGGAGAAATGGCTCAGATTGGTGTAGCCTACCTTATAGCAGATTTCCGAAATGGAGTATTGGTTTTGAATCAGCATGTTGCGCGCCTGCTCCAATCGCATTTCTTTTCTATAAGTGGCCATCGATACCCCATGGTAAGCCTTGAACAGTCGCTGGAGCGTACGTTCGCCCACCGCCAGTTGGTCTGCAATCCCAGCCACACTTTCCTGATTTTGCATATCACCCATTAATAGCCGGGTGGCTTCCATTACCTTTTGCATATCATCAGCATGCATTCCCCGACCTTTATCATCGGCCTTCAGCAAGCGGGATTTGAAAATCTGTTCGAGCGTCAAAAGCAAAAGCTCCTCGCATTTATTGACAAAGTAGCCTCTGGAGAATTCATCCTCTACTTTATAATTGGTGAGCTGATCCAGCACCTTTTGGGTTTGCAAGGAAAAGGGGGCGTGCAAGCAATAAGGGTCTGTCACCGTTAGTTTCTCCATCAGGGAGAGGGGAAGCAAATGGTGCTGAAAGAATTCCCTGAACCGCTCTACTTTTATAAAAAGGTGTAAATGAGTGGATTCTGTATAGGCCGGCAGATAAGTTTTATAATGATATTGAGGATTAAAAAACAGAAAATGATTCTTTTGCACCTCAGCATGTTTTTCCTCAGAAAGCATCATGGTGGACTCAATTTGATAAATCAAAGAAAGGTAATTATTATCCTCCCTGACCGGCTTGAGTTCTCTGGAAAGCAGAAAATCCTGAAAGTGAAATAATTTCTCATATTGAAGAATCAGGCCATCCCCAAAATTCCATCGCTGCATATGGCCTTTTCCCTGGTCCTTCGGAATATCAAAGCGGTCTTGTCCCATCGGAATATCTAATTGAGCCGTAATGTCTTCCAGCTGTGTCTCCGCTCCGTATATCCGCAATTGTTCCATTCCCTGATTGATGTTTTGATGAAAAAAATCCCCTCCAATCCTCGCCTGCTTCGCAAGATATAAAAATCCCTCTCATGAAATCAAAAAAGGAGCAACCTGATAACCGCTCCCTTTGAAATTCTAATCAAAATATCCGACCCGTTTAATATCAAATGGCATGCTGGTGTTTTCCCGAACAGCCACCTGAATGACCTGTTCTGCCAGCAAATCTTCATCGATTACCAACCGATAAAAATTATCCAGGCCTCCGTAAGGATGCTTCACCGCATGGCGGTGCGTGTCGCCCTGCAGGTACATGACTGGTTTGCCAAAAGCTTCCACTTCTTTGCGTAAAGGCAACCAAAGGGCTTCCTCTCCGACTTCCTCTATCCTTTGATCCGGGCTCGCATGCGCAAAGATGATGGCCGCTTTGGCTTGGGACCCAAATTGCTCGAAATTTTCCTTTATCCATTGTGCATTTCTTTCCGCTCTGGCTCTCCACTCCTCTGCGGATCTCATTTTGCCGGAAACCTGATGCACACTCATAAACAAAACTTCTCCATGCAGAAAGGCCATATTGGTAGGCACTGTGGCCTGGGTTCTTGCCTGAAATTTCTTCACGAAGGCTCCATTAAGGGAATCAAAGGTATGGTGCCATAGGGAAAGTGCCGCATCCTGATCTTCACAATCATTCCATTCATTATCTCCAATAATCATATAAGGAGAAATTTTGGAGTCGGCCAATAAACCTATGGCATCCTCAAAATAAGCCGTATCACAGGGATAAGCACCCCGCTTGATATCGCCCACATGAATTAAAAAATCCGCCTGACTCTTTTGGTTGTTCTCCAAAAGGTGGGCTTTCATCCGATTATAAGCCAGACGCTTGCCGGGTTCATCATAGGGGCAATCTCCCATTACCGCAAAATTCGCTATATACTTTTCAGCTTGCTGGTCAGGCTGTGAATTACAGGAGGCAATGTAAATCATTGCCCAAATAAAGATATAGTGTTTCATTAATCCCATTGCTTAAAAAAACAGAATATACCCATTTTCAATAAAATAATCTGCCTTTTAGTCCTCTTCATTGAATAAAGAAAGCATAAGCCGAAGTATGCATGCTTAAGTTCTCGTTTAGCTACAAGCCGAATAAAATGAAGAAATATTCCCCGATTTCTGGTATTCCCCAAGGGAGCCGAGGAATCAGACGAAGGCAAGCTCACTCACAATTGGACAATTATTACCCAGATTATGGATGCTTAAGCCCGGATTATTCATACTTCAATCCTCCTTTAGCTGCAAGGCGGGAAAAATGAAGGAATTTTTCCTATTTCGAGTTTTTTTCCAACGAAGCAGATGAAGGAGGATAAAGCAAGCATGCCCAAATTTGGGCTATAAAAAATCAGTAGATACAAATGCATCGAATTGATAATAAGCGAGTTAGGGTAATGCACTAAATCTGGCGGTGAATAATTCGGGTTAAATGCACTTTTAGCTACAAGGCGGGAAAAATGAAGAAAATGGTCCCTATTTCAAGATTTTCCAATCGAAGCAGATAAATGAGAAGGGAGGGAGCAAGCCTGCCCAAATCTGGGCTATTAATAAATTAGCAAACACAATCTTTTTGAACTGAAAGTAAATCATTTTAATGAACTATGAGGTCTAGCGGTGAATAGTTCGGGATAAGACAAAATCGCCCCTACCCCAAATTATGCATATACCCATTGTATAGAATAACTAAGACTAGCGAGGTATAATCCAGAGTAAAACGGCTTCCAAAAGAATGAGAAGAGTAAAGCATTGCCCACTAACATTAAGTAAAAAAGGACATAAAAAAACCACCCCGAAATGAGGTGGTTTTTGATGAATAATTATGATCAGGGTATCAACCAGTGTTACGGTTAGCACCCGCAATAGCGTTAATGGTCAACAATAAGCTTTCCAGCATATCGTTGGCTTTTTCTTCTTCGCCATCAGCCTTATAACCTCTCCATTCTTCCAATAGAGCGATTTGCTTGTAGTTCAAATCGTTCATGATAGAAGCGCGAAGCTGGTTGGAGTAGAAATGCGCCTTACGACGATCCTGAACCGGCATTTCCAACAAGTCTGCCAAGATCGCCTTGGTTTTCTCGTACTCATTCACAAACTTCTTCAAGAATGCATCACGCACTTTCTCGTCTTTACAAAGACCAGCATAAGCGTTCATCATTTCTTTATCAGCTGCTGCCAATGAGGTATCCACGTTGGTCAATACGTAACGCAAGAAAGGATCTGTAGCAATAGCTTTCTTGAATTTATCGTATTCTTTAGGCTCTTTCTTCTTCAAACCATCCAAAGTAGAACCGATACCGTACCAGGAAGTCATTTGGTAACGCGCCTGTGCCCAGGAGAATACCCATGGAATAGCACGCAAATCATTCAAAGTTTTTGCTCCTGTACGACGAGAAGGACGAGAACCGATTTTAGAGCTCTCAATAACGTCAATAGGAGTGGCAGTACGGAAGTACTCAATGAATCCTTCGCTATGCAACAAACCGGTATAAGGCTTTTTGGAATCTTTCGCCAGGCGAGTCAACAAACCTTCTAATGGATGCGCTTCCTTCTTGCTGAAACGATCCATGATGGTTTTGCTCATGGTAGAAGCCAATAGCAATTCCATATTGAAGGATGCGTTCATCTTGTTCGCATACTTCAATTCAATGGTTTCTCCTTGCTCCGTCAAACGCAAGTGGCCGTCTACAGCCGTGTGCGGCAATGCATCTACAAAGTAATGCGTTGGTCCGGCACCACGAGAGATCGATCCACCTTTACCGTGGAAGAACTCTACCTGTACGCCCAAATCGTTACCTGCAGTAGATAATTTATGTTGCGCTTCGTACACGTTCCACTGAGAAGCCAGGATACCGCCATCCTTATTAGAATCAGAGTACCCTACCATCACCATTTGCAACGGACGATTCGCCTTAGTGATTTTCTGGTGGTAAGCTAAAGTACGCTTAGTAAATTCGTGGCTTAGGAAACCGTTCAAAATTTCCGGTCCTGCCTCCAAATCTTCAATAGTCTCCAACAACGGCACTACCGGTACTTCACATACTACTTCGCCATCCGCATTTTTGCGCGTTAATCCTGCCTCACGAGCCAACACGAACACGGTCAACAAGTCAGATACAGAACGCGTCATCGATACGATGAAAGAACCGATTCCTTTGTGACCATACTTACAGATGTGATCCGCTACTACATGGTAACAATCGATTACTGCACGTGCATGAGGACCTAATTCCGCATTATCAGTTGCAAACGGACGGTTGTTTTTCAATTCCTCATTCAGGAATTTCATACGGCCTTTTTCGTCTGCCTCCAAATAAGACTTTGGATCCATCCCTGCTGCTTCCATCAATTCAGCCAAAGCTTTCTCGTGGAATTCAGAGTTCTGACGAACATCGATACGTGCCAAGTGGAATCCGAAAGTTCCAACCACACGGATCACTTCAAATACTTCCGTGTAGGCAATGGCTTTCGCGCCAAACTCTACCAAAGACTTCTGAAGAATCTCCAAATCCTCCAATAGCTCATCTGCCATGCGGTATGATCCCGGCAACTCATGATACGCTACTGCGTGACCACGACGAAGGTCTACCGGCAATTTCGCCAAACACAAGTTCACATACTGACGGAAAGCTTCTCCTTTATTACGGTTGAAAGCTTCTTCACCAGTAGCTCCCAATTCCATAATCATTTCCTGGATACGCTTACGCAATTCCCAGTTAGCTTTCTCAAAATCCAAAGCAAAAGACAAGTGCTTGATCATCTCCATCAATCGACGACGGATCACGACAAAAGCATGAAGTCTTAATTGCTCCAAAGTATAAGCGGTAACATCAGCAGTTACTAATGGGTGTCCGTCACGGTCACCACCCACCCAGTTACCGAATTTGATCTGAGGCCAAACCTTGTGATCATTCAATAACTCAGCATCAAAACCAGCGTGCTTCCATGCCTGACGCATTCTGCCATCCATTATTGGCAATACTTCAGGGAAGACATTGGTCATATAATATAGAATATTACGAAGCTCGGACTGAACATCAGGCTTCTCACGATAGATCTCTCCCGTTTTCCACAGACGGTAAAGCGCTAACTTAATTTCGTTACGAATCTCCTCCTGCTCCAATTTGGAGAACATTTGGTTTTCGCGCTTCACCAAAAGCAAGTACAATTCACGGTGATGCTCCAATACTGTATGGCGTTTTGCCTCAGTAGGGTGAGCAGTCAATACCGGCTCTACACAAATATCGGACAAATGCTCAATAATGTCCTCTTGTGAGATTTTCGCCTTCTTCAGTTTTTCAAAATTACTTGCCCAAAGACCGTTTACAGCTGACAAGTCTTTATCCTCTACCTGGCGACGGTTTTGTACCGCCCCGTTCACTTCCACCATATTGGTAAGGTGAAATACAATAGAATAAAGCTGCACCTGCTGATCGGTGAACTTTTTACCTTGGTTGGGCTGGATGTCGTTTATCCAAGGAATCTGATTGGCAATCTCAGACTCTCCATTCTCGATCAAGACTTCTTTAAGAGCCTCAAGCAAAAACGCCAAATCACCATATGGCTTGCCAAGCTTTTGCTTGACATCATCTAACACACTAACCGCTTTCATTCGCAGAATTCTGATTAATTTTTGATAATTGACATATCAAATATACAACAATCCCGAACTTATCATCATGATTTAGACAATAGTCTAAATTCCCAAACAATGATGCAGCTGTATGTCACATATCAAAACCAATAAACATGAGCTGGGAACTTGACAAAAATCACTCTACTACTTCCCCTTGTAAACCAGGTATTTAATACGACTAAAACGTTTGAAAAATGAATGGAATAGCCCATAACGGAAATATACACCTTAAAAAGACCGGCTTTAAAAAATTATTTTTTTATGATTCAAATCATGGAAAGAATTTGAGCTCCAACAAAAAAAGTCCAAAATTTAAAAATACTGAAGCAGCATAAATTAACAGAAAGATAATACTGCTATAGTTCGCAATTACAACCATTATAGCTTTGAAAGTGATCGATAAACTTCTTGATCACTTCATCAATAATAAAAGGTTCCTCTTCCGGCTTAACCTGTACATTTCCTATTAATGCGCACAAATACAATTCAAAGACGGTAAAGACCAAAATTTCTGCCTTTTCCTTTAACATTTCTTCCGTTTTGGAACTGTAAACGATGCTTTTCACCTTCGCCTGGGACAGTACTCTTAGCGAAATAATTAAGGCTTCTTCAAGCTCTTCTGAGGGAGTTTCCCTCAAAACCGGATTCACCTGTTCTAAAAATCGATCAACGATGACATGAAAAAGCTCCGCTGATAAGTGCCCTTTTAAAAATTGATTCTGAATGCTTTTCCTAATAGCAATGCAATGCGCTTTAGCCTCCTCTTCGAAAGCCCTTTTCAGTTGCACCTGAAATAATTCCCAGGCCCTTGATAACGCCTGATCTATTATCTGAAACTGCCCCCCTAATTCCTGTTCTTCCCTATTCCCAAAATTTCCCACTGGATGCCTTTACCGTTAATAATCAATTCATATTCAATATTTCAGAAGTTTAGGTAGGCGTAGTTTTCCGTTTTTTTTGAGATTTGCAACAAACAGACCAAAGTCCGAAATCACGCCGCAAAATTACAGAAAAGGAGGTGATTTTCACTTTTATCCTTTACTTTCTTATGAAAAAGAAAATAGATTGCGTTTTAATATGGATTAGAAATCCAGCAAATAGTCATAATCTTAGTTTTCATTTAAATTTTTCACATTGTATCAACGCATTCTAAAAATCACCGTCGGAATTTTCTTGTTCTTTCACACCAGTTTCCATGCCGCCGCCTGGAGCATGCAGGGGCATATGGTGATCGCCAGTATTAGCTGGCAGGCCCTGAATGAAAACAGCCGGGCGAGGCTTTCCATCATCCTGGCAGAACACCCTAATCGCAAAACCTGGGAACAATGGTATCAGAAATATGGCGATGGTATTAATGAGCAAGCTTTTTACCTGATGTGTGCTTCCAAATGGCCGGATGATATCAAGTCCAACTCCTTCCCTTATGAGGGACCCAAAAATGGATTTTGGCATTATACCAATGGCCGGGTGGACTTTGAAGATCAGCATGATGCCTGTTACCGCCCCGCCAAAGGGAAAGATATTTTCAATGGGCTGGAGCATGCGCAAAACCATATGAAAAAAAGTGAATTAGCTGAAAAAGCAATCGCCATTTGTTGGATGTCACACCTTTTGCAAGACCTCCACCAACCTCTACATGCTGCAAGTCTTTATAGCGGACCTTATAAAAATAATAGTTCCGGTGATAAAGGGGGGAATGATTTCTTCATCAAAACGAAAGCAGAAAACAAAACCGCCTATCGGCTACACAGCTATTGGGATCAGCTTCTGGGCAGAAGCCAGAACCAAAAGAAAGCCTGGCAAAAAGGATTGAGCATCTATTCGAAATTCAAAGGGCAAAAGGTAAACACGGAATATTTACCGGGCCAGTGGCAGAAAGAAAGTTTTCAATTGGCTAAAGAGGAAGTTTATCTGAGCGGAAAGCTAAAACCTGCTGCCTCAAAGGAAAAGGCGACTGTTCTGCCAAAGGATTATAGTAAAAATGCCAAGCAAATTGCAGAAGTGCAGGCATATACTGCTGCCATGAGACTGGTTCAATGGATAGAACAATCTCTGGAACCAACCAGCCTTTAATCCGAATTAAGCATAATAAGCCGAGTTATTCCCGCTGTAATCCTCCTTTAGCGGCAAGGAAGGAATAGTTCCCTATTTCGAGTTTTTCCGAGAAAACGCCAAGGAAGACGGAAAAGCAGGATTGCCCAAATTGAGATTATTAAAAATCCCAAAAGCATCTCCATCAAGCCGGAAATATGCGCGTGTTTAAAAGCCAAAATTCGCAGCGAAAATTTGATTATTGCAGAAGCGATACCGGATGATTTTAAAAGCATAGCAATGCTATTGTTGCGCCATTATCCTGAAACGTTTTCAAAAATTCAAATCTGCTGCCGGATAGTGGGCTTTTAAACATGCTTTAAGCCGAATAATTCCCCGCTAGCTTTAGGGTTCACCACAAAGACTTACTTTCAGGTTATTGCAATTGTATTTGCTGAATTTTTGATAGCCCCAATTTAGGTAGGCTTGCTTTCTCCTCATTCATCTGCTTGGTTGGAAAAAACTCGAAATAGGAAAAATTCCCTCATTTTTCCGCCTGGCAGCTGAACGAGGATTTAAGAATGAATAATCCGGGTTAAGACTTTTGGATATACTCATTAGGCCTGACGCTTCATCACCCGGGCTGAATTTCCATTATCTGTTTGCATTTTTCTGCTCAGATAGTGTTTATTACCATGCCACCCAATGGAAATTATAATTTTGATAAGAAATTTAGCCCTTAAATATGCCTTTGAAAAAAGGGGACAAAAGTCCCCCCAAGCATAACCAATAAGGTCAATTGACCTTCCTAAATACTAAAAACCAAAGCAGAACACCTCGGGAACCCCTTCCCGGTATTCTATAGTGTAAATTTAATTAGATTAATTCTAAATAAAAATCAAATGAAGGAAAATCTACGGGAATCTGTTTAAAAGCCACGGTTCAACAAAATTGGAAACCAGGATTATACATAAATTCTTCTTTACAGGCTGTTTAAAAGCCTGAATTCGTAACAAAATTTGATTATGGTAGAAACGATACCCGACTATTTTAGGAGAATAGCAGCGCTAATGTTGAGAAATTACCCAATATCGCTTCCAATAATTCGAATTTGTTGCCGGATGGTGGGTTTCTAAACACGCTCTCCATTCAAAAAAATTGGAAAGCCGGATTATGTATGCTTAAATTCTTTTTTAGCGGCAAGGCGGGAAAAATGAAGGAATAGTCCCCTAATTCATTTTTTCCCAATGAAGCTGATGAATGAGGAGAAAGCAAGCTTGCCCAAATTTTGGCTATTAAAACCCCGATTTTAAATGGGTTGTATGTCATATGCCTTGTGCCAATAAATTCAGCAGTGCATAATTCGGGTTAATAATTGCAGGGGGAAGAAAAAGTGGTCCTGCGCCTCCTTAGAGGTTTGGAATTGCTGTCGCTATTTCGCTTTTCAAGCTCCCTGATCAAAAAAGGCTGCCCCGAATGGAACAGTCTTTTTGATTATGGTGAATCCGCTCCAACAAAGCACAGGAAAATTCCGGCCACCGGGAGAGGGGCTTTTAAAGGTTTTCCTCAAACAACTTAAATATCCGCTTATACTCATCAGTCCAGCTGGCGGCCTCGCGAAAACCATGTGGCTCCACAGGGTAAAGCGCCATCTGCCAGTTTTCTTTGCCCAACTCGATCAGCTTCTGATTCAGACGGACCACATCCTGAAACTGCACATTATCATCCTCCATTCCGTGGAGAATAAGTAAGGGACCCTGCAAACCCTCCGCGAAGTAAATTGGGGAGCTTTTTTTAAAGGCTTGCGGATCTTCCACCGGGGTATTTAGAATATTGGAAGTATAGGCATGGTTATAATGTGCCCAATCGGTTACGGAACGAATAGCCGCTCCGGCAGAGAATAATTCCGGCGCATTGAACATGGCCATCAGTGTCATAAAACCACCATACGATCCTCCATAGATCCCTATCTTATTGGAGGCAATTCCATAATTTTCCATTAAAAACTTCGCGGCATCCTCATGGTCGGTGAGATCTTTCCCGCCCATATGCCGGTAAATGCCCGTCCGCCAATCGCGACCATAACCCGCACTACCACGGTAATCAATATGGTAGACGGTATAGCCCCGATCCACCAAAAAATTATGGAACATATATTCCCGGAAGTAGGTACTCCACCAAAGATGTACATTTTGCAAATATCCGGCGCCATGCACAAAAATCACCGCCTTATCACTACCACCTTCCGGCTGATACATCCGGCCATAAACCTTCTCCCCGTCACGGGCATCAAAAGTCACAATCTCCGGTATACGCCATTCATATTTTTGAAATGCATCTGTGGTGGACTGGGTAACCTGCTGCATTTCCGCCCCCGCTTTATTCTCCATATAATAGACTTCCCAGGGTTTATTAGCGAAAGAATATCTTAAAGCGAGGGATTTTTCATCCGCTGACAAATCGAACTCATAGGCTCCCGGGGCAGTAGTAAGCTGCTGCATTTTCCCGCCTTTCACCGCCAATTTATAAACGTGCTTCTCCATCGGGCTTTTCTTGTTGGACACCAGATAGAAATAATTTTTGGCCTTATCCAGCCGGGCAGACTGAATTTCAAATGCCCCGCTGGTCAAAGCCTTCTTCCGGCCTTTCTTCAAATCATAGGTGTACAGATGAGAGTAACCAGTTTCCTCCGACTGGAACCAGATGCTTTCGGCATTCAAAAAATCCACCGTCCCGGAGTACATATTCCATCCGTTGATATTCGGTCCGCCCACCCAAGCTTCATCATGCTGGCGATCCACCAATTTCAGGGCGGCCGTTTTCATCTCCAACTGCATGATCCACCGGTCTTTGTTATCCAGTGAACGGACATCCACCACCGCATATTTTCCATCCGGAGAAAACACCGGCGGATGCATCACCACTTCCCGCTCTTTTTCATATTCCGCAGTCCATTCTTCGCCCTCCTTCAGATAATCTTTCAGAAATTCCGGCTTTTGTCGGATGCCCGGTATAGCTGCCGTACTAATTTCCATCAGGCTGTCCGCCGCCAAATCGAATACAAAACTTTTGAAAGTATCTCCGGCATCTCCCACTTTCGGGCGGTATTGCCCGTATTCCACATAGCCGGTTGCAGTCACCCACTTGGGCATTTTCGTCTTGGTGCTTTTGCCATGCTGTCTTGTGGTAAAAAATAACTGTTGCCCATCCGGACTCAGACGCATGCGGTAAAGGCTTCCCGCTCCGGTATAAATCTTTGCCGGTTGAAAAGGAAGTTGCGCTTCCCGATAGGCCTTACGGGCGGCCTTGCGATCAGACCAGTCCCTTACAATTTCAAAAGTCTCCAGCTGATCTTCCTTCAGCCATTCCTGCATTGGACTACCCGCTTCTGAAGGCTTATGGCCTGGCTGAAAGTCCGTCAGTTGACGTAAACTCATCGGCTCCAGGGACAATAAATATAGATTCCCATTTTGAACAAAACTCAAACCCGCTTCCACCCAGGCCAATTGGCTCACGGCCGCATTCATCATCATGATGGCCTGCGTTTTTTTACTTTTAGCATCAAATAGATAGAGCCCTCCACGCCAGGAATAGGCCGCAGTGGAATAATCGGCATTCCATATCATCCCGGATTTGGGCAAATCTGCTATTTGATCCGCCTCCACTTTTACCGGAGCATTGGCTCCCGGCTCCCATTTGTACAATTCCTCAAAAGCTTTTCCCTCCGGATTCCAGTAAAAATAAAAATGATCACTATTGCCTGCCCAAAAAGGAGCTTCCGGCAAATGCCCGACATAGTCATGTCCGCCCATAAAATCCTTTATGGCAAGGGACTGCGCCATGGATATGGCCCCATGGGTGATCAAAAATATAATTTGGAGGAAACAAAGAGAAAGGCTACGCATAAATAGTATTTTTATTTTTCAATCCTAAAATTAGGATAAAATTAATAATACCATAGCCATAAACTCAATTAAAGGGTTTCCTCTAATAAAGGACTATTCTTTGAAGCAAAACCAAATGAGATTCAAATACAAAATACTGATATTTTTCCTGCTGTCGATTTTCGCCCTCTGGGGCATCGGCTCGATGATTAAACGACAGATTGATGAAGAAATCAGACAACAACTCAAAAAAATCACCATAGGAGAAAATGCGGCCACCTATAAAATTGAAATTGATGATATACAATTCCACTGGTGGCAGCTCGCCACAGAGGTGCAGCAAATTTCCATTTTCCCCACGGCCACCAGCACCGGCAGCGCCTTGTATGCAAAGATCGATAGGGCCAGAGTAGCCCTTGGCATAGACATCTGGAAAACACTGATCGGCGAAATCCAGTTACACGCCATTCAAATTGATCAACCTCAACTGACCTTTTACCATCAATTGCCGGATCAGAAGCGAAAGGCCATAAGTGCAAACTGGCTAAGTAGTGTGGAAGATAATGTGAAAAGCATTGGCTTGGAAGATTTTTATATGCGGGAAGGAAAAATCAGGATATACAAAATTCAGGAGAATGATACCAGCCTGAGTATTGCCAGTAATTTTGAAATGAACCTGGATGACCTCAATACAGAAATGACGCCCGACGACCTCAAAGTGCAATATCAAAAAGTCGCTCTGGCCTATGATTCCATGTTCTTTCTACTGGATAAGCATCATTATGCGGTATATGTCAAAAAAATGACGATCCAAAGTCAGCAGCCCAACCTCGCAATAGACTCCCTGGTTATTACCTCCACCACGGATTTACAAAGCCGGTCGGCGGAATTAGGACACCAGACAGATCAGCTCGATATCGTCATTCCCAAAATCAGAGGGAAAGGCTTCAACTTTTATAAATTTCTGGAAGAAGAAAATATTCACCTGGATTCCCTGTTTGTAAACGCTCCTCAAATTAAGGTCAGCCGTGATAAAAATTTCCCGGCCAGCACCAGTATAAAACCACTTCCCAATGACCTGCTGCTGGCCTTGCCCTTCCCTTTCCTTATTGGCGCTTTAGAAATTGCGCAAGGAAAGGTGACTTATCTGGAAATGGGAAAAAAACATGATCTCTACGGCAAAATCACCGTGGATCAAATTCAATTATCCGGGAAAAATCTGGCCAATGACAGCAGCACACAGGCGCTGGAACTGTACTGCGAAGCGCTGCTTCAGCATTCGGCGCCCATTAAAACCACTATAAAAATGCCCCTATTCGACCCAAACACCATCATGAGCATGGATACGCAAATCGGTGCTTTTAACCTTTCGGTTTTGAATGATTTCAGCTACCCCACCATGGGCGTCAAAATTGAAAGCGGCAGATCATGGCCCTCCTCCGTACACATGAACCTGAGCAGGACGGAAGGCACCGGGGAAATGTCCTTCTTTTATCAGGATTTTTCCGTGAGTATTGAACAACCCAAAAAGAAAAAGAAAGGAATTTTCAGATCCGCAGCCTCCTGGATTACCAATACCGTAGCCCTCAAAAAGCAAAACCATCCAGTGGAAAAACCACGTATTGCCCAATTGCATTTTGAACGTGACTCTACCAAATCCATTATCAATTTTGCCATAAAAACCGCCCTTTCCGGTGGTGCTGCCACTTTTGTGGGAGTGGGCAAGAAAAAACATACCAAAAAACATTGATCTCCCCGCCGGGCCAATGCTTTTGCTTCCTACGCCTTTCTTACCAAACTGCATATCCTCTGTTAAAACCGCTAAACAAGAATTTAATCCAAATGATTGATGCTTACTGCAAGGCGGGATTATGGAAGGGATTTTCCAGTGAAACAGATGAAGGAAGAGAAAGCAAGCTCATTAAAATTTGGACTATTATAAATCAAAAAAATTAGATTATAAAGATCTAAAAATGAAATAATTATGATTAGTTGATGAATTTAGTGATGCATCATTCGGCTTAAGCCTGGAGCACTGTTCAATACGCAGGACAACCTTATCGAAACAATCAATTTCACAAGGCGCAATTGCCGAAAAAGCCACGGCTTATCCACTTTCGGTTTACTTTTGGGATAATTATTTAGGATATTCGCCCAAAACCAATTTACTACGATGCGAATAGCCTGTATTTTTTTCTTAACCTTTATACTTTCCCTGCCGGGCTTTAGCCAGTCCACCGGGGAAGAAAACTGGTCGGTGGAAGATCCACAACGACCTTTAAAAACCATTGAATACACTACGGACGAAGGTACCTGGATGAGTGTGGATGTCTCTCCTGACGGACAGAGCCTGGTCTTCGACATGATGGGAGACATTTACAAAATGCCCATCAGCGGAGGCAAGGCCGAAGTTTTGAGAAGCGGAATGGCCTGGGAATGCCAACCACGATTTTCTCCGGACGGCAAATACATTTCCTTTACTTCTGACATCGCCGGCGGTGATAATATCTGGCTAATGAAGGCAGACGGAACAGCGGCCCGTCAGGTCACTAAAGAAGATTTCCGATTGATCAACAATGCCAACTGGACCCCGGACGGACAATACCTGGTGGCCAGAAAACACTATACCCATACCCGCTCCCTGGGCGCCGGTGCCATCTGGTTATTCCATATTGGGGGCGGTACGGGCACGGAGCTGGTCCCGGCTAAAAATGAACAGCAGGACATCAACGAACCCATGGTTTCTCCGGACGGCCGTTATGTCTATTATGTAGAAGACATGTACGAAGGGGGTTACTTCCAGTACAATAAGGATCCGAATAAGGTGATCTATGCCATAAAGCGTTTCGATCGCCAAAGCGGGAAGTCAGAAAATGTCATTTACGCCCCCGGCGGAGCCATGCGGCCGCAACTGAACCGCAAAGGAGATCAGCTGGCCTACATCAAGCGGGTGCGCAACAAAACAGTGTTGTATCTTTATGATATGGCCACCGGCATCCATCGCCCCCTGTTTGATGGACTGACCAAAGACCAGTCCGAAGCATGGGCTATTTTCGGCCCTTTCACCGGCTACAACTGGACGCCGGATGACCAGCACATCATCATTTACGGAGAAGGAAAATTACATCAAGTAACCGTGGCAGACGGCAGCAGTACGGTGATCCCTTTTGAGGCGGATGTCAAACATCAGATCGCACCGGCCCTGCGTTTTCAGCATGCGGTAGCACCTGAGGAATTTGAGGTCAAAGCCATCCGGCACCTGACCACCTCCCCGGACGGTAAAAAACGCTATTTCCATGCCGTGGGAAAACTTTATGTGCAAGAAGTGGAAAGCGGCCAGGTAAAGCGCATGTTCAGGGAAGAAAACCGTTTTGAGTACGAACCTCAGATTTCCCCGGACGGCCAAACCATGGTTTTTGTCAGCTGGAATGATCAGGAAAAAGGAAAAATATGGCTGCATGACCTGAAAAAGAAAAAAAGCCGTGCCTTGCCGCTGGCAAAGGGCATTTATCGGGAACCGCATTTCAATCCGGATGGGCAGCTGCTGGTATTCCGTAAAGAAAAAGGCAATGACCAGCAAGGAAATGCTTATGGCACGGAATCGGGAATTTACACGATCCAGACCGATGGTAAAAATCTAAAAAAAGTCACCGATAAAGGGGAATTCCCAAGATTCAATGCCGGGGGAGACCGTATTTTTTATCAGACCGGAGGCTATTTCTTTGGGGCCCTGAAAAAGGCTTATTGGTCCGTTAACCTGAACGGGCAGGAGGAACAAAAGCACTTTACCTCCAAATATACCAACACCTTTGTCCCCAGCCCCGACAATGAATACATTGCATTCAGTGAGTTGTATAAAGTTTACATCGCCCCATTCCCGAAAACCGGCAAGCCTTTCGAGCTTTCAGCAGACACCAAAGCCGTACCGGTCAGACAGGTCGCCAAAGAAGCGGGTTATAATCTACACTGGACTCCTGACGGACAAGGCCTGAAATGGAACCTGGGCAATACCGTTTACGAGACCAGCCTGAAAGACTGTTTCACCTTTGTGGAAGGCGCACCGGACTCCCTGCCAGAACCTGTGAAAAGCGGTAGCAAAATTGATCTGAAAGTGAAATCTGACGCGCCGGAAGGCATCATTGCCCTGACCAACGCCCGCATCATTACAGTGAATCAGGAGAATGAAGTTATTGAAAAGGGCAGCATAGTGGTGGAGAACAATCGCATCAAAGCCATTGGCGCCAATATCGAAATTCCTGCCACAGCCAAAGTTATGGACATGCAGGGCAAAACCATCATGCCCGGCATGGTGGATGCACATGCCCATTTGGGTTCATTCCGACTGGGTCTGAGTGCACAGCAAAACTGGCCTTATTATACCAACCTGGCCTTTGGCGTAACCACAGCGCATGACCCCTCCGCAAACTCGGAAATGATTTTCAACCAGTCGGAAATGCTGCGCGCCGGTGAAATGACAGGCCCAAGGGTATACTCCACCGGTAATATTCTGTATGGGGCAGATGGCGATTTCAAAGCCAAAATCAACAGCCTGGACGATGCCCGTTTTGCCATTCGTAGATCAAAAGCCTGGGGAGCAATTTCTGTAAAAAGCTATAATCAGCCACGACGTGAGCAACGCCAGCAAGTGCTGAAAGCTGCTGCTGAGGAGGAAATTATGGTGGTACCGGAGGGAGGCTCTACCTTCTTCCACAATATGACCATGGTAATGGACGGCCACACCGGCATTGAACACAACATTCCGGTGGCCCCGCTGTATAAGGATGTGATCGATTTCTGGAAACAAACAGCCGTGGGCTATACCCCAACCCTGATTGTGAACTATGGCGGGCTCAATGGAGAATTTTATTGGTATCAGGAAAGTGAAGTCTGGAAGAATGAACACCTGATGCATTTCACCCCGAGAAGCGTAATTGACCCACGGGCCATCCACCGGACCATGGCACCACAGGAAGATTATGATCATGGGTATATCCTTACTTCACAGTCCGCGAAAAAATTACAGGATGCCGGCGTGAAGGTGAATATGGGGGCTCACGGACAAATTCAGGGAATAGGCGCCCACTGGGAAATGTGGATGCTGCAGCAGGGCGGCATGAGCAATATGGAAGCCATCCGCTCCTCCACCCTGCATCCGGCACATTACCTAGGACTGGACGGAGACATCGGCTCCCTGGAAGCCGGCAAGCTGGCTGACCTTATGATTATGGAAGAGAACCCGCTGGAAAATATCCGTAATTCGGAAAGCATCAGCCATGTGATGATTAACGGCCGCCTGTACGATGCCCACAGCATGAATGAAATTGGTTTACGTGAAAAAAGCAGAGCACCGTTTTATTGGGAGACCGAAGGCTATCAGGAAAACTTTCCCTGGCATGAGGAATCCCTCACCCACGGGAATTGCTCCTGCGGACTTTAAGCTGAAATTTTACATCCCGGATTTGACTAAGCTGGCTTGCTCCTCCTTCCTTTGTCTCGCTGGAAAAATACCGAAGCAGGAAAAATCCCTTCATTTTTCCCGCTTTACAACTAAAGGAGGACAAGCATAAAGCATTCGGCTAAAGGGCCTTCAAAACCATTTGCAGCCGGCAGAGCATAGCTTTGCCGGCTGTTTTTACTATAAGTCCGGCTCTTTTCACTTCGCACGGCTTTTTCAAAAAACTACAAATGGGCAAATTTTAGGAATGATCTAATTTCCAATGAAGGTCTTTTTGATTTGAGCGCTTGTTTATGAGTTAAACCGGATTATTCGTGCTTAAATCTTCGTTTAGCTGCCAGGCGGAAAAAATGAAGGAATTTTTCCTATTTCAAGTTTTTTCCAACGAAGCAGATGAATGAAGAGAAAGCAAGCCTACCCAAATTTGGGCTATCAGAAATTCAGCACACCCAATAATAGCTAATTGATAAACAAGTTCTTGTGATGAATTTTAAAACTAGCGGTGAATAATTCGGCTTAACTTACTATCTTTCACAGCATTGACTTTATTGTATAAAATCTTCTACATCAACAGTCGGGCCTTGATCAATGGGCGGATAGACAAAGGTTCCGCTGGCGTCAAGAAGGCATCACAGCGACATTGTAGCAATATTTCACCAGTCTCCTACCTTCTCCAAATGTCACCTTGATGGATTCCGTCAGCAGGTTCTTTGTCCTGCCGACATTGATCTCAGCCTTGATTTTTTTGTTTCCTTTTTTATCAAAAAAAATGAAAAAGAAACGATTGATTATCAAATATAAGGTGTGGAATGGCTGATCTAACCTGATATAAAAAAGCCCTGTTTCACTTCCTTATTTGCATTCGCCAAAAAATTAATAACTTTGACTCCGGTATAATCATCAGCAGCACCTAATATGAAAATCCTTCTCGTCCTTCACTCAGTACTTCCCTGCAAAACCTATGGTGGCACGCAACGGGTAGTCTGGTACCTCGCTAAAGGGTTGGCCACATTGGGACATGAAGTGGGATTGCTGGCCGGCAAAGGAACCCAATGTCCCTTTGCAAAAGTGCATGAGATTAATCCTGAACTGGATTTAGATCGTCAGATTCCGGAGGAATACGATGTGGTGCATTTCAATATCCCCTATGAAATTGACCGTCCACATCTCAATACCTTTCATGGAGACCGAAACAATACAGCCCCTTTCCCTAAAAATACCGTTTTCATTTCTGCCTACCATGCAGGGCAATTCGACTCTGATACTTATGTATATAACGGATTGGACTTCGAAGACTATGGACCAGTATCTTTAAATGAAAAGAAAAACTACTTTCATTTTTTGGGAAAAGCTGCCTGGCGCAAGAAAAATGTGAAAGGCGCCATCTCCCTGATCAACAGCATTCCCGGTGCCCGTTTGAAAGTACTTGGTGGCAGCCGGCTGAATTTTAAAATGGGTTTCCGTCTGACATTAAGCCCCAAAATTCACTTCCACGGCATGGTGGGAGGAGAAGAAAAAAATCAATTGCTGCGCTATTCTAAAGGGCTGGTATTTCCCGTCCGCTGGCATGAGCCTTTTGGTCTGGCCATCACCGAGAGCCTGTATTTTGGTGCCCCGGTATTTGGGACCCCTTACGGTTCCCTGCCTGAACTGGTGAAGGAGGAAGTCGGATTTTTATCCGCAAATCCAATCGAAGTAAAAGCCGCCATTCAAAATGCCGATGCTTATAACCGACAGCTTTGTCATGAGTACGCTCAGGATTGCTTCAACCATATTAGCATGGCCAGAGGCTATCTAAAATTATATGAAAAGGTCCTGGCTGGAGAAAATTTACATGGACATAACCCAAAAAGAGCAAGTATTCTAAAGGAAAAATTCCTACCCTGGGAGTAATATCCATTATTACTTCCCCTCCCGCGCTTTGGGTCTTTTTTCTTTGCAAAAGAAATTGTATTTTAAAATTGAGGAATCATTTCCCCCGATTTTTTTAATATAATTCCTTTTCTATGAAATACTTATCTACCTTTCGCGTATTGCGTGCTGCAATGTGGCAAGTTCACCTTCCCTTTTTGGCCTCTCTGGTGATCTTTCCCGCTATATGCATCTATTTCTTCCTCAACGAACCGCAAACCCCTCAGGTATTTAAATTACTGTTATTACTTATGGCAGTGGGACTTCCTTTTCTCATCCGCTTCCAACTTGTCCTCATGTGGAGGGCCTGGGCGCTGCGCAAAGTAAATGATGTCAATGAATTTTTATATGAACAGGGCCCTAATTGGCAAATTCATGACAATCTCCCCGGTTTAGGCTTTTTAGGTAAAGGCAAACGAGCGTACATCCGTGAAATCCTCCAGTTCAGAAAACGAAATAATCTTTGGCATGTGCCACTCAAGACTCCAAAACTAAAAGAAGAATATCATATCCGATTTTCTATCCGATTCTTTGGCGGCTTTTTTCTATTGGGGGTAGCCTGTAGCCTGATGGCCTGGTGGAACCCCCAGGGTATTTTACAGGATAGCCTGTTACAATTTGTATTCATTTTCATTGGACTAGGCATCATGGCCTGGAGTAGTCCTTACCTGATCGACCGCTCACCTGTGATCACCCTCAGTAAAAAAGGTTTTTACAGTCGAAGGACCGGCTGGATAGATTGGGACCGAATTGACCAGTATCGTGTGATCCATCGTCATAACCGGGAGGACGATCAGCCCGATCAACTGCACTCCAATATGATGAACTCCCTCTTCATTTATTTCAAGGAAGAAGGAGAAATTAAATCCGACCGATTCGGCATCAGCAGACTGAGCATCAGCTACGTCCGAATGGATGAGTATCTGCAGCACTATTCCAACGGGAAAAACCGCTCCCCACTTTACCAACTACCGGCCACCATGCTGATCTGATACCGAAAATATCCTTTTTTTTGGGCCTGCGCTATGCGCACCGGGCTTTCGGCGGTCGCTTTTTCCGGCGGGCAGTAAGGATTTGCCCTGAATGCCTTCCCGCCGGAAAAGAGCTCCACAACCGGCTACGCCTCCGCCTCTATCCCTGGCCCGGGGCACCGTGCATGAAAGAACATGGTATTCAGAGGGGGCAGACCTGCAATCTCTGACTTTCTTTGAAAAATATGATTAACCTATAAAAGGGGCTCCCCAAAAATAAGACAAAGAAAAGCCCTCCCTGCTTTTATTGACCGCAATGGAGGGCTTTTTTTATTATATTTTTTCCTGGAATGCGCCCAAACCACCACCACGGCTCTTCAATCCTAAAATTCAGGATTCAAGGCGGATGATTCATGCTTTTATCCACATTTAACTGCAAGGGAAAAAATGGGTGAATAGTTTCCTATTAAAGTTTTTTCCAAGGTTGCAGATGAAGAAATAAAAAGCAGGCTTTCCCCAATTTGGGCAATTTGAACATCAGCATAACCGATCTTATCGAACTGGAATAAACCCCTTAAGCCGGATTACTCATGCTTTAATCCTCGTTTAGCTGTAAGGCGGAAAAAATAAAGGAATAGTTTCCTATTTCGAGTTTTTTCCAACGAGACAGATGAATGAGGAGAAAGCAAGCTTGCCCAAATTCGGGCTATTATAACCCAAAGAAAACAAACCTTAAGGAGTTGGAAATAAGGTACTTACGACTTACTGGTGAATAATTCGGGTTAAGCGTGGCTTACTAAAACTTGCGAAGCAGTGAATAATTCGGCTTAATCGAGGATTATTTTTCAATCATCAGCCGACTGCTGATCCAAAAAATAATCCCCTACTTCTGAAGTATTTTCATAGAACCGGACATTCATCCGCTCAGAGCGTGTAAAAAAAGCCAAAATTCGCAGCGAAAATTTGATTATTGCGGAAAGAATAGCATCGCTATTGTTGAGAAACTATTCAAAATCGCTTCCAATAATTCTAATTTGCAGTCGGATGATGTCCTTTTAAAAATGCTCTTATTGAGATTTCAATTGCTTGGCCATGGCTGCTCCAATCAGACTTTCTAATGGTGTAGTCCCATTTTTACCGCCATTTCCGCCGATAATCATAGTTTCCGGAAATTTAATTTTGGCCAATTCCGCAGCAACTTTGATGTCTCGATTAAGCTCCATCTGCAGTTTAACTTCCGGCGTAATACCCGCACTTACTTTTTTGGAAATTTCATAAGCCTCCGCATCGGCTGTCACCTTCTGCTTTTGCGCATTCAATTTTTCTGTTTCCAGGGCAATGGCAGCCAATTTTTTATTGGTCTCCTCCTGCTTCAATTTTGTTTCAATAGCAATCAAAGCTTTCACCTGCTCCTTTTCCTGTGTAACCCGCTCGGCAGCCTTATCACGCTCTCCCTGTGCTACAATCCGTTGCTGCTCAGCCTTTGCCGTCTCAATTTTTTGCTGCTCCAGCTGGCGCTTGGCAGATTCATCCCGCTGTGCTTCCAGTCGCTGTTTAAAGGTCGCTTCCAGATCAATTTTATCGACAATCACCTGAGAAACCACGATGTTATTCTCAGACAATTCATGCGGAATACGTTTAGGAATACCATTCTCGAGGATTTTCTCCACATGGTAACTCGTCTGTATTTCTTTTATAGTCCGCTGCTTTTCCGTCATGTCAATATCATTAAAAACGGTATCCCTTACTTCAATTTTATTGACCGCATAAGTACCGTGCTTAAGCTGCTCCTCAAAAGTTTGACGGAAAGATTGTGCCTCCCCGGAAATATAGTTCTGCGCAGCGAACATATAACCCGTATTAATCAATTGCTCTCGCACGGTCGGGATTATCGTATTATTCACCAGATTGCTCATGGTGCGGTACTTAACAGCCAACTGTATAAAGCTCACTTCATCGTTTGGAAGCTGAAATCGCAAAGAAACATGTCCATTTGCCGTAACCTGATCAATAAATCGAACTGGAATAGGCGCCATCTTACCTTCCAATTCCTTTTCGTCGGATTCGGTATCTTTACTGACCACTTTCACATCAATATACTTCTGCCATTTATCAATTTTAGCGAAGCCTCTCCATTTAATCCCTTGTTCCATTACAGCACTCATATGCCCCGTAGGAGAGACCAACAAATAATTAAACCCTCTATCAGCAAAGAAGAAAAGTGACTTAAAAATCATCAATAATACCCCAATACTAAGCAGGGCATAGGCAGGTACAGCCGATATCCCTCTTAACAATAAGGGTAATCGATCACCGGAGTCTAATTTGTGTAGCGCATAGGCTACAATCGCAAAAAAAATGGCTAAAATGCCAAAGAAGGTTGTCATGTGTGATGAAAAATTAATTAATTATAATAACTATATATTAGTGAGCAAATCACATATCTAATCAGTAAACTTGAGCAAAATTAGTTAATTTTTAATCTCATATATAACTATTGAAAATATTTTCACCATATTTAATATAAGTTTAATGAGAGTGAGTCACGCTAATATCTATTTATTGAGCAATTTGGAACCATTTTCCATCCCATTAGCATCTTAAGCCGAATTATTCACCACTAGATTTCGAAAAATCTAAGCAAGACTCTTATTGCCCACGAAAATCAATTGTTATTAAAGAATTTATAATTGCTCAAAATTGGGGTAAATCTGCTTCCTTGAAAAAAACGAAATAGAGAAAATTCCTACATTTTTCCATCCTTGAAGCTAAACAAGAATTTAAAAATACTGCATTTGGCTTATTAATATTTCTCAATCCCGCCGAAGCCTTTAATTTGTTTATTCACTTTGGTTTTATTTATGAAATGATGTAATCTTTTATTAAACTCTTCAGGCCTTTTCCTTGCGCTGTCACTATAAGCTATTCTGATTCGTTTGTATGGCTCGCTGAAGTTCTCATAATTCTGCCAAACTTCTACATCCTCCTTTAAACGGGTTAAAATATCTTCGGGAAAAGTGAAATTTTGCTGAACAATTTCCGAAACTTCCTCCCTGATAGCGCTATGAACTAAGTTTCGTTCAAAAAGCCATTTCAGCCTTTCAATATTTGGCTGAGAGTAAGCGGAATTTTTCCTTCTTCTGCAAAATCTCTGAATGGAAGTCGTTTCATTTAAGGACCGCAGGGTACTATCAATCCAGCCAAAACACAGCGCTTCCTCCACCGCATCATTGTATAGTATTCTTTTCTTATTTGTTTTCTTTAAGGGATACTCCAACCAAATATCAGCTTCCTTATCAAAATTAGCCTCTAACCATGTTCTCCATGCCTTTCTGTCACTGAAATACTTTGAGCGTTGTTCATTCATTTCCTGAGTTCTAATTTTAAGGGCAATTTTTTTAATACAAAAAAAGGAATCACTTGAGCAGACACCTGCCCAAAGTAATTCCTTCAAATTAACAGAAACAAATTATATTTAGAAAACGCTAAATCCTACTCCCCCAATACCGAGAAAACCTCCGATTCCGGTAAACGGGATTTTGGGGTTTTATCGGTGGTGTTAAAATCAGTGGCGGTACGGTAGCCGACTGACACCACGCCTACAGCAGTAAAGCCTTTCTCGCGCAAATCAAATTCTTCATCAATGGCGCGCAAATCTACACCTTCCATCTGAAGAGCATCAATACCCAACATCGCAACTCCTAATAGGAAATTCCCCATATTCAAATACACCTGTTTCTCCATCCAGTGCTGTAAATCCTTGAAATCATAACGGTGCATATCCGTAAATGCATTGCGTCCGCCATGCATCATTTGCTTGATCTCTTCATTCGGATAGCGGCCATCCTGCTCCTCTACGGCTAAAAGATGCTGCATATAGTCCTCATCTGCACTGGTACGGGCGGCAAAAACAATTACGTGCGAAGCATCAGTGATTTTCTGTGCATTAAACTGATAAAATCCCTGCGTCCCTTTGGCGATTCGGGCTTTTCCGGCCTCATCATTGGCGATCAAAAAGTGCCATGGCTGAAGGTTGGTACTGGAAGGACTCATGCGCAACAAGTCTTTTACCTGTTGAAAATTCTCTTCGGAGATTTTTTTTGATGGATCAAACTCTTTTGTAGAATAACGCCAGTTTAAAATTTCCTGCAGTTTCATGTCTTTATTGTTTATTGTTTATTGTTACTATCAAAATTATAGTTGCAAACCTAAGTATAGTTGATTAACTTTGCAATAACGGTCAAAAAGGATAGTTTAAACTTTTCGGGATATTTTAAAATAAGGGCTGGCCTTTAAGATTTTCGCAAAGGAAGTGCCTGCATTGAGGGAGAAAAACAGAATATTTCAGAAACAATAACCGTCTGAGGGCCAAATTCCAAGACAAAAGCTTCAGGCTTAAAGAAGATTACAAATTATTATAGAAAATGTATAAGGTTAAAGGAAAAGATTACCCCTGTTGTACCAGCGTAACGATGGGAATAATCGGAGGGAAGTGGAAAACGGTAATTTTGGTTTACCTGATGGACGGACCCCTCCGCTATAATGAACTGCGAAAAAAAATGGATACGGTGACAGAGCGTACACTGAGCTTGCAGCTTAAGCAGCTGGAAGAAGATGGCGTGGTGAACCGGACGGTATATACCAGCAAGCCTCCCCTAAAGGTAGAGTATGAACTAACTGACTTTGGCAAAAGTCTGATTCCTTTGTTGAAATCTATAGCGGAATGGGGTGAATTTGTGATAGCGGAACATGCAGAATTAAGCGAAGAAGGATAAGATTGTCGGTAGGACGAAACAAAAGGAACTGCTGTAATATACATTATGATCCTACATTTTGCCGAACTATTCCGCAAAAGCAAACCCGGTTAGCTCAAAAGTAGTGGATCAGCTCCAGGCGGCACTGAAAATTTCAGGATTAAGCCGAATTAAGCATCGATAGACTTAGTAAATAGGATAAGGGACTTATTATCAATTTATTGCAATTAGCTTTGCTGATTTATTAATCAGCCAAATTTGGGCATTCTTGCTTTCTCCTCATTTACCTGCTTCATTAGAAAAAAACGAAATAGGAAAAATCCCGTGATTTTTTCCGTCTGGTAGCTTAGATCGTGTTTAAGAGCCAAAATTCGCAGCCAAAATTTGAAGTATGGCAGAAGAGATACCCGATTATTTTGAGAAAATAGCAACGCTATGATTGAGCAATTATCCTAAATCGCTTTCAATAATTCAGACTGTCAGCCGGATAATGTGCTTTTAAATACGCTCTAAAAGGGGGGGATGCAACAATAATATGGCTTAAATCTGCATCAGACTTGTTGAAAAATATCTGATGGCTAATTTGAATTATCTACCTTTTGCCTTAGTTGTGTAATTCCAGCCTAACCTTTTTTCTTTTAAACACGCTAACGGTCTCATTCAAATACCAACTCGCCGCCCTTCATCAAATCCTGATATCTGATTTCAGGGCCTTCCACCTTTTGGCCATTAAAAAACACGGCTTTTACCTCGCTTCCATCTTGCAGGTGATTGTTCCTAATAAGTAATTGTTTGCCTTTGGGTAATTTCACCGTAGCCCGCGCTACCTGCGGAACTCCCAGCACAAAAGTACCATTGGCCGGGTTTACCGGATAAAAGCCCAGGGTCGTAAAAATATACCAGGCACTCATTTGTCCGCAATCTTCATTGCCGGTGATGCCCGAGGGAGTGGAAGAATAAAAGTCCCTGCAAATAGTTCGCAGCAGATCCTGTCCTTTTTCCGGACTGTCGCTGTAGGCGTAAAGATAAGGAATATGATGACCGGGTTCATTGCCGTGCGCATATTGCCCGATCATCCCTTCCTGTCCCAAATGCTTGTTTTCTTCCCCTTTCAGGGAGAAAAAAGTATTCAGTTGGCGGGTGAAAGCTGCCTTTCCACCCATTAATTTTATCAAGCCCGCAACATCATACTGGGCGGATGCCCAGGAATATTGCCAGGCATTCGCTTCGGTATAATCCCCGGGATTGTTCATGGGAGAAGTAGAAGTAATCGGATCAAAAGGGCTTCTGAAATTCCCTTCAGAATCCTTTCCCCGCATTAATTTCGTTTCCGGATCAAAGAGATTTTTATAGTACTCTGAGCGCTTAAAATAGCTTCGGGCAATACTTTCTTCTTCCATTTCTTGGGCAAATATAGCCACACAATAGTCATCAAGTCCGCTTTCCAGCGTACGGGAAACGGATTCATTATCCAACAGGTCAAAAGGATAGTAACCATACTGATTGTAGATCTCCCAATCGGAATTCAGGTGGTTTTCCCGGGTAGATCGTAACATGGCCTCCAGGGCTTTGTCTTCATCAAAACCACTAAAACCTTTCATATAAGCATCCGTGATCACCGGTATGGCGTGGTTTCCTATCATACAATGGTTTTCCTGTCCCCAGGCAGTCCAAATGGGCAGGTAGCCCTGTGCATCCGCATGCAGGAGCATGGAATTGATAAAGCCATTTACCAAATCGGGACTGAGCAGGGTGTAAAGCGGATGAGCCGCCCGATAGGTGTCCCATAGGGAAAGCGTGGAATAATATTTTCCGGCCGGGGCCTTGCGTACCTTATGATCTGCACCCCGGTACTGCCCATTGGCATCGGCTATATTTGCAGGCTGAAGGTAAAGATGATAGAGCGCGGTATAGAATATGGTTTTTTGATCATCATCCGCTTCAATTTCTATTTTTGATAAAAGTTTATTCCACCTTTTCTTCGCCTGCAGCACATAAGATTCAAACTGCCAGTCTGGGGCTTCCGTTTTCATATTGGCCTTTGCCCCTTTCACACTAACTCCCGAGAGCGCTACTTTGGCCATCAATTTCCCATCACCCAATTTAAAATGAATCAGATATTTTGGAGCCACTTCTTTTGGTTCCTTTTGCTTTTGTTCGATCTGTTGCCATTTTTGGTCAAATTCTATATAAAAAAAATATCTGCGCTCTACCCAGTTCTTAGTTCGGGCATAACCGGAAATCGCATGATTCCCTTCCAGCTTCACCTGGCTTTCCAACACCAGAGAATCGGTTAAAAAGCGTAGACCATGCTGCAGATTAACGTAAACCGTAGCCTCTTCTGAAGGAAATTCATAACGATGAATACCAACCCGTGGGGTGGAAGTCAGGCTTACATTTACCCCATTGTCCAGCCGCACCTCATACAGTCCCACCTCAGCCGACTCTTCTTCTTTTTTTGATTTATGTTTAGTTTTATCCTCTCCCAGTGGCAGTAACAAAACATCTCCAAATTCATTGATGCCTGTTCCGCTGGCCCGGCTGTGAGAAAATCCGAGAATTTGACGATCCTGAAACTGATATCCGGAAGTATAATCCCAACCAATATCGCGGTTGTCGGGGCCGGGCTGCACCAGGGCCATTGGCCAGGAAGGACCCGGAAAAGTGTGACCGGTTCCATCGGTGCCAATGAAGGGATCTACCCATTGCGTATAGTCTTTTCCTTCCAATTTTCCCACTGCCTTACTTTTTCTCGGGGGATGATCTTTAAACTCCTGGCAGGCCATCAACTGCTGTATGATTATTAGATAAACGAGATATGGAAGGAGTTTCATAAAAGGTGTACGCTTTAAGCCAAATAATGCACCGCTACATTTATTAACTTCATAGAAGCCATTTGTTTTCGGTTCCAATAAGATGTTTTCCGGCATTTTAGCGCATATTTTTAAACGCATCCTCCGAAGCAAATTCGAATTATAGGAAGCGATTTTGGATAATTTCTCCACGATATCGCTGCGATTCTCTCAAAATAATCGGGTATCTCTTCTGCAATCATCAGATTTTCATTACGTATTTTGCTTTTAAAAAACGCTCCTAATCACCGCGATTTGGAAAGCCTGCTTTCTGCTCCTTCATCTTCCTTCTTGGTAAAAAGTCGAAACAGGGAAAATTCCCTCTTTCTCCGGACTTGCAGCTAATTGAGGATTTCAGCAATTATAATTCAGCTTAAAGCTGGCTGGCAACTGCTCAAACCTACTCCGTCAGCCCGGAGGCGTATCTGCGAGGAGCTCCTTCCGATCTTCTTAAAAAAAGAAAGCCCTCTCGGGCCTCCTTTTGTTGTATTGAATGAAATCATTATTATCTTTTCACAAATAATTTGGAACGTCTATTACCCTTCCATTGCTGAATCATCAACAGATAAACCCCTGTCGGCAGGTGGCTGATCTCTATTTCCGGCTTAAAGTCACCCTGCATCACTACTTGGCCTGACGGATCAAGGATTTGAAAGCACCGGGCATTCTCAGCTGAAATATGGATAAGAGAAGTGGCGGGTGAGGGATAAATACTGAAGGTACCGGCTTGCTCCACTTCCTTTACCAAAACTCTTTGCTGATCAAATGCGGTCCATTCGATATTGTCGATCGTCACTTGCCCGGCGGAGGAATTTGCCTGGACGAAGGCTAAAGTAAAATCTCCCGCTACATTGACTTCAATTTCGCCCGAAGAGTAAACACTATTTTGCTGACTCTCCTGCAGGTTAGTGACTAACTGATTATTGACATAAACTTCCAAATTCACACCGGTACTAAAGGCTTGCATATAATCCAGCTTTAATCGACCGCAGCCTCCGGAAATAGTACCGCTCTGAACATAAGCCAAAGGGCTTTTTCCCTTACCCAAGGTGGGAGAAGAACCCTCAATACTAATATCTCCACGTGCTCCGCTATAGCTCCATTGGCTTCCGTCCTGACCGGAAAAGCTGCCTGTCTGATATGCACCACCTTGGGAAAATCCATTGAAAGACTCCTTTCCGGAAAAGTTGGCATTTCCTCCACTGGAATCTCCTCCCGAAGAGGCCTCACCATAGGAGCTCCATTCAATATTATCAATAGTGACCTGACCTGCGGAGGTATTGGCCTGAACAATTTCTAAAACAAAATCGCCTGCTATGTTTAAGCTAATATCTCCGGAATTAACAAATTGATTCTGACTTCCTCCATTCAGACTGGCCACCAACTGACCGTTCACCCATACTTCCAAATTCACGCCGGTACTGAAAGCCTGCATATAATCAAATTTTAATATGCCACAACCACCGCTAATGGTGCCGGAAGTGATGCCGGCCAGCGGGGACTTCCCTTTCCCCAGCGTAGGAGCTGAGCCACTGAGGGCGATATCGCCTCTGGCACTGTTGTAGGTCCAGACACTGCCGTCTTGTCCGGTAAATGTGCCGCTTTGATAGGATCCTCCTTCAGAGAAATTATCAAAGGTTTCCAGCATCGTCTCCGGGCTGGGGGTCGGGGGTGTCGTTCCTCCCCCATCATTGCCTTCGCCGGTGCAGCTGCCACCCCAAATTTCACAAGCCCATTCCGGGAAATCAATAAAAGGGTTCCGGTTGCCCTGGTAACTGAAAATCACTTCATTTCGGTTACGCTCAAAATCATCTACCGGATCCTGATTATGCCAGGCCAACAGGGTGGAGAGTTTGGCATGAATTGGAGCTGATGTAAAATCATCCGCAGGAATATAGTCTACCAATTCCAAATCCGGCTCTCCACTATTGCCTTCATAGCGAACGGCCATATAAAAAAGCATACGGGCAACATCACCCTTTACGGCCTCTCGCGGCTCCCACACCCATGAAGAAGCACTGGTATAGTTGCCAGTGGCTCCATCAGGATCTATGTACTCATAATCAGCCTCATCAAACCAGCGACTATTCCTTTCCGCATTCACGCTAATATCGGTGGGACGTAAATGATGGGCATCTGTTCCCGCCCCCTGACTGGTTCCGAAATTACCATGTGATTTAGCCCAGACATGCTCCCGATTCCAGCCAGCGCCACTATTAAATTCCTGAGCGGCATTCACGGACCATCCGGTATAAAAAAGAAGGAGATTATCAGGGTTGGCAGGATCCTTATCCGTTTCTTTCAGGATGTCCCAGACATCGGTTGAACTGGAGGAATAAGGAAAAGTGATATGATCTTTGATAATGGCATTCAAACTGCTTTTGAGCTCATCACCGGTTTTTCCCACTGCGGAATTATAATAACCACTAGGAATTTGGGCCATGCTTTTCCCTATTAGAATAAACATGAACAAAAAATGCAATAAAGTCTTCATTTTCAGATAAAAAGGTTAATGTATATCCAAAAGTAAAGAACATTATGAGAATTCAAACTAATGTAATGTTAAGATCTTTTTAATATTTATCGATAAGCGGAGTAATTTAGGCTTTATTTCAAATCCGTTTCATCGGAGACAAATCATAATCAGGAGAATTGATATTAACGCACTCTTTACAAACACTGGCGCTATGCCCTGAGCCCAATTATGCTCCGCGAGATCAAGAAACCCCTCAAAAGTATTATTTCAAGGCATTCCTGTTGGCATAACTAAATTTTTTTTGGGCCCCAATTTGGATAAAATGCTCTCGTCGCCTTCATCTGCTTCCGTGGAAAAAATTCAAAACAGGAAAAATTCCTTCATTTTTCCCGCCTTGCTGACAAGCGGATGTTTAAAAGCACACCATTCGGGTTAAGACCAATTGAGGTTTACAGGCTTTGCGATTCCTCATTTTCCAATCATTTTGATCACGTGCTCTAAAACTTCGTCCCTACCTTCGGAAATGCCTTCGGGAGAAACCTCCACCACAACATCAGGCATTACCCCCGCATCCGGCTGAGGACTTTTGGCAAAACTCCCCGCTACCGGAAAATCCACCTCAATACCACTACCAGGCAGATTCATGAAAAGGATCTGTCCTCCATTAAGTCCCTGAAGATTTCCCCCGCTTTGCCCTCCCACTAATAATCCCAACTGCTTTTCTTTCAAAAAAAGATCGGCATAAAAAGCCCCTGACATATTCCTACTTCCAATTAACACGAATAAATTACCCCGGAAGGCATTTTTGCGGGGACTTATGGTTTCCTCCTCCGAGCCAGCCGGAAACACATAATAGGCGCCTTTCTGAACAGGATTTTGACTGTTCAAATCAAAATACCAGGGATCGCCCCAGGAGCCGACAAAGGGCTTCAAAGCTTCCGGGAATTGCAGGTACCGGCTCCTGAATTCATAAAAATCCCAGGTTTCTTTTTGGTGTACCAGGTATTGCGCCAACAACTCCCGTGGCGCATCTAAACCACCACTGTTTTCTCTTAGGTCCAGGATTAGGTTTTCCGTACCATTTGAAGCCATCTGAGCAAAGACATTTTCATAAAATGCCTGATAATCCAACTGTAAACCCATCGGACCGAAAGTCACGAAGGAGCCCAACTGCAAATAAGCCGTTTTGGGAGATAGTTGTTCGAAACTCCAAAGGTCATCCCGGGTCTGAGGAAAATCAGGATACCGCTGTATTAGTTTTTCATTTCGTTCCTCTGCAGTCATCAAAGGAACTTCCAGCTGACTGATTTTTGCATTTTTTGCCGAACGGAGGGTCAGCAGGCGGGAAGCGTCCTCTGCCGGAAAGGCTAGGGGAAAGAAAATATCGAAGGAGCTTTTGCGAAAGAGGTAGCCTTCCACCTCCAGCCTTTTCAGGCGACTGGCTTCATTATTTCCGTCCGCACGAACGTATTTTTTCAGGTCTTTTAAAATCACCGACACTTCGATGCCATCAATGGCCACAATTTCATCACCCGCCTGCAATCCTTTCAGGTCGGTGGCTATGGCTTTCACGTACATTTTCCCCTGAATCAATGCAAAAGTAAAGGGAAGCCGGTCTTTAGCGGAGGAGATCATACCGTTCACCAGGCCTTTTTGATTATAAAAGGAGACATAGGTATGATCACATTTGAGGGTAGCCAAAAGTTTGGAAATGGCCAAAAAAACCTCCGGAAGGGATTGATTCGTCTGACAAAAACGATAAAAGCCCGACAAGGCCTGTTTGATTTCCTCCTTTGAGTTGTATCGGTAAGTGCCCGGATGAACTTCCAGAATCATTTTAGACAATAAGGCATAGTCCTGATTAAGCTGTGTGGCAGAGATGATCGGTAGCTCATCTTGGGCTACCTTATTAGGTTTATTCCAGGCATGAGTAATTCGCTGCCCGCTGTTGTTCAGCGCCAGATATCGATTCCCGATGCTTTCCCAGCTTACTTCTTCATCGGCTTTATCAAATAAAACAAATTTGTACTCCAGACTTTGAAGGGAATCGGGAAAGCTTAGCATGGCCACCAACTGATCGCCCTTCACCTTCATCGGGAGGCTTTTGTACCAGGAAAGGGGTGCTTCACTTCCACGAATACCCACCGACCGTCCTGAAAAAAGCGGATAATCTTCCAGCACAAAGGTAACGCTTTGCTGTCCCAATAGCAGGTTGGCCATCCAACAACAACAAAAAATAAGACCGACTCGCTTCATAATCCCGACCATTTAATGATTTATATGTTTCGCCTTTACAAGGAGGAACTTTTTATAATTGAAATTGTCGGGCCAACCAGCAGATAATTTCCCCGGGAGGTATAAGCAATTTAAAGCGTGTTTTATAGGCCAAAATCCGTGGCGAAAATTTGAAGAATGGCAGAAGCGATACCCGAATATATGGAGAGAATAACAGCGCTATTGTTGGAGAATTATTCAAGATTGTCTCCATTATTTCGAATTGGCAGCCGGATGGTGCGGTTTTAATCGAACTCATAACCTCTAATAAGCATCGATAGAAATAAGCCGAATTATTCACCGCTAAATTCAGCGATTCACCTTGAATGATTTCAAATCAATATGGAGGTGTCTATTAATTTAATAATAGCCCGAATTTGGGGAAATCATACTTATTTCTCCTTTCCCAGCCTCTTTAAAAAAAAATAAAATAGGGCACTATTCCTTCCTTTCTTCCGCCTTACAGCTAACTAAAGGAGGATTTGAACATGAATTATCCGGGCTAATTCAAAAAATCCAGGGAAGAAAAAAATAGCTACCCTCCAAGCGGGTAGCTACTCAACAATCTACTATGAAAAATTTGTCTAAGCCAAAACTTCCATCATTGGAAGCGGATAATGTTTTATGCGAATATATTTCAAGCCTTTCGATGCTATGCTCGCTGTATCATCGGACATCGCTTTTACAATAGTGAAATTGTCCTTAGAAAATAAACCCGACCCCAAACTCCATTTGGTTCGGCTCATCCATGCCGCCTTCGAACTTATTGGAGCGGAACTGATAGTTCGCTTTGAAGGTCCAGTTCTTTTTCGGGCGGAAATTCAAACCGACAGTAATAATCTCCAGGTCTTTAAAATCGGCACGCACTTCGGACCAGTCCTCCAGGGCATCCAATTTCTCCTGCAGTTTTCCGTCAATGTGCTTATGAGTATTCAGGCGTTCATACCGAACGAATAAAGGCAGTTTCCAGTCCTTATTCGGGAGGATATGCGGCATGATATTGTAACGACCTTCCAGGTAATATCCTTCCGTCCGGCTTCCCAATACTTCCTGACCGATATCAAAAATCTGGTCGGTACCTGATAACCAACCTGCCGAATACAATCCAAACAAGGTAAAGTTGCCGATATTATGCGCTCCGACCACCGTCATCAAACCTAATTGCGAATTCAGATGACTGCCATCCTCAAAGCGATGTCCCCGAGATGCGTCCCCATAATAACCCGCCAGGGAAATCAAACTACGATCTTCATGCCCGTAAGCCAGTTTACCATTCATAGCAGCACCTGATGGGATTTCATTCCAAACTGTATAACGTCCATCACGGATCCAGGTGCCTGAGGTAAACTGCGTTCCGTCCAGTCCCTTGGTGACCCCAAACTGATATTCTGCCTCTTCAAAAGGTGATCCATAAATCAGGAAACCCTGCTCCAACCACTGGGAAGGGATAATGGTTCTTTCCACTTCCGGACGGTTCACCGAATAAAAACCAATCGGCTCTTCATTCACGTTTACCCAACCCAAACTTAATGGATAGTTACCTACTCTAAGATTAAATAGTGGGTGCAAAAGGAAGTCAAAAGAGAACTCAATATTGTACTCGAAATGATCATTTCCTTCAAAAAAACCATCCTGTAAATACTCCAGCTGAATCTCCGACATGAAGATGATTTTATCACTAAAACGGTAGCCAAAGTAAGTACCAAAACGATAAAGGTTGGTATAAAACTGTTCTATTTCCTTATCCTCCTTATTGGGGACATCATACTGATAGCCCACAAAGTTCATTTCCCCAAAACCACTAATGGTAAAGCGTTGATCTGCAGTAAAAACTTTTGACGAGGCATTGGCAAAACCTGCCTGCTTGATGTATTTCAATTCCGAGATGGCCCCTTTTTTCTCTTCTTCCTCTTCCACCTGAGCATAGGCGTGACCTGCCAGCAGCAATAGTGCCGCTAGAATAAAATTTTTCATTTTTTGTATTCCTTAATTTTTCAAACATAAAAACATGCTTCCATAAGCATGGCGGTATTTATGATTGAAATGGAGGTGGGGGCGTCAAAGGTCTTATTTTGTGTGCCTTATAAAGCATGGGTTTTTCTGCAGATTCATGCTCAATAAACAGTGTACTGGTGTGGATTTCCAAAAGACTCTCTTTAAGGCAATAAAACAACTTTGCCGACCTTGATGAAGATTGTCCCTCATCCTGCCCATCAGGGGCATCAGGGAGGGTCCAGCTGTTATTATTACTCCAAAGTAATAATTCCACTAATGATTCAATTTCATTCTCCATATAAACCACGGATCCCCCGTAAAGGGCATCATTGACATTCACGCTGCTATTTAGCAACAACAGCAATAGCAAATGCTGCAGCCAATGGGCAATATGTTTCCTAAAAAATCTCATCCAGTTTTTGAAAGCGACAAAATTGATGCAAAAAATTAGATTTTTCAACCCTTTACCAACAGCGCAATAAAACTTTAACGACCATTTAATTGCTTCCAAATATATTTTACCTTTTCTACCCCTAGTTCTCAGGTAAAAGCAAAAAAATCACTAAAAACCGACCTCCATTTATCCTCACAAAACCGCTTGAGGATGAAATGAAGCGGAATGATGCCGCGCTGAAATTTTCCATTTCACTCAAGCGCTGCGTTTTTGACGCGCTCCTCTGCGTCCTTGAAAAAAGTTCGGAATAGGGCCTTCTCTTTCATTTTCCCAGCATTCTAGCTCTAGGAGGATTTAACCCGAATTATTCACCGCTTAACTCATTGAATAAACAAAGTGACCTATAATCAGATAGAAACGAATCATTATCTCAGGTTTAAAATAGCTCGAATTTTGGCAAGCTTGCTTTCTCCTCATTCATCTGTTTCGCTGGAAAAAACTCAAAATAGGAAACTATTCCTTCATTTTTCCCGCCTTACTGCTAAACGAGGATTTAAGGATGAATAATTGGGGATAGGTTTCCATAATCCGACTTAGACTTTATATGCAGGATGAAAACGCACCAAAGCGGCGAATAAATCCTCAGGGACAAATGGCTTGGTCACAAAGCCATTCATTCCCACTTCCCGAACCGCTTTTTGTGTTTCTTCCACTACATTTGCTGTCAATGCAATGACCGGCACCTCTGCCTGAAAATGTCCCTGCCTAATCTTTCGGCAAGCCTCAAAACCATCCATATCGGGCATTTGCAAATCCATCAGAATGGCATCCACCTTCAGTCCATTTTCAAAATGCTTCAATACATCCAGTCCATCGGAGGCTTCAAAAACATTAACTTCCCATTTTTCCAAAAAGCGTTTGGCCACCAGAATATTAATCGGATTATCATCGGCGAGAATCACCCGCATTCCGCGTAATTTTTTTTCATTCATCTTCTGCTGCTCCTTCTGCTCTACTTTACTGTTGCCTGTCTCCTCCAGCTCAAACTCCAAATCAAAATAAAAAGTAGAGCCGGTTCCTAATTGACTTTGTAATTGCAACTGTCCACCAAAAATTTCCACCAACTTTTTACTAATGGAGAGGCCTAAACCTGTTCCTCCAAATTTCCGGGTGGTATCCATGCCGGCTTGAGAAAAGTTCTCGAAAATTAAATCCGTTTTATCTGCGGGAATTCCGATACCGGTATCTGTTACAGCGAAATGCACTGAAAGGTGACCTGATCTTCTTATAAGACCTTTGCAAATCAATTGTACCGTTCCCTCTTCGGTAAATTTAATGGCATTGCCGATCAGGTTAGTAAGGATTTGATTCAGGCGCGTAGGGTCTGACAATACCGGAGCGGAATTCTCCACTTCAAAGGCCAATTTCAAATCTATTCCTTTCTCCTTAGACTTGGCAATGAAGGTTTTGATTACATTATTGCACAGCTCATTGAGATGGATTGGGATTTTTTCAAAAGTCACCTTTCCGCTTTCGAGTTTATTGAAATCCAAAATATCATTAATGATGCCCAACAAATTATTCGCTGAAAATTTCAGAGTATTGAGGTTTTCCAACTGATCCTCCCGTGGGGAATCCAGGATTAAAATATTGGTCAACCCCACCACCGCATTTAAAGGTGTCCGGATTTCGTGAGACATGGTCGACAAAAAATTAGTCTTGGCCTTTGCGGAATCCTCGGCTTGCAGCTTGGCTTCCTGAAGCTTTTTTTCATAGGCCAGGCGATCCCGGATATCCTCCAAAAACAAGCAATAGCACTGCTCGCCTTCCAAGTCCAGGGCAGAAATGGAAATTTCTACCGGGCAATCCTCTCCATTGGACATCACCACAAAGCCCTCTTTGAATTTACCGGAGACCGACAACTTGCTGACCAGGGTATCTTCAATATATCGGGTGGTTAAATTTTCTTTGAAACAATACTGTTTGTAAATGACGCCTTTGATTACTTCCGGTTCCCAACCAAATTTTTCTAACATCCGGGCGGTGGAATAACGTACAATCCCAAATTGATCAATGATGATCACAGCCTTTGGCGAACTCTCCAATACCCTGAAAAACTGCTCCAACTGCTCCTCCTGAGAAGCCCGAATTTGTTTATTTTCGGCCGTTTTCAGATTCAATTCCTGAATTAACTCTTGCTGGCGGTTCAATTGCGCCACCAACATTTCCTCAATTTGTTTTTTATTGTATTGGTGAATTTGGGTTTCATCCAGCACCTTCACCGGTAAAAAAGAAAGCAGGAAAGAAAAGGAGGGTAAATACTGATAAACTTTACTCAAAACGGCATATTCCTCCTGAAACAGCCGATAAGTGGTCTCATTACCTAATCGTTCTTCCAGTTGCCCAAATAAGCCCTTAGAGTAATCCCCCATAGTGGAAAGGGAGGTCGTCTGGTAATTCACCAAAGCCAGTTGATGCTCAAATGATTTTTGCCATTCGGCATTCAACCTGCCAAAGGAGGCAGTGGTGCGCTTTAATATGCAATTGAGGTAAAGGGTGGCCAGACTGATTTTTTGTTCTTCAAAAGGCAGAAAAACGATGGAAAAATAAGGATGTTCCAGTAGTTGTGGAAAGCGGTCTAAAAGGGCATTTTTCTCCTCGGCTATGGAAGTTTGATGACTCAACAAGCCCTGCTCAAAAAGTAAATATAGATTGACTACTCCGCTTTGTTTTTCCGTTTCGCTGCTTTTTTTCCACTCTCTGACTTTGGACTGGAATATCGGTAAGGATAATTGCCGTTCCTGCAGTTGAGATTGCAAATAAAATAAAACAGCAGACTCCAGAGACGCTTTTTTACTTCCTCCGGAACCTGCATAAAACCATTGACCTAATACCGATTTCCAGCTCATTCTTAAACCTTACTTGCGTGGTAAATTTTATAAAATCCAAAGCCGGATAAGCCCCAAGTGACCATCAAGGCTAAAAACCAGGCAATCTGACCGCCTACAGCTCCAAATAAGGTATTGAATAAATTAAATCCATAAAAATGATCTACCTGCATATGCAGGTGCCCGATGGCCATCACCAAAAATCCCCAGGCCATTAATTGCATACCCGCCCCAAAACGACCGCCCTTAAGCCGGTTGGCGGTGAGGAAACTAAAAATTAACGCAATCCCTAAAAATGGCAATTCCATTCCTCCCAGAAAACCTTCCAAGCCAGTGACTACGGCCGCATTATTGGTTGCCGCCTTACAAATGGTGATCGCTTCCTGGGTTTGCGGCAAGAAACTCAACAAAACAGATATGGCCAAAATGATGGCTGAAAACAGAAAAAACTTTCTTTTCATGAGAAATATTAATTAGTGTACCTTTCCAACTGAGAAAAGAGGGCTTGGTTAATGCGAGACATGTAAGGGAAGTGATAAAAATCAATATTTATTAACACTACTCTGTAAACTACTTTAGGCAGAAGGAGGGAAAAGGAAGCCACAGACAGTCTTCTGGGGCATTGGAGAAGTTTCGAAAGAATTTTACACGTTGATCAGAAAAACGATCAACTGCTCCGGAATAGATTGAATTTCACAGAAAAAAGATAAAAATAAGCTGCCCATGCCAATTTAAATTCCCACCAAAACTCCTTGATCACCATCTAAAAAGCTATAAAAGGCAATAGTTTCTGATGAGCTTGGCCACCATCACTCTCCGGGGAGCTCCAGTCGGATTTGGGCCAATAAGCCCCAGCATTTTGCTAATAGCCCTACCGCTGATTTTGAGGAGGTAAATAAGCTAAAAAACAAAAAAAGACTGCCGAAAAAATCCGACAGCCTCTAAAGGTTACCCTTACTCTTAACCTTATTACTTAATCTTTAATGATCTTAAAGCTTCCCTTGCCTTCTACCACGACATGGTACAAGCCATTCGGATAGTGGGCTAAAGAAAGTTTCATCTCTTCTGCAGTAGCAATGGTGCTGAATACCAACTGACCGGCCGCATTCAGGATTTTTACTTTAGCTCCCTGCGTTAAGCTGGTGATGTTCAACTGTCCTTTCGTCGGGTTTGGATAAACTACCGGTGCTACCTCTACCTCGGACGAAAGCAGACGGTCAAATACTACTTTGAAAGAAGAAGCCTCCATTATCTGAGGGGTTGTCCAGGAATAAACGCCGCCAGTAATATTTAATTGACTCTCTGGAATTTCCTCCTCATTGAAAGTAACCATACCCAGACGGTATCCTGCAGCTGCAGCGAATTCAAAAGTATGGGTGGATTTAATCTCCACTTCCATTTCTGAGGCTGCGTCTTGCCCATCAATCGTTAGAGAACCTTCCCCTTCTTTCATCACAGATAACATGAAAGTGATTTTCTCGAAAGTCGCCGCAATAGTATGTGGCGCGGTTACATTTTCGAAAGTATAAGTCTCTGCTACTTCTACTGCTGTACCATCGATGGTAAGAGAGGCGATTTTATAATCCCTGTTCGGATAAATGCTGAATGTGGCATCATTGCCATTCGACACCATTGTCGTGCCAGGAGTTATCATTCCATTTGCACCGGCTTCTACGGTAATTTCATGGGTGGCAAATGCTCTTAAATAGGGACGTGGGTTATTATCAATTTCATTAATGATTTTGATCTCCCAAATATTGTCAAAATCCCAACCGTCGAAATTGCTGGCCACCGCGAAATCCGCGGTGTTGATTCCTCTGATATCCTCATTTAAAGCAGGAGCACCAGTCGTTTGGACATCCCAATAAGAATTGATCGCCACAACACCTAATTCATTCCCTACTAAACCTTTATGATCCACATTGGCTGGCAAAGTACCACTAATCGCACCCGTTGCATAGATGTTAGCAATGGTAAACATACCCATTCCTGGTGCCCGCCCCATTACACCACCGACATTACTAACTTCCATTTCCGTGGATCCTTCAATCGCTCCTGCTGAGAAACAATTCATCAGGGATCCCATAGAGGTATTGTAATCTCCTACAATACCACCTATAACAGAGTATCCGCCAATGATGCGCACATTGGCATAGCTTTCTTCAATATCCCCAGCACAAGCTCCTACCAATCCACCAGCATATGTCTCTGCATACAATTCACCTGTAGCAGAAGATTGGTAAATACGGCCTGTACCACCCATGATAGCACCCACAATACCTCCAACATAGTTGGTACCACGTACTTTACCTGAAACGATCACAGAAGAAACATTAGCATCTCCTACACTTCCGGCAATAGCACCTACATAATCAGCACCTTCAATATTTACATTTTTAAAGTCAATATTCTTGAAATAAGGCATACCAAACTCTGTACTATTGGCTACCAAACCTACAAAGTTTTGAGTAGGGCGGTTAATGTAAAGCCCCTCAATGCTGTAGCCCTGTCCGTCAATTCCACCGTCAAAATTCATGATCGGCTGGAAACCCTGACCATCATGCCAGCCCATAGTAGCAGAAGCATCGATATCATTATTTAAAATATAATAGTGATTACCTAATCCTTCAATATAACTCAAATAAGCCAATTGCTCTAAAGTCTCAATTTGGTAAGGATCTGAGTCAGTACCAGTACCACCTGCAAAGGCATAGTCTTCCACAAAAGATACCTGAATCATTTGGTCCATATCAGAGGTAAAGGTGAAGGTATAAGGATTCTCTGTGACCACTTCTCCATTGACCACCCACTCATTAAAAGCGTAACCAATTTGAGGGACTGCTTCAATGCTAACTGAAGCACCATCGGCCACTCCTCCTACGCCAGTAACAGAAGCCATTGCATTCCAATTGTCAGTCATCACTGTTAAAAAGTAATCATATAACTGCCACTGAAGATAAGGACGTGGATTATCATCAATAGCTGCAATAGTCGTTACTTCCCAATTGGCATCAAAATCAAATTTCGGCAAATTATTGGCATCCCCCATCTCCAAAGTGGTCAAACCATTTTCTGCAGCAGAACCTTCAGAAGAAGTTTGTGCGGTAGTCTCTTTGTCCCAATATACATCCTGAACCAAACCAGTATTCATCGCGACCACACCACCGGTAATATCTCCTGATACTGTACCAAAAGCAATCACCTCATCGATAACCCCTTCTACAACATTCGCCACAGCTCCTGCTACATAATCCGAACCGGATACCATAGCTCCACTATAGGAATTCATCAAGTTTCCGTTTAACGCTCCAACTAATCCACCTACATAATTAGTCCCTTCAGCCTCACCAGTAGTATAACAATAGGTAATGCTGGTATTTTTTTGTGCATCACCCACCAAAATAGCCGTATTCATGCCTCCTTTTACCATTGCACCTTCAACCGCTAATTGTGATATTACAGCACCTTCGGTAATCCCGAATAATCCGACATTATTTTCAGCAGATCGATTGATGTACAAACCAGAGATCTTGTGTTTGTTTCCATTAAAGGTTCCTGTAAAAGGTGTCTCTTCATTACCGATCGGCACAAATCCAGGACCTTGATACCCCTGATCCACTGGATATAAATGGACTTTACTAAAATCCAAGTCAGCCATCAAAATAAAGTGCTTATCTCTCAAATCAGGTACATTACTAATAAATTGCAACTGATTCTCAGAAGTAATTAGATAAGGATCTTCAGCGGTACCACTTCCACCCTCACCTCCAAAAGTCCAGTTTTCTTCGAAATGAGCGACATAGTCCTTTGGCATATCCAGACTAACCGTTCCCTGTAAAAAAGGACTATCACTTTCAAAAGTAGGGTCATCTGTAGCAGTGTATTTCGAGAATACGTAACCCGGCAACGCAGCCACGCTTGGTGCTCCTCCCCAAGGGGAAAACTCTTCTCCCTCGTCATATCCACCAAAACCTTGTACAGGCCCTAAAGCCCAAGCTGGCTCACCTCTGACCGTCAAAACAACATCAAAAATACTCCAAAGGAAACTAGGACGACCGTCTTCCATACCCCATACCATATCGAAATCAAAACCAACTAAATTATCCGCATTAGCAAACTGAGCAGTGGTAAGACCAAAAGATTCATCAACGCCTGTAGATTCGGTTTGTCCTGTGGTCTCTATATCCCAATAACTGTTTTCAACATTAGTACCATAAGCGTTGATCAAGCCCGATCCACTTTCTACTGCACCAGCGGCATAACAATTTATTAAATTCCCTCCATAAGAACTACCCACCAAACCGGAGCCTGGTCCAATGATATCACAGGTAGAAAAAGAATTAATGATAGTACCATTAGAAAAACTTCCCACTAAACCGCCTGTTGAGCTCCCAGTACCCGAAAACTGACCAGTTACAAAACACTGATCCACAAGAGCATTACCGCCCATCCATCCAACTAAACCTCCAGAAGAGGAGCTTCCCATCATGTTGATATCAACTAAACCAAGTCTTGAGATTACTGCATCTTGATCAATTGCTGCAAAGAATCCTTGATTACTCGCCTCATTGGTGCTGGTAACATTGGAAATATTATGCCCATTTCCATTGAAAGTTCCTGTAAACTTCTGGCTGCTTGATGCAATTGGTTGGAAGTCTAACCATTCATTACAATCAATATCTGCCATCAGGATATAATGCGCAGAGAAACGGTTATCGCTAGCTTCGGAAGCAAGCAACGGTCCCCAACCAGGAGTCACTTCCCCCAAAGACAACCACTTCAAATGATCCAGATTTTCTATTTGATAAGGATTTCCCTCGGAGCCATCTCCAACCGCGGGCATTATCTGCGCGATACTCTGACCACTCCAAAAAAGTAAAATCAGAAAAAATAAATAATAATTAAATTTCATAAGCATAAAGGTTATAAGTTTTAAAAATTATATAGTAAAAGTTTTAGCATTGATATAAGTAGAAGACAAAGTCTAAATAACAGACTTTGTCTTCGGTTCATTTTATTTCAAGGGATTCTGATCTGCTCCGCTAATCGCGGGGTTGGCATCCAGTTCGGACTGTGGAAGCTGCATGATCCACTGCGGGTCTCCGGCAGGCAATTCCATGATCCGGGCCATTCCGGGATCGTGGGTTTTGTCGCGGGTCAGGTCTACTTTGTTACGCATCATATCAAAATAGCGGTGGCCTTCTCCCCAAAGCTCAATTCTTCTTTGGGTATATATTTCCTCCAGTAATTGATCACCGGAAAGGATTCTATCCTGATAATAATAGACACGATTTCTCAAAAGGAAATTGATATCCGCCCGAGCGGTAGCTTCATCACCGATATGGAAAGCAGCTTCGGCACGATTCAGGTAAAGCTCGGCCATCCGCATCATTACATAATCCCCTTCCCAGGCCTGGTTTCTTCTCAAGAACTTACGGGTGGCTAAGGTCGGCCAGATGTAATTTCCTTCCGGATCCAATTCGTAATCGCGGTCGGCATATACATTTCTTCGGATATCATTGGCGGACATTTTTCCATAAAGCTCGTTGGAGATTTTCTTCATGGAGCCCAATGTGGCATAACCACCGGCAAAAGGGTCGATATGCGAAAAGAAGGAAGCATAAATGGTACTTTGTGCCCCATTGATGGCAAGTCCCCACAACCAGCCTGCGCTATAGGCATTATTAAAGCCCTCCGCATAAGATTGCCCGGGCGTTAAATAATGGCCTTTTTCAGTTGCTTTTTCAATGGCCAAGTCAGCATATTCGAATGCGGCATCCCATTCGTTTTTCACCATATACATGCGAGAAAGCAAACCGGCAACGGCTTCATAGCCCAGGTGAGAAGGGTGCTTTCTTCGTACCGAAATCACTTCTTCATCATCCTCTCCCTCGTTTTCCAGTTTTTCTTCCAAAAGGTCGAGGGCTTCCAGATAATCTTCTTCAATCTGTGCATATACTTCTGAAAGTGGCGCACGACTTAAGTTTTCAATCTCTTGGTTAAGCTTAATCGGAATCCCGGCAGCATTTTCGTTCCCTACATAAGTCTGCTGAAACACTTGCACCAAACGGTGGTGTGCATAAGCACGAATGGCCAGGGCCTGCCCTTTCAAATAGTTTTTCTCATGCTCATCGGCCTCCACACCATCAATGGTATTGATGATTTTATTGGCCTGGAAAACCAATTGGTAATAATAACCCCAAATATTGGCCGGACGACTGTGCGTTTCGGCGCGGGAAAACTCAATGCCATAATCATTGGCAAACCAGTTATGGCCCAAAGCATGCAGCGCCATATCATCACAACGCAGATCCAGTGCCAAATTAATCGCCATCTCCCCAAAGGAATCATGCCCTCCGGCCATATACATATAACGATACAGCCCATTGAGTGCAATTTCCTGCCCCTCCACGGAGGAAAGTAATTCCTCTTCCGGCACGGTGTCAGAGGCGGTGCGGTCCAGATAATCTTTGGAACAGCCCATTGAAAAAATCATCAGGGCTGCGATATATAATTTTATACTTAGTCTTTTCATTTCCTTAAAATTTAACATCCAAACCTAAAGACATCGTGCGAATAGGGTAATAGCCATTATTCAGATAGCCATCGGAAGAAGCCGTCCCGGGGAAGTAGCCCTGCATAGAGGAGAAAGTGTATAGATTATCTACCGTGAAGCTTACTCTCATGTAATCCATATAAATGCTTTTTGCTACTCTTGAAGGCAAGGTATAACCGAAGGTAATGTTACGGATGGTGGCATAGCTGGCATCCGAAAGGAAGCGGCTGGAGCTCAACACCTGATCTGCATTATCGATTTCAATTCTTGGTACATCAGTAATATCTCCGGGAGCTTTCCAGGCGTTATGCATATCAGTGTGCATGGCCACCCCATAGCTTGGTCTCATCAACTGGTGATATCCGGAATTATAAACCTGCCCACCAATCTGATAATTCAACATCATGGAGAAATCGAATTGCTTCCAGTTCAGGCGCTGGTTAAGGAAGCCCGTCACATCCGCCAATGCTGTTCCTACATAGTAACGATCTTCATTCTCAGGATTAGTGGTAACCCCGCGACCTTTGCCTTCACCCATGTTTTTATAATACAAAGCATCACCTGTGGCAGGGTCTACTCCGGCGTAATCAAACAAATAGAAATCATAATAAGATCTACCTACTTCCAGACGCTTAGAGCCCGTCCCTACCGATTCCTGTGGGAGGGAAGTGATTTTGTTTTTCATATGCGTAGCAGAGAAATCGATCTCCCAGCCGAAATCTTTACGCTTCAATACATCCGCCGTGATGTTAATTTCCACCCCGTAGTTCTTCATGCCTCCAATATTGGCCGTCTGACCGGACCAACCATTAGATGGCGCAATGGGAAGGGTGAAGATCAAATCCTTAGAGGCATTGTTGAAGTATTCCACACTACCAGAAATTTTATTTTGAAGCACACTGAAATCCAATCCCAGGTTAGTGGCCTGACGCTTTTCCCAGGTCAAATCACGGTTGGCCAGATAGGTCATACGGCCACCGTATTGGGAATTATTCGGATAGGTGAGGCTGTAGTTATCCTGATAGATGTAGTAATTACTTCCCAGGTTTTCATTCCCCTGCTCTCCGAAGGAACCTCTTAATTTCAGGCTATTCAACCAGCTGAAACCCTTTAGAAAATCCTCTTTATGCATGGCCCAGGATCCACCAATGGCCCAGAAGTTACCCCAGCGGGACTCCGGTGCCATTCGAGAAGTACCGTCCAGACGATAGCTGAAAGAAGCATAATACTTTTCATTATAATTATACTCCAGACGAGAGAAATAAGACTCAATTGCGTGCTCATCCAACCAGGAACTGGCATATGTCGGCATGGAGCCTACGCCCAATTCCGGAAGGCCCGGCAATGGGAAACCTGTAGTCGTACCGGTTAATCCTTTTTGCTGATAGAAATAGCTTTCGTGTCCTAACAGAGCGTTTACATTGTGTAAACCAAAGCTATTCTGGTAAGAAATCAGCTGGTTCATGGTCAGGGTCAAATATTCCATGGTCGTTCTGGTGGAGCGACCGTCTACATTGTCTGCATCGCCATAAAGGCTATTTTGATAAGACAGGGAATTACGATTCACATAATCCAGGGTCACATTGGCACGTGCACTCAAATGATCGTCAAACTTCACATTCAGATAAGTACGACCCGAAACCGCATTATTGGAATACCCGTTCGCATCCAGATTATTAGTTCCCACCGCATTGGCATTTCCTAAATACGGACGAGATGGGGCATATTCATAAACCTTTTGACCGGCATCATCCAATTTATAATTACCGTCTTCTTCACGCTGATATACCGGATAAATCGGGGCAATCGTATTGGCAAAAAAGAAAGGATTTGAAGCAGTAGTATTTCCGGTATTAGTTCCCTGAGACTCAGTATAAGTATAGGAAATATTGGCGCCAGTATTCAACCATTTTTTGATGTCTGAATTTACATTTACACGTGCAGAAAAACGGTCGAAACCGGTATTCTTCGCTACCCCATCTTCGCTTAAATAACCTAAAGAAACAAAGTAATCTGCCGTTTCTGCTGCCCCACTCAAGGATACGGAGTACTCCTGACGCAAAGCGGCACCGAAAAGTTCGTCTTCCCAATTGTTTCCATAAAGCGAACTAGCGCCCGGGTTCATTCTTCCTGTCATCGGATCAATCAGCAAACTGTCCGAAACACCAAAAGCGTTGAATCCGCCTAATTGCTCTACTACATTTCGGCGGTAATCTGCGTACTTCGGGTGAGAATATCTCGAATGCTGACCGGAAGCGATCAAACGAGCATCCTCCTCTTCAATATCAGCAGCAATCAGGTTGTTTTTATAACCTTCCCACATTAATTCGTAATACTCTCCCTGATCTACCCGATCATATCCTCTCATGGCACGCTGTGCGATACCTGTTCTTGCTTTAAAAGATACCGTTCCCTGTCCCTGCTTACCTTTTTTTGTCGTAATCATCACTACACCATTGGCCGCACGAGAACCATAAAGCGCTGTTGCTGCCGCATCCTTCAATACGGTCATCGACTCAATATCCGAAGGATTAAGGTTATTCAAAGCACCCCCGAAAGGTACTCCATCCACCACATACAATGGTGCCGAAGAAGCATTTACGGAACCAATACCCCGAATACGGATTGTTGTTCCTGAACCTGGCTGTCCGCTTACGCCGGATACCTGTACCCCCGGAACGGCACCTTCAATCGCATTCTGCACGTTAGATACCTGTAGTTTTTCAATGTGGTCTTTTTTAATGGTAGCGGCAGAACCTGTAAATGAGGATTTCTTCTGCTCTCCATAAGCCACCACCATGACTTCTTCCAATTCGGTGGCATCCACCTCTAAAGCCACTTCCATACGGGACTGATTCCCTACTGTCACGGCTTGTTCTTCATATCCAATGAATGAAAAAAGCAATACCGTTTCAGCTGAAGGTACTTCCAAGGCAAAGTCTCCATTAAAGTCTGTTACCGTACCGACGGTTGTCCCCTTGACCACCACATTGGCTCCAAGAATCTCTTCGCCGGTCTCCTTGTCTTTTACATGGCCGGTGACTTTGACCTGCGCCATCAGTTGCGTTAGTCCGATCAGACTAAACAACATTATTAAATATATTTTTTTCATAAGGTTGAATCTTCCAACGTTTTAATGAAGGAGGAGCGGTTGAAACTCCTCCTTCCAAAAAATTATTGCTTAATCATATTGGCTTGGCCAATAACCGCTTGATTAGTGGAAACGCGGATTATATACAGACCAGCTGGCAGTGCGCTCACCGGCAACTGAATTTGGTTTAGTCCTATATGTAGCAGCTCATTGACTACCTGCATTTTCTGCCCCGTAGCGCTGTAAATTTCAATGCTTCCCTCTCCGGAGAACTCTGAAGTGAAGGCTACGGTCACGAAATCTGAGGCCGGGTTGGGATATAGTCCTAAGGTTAACCCTTCTTCGGCATCCGTTGGGTTTACCACATCAATCATCACCTCAGTGTGATACGGACGGCTCCATACCGGATCGTTGGTGCGGAAAGTAATCTCCGCCGACAGATAATCATCGATATCTTTTGAAGCATCTACACGGAAGTTGATACTTCCTTTTTCTTCAATACCAATCTCTCCTTCATTTCCGCCCGGGAATAGCAACCATGCCTCCGTACCTTCTTCCTTAGAAGCGGCTTTAATCTGCCATGATGCACCACCCATTCCGGCGAAGTTATTGTCTACCCAGAAGCCCTGAGAGATGATATAATCTCTGCCATATTCTTTCCTGTTCACCCCATTATAAGCTTGTGGTAAAGCGATAGAACGCGGATAAGTAAGCTGGATGTAGAAATACTCATAAGGTAGAATTTCCAATTCCTCATCCAGGTCGATCGCGAACCAATGGGCGTCTTCCTCTTCTCCGTCCCAGGTTTTCACTGCGATTTGCTCGTGGATCAAGTGTGTTTCATCCGGATTGGAACCGCCTCTGTAGATGGAAACTTTGATATCGACAATCTCCGTTTTCTCAATTCTACACATGGTCCAAACTCTTGACAATTTGGTACCTGCTTCCGGTGCCTGGTATTTGGTCGCTACAGAGAAAGGAACGCCTTCTCCAAAACCTAATACATTGTGTGCCTCGTTCGACAGTAAGTGCGCAAAGAAGTGCTCGTAATCGCCTTTTGCCGGCACATCTCCTTCCATATCTCCCTCTTCATTATAGCTTTTCATGCTTCTTGAAAGCGGTGCGAATGGTAAGGCCTCTGCTTCAATAATTTCCGGCTGGAAGTATCTCGCAAACGGCTCGTACTGACGATAGTACTCCACGGCTGCTTTGTATGACAATGGCGATTTTCCTTCCTCATTGGACAAGGCAATATTGAAGGTCTTACGATCACCTCTCATGATTTCATCACGGATTATCTCATCATGACCACCATAAACTGGCGCGCTACCCAAGGCCGCTTTCCACGGAATGGTCACCACTTTTACCGTAGGATCATTACTGATACCGGCATCTCTCCAGCTAAAGTTCAGGATAGTGGACAGGTCGATATACTCATCGCTCAACAACACACCCTGAGAAGGATTCGATGGACGATCGCCGTATTCCGGTGAAACCTCTACCACAAAGTCAAAGAATCTTCCTGGCTCAATGAATTTTGGCTCTTCGAAATCATAACCCTCATATGGCGTGAAGGTGTAAATACTACCGCCATCATATACACGCTCTCCTAATAGTTGTCTTGGCGAAGACTTTTCAAAACCAGCCCCTAATACTTCGATTGGCGCCGTTCCGGTATTGGTCATTCGCATTTGTAACTGATAAGTCTCTCTTAGAAGAGGATTGAAAGATTCATAGAAAAGGATACCCAAATCCACATCATCATGCTCCATGGATACTTCTCCCACGCCATTCAGCTGTACGCTTAATGGATGCTTGAAATCCTCCTCTGTCTCCGGAACATTAGTAATGGCATGTACTTCACCTTCCGCTTCCCAACCTGTAATCTCGCGAGAATCTACCAATAGGTTGTAGTTACCAGAGGTATTCGGCTCCAATAGAAATTTCTGCTGTGGACGGAAAACGATCGACATCTCATCTGCTAGGAATCCTTCCATAAAAGAAACCTGATAGCCTTGCAATTTATCTTCACTCTGAATACCAATGGAACCGAAAGCATCTAAGAAATAAGGCGTATTCTCTTCTTCCCATTCGGACTCCGGCATATGATACTGGAACTTGAAATTACCGGTAGAATACAAGATCAATTGGAAACTCATCGAATAACCCATACCGAACATATCATTGTATCGGTGGTACTGAATCGTCACCTTATCCTCTTCCTCCAAGTAGTATACCCCGGCATCATCCGGATATTCGTAAAAATTAGGTGCAGTAGGATGATACAATGGTGCAATCACCGTCTGCCAACGGCTACGGTCATGTGGAATATAAGGAATGATGCCCGGCTCATCCCACTGTTTGTTTTCTACCTCATTGAAGGTCACGAAACCAAAGGAGGCAATATTCATTTCGGTATACTGCTTCCCGTAGAACTCAAATGGGAACGGCAACTGCTTATTGGCAAATGGCTTATCTGTCCAGAAGTTCAGATCCGGCATATACTCTGCTTGCGGGTGTTCTGCCAAATCTACCCAGTCATAAGTTGGGCCTGTTCTTCCGCACACCTCGATGATTTCCCAACCACCGGATTGCTCCCACCAACATTCTTCTTTACCAATTTCAAAATGGTAATCTACTTCAGCCACTTCATCTCCAGCACCTATCTGATTCACATTGAACCAGCTTTCGGTATCGAAGAAGAATTCCAAATCAGAGCGCCCTTCGTTTTTAACGGTGAATGGCACATTTTCCAATTCACCACGATTCATCACTAAATCGGTAGACTCATTCTCCCACTGCCAAGTAAAGATCGGCACCTCCACGATTTCAGAAGTCAAATCAAAGGATAGTGGATCTACTCCTGAAAGTTCCACATTCAACTGCGCTTCATAAGTTCCTACTTGCGTAGTGTTGGCCACCACTTCCACATAAGCCGTCTCTTTTGGTGCAATACGGTTCCCTACTAGAGATTCGTTGACAATTTCAAAACCATTTCCAGTGATCTCCAGACTTTTAATTTCAAATAAAGAAGTACCGGTATTACTTAGCGGAATGTATTTAGAATTCAGATTCTGATTCAATACCGCATCAAAATGCAAGTCTTCAACGATAGATTCCACACCCGGAACACCACCAGAGATGATATTCATGCTCACATGGACTCCCTGAGAGGTATTATTCGGATCATTGGATACGATTGCGATATACTGCTCAAACTCACCCTCAAACCAATCCGATGGATCTACATCGAAAGTGATGACATCTTCCTCACCCGATAAAAGCGTACCATGCGTCTTGTTGAAATTCTTCGCCATGGAAACCCCAGGGTTGTGGAACTGTAAGTAATAACCCAATGCCGTCTTTTTCAACATTTCGCTATCTTCCATGTCAATCAAAGCATAACCTGTCGCTGGGAAGCTATTCCATCCCTTGAAGAACATTCCATCCTCCTGATTCGGCTCCTCAATCGCCACAAAAGTCTCTCTTCTCAACTGGTAACCCTCCTCTGCACCTTCAGCAGGGAAGGAATCATCATATAAGATTTCAATGTCTCCATTACTGTAAATCACATATTGGAAACTGAAAGCCTTATTGTAAACACCAGAAGTAGCAATTTTCACATCCTGATACTGTACGGTCAATTTCCCTTGTTCTTTCAGGAACAATAACTTACCGCCGTCATTGAAAGACAGGTTCTGGAACATTCCGGAGATATAACCTTCCGGCATATAGATATCCAAAAAGCTTGGTGTTGCATTAAAGTTGTGATCATTAAAGGCTAGGATACCATACTTACTCAGATAAATATGACCAAAATACTGACCGAAAAATGGGAAGGCAAAACCGATATCAATACGGTGGTTAACCTTCGATCCTACACGAATTTCTTCCGTTACATCCACTACCGAAACATGACCGGAAATATCGGAAAAGGATGGAGGATTTTCTGCCTCAGCTTCCTCTAAAAAGCTGTATTGGAAATCAGTATTATAAGTATATCCATATAAGTTACTACGCTCATAATCCGGAATGTCCTTATCGGTATAGTTGGCAATCACATATTCCAATGCCGCTTTACCTTCATTTCGAACAGTGAAGGTGTTTCCGGTAATGGTCGGATCATTCAAATCTGAATCAGGCAAGTCGATTTCATTAGGCTCCAGCACCAACACACTTGGCGCAATTCCACTACCGGACAATACCAATCTGATTTCCACATCGGTATTTTCCATTCTACCATAAGCCGTCGCATAGTACTCACGCTCCTCTTCCGGTGAGAAGGTCACGCGAATTCTATCACGGTATCGTGCATTCAATTGTCCCAAACCTTCTACGGAGAAGGCATCTGCATCCTCTCCCTCAACCGTCCACTGAATGTTTTCCGCATTCGCGTAGCCTTGATTGGTGATGTAAATCTCCTGACGATTGCTTCCGCCCTGGAACACACGACCGAAATCCGACAACTCACGGTATTCAAATTCCGGATCTACATTTTCCAGATTGAAGTTGACGTCATAGTTATAGTAAGTCTCCTGATTTTCATTGGTCAAAAAGGTATGGGCCAATTCATGCTCCCCTGCCATTACGCTATCCAGCTGCATCTCCAATTGAATCGTCAATTCCTCACCAGCAGCCAAAACTCCACTGTTCACAGAAGGATGAAGAATATTTCTGGACTGATCTCTCACCGGGTGAACAGCAATGTCAAATACTGCTCCATGCCATTGTGGGAGATTGTTCATCAACGATTCATTCAAATCTTCCCAGGTATTTCCACCATCAAAAGACATCATGGATGTTTTATCCCAAGAGGCTCCAGCCCAGTTTCCAATATACATCGGAGTGGTATTGAATTTACCTGAAGGATGATGAACCACCACCCAGAAAATTTCCCCCTCTTCAAATACTAACTTATTGGGTAAATAAGCCCAACGGTTTAGGGATAAAGGTTGCTCCAATTCAGAGATATAGTCATTCGCATTAAAATCTCTTGCCTGAACAGCCGCTACACGCTTGGCGCTTTCCAACTTGCTTCCCAAGAAAATTTCCACGGTTTCATTTCCATAAAAATCCGGTCTGCCATAAGTAGCGAAAGAAATGTAATCCATCACATACTTTTCGCCATCAATATCCGGAATGGTGAAACGCTGTGCCATGGAGTTGGTCGTATAACGACTTCCATCCCCAATTACGGTTCTGTAAGTCTGGTAAGGATCTCCAAAGCCATCCAATACCGGAATAGTACGGTCTGTTGGATCAAGGCTACCTACATAATTTGAAGCCGAAGGATCAGAAGAGTTTCTAGCCGCAGCGATGGCATACAAATCATCACGTTCCAACATCTTGGTCACCAATGGAGTGTCTGCATTGACTCCAACATCGGAGCCAGAAGACATCCGCGCAGCAACTGGTGCGAAAGTAGAAGCTACCTCAGGCGCCTCAGCGGCCGCAATAGCACTTCTGCCGAAATCCTCCATGCTGGAAGACAAATTCCAAATCAACATACCACCTTCACCTGGCTCTGTATCATTTTTGATTTTGATCCATGGGGTATGTGGGTTTTTAAAATCCGCAGTGATCAGGTGATTATCTTCCTCATCCAACGCATCGAATTCTACCACCAATTTTGGTGATCTCAATATATCAGCTACGATCGCCGCTGTAACGGTATTGCTATTGCCCCAACGATCGAAAGCCTGCAATTTAGCGTAGACTTTTGTACCAAAATCAAGGTGATCAAGTTTGTTCAACTCATATTGAAAAACATTTCCCGCTTTCACCCCTCTATTTTTAATGGTCACCACTGTCTGATCCGCAAAATCACTTGAGGTGGCCCAGGTTAATTCATAATAATCCGGGTTCATATCCACTACGTCAGAAGGAACCGTCCACTGGTAAGCTACTAAATCAAAAGAGCTCCCCATTACTTCAAAATCCGTGATGTTTTCCGGACCTTGCCCATCATCAATTCTCAATGCCAATTCCGTATCAATATACCCACTCCCTAACTGCCCGGCGTAGGCTGGCGAGTTGTGCTCGTATATATCGTGTACAGAGGTCACCAAAATGTTTTCCAATTCTTCAGCGGTAATCTTTCCGAAATATTCCGGATGAGAAACAATTAATGCCGCGATACCGGAAACATGCGGACAAGCCATAGAAGTACCTGCCATATAGGCATAACGGTCATATGGACCGGTACTTAATACTTCTGTGATCCCGTAACCATCACCTCCAGGTGCAAATAAGTCGAAAAAATCTCCAAAGTTTGAATACGATGCTTTGGTAAAATCAGGAGCCATAGCCCCTACTGAAATCACCTCTGGATAAGCACCGGGATAAAATTTTAAATTCAAATTATAATTTCCGGGAGCAAACATTACCACACCACCTTTCATCGGACTGCCCTCGTAATCACCGGCCTCCGCGATAAAATATTTGATCGCATCATAAATCACTTTCTCTTCATAATCCGGGGCGGTATAACCCCAGGAATTTTGAGAAATAACGGCGCCATTATCGGCAGCATATATATAAGACTCCGCAATGCGTTCAGCAGTAGCCTGAGCGGTTAGAATCTGACAAACCATCACGCGGGCACCATCTCCATTACCGGATCCACCTGCTACACCGGATACACCAATTCCATTGTTATTAGTTGCAGCTACCGTTCCGGCTACATGCGTTCCGTGTGGATCAGGGGTAATTTCAGGGGAATTATCACCAAAATTAAACCCATGGATATCATCCACATACCCATTATCATCACTATCTTTTCCTGCATTGGACCCTGAATTCGACTCCCCCGGATTCACCCATAAGTTATCTACTAAGTCTTCATGCCTGATATCTACCCCTTCATCGTGAATGGATACAATCACTCGTGGATCTCCATATACGCTATGTCGTGCCCAGGCCTCAAATAAATTAATATCTGCTCCGGCTTTGGCTTTAGGGTGAAATTCCCCATCATTATGATAATGCCACTGATCGGGCAAAGAAGGGTCATCCATCGGAAAGTCTCCTTCATTCATCATGCGAAGCGCATTTAAATCTACTTCGATGAGTTCCCCTTTTTCATAATTTTTCTCATAATTCGGCTCGGCGATTTCAACCGACCCCAATTGCTGATAATTAGTCAGGAATTCAGAAATATTCTGACCAGGATCACCAATGACTTCATACCATAGGTGAAGTCCGTGTTTTCTTAGTTTGGCTTCATTGCCTCCTTTGGGCTCGAATATTCTGCGAACCTCTGTGGCACCGAAACCTACACTAATCTGGTCAAATGCTGGTATCCCGGTCGTAATTTCATCTCCAGACGTTCTGGCATTCGAAAAATTCTCCGGTTGTTGGCCCTCGTAAAATTTTATGCGAATGACACCGGACCGCATGCCATCCACAAATTGAGCATTACTATAATTTGCCAATACACTTACCGTGAGGATAAACACCCCAAGATAGGCTACAAGCGCCTTATAATATCTTTTGAAAAAATTTACCATTGATATTAAAGGTTAAGATTGGTAATTAGGTTATAAGATTACAGATTACTTTTGATGACTATCCTTTTCCAGGGCTTTCACCATTTTTTTAAGAGCTGAATTCAAAACTGAACGATGCCGTATCTGCTGTTTAAGATGCTCATCGTTTTTTTGATCCTCAACCCCCTCTTTATTCTCTTTATTTTCTTCTTTTTTCATATCAAATTCACGCCTTCCACACACAATCTTAAGGCGTTTCTTTACCATTCTCTAATCAGCCACCCAAACTTGAACACTACCGTCCTTTTCATTCAGCACTACACCTACTTTCATTCACCACTCATTCTCGCCTAAACGACTGACTCCCAATCTTTGTAACCCTCTAATTTTGTCTTAAAAAAAATAAGTTTTCGCTTATAAAAAAGCGAGCAAACACGATTTAGCAAGGCCGGATTTACGGAATTTTCAATGGCTTTCCTTCAAAAAATCAGAATATGGTTCCGTAGCACTCCCATTTACCCAAAGCAGTAATAATGATTAAAATACATCCATAGCGCCGGTTCCACATTAAGAGCGTGTTGAAAAACGCACCATCCGGCTACCAATTCGAATCATTCTCCGCAAGATTTAGAAATCCCATTCAAAGACCTCACTTTCTTTACCTTACCATTATTTTAACAAACTTTTTAATCGCCCTAATTTGGAGTGGACTGCTTTCACCTCCTTTATCTGCTTCCATGGAAAAAACTTAGCATAGAGCTCTATTCCTTCATTTTTCCAGCCTTGCTGGTAAAAGAGGATTGGAGTATGAAAATTTCGCCAAAGAAGATTGTAAAGACATAAGAAATATACACGCATATTAAAACAACATTATTTAATCATTTGATTAAATATACAGTGCGTATTTTACTTATGTAACAATAGCAAAATCAATATTTTCTAATAAAAGAGAGGTGAGAATATCCTAAAACACTTTAATTTCCAACAAGCACAACTAAGGAGACCGTGACTTCATTAAAATTCCTTATATTAGTAAATTAACGAAATAATATGTCCCATATTCATATAGTATGAATATTAAATCTATATTTTTAGCCTTACTATTATTTTATTCTTTGCCATTTTATGGTAAGGAAAATATTGACAGCCTAGTCGTTGTGGCTAATACCGCTGCCTCCCCGATTGACAAAAGCCTTTCCCTGCTGGAACTGGCCAATTTCTATGCTTTCAGCAGTCCGGAGAGATCCTTCGAATACACTGAAAACCTGGAAGCGGTCATTGAAAGCATCGATGATCCCCTTGAAAGAGCAAAAGTTTTCTCCAAGTATGGCTATGTCCTTTTCAGTAGAAACCAATTTGTAAAAGCTACGGAGAAATACCTCCTTAGCCGAAAAATCTATGAAGATTATGGGGTGGAAAAAGAACTTGTGTTACTGGACAATAATTTAGGGCTGGTTTATGAAAGAAAAGGAGAATATCCCCGAGCCATTGCCTTATTTAAACGCGCTTATAAAGGCCTCGATAATTTTAGCCATCATCGAAAACACCAACTGAGGGCCTCGGTATGTTTGAATCTGGGTTCAGCCATGCAGGGATTGGATAGTTTGGAAAAAGCCCGGGCATACTATCTGGAAGCTATCCGATCAGCCGAAATCTCACAAATGCTGCTGCCCAAGGCAAAAGCTTTGCATAATTTAGGGAATTTAAGTTTTGCTCATCAGGAATACCCGGAGGCCAAAAATTACTTTGAGCAAGCTCTTTTTCTAAAAGATAGCCTGAGGCAGAATAAAAGTATGTTCAGTGATTTGGTGGGCATGGCGCGTTATTATATTGCCATTGACAGCCCCTACTACGCGCTGCCCTATATTGAAAAAGCAACGCTAATTACCCTTGAAAATGATCACCCTTATTACCAACAGGACATTCATCTGCTTAAACATAGCTTCTATGAAAAAACGAATCAGGTGGATTCTGCACTACTGGAATATAAAGCATATAAGCAATACTCAGATGAACTGATTCGTTCAGAACAAACCGGTGTGGTCAGCAATCTGATGTATCAATATGAACTGGATAAAAAGGCGGATCGAGAAAGAGAAGCGAATGAAAGATGGCGAATGCTGCTATATGGAGGTATTTTCTTTTTAATCGGCTTAATTCTATTTCTCATTCTCCTTGGCTTATTACAAAGACAGAAAACTAAGAAAGTACAGGAAGAAAAACAGCGGATTCAGGCCGAAAAAGAGCTGGTGGAACAACAACTGGATTTCAAGAATAAAGAACTGGTCAGCAACGTGACGCATTTGGTCCAAAAAAACGAACTGATCAATGTGGTCTCCCAACAACTTTTTGATTTCAAATCAGGGCTGAGAATGGATCAGAGACGAAAACTAGCCTCCATCATCGAAAACCTCCAAGATATTAACAATGATGAAGCCTGGGAAGAATTCAGTCTTCGTTTTAATGCGGTACATTCCAATTTTTATCAATCATTAGAAGACCGGCACGGCAAACTTACCTCCAATGAACGTAAGCTATCTGCCCTTTTAAGGATGGATATGAATACAAAGGAGATTTCGGCGATTACCGGCCAAAGCCCCAAAGCGATTGAAGTGGCCAGAACCCGCTTAAGGAAAAAGCTTGAAATTGATAATACAGAAATCAACCTGACCTCCTATTTGCAGGCGTTTGGGCAGGAGACGACAGTATAAATCCTCGGCTCCCCGAACCTATCACTTCCCGCGCCTTCGGGGAACCGGTAAGACTACATTGCCCAAAAATAAACCAGAAAGTACTGAAGCACAGGGAGCACTTTTCCAAAACAGTCTGCTTTTTTATTGGGCTTGGGCTGCAGAAAGGGTTTTCAGCTTACTTGATTAACCCGGATTATCCATACTTTAATCCTCGTTTAGCTGCCAGGCAGAAAAAATGAAGGAAAAGTTTCCTAATTCGAGTTTTTTCCAACGTAGCGGATGAATGAGAAGAAAGCAAGACTACCCAAATTTGGGCTTTCAAAATTTTAGCAGACCAAATCATAAAAAATTGACTAACGGCCCCTTGTAATAGATTCTAAAACTAGCGGTGAATAATTCGGGTTAAAAAGAGTTTTTTGCATTATGTTAAACAAAGCTCAAAATCAACTCCATGGCCCTTTATTTATTCTACTCAAAGCATATTCCCCGAAACCTTTGATTATCAGCGCGGGATTCAAAATGCCCCCATCTCCGGCCATTGCCAATATCAGGAAGTAATTTCAGAAAATTGATTTCCAGGGCGACCCTATTTTCTCAAAAAAACCGGAGATCACCCGCACAATAATCAAATATTCGGGAATAATTTGGACTAGCAAACCCGCAGTTAAAGTTTGGCCTGAATAATGGTTTCGACAGTATCTGTTGCAGTCGCGGCAAAGTAGCCCAGAATATCGCTTCGATTCCAATTAGAACTTGGATTGGCCGGAACGCCAATATTTGAAGCTCCACTTAAATCAGACAGATTTTTATAATACTGATACATGGCGCGGTCAATGGTTTCTACTACAATGGTGGCGGTATCTCCCTCAAAGTAAATCCCATATAAAGGAATGCCATTTTCCTTACTTAAATAAAAGCCCTCCTCCAATTCGTGATTATTGTAAGGATGGATCCTTGCATTAGCATCCGCATCAATCATATAATACACTATGCCTTGATAGTCGCCAAATTTCACCGAATCCGGTACATGATCGGGCAAATCGATCGGCTTATAAAAGTATTCAAACACCGTTTGCTCACTTGGTGGATAAAGATAGGAGCTCGCCTGAAAGCTTTTCCCTACCAAATCAAACGATATTTGATATAACCTTCCTACCTGCCCCTCGAAGTCCGCATGGCTGTAGTGCCCAATACTATCCTCGTTCAACAGCACCTCCTTGCCTCCATCATCGGACAGTCTGATTTCCAGATCCGAAATGTACTCCCGTTTTCCTGCTTCATAGTAGGGAGATGTCCAGCTTACTTTCACCAAAGGAGCCTGTCCTTCCCGGACATTCGCCTCCACTACGGGCATTTTTTTATAATTTAAATCCAGCTTAATATCTTTCTCGCATGAGGTCAACAGTATCACCACTGCAAGAAGCTTCAACAAAATGATTTTTTTCATGATGATATATCGATTAAAAATTAATAGCATAAGAGATACTAGGCACCAAGGAAAACATGGCAATGATTTTACTATTCACTACAGCCGGATTCTCCTGATCTTGTTCGAAAATTAACATATAGGGATTATAACGGGCATAAGCATTATAGATAGAAAAACTCAACATATGCTCATAGTGCTTGGTCCTTTTCAATTTTAAATTGGCTCCGATATCTAATCGATGCGTAGCCGGCATTCTATCCTGATTCCGATCCCCGTAAACCGGATAGTATTTGTCTTCTATCCAATAGCCGCCAGAGGGAAAAGTAACCGCATTACCGGTCATATAGACCCATGAGGCTGAAATATCCCATTTCTTATTTAGCTTATACATTCCCACCAGGCTGAAGTCATGCGGACGATCATAAAAAGTAGGAAACCAGCTACCCGCATTTATTTCATCAAATTGCTTTTCCGTCCTGGACCAGGTATAGGAGGCCCAACCCGTGAACCTTCCCTTATTTTTCCGGAATAACAATTCCAGCCCATAAGCCCGGCCTTCCCCAAAGGCGATTCCCGCTTCAAAATAAGGATTGCCCATAATGTCTGCCCCGTCTTTGAACTCGGTTACATTATGTAATTTTTTATAATATAACTCCGCAGAAAATTCGTAATCATAATCGTTAATGCCTTTAAAATAACCGAGAGAAAATTGGTCACCATATTGCGCCGGAATATAGTCAGTAGCCGGAAACCAAACATCCACCGGCGAACCGGAAGCATTATAAGCCACCATATGTACGTATTGCATATTACGGGAATATCCTCCTTTAATGGCATTATTCTTCCCAAACTGGTAATTAAAAGATAATCGTGGTTCCCATCCTGAATGCGTGGCCACAGACTCCCGATCCCCATACATACGCTTTTCTACAGGGTCACCAAAATCATTAAAAGTATAAAAAGGACCCGGACCACGGACATCAAATACGGAGTAGCGAAGGCCGGATTGTAAAGTGAAATTGGGCGTAAAATTATAGAGAAAGGAAACAAAAGCCCCTCCTTCCAAAGCATTCCGGCGGATCATTTGGGACTCCCCCGGAACATCCTCTGCCACATCAAAATCATTGGGTTTATAATGATGTTGAATAAGCTCTCCTCCGGCTTTAAGACTATATTTATCCGTAAACTTTTCCAATTGATAGCGAGCCGTCACATCCTCAATATTGGAATAAATATTGGTCCCCATAAAATCCGAACCCGCTACATAATCAAATTTATTATAATGAACTGAAAATTTCGAGGCAAAATCATCCTTGAATAAATGAGACCATTCCAAAGTGGTAGTGGTATTTCCCCAGTCAAAACCAAATAAATCTCCATATCCCATTTTATCTCTTCCGTAATAAGCTGAGAGAGATATTCGATCTTTCTCCGTCACATTATAGGCCGCCTTCATGGTTAAATCATAAAAAAACATATCAGAGTTTCGAAAGGATTCATCTACCATCCCATATAATAAATCCGCATATGTTCTTCGACCGGAAATAATAAGTGATCCTTTGTCCGTGACTATGGGTGTTTCTATGGATGCCTTGGAAGAGATCAGTCCAATACTTGCTGAACCGGCAGTTTTCTTCCGATCACCCTCTCTCATTTCAATATCCAAAACCGCTGAAAGTCGCCCCCCATATTCAGCCGGAGGAGCTCCTTTATACAACTCCATTCCTTCCAGTACATCATTATTAAAAACGGAAAAGAAACCCATCAAATGAGAGGCGTTATAAACCGTGGCGCCATCGAGCAAAACCAAATTTTGATCCATGGCTCCTCCACGGACATAAAAACCCGTACTCCCCTCCCCTCCGGTTTTCACTCCTGGTAGATACTGCAGGGTTTTAATCACATCCTTTTCTCCAAAAAGCACCGGTATATTGTCAATTTCCTCAATCGATACAGATTCCAGACCTACCACCGGCGTCTTTAACCGATCATCCAATCGCCGGGCACTGACAATCACCTCCTCCAGCTCCTCGGTTTCCTCCACCAAGACAATTTTCAAAGGCTTTTTAAGTGGCAGCTTTACTTTGACTTTTTGATCCTGATATCCAATATAAGAAAATATCAATTCCACAACCGGCGCTTTCACCTGTAAAGTGAATTTTCCCTGTAGGTCTGAAATATTCCCTGTTGGAGTTCCGGCAACCCGAATATTGACGCCTACTAAAGCAGACTTACTTTCCGCATCCATAACCTTACCTTCCAGGGAATATAGGGCCGATTGCGCACTCAAAGTAATCGGAATCAAGCACAGAAAAACGGGCAATATTACGCCCACTAATATAAATTTAAAAGATGTCATCAAAGGATAAATTTAGTCCCCGCAAATTTCGGTCAATTATTATTCCTGAACAAAAGGTAAGGATATATTATTCCCAAAAATGAAGAAAATTATTTAGCATTCTTAACATAAATGGTAGTATCCCATTATGTTTTCATTTGTATCAGTATAGTTAATACCCATATTTCCGAATAAAACTATTTCATAAAAAAAGAGTCATTTCCATTAATTTTATAATCCAGATACACATACCCACTCGATTTACAGGATCTGTTTTTTTCAACCCTCAATGCGGTAAGCCTATATTAAAACCCTTTCCCTCTTTCCTCAGAGATTCTCCTCATTAGCAATCCTTCTACCGGGAGCATTAAGAGAAGCAAACAGCAAGCGAAAAAACAGCACCAGAACACCCTCACTAACAGCTCCTTGAACTTAAACGAACACTTCCCTAGGAGCCTGTCGGATTACCCCAAATCGTCACCCGACTGTTCCCGCAAAAATTTGAAAATCTGCGGTTTTTCTATTTTGAGGCGAAATTTGCCTTAAAAATCGATACCTCACTTCTTATATTTCGAAATTCATCTCTACTGATGAATAATAAAGTCCATTTTAGGCTATTTGATTGCCTTTTCAGGCTAGTTTTAGCTTAAGTAACCGTCTTATATTATAGCATAGGCACACCAATCCCCATTCCTGGCTAACCTTCTTTTCTCCTCTGAATGAAAATCTCCTGAACCCAAGTGCTTCTTTAATAATGCCAAATATTGGTTCAATTTTGTACTTTCGTTTCCGATACATCTCCTCCTCTGTTGTTGTTCGGTTGTTTAATCTTTCTTCAAGTTCTAATCGTGTTTCCGCCTTTGATTTTGGTACTATGGGCTTTATCCCCTCTGGACAACCTTTAATATTATCTTCTGAATAGTACCCGCAATCAGCGGCAATTACCTCTATTTCTTCCTTCAATGGTTCTGGCACACTATCAATGGCTGGTAAAAACTCCTTTTTATCGTTGGCGTGATTATTACAATGTTGCCCCACAATTACCATGTCTTCATTAGCAACCGCCTGAGCATTATAGCATTGTTCAAAACCATTTTTGGATTTCATTATGCGAGACTCCTTATCAGTAAAATTGACTTGGTCTTTATCCTGGGGAGTTTCTGAAGGCTTTTGGGGCGATCGGCCTCTTGGTTTTTGGCCAGTTTTACTGGCTTTTTCTTCTCTCTTCTTTACCTTCTTTTCGTAATCCTTAAGTTCGTCTTCATAAGCTTCTTTTCTTCTGGATTCTATAGTGGCTTTGGCCTCCTGAATTGTCTTTAACCTTTCCTCACGTCGCGCTATTTCCTCCGGAATGTTAACCATTACCTCTTCTTTGTCCTGTTCAGCAGCCTTTTCTAATAGCGTTGCTATTTCCGCTTTTAGTTTCTTTTCAAGCTCTAAAGCACGTTTATAGCTCATTGCCTTGTGCTTAGATGCATTTGCCTGAATCTTAGTACCATCAACAAATACATTCCCCATCTTCACTAATCCCATTTGGGAGCCAATCATCAAAATCTCAACAAACCAATTCTCAATTTTATCAAGATGAGTCTTCCTAAAATTTGCAATCGTGTCATGATCAGGATGAAGATTGCCTGCAATAAATCGAAAAGCAACTGAGTCGTAAGTGGCTGCTTCAATTTTGCGAGAGCTGAAAATACCTGTACAATAGCCATAAAAGATCAATCCAAGCAGTAGTCTTGGGTCGTATGGGTCTTTTCCATAACCTTTATAGCTAGCATAAACAGATGAAAGATTGAGCTGATCTATAATTTCGACGACAAATCTTGCCAAATGATTTTCAGGTAACCATTCATTGACATCGTGCGGCATCAAATTGTATTGCTTTCTATCTCCTCCTCGAAAATTTATCATGCTTCAATTTACAACTTTTTTAGGAGTTAGTTAAATCCGACAGGCTCCTAGACAGGAATTAATCAATCGATTATTTTTTTTTAATCGTTCATCATTTTTTTGAAACAATTTCGCACCTCCTTAGATGGCTGCCGTAAACGATGATAACTATACGCTGATATTGAATGAATAGCCTTAAACCACATATAAAAGTCCCTTTAGATAATAAAGACCGGGCAATGGAAGTACTTAGTCTGCTCGCCTTAGGCGTGTTGATCGCACTTCCCATCCACTACTTTGAACATTTGCCTAACGAAATACCCTCTCATTTTAATTTATTCGGCCAACCTGATCAATATGCCTCCAAAAATCTTATTTGGGTTTTGCCCACCATCGGTTTAGTAATTTATTTAAGCCTCAACATCCTGAACCGACACCCCCACATATTCAATTACCCCACCATAGTAACTCCTCAAAATGCGGCTAGGCTTTATACGATTGCCACCAAAATGCTGCGCACCCTTAATTGCCTGACCAGTATTTTGCTTAGTTACATTATGTATTCCAAAATTCAGATAGGCCTAGGTTTACAGCAGAATATGAACCCTTTCTTGCTTCTTGTTATTTTGTCATTTTTCTGCCTGTCCACTTTTTATTACTTATTTGCCTTTATGCGTTATGATCCCTAAAAAAGTCTAAGGATAATGTTCCGAAGCATTTTAATCTGCTATTTTTGATATCATTCATCAATCAACAGCGCAAACATGATTCGGCAAGACCTTCAATATCCAATCGGGGAATTTCAAACTCCAAATCAAATTCACACCGAACTGCTTGAAACCTGGATAACAGAAATAAGGCAGTTCCCTGTTCAATTAGAGGAACTGATAAGCCATTCTCCTCCTTTATCGGAAGAGTGGAAATACCGCCCGAATGGCTGGAACATTCGACAACTGGTCCACCACTGTGCGGACAGCCATATGAACAGCTTCATTCGCTTTAAATTGGCGCTAACGGAAGAAAACCCCTCCATCCTGCCTTATCAGGAAGCACTTTGGGCTAATGTACCGGATACCCAAAACGCCCCTATCCAAAGTAGTTTAACACTGCTGCACGGGCTTCATCAAAGATGGGTTATCCTGCTTCAGAATCTCTCAAAGGAACAACTCAACCGCACTTTTTACCATCCTGAAAGTAAAAAAAGCATCACTCTGCGTGAAAATACTGGAATTTACGCTTGGCATTGCCGTCATCACCTGGCTCATGTGAAACTAGCGCTTGATGCAAAAGGAAAGTGGAATTAAAAAATTACACGAATATTCTCCATTTTGGCACCGCAGGGGGGAGAATGAAGTGAAACCACAAATTAACACCAATTTTCACGAATTATTCTGAATGGAATAAGCTGAACAAGCTGTATGATCAACAGGCGAAATTTCGCTACCAGATTTTGATTCTTCCTAAAAAAAATTCAATTACCAAAATCACTTTGGCATAGCCTTTGCAAATTACCAAACATAGGTTGATGTTGGGTGAATGGATGCTTGATCAACCCTGGTTAAGCATCCTTCCTTTTTAAAACGTCCCTCTTGAATAAGAATAATCATAGTGGTTCATAAGGTTATAGTTTGGTATTAGTATTGTAAGTCCGGTTGGTTCCCGGACTTTTTTTTGTGCTAATATTTTGTTGGAGCGTGAGCTTTTGGCAACAGATTTTACAAATTTTTTGAATGAATGGGCGCGCTAGTTTTGCCACGAATGGCGCGAATAATCCCGAATGATTTAAATCATAGTACTTGATAAAAGAAACCATTAAATATTCAGCAAAGCAAATACACTACAACAAAGATGGCCTTGATTTTTTTGTTTCGTTTTTTATCAAGAAAAAATGAAAAGAGAGAGAAAATTGAATGGCTCGCTACAAACTTTTTGAATTTAGGGTGCGCCAGGTTTTTGTCCCAAATGGTACGAATAATCCGATTGGAAGGGTGTTGAAGTATATTGGAGTGAGGAGGTATGAAACCACGAATGAAAACCAATTTTCACGAATTACTCTGAAGGGAATAAGCTGAACAAGTTTTAAGATCAACATGCGAAATTTCGCTACCAGGTTTTGATTCGTCCTAAAAAAAATTTAATTACCAAAATCACTTTGGCATAGCCTTTGCAAATTACCAAACATAGGTTGATGTTGGGTGAATGGATGCTTGATCAACCCTGGTTAAGCATCCTTCCTTTTTAAAACGTCCCTCTTGAATAAGAATAATCATAGTGGTTCATAAGGTTATAGTTTGGTATTAGTATTGTAAGTCCGGTTGGTTCCCGGACTTTTTTTTGTGCTAATATTTTGTTGGAGCGTGAGCTTTTGGCAACAGATTTTACAAATTTTTTGAATGAATGGGCGCGCTAGTTTTGCCACGAATGGCGCGAATAATCCCGAATGATTTAAATCATAGTACTTGATAAAAGAAACCATTAAATATTCAGCAAAGCAAATACACTACAACAAAGATGGCCTTGATTTTTTTGTTTCGTTTTTTATCAAGAAAAAATGAAAAGAGAGAGAAAATTGAATGGCTAGCTACAAACTTTTTGAATTTAGGGTGCGCCAGGTTTTTGTCCCAAATGGTACGAATAATCCGATTGGAAGGGGTTTGAAGTATATTGGAGTGATGAGGTATAAAACCACAAATGAACACCAATTTTCACGAATTATTCTGAATGGAATAAGCTGAACAAGTTTTAAGATCAACAGCCGAAATTTCGCTACCAGGTTTTGATTTGTCCTAAAAAAAATTCAATTACCAAAATCACTTTGGCATAGCCTTTGCAAATTACCAAACATAGGTTGATGTTGGGTGAACGGATGCTTGATCAACCCTGATTAAGCATCCTTCCTTTTTAAAACGTCCCTCTTGAGTAAGAATAATCATAGTGGTTCATAAGGTTATAGTTTGGTATTGAAGTCCGGTTGGTTCCCGGACTTTTTTTTGTGCTATTGATTAGGGAGCGGTATAGTTCACCCTTTCGCTTTGTTCAAAACCAGCTCTGGCTGCAATAACCTTTAATCGATCTCCCTTTCGGATTTTAAATGGTCCGGTATAATACTTCCAATGAGATCGTTTGCTTCCATCCCCATTTATTTGATACACTATGGAAGCGGCCGGAGTGCTGGCATTTAGGGTAATCAGATTTCGATGTTGAGAAATTGATGGTCTGGAGACTTGCACATTTCCAGTATTTCCGATTTCTTTTATCAACTCCTTTTCAGTGAAATTCTTGTAGGGCCAATATTGCGCTTCCACTTTATCGGCTAATGCCCTAAGCCTCTCCAGGGTCAGTTGATATTCAGGTATATCAGCCAAATTATTCAATTCATGAATATCTTTCTCAGTGAAGTAAAGCTCCTCTTTTGGACGCGGGTGGGTAAACCAAGAGGCTTGTTCAGGCGTCAGTTCTTCTTTTTTCCTCAACAATTCCAACATGGAGGGAATATTGTAACGAAACTTAACATCCAAGTATTCTGCCTGATGGGGGTAATAATTTCTGACATAACGAAAGTTCGAATCTCTCACACTAAGCTGCTTTCCATATTGGTCATCCATCCGCTCGCGAATGGAAAATACATAGTCTCTTCCCTGGTTTTCTTCGAACTCCCCAAGAAAAGCCTTCCCATCCATATAAAAGGGAGGGGTAATGCCTGCCAGCGATAAAATGGTAGCTGGAATATCCGCCATATTTAGCATACGATTGTCAACACTTCCAGCTTGGGTACCATCAGGAAACACCACTATAAACGGAATATGAGTTCCGCGCTCATATATGGAACGCTTTTGCCTTGGCCCTGGCCCTCCGTTATCTGAGGCGAAAATAATAATGGTATTGTCCAATTTTTTTGCTTTTTCCAATCTATGCAGTTCCTGAGCCACCCGCTGATCCATCCGATAAATATTACTGTACATGATTGCCCAATCCCTCCGGCCGACGGAATCCGCTAACAAATATGGTGGGGGGGGTAACTTCCGATGGTTTTACCCAAAGGGTATCATTTTTACTTTCCCAAATTTTTTGTTCGTGAGACTCCAAATAGGTAAATATCGAAAAAAATGGCTGATCCTCCGGAGCATGTTCCCAGGTAGCCTCTCCATGACACTCATCCCAAAAAGTTAACTGATTTTTGAACTGATAATCTGTCTTCCGATTATTGGTACAAAAATATCCCTCCGCCCTTAAATATTCTGTATAAGCCTTTATCTCTTCTGGTAAAATCACTTGATAGGAGGGTAATTGATAGGGCCTTGCTTTGGGACCTCCCCCTGTCCGCATATGATTCGCTCCGATAGAAGTGGGGAACATCCCCGTCATTAAGGAGGAGCGACAGGGCGCACAAACGCCCACTGGGGCGTACATTTCGGTAAAGCGAATTCCCTTCGTGGCAAGCGCATCAATGGTAGGACTCATGGCGACTGAATCACCATAACACCCCAAATAGGGATTGATATCCTCGGCCAGAAAAAAAAGGATATTTGGCTTTTGTTTTTCCTTTCCCAAGAGGGAAGTCCAACAGCCTATAAACAGCAGTAGCAAAAGGTAGGTTCTTGACCGATTTATGGGATTAAGGAATAAAAGATTCATGGGTACGGCATTTCCTGTGGTATAAAAGATAAAAACAATGGAATACGTTATTTAAAAAAGTGAATAAAGGAGTGCCTACTATCCAAAATATATGGAAACAAACACTCCTACACAATAATTATAATAAGGGAGATAGGTTATTTCATTAACCTGTATAAGGATATAATTATTTGAAAAAACCTATTTAAAACGCACCTAACCTACATTAATATAAGTTTTAAATTACGCAATTTAACATTCAAATTAGCAAAGGTAATCAGGCATTTATTTAACAATAGTACCGTTATACTCTCAAAACCATTGAATGCTGGGCTCCCGGTTTTTCACGTTTTGGCTTTAAGCACCGGTTTATTGAAGTTCAATAATTTGAGACTTTTTTGATATTCCATTCTCATTAAAGGCTTCCACCTGTAAATAATACTTTTGGTTCACATTCAATGCCCGCAATGCATATTCATTTTTATCATAAATCATTACGTTATTATTCAGTTTATCGGGTGAAATCCCCCAATAGAGCGTATACCCCATAGCCCCCTTTACTGCTTTCCATGAAACATCTGCATTTCGTTCATCAGGCTGGCGCTGTGCTTTAAAAGCACCGGGGGATGCAGGCTTTTTACCATTTCCGTTTCCAAAAACCCGGAACTCTCCCAGGGCTAGATACTGATTAGGAAAATCTATATTTTGGTATTTGATATACCGGGCTTGTACAGGATTTTTCAATTCAATATAAGCATGTGGACGGTCCTCGTGGTTATCCGAAAAATCTACCGCAATGTCCCATTCCTTTCCATCCTCGGAAGTCTTAATCACAAACTGCTGACGCAAATCATCTGGTCTTCCAAAGATTTCAGCATTAAAATCCTGAAAATTTAATTGCAGGGCATTTATCGTCATGGTTCGGCCTAAATCCATTTCAAACCAAATATCGGAACCGTTTCCTTCCGCCACCCAAAGCGTTCTGATATTTTCATCATTAATCATGGAAATATCATAATTGGCAGCCTCCTGTTCGAGCATATAGCCTTTGTCATGCTCGTCAACCACCTTACGCTTTACGCCTTTCAGTACGGAATTAGTCGTTACTTTTTTATCCTTTGAGAGTAGCATCCAACCTGTAAAGCGATATTTATGCGATTCAGTATCTGTATCCGGAAGGTAATGCGGGTAATCTCCATAAGCCGTATTCACATACATCTGTCCATTGTCTTCAAAACCTGCAGGATACATTCCAATACGACGCTCAAATTTGTAATTTACCGAGATTGCCATGGTAGAATAATGCCAATAGTTTCCCCTGTTATCTTTTACGGTACTTCCATGGCCGGAGCCCTTTAAAAAACCACTGGGCTTATAAGAAATCGGATTATAAGGTGCATATTCAAATGGCCCCATAGGACTTTTACTGGTATACCCCATCCGCATAAACATTCCATTGTGTCCTTGGAGCACCGTATTCCAGATAATAGGTATCATTATGTTTGACCATCCAGGGGCCTTCAATATAAGGCGCCAATGCTGAATCATGATCCTGCCCGAAACGTTCCCATCCGTGATTTTCCGGATCAAGATTAAATAAATCCTTTTGTTCTCCAATGGGGACATAATAATTATCCGGGTCTAGTTCCACTGCTCTAATCGGCCATTTATTGGAGGACTCCTCATATAAATATACCCGGCCATCATCATCCACAAATAAATCCGGATCCTGAATTCCCCCTTTTGGATTCAGCACCGCATAATTGGTTTGCCAGTTACCTAATTCCGGATTATCCGTTTCCAGAATAGGTCCTCTGCCGCTAGGATCACCATATAGGATTATTTTGCCATCTTTTACCGCTGCTGCGGGTGCATTGCATCCCCCGAAATACCAATTTTGAGGACTTATAAATTTCCAATTACGCATATCATCAGAGGACCAATAACCATGAGAGCGGGTGACAAACATATAATACCGTCCTTTATAGTTAATAACCGCTGGGTCTGCGCCGGACCGATAGGAAACATCCGTTTTCGCACGATAATGGGACATATAACTATAATCAATATCGACGGGATTACAATAAGTCTTATCCTGCGCAATAGCAGTACCGGATAGCATTGTAAACATTCCGAGGGCAAAGCCCGATTTAAGTAAAAAATTCAGATTATTATCATTAAGAGAGTACTTAAGCGGGTAATTTTTTTAGAGCGCATTTAAATCCAAAATTCGTAAGGAAAATTTGAAGTATAGTAGAAGCGATTTAAGATTATTTGGAGGATATAGCAGCGCTATGGTTGAGAGATTAACCATAGCGCTTCCAATCATTCTAATTTGCGGTCGGATGGTAAGGTTTTAAACATGCTCTTAGAAAATAATTGACAACTTTTTCTATTACCACTCAAAAAAATTTAAGGATTAACGTATTTATATTTAGATATAAATCATTTAAAACATCACCATAAACCAAATCAATAATATACAAAGCTTGAGGAAAAACAATAAAATTCGAACCTTCATAAACAGGTATTCAATACGTTTTTTAAAAGCCAAAATTCATAACGAAAAATTGATTATTGCAGTAGCTATAATGAATTATTTTTATAAAATAGTAGCATTATTTTATAGAAATTATCCAAATTCACTTGCAATCAATCGAATTTTCTTTCGGATGGAAGGGGTTTAAACACCCTCTTAATCATCCTTTCAAATTTCAACCCAATTACCTTTCATAAGTTCAAGGAATTCACCCAAGTAGCACCCACCAAATCATTTACTGATAAAATTAGTAACACTAAAAATCCCTTATCAACTCGAATTATTCACTATTACATATATTAACTCGACTTAAATAGCTTGCTTTTCATTCATCCGCCTTGTTAGAAAAAAATCGAAATAAAAAACTACATCCTCATTTCCCCCTCCTATCAGCTAATCGAGGATTAATAGCGTATTTAAAAGCCAAAATTCGTAACGAAAATTTGATGATTACAGCAACGATACCGAATTATTTTAAGAAAAAAGCAGTGCTATTGTTGAGCAATTATCCAAAGTCGCTTCCAATCATTCGAATTTACAGTGGGATGGTGCGCTTTTAATCACGCTCTAAAGCCTTTATACATAAAAGCATGATGGAGTATTGTATAATCCCCACCATGCCGGTTTATTTTTTATTTCATCATTACGGGAGCCGTAGGCTGAGAAATTCCATTTTCATTGAATGCCTCAATCGATAGATAATAGGTGGTTGGAACATCAAAGGAAGGAATCTTTATTTCATTTTTGTCATACACTAACCAGGAGTGATATAATTTATCCGGCGCAATACCCCAACGAATATTATAGCCTTGTGCTCCCTTGACCTTATCCCAGCTTAATTGGGCATCTCGGCGATCCTGCTGACGCTCTACTTTAAAATTCCTAACTTTGGCCGGTAGTTTACCCTCTCCTAAACCAAAAACTCTGAATTCAGACATGGCGAAGTTTGGTGTTGGGACTTCAATATTGTTATATCGAACAAATCTTGCCTTTTCGGGTAGGCGCAGCTGCACATAATCATTGGGCACATCTTTCCAGTTATTAGATTTATCTACGATGACCTTCCAGTGCTTACCATCAACAGAGGCTTCTACGGTATAGCGATGGCGGGCGTCTTTTTGACGGCTGTATAAGTCTGATTCATGATCATGGAAATTGATTTGCAAGGCATATACGGAAGCCACTTTCCCCAGATCAATTTCAACAAACTCCTGATCATTATTGGCGTCGGCCACCCAGTAAGACTTGGAATTTTCATCCGTCAATACGCTGGTCTGCCAATCCCCTTTAGCATTTTGACTAGAGGCCAAAGTATCCACTACGTAGTCACCATCATGCGCGGTACTCTTGTTGACTTCCAGAAAAGAAGAGGCCACTTTCGCCGGCTTGTTATATGACAAGAGCATCCAGCCGGTGTGCTGGCCTGCTTTGGTGGGATGTTCAGATCCATATCGAGGGTAATCCCCATAGGCCGTATTGCTGTACATCAAGCCATCCTGATCAAAATATGTTGGAAACAAGCATAATCTACGTTCCCAGTGGGAGTTGGAGGCCAAAGCCATAGAAGCAAAATGCCAATATTGGTCATGACGATCTTTCATCGTCGTGCCGTGGCCTGCGCCATTAATAAAACCACCCGGCTTCAAGCACATCGGATTATTGGGCGCATATTCCCAAGGCCCCATCGGACTTTCCCCCACATAATAACCATCGGCATAAACATTAAACTGGGTGCCGGGTGCGGCATATTGCAAATAATATTTGCCATTATGCTTGGTCATGGCCGGCCCTTCAATATAGCCTTCTTTTAAGGTTGGATGATAGTTATTCTCCCCAAAACGCTCCCAACCATGTTGCGCTTCGTCCAGGTTAAAGAGTTCGTGAATTTCTCTTTCATAAACGAATCGCTTATCCTTATTCAGTTTTTTCACCCGGATGGGATGCACGTTAGAGGAACCCCAATACATATAGGCTGCCCCATCATCATCAATGAATAATTCGGGATCCTGTAAATTATTCTGAATAGTCGTTGAAGGCTCCCATTTTCCTGCCTTTGGATTATCGGTCGCCAGGATCACCATTCTGCCCGAAGGGTTTCCGGTAACATACAAAACAGAGTCTTTGTAATTAAAGGCTGTTGGTGCATTGGAGCCCTGAAAATACCAATTTTCCGGTTTAATAAAATCCCAATTGACCAAATCCCTGGAATGCCAGTAGCCCATGGATCGGGTAACGAACATATAATATTCTCCGCGAAATTCCACTGCGGCAGGATCTGCTCCTGAACGGTAAGAAATATCACGATGAGAATTGTAAATCATATAGGTATAATCAATATTCAGGGGATTGCAATAGGTCTGCTCCTGAGCCCAAAGCTTGCTGACATTCCCCCAAAGCAAAGCCGCGAGGAATAAAGCTGTTTTTATAATATTCATTTTTATAAATGCTTAAATTGAAATAACCAGTTTAATAATTGGGGCTCTGCCAGCGCATCGTCCCATGAATTATGATTAGCCTCCGGATAAAGGGTATACCGGCTCGCCTTATTTTTTCTTTTTATCCTTTTGAAAACCGCTTTGGAGAAAGCTGGTGGAACAACATCATCTTTGCCACCATGAAAAAACCAAATAGGAACCTGATGATAATTACCCGTAAGCTGCGGATTATGCCCTCCACAAATCACCGCCGCTGCGGCATATTTCTCTGGCCATCGGTGTAGAAATTCCAGCGTACCTATGCCGCCCATGGATATTCCCATGATATATACCCGGGAGGGATCCACCTGCGTGCCGCTACGTAAACTGTCGACTAATGCATTGACCATTTCGGAAGGCTTCGGAGGATGTTCCGGCACGGGAAAATTAAACCTCCAGTCTCCTTTCCGGTCTTTTTGTTTTTGTCGGGCGGTCCACATGGTTCCCTCAGGGCATTGGGGGAACACGATAATGGCAGGATAATCCTGCTGCACGGAGTCCGACTCAAAAAGACTTCCACCAAGTTTTAACTGTTTTTCATTATCATCGCCTCTTTCCCCGGCACCATGCAAAAATAAAATCAGGGGATACTTCTTCCCTTCCTGAAAATCGTTTGGAAGTAATATTTGATATAACAGACTATCACCCTGAGCATAGTAAACTTGTTTCTCAAAGGCCCCCTTCTGAGCCCAAGCCCATTGCGCCCCCAGCCAAAATGCGAAACATAATATAGCCGACCTCATTAATTCACCCATTCCTTAATTTCGATTTCCTGTCCGTGACGCTGGAACCCCAATTTATTCAAGCCCTTTAAAACATCCGGATCTTGCATAAAATATCTCCAGAGCAGTCCCGAACGGTGATTTTCGATCATTAACAGGATGGGACCCTGGTCAATTCCAATATAATTTTGTCTGACCCACACCCCTTCCTTTTCTTTCAAGGAGGGATTCACCGCATCGTAAAAACCATAAGGGCCAAAAGTATCCCGACCAAAATTCCTATATAGATTTTTCAATACCTGCATAGATTCTGCAGGGGTATAAGGCATAGAAGAAAGGGCGGCAGTGGGCGCTATGGTTCCATTGTCTCTAAGGAATCCCGGTGCGTGAGCATTATAACCTTTGGGTACTTTATCACTGGCGGTCAATCCCCATAAATCCGCACCATAGCCCTTATAGCCATAGGGATTATCCATGCAGTACGCCCGGTTGATGAGCGTATGACGACGGTTTTGTTCCCAATAATTGGCATATTTGTCTGCCAATCCCCGGGGATCCAGGCCCAAATAGGAGTAATGCGCAAAGAATAGCGGACCACCTTTCCAGCGCTTGGTCCCCAAGGGCAAGGTCATTCCATAATATTCTTCATAATTGGCAAAAGTCTCATTATCCCAACCTGCCCAGCTCTTGTGATAATAGGCTGCCGGAATCGCATGGGTCGGAGAACATGCTGCCAGGATGTAAGTGATCAAACACTCATTGTACCCGCGGATGACATGATTTTTTGTAAAACCATGTTCCGGCGACCAATGCCAGATCAAGCCCTCGGTATCATTGGTATAAAATTCCCAATCCATTTCCTCCCATAGCTTCGTAATCCTAGCACGGAGTTGGGTTTCCCTGGTATTATTTTGATTAAAATACTGACGGGCCGTTAAAAGGCCTTGCGCCATGAAAGAAGACTCCACGATGTCGCCTCCATTGTCCATTTTGCCAAATTCACATACCTGCCCGGTTTCCGCCATATACCAGTGCGCCCACATGCCCTTGAAGCGGGGGCAATCTTCTAAGAATTCGGTGGCCTGCAGCAATCGGTCCACGGCCTGTTCCCGACTTATCCAGCCGCGTTCGGCACCGACGATCACCGCCATCACGCCAAAACCACTGCCTCCAATGGTGACGGTTTTATTTTCACTATTATTGGAGCGCTCATAGCTCAGACCGGTATTGGGATCAGCAAAATCCCAAAAATATCGAAAAGTATATTGCTGGACCATTTCCAGCAATTCCTCCTCTGTAAAATCCCGGATTTTCGCCGAAACTATTGGGGAGGATTTTCGGGTCTTTTTCCCCTGAACAGCGACCACCTGGTAGTCGACTGCTATATTCCTCCCCCAATCGGTTAAAAAATCCAAATAAAACTGCTCCTCCGTAGTGCCCCGCAACTCAAAGGATGCCGATCCTTGCTTGCGGGCGAAAATTTGATAGGAAAGTCCCTCTTTTTCTGATGCTTCCCATCGCAATTCGACATGACTATCGTACCCTTTGGCCTGCAATATTAACTCCCCGCCCTTGGCGAAAAGCTGACTAAAGGAAAAAACTAAAAGTCCAATCAGGATGATATTTCTCATGACTTTGAGGACTTGTTTTTAGATTGTGCCTCCTCGGGTACCTGATACTCTTTTTTCAACTTCTCAAATTCCTGATGCATCATTTGCTGTACCTCTGCAAAAGCTGGATCGCCATAGATATTGTGGATTTCCTCCGGATCTTGCTCAAGGTCAAACATCTCCCATCGGTCCTCCACTTTGAAATGCATCAATTTGTAGCGATCTGTTCTTACCCCATGGTGTGCGCGTACGCTGTGGAAGCCCGGAAATTCATAAAAATGGTAATAAAGCGACTTTCTCCAATCCTGACTTGTGCCATCCAAAAGTCCCAGGAAGGATTTGCCCTGCATTTCATCCGGAATATCTACTCCCGTCATTTCCAAAAGGGTCGGCGCAAAATCAATATTTTGGGTCAATTGATCCACCACCATGCCTTGTTTCTTATCAAAAGGGCTTTTCATCAATAGCGGCATACGAAAAGACTCCTCATACATCCATCTTTTATCAAACCAACCATGTTCGCCCAGGAAAAATCCCTGATCAGAAGTGTAAATCACAATAGTATTCTCCATTAAACCTTCCGCCTCCAGGTAATTTAAAACTTCCCCAACGCTTTCATCAACAGACTTCACACAGGCCAAATAATCCTGCAAATAACGTTGAAGCTTCCATTCTGCTTTTTCTTTCTCTGTTCGTGGTGTAGTATAGAAATCATCATTTCTTTCCCGGTATGCGGCCAAGAACTTTTCCTGTTCCTCCGGGGTCATGCGCTCCATAAAAACATGAGGCCATGGATCATATAATAAACTATCACTCCCTACGCCAGCCACCATTTTCAGGTCATGGCCTTCATAGGCGTCCCGGTAAATATTCATTTTTTGCTGGCCTGCGGCTTCCCGTCCCTCATAAGCATCGAAATAGGTGGAAGGCACCGGGAAGGTCGTCTGTTCGAAGGTACGATAATGTCGCTCTGCGGGCACCCAGTTTCGGTGGGGTGCTTTGTGATTCATCATCAAAAAGAAAGGTTTTTTCTCTTCCCGATCACCCAGCCACTTTTTGGTAAGGGAAGTGATGATATCCGTGACATAGCCCATTCTTTGGATGGTGGTGTCCTTGGTCATAAAGTCCGGATTATTATATTCTCCCTGATCATTCAATATTTCATAATGATCGAATCCCACGGGAAGGGTATTTAAATGCCATTTTCCAATTACGGCCGTTTGGTAGCCTTCCTCTTGTAAAATATTGGCAATGGTGGGCTGGTGCCCATTAAATTTTGTTCGATCGTTTTTTACAAAGCCATTCATATGGCTATGCTTACCGGTCAGGATAGTAGCTCTGCTGGGTCCACAGATGGAATTCGCACAAAAATTTTGGGTAAACAACACCCCTTCCTCGGCCAGGCGGTCAATATTAGGAGTCGGGGCCAATTTTGAGATAGGACGACCGTAAGCACTGATCGCCTGCACGGCGTGGTCATCGGAAATCATCAATAAAATATTGGGACGTTGAGGAGTAGAGGAAAGCTTACCTTTACCACAGGAAAACAAACTCAACCCTAAGGCTAAAAAGCAAAAATGTCGAAAGTTAAATACCATTTTTTATCGAATAAGGATTAGGAATGGACATTGAATAAAAAGCATCACCATTAGAGGCTCAGCTCAAAAAAAAAGATTAATCCGCACTATGCATACTTCAAAATTCACTTACTGCATGGCGGGAAAAGGAGCGCATGTTTAAAAATCAAAAGAACACCTACCATCACGATAAAAAAACCATTGAACGGCATTCGCTCAGCTGGTGGTGCAGAATTTGGAATGAATAAGCTAGCGGTGTATTCATGGGAGAAGTCCGCTCTTCCTCCTCATAAAAGCACTTATCGCTTCCCTATTCCAGACCAGGGCACCGCTATCGGGTAATTCAAGGGAGGAGGGCGGTAGTTTTGGGGGATAACAACCGGCCCATCCTCCAGAGAATTTGCATTTGTAGATTATTTCTTTTGCATGTGTTTGGCTCACAGCATCCGGCTACAAATTTAATTTATGAAAAGCGATGTGGGATTGTTTTTCAAAGTAGCCCACCATCGGAGACCACCGCTCCTCTATGCTGATCGTTTATAGCGAATGCTGCTTTATAAAAACTAGCTTAGAGATATTGGAAGTCCGCCTTTAGGCTTTCATCGGCCGCACTTTTGGCAACCCATAACTCAAAATCTCCCGGCTCTACCGTTTTTTGCAGATCCAAGCCAACAAAGGCGATGGTCGATTCATCAATCGTAAATTGAACCGTTTTACTTTCCCCTTTTTTCAGGAAGATTTTCTCAAAGCCTTTAAGCTCTTTTACCGGACGGGTAACGGAAGCCACTTTGTCATGGATATACAACTGAACGATTTCCTCACCATCATAATTGCCGGTGTTTTTCACCTCAACACTCAACTCAATTTTGCCCCCCTTGGAGAAGGATGACTTATTCAGTTTCAAATTGCTGTATTCAAATTGAGTATAAGAAAGACCGTGTCCAAAGGTGAAAAGTGGCGTATTTTCTACGTCAATATAATTGGAGCGGTAATCCGCCGGCGCTTGATCATTGAATGGACGGCCGGTATTTTTTTGATTGTAAAAAACTGGCACCTGCCCTACATTTCGGGGAAAGGACATCACCAACTTCGCAGATGGATTATAATCCCCGGCAATAATATTCGCCAGGGCATGTCCTGACTTCAAGCCCGGGTACCAGGCCTCCACGATGGCATCCACATTTTCGGCTTCCCAGGATAAATCCAATGGCCGACCATTAAACAACACCAAAATTATGGGTTTACCCGTTTTTTTCAGCGCTTTCAACAACTCCCTTTGATTACCGGGCAAAGTGATATCCGAACGGCTGGCCGCCTCTCCGGACCAATGGTAATTTTCGCCCATGGCCACCAATACCACATCACTGTTTTTGGCAGTTCGGATGGCTTCGGCAAAGCCTTTACTGGAAGGCTTTTGGGTGGTTACTTTCTGTGTTTTACGATCAATCAAAGGTAAGTCGGTCCCTTTGGCATAGGTGAATTTCACCTTAGAGCCGGCATATTTTTGCATCAGACCTTCCTCCAGGGTAACCGATTTATTGCGGTCCCCTTTAATCGCCCACTCCCCATTCAGGCTTTTGCGCTCCTGAACGAAAGGACCAATGAGCGCCACGCGTTTAGCCTTTTCCGGTTTTAGGGGCAATACGTTATCGTCATTTTTCAACAGGACAATAGAGGACTGGGCCGCCTCCAGGGCCAAATGTTGATATTCCTCCTTCATGACCACTTGTTGCTCACGCTCCGCATCACAGTAACGATAAGGATCCTCAAATAAACCAAGCAAGAATTTCATCTCAAGAATTCTCGCCACGGCTACATCAATTTGAGCCATAGAAATACTCCCTTCTTCTACCAAAGCCTTCAGGTGGGTCACGAAGGCTTCACTGATCATGTCCATGTCAATACCCGCATCCAAACTTAATTGAGCAGCATGCTTCAAGTCTTTAGCATATCCATGAGGAATCAGCTCCATAATGGCGGTATAATCTGTTACCACCAAACCATTAAATCCGAATTGGTCGCGCAAGATGTCCTTAAACAAATATTTATTTCCGGTTGCCGGCACGCCATTCAGATCATTAAAAGAGGTCATGAAAGATCCAACCCCCTCTTCTACCGCTGCCTGAAATGGAGGGAAATAAGTTTCATGTAGCTTGTGTTCTGAAATATTGGTGGTATGGTAATCTCTTCCGCCCTGCGCAGCCCCATAGCCGACAAAGTGCTTGGCGGTAGCAATCAAGGTATTGGATTTACTCAAATCGCGGTAATCCTGAATTCCCTGAAAACCCTTTACTCGTGCGCGCGCCACCAGGCTGCCTAAGTAAACATCCTCTCCGGCACCTTCCATTACGCGGCCCCAACGAGGGTCTGCCGACATGTCTACCATAGGTGCAAAGTTCCAGGCAATGCCCGAGGCCGTTGCCTCCTCTGCAGCTGCTCTGGCCGTTTTTTGCATCAGGTCCAGGTCCCAGGAACAGGCTTCAGCCAAAGGAATAGGGAAAGTAGTTTCCAAGCCATGAATAACATCAGCGGCAAAAAGCATTGGAATTTTAAGGCGAGAATATTTCAGGTTTTGCTCTTGTAACATGCGTACTTTCTCTGCCCCAAAGGCATTGAAGGTACTGCCAATCATTCCCTTTTTCAGATAAGCCCCTGATTGGTTATCCACCACTTCTCCGGTAGCCGCAAAATTGGCAGAGTACTGGTTCATCTGCCCGATTTTTTCCTCCAGACTCATCAACAAAAGCAGGGAGTCTACTTTATTTTCAATTTGTGGATCTCCGCTATAGCTTTGCCATTCCGTTACGCTTTTCTTTGAATTCCCACTATTGCATGATGAAAGGGCGATAGTGGTGGCTAACAAGGTTGCGGCATATTTACCATGTCCCAACCAATTCTTCAATCTATTCCTCATTTTCTGTTTACTGATCCTCGATTCGAAAAAAATCAGGGGAGGAACGGGCCTCCCCTATACCCGAATTATTCATCGCTTAACTTACAACCTCACCTTAAATGACTTACTAATAACTCCATAAGGTAATGTTCACCAATTAATATATAGCCCCAATTTGGACAAGCTTGCTTTCTCCTCATTCCTCTGCTTCCTTGGCAAAAACTCGAAATAGGAAAAATCCCTTCATTTTTCCTGCCTTGCAGCTAAAGGAGGATTAAAGGATGAATAATCCGGTTTAATATTATTATCTAGCTGGTTCTAATAATCTTGGGTTCAAATCCTCCTGACGCACCGGAATCGGCAGGTATTCTGATTCTCCTTTCACAAAGCCCTCCAGCAATTCGCTGGCTTTCCCTGTTCTGACTAAATCATTGAATCTGTCGCCCCACTCGCAAGAAAGTTCTGCACGGCGCTCGTCCAAAATTTGATCCAAGGTTGGGTTGTTAATAGGCTCCAGGCCAACACGCGTTCTGACTGCATTCAGCGGACTGGCCGCATCTCCTCCGATTCTTACCTTCGCCTCAGCATTCATCAATAAAACATCCACATATCTCAATAGTCGGATATTATTATTGGCCCCGTAGTTCGGGCGGCCGGGGGTCAGCTGATTTGAAGGAGTATAAGCTTTCCCGTTATAATGTGCTTTCACTGGAAGGAAAGACGGTTCGAAAAGGCCAATTTCATCCCCTGCCTTGGTGGTAACACCGGATTCCAACACGGCTAAGTCCCAACGTTCCTGATCTCTTTCCCCATTGTTGCCATGCTGATTTAAGAAATCCAGATACCCTTTTTGCAACATCATAAAGCCCCATCCATTTACCGGTGCAGGTGTATTTCGTGGCCCCTGATGCTGAAACCATGCTCCGCCATAAATCTGTTGTCCGTCCCCATTTCCAAAATCGGTGAACTGAAACTCATAAATGGATTCAGAAGATAGTTTTCCAGGAATTTTGAACAAATCGTAATATTCATCCTGTGCGACCAATTGGTATTGATTCGCATTGATGATTTCATCGGTCAGGGATTTCACCGTAGCGAAATCTCCCAAACGCAAGGCCAGCTTGGCCTTCAAAGTCATGGCGGTATATTTGGTCACGGCGCCAGTGTGCACCGGCTGTGTTGCCGGAAGCTGATCAATACAGTAATCCAATTGCTCGATGATATGGTCGATCAATTTCTCATTGGTCGCACGATAAAGGAAGACATCATTGACATTTTCAGGGTTTACGATCGGCGCTTCGCCCCACAGCTGTTCGATGAAGTAATACGCTAATGCCCGGTGAAAAATGATCTCCGCGCGGTATTGTTCCGCCAAAGCCAAATCAGATTCATTGGAAAGGTTGACCACAAAACGATTCAATAAATCTTCATTGTAGTAAGTGGTATAGACCACCTTATAAAAAGCTTCCCAACTGTTATTCAGTGCCCAAAAACCTTTGGCCGCAGCATAATTAAAGGTCTCTATATTGAGATAATCCCCCTGGTCAGCTGCGGAACCTCCACCTTTGGTCACCTCATCACCCCGAACATTCAATAATGGCCAAATTTCCCATTGGGTCATTTTTCGTCGGGCATCTGCATAAACACCGGATACAGGCGCATACATTTGGCCAGGATCTGTAAAATCGATATCATCGGTAGGGACTTCCCCTTCCTGCACAATATTCAAAAAGTCACCACAGGAAGAAAGGGTCAACAAGGCTAATAGAATAGCCACGAAGTTATAACTCATTTTCATGATTTTCTCCAATTAAAAATTAAAAAGTCAGATTAGCACCAAGCGAGAATACGGCCGGAATCGGATACACCGATTGGTCTACGCCCTGATACACTTCCGGCGTGAATCCGTTGGTATTGAACCAGGTGTAAGGACGGTCTGCATTCACAAAAATAGTGGCATTGGTCATCTTCAATTTCTCCAGTACCGACTGAGGCAGGCTATAGGAAATTCTCACGTTTTGTAAGCGGAAAAAGGAGGCATCTTCCAGGAAGAAATCATTCAGGCGTCCATTGTTCCAGGTATTAAACATGCCTTCTGCTGAAGGGTAGGCATTGGTACTTCCTTCACCGGTCCAGAAGTTATTGGCCAGATTTGCATCAATATTATTTCGTGGGTGTTTGTTGATATCTGCTCTTTTTCTATTGAAAATGGTGGCACCCTGACTCCCCATAAAAGCCGCGGATAAGCTCCATCCTTTATAACCCACATTAAGGTTCAAACCGTATACCCAGTCCGGATTAGGGTCACCCAAAATTTGACGATCCTTTTCATCTATTACCCCGTCATCATTCACATCCTGATATTTAAAATCACCCGGTTTCAGGTTATTGGCTTGTGCAATGGGGCAATCGTCAATCTCCGCCTGATTTTGATAAATGCCCTCAATTTTATAACCGTAAAAAGCGTAAATAGACTCACCCGGCATTAACATCTGTGGATACTCTGCAGAACCTTCCTGAATATAAGGAGCGCCGTTCAGATCAGTCATTTGATTTTTAATATAGGTCGCATTACCACCAATGCTATAATGGAAATCACCGATTTTGTCGGACCAATTGATCGCCAATTCTATTCCCCGGTTTTGCATCGTCCCGGCATTTTGCAAAGTAGGTTGTAATCCATTCGGAGGAGTAGGTCTGATGATCATGTCGCGGGTGTTACGGATAAAGTAATCCCCTTCCACATTTAATCGGTAGTCCAGCAATTTGGTATCAAAACCAATGTTAAATTCTTCGGTCATTTCCCAGGTCAAATAGGAATATACGCCATTCTGGATCATTCCCGGTAACATATTACCTGGTCCAAAAACACCGGACTCATTCAAGCCACCATTATTAATTGAAGCAAAACCATTGTTGGAAGGGCCATTATCATTTCCCAGTAATCCGTAAGAAGAACGAATTTTGAAAAAGTCAATTGTACTTTGGTTCAGGTTCTGGAAGAATTGCTCCTCGGATACTACCCATCCTAAACCTACAGATGGAAAATAACCCCATTTGTCCTGATATTTGGAAGATCCATCAGCACGCATGGTGGCAGAAACCAAATAGCGATCTGCATAATTATAAGAAACCCGGCTAAAGCCTGACAAACCACGATAACGTGTGCCATTATCCGTTGCTGTACGGGTGGACTCATCACCAGTATTGATATAATTAGGATCCGCCACACCCTGAGCGGTAGCAGTTAAAATGCGCCAGTTTTCTTCCCTTACGGAGAAACCTGCCAATACGGTAATATTGTGGTTGCCATAATTTTTCAGCCAGGTGGCCGTATTATCCCAAATCATATTGGTATTATAAATATGATCCTTCTTCAGGGTATTGATCTGTTGCAGGTTATCTCCCACCTGATATTCCGGGGTGAAATATCGTCCCTGCTCTCTGCGATAATCCAAATTTAAGGAAGTACGGAAAGTAATATCTTCCCCGGCAAAAGGTTTTAATTCCGCAAAAATATTAGGTAAAACCCGAACGGTATTTTGGCTATTATCAGATTGGTAATAGGCTACTGCTGCCGGGTTATTATAATAAGTGTTATATCCCAAATCCTGCGCGTTGGCAAATTTTACCGGATAAGCTCTGGAGTCATCCAAATCAGCATCCATTACCGGGTACATCGGATTATTGGTATAAGCCTGAAACCAGGCCATATTTTCATCCAGATTTTTCTTTTCGGTGGATAGCATCATATTGAATCCTATTTTCAAATGATCGGAGACATCCGTGTCTACCCTTGTGCGTAAGGATAAACGCTCATAATTTCCCTGACCATAATCCATGATACCGCCCTGATCAAAATAACTCAGCCCAAAAGAGTAGCTGCTTTTATCGGTACCACCATTTAGGGAAACACTGTGGTTCTGAATGGGCGCTGATTTGATCAATTCATTATACCAGTCCGTAGATACGGAAGGAACTCCATTAGCGCCCCCATACATGGCAATGGCATTGTCCACATGTCCGATCAAATCTGGATCACCAGAAGCCCGCATAAAGCCTGCGTATTGGGCAGAATTGGCCATTTGCAAACGCTGCGTCACTTCCTGTACCCCATAGTAACCATCATATGAAACACTCATTTTTTGGTTTTTAGTTCCGCTCTTGGTGGTAATTAATATGACCCCATTGGCTGCTTTTACCCCGTAAATAGCGGAAGCAGAAGCATCCTTCAGTACGGTCATGGTTTCAATATCTGCAGGATTGACAAAGTTAATGTTGTCCACAAACATACCGTCGACCACATACAATGGCTGCGCATCATCATTGATAGAGGCCGCACCACGGATGTTGACTTTTGGAGCTTCTCCCGGCGCTCCATTATTGACAATATTCACCCCGGCAACTTTACCCTGAATAGAGGCTACTGCAGAGGCATTACTCATGGATTTTAGCTCCTCAGTTCCCACAGAGGCGATTGGCGCTGTCAAATCCTTGGATTTAGAAACCCCATAACCGACGATTACCACCTCTTCCAGGCTCTCAACATCGTTCATCAGGCTTACCTCAAAGTGGGTTTGATTGCCCACCAAATACTCCTGTGGTTTCATTCCAATGAAGGAAAAAATCAGGGTATTTTCCGCCACCACATCATTTAATTTAAAAGTACCGTCAAAGCCTGTAGATACTCCTCTGGAGGTTCCTTTGACAATCACACTCACGCCAGGAAGAGTTTCTCCGTCCTCTCCCATCACGACGCCGGATACCGAGAAAGTATTTTGGGCCTGAGCAGCCATACTTCCTAGTATCATAAAAAACAGTAATAGTTTTTTGATCATAAGAAAAAAATGTAAAATCTAAAAATGTTTATTTTGGAGTTAAGGCAACGCCTTTTTCAAGGCGTCCCTTCTATTAGGTTCAGATTCCAGCAGCAAGCCTGGCTTGCCGGCTGTATGTTAAAAATATTTTTTGCGCCAGTTTAAACCCGAATTATTTACTGCCAGACATAATGAGTCTGCTATAAATATTTAAATTTCAGGGCTTTATAATTAATTGTATCGAATTATCAATAGCTCAAATTGGGGTATGCTTGCTTTCTTCCCCTTATTTTGCTGTTAACGAGAGAAATGACAGGCTTCGTTAATGACCCGAGCTAATGGCGTTTATTTTGGATATAGCTGTAGGGCATTCACAAATGCACTACCTTTATTCGGTTTAAATTCCAGCAGCAAGCCTGGCTCACCAATCTGCACATTAAAAATCTTTTCCAGGGCAAAATTACCGCCTACTTGTGCTGAAGGAGAAAAATCCTGCAGCAAAGGTTCCCCATTCAGCAGCACATTCATATTCCCCACCTTCCCACTGCTATCCTTTTGGGCATGAAGATCATAAGCCAATGGAGGACCATGAAATTGCAGGTCGGCAAATAACAAACGCAGCTCGTATTGGCCCGCCGGCAAGTCAAAATAATAGCTAAATTCACCGATTCGCTTGGTTTGGTATAAAGGATCATGAATCGTTCCCTTGATAGCGGCAGTGGTTCCCTTTCGACGGCCTCTTTTGTAGGGTTCTCCTCCCTGGTGCCCCATTCCCTCCTGCTCCGGATAGTCGGCTAACCAGGCAAAGTCATCCTCTGAAGAATGATAATAAGCCGTGCTGCCTGCATTAATGCCAATACCATTCCAGGGCAATTTTCCTGAGTCACATTTAACGTATCGGATATTCAATTCTGCTTTTTTCGAGATCGATTTTTGCTCAGCCCTCACCTCTAATTGCTGTGGACCTTCGGCAAGCGGCAACTGCCATTTGGCCACGCCTCCCTGCACTTTTTGGCTACCGACAAATTCCTGATTCAAATACAGATCGACCTCCGGCAAATTGGAAAATACCTTAATTTCCTGCACACTGTCCTGCGGCCAAATGACCCTATTGGACCAGTCGTGCACGGCCAAATGCAATACCGGCTCTTTGGACATTAAGGCCTGTGCCAGATAATACACATCCTTCGGCGAACGGTCGGCATAACAAAGGCCTTTATTATTAATATGAGGCATAGACTCCTGACGCAGGGCGGAGGAAAAATCGAACTGATTCCATATAGCCCCTCCCATCAAATAATCCTTTTCCTGAATGATCGGTAAATAATAGGCTAATAATTCCTGTTGGTATTCGATGGAAAAATCGAAGGCTTCGGCCTGCGTACTGTGTAATCGACGGTCGCCACCAGCTCCAAACTCGGAAATGATCATCGGGCGATCAGGGTATTTTTGGTTTTCCTTTTCAATAAACTGCTCAAAGTCTTCCATATGCTCTCCATACCAACCCTGATATAAGTTCCATCCCACGATATCCGGCACCTCTGCTATGCCAATTTCATTATAAAGCTGACTTCCATGGAAAGCCATAGCTGTAAATCTGCTCGCATCCAGCCCCTTGCAAATCTGTTGAAGCTCTTCCCCAAATTCCTTGGTTGCCCGGTAATGTGCCTGCTGGGCTTCTTTTCCCTTAATCCGGTAAGGCACCTGAATAATGGGTTCGTTCATTAACCCCCAAATAATAATGGAAGGGTGGTGACGGTGCTGAGCGACCATTTCTTTCAATGCTTGACGGGTGTTTTCTTTAAAAATTTCATTGTTCCCCAAAATATCCACCATCGGGATTTCCTCCCAAACCAACAGCCCCAGTGCATCACAGGCTTCCAAAACAGCGGAGGATTGTGGATAATGGCCCAATCGAACAAAATTGGCGCCCATCTCCTTCATGATTTTAATATCCTGCTGATGTTGTTTGGCGGAAAGCGCAATACCCGCTCGTCCTCTATCCTGATGGCGACTAGCCCCCATCAATTTCAATGGTTTTCCATTCAATATCAATTCATTGGAAGGGCCGATGGCGATCGTGCGAAAGCCTGTTTTCGTTTCAAAACTATCGTACACCTCTCCCTTTGCATCCAGCAGCCGAACTTTTACCGTATACCGTTTGGGCTGCTCCGGAGACCAGAGAGTAATTCCATTAATGGTGGGTAAATCCCAATTACGATCTATGATGCCCTGATGGGCTTTAAAGGAATAGTTGCGGGAAAATATCATTTGTCCTTCATCCAGTAACTCGAATGCCAAACGCATTTTTCCGGATTTCATTTTTGAGGCCACCTTCACATTCAATTGTGCCTCTAAGCTTCCTCCCTCCAAATGAGTGGTCACCAATTGAACACCTTTTCCGCCATAGGTATCATGCAAGAAATGAACAGGCGCAAGCTCATGTAACCAAACCGATCGGTAAATCCCACCAAAAATGGAAAAGTCCCCATTCAAAGGCGGAATATCTTTATTGGTATTTTCTACTACTACTTTTAACTGATTCTCTCCCTGAAAATTCAATGCTTTATTCAAGGGAACAAAGAAAGAAGTATAGCCTCCCTGATGACTTCCCACCAACACCTCATTCAGATACACTTCTGCCTGAGAGTTTACGCCTTCAAATTCCAGTTCATAATCTTTCCCTGCTTTAAGCTGAAAGGTAAGGTTTTTGGAGTAGACCGCCCGTCCCCTAAAATATTTTGAGGTGGTATAGGCATCCTCATTATAGTGATGTGGTAAATTCACCAATTCGGCAGCTTCCTGATCTGCGCGCTGGAAATACCATCCACTATTCATACTCTGTCTACCAATTTGAGCCGATAATATAGCGGGCCATGAGAGTAGGAAAAAAATAAAAAGGTAAACCTTCTTCTCCATAAAAATTAGCTGGTTAATGAATTTTTAACAAATATGACAGCTTTACCCTGGGTGAGAGACATTTTACGCCACATCAAAAATACATCAATCGTTTTCAGAAGGATTACATCCGTTGATTACCAGCAACTTAACCTCTATTAAAACAAGCTAAAAAAATAGTAAAGTACCCTCCTGATGTAGGCAAAACTCATCTTTTACGGCGGGCTTAAATTCCGAAAAACAAAAAAACGAAGTGCTAAATCCGCTTCTTTTTTCAATACTGTCAAATAAATGGCGGCAGAATAAGAATACCATAATCAATTTTTCAGTCTTTCATTAGTGAATAAATGAGAGATTTATTTCATTCGCATTTTTAGTGCTAGGATACAACGGATGAAAAACAGCTTACTCATATTTTTCTTACTATTCATTATTCAGAATTACCCCCCATTATATGGGCAGGTAACCGGGGTGCGGAGACCTGACCTAAGGGTGTTTCATAAAGAAGACTACGGAGCAGAAAATAAAAACTGGGACATCCATCAGTCCGACAAGGGCCTGCTATTGGTTGCAAATACCTTAGGCCTCCTGAGTTTTGATGGAGAGGAATGGCAACTTTTTAAAACCGAGCTTCCAATTCGATGTGTTTATGCCCAAAACGACACCATCTATGTTGGAGGAGATAATACGCTCGGCTATTTTCTGGAAGAGGATCTCAAATCCGGCTTTCATTCTCTGGCCAAAATCAAATCGGATATTTGGAAGATTTTCCCTTTCAACGACCGAATCGTTTTCCAGTCTTTTGATCGCTTTTACTTTCTAGACCAAGGCAGTCATATTGGCTATGAAAGAATTAATGTGGGGAATACGACCTATGCCTATGAGCAACAAAACCGGATCTATTATCAGATTACCTATGGCCGGTTATACTATACCAATTTAGGCGGAGAATTACGGGAGGTCGCCCTAAAGCAGCCCTCAGAAATAGCCGCTCATCAAATGATGTTCATACAAGAGCTCAATGAGGAAGAGTTGCTGTTGGGCAGTCTGAATCAGGGCATGTTTCTTTTAAAGGAAGGGAAAATGCTGCCTTTGCCTTCCCGTGTTAACGAACTTTTAAAAAAATACCGTATCAATCATATACTGCCACTACCAGAAAATCGATACGCTTTTGGCACAATGGATGGCGGGCTCATCATTGGAGATTTGAAAGGCAATATTGATTATCACCTGAATACGCAAAGTGGCTTACCGAACAACCGGATTCACTCCCTTTACCGTAAAGATCATCTGCTATGGATTGGGACGGACAATGGTCTGGCCATGCTGGACTTAAGTGCGCCCTTATCTTTTATTGCCGACCCCTACCTACAATTGGGAAGTGTATATGACATTGCCGCATGGGACAACACCTTCCTATTAGCGACCAATCAGGGCTTATTTCAAACGGAGAAACATCCGCAGCAATTCCCGAATGTCGTCAGATTAAATAAAATTAACGGTTCAGAAGGGCAAAACTGGAACATTGAAATTATTGAAGGAAAAGTCTTTTTGGGTCATAATGGTGGAACTTTTATTTTTAACCAAGGCCAACTGGAAAAAATATCGCATGTCGCCGGCGGCTACAAATTGTTGAAAAGCCGAAAGCATCCCCACCTCTATTATCAAACAGCCTATTTTGGTCTGGCCGTTTATGAACAAAACGAAAATGGTATTCGGTACCTGAGTACCCTACGGGAAATTGCCACCCAAACCCGTGACTTGATCGAACTTCCTGACGGGAAATTAATGGTCACTACTATTGATGATAATGGATATCTATTAGAAATGACCGGAGATGGGAAAAGCATTCAGTCTTTGGAGGTATTTCCATTTTTTGAAGGGGAAAAGCAAATCCGGGCTTTTTCACTAAAGGACAGGGCGATCGTGACTTCCTCCGGAAAAACTATGTGCTATTCCGATGGCGAATGGACGGAAGCTCCAAAAGGATTACGAGGCATACAATACCTCTCCGAGCCACTAGGTGATTACTATTTGGTCAAAAAAGATAATAAGCTGGTATTATACCATGAGGCGGAAAATAAAATGATCCCCTTGCCTCAAAAAATCGCGGCGCTGGCGAAAAAGATGATTTATCGGTATGAGCATATTGGCATTTTATCAGAGCATGAGTTTGCGGTTTCCCTGGCGGAGGGAATAGCCATTTTTGATTTAACGGCTTTTCACCAGCAAGCCACCAGCACGGATCGCCCTAAAATTCTGGAGGTGGCCTTTTATCAGGACCAAAATGGAAACCACCTTCCGGAATTTGACCCTATGGCAATACCTTATCGTTATAATTCAGTAAATTTCAAATTGAGTGATTTTAATTTCAAACACCCCTCCACCTACCATTACTTCTTAAGAGGTTACCACGACCATTGGCAGCCTCCTACTACGGGCAATCATATTTCGTTTCAAAACTTACCTCATGGTCATTACACCCTGCACTTAAAGTCTGATACGGCACAGCAGGAAGTCACTTATTCATTTGTAATAAAGCCTCCACTACTGCTCTCGGCATGGGCTTTGGCAGGCTATTGCCTGCTTCTTTTGGCTTTGATTTATGGATTTTTTATGGGCTTGAAAATTCATCATAAAAAGCAAAAGCTCAGCTTATTGAAAAAAGAAAGAGAGCGGCTGAATAAAATCCGACTGATCAATCACGAAAAACTGTTGGAAATGGAAGCAAATCAATTGAAAAATGAAATCGAATATAAGACCGAAGAGCTTTCCAAATTACTGTTGCAGAATAATAAGAAGAAAGAAATCATTGATCAGATCAAAGAGGAAATCGTTCAAATTCGACATCAAAAAAGATATGTACAGCCTCAGGATATTTCTAAACTCAATCGAATAATCGATCGGAATTTTGATGAGAAAAAGGATTGGGCCATTTTTGAATCTGCCTTTACGGAAACGCATGCCTATTTCTTTAAGAAACTTAAAAAAACGCATCCGGAACTTTCCGAGGAAGATTTACGTCTTTGTGCCTACCTAAAGGTAAACCTCACCTCAAAAGAAATTGCCCCAATTTTCAATATTACCCCCAGAAGCGTGGAGCTCAAACGGTATCGTCTGAAAAAGAAAATGGGCTTGGAAAAAGACGTTCACCTGAAGCAGTACATTCAGGGGTTCTAAGCCGGACTATGCTTAAATCCTCGTTTAGCTACAAGGCGGAAAAAGGAGGGCGTTTTTCCTATATCGAATTTTTCCCAAAGAAGCAGATGAATGAGGAGAAAGCAAGCCTACCCAAATTTGGGCTATCGGAAATTTGGTAGGACAAATGACAACTGAATGATTAGCAGCCTCTTCAGGTAGATCCTAAAACTAGCGGTGAATAATTCGGGTTTAGCAACTTGAACGAAGGCACTAAAACTTGTGAAGTACAATTTGGCTTAGGATAATTTTCCCATAGGAGTGCTGCAGTACCGAACCGAATAATCGTGTAAGGCCTTAACAGCTATCGAATTTATTCCCCCATTTTGCCTCATAAAAATCCTTCCACTTATGCACCACGATTAGCTCAAAACCTTCTCCATTATAAAATCATCCATGATATAGCCCTTTCCGATCTCCGCCACCGTGGGGCCCATATTTTCAAAGCCCATTTTATCATAGGCCGCAATACTGCCGGCATTAAATTTATTCACGGTCAGACTGATGGCGGTCAGGCCTTTTTCCCTCGCCAGGGCTTCAATAAAAGTCATCATGCTTTTGCCCATACCCTTTCCACGAAAATCATCCAATAGGTAAAACTTGCTAAGAAATAATTTCCCCTCACGCGGCTGAACGGCAAAGTAACCTACTAATTTATCTTCCACAAACTGACCGAAATACAGATAGCCTTCCCTTAACTGAGCGGCCACTGCCGAGGCTGACTGGAACTTTTCCAACATATAAGTCACTTGCTCAGAACCGATAATAGGAGTATAGTGCTGTTGCCATATTCTGCGCCCTAGAGGCACAAGTAAATCAATATCAGCGGGGGTTTTCAGAGGTTTAATCATAAATCTGTTTCAATATAAGCTTTAAAGTCATGGCCATAAATCCGGTACCAAAAGGTGCAAGGGTGACCCAGCGCAGTGAAATGGATTAAAAAATTACTTATTTTTCCTGCTGATTGGAAAAAAACAAAGGACATTTTGCCCTGAAGTTGCATTTTTTTTCTGTCAGCATCTCTTATATATCACAAATAGCACTGATTACCAAAAGCCAAACAGTATGAAAACAGTCATTGGCAATGAATTCCTAGAGGCCACCATTAAGCATGATGGCGCGGAACTTTGTTCCCTGATCAATAAAACCACCGGCAAAGAACTGCTTTGGCAGGCCGATCCCGAAGTATGGGGTCGACATGCGCCCATTCTTTTCCCTTTTGTGGGTCGGTTGAAAAATGACCAGTACACCCATGAGGGAAAAACCTATAAGATGGGACAACACGGTTTTGCCCGTGATCGTGAGTTTATCTTAAAAGCTTCCGATGCCACCTCTGCTCTTTTCGTTTTAACCTCTGATGAGCGGTCCTTGGCGATTTATCCATTCCGCTTTGAACTAAGGGTACAATACAAAATTGAAGCAAAAAAGCTGACCATTGGCTATCAGGTGGTCAATACCGACGATAAGACGATCCTTTTCTCCATTGGCGCGCATCCGGGCTTCAATGTGGTTTTGAACGAAGGAGAAGCTTTTGCGGACCACAGCCTGTGTTTTGAAAAAGAGGAACAGCTGGACCGCATGATGCTGGGAGAGGGCGGTTTGTTTGATGGCCGTATCGACATGGGCTATCAGGCGGGACGTCGTCATCTGGAACTGACTTATGAGAAATTCGATGAGGATGCCATTGTGTTCGAAGGCTATACCTCCCGCCATTTGGATCTGGTCAACCTCAAAGCCGGAACGGCCACGTTAAGGTTCCACTTCGAAGGATTTCCCTACCTGGGCATCTGGACCAAGCCTAAAGCTCAGTCTCCCTACATTTGTATTGAACCCTGGTTCGGGATAGCGGACCATCAGGATGCCAGTGGAGAACTGTCTGAAAAAGAAGGCATGCAGGTACTTCCGGAAGGCCATTCCTTTGGCTGCCACTATGGCGTAGAAATTCCGTAGGATCAATCAATAAAACAGTCCTCTCAGGCTTCATCTTCACTAAGGAAAAAGGATGGAGCCCTTTTCTGTGCTCCTTTGCGGCCCTGAACACCTATCTTTCTAAGGTATTCAGGGCCGTAATAAGCAAGTGGCGAGCGCACTAACACTTCGCTGGAGAACAGCGGAAAAAAGAGCACTTTTCTCCCAATTTTAGGGAAACGACCATCAGAATTACCAATTTCGTTCGGGCGCATCTTGCTTGCGTTTTCTGAACTGGAGAACTAATCTACCTATTATTTGAAGCCAATCACTTCACATCTTACACATTTCCCCAAAACCTGCCAGAATTTCCCCCCTTACCTCTGAAAAAATAATCAACCAAAAATTTCCGGAAAATCGGTGAATTTCCTGACTTGAAAAAGGGGATGATCGTACAAATCATTATACGTCAACCATTTCCAAAACCAAATTTCCCGTAACCATTCCATGGATTATCTTCAAAGTAAAATTCTTGAGGACTATACCGATCAGATCCGGCAGGTAGAGGCTGAACTTTGCGATGTGCAAAGCCGGATCAGTATACTGTCCAGCCATGCCCTTTTTAGTCGTTCCGCACTTCAGGCGCTCAATCGCTACAGTGAATTAAAAGAACGCTTTCAAAATGAATTAATGGAATTACAAGCGGTCGTGGATCAGCTCCGGACACTGAAATATTACCGCATGTTTAGCCTTGGCAGCAGCCGGAAAGACCTCAATATTTTGCTCAAAAAAATTATGTCTGATTATATATAATCCCCGATTCAATAACACAAAAAAAGCCCGAAGCATAGTGCACGGGCTTTTTTTTCAGCGTGTTAAAAAACGAAAATTTGATCATTGCAGAAGCGATACCCGAATATTTTGAGAAAATAGCATCGCTATTGTTAAGAAATGATCCAAAATCGTTTCCAATCATTGGAATTTGCGGCCGGATGATGTGCTTTTTAAAAACGCTCTTAATATCAATAAATCGAAATATACCAGATTATAAAACTTCCGCTCCCTGATAAATCGGCAGCTCCGGATTCGCGCCCCATTCGCTCCAGGATCCGTCATAAACCGCCCAATGTTCATAGCCCAATAAGCTTGCACCAAAAGCCAGAATACAGGCCGTTATACCTGAACCGCAACTGAAAGTGACCTGCTCATGTCCCATTCGTGGATCGAAATAGGCTTTTAATACGTCCATGTTCCGATTCAAGACTGCCTGAATTACCGGTGCGTAATGAATATTCAGCGCCCCAGGCATATGCCCGGCACGCATTCCGGCTCTGGGCTCAGGCTCAATCCCTTCATATCGTACCGCCGAGCGGGCATCAATCACCACCTGCTTTTTATCCACCAAGCCGGCCAAAACATCCGCCTGACTTTTATATAGTTTTCTATTAAACTCCGAAACAAAATTACCCGCAAAAACCGGTTTCCCATAAGCTTCCTCTACCGGATAGCCCTCCATTTCCCAGCGGGGAAAGCCTCCGTTCAAAATGCATACCTGCTCATGTCCCATCAACTTAAACAGCCACCAGGCACGCGGAGCGGAATAAAACCCATGGCGGTCATAAATCACCAATTGATGCTGATTGTTTATCCCCAACTCCCTGCAGGCTTCCTGAAAAGCTTCCGGCGTCGGGATGGTATTGGGCAAGCCGCTATCTTTATTAACAAATACATTTTGAAGGTCCATCCTCCTGGCACCGGGAATATTGCCCTGATGCGGCACGTCGGCCAGCGTCTGGCCTACTTTGGGCAAAGTGGCATCCAGTATAATTACATTTTCATCTTTTAATCGCTGATGCAGCCAGTGTGGCGGTACCAGTAAGGGTTTTTCATTAGTCATGGTGTCAAAGGTTGTATACTATAAAATACAACGAAAAAGAGGAAATATACAAGTATTGCCGCTGCAAATTTCCATCCCGTTTTCATGATTCATCCAGTTTCTTGCTTTTGGAGCGCCCCCTCAAAAGCTTAAGGATGACGGTGGGCAATCGCCTTAAAGTTGGTCGTGCTAGGCAGGTAGGCCATCCAGAAGAGTTCCGGCAACCGGTTTACTACCTTCCCGCTGCTCAAGCCGAATTATGCTGGATAAAACCCTGGTTTAGCCGCTAGGCAGGAAAAATGAAGGAATAGTTTCCTATTTCGAAAATTTGCTAAGGATGCTAAGGAAGGAAAGAAAGCGTGTTCTGTTAAACTCGGTCAGGCTTCTAAAAAATCACTGATAAAGCATAAATTAGTAGGAAATTACTTCTTTTATCAACCCTTCTTTTTACCGACTCGGGAGCATTTCATTTTATGCTCTATAATGTCTTTTCATTTTTTCTTGATAAAAAACGAAACAAAAAAATCAAGGCTGTGATCAATTCTGGCGGGCCATGGAACCTGCTGACGGAATCCATCAAGGCCTTATTTGAATAATGAGGTGAACTGAAAATAATATTATGGAAATAAGGCTGTGATGCCTTCTGGTCGCCAGCAGAACCCAGGGCTTTCCGCCCATTGATCAAGGCCGGTTTATTGGAGTGAAAAAACAACCGACTGCATTATCCAATCCATCCCTCAAAAAACATTCGTGTAAATTCGGGCAATTCGTGGCTAAAAAAATCTCAACAACACCCTTATCCTTAATGGTTAATGAAAATCGAGCAAAGCCATGTTGTTTTAATGGAAAGCAGCACTCCTACTAACATCCCAAAAAGCAAACAAAAAAATAATTCGTGTAAATTCTGGTAATTCGTGATTAAAAAGTCTCAGTACAAGTCCAGCCCCATAAAAACCCTTTCATTTTTTCTTGATAAAAAACGAAACAAAAAAATCAAGGCTGTGATCAATTCTGGCGGGCCATGGAACCTGCTGACGGAATCCATCAAGGCCTTATTTGAATAATGAGGTGAACTGAAAATAATATTATGGAAATAAGGCTGTGATGACTTCTGGTCGCCAGCAGAACCCAGGGCTTTCCGCCCATTGATCAAGGCCGGTTTATTGGAGTGAAAAAAACAACCGACTGCCTCACCCCATCCCCCCTCAAAAACCATTCGTGTAAATTCGGGCAATTCGTGGTTAAAAATTCTCACTACAAGTCCAGCACCATAAAATACCTTTTCATTTTTTCTTGATAAAAAACGAAACAAAAAAATCAAGGCTGTGATCAATGTTGGCGGGCCATGGAACCTGCTGACGGAATCCATCAAGGCCTTATTTGAATAATGAGGTGAACTGAAAATAATATTATGGAAATAAGGCTGTGATGCCTTCTGGTCGCCAGCAGAACCCATGGCTTTCCGCCCATTGATCAAGGCCGATTTATTGGAGTGGAAAGTACCCTGCCAGACGGCATCACCCAACCCACTCTCAAAAATCATTCGTGTAAATTCGGGCAATTCGTGGCTAAAAAAATCTCAACAACATTCCAGCCTCACACCCACACCCTAAGCGGCCATAAAAAAGAATCGAGTTAAGCATAAAACCCCGGAAGAGCCCATCGCCAAAAGCAGCCATAAAGAATTCCGAACAAAAAAAACACCTCCCGGAAAGAGAGGTGCTCTAAGAAGGTATGAGATAGAGGCTTAAGCCTCCGAAATTGATGGTTTTAATACTTCATTGTAATATTTTTCCCACTTCCATGCGGAATCGGTCATTTCATCCAGGCCAAGCTCAGACTTCCAGCCCAACTCTTCATTGGCAATGGTGGTATCTGCCCAGATTTGCTCAATATCTCCCTCACGACGATCTACAATCTCGTAAGCAAGCTGCTTTCCGGACATTTTTTCGAAAGATTTGATCACTTCCAATACCGAAGAACCAGTGCCTGTTCCCAGGTTAAACCACTCAAATCCTTTTTTATTGTTGCCTTTCATATAACGCTCCAAAGCAATCAGGTGCGCCTTGGCCAAGTCCACCACATGGATGTAGTCGCGAATACAGGTTCCATCAGGTGTGCTATAATCTCCACCAAATACTTTTAAGCCCTGGCGCAGACCAATACCGGTCTGGGTAATAAAGGGCATCAGGTTTTGCGGAACGCCGATAGGTAATTCTCCAATCAAAGCAGAAGGGTGCGCTCCTACCGGATTGAAGTAACGCAATGCCACGCCCTGCAATTCAGGATGTGCATAGATGCTGTCACGCAAAATTTCCTCGCAGATCTGCTTCGTATTGCCATAAGGAGAAAGCGCCACCTGGATTGGAGCGTTCTCGGTTACCGGCAAATACTCCTCCGATGGCTGGCCATAAACCGTACAGGAGGAGCTGAACACAATGTTCTTCACCTCATACTTTTTCATGGCATCCAACAGGTTCATTAACGACTGCAGGTTGTTTCTATAATACAACAGTGGCTTTTGTACAGACTCCCCTACCGCTTTAGAAGCTGCAAAGTGAATAATGCCTTCGATGGAATATTTTGCAAATAAGGCATCTACCTTTGCAGCATCCACCAAATCCATTTCCTCGAAAACCGGACGCTTACCGGTGATCTTCTCAATGCGATCCATCACGCCGGCATCAGAATTGGATAAATTATCCACTACTAATACCTCATATCCTGCTTCTTGTAATACTACGGTTGTATGGGAACCAATGTAGCCAGCTCCACCTGTTACTAAAATCATATCTATAGAAAGTTAATGATGTCTAATTATCGGTCAATTTCATCATTCCTTCCCCCAGAAGCAAAGGAATGAAAGAAATCCCTGTATTATCCTTTATAATGCGTCTCTGAAAGGGCACGTAATCTGTTGGCGGCTCCCTCAGCAGTGATGTCACGCTGCGCATTGGCCAAAAGCTCATAACCCACCATAAATTTCTTTACCGTTGCTGAACGCAATAAAGGAGGTAAGAAAGTCATGTGTAATTGCCACTCCGGATGATCTTTACCGTCTGTTGGTGCCTGGTGAATACCGGCAGAGTAGGGGAAAGAACACTCAAACAGGTTATCATAACGAACGGTCATGCGCTTATAAGCATCTGCGAAGGCCACACGCTCAGCCGCCGTCATTTCTGTGATATTGGAAATCTGACGCTTCGGCAGGATCATTGCCTCAAATGGCCAGATAGCCCAGAAAGGAACCAATGCCACAAAGTGCTCATTTTCAAAGATGATACGCTCCTGCATGTCCAGCTCCATGCGCACATAGTCTACCAACAAATTGCTATTTTTCGACTCGAAATACTTCAGCTGATTCTCCTGCTTCTTGGCCGGAAGATCAGGTAAAGTTTCCTGTGCCCAGATTTGCCCGTGTGGATGCGGGTTCGAACAACCCATTACCGAACCTTTATTTTCAAAAATCTGTACGTGGTTGATAAAATCCTTAGCGCCCAGCTCTTCATATTCCTTGGCCCATAGGTCCACCACCTTGCTAATTTCATTCACTTCCATCTCCGGAATCGTCAAATCGTGACGTGGAGAGAAAACGATCACCTTACAAATTCCGCGCTCGCTCTCGGCTTTCAACAAACCGCCTTTTTCATAACTTCCGGTGGGAATATCTTCCAATAAAGCGGCGAAGTCATTATCAAATGACCACACATCCTGATAATCCGGATTCACCTCTCCGTTCGCACGGGTGTTTCTTGCACATAAATAGCAAGATTCATCATGCTCCGGGCGTTTTACTTCCTCAATCTTCTCTACCTGTCCCTGCCATGGACGCTTTGCACGATGCGGGGAAACCTGCACCCATTCGCCGGTTAACGGATTGTATCTACGGTGTGGATGATCTTCAAAATTGAAATTAGCCATTTTAGTCTATATTTTGGTCTTCTAAATTATTCCTATAAGTCTCAGGAGGGTTTTCTTATCCCTCTTTAATGAACTATTGCGCTACATGTAAACTCCCGATTAAAACAGGAAAGAAAAAGGGGGACCGAATAGTCCCCTCTACCAACCAACTATTTTAATCCTACATGAGAATTATTTTGAAAGCACTTCCGCCTCTACGCGTGCACCGTCTCCGGTAACTACCACATAAGCGGCCATGTCTTTATTCAAATCTTTTTTGTAAGCAGCAGTCATGTCTGCAATAAACTGGTCTACCGCTTCCGCTTTTACCAGGTTGATGGTACAACCACCAAAACCACCACCCATCATACGGGCACCCAACACATCCTCACGATCACGGGTCTGCTCTACCAAGAAATCTAATTCCGGGCAGGATACTTCGTACATTTTACTCAAACCGTCATGCGATCCGTAAATCTCTTTACCCAATCCTACCAAATCTCCGGACGCCATGCAATCACACGCACGCATCAAACGGTCATTCTCCTCCACTACGTACAGACAACGGTCATATACTTTCTCTTCCAGCTGATCTTTCACGGACTTTACCATCTCTGGGGTACAATCACGTAGATTAGTGATCTCAGGGTAAGTCTTTTTCAACACTTCCACCCCGGCTTCACACTGCTCACGACGCGTATTGTACTCTGAAGAAGCCAAAGAGTGAGAAACTTTGGTATCACATAATACCAATTTATAGCCATCCATTTTCAATGGTACCAATTCCATTTCACGGCTGCGGCAATCCAAACGAATCACATGGTTCTCCTTACCGAAAGTAGAGGCAAACTGATCCATAATACCACACTTCACGCCTACATAGTGGTGCTCAGAAGCCTGCCCCACCAATGCAATTTCTTCCTGACTTAGGTTACCCTCGAACATGGTGTTCAAACCGGTTCCTAAAGCACATTCTAATGCCGCAGAAGAAGACATTCCCGCCCCGATCGGCACATCTGAAGAAAATACTAAATCATAACCTTTTACCTCCACGCCTTTTTTCACCAACTCTGCTGTTACTCCGATGATGAAGTTAATCCAACCTTCTCTTGGCTGTGCATCACCAATTTCGAAGGTTGCCTCTTCATTTAAATCGATAGAGTAAGCACGAACAACTCCCTGGTTATTCTCCGCAATGGCGAAAACCATCTCTTTATCCACTGCTGCCGGTAATACAAAACCGTCATTATAATCAGTATGCTCACCAATAATATTGACACGACCAGGAGCACGTGCAATCATTGGTTCTGCTTTAAATAACTCAACAAACTTATCTCTTACCTTATTAGCATCCATAGCTCAAAAATTATGGGTTATGATTTTAAAAATAAAAACGTTCAGCATTATTAATATTGCAATAACAATAAGGAAACAATGCCCTTTCCTTACAATATCAAAGGTAAAGGATCGATTATCGGACAACAATACATTAATAAGGCAAAAAGATGGACTATTTTATTTTGCGCTTGAAATCAGTTGCGGACTTCTATTCCTGATTTTTTTTATTTTTTTTTCAATAGAGACTTTCGTTCCTGCACCCACATCAACCCTCAGAAAAAGAAACACTTAACTGGAAACTCATTCCATAAACATGGTTTCTTTACGGCTTTCAGCAAATCCAAAACACAGCCAAACAATTGATTTAAAAAGAAAAAGCATACATTTGTCACCGAAATTATGGAAACTAAGCCGGAAACCAATAAGTCACTTTTAGTGTAGTTTCGGCCAACGCAAAATAAACTATGAAAAAATTATTACTCATTGCAGCGCTTGTAATGACCACAGCGCTTAGTGCTTCCGCACAATTGGTTAACATTGGATTTCGTGGCGGCGTAAATATCGCTGGATACAACTCAAATCACCCTTCTGACGGGAAATCAGCTCGTGTAGGTGGTGTTTTCGGTGTTGCCGCAGAAGCAAACCTTGGCCTTTTTGGCGTTCATGGAGAGGTGAACTATGCAATGGCAGGTTTAAAGTTTGATAATGCACCAATAGCAGAGGGGGTAACCGTATCCGGTAAACAAATCAGAAATTATCTTCAGATTCCGGTAATGGGAGCATTGAACCTTCCATTAGGATTTAAAATCATGGCAGGTCCTCAATTAAATGTGCTTCTATCTGCTCAGGATGATCTTAAAGCAAGTGTTGGTGGGGTAGAATTACCGGGCCAGGAAAAGGTAGATGTTAATGATGAGGTTAATGACTATGACTGGGGATTTGTTGCTGGTGTTCAATGGAAAAAAGGACATTGGGCGATTGATGCGCGTTATAACCACTCTTTTACCAATATGTACAAAGAGGATGACGGAGGAAAGACAAGAAACATGGCTTATTCATTTGGCCTTACATACTACTTGTTTGACTAAGTCATCTTTAATCATATAAAAAAGGACTTATCCAATTTGCGGATAAGTCCTTTTTTGTTTGTGTTCAATTTTAGAGCGTATTTTAAAAGCTAATATTCGCAGCGACACCCGATTATTTTGAGAAATTAGCGTCGCTTTTTGTTAAGAAATTACCCAAACTCGCTTCCAATAATTCGAAATTACGGCTGTATGGTTTGCTTTTAAGCACGCACTTAAAAATCAAAATCATCAGGATCCGGGCCAATCCGCTCATGTTTATTAAGCGCATTGATCGTGGCCATATCCTCTTCCGAAAGCTGGAAATCAAAGATATCTGCATTCCCTTCAATTCTATCTTTGTGAACCGACTTGGGAATGGTCACAACTCCTCGTTGCAAATTCCAACGGAGCACAATTTGTGCGATATTTTTCCGATACTTCTCTCCAATCCCTTTTAATACCTCTATTTGAAAGACGCCGCCCTGCATTAATGGCGCCCAGGCCTCTAACTGAATATCCTTTGATTTACAAAAGGCCTGCAGACTATCTAAGGATAAATAGGGATGATATTCCATTTGATTGACCGCAGGTATTACTTTAGCCACTTCTAAAATGGCTTCCAGATGATGTTGATGACAATTACTTACGCCAATCGCTAAAGCCTGCCCTTTCAGATAAAGATGCTCCATTTGTAGATAGGCTTCCACAAAATGCTGTTTTACCGGCCAATGCAAAAGATACAAATCCACATAATCCAACCCTAATCGTTCTAATGAAGCTTCCAGGGCTTCTTCCACTTTGCCACTTCTGATATCATCATTCCATAATTTAGTGGTGACAAAAAACTCTTCCCTACTCAGCTCACTGTCGGCAATGGCTCGCCCAACATCCTCTTCATTATTATAGATCATGGCGGTATCAATATGTCGATATCCCGCCTCCAAAGCCCAGCGAACTGCCTGGTACACTTCATCACCTGCCTTGGCTTTGAAAACCCCTAAGCCTAAATAAGGCATTACGATCCCATTATTCAATTTTACAGTTCCCTGAAGATTGGTGAGTTCCATATGGTCATGTTTTAAGAAAAATTCCCCTATCCCATTCAAAGAGGGAAAAGCGTCCTTCGCCTTTCATTTACTTAAGTTATTATTTTAAATCTTAAAAGATTCAAAACGAACATAATTAATTATTAATAAGCTATAAAAAAAGGGAGAATAAGCCATTGTTTTCAACTCAATTCCTATCCTTTTCCATTAAAAGGTATAAATTTATACCTATAAGCTATTGAACCCATGACTTATCTGAAATACTTCCTTCTAATTTTTAGTTGTGTCGCCTGCCTTTCTTTGGAGGAGTCGGACCGCCTGCACCAGGTTTCCGTGTCCTTTGATTTTCATACCAACCATCACCGTTGGATCAACCGCATAGTCAATGTTTATCCGGAAGAACTCCTTCAAATGGAGTTGGACTGGAAATTAAGCGAGGATAGCCTAGGGAGTATATTGCGCTTTCAATCCACAGATAGAGGCTTAAGTGATGTTCATTTATTCTATGCCCTCACGGAATGGGAAGCCATTAGTGGGTTTAACTGGGATGAAGCTCACGAAATAGAGGCGATAATGAAGATGAAGGTTAAACTTCAATATCCGGATAGTTTAGCCTCGACAAAAACGCCCGATATTAAAGTAAAATTCAGTATAAGGAACCGTTTACCCCAATATTTGGTTAATGAGGATCAGTTAATCATTCTGGATGAAGATCTTGGCTCCCTGCAATATGATACCGAGGAAGTACGTTGCTTATCCGGCAGCATCCCCTTGGAGCAATTGAAGGAGGGGATGATTTTTCAGGAAATTGAGTTCACCACCTCCAGCCCGCTACGTCCTGTTCAGCCCATTCTGGGGGAGGATGCCCTATATATCGGAATTCATTTTTTCTCTGATAGTCCTTATCTTATTCAGGAATACCAACTTAATGAATTAAATATTCACCTCCACAATAACTTATCAGATTAAGCCTATGAAAAGCGATGATTTCCTGGACTTTACCAAAAATGAAGGAGGCCCCATTCTTCAGTTTTTAAAGAGCTTTAGCCGGCTTATTATTATTGGAATATTAGTGTTCATCACCTTTTATTCGGCCGCTTTTAAAGTGGGGCCGGAAGAAGTCGGCGTGATCACCCGCTTTGGTAAGTACCAAAAAACGGTGGAATCAGGCCTAAATTTCAAATTACCTTATATCGAATCGGTCTATAAGGTAGCAGTAGAAAGACAACAAAAACTGGAATTTGGATTTCGAACCCGCCGACCGGATGTCCGCTCTGAATATCAGGAAGGATCCTCCAAAACCAAAGATGAATCCCTGATGCTCACCGGTGACCTTAACCTGGCCGATGTAGAGTGGGTGGTACAATACCGTATCGCTGATGCGTACAAGTATTTATTTAAAGTACGAAACCCGGAAAATTCGCTCAGAGATCTCAGTGAGGCCGCCATGCGCGAAATCGTGGGGGACCGTACCGTCAATGAAGTACTTACCGTGGGCCGGTCCGAAATTGCAGCCGAGCTCCAGAGTCTGGCCCAAAGCTTATGCAATGAATATCAGCTGGGCATTAAAATTGAGCAGGTGGTACTGCAGGATGTCAACCCACCGGAATCGGTCAAGGGGGCCTTTAATGCTGTAAATGAAGCCCAGCAGCAAAAAGAAACGCTCATCAACCAGGCCAAGTCGGAGTACAATAAAATTATCCCCAAGGCCAGTGGAGAAGCCAAAGAGACCATTCAAAAAGCGGAGGGCTATGCCACTGAGCGGATCAATAACGCTTTGGGAGAAGCGAGTAGATTCAATGATTTGTATGCCGAATATGTAAAAGCTCCGGAGATTACCCGACAAAGAATCTATTTGGAAACCATGCAGGAAGTCCTTCCAAAGCTCGGTAAAAAAATCATTACGGACGAAAATGGAGCAAATGTTTTACCGCTGCTCCAAATGAATTTAGATAAGTCCATCACCCCTGCCAAAAAGCCCTGATATGAATATTAAAATCATCATTCTTTCTGTTATTTTCATTTTCGTAGGGCTCTTCATTTCCCAGTCCTTATTCATCGTCGATGAAACCGAACAAGTGGTCATCACCCAGTTTGGCCGACCGGTGCGTAGTGCCATTACCAGTCCGGGCATTAATTTTAAAGTCCCCTTCATTCAAACCACTCACTTCTTTGATAAAAGATTTTTGGAATGGGATGGCGACCCGAACCAGGTTCCGACAAAAGACAAAAAATACATTTTCGTCGACACCTACGCCCGCTGGCAAATATCTGATCCGCTGCAATTTTTCAAAAGATTGAAAAATGAGCGAAATGCCCAATCCCGACTGGATGATATTCTGGATGGGGAAACCCGGGATTTTATAGCTAACCATGAGCTGGAGGAAGCGGTACGCAGTACAAACCGGACCCCTATTGTAGCGGATACCCTGATCGATACCAAGGAGGAATTACATAAAATTTCCACCGGTCGTGAAAAAATTCAGGAAATGATCCAGGAGAGTGCCAACGAACAAGCTAAGGATCTTGGCATTGAGATTCTTGATTTTCGTTTTAAACGCATCAATTATATCAGTGAGGTGAGAAAACAGGTATATGAACGCATGAAATCGGAACGCTTCAGGATTGCCGATAAGTTTAAGTCTGAAGGCTTTGGTGAGGCTTCACGCATCAATGGAGAGAAGGAAAAAGAATTGAAAAAAATTCAGTCTGAAGCTTTCCGAATGGCGGAGGAAATCAAAGGTAAAGCCGATGCCAAAGCTGCTGCGATTTATACCCAGGCTTATAATCAGAGTAAATCTTCTCGGGAATTATATCAATTCATGAAGTCCATGGAAACATTCCAGGAGACTTTTGATCAGGAAACATCCGTGATTCTTTCCACTGAAAGTGAGTTATACCAATATTTGAATCGTTATTAAGCCTGCTTTGACTGGCCCGGCTTTGGGATGAATTTGGGAGAGTAGCCCGAATGATTCATGTTTAAACCCGGATTATTCATACTCCGATCCTCTTTTTAGCTGCAAGGCGGGAAAAATGAAGGAATTTTTCCTATTTCGAGTTTTTTCCAAGGAAGCAGATGAATGAGGAGCAAGCAAGCTTGCCCAAATTTGAGCTATAAAAAAATCAGCAGTAATGAATGTAGTGAAATGATCATAAATCAGTAAAAGTAAATCCCTAAATCTAGCGGTGAATAATTCGGGCTAAACCCCTGATTAGAGCATATTTAAGAACCAAAATTCGCAGCGAAAATTTGATTATTGCAGAAGCGATACCCGATTATTTTGAGAGAATAGCAGCGCTATTGTGGTGAAATTATCCCAAATCGCTTCCAATCTTTCGAATTCGCTGCCGGATGGTATGCTCTTAAACATGCTCTTCGCTGTAAGTCGGGAAAATGAAAGGGGGGTTCCTATTTCGAGTATTTGCCAACGAGGCAGATGAATCGGGAGAAAGCTCACTCCCCCTAATGTGGGCGATTTAAAAACCAGCGATATTAAGCCCAAAGCAATGATATGCTTCCCCTATACCTTCGCTTCTAAAGCTGGCGGAACATCATTCGGCTTAGAATTTCAACCATACCGGCATATACTCTTGCTTTTAGAAAACGAACCTTCGTCCTTGACATCGCACGGAAAATCAATTCCAATACGTCGAGTTCCCCTGAAATAAAGCGGATATTATTTGCCCGCTAAAATTCCGTTCAGCCACACTATTCTCACTAATTTTTTCTTATTCATTCGTAAAACAATTATTAGACTCTATATTTGGGATAGGAATAAATAAAAATCATGCTTGCAGTATACAGCAGAAAAGAACGCATTCGTAATCATTTTTTCGAATATTATTTTGGTCATGGCCGCATTCTTGGCCTTTTGAGATTAGCCGGAGGGCCCCTAATGATCTTTTTTAGCCTCAAGCTATCAATGATAGACCTCCGAAATTATGAAACTATGTCTGTCATCCTTGGCGCTCTGGGGATGTATACCCTCATCAGGCCACTCACCAGTATGATGATGGAGTGGAAAAAACTAAAGTCTATTGAGCTAAAAGCCGCTATCAAAAAGGAGACCCTTTTCGTGGAAGAAGATGGAATGGAAATCAAAATTCCCTTATCTTCTTTACGAAACATTAAAAAGAAATCCCATTATATCCGATTCAATATGAATCGCTTTCAGGGCTTTTCTATTCCGGACCGATTTTTCAATAGTGAAGACTTTCGCCAACTCCAGCAGTTTCTTCAGAAAAAAAAGGCTTAGCACTTTTAATCCCCACTGAAGCTGAGCAAATTGAATGGCAAAACAGTATCCCCACTAATGTATAAAGCCCTCCAACTTATCAAAAAAATTATAGTAGTTTCCTTTTTTGCCATTCTCCTATTTATTGCTTTCTGCGAATATCAGGTCAATCAAAAAGGGCAGGCTTGCTATGATGATTTGCAGGCCATTCCTGCCAATAAGATCGGTTTGGTGCTGGGTACGGCCAAATATCATAAATCCGGCATCAACCTTTATTATAAATCCAGAATTAACGCCACTGTGGCTTTATATAAGGCAGGGAAAATCCAGCAAATCATTATCAGCGGAGATAATGGGAGCAAATACTATAATGAACCTAAAACTTTTTATCAGGATTTAACCAAAGCCGGCATTCCCAAGGAGAAGATCTTTCTGGATTTTGCCGGATTCAGAACCCTGGATTCCGTGGTGAGATGCAAAAATGTGTTTGGCCAGGAAAAAGTCACCATTATCTCTCAGGAGTTTCACAATGAAAGAGCACTCTTTTTGGCGGACCATTTTGGGCTGGAGGCCATTGCGTTCAATGCCAGTGATGTTCCCTTTTCCTATGGCATAAAAGGTTATTTTCGAGAACGACTGGCCCGCTGCAAGGCCGTACTGGACGTTTACCTTCTCAATACTCAGCCTAAATTTTTAGGCGAACCGGTCATTATCCCACAAACTTCCTGATGAGCACCATGCACAAAACTTTCATTGAAAATAAAACCATCACTGCTGATTTTCACTTTCAACAAAATCAGGTTTTTGAAGAATGCCTTTTTCAACAACTTTCCCTTCAAAATCAAGTTTTTGAGCATTCTGATTTTGTAAATACCACATTTCAAAATTGTGATCTAAGCTTAGCCTCCTTCAAAAATTGTAAATGGCAGCATGTCAAATTCCAAAACTGTAAGATGCTTGGAATCAAACAAGCAGAGATTTCCCCCTTGCTATTGGAAGTCTCTTTCGAAGGCTGTCTTTTAAATATGATACAATTTGAACAGCTTCCTTTGCGAAAAACCAGCTTTAATAATTGTCAGATTCAGGAAGCTATTTTTTTAAATTGTAACCTGCAGGAAAGTATTTTTGATGACTGCGACCTCAGAGATACTTTGTTTCAAAACTGTGATCTGCGAAAAGCAGATTTCCGCTGGGCACAGCACTATATCATCCATCCGATGGAGAACAATATCAAAGGTGCAAAATTCCGCTCTGAAGGCCTCCATGGCTTATTACAACATCTGGATATTCAGATAGAGCATTAAAGCCATACAAACGGCCTCCATAATTGACAGGCGTTTTGAATACCTATCTCAAATATTGCTCTTGATTGTTGTAGCCTAAAATCCCTCTATACTCATAAAAGAATGATGAAGGCAAAGTGCTTCAACAGAAAATAAGCTACACAAAAAAGGCCGCTTCCATAGAGGAAACGGCCTTTTAAATTTTGTTCACCTTGAATTAGGCGATCAAATCCTGCATATAAGCGATCTTCGCTTTGCAGATCTTATCAATCGCTACTAACAACTCACGGATTTCATTGATCTTCATCGAATGAGGATCTTTCATTTTCTTTAGAATATTTTGATAAGTAGTGCCCATTTCTGTACCGATTTCAGCATACGAAATGTTAAGCCCTTTAATTAACTCGTCAATTTGGGTCAAAGTAATGTCAATATTATCAAGACTTTGATTGATCTCTTTCAAAGAGATTTTGCCACCTTTCTTAGCCATAACAACTAATATAAAATTTAATGATAGTTTCTAATAATAAAGATATTTAAAAAAAATTGATCACAAAACATTTGCTTAATATTATTAAGACGAACGCATAAATAATTTTAAAGGTTTTAATATCCATACTTTATTTTATGCAATGGCATTCTAGGGATTTGATTTTAAAATATGGGAAAGCCAAGGCTATAAAAAGAGCGTAATGAACTATATGGATTGTTAATAAAAACTTCAACAATAAAGGGTAGATAAAAGCGGCTAATCCATCATTATGGGCGGATCAGACTAAAAAAAAAGTGAATCGATGGGATTCACTTTCAAATTATATCTAATCTCAATAGTCTATTTTTTCTTTTTCTTTTTAGACCATCCACTAACTTTAGGGGCTTTTTTCTCCTTTTTTATGGGAGCACCCATATCTTCAAAATTAGCTGATTTCAACAGGGATTGCCAATTATTATCATGATCATCAGTAAATTCCAATGTTTCACTGTAATCAGAAATATCTATTTCCAGCACTTTAATTGGCTTGGAAAGGTACTTTTCAATTTGTTGTAACACCGGTTTTTCTTCTTGACTGCAAAATGAAACGGCGCGTCCTTTTTCTTTTCCCCGGCCCGTTCGACCTACCCGGTGAACATAATTTTCTGAAACTTCCGGCAAATCATAATTCACGACATACTGTACGCCCGGAATATCAATTCCCCTTGCGGTAACGTCAGTTGCAATCAATATTTTTACCTCCCCTTTTCGATAAGCATTCAGGGCCTGCTCACGGTCTTTTTGTTCCTTCCCTCCATGAATGGTCAGGGCTTTTATACCGACGCGCTCCATGGCTTTTGCTACACGCTCAGCACGTACTTTGGTTCGAACAAAGACCAACACCTTTTCCTCCGGATTTTCTTTCACCAAACGCTCCAAAAAGAAACGCTTATCATCCATTTCCACATAAGCCACCGAATGCTGGACATTTTTGGAGACCGGATCCTTGGGAGAAATTTGAATTCTTACCGGCTTATTCACTAAGGAATAGGCTAATTCTTTGATCTTATCATTAATGGTAGCAGAGAAGAATAAAGTTTGTCGGCGCTTGGGAATACGCTTTATCACATCACGGATGTCATTAATAAAGCCCAGATCCAACATATGATCGGCTTCATCCAATACCAACAATTCCACCCTTCTTAAATCCAGGTGATGCTGCGCCTGCAAATCAAAGAAGCGTCCTGGTGTCGCCACCACTACATCCACCCCTTTGGCCAATTGGGCAATCTGCTGCTCCTGATCTACCCCACCAAACAGGGAGATGGTATTCACCCGGGTATGCTTCCCGATCTGAATAAAAACATCCGCCACCTGTTGCGCTAATTCACGTGTGGGTACCATTACCACACAACGTACGCCATCAGGACGACCTTTAATTTTTCTTTCCTGCAGGAGATTCAAAATTGGGATAACAAAGGCGGCAGTTTTACCGGTACCCGTTTGGGCAATTGCCAAAACATCCTCTCCTTTCAAAATGGGAGGAATAGATTTATATTGAATATCCGTAGGGCGAATGAACCCCAGTTTACTTAAGCTTTTCTTAAGGAGCGGGGAAATATAATAATTCTCGAATTTCATAGAATCGTATTTTTTCTTCAGTCCATTTGACTGGAATTTTTCCGCAATTTAATAGCAAATACCGAACCGATCGCCACCAAGACTCAATAAATATAAAAATTGGATTTAAAAAGGGACAACTGCATGCCTTATTTTTCAGGCAACAATTAAAAGCATTCCCTTCTTTCTAGAAAAACCAGTCCATATCCTGCGCACCCAAAACCGGATATACCAACTTAATCCGAAAGAGGCTTGCTTAAATCCTCCATTAACTGCAAGAGGGTAGAAAAGACAGAATTTTCCTGTTTTCGAGTTTTCATTTACGAAACAGATGGAAAGGAAGAAAACAAATTAGCCTGATTAGAAGCTAATAATAAATCAGCAAAATCGACCTCAACAAGCTGAAAGAAAGGCCATTAAGCCAGATTTTACAAACTTAAATCCTCGTTCAGCTGTTAGGCGGAAAAAATGAAAGAATAGTTTCCTATTTCACGTTTTTTCCAACGAAACAGATGAATGAGGAGAAAGCAAACTTGCCCAAATTGGGGCTATAATAAATCAAAGAAAATAAATTTTAACGAACTGAAAATAACCCACTTGTGATGAGTTAATAAATTCAGCGGTGAATAATTCGGGCTCAAACACTTTCTCCGCAACAGGAAACTAAGCAAGATTTAGTAAAAAGAAATTTTTCTCAGGATATCCTGATTTTTTGGGAAAACGGAGGAAGTGGCTTGGTATTTGAAATTGAATGTTCAAAAGGATCTTGGGTGCTTTTGGGACTCAGATCATCAGTGGTCCTTAGATATGGAAATTTAAATTTAAAAAAATGATTGTCTTATTGGCTATTTCGCTTATTCTGACCACCCTCTTCCTCCTATACACCGTTTACCAACAATGGAGTGACGAAAAAACCATGGGCGTCACTGTCCGACAATCTTCCTCCGATCAAGCTGTAAATTCAAAAAAACATTCATAAATAAAAAAAGGCCGGTGCATTTATCCACTGGCCTTTTTTTTACTGCAAGGTTCCTTTTGGGAACCTATTTTTTTGTACCACATTCGATTGAGCACACTTGCTGCTAATTCCGTAGTCTCCTTGAACAAGACTCAAAACAGGAAACTATTCCTTCATTTTACACCCCTAGCAGCTAAACGAGGGCTTAAGTATGAATCATCCCGTTTATTGGAAACGATATTGGATAATTTCTTAAAAATCGTGATGCTATTTGCTCAAAATAATCGGGTATCGTTTCTGGAATAATCAAATTTTCGTTTCAAATTCAGCCATATAAAGCCGTATTTAAGGAGGATTTAAGCATAAATCATCGGAATTAAAGGGCTACGGAAAGGCACACCTTATGTATGCGTGCAAGCGGCCATTTAGGGAAAAAATGCTAAGCGCGTGTTTAAAAGCACATCATCCGGCTGCAAATTCGAATGATTGGAAGTAATCTTGGATAATTTCTCACCAATAGCGATGCTATTTGCTCAAAATAATCCTTTATCGCTTCTCCAATATTTTAAATTTTCGCCGCCAATTTTGGCATTTAAACGCGCGCTAAATCCAGCTCCTGACTTTTTAAGGCTGGGAATTAGATTTTTTCCCCATGCGACACTTCATTTATTGCTCCTGCATTTCCTTAGGGACAATTTCCGGTTGCATGCTTTCAGGATCCCATCCGCCGCCAAGGGCTTTGTACAAGAAAACCATGCTGACCAACTGATCTCGGATGGCAGCACTTTCACTAATTTCGGCATCAAACAAACGGCGTTGGGCATCCAACACATCCAGGTAATTTACGATCCCATTGAGGTATTGTAATTGAGCCAATCGGAAATATTCCTCAGAGGCTTTGACCAATTCCGCCTGTGCCTGTCGCTGTTCTCTTGCCTTTTGAAAGGATATTAAGCCATCAGAAACTTCCTGAAGTCCTGTTAAAACCACAGACTGATAATCATAAAGTCTTTGTTCATAGCGTGCTCGGGTAGCCTCCAGATTCGCTTTATTTCGGCCTGCGGTAAAAATAGGCGTAATTAAATCCCCAAGGTAATCCCAGTAGTTAAAGCCATTGCCAACAAAATTACTCAGGGAGGAGGATTGATAACCGAGCTCCCCCGTAATCACGAAGGAAGGATAGAAATTAGCCTTGGCAATCCCTATCTCTGCATTTGCCGCTACTAAATTCTGTTCTACCAACCGAATGTCAGGTCGTCTTTCCAACAACAGAGAAGACAGCCCAAGGGGAATTGACGGAATCACCGGCTGGTTCTCCAGGGCAATGCCCATCTCCAGTTCTGCAGGTGGGCGGCCCAATAATACACTTAATTCATTCATCGACAAGCGCACCCTCCGTTCCAAGCCTGGCAAAAGCGCTTTCGTTTGGGCTAATTCAACACTGGCCTGTTGAAACTCAATTTCAGAGACCAAGCCACCTTTAAAACGCAATTCGGCAATGCGTAATGCTTCCTGACGGGCAACCAGGGTTCTACGGGTAATCCGCAATCGATTTTGTACATCCTGCAGATTAAAGTAAACCGTTGCGACCTCTGCCACTGTGGATAACATCAGCGCACGATAGGCTTCATAACTGGCGATATAATCCGCATTGGCGGCCTCTACTCCTCTTCGTAATTTTCCCCAAAGATCGACTTCCCAGGCCAATTGCGCCGAAACCTGATATTCCTCATCCAGCTTATTGGGACTTGCCCCTGAGGCCTCCCCTTCAGCATAAGCATTCCCATTAATTGTGGGGTATAAATTGGAGGATTCTATCCGACGAAAGGCCTTTACCTCTTTCAGGCGGGCAACCGACTTCCGGACATCAAAATTATCGGTCAATGCTTGCTTAATATAATTCCCCAGAATGGTATCCTGATACAAATCCCACCACTTCAAATCTGAAAGCAAGTCCTCTTCTACCGCTAAAGAATCCCAGTCCACCTGCACATCTACTTCGGGCCTACTGTAATTCGGCCCCATTTTACAGGATTGAACCAATAAAACCACCAAAAATGGCATCCACCAAAAGTGTTGCTTACTATTCATTACGGCCTCCCTTCTGCTGTTGGTGGCCTCCAAAAAATTTGGCCATAAATGATTGCTGATATTCCACTATGCTTTTGAAAAATAAAGGAATGAATACAATTCCGACCGTAGTGGCCAGGATCATCCCGGTGAATACTCCCGTACCGATAGAATGTCGGGCAGCAGCCCCTGCGCCTGATGCAATTACCAGCGGAATCATCCCCAACACAAAGGAAAGGGAGGTCATCAGAATCGGGCGAAAACGCTGAGAGGCTGCCTGCAAGGCTGCTTCACCGGCACTCAAGCCCTCTTTATCCATTTTTTCTTTGGCAAATTCCACGATCAGAATGGCATTCTTAGCCGATAAACCGATAAGAGAAATCATCCCAATCTGGAAATATACATCATTTTGTAAGCCTCGAACCCAAACCCCAATAAAGGCACCAAAAATGGCGATGGGCAGGGTAATCAAAACCACCACCGGAATCACCCAACTTTCGTACTGGGCAGATAAAAATAAGAATACGAACAAGATAACCACCGCGACTATCGGTCCAAGCTGCCCTTCGGCCTCTTTTTCCTCATAAGACATCCCCGACCACTGATAGCCCATTCCTTCAGGCAATACTTTTGCGGCCTCTTCTTCAATAGCGGCCATGGCTTGCCCGGAAGAGTAACCCGGTGCTGCTATTCCCTGAATGGTGGTCGACAGGAACATATTAAAACGGTTGACACTTCCCGGCCCGGTAATTTGTTCCACAGAGCCCAGCGCACTCACCGGTACCATGCTCCCGTTTGCCGTGCGAACAAAGAACAAGTTCAGATTATTGATATTCCGACGATACTCCTCCTCTGCCATCAGGTTCACCCGGTAAACCCGGTTAAATTTATTAAAATCATTCACATAGAGGTTACCCAGAAAGGCGCGCATGGCCGAAAATACATCCGCCAGCGGAATGCCCAGAAATTTGGTGCGATCACGGTCAAGGTTAAAAAACAACTGGGGAATTTCCGGTTGAATGTTGACATTGACTTCCGCCAGTTCTTTTCTACTTCTTGCCGCATTTAATAGGGTATCTGCCGCTGAAAGTAGTTTTTCCATTGAATTCCCGGAACGATCCTGCAATTGAAATTCAAAACCGCCCCCATCACCCAAACCGGGAATTACCGGCGGCTTTGTAATGGCGGAGGTGGCTTCGGGATATTTATAGAATTCCTCCCGCAGGTCCTGAATAATCTGATCAATCTGTAATTCTTCCGTCGTCCGTTCATCCCATGGTTTCAAAATCACGGTCATCATCCCGCGGGATTCCGTGCCCCCAACCCGGTTACTGCGTCCTTTTACCGTTTGTACATAGGCAACCGCCGGGTGAGACATGATAAAAGCCTCCGCACGATCCACCACTCTGGAGGTTCGGTCTAAGGAGGCGCCATCGGGTAAGGCAATTTCTACGGTGAAATAACCCTGATCTTCCTCGGGAATGAAAGAGGTTGGGGTAGTATAGCCCAACAAGGCGATAAAAACGATAAACATTCCAAAGGCGGCAAACATGCGCTTTCGGTGGTCAAATCCCCATCGAACATATTGGGTGTATTTCCCGTTTCCGCTATCGATCCATTGGTCTATTTTCTCAAAAATGACCGATTTTTTCCCGGTCCTCGGTTTTAACAAAATGGCACACAGGGCAGGAGAAAGGGTTAGTGCCACCACAGTGGATAACAATACCGAAACTGCGATGGTAATGGAAAACTGTTGAAAAAGCGTACCCGTAATCCCACCTAAAAAACTTACCGGAACAAAAACAGCCGCAAGCACCAAAGAGGTGGTAATCAATGCCCCTACCAGCTCTTTCATCGCCTTATGGGTGGCTGCCCGGGCATCAAGACCTTCTTCTTCCATGATCCGCTCCACGTTTTCCACCACCACAATGGCATCATCTACCACAATACCGATCGCTAAAATTAATCCCAACAGGGTCAGGGTGTTCAGCGAAAACCCAAATGCCAGCATGACCGCAAAAGTACCTATCAGAGAAATCGGTACGGCTATGGTCGGGACTAAAGTAGAGCGCCAGGATTGCAAAGAGAGGTAAACCACAAGCACTACCAAAATGATCGCTTCCAGCAGGGTGATGTAAACTTCCTTGATCGAAGCCGTAATAAACTCTGTGGCATCAAAAGAAAAAGTATAATCTATTCCTTCCGGAAAATTCTTTTTCAGCTGCTCCATTTCCTTTTCAATATTGCTGGCCACTTCCAGGGCATTGGCACCCTGTAGCAGGAAGATGTCCAGCATGGCAGCATTTTGTCCGCTCAGGCCTGAACTTTCCCGATAATTAGAGGCGGCCAGTTCCACCCTGGCGACATCCCTGATTCGGATAAAAGATCCATCCAGGTTAGCCCGGACAATGATGTTTTCAAACTCCTCAACGGTCGATAATCGTCCTTTGGCTGTAATGGGTAAGGTAATGTCAATATGCTCCGCGGGCTGAATACCGAGTTCTCCACCAGCTGATTCCCGGTTCTGGTCCTTAATGGCATCAGAAAGATCATTGGTCGTCAGGCTATAAGCCGCCAGGCGATCCGGTTGCACCCAAATCCGCATGGAATAATAGCGTGAGCCCACATTGCTGATACGCCCCACTCCGGCTACCCGACGCAGGGGATCTAAAACATTAATGGTGGCAAAGTTGGAGAGGTAGATTTCATCAAATTTCGGGTCATCTGAAGTCAGACTGACGGTCAAAATTTTGGCAGCAGCTTGTTTTTCCACCTGTACCCCATTTTGAACCACTTCTGCGGGCAGCTTGGCTTCGGCTCGCTTCACTCTATTTTGCACTTCTACCGCTGCAAGGTCAGGGTCAGTGCCTACCTTAAAAGTCAAATTAATGGTCAACCCACCCGTATTGGTACTTTTGGAACTCATGAAAATCATGTTGGGCGTTCCGTTAAGCTGTTGCTCCAGTTCGGTCCCCACGGCTTCATTCACCACCTTTGCATTCGCTCCGGGATAGTTGGTCGAAACGGTCACCACCGGCGGTGTAATGTCCGGATATTGGGCAATAGGTAACTGGGTAATGGCAATAACCCCCAGCAGTACAATCAAAATTGAAATAACGGCCGAGAATATTGGTCGGTCAATAAAAAAAGAAGGTCCCATTATTGATCACCCCCTTCCGCTATACTGTCCTGCTCATTCTGAAGGGCCTCTTCAAAAGCTTCAAAACTATGGACCGCCTTTACCTTTTGGCCCGGAACAACTTTATGAATGCCTTCTTTTATATAGACTTCATGCTCCCACAATCCACGTGTGATCAATACCTCCTGATCCAATTCAGTACCCGTTTCTACCATACGGCGCTCCACCGTATTATCCTTGCGCACAATAAAGACATAGGCACCCCCATCCTCTATCAAAAGCGCCTTCCGGGGAATGACCACCACATCTTCATACACCTGTAGCAGTAAGGAAACTTTGGTGAATTGGCCCGGCAAAATGATCCGGTCCGGATTAGGCACCAGGGCCTGGACCTCAAAGGTTCCCGTTTTAGGGTTTACCTTGGGCTCGACAAAATTCAAACGACCATCGTAATTGTATTCCGAGTTATCCGGCAGGGTAATCTTGACTTTAGGCGTCCACCCACGGGTACTGTCCGATATCTGGGACAGGGAACTGGTCGCTTTTTTCCTTTGGGCGTTGAGGTAATCAATAACGGAAATATTGAAATTCACCCGCACAGGATCCAACTGCAAAACCGAGGCCAGCAGCGAATTACTTCCGGGCCCGACCAGGGTTCCGATATCTACATTCGATTTGGAGATATACCCATCGAGAGGGGATTGAATTTTTGTATATTCTAACTCTAATTGTGATTGTTTCAGCTGTGCCTCGTTCATCATATACCGCGCTTCGGCAGACTCTAAGGCGGATTGTGCATTGTCTAAATCCAATTGAGAGGCGGCATTTTGCTCATACAGTGGCTTGAGTCGCGCAACATCCCTGCGTGCTTTTTGTTTTTCTACTTCAGACTGATTCAGACTCGCCTTAAACTGATTCACACTTGCCAGATAGGGCCGCTGATCGATTACATATAAAACCTGTCCTTTCCTAACATAAGATCCTTCCTGAAATAACCTTTCCTCCAAAAAGCCATCCACACGGGCGCGGATTTCAACATTGAGTGAGGCCTCGGTTCTCCCAACATAATCACCAAAAATCTCAACATCACGTGTGGCTACGGAATCTACGGCTACGACAGGAGGTGGTGGTGTTTGTTTTTTCTCTCCACAAGCCACTTGAAAGAATAAAATTATTAAAAAAAATAAATAGTGCTGTTCTTTGGCTCGACAAATGAGTGTTTGCATGTGTTATGGTTTTTAATCTGAGCGATAGGATTGACATTCAAGCTCAGTGTTTTTCTATCTAAAGTATTCATTTGGAGTGCTTTACAAAAAAATAGGCAGCTTGGTCATTTCATCCCTTTTAAAGTCAAAAATGGACAGTTAATTGTATTTTCAAAAACTACACCAAAAGAAGCCATCACCCATCTTTTCCCCCCCTGAGCAATATAATCAATTGAATGAAAAGTCACCGAATTTATTAAAATAATCTAAAAACAGACCCCGCTCATCCTCAAGTTTTCACTAAATTTGTTCTCATTAAGGTAAGGCTACTTTCCATCAATTGCTAAACACATAAAATTGGATATATCATTAGACGATAAAGAAGTTTTTCGAAACTTTCAAAATGGGGAAGTGAATGCGTATGAGCAATTATTCAATACCTATTACGAAGCGTTGAGCCATTTTGCCATGCGCTACCTCGGAGACCCGGATCAGGCAGAAGAAGTGGTGCAGGAGCTTTTCGTGAACCTTTGGGAAAAACGTTCACAGCTCCAGATCAATTCCTCTATCAAAAGCTATCTTTTCGGTGCAATCCGCAACAATTGCCTGCAATGGCTAAAAAAACAAAAGGTGCGTGACCATTATCAGGAAGAGGTGCTGGCGACCCGAAAAGACCCGCATTTTGAAGACTTGGACGTAATGGTAGAATTAGAATTGAGTGAAAAGATCAATGCCATCATCAGTAGCCTTCCTGAACAAAGGCAACGGATTTTTAAGATGAGTCGCTTTGAGGATAAGAAATACCAGGAGATTGCAGATGAATTATCCCTTTCCATAAAGACGGTGGAAAACCAAATGGGTAAAGCCCTGAAAACACTCCGATCCGAACTACAGGAATATTTACCGCTGTTAATGCTCATTTTATGGGAATGGACAAAAAAATAGAGGGCCGATAGGGGTAAAATCATCTTCAAGCATCATTAATAAGAATGGCGGTAAGCGCTCAACACTATGACACAAGAAACAATAGATCAATATATTTTCAGATTTCTGGATGGTTCAGCCAGCCGAGAGGAAGAGCAGGCTTTGAGGAACTGGCGGGGACTGAAAGAAGAAAATGAAACCTACTTTAAACATTTCAGGCAAATCTGGCAGCTTTCCCGCCTGGAACATATCCAAAAACAAAAACCTCAATTCGATAAAAAGAAAGCCTGGGAAAAGATAAAACCACAGGAAAAGACCATCGCAAGCCCCGGCTTCCGAATAGGGCATTACCTTAATCGTACTACGGCCGCAATTGCGGCCATGCTGGTGGCTGGACTGGTGATTTTTTTCCAGTTTTTTTACCATCCATCCCCGGAAAATATTCACTTTGTTGCTCAATCCATTGAAGAGCTAAGCCTTCCTGATGGTAGTATCATCACGCTGAATGAAGGAGCAGTGATTGATTACCCGGAAGCATTCACAGGAGAACAAAGAGCCATTAAATTTCAGGGAGAAGCTTTTTTTGATATCGCCAAAAACCCGGACAAGCGCTTTATTATTCAAATGAAAAACACCCGGGTGGAAGTATTGGGAACCTCATTCAATATCCTTGAAAAACCCAATGAGGAGGTGGAAGTATCTGTCCAAAGCGGAAAGGTCGCCTTTTATGCTGCAGAGATTCAGAACGAACATGCTGAAGAGGAAGATAAAATCATCATGACCCAGGGAGATGCGGCGGTTTACCGCCCTGCGGTGGACAAAATTGAGCCCATCAAAATACCTTCCCTCAACAGTACTTCCTGGAAAACCAAAATATTCACCTTCAATGAAACGCCCTTACCGATTGTGATCGCAGACCTGAGTAAAGGTTATAAAGTGAAGTTTATCATTGATGATCCTGCACTGAATACCTGTTCTCTTTCGATGTATAACCGCAAGGCGCAAAGTCTGGATCAGGTACTCCAAACCATTGAATTGAGCCTGGGCATCAGCATTGAGAAAAAACAGGATGGCTATCATCTCAAAGGCAGCTGTGAATAATTTTTAAAATGAATCCTTTACGCTTGAAGCAGTTATATAGCCTGATAATTTGTGTAATGTGGGGCATTTCCCCGCTATTTGCCCAAAATATCCTTCAGAAAAAAATAGAATTGGCTCCTACTTCGGATCACTTTTCGGCCATTATGCACCAGTTAAGCCAGCAGGCGGGTTTTGACTTTGCCTATAATGCGGCACTTTTTGCGGCAGATGAAAAATACCAAATCGAAGCAAACAATGAACCCCTGAGCCAAGTGCTGGATTCCTTTTTGAGCCCAATGGAGATGTCCTATAAAGTGATTGGGGAACAGATCATTATTTACCCGGACAAAAAGGTTAAAGAGCGTAAAGCCAGCCGTACTATTTCCGGCTTAATTATGGATCAGCAAAGCGGTGAAGGCTTGGCTGGAATTGAGATTCATGATGAATATTGGGGCATGATCGCCTATACCGATGCCAATGGGCGCTTTGAAAGAACTTTTAAGCAACCTACCGTAAATTTAAACCTGTGGCTTAGAGGCGGAAATTACCAGGAAAAGCACCTCAAAATTCGCCTGACACAGGACCGCTCCATCAATATCATGATGGAAAAAGAAGCCGCGTTGGAACGTAAAAGCCAAACGCCGGCCAATTTCCTGGTCACTACCAGCCCGAAAATAGCGCCATTGGATGAACTGAAAATGGTACAGATTTTCGTTTCGGAGGACAAAACAGAGGCTTTAGCGGCATCCGATACCCTTATTTACAGTCCCTTTCAGGTGGGCCTCCTTCCAGCCTTAAGCAGTAATTTCCTTAAAAATGCTCAATCCATAAATGGCGCCTCTTTTAACTTGCTGGCAGGATATGCCGCCGGGGTACAAGGCATTGAAATGGGTGGCATCGCTAATATTGACCGATTTGATATGCGTGGGGCACAGCTGGCCGGGGTAACCAATATCATCGGCGGGTCAGTGGAAGGGATACAAATGGCGGGTATCTTTAATCACAGTAAGGGCTATATCTCTGGTGCGCAGATGGCTGGCGTAACCAATATCGCGCATAAAGAAATGGCCGGTATTCAGATGGCCGGGATAAATAATGTGCATCAGGGACGCATTACAGGCCTTCAAATGGCCGGGGTATCCAATGTGTTGACTTCCGGCGGAAAAGGGCTTCAGGTAGCGGGTATCAGCAACATGACCAAAGGAGAATACCTGGGTGTACAGCTAAGCGCAGTCCTTAACCGAAGTAAAGATAAAATGAAAGGCTGGCAGGTAGCCGGATTGATCAATGTGGTAGCGGACAGCCTGGAGGGGTTTCAGCTTGCGGCGCTAAGTAATATCAATAAGAAATACCTGAATGGCAGCCAGGTTTCCGCACTGAATAACACCAACCGTGGCAACATGATGGGTTTTCAGTTTAGCCTCTCCAATAATTCTCAGCAAAAACTTCATGGTTTGCAGGTGGGGCTGATCAATGTAGCCGATACCATCAGGGGGAGTCAGTTAGGGCTGATCAACCACGCCCGAAGATTTGAAGGAGGGGTTCCTTTCGGGCTATTCAGCTTTGTCAGCACCGGGGCCAATAATTTAGAACTCCTGTATGAAGATGAAAATTTCCTTTCGCTGAATTATAAAACAGGCCACCGACATTTATACAATATCCTTACATATGCCATCAGCATGAATGATTTTGAAACCATGACGATGGGCTATGGGCTGGGAAGCGCACCAAAAATTTACCGAAGCCTGAGTCTCAGTGCAGATGTTACTTTCAATTACGTTCAACAAGAGACTAAATTTTTTGATCACCTCAATTTCCTGGCCAAGGCCGGCTTACAACTTAACTGGAGTATTACGCCTGGCTTTGGGATTTTTGCCGGAGGCCGGTACAATATTCAGTGGGTCGATATTAATGGACTGGAAGGCCGACCGAGTTCTCTTCGCACCCATCCGCTATGGACCAACCAACAAGATAACATCATTTCCAGTGGCTGGATGAGTTTTCATGCCGGCATACGAATTGGTCGACTGGGGCACTAAGGCGAATTATTCAACCTTAATATTAAACTGACCACAAAAAGCTTTAAGCCGAATTATTCACCGCTTAATTTAGCAACTCACCTTAAACAACTCACTTTCAATCCAATAATACGGTATTTAATTTAATAACGACCCAAATTGAGGTGCGCTTGCATTGTCCTTAACCCTCTACTTCCCTGGCAAAACACGAAACAGCAATCGTTCTTTCATTGTCTCACCATACAACTGAGTGATGATTTAATCGTTAATATTCCGGCTTAAGCAAAAAAAAACCGGCCAGATGATCTTTCCAGAATTTACCATATTCATTTCGGACATTTTGTATTTTCAAATTCATTTCAAGCTTAATTTGCCACACCAAACTTAACCTTTCTAATAAGTAATTTTAAATGAAAGGATATCTATTGATGTTGGCTTTTGCCTGTTCAGTAACAGGTTTAAAAGCACAAATGACAGCAGATGACAAAACCGGCTATGCGCTCAGTCAACATTCCGGTCAACAAAAGTCAATCGCAGAGGAAGAACATCATCATAACCGATTTGAATTAGAGGTTTCATTAAACAATGATGCCCTTGCGGAATTTACCGGTTCAGTCTACTTCTATAAGGCCAATAAGGTACAAATGACCGTTGACCAAACCGGAGATCACCTGGCAGGGGTGTTAGTCCATGAAATACCAATTCACAACTCCCATTGGGGAACCTTTTTCGGCTTTGGAATGACTTCCGCCCATCACGAGGCAGAAATTGGAAATCCGGAAATTCAAGTCTTTTCTCCCCGGGAGAGCTCGCTGGATAATCCTGATGATTATTGGGCACATTCTTTTATCCTTCAGACAGGCCTGGCCTATGCCATCGACAGTCATTGGAGTACTGGTTTTACCCTTTCTCCCGGCTATGATTTTACCGATGACCATCTGAATATGGGGGCAACAGTTGATATCGTATTCGGCTTTTAAAAAAAATCACCGATGGCCGGGCAGCATCTGACCTGCCGGAAAAGCCAGTAGAAATTGAAAAGCGCATAAAGGGTGGAATGGAAATCGGACAATTTCCTGAAGCCCAATTATTCACCGCTAGATTCATTGAACCGCCGCATACCGCTCGTTATCGAATTATTAAGGTTAGTTTTAGTGGATTTTAAATAGGTCTAATTTGGGTATACTTACTTTCTCCTCATTTATCTGCTTCCTTGGGAAAAAATCGAAATTGGAAAAATCACCTCATTTTTCCCACCTAGCCGCTAACCGAGGATTTAAACATGAATAATCGGGCTTAAGACAGTATCTGTGGTGATTCTAAAAGCGGATCAGTCCCAAAGCTGATCCGCTTTTTTTCAGGAAATTTATAAGCTACTCTATCGGATGGTCGATTTTTGCAAAATTACTGGTCCCCTTCGCAAGCAATTTCCCTGACTCATTGAAAAGTCGTCCTTCAATATGGATAATATGCTTTCCCTGGCGAATCACCTCAGAGCGAACAATTACCGTCTCCCCCTCCTTCGCTGAGGATAGAAAATCCACATTAATATTAACCGTTGGGTAAAAATTCTTTATGTCCAGCGTATAAATAGTTAGTCCCATCACCTCATCCAAAATAGTGCAAATCGCTCCACCATGTAACATACCTGCCAAATTGGTGATTTCGTTTCTCACCAAATATTCACCCGTTAATCGGCCACCTTCCACTTCCAAAATCTTTCCTTTAAAAAGATTTCCAAATGGAGAGGGTGACTTAATATCTTCTTTACCGATAAGCTTTCTTAAACGGGCAATTCTTTCTTCAGAAAATTTCATTTTCATATACGTTCATCTCTTTGTTCAAAGATCCCCTTTTCTGACAGAGGCCACAAAAAAAGGCATCTTTAGATGCCTTTATATCAAGTATTATGCCGTGATAAATTCAAATATCGTCTGTTGTTCATAACGCTCCCCTTTCTTCAATACCGGTGAAGGGAATTGTGGCTGATTAATCGCATCCGGATAATTCTGAGTCTCAATACAAAAACCCTGACGCTCCTCAAATTGTCCTGACAGATAATTTCCAGTATAAAACTGGAAGCCTGGCAGAGTAGAATAAACCTTCATGCTTACATTGGATGCTGCAGTTTTTGCCTCCGCAATCAAACGTGGCTTTTTCTCAAAACCGCCTACAATATGGTGGTGATCATAACCTTTACCCCATTGAATTTGCTGATGATCACTTTCGATGTCTTTACCAATAGATTTAAATTCCGCAAAATCAAATGGTCCATCTGCTACTTCTACCTCCTCTCCGGTTGGAATGGCAGTTTCGTCGGTCGGTGCAAATTTCTTGGAGGCAAATTTCAATTCATGCGCAAGACAAGACTTGCTCTCCTCTCCCTCTAAATTAAAATAAGAATGGTTGGTCAAATTAATGATCGTATCCGCAGATGCAATCGCATTATATTCAATGACTAACTGATTATTATCTTTAATTTCAAAAGTAACATCTACAATGAGATCACCGGGATAGCCTTCCTCTCCGGCCTTAGACAGAAGACTCAGCTTGATTGCACTTTCTCCAGCATGAGAAGTTTCCCAAATACGGGAATTATAGCCCTTAATGCCTCCGTGAAGGTGATTAGGACCATTGTTTACCGCCAAATCATATGTTTTACCATTCAAGCTAAATTGTCCTTTGGCAATACGGTTTGCTACCCGGCCCACCGTGGCGCCTATATAAAGATCATCAGATTCATAACCCGCTACATCGGGGTACGAAAGCACCACATTGCGCTTTCCGCCCTTGCCGTCCGGCACATGAATCCCCGCAATGATCCCACCATAATTCAGAATATCTACCTGAATGCCATTCTTATTTTCTAATGAAAATATTTTAACCTCTTCACCAGTAGACAGCTTCCCAAAAACTTTTGATATCACACTCATATAAAAAAAATATTATTTTTGATCAGAAATTATCAAGATCCTTAATTTAATGATTTTTCGCCCCTATACCTTATTTTGAGCAAATAGTCCATCAATCTGTCTAATCCTCCATTTTCCTCTCAAAAGTATTCCCTTAATAACTTCCTATTCCATAACTCGTACATATCTTTAAACATACTTATTTTCAGCTAATTATCATTATTTTATTGCATGATAAATGAATATGGATTTGAAAATAAACTACCTTGTTAATCTTCGGTTTTACCGATATGAGTGAAGTAAATTTCTTAACGAAAGTTGAAAATTTCGTAAAAAACGAAATTGTGAATCCAGCCCCTCAAAAAGTGAGCTTCGAATCCATCAAAATGGATGACCGGGTATATGTCATTTTAGATAATGGGCCTAAACCTTTATCTGATATTCTGAACGAAGAAGAATGTGCCTATCGATTTTTCCAAATGGGAATTTCTCTGGCATTCGACGTCAATGTCCCGAATCGGAAGCAATTGTCAGCCAAATATAACACCATGGTCTTTCGATTATTATCCGACTATACCTACATTTGGAATAACGATATCATTGATCATCGTGAATTTTGGGACATCACTTCGCTCTCTTTTGAAACTTTCGCTCTATTCTCCCAAAAAGAACTCACGAAGGCGCTACCGCATATGTCCAGGTTAGATATCCTTAACTTTTTGCAATGGCATACGCCGCATGGACAATTTTCGGATTGGATCCGCTACTCCTCTGACGAATTTGCCCATCCCCTCTCCCGGGCAGAAGCCGAAAAGTTATTGATCTCCATTTTAATTCATCGCAAAGAACCTATCGAATATTAATCTGATTTCGCACCTTCTAATGCTATTCCTTTAACCAAGGAAATTATTGGAAACGTATGGAGGGCAATATTCCTGAATTTTAAATAGGCACAATCAGGAGTAAGTCCGATTTCTACTCCTTCATCTGTTTATTCGAGAAAAATTCGAAATAAGATATTTTCCTCCCTTTTTCTGGCATGAAATAAAAAAAGAAAATAAGCATGCCTCTTCCCGCTTAGTTCAGCAAATTTATTTTTATCTCGGTTATTATGTTAAATTGACTATCGCTATTCAATTCCAGCTGCATCAATGTCTAGAATTAGCGACTATCCGAATAATCCTAGTTTAATAGAAATAGTACAAATTGTATTTTAAGCAACAATGGTTTCACAAAGAAAAAAATAAAGGGACATTTTGTCCCTTATTTCGTTCTTTAGCAAAATTTGACTTTTCATGTTTTAACAAAGGAAGATGAAATCCGATTCCTGCTAAGCCGGATTATGAATGCTTCAATCCTCGTTTAGCTGCAAAGCGAAAAAATAAAGGATTTTTCCATATTTCATTTTTTTTCAATGAAACATGAGACAACAAACTTGCCCACATTTGCTCGATTAATAAATCAATAAACACCATCTTATTGAAGTGCAAAAAACCATTCAAGGCGAGTTCCTAAAATTGGCGGCGCACAATTCAGCTTAAATCATAACGCAACCATAGCGCCCTTCATTTTCAAAAGAAGTAGTCGCTTAAGCACCTATCATTAGAAAGGATAACCGATTGCGAAGTTGAACAACAAATAGTTTTTTCGCCAATCTCGATTCAGCGGATTAAATTGGTTCAAAACCCACTCCGTTCCCTCTTCCTTTGGGGAGAATACTGTAGTACCAAAATCTAAGCGAAGGACAAATAAGCCCTGAATATCCACTCTAAAACCAAAGCCGGTACTCATGGCAATTTGTCTGTAAAACTGATTGAGGCGAAACTCCCCAAAGGGAAATTCCTCTTGTTCATTCAACGTCCAGATGTTACCGGTGTCCAAAAACCATGCTCCTTTCAAAAAGGATATGATGGGGAAACGATATTCGGCATTAGCTCCCAGCTTTATTTCGCCGGTTCTGTCCAGACTAACGGAGTTATTTTCATCCGGGCGAAAGCCTCCGGGCCCCACTCCCCAGGATCTGAAAGACCTTAAATCATTAGGCCCTCCAGCGTAAAACTGTTTTAAAAAAGGAACCGAAGAAGCATTCCCATAAGGTTGTGCCAAACCACCAAACAACCTCAACACCCATTGTCCGCCATTAAAAGTATCCATATAGAGCCTGAAATCCGGGGCTATTTTGATGTATTGGGAATGGGGAACAGAGAATATTTTAAAGGGATCTTCAGAGGTATCTTTCGTTATTGAACCCGTATTAATCAATTGTAAAACATTACCCACCGTCTCCAGATTGATGGACATATACATTTGTATCCATTTCTTTTGGGCTTTTAAAAGCTCATTATAAGTATAGGTAAAGCGCGTTCCGAGTAATAACTGATCCTGTAAAGAGCGCTGCAGCCTTAAATTATTTTCCAGTATCTCGTCAAATTCCGGTGAGCTTCTTAGTTTATGGATATAGTTAATAAAAATAGGGTCCCACTGAAATCCTTTATGTGCTTTTTTCCGCCACTGAAAACCATAAAATGCTTCCGCTGAAAAAAGGATCACCTGACTCTGAATACTTTTGGCTTTAAAATCAGTACCTACCTTGGTTTTGGGTAAAAACTGGCTCTTATAACGGATATTAAATGGGGTCCACAAATCCGGTAATTCCAGTGAAGTTTCGATCTGAAAATCGTAGGAGTAGGTGGTACTATCACCTCCGAACTGGGTTTCAAAACTCACTTTAGGCCGAATTTTCAACAATTCAGCTCCGCCAAAAGCATTTCTGTTTATATAATTAATATTCAATCCGGGCCCGGCAAAGTTATTACTTTTACTCACCGCCTCAAGTTCAATCTGAAAGGACTTCTTAAACCTTGGAGTTAGATAAATATGCGCATCCAGGCCCCCTTTTTCATCAGGCGTTGGGAAATATCTGATATTGACAAAACGATAAATCCCTAATCCCAACAAACGCTTTTGGGAAAAAACACTGGCCTCTGCCTGGTACAGCAATCCGGGACGGATTAGAATTCCAAGTTCCAGGACCGAAGGCTTAACGTATCTCTTAAAATCAACATATTTGAATGGTCCGATTTCGGTTATTTCAGAGGTTTCTACTTTCTGTTTTCCATCATAATAATCATAGACATAAACATTTTTCACCTCGTATTTATGCAGGGCTTCCTCTGGTGTTTTTTCATCCAGTCGGAGATCCAGATCCATGGTTTTAGTTTGTCGAAGGGTATCCGCTTTATAATAAAAATAGTCAGGTGTGAAATAGTAAAATCCCCTATTCTTAAGCGAGTCAGCCAAGCGATTACGCTCATTTTCCAGATTTCGGAACTGATAAACGTCTCCACTATCCAGAAAGGACTTACCTTTTACAGACTGTAAATATTGGTGAATTTCCTCTTTTTCTTCCAGCTCAGAAAGCTTTCCCAGCCTTGTTGCCCGGTCTAAGCTGATCTGATAATTCATGGTGGCCGTTTTCTTTTTGCTCACCGAATCCCGTTGAATAGAATAGCGAAAAAAACCATTGTCCTGTAGATGGTAAGCCAGTCTTTTATCAAATAACTCCCAATCAATATCGGACATATAGACCGGCTTTTCTCCAATTTTATATTTGAAGAAATTACGCAATCCTTTATCTTTCTTTGGCTCCTTTGTGACATAATAGAACCAAAGACTAGGCCGGGAAGCCACTATTTTAGTATTCGGATTCAGGGGCAAAAGCCCCAAAAGTTCGCCATTGAGTCGCTTATTCACATCTTCTTTTTGGGAATATTGAATATCAAAAGTAGTTCCCTGATAAAGATGTTTGCCTTCCGGCACATGTCTTAAACCGGAACAAGAAGCGAATAATAGTAGGCTACAGATAAAAAGTAAAAGTTTATTCATTGATCAGGGAGTCCTCCTGAGCTCTTTTTTTCTCGAAAAATTTCAGGATATCATTATAGTCCTTGGAGAACAAAATGGATATCCCCTGGGTCATCACATCCTGAGTAAGCAAATCTTCCGTATCCTGATATCGGAAACCTTTCAGGCGATATCGCCGATCCTGCGTCAGGGCATATTCCACTTCAATATCCTCACTAATTTGGCTGGCACCGGATTGCTGATCATCTTCCAACATCATATTTCCTCCCACCGAAACATTTAATCGGTCATCCAATAGTGACTTGGAGACATTCATTCCTACCTCTGTAGAACCCGCAGAATTTTCCCCATCATAATTGTCAATGGCAAAATTAATATCAACCCCTTTGACAAGACTATTGGACAACTTATTTAGCGAGCTCTCCACCAATTGTGAAACAGAAGAACGAGCCGTATTCCCGACGGCATTTCCTCCGCCGGACTCCTCTTCGGGAATGAAACTACTGGTTAACAAAACGGAAACGGCCTGCTTATTTCGCTGCGCTTCGTCCTGATTAATCTCCGAAATTCGAGCGTATACATCCCCACCAAAATCCTCACGACCGCGCGGGGGCATTCCAAGATAAAAGTTAATGCGAGGATCGGAAATTTCATTACTAATGTTGATATCAATGTAAAAATCCTTTTTCTTTTTGTAGGCTTTCTCCAGGCCGGTGGCACCCAAATCGATCGACTGCACCATAATCGGATAAGGGGGAACCGCCACCTCATAGCGGGCCGTAAGGTTTAAGATGCCGCGATCCGGAGCTCCGGTAAAAATAATTTTACTGCCTTGCACAAAATCAAATCTACGGCCGACCAAGCCATAAAAAGACAGCTTGTAAAATCCCTGTTTAACTTCATAATTTCCCTCCAGGCCGGTGGTGCCATCCGGTTTATAATGGAGATTAAGGTCAGCCAAACCCTGAATTTCCATTCGGTCCCCGGAGTATTCATCCACCAAAACGGTAAATTTACTATCATCATCCACCGTAATTTTCATTTTGATTTCAGGCGCCGTTACAGAAAGCTGAATGCTGTCTTTAGGGCTTGCTGTTTCAATTTGCTTGAAGCGAATCACCTGATCATGGCCTGCGGCCGCACCCTGGCTATCGGGTAGCCGGAGATATAAATCCGTATCATTCAAAACACCAAAGGCACCCGTCACCAAAGGCCTGCTCACATCGCCTTTAATCGTCAGATCACCATAGGCCAGTCCCTTTCTACTTTTGGGCGCATTCATGGCCAAAAACGGCTTCCCTTTAATGGTTAAATCCAAAGGCTGCTTTCCGGCAAGCCCAAGGGTTCCCTGAATGTCTATTCGTTTTCCATTGGGATCTGTGAGGCCAAATTTTTCAAACTCCAGGAAATCTTTCTCCAATAAAATCTTTTCATCCTTCAGATAGAGTACTACCGGATATTCCATTGGTCGGGCATAAACCTCCCGAAATTTGATAGCACCCTCCGCTTTTGGCTCTTCATTCTGATATTCGAAATCCAGTCTTCCGGTAATCAATCCGGAAAGCGAATCAACGGACGCTTCCAGCAAAGGCGCATAGGCGTAGAGTTCCAAAGTATCCAATTGCAAAAAGCCTTTAGCTTCCGGACTTTCCCCCTGCAAATTGACTTTGGCTTCCCCGTGAATCTTCTGCCTTCCGGAAAGGTCCAGCAGCAAATCAAAAACTTTAGCCTCCTGAGAGATGGCGGTCAGCATCAAATCCCCATATTGGCGATCATTAAAGAACAAATTCCGAACATATAGCCCGACTTCTTTATGTTGGTCGGAATTCAGATCCCGATAAAAAAATAAATCGGACTGAAGGGAATCTTCATTCATCACCAGTGCTAGTGTAGAAGCGAGAGAATCCGTCAGGATTTCCCCTTTCCAGTGCGCCTGAATTAAGCCATCTGCACCGGCAAAAAGGCTATCCAAATCCAAATGAAAGGCAGCCTCTTCTTTGCCCTCTTGTTGTCCGATCATGACATCTACCCCATAAACATCCAGACTGTCCATCCTCAACCGGGGCAATTGAAATCCCAAATCGAAAATATCATTACGATCATCCCAGTGGAAAGTTAACTCCCCTGACGCCAATTGACGCACGCCCGGGATAATCCCGGAAGTATATAAATCATGCTCTTTCCACTTTAAATCAAAGCTGAACCAGGGAATATCCAGGCTATCGCTGGTTGCTTGATTTCCTTCTCCGATATTCGATAATTCAGTAAAATAAGCTTTCCATTTCTCCACATTGGCAATGCCCATCGCTTCCAGCTCAAATAAATCCCCGGTCATATTGGCCTGTAGGGAATCGCCATCGAAAAATGCTTCCACGCTCAAAGAATCAAAGCCAACATCAACCTGTTCCTGGCGAATTCGGAACCCTTCAATTCCAGCCAAAATCGAAACCACATCTGCCCGCATCTTTGCCTTCCCTTTTGATGCCAGTGACAGTTCCAGCGATTCTTCCCATAAACCAAGGGGCATTAAGTCAACAGGCTCCAGTGTCAAGTCCCAGTCTACCTCCAGGCTATCTTTATAAAAGCCATCTGCCAATAGTTTAAAAGGAAAAACCGGAGAGTCCTGCCCTAAAGCAAAGTGAAAGTCCCCGTATTTCCAGTATCCGTCCCCATCTACCGGGCCATATTCTTCTGACAGGTAATCAAAGGAAAGTGAATCAATGGAAAAATTCACTGCCAAATCCGGGAATGAAGTCCCCTCTCCGGCCACTTTTATTCCCCCGTGAATATGATTGGGTAGGCTGTCCCCAAATATTTGCTGCACGCGGAAATCATCTAATCCAGCGGATATCTGATATTTTAAATTCACCAGATCTTCTATGTTTTCCGCATCTGCCACTAATATTGCATTTCCCCAGTCCGAATTAATCCCGCCACTAATGTCTACTTTTTCCGGATTCAACAAACCCGACAAATGCAAACTAACCGAATCCGGATGAGGATTCCCCAACCAACTTGCACTGTCCAGCACCCATAAAGCTTCTTCCAAATAAGAATTAAGTCCCAGACTATCCACTTCCATTTGCACCAAATTCCCTTTTAATACCCGCATCTTTCCGGACAAATAAGCCGTGGAATTTCGGGAGGTTTTTAACTGAAAGTCTACCGGCCCTTTTCCTTGTTGAATGTCCGCCTCCAAATTTCCGCCAATCCAGTCTGCTGTACTTAAATTCAAGCCCGCTGTTTTTGCCCCCAGATAGTTAATATCCTCCGCAGAAAAATAAAGCGTATCCATCACGGCCTTCACTTCGCCCTTCCGGATTCCTTTAAAATCATAGGTCGGCAGATTAATATTTGCCGCCGCATTCAACAGGGAACTGCTGGTTTTAAACTCTAATGCCTGCAACAAAATAGCGGAGCCTTCCATCGAAAAATCTCCTTTGAGCTTCCGCACCCGCAAGCCATTCTGCTCTTTCAGCTTCGCCTGTTTCAATTGCGCTGATATTTTATCCGCACTATAATGCAGGCTATCCAACACCAGTGATAGGTCTTTGATGCCCATATCTTCCGGATTGAGCTGTCCTTCATAACGAAAGTTTGCTTTTTTGGTGTGATACCGCAAGGCATATTGGTCCACCTCCAAATGATTCAGGAAAAAGGAAAGATTTGAAATCGTAGTATCCTCCGGACTCGTCTGTTTCGGTTGTGAAGCATCCTGATCGCCTCCGGGCGTTGTGGCTGGCATTAACACATCGGCAATCAAACCGGTGGTCTGCACCTGATCGATCCCGTAAGCCTCTTTTTCTAAATCCACCGAAAGCGTATATAAAGTCAACGAATCCAAATCCGCCGTAGCTTCCAGCCCATCCATTTTGAAGTCGACCGATAATTGTCGTACCATAATGGAATCCAAACCAATGAACAAAGGTGGCGGAGGACTATTGGTGGTATCCGGAGCAGATTCCTGCACCCCAAAGGCATCCAAGATATATTGATAATTGGGCTTTTCAGAACGCATGTCCACCCGGGCGCGCGCGTTTTGTATTAAAAAGGAAGACATCAGGAGATCTCCATTCAGAAGATTTGACAATTCCCATCTCAATGAGGCTTCCTGAATATAAGCCAGCGTATCGGCCTCCGGTGTTTGCAATAACACCTCTTCCAAAAATATCCCCTGAAAAGGCTTTAATCTAAACAGACCGATTTGGGTGGGAGCTTCACTTTTAGTCTCAATATAGTTCGACAATTGATCTGCAATTTTCTGTTGAACGGCCGGCACAAATAATACCGTCCCTAACAGGATAAATACCAACAGTAAAAGTCCAACTAAAAGAGCGCCTAAAATTAACAGCAGCTTTTTTAGCATTTATAAAATTCTCTAAGAAGGTTAAGTTTTTCCGAAATGTGCGGATTGCTTAATATTTATACCAAAATTAAAATATAGAAGTTCCTAAAATATTACTTTTCCACAAACAATCTTACAAGAATACGAAAAGTATGGATTTGATCCATTCACAGCACCTTAACATATTCGATTGATCAATTTCAATGATAACATCATTAAATTTTAGCTGCTTAATTCGTTTTTTGTTTCCGGCCTTACATCTACTGCTCCTCCTTAAAAAATTGCTCCCCACAAGCGATGTAAGGACCGCCCCCTTGTTTTGGAGGGAAAACTATAGGCGATCGCCTATATGCAATTACAGGGCCTTTAAGGGGCTTCCCTTCAAAGGACAAATTGTCCCTTATTGCATCATTTTAAGTACAATTCATCGATTATTTAAGCAAAAACGAGCAATAAATAGTAGAATAATAAGTATATTGCATCAAATAAGATACAAATCATGACTCAAGAATTAATCGTTAAATTTTTATCCAGCCGTCCGGGCCTCAATGTCAAGAGCTTGGAAGAGGAGGCTGGTCTTTCACGACAAACGTTGGCGAAGGTATTAAGGGGAGAAAATGGCCGCCGGCTAAATGATTTGCACATCAATAAATTGATTCCAACCCTGAATAATTATGGTTTTGGACAATTTATTCAAAGTCTGCAAACAAAGGAAAAGGCGGAAATCATTGCCGTATTTAATCACAAAGGAGGGGTGGGCAAAACCACCACGACCATCAATCTTGCACGAGGCTTACATAAAAACGGTTATCGCGTACTGATGATAGATTTGGATGCCCAGGCCAACCTTTCGACCTGTTTTTTCACCACCGAGGAATTTCCGGACAAAAATGAGCTATTACTTTCTGCCCTGAATGATGAGGTAGATCCTAATGAAGCCATTTACCAGGCCCTGGAGGATGAAAGTTTTGACATCATCGCCACAGATGAGAACCTTATCGAGAGCAAATTAAAAGCGGTAGAAGGAGTAAAAGATGTATTGTTGAAAAAACGAGTGCTGGATAAGGTTTCCGGCAATTACGATTTCATCTTGCTGGATTGTCCGCCTTCATTGGGATTTTTCACCAACTGTGCTTTAAATTCGGCAGACTCAGTGGTAATCCCGGTTATTCCGGAAGAAATGAGTATTCAGGGGCTCGCCAAAATGATTGGCGCTATTTCCGAAATTCGGGAATTGAAAGACCATGAAATTGATATTGACGGGGTATTAATCACCATGAAAGATGCCCGCTATGCCACCCATGAAGAGTATGAAGGAGCCATACGTGATTTCCTCTCTCGTGCAGGAATTCGGGTATTTAATAAAATCATCCGAAAAAATGCGCAGGTAGCCGAAGCCCCGGCACACAAAATGCCCGTACTGGATTATCGTCCAAATTCTAACGGAAGTAAGGACTATAACGAATTTATTCAGGAGTATTTACAAATAAAGGAAACCGCTCAGGTATAATATGGCGAAGAAAAAAGCATCAAACAGGGCCAATCTGGATACACTGAACAACCTTAGTGTTAACGCCCAAAAGTTTTCTCAAACCAAGGTAGTGAGTGATGGCACCCTTGCGGATGAGATCAAGAAAAACATTACCATTCATCCGGAACTACAAAAATATATTCGACCACTTTCGGAATCGGAATACCAGATTCTGGAGCAGAATATTATGGCCAATAACAGGATTTTTGATCCGTTGATTGTCTGGAAATCTGCAGATAAATACTATCTGGTGGATGGCCACCACCGCTATAGCATTGCGCAAAAGCATAAGGTGGATTTCAATATTGCCCTTTTGGACAATCATCCGGATATGGAAGCGGTTAAAGTTTTCATGGATGAGAAGCAGCTGGGCCAGCGGAACATGACCGGAGAGGAAATTGCCTTTTTGCGTGGAGCAACCTATGAGCACCGCAAAATCAAAGATCCGTCGCAAAAAAGGGCCGGAGGAGGAGATACCGCCGAAGAGCTGAGCCAGGTATTCCATGTAAACCCAAAAACCATCAAGCGGGACGCCCTTTTTTACAAAGGGGCCATCAAACTGCCGGATGAAACACGACAAATGTTGATACAGGGGGCACTTCCCTACACTAAGCGACAAATTGAAGATTTGGGTCGTAGTGAAATGGATGGAGCAGCTTTTCTGGAACAGATGGAAAGTAAAAAAGAAAAAACGGCAACGAATGTCGCAAATCCGTTGGTAAAGCCTAATTTGACGCCGATACAGAAGCAGGAAAATTTCATTCGCAACAACATCTCCAAGCTGATGAAAGAGCGCAATAGAAAGACTTTCTACAGCAACCTAAGTAAATCCTCGGAACAGGATAAACAAGCGCTTAAAAGCACGCTGGAAGAGCTTAAACAAGAGGTTCAGGAATACCTGAATATCCTGGGTTAAAAAAACACAAATACTTGAGTCATTGGGCCTGATTATGCGACTAACGTTGCTAATCGGGCTTTTTTTTTTACTTTTTACGACACCATCACCAAATCCCCGCTCTACAGATTAGATTTTACACTTTGCCTGAGAGAGTATTCACTTATGAAATAAGTCGAATTAAAGCCCGCAAGACCTGTAATCCAAAGCAAAGTGCTTATTTTCAATACATGGAAAGGATATTTAAGTACTTCAATTAGCCCCAATTGGAGCAAATTTACTTATTCCGCTACTCTAGTAGAAAAAATAAAATCGGGAACTATTGCTTCATTTTACTGTGCCCTCAGTGCCTGAGGAGGAATTAAACCTTCAGAATCCGGCCTTATGTCGTAATAAATCTAAATGAATATTATATGCGACAAGTGTTGCTCATAATAATACCACAAATGTTGGGCACCTCTTTAACTAATAAGAATAATATATTTATAAATAGATAGATTAGTTATTATTATTAATTAGGCGGTTGGATGTAAACATTTGTCTTTCTTAAGGTAAGTCACTTTAAATCAGGATTTTAAACCACTTATTTTGCGCAACATTTGTCTTTATAAATAATTTGCCTCCTAACGTTTGTCTTATTATTGGAATTGGATGTGCTTATCCTTTAACTGCATTCCATCTTTAGAGACTCTGTATCAGCTTTTTATTGTACTACAAATGTTGCGATGCCATTGTGAAATTTTTTAAAGGACAAATATTGCTGAGGTAAATCTTTATTGAGACAAACGTTGTAGCATTTTTCGGTCTGTAGGCGCTAATTTTCAGTTGATCATTTTGTTTTCTTCCTTTTAAAGGATTTTCCGTCCTTTTTTACTACAAACGTTTGTCGTGCTTTTGGTCCTCTTTCCAACATTTGTAGTAATATTATTACTTTCAGACAAATGTTGGTGAGTTATACTGTAAACGTTTGTCTTAATAAGTATTTAAATTTACTTTTTACTACAAACGTTTGTCGTTTAATATTATTTGACTACAAATGTTGGACGAATTCAACAACATTTGTCTTCAAAAGAAAAAAGTGGGCGTAATTTTGGCAATATTTTTTAAAACGACTATTGTTGCAGGCTCTGATTCAGGCTATTTTGCAACGTTTGTCTTTTAATCCTTTATTACGACAAACGTTGACAAATTTTTATACCGCAATGCTTGTTGTTTTCTGTGCGGAATCCCCTATCTTTGACTAATCTTCAATCAGTAATTTTCATTTTTGGATGTCAGTAAAGGGATCACAAGGGACGCTTGATATATTTTCAAGAGAGATTACTCATTCTGTTCAGGAAATTGAGAAAAGTGGTGGCCTGATGGGCGATAATAAGCGCAATAAGCGGGGCGATAGTCTGGTGTTGCGCAATAAGGCCATTCAGATTATCTATTTTGCAGTCACCGAGGCGCAGGATGAGATTTTTAAACATTTCGATCGGATAAAGGGCCAGTTGGACCTTTTACCTATGGAAGATGATAAGCACGCCCTGATCAACCGTGAAATCTGGCAAAGAGCCTATACGGTACGTCTGAGACGAAAAGACTTCCTGAATGAATACGATAGCTTCAAGACGCAAAAGCAGCGCTACGATCAGGCAATTTTTGATTTGTACCAGGCAAAAATTCAGCGTTGGGAATACAGCTATGAAGAGCAAAAAATGACGCCCCGTTTTATCAATGCAATCACCGAGATAGAGCCGGTGAAATTTGACATTGTAGATGTAGACGGTCGGGAAATGCCGGTGAATATCGAGGAGGTCAAAATCCACTTTTCCGGTGCCTTTTTACGAACTTTCTATGGCTTTAATAAAGACGAAAAAGTCATTAAATATAAGTATGAGACGATTTTCCGTCTGAAACAGACTTATTCAGTATTCTATTACACGCTTTTTCGCTCTTTCATTTCTTCTGCAGAGGAGACCTTTAATCAGGGAGAACTGATTGAAGTGGAGATGGACATTGAGCAATTGAAGAAAAAAGTGGGGGTGGCTTTCGAGGTGGATTTGAAATCTGAACATGATTACGAGCGCATTACATCTGATATTTCTAAAAATAAAATTGGGAAATGTGTGCCGGATGACGCCTATCCCTGCCGCCTGACGATAGACGATTACCCCAGATTCAATGATTTCAAAAAGCGGTCGCTGGATCCGGCCATCAAGGATATCGTCAATAATACCAATATTGAAATTGATTATGATTTGCTGAGGGCAGGGCGAGGAAACCGTGTTTATGCGGTAAACTTCAAGATTAAGCATCAGGCCAATTTATTGTATATAGAACAAGGGGGAACGGAGGAGCAGGAAGTTCAGGTGGTTTCGGCCTCCTATGATGAGTACTCTCCTACCGAGGTAAATTTGATTCTTCAGGAGCTCAACCTGTTGGGATCCAATAAAAAACAACTCGGCAAGTGGACTGCGCAACTGATTGAGGCTTTGAAAAAGTTTGGAATGGACAGCATCAAAAACTTCCTTCCGGCTACCATGAACAGTCGCTCCAGAGATAAAGTCTCCTTTTTGTTGAAGGCTTTGGAGATGAATAAGGTGAAGGAAGACGCTTTTGAAGCCAAACCGGCTACAGCCTCTATCTATAAAGCGAGCAATTTCCGCCCCAGGACAAAGGCCAATTTCTCCACCATTTTCCAGAAATTGGAGACCCTGATCATGAGTTATGAGCAGCTCCTGACCCATGAACAGATGGAAGCGGTGGCTCAGCGTATGGGAAGCTTTGCCACCCGACCTTCGGTGGAATATCTTCAAACTTGTTTTGATAATGAGTTGAAGGAAATTGCAAAGGCACCCGCTCCGATACCTGAGGTGCCCAATTCGCGACCAGCGAATGCCTCAAAGCCGGCGCCTATGGCTTCCAATGAGCAAAGTTTTTGGGACAATAATATGAAGCGCAAGGCGGAGCAGGAGCAAAAAGTGGCGAATTCCGAATTGAAAGCGAAGATTTCGTTTGAGTATCAGGGCGTTTGGGATGAACTTCGTTCTAAATATCTGATGTTCTTTGGTCCTACCAAGGTGGAAGATTTCAAAAACTATTTAGTAAATGAAGCGCCGACTTTGGAGCGTAAGGATGTTGGAAATCTGGAAGAAATGGCTTTCGAAAAGATGAATGAAAATACACTGAAATGGTATGGCCGATTCCTGATCCGGAAGTTTTATTTAACTGAAGAAGAAAAGGACTATGCGGAAAATGGAGTTTTGGCTTATGCGGAACGGAAGTACAATATTCCCCGAGATGACTTTAAAAGAATGTAGTCCCTCTCAAAAATATTACAGATCTTTAGCCCCAATTTTGGGGCTTTTTTTGTTTTTGGAGGAATGGATTACACGAAGAATCAATGGGGAGATGCTTGGATTGCTGATTTAGAGGCAATTGATCACCAGGAAAGATTGGCCAAGGGAGCTGATTGGGCAGGAAAAGGAGCGGTCAAACAATGGCTTATTCGGGGGCATACCCTTTGGGCGCAAGTGGGCGGGCAATTTAACCACTTTTATCGGGTGGGCTTTCAGTATCCGGAAATGTCTGCAGATCAGAAAAAGAAGATTTGGGCATATTTACTGGAAGATACCTATCGGATGGTGCATTTGTTTTATGGTGTGGTGCCGGAGGGTTTTGGTCAATTCCTTAATGAGCAAATAGTGTTTTTTAAGCCACAGCATTGGACTGAAATGCGGATGCAATGTCAATGTACTGCTGATGCGCAGCCTTGTGTACATACTGCTGCAGCGCTTTATCACTTTGCGCAACAGGTCAATAAGGATCCCCTTTTGCTTTATAAACTACAAACGTTTGATTTGAAGACAAACGTTGCCAGGTATTTTCAAAAAGAGGGACAAACGTTGGAGCATAGCAGTTTTCAGTGGAGTTCTGTCGTCGATGTCGATTTTATTCCTGAAAATCAACAAATTCAAATGGTTGACTTTGGAACACTGCCCAAGTTTACCGAGCAACGCTTGTCGTTTATAGAGGAAAATCCACCTTTATACCACAAGTGTTGCAAACAATTGCTGTTAAACGCCTTTAAAAAACTCAAAAAACTTCCCGATTTTTTACCTGAAGTCGAAGAAGACTTTCAGCAGTCCCTTTTAGCACATTTAAAATTATCCGATGATTTCTTTTTGCTCTTTAATGAGAGTGGATGTCTTTTAAAAATTCTTCATACTCATGCAGAGGGGTTTGTCGAATTGATTCCCGCTGGGCAATTTAATCTTTTTTGTGAGGTTATTCGGGCTATTCCGCTTTCAGAAATCAATTGGTATGGCCCGAAAGTACAGTTATTACGACAAACGTTGTTATTGTGCCACCTGGCTATTGAACGACAAATGTTGCAACCTTTTGTGGTACAAAGTGGGCAGAAAATGATTGTTTCATGGACAATAGCTCATTTTGATGCTAATATACGACAAATGTTGGAGGCCTTATCCCGTCAACTTTCCGATCATCTTTGTTTTTTGCAGACAAACGTTGGTGTCAAACCGATTACTGCTGTGCCACAATTATTGCTTTTTGCCGGAGGATTGATACAGCCGATGCTTTCTGAGTGCTTGTTGCCACTCCATGCTGCTTCTGCTGAGAACAGTATTCCGGCAATTTTATTTGGTGACGGTTATTTAGATTTAGCTAAAGAGGAAGAAAGTGCACAGGCAATTGCTTTGGAAAACTGGTTACGGGCTTTCAGCCTGGAAAAAGCAGAAGAGCGGATTTTATTACAAATTGATGAAGCTGAGAATGAGGGACAATTTGTCCTTAGATTATTGGCGGATCAGACGGAAAACGTACAGGGAGAAGAACTATCTTTCCGTGCCTTTTTGAAATCTGCGCCTTTAAAGGTTCAAATGCGCCTGTTTAACCGTATTCAGCCGCTTTGGAATCGCCTTCCGGTATTAAAGCAACTAATGGAGGCGGATTATCAGGCCGTCACTTTTAATCAACAGGAATTGGCCAATTTGCTGATTTATTTGCTACCCCAATTAGAGGCTATGGGTTTACAGATTCGGTTGACCAAGGCTCTCCGGAATCTGGTGCAACCAAAATTGACCATTTCGATTAGTTCAGAAGAGCAGGAGCGCAATAAGGGACAATTGGATTTGAAGTCCTTATTTAAATATGACTGGAAAGTCGCATTGGGGGATGATGTATTATCGGCCGAAGAGTTTGAAGCTTTACTGGATGATATTGAAGGAGTGGTAAAGCTTAAAGGGCAGTATGTGCATTTAGTAGCAACAGATGTCGCGAAATTGATGGCACAATTGCAGAAAGGAGGTCCGAAAATACAATTTGCCGGATTACTAGAGGCTGCTTTGGAAGAACACTACCAAGGCCAAACCATAGAATTGGATCAAAAAGTTAGGCAACATTTGTCGCAAATAAAAGAAGTACGACAAGTGTTGCCGCCGAATAGTTTACAGGCACAGCTCAGACCCTACCAACAAATTGGTTATGAATGGCTTTTGAAGAATGCTTATTTGGGCTTAGGCGCTATTATGGCCGATGATATGGGCTTAGGTAAAACGCTGCAAACACTGGCCTTTTTGCTGAAGCTTAAAGAGGAGAAACGTTTGTCGCATAATAAGCCCGCGCTGATTGTTGTTCCGACCTCTCTATTAACCAACTGGCAATCAGAAATTAAGAAGTTCACCCCTCTTTTAACGACAAAGGTTTACCACGGACAACAAACAGAGCTGAATCGGGAGTTTGATCTTTTATTGACTACTTATGGTAAATTCAGAATGGCCCATGAGCGATTGTCTGAAATACCATTCTCTTTGATGGTGATTGATGAGGCGCAAAATATTAAGAATGCCCAAACCCGTCAGAGTCAGTTGATTCGCGCGTTTAAAGTTCCTATAAAAATTGCACTGAGTGGTACACCCGTTGAGAACAGATTGATGGAATACTGGTCGTTAATGGATTTTGTAAACCCTTCCCTACTGGGAACCGCGACCTATTTCAAAAAGCATTTTGTTAAGCCCATTGAAGAAGAACAGGATTTGGAAAGATTACAAATCTTTCACAACATTTGTCGTCCTTTCCTGATGCGTCGTTTAAAATCAGATAAATCCATCATCTCCGATTTGCCTGAAAAGATCGAAAACAATCACTTTTGTGCGATATCTCCTATGCAGGCCAGCCTTTATCAGGCTACGATGGAGCAATATATGATGAAAATGGATGCTGCTGAAGCGAAAGACCGTTCTGCACTGATTCTTCAACTCATCACCGCATTAAAGCAAATATGTAATCACCCTTACCAACATTTGTCGCATGGAGAGCAGTCGCCGGAACATTCCGGTAAGGCCACTGCCCTAATGGAATTAATGTCCAAAGTGGGAGAAGCGGGTGAAAAAATGCTCATTTTTACCCAATATCGCCAAATGGGTAATCTTATTTGCGACTGGATTCGAACTTATTTTAATAAAGAACCACTCTTTTTACATGGGGCATGTAGCCGTGATCAGCGCGACGAAATGGTTCAAAAGTTTAAGAAAAGTGCGGCTCATCCCTTCTTTGTATTGTCTCTGAAGGCCGCGGGAACAGGCTTGAATTTGGTAGAGGCCAACCATGTGGTGCATTACGATTTGTGGTGGAATCCGGCTGTGGAATCACAGGCGACGGATCGTGCCTACCGTATAGGGCAGCAAAATAATGTCATGGTGCATCGTCTCATCAGTAAAGGAACTTTTGAATCTCAAATCAATGATTTGATTCAGAAAAAGAAAGTTTTAGCAGAGGAAGTCGTGGAATCCGGGGGACAATTTTTGGGTGATATGTCGGATCGTGAGCTGGCCGATTTCTTTAAACTGAAAAATGCTGAGCAGTAAATAGTTTTTTACCCGCTTCATACGTTTTTGAACCCTTGTTTTAGCTATAAGGCCGGAAAAAAGAAAATATTTGCTCTGGTTTGCCTTTATCCCAAAAAGCAGTTGAATGAGGAGATAGCAAGTTTACCCATTTTGGGTGATTTAAATATCAGGAGTTCTGCCAGTATCGTTTAAGAAATAGGCTCATAATATGGAGTTTTTGAATTTAGGGATATGTAATTCTGCTTAACATAGCTTTTTCCTGCTTAAATCCTCAATAAGCTGCAAGGTGGGAATTATGAAGGAATAATCCCCTATTTTTAGTTTTTCCAAGGAAGCAGACAAATGAGGAGAAAGCAAACTTGCCCAATTTAGAATATTATGAAATCAGTAAATACAATATGTTGGAGTTGAAAATAAGTTGCTTAAGAGGCGTCATTTCTAAATTTAGCGGTGAATAATTTAGTTTAATTTTCCCCATCTTCTTATTGAAATCAAAAAGGCCTTGATTGAACATTTACTTCAACCAAGGCCTTTTCGCTTTTCGGTGGTATCAGAATCATCCTGATGTCTGATCTTTATTTTTTACCGTAACTGGGATGATAAATAAAGAGTAAACTACCTTCCTCCAAAGATTTTATAAACTCCTGATAGCCTTCCTGCGGAACGGCAGGACAGCCAAAGCTTCTACCCAACCTTCCATGCTGCTCCACAAAAGAAGGAGAAGCATAGTCTGCTGCATGGATCACAATCGCTCTTTCTCTTGCTTTATCGTTAATTTTTCTTTCCAATCCATCCAGCCTTCGGGAAGGTCCGTGTTTGCCGATATAATGCTCCCCTACCCGGTATAAACCCAATGAACTTTGATGTGAATTGGGAATGTTGGAGAACTTTATTGCTTCCAAATCCCCGGAGCCTTTTCCATGGCTTACCAGATTATGATAGATCAATTGTTGTTTTTCAAGATCAATCAATACCATTCTTTCCTTGCTAGAAGGTTTGGAAAAGTCGATAATGGCGATCAGTTTCGAAGTAGATGTAGGAGCTTGTCCGTTTATTTTTTCAAAAGCTCTGGAATAAGCATCTTTACTGATATAATGATTAAGGGACAAAATGTCCCATAATTCGAATATATTTGCTTCGTTATTATCATTCGCTTCCTCCTCGGAATTAGCAAAGGAGGATGGAATTGATATCACACAAAACAATAAACCTGTCAATAAGGAAGTAAAAAGCTGTTTCATTATTCTGGGGTTATGGAAGTCGATCGGCAAATATATAGCCAAAAGCCTGAACTTCAATAATTAATATCGTGATATGAAAGTAATTGGTTTAGAAAATGATGGAAAAAAGAAAAATTGAACAAATTCATCCGGTGCTTTGCCACCGAATCCGACAACAGGTGATGTGGCCGGATCAGCCCCTGTCCTTTGTTCAGTTGGATCAGGATGAGGAAGGTATTCATCATGGCTATTATACAGAGGACAAATTGGTCGGAGTCCTTTCCTGGTTTTTTGAGGACGGGAAAGCGCAGTTTCGAAAATTTGCTGTCTTGCCCGAATTTCAAAGTAAAGGCATTGGGACGGAATTGTTGACTTATGGTTTGGACGAAATGCGTCGTTTGTCAGTTAAACAGGTGTGGTGTAATGCGCGTATTGAAAAAAGTGATTTTTATACCAGATTTGGACTGGAAAGAACCACCGAACGATTCCAAAGGAAGGGAAAGGAATATGTAATAATGAGAATGAATTTAACATAATGTTTTAGCTGCGATTTCAACATCAACATAAAAATGCCTTTGACGAAAAAGTGGTTGCCGAATTTTTAGAGGGGCGCGGTTTGACGCTTGCTTCTTTAATGGGAATACAATATGTAATTAAAGGCGGATTGCTGGAGCCAGAAGGAAAGCAGGAACTGGCAAATTTGCTTCAGAGGGAAGGTTGGCGATTGGAATGGCTGGATGTCCATACTTTTGTCATCAGTCATTAAAAATACACCTCATGAATTAACCCGAATTATTTCAGCTCAAAAGCCGATTAGCTTCAAGGGAAAATTGAAGGAATTGTTTAAAATTTTCTTTTTCCAATGAAGCAGTCAAATGGGCTTAGAACAAGCTCAGCCAATATTGGTCGATTAAAAAATTGGGAAATCAGACTGAAACACGCTAATAATAATGTGTTTATTGCAGTATTTTGAGTCAGTTGGCCAATCTTTCGGCTTAAGGAAGACGGTAAAATATATAGAAAAAGAGAATTGAAATTTTACTGAAGGCATTTATAAAACCTTAACCCGAATTATTCACCGCCAAATGCAGGGATTTGTTTTAATTAGCTAATTATCAGTATGGAACATTCGTGTCGACTGATTTTTTTATAGCCCAAATTTGGGCAAGCTTGCTTTTTCCTTATTCATCTGCTTCGTTGGAAAAAACTCCAAATAGAAAACTATTCCTTCATTTTTCCCGCCTTGCAGCTAAACGAAGATTGAAGCATGAATAATCCGGGTTAAATGCCTCGCAATACTTCAATTCTGCTGCCGAGGGCATGGATTTAGCCTATTTTACCATTATTGGGGGAAATTATGAGCTACAATGGATTTGTTCAGCCCCATTATTTTGTCCAGATATATGTCAGATTGTGGGAATAAATTTTTCATTTGCCCGATACTTAAAAGCTGTATTTCATTGATGATGGATTCCGCAGCTGCTTTATCTTTTGCTTTTTTGATATGGCCTAAATCAAATCGCTGAGTAAGATTAACACGCATGGATTTGGGCAAATATTGAAAAAAAGGAAACACGAAATGAGGCTCTAGAGGAAACCAATAATTAGGAGTTTGAATAAAGTGATATCGCCCCACTCTTTGTATTTCATGTGCCATTTTTTGCTGGTTTTCCCAGGAGAATAAATGTTCGATGACGGAGTTACTGAATACCACATCGAAGAAATTATTCTCAAATTCTGATAAATCGGTGGCATCACCTTTCAGTGACTTGAAATTGGCCAGACTTACCTGTTGGTGTTCCAGATTCAAAAGGTATATTTCAATATCTTCGGAACCCGTGAAATTCATGGCCTTCCAAAATTTTTCTGTCCCGCCCACATCGAGAATTTTGACAGGTTTTCCCAAGCCATTAAGTTTGGATAAAAAAAAGTCGAAGCGTTTTCGCCGGGATTTCGACGCCATGGACTGAGGATTGGAGTTATCAGCTACTTTTGAAAACATAGGTTAATTTTTTTGGTGAATGAGTAATGTAAGGTCCTAAAAGGATTTTATTACAATTAACTTTATTCGCGACAGGCGGTTTTTTTTGAAAAGCATTAAATTGATATAGACTCTTGTACGCTGTTCAACGATTTATCCCAGGGATCAATGCTAATTTTATTGATGATGATGATATCCTCTTTTCCTTTTAACCTCAAGCAGCCTAATGTGGTTTGGAGCCTTCCTCCTGAATTGGAGGAGATTTCAGGCCTTTGTTACGTGAATAGCAATAATTTGGCAATGGTCAATGATGAAAGTGGGGTAATCTACATTTTTAATGCCCAAGAGGGAGCTTTGATACGCTCTTTAGAATTTAAAGAAAAGGGGGATTTTGAGGGGATTACTTACCATAAAAGCCAATTTTATGTCCTCCGAAGTGATGGGAAATTATATGTGGTACCGGAAGATGGAAAGGGCCATAAATCGTATCAATTACCCTTTAAGCTTAAAAATGATTTGGAAGGATTGACCACTGACGGAAAATATCTTTTTATTGCGCCCAAGGGCCGATCAGGCATGGAAGGGGAAAAGGAAAAGCATAAGATTATCTGGAGGCTTTCGATAGATGATTTGAAGCAGGAGCCACAAAAAGCCCTCAAACTGAAGAAAAGTGATTTTGAGGAAAAGGAAGGGAATGGTTATAAGGGGGTCGCTTTTTCAGGACTCGCCATACACCCTATTACTAGTGATTTTTACGTCCTATCTCATCGGTCCAAGCACTTAGTAGTATTTAGTCAGGAAGGAGCTTTAAAACAGCTTCTGAAGCTGGATAAGGAAGTGTTTCCGCAACCGGAGGCCATTTGTTTTGATCACATGGGGAATCTTTTTATCGCCACTGAGGCCGTGGGGAAACAAACAGCAAAATTATACCGTTTCAGCGGGTAATAAAAAAGCCGCACAAGGCGGCTGGCTTATTTTTGCTTTTCAGGAAGCGGAGCAATTTTTCCAGTGTAGCTGATGGCATCTTTGTTTTGCGGCTTTATCCTTAATGCCCCACTGCCATTACTGAAAATTTCCAGATAACATTGGTATTGCTCATTTCCTTCATTTATATCGAATGAGATGGTTTTTCGATCTTTCTTCTCATCGATTTCCATCTTTTCATTTTGTTTTTTCTGATTGAATTTAATTCCCCCTTCTGAGCTGCCGTAAGAGGCAGAGAATGCACGGCCAAAATAAGGCAGATAAGCAATCGCTTCCGGGCCATTGAATGTTAGGGTATAATTATCTGTCACCACATTGAGGGTACGGCCTCTGAGTGGGCTTACCTGCTCCACATTAAACACAAATTTTCCAGACATCACCAGGGAATGTGTTTGTTGTGCCAATTTTTCCTTTTCCATTTTCTTACGTTCCTTTCTGCTTAATTTTTCCTGAGCAGTGGCGGGTAGAAAATTCAGGGATATTAAACTTAAAATAATAAGCAGATATTTCATGGCGTTATCATTTTTGGTGGATATTATGATAGCGTTTTTATTTCAGATAATCCGCAAAATCCAGAGGAGTCATCATTGTCTAAATTCGGATTATCTTGGATTTCGAGTCGTTTATTTACGCGTTTTATTAAGTTGCAAAAAGAATTAATCTTAAAAAAATGAAATTTATAGAAATAGTTAGTTTTTTGTTTTTAACAGTGGCTTGGCCCTTCAGCCTTCAGGCACAGGTTTATACAGAGGATTTTGTGAGCCAGTGGGAAAGATCCAGGAAATATACCCTGGCTACCTTGGAAGTATTCGATCAGGAAGGATTGGATTACCGACCAACTGAAGCGGTGATGACCGTGAGGCAGGAATTCTTACATATGCTTCAAAACTTCGGAAAGCTGCAATTCTATGCTACTGGCAAGCGGGAATCTCCCCTTCTGAGCAAACTAAAAGGGACTGAAGACTGTTCCAAGGAAGAACTATCGGAATTGATTAATTTTGGATTTACGCATACCCTTGAATTATTCGAACAATTTAGTGATGAAGAATTGGCGGAGCCGGTAGAATTTTTCCGCTCCGGGGTGGAAATGCACCGGATGGGAATCTTTCTTTTGATGCGCAATCATGTTACGCATCATCGTGGTAGACTAACCTTAATGTGCCGGTTACAGGGCTTGGAACCCCCAAAATATGTGGGCTGGTAGCCCTGAAACGCCTAAATCCCCCTTTTTTTTACTAAAAAAGAAGATTTTCGAAGAATATTAGGTTTTAAACCTTTGATAATTGAAGAACTTTTATGATTATTAAGTGTAAACTTTTAAGGATATGGATATTTACAATAAGATTAAAGAAATCATTGAAGAAGGCGAGAAGGATGCTTCAGACTTCTACAACAAAGGAAACAAAGCTGCAGGTACTCGTACCCGTAAGCGTATGATGGACATTAAGAACCTTGCTCAGGATTTGAGAAAGGATGTTTTGGACAAGTCCAAAGCCTAATTTCCATCGAGAAGAAAAAAACCACATCATTAGATGTGGTTTTTTTTTGTCATTTATTATCGAGAACGCTTATTTTTTTTCTGAGGATAATAGTTTATTTCTCTTTCAATTATTAATAAGATTTCTCCTCCCTCATATATTATTTGCTTTGTCCAATTTTGGTAACGGTCATATTCATACTCATATCTGAAGGTCGACATAAGGTTTCCATAGGCGGAATAACTTGTTTTTTCTAAATATCCCATTGTATTATATTCATGGGTTTGTTGTCCGATTATTTCTCTTTCCGCAGTAAGAAAGTTAGTTTGGTGTCGTTGCTTTTTTTTATTGTATTGGTATTGTTCAATATTTAAAGTTCCCTCTGCTGTCAGCCATTTCTCTTTCTCAAAGAGCTGACCTTTTTTATTGTACTGATAGTTTGAATAAAAATTGATAACATCAGAAGCATTTCGGTCTTCGAAACGGCTGAGGAGTCCTTTTTTATTGTATTCGAACAGATAAAACCCTTTTAAATGCCCGTTTTTCTCCCAGCGGTAGTATTTAGGAGCAGTAGATTTTCCTTCATAAGCATACCGATATTGATCCGCAACGGAAGCTTCTTCCAGAAAAACCAGTCTCTGGATTAGGCGGTTATCATCATCATATTGAAATTCCGTTTTTTTCATGATAAATCGGTCCGAATTCTTGGAGAGCATTAAAGTATAATCTCCCTTTGTGTTGAAATAGTACTCCTGAATCCCGTCAGAATAAACCATTTCTCCTTTTTCTTTAGGAGAGGAATTTTTTGGATTGAACTGTTTTTCGATCACAGATTTAACTTTTCCCTTCAGCTGTAGTTGTTCAGCATCTGTAAGTGATTTTTTTTGTCCAAAGCTTATCAGGCTTGAAAATGACAATAGGATAAGGATGTATTGCTTCATGTTTTAACCCGAATTATTCACCGATAAATTTATTAATTGAGTGCAAGTAGTTTAAATTCAGTTTATTACAATTTATTTTTTTTGAATTATAATCGCCCAAATTTGGGCAGGCTTGCTTTCTCCTCATTCATCTGTTTCGTTGGAAAAAACTCGAAATAGGCAACTATTCCTTCATTTTTTCCGCCTTACCGCTAAACGAGGATTTAAGGGTTCATTTTTTTCTTTTCAACCATAGATTGCCCTATGTAATGCTCCGCCAGAATTGATTCCCCTTTCCGAAGGATGGATGATCAGTCAACGGAAAGGATTTTTTGGGCCTTATAATAATCCCCTATTTTTGGGGAGCTTACGCTCTCCTTTCCTTCATAGGAAAAAAGTGGAAATCGAGAAGAATTCCATTGTTTTTCCCCTGTTACAGCAATAGGATGTATATTTAGAGCATTTTAAAAACCGCACCATCCGGCTGCAAATTCGAATTATTGGAAGCGATTTTGGATAATTTCTCAATAATAGCGCTGCTATTCTCTCAATATAGTCGGGTATCGCTTCTGCAATAATCAAATTCTCGTTACGAATTTTGGCTTTTAAATCTGCTTTCAGCCACTGGTATACATACAGATTAGTGCAATTTTCGTGGAAATATGTCTGTTGTATCAGGGGTTTTTAGGGTTAATTTGTTATTTTTTCATCCCTTTTTGTCTAGGTTGGTCTTTTCGTAGTTTTCCTCAACTTATTTGGAGAGATTTTAGAAAATAAACCGCAGCTAATCACAGAGGACATGTCAAATTTGTATCAATATGAAATTTCCGACTTAAAAGAACAGTTGGAAAAATGGGAACAGCTACTTGATGGCAGGCTTGAAGGACATACTTTGTATGTTAATAATGGCAATTGTCGGGGGCAGGTGGAAGGTTATATGCTGGAGGAGGTAGAGTTGATTGTCATCCAGATGGATGTCTTTAAAAGCTTTATAATGGAGCGCAGTGGCATGCGTACGACGGGTTGGTTGCCCATTTTGGTTTATCAAAACTCGGCAGTTGAAGTACTGACGGAGGAAGGCGAAATCTTTGATTTAGGCCTGAACGAAGGTATTTTCTTTACCAATATGCCTTCCGGAATTCATTTAAAAGCGGGAAAGGATATTTTGGTAGTGGTGATCCGATTTAAGAAAGCCTTGTTGGAAAAATGGCTAGGATCAGCATCTCTTTATTTGGGCTTTGATGTGGATAAATCATTCCTGTATTTTGAGCCCTTAGTTCCACAATTTCGGGATACCCTGAACCAAATCAGAAAGCCGGAAGTGGAGAAAGAGCTGAGGGAGTATTTTTTTAATATCAAATGCCACGAGATGATCATGCAGTCCGTAGATGCCCTACTGAAGCGGGACAGTTTGGGGCAACAAAGCCAGGCACAGGATATGATTCCTATCTTTAATGCCAGAAATCTACTGACGCAGGATTTGTCCAAGCCCCTTACGATTCAGCAGTTGTCGGAAAAATGCGGCATGAGCAGTACGCGCCTCCGGATTTTGTTTAAACAGGTTTTTGGAAAAACCGTTCACCAATATCTGGATGATTATCGCTTTAACGAAGCGAAAAAGCGTTTTGAGCAGGGGGCTAACAATGTGACCGAGGTCGCTTATAGTATTGGCTATGCGCATCTGGGACACTTCACGGCGAAGTTTAAGAAGTATTTCGGCCTTACTCCCAAACAATACGCCAAGTATGTCAATAAAAATAAATAATTAACGGCAGAGCCTTTGTATGATTTCCTCATGTTCAGGAAATTGTTCTAAAAGCGAAGTTTTATTGGCCAGTTCAAAATCCTGAAAATCGAATCCGGGAGCTACCGTACAGCCCACCAAAGCAAATTGATTTTCCGATTGATTTTCCAGACAGGAGGCAAACCAGGATCCCGCCTGAATAACCGAAAAGAATTGATCTTTTTCCAAATTTTGACCCATCCGATGAATTTTCAGCGTTCCTTCTGTTGTAATTTCATAAACCAATAAAGCCGTATTTCCCTGATAATAGTGCCAGCCCTCATCTGATTTGATTCGATGGAAGGATGAAAAATCACTACCTGATAATAGGTAATAAATCGCGGTGGATGCATTTCTTTTACCATCAAAGCCCGATGGTTCGATGGTCTTTTCATCCCGATAGAGCTCTTTATAATACCCTCCTTCCGGATGTGGTTGTAAATCTAATTTTTCAATGAGTGCTTTGATCATATTCTTTAGGGATTTGAATGTTACCTCTTTGCTCTAAATATTGTAATTTACGATAAGTGGAAGGAGATTGCCCGATGGTTTTTTTGAAAATCCGGGAAAAATAATAAGGATCCTCATAGCCCACCTCTGCACCAATTTGCTTTATATTTTTGTCAGAGAAGGAAAGTAAATCACAGGCCTGCTGCATCCTTAAACGAATGTAGTAATCCACAGGGGCGAAGCCTGTCCGGTTTCTGAAAAGTTTGGAAAAATAGGGTACCGAAAAGTTGACATGCTGGGCAATGTCTTCTAAAGACAAATTTTGCCCTAATCGATCTTTCATGATGGTGATGGCCTGATGCACAATATCCTGTTTGATGGCATTTTTTGTTCCGCGGAAGTGGTTCACCCAAATGAAGCTGGATAGGTAGTTTCTAAAGATTTGATTAATGTATACCAGATTTTCCCAGCTGTCCCCCATTTCCAGGGTAGCGTATATTTCTTCAAACATGGCATTCCGGTGCTCTTTGCGCTCGAAATGGGTATTTTGAAGAAAGCCCTCTTTATGGTAAAGTTCGAACCAATTTTTTGCCTGTGGACCGGAAAAATGCACCCAAAATACCGACCATGGATTTTCCGATTTGGCTCCATAGGCATGTGCTTTTTCCGGAGGAAGAATACAAAAGTCATTTTTTGCCATGGGCAAATGCTTTCCATCGAATTCTACCCAGCCTAGGCCTTTATTGCAATAAATGAGGACATATTCCGGGGCGCCCTGGTCTCTTTGACAAAAATGATAATCTGCCCTTGGATAATAGCCCATATCGGTCAGATATAACCCTCCAATCATTGAGGATGCCTCGAGGGATTTTATCAGGTCTCTCGGAAGATTAATTTTTCGTTTTCCTAATTGCTGTTGCTCCATTTTCAACCGGATTATTCAATTGAGGGGTAATGTTAAGGAAAATGGAAGTTGTACTGAAGGATTTATGTAAAAAATGATTATTCAGAGGAAAGATTGAATAATCTCTCACCAGATTGAGCCCGGTTTTTTTATGCCTTATAGCATGTTTAAAAGCGCACCATCCGGCTGCAAATTCGAATTATTGGAAGCGATTTTGGATAGTTTCTCAACAATAGCGCTGCTATTCTCTTCAAATAATCGGGTATCGCTTCTGCAATAATCAAATTTTCGCTGCGAATTTTGGCTTTTAAACATGTTCTTAATCCTCATTTCTTTGTTCTAATTTTAAAAAAACGCAAGTGTAACCATTTTTCATCTTTCTCATTTTCTGAAAATTAAAGGCATCGCTGTTCATTATTCGGGATTAACTGTTCCTCCATTTTATTCAATTTTTTCCCAGCTAAAAATAGTAGCACCCCTTTTGTGGTTTGTTGTCAGATTAATAGGGTCGTGTTTGCTGATTTATTAATAGTACAAAATTGGGAAAGCTTGTTTCCTCCCATGGAAAGAAACTGAAATAGGAAAAATCCTTAAATTTTTTTCCATCTGCAGTCAGACGAAGATCATAATCTGGGTTAAGTATAAATAATCCGGCTATAAGCAATGAGCAAAAAAAACTCCTGTCCGTTGGGAGCAGGAGTTTTTTTCGATAGATCAACCTGTAGAATTGTCCGCTTCTTGCTGGCGTAGAAGCTCTAACTTTTCTCGTTCCAGTTGCTCCTGTGTGGCGCGCAGCTCTTCTAGATTTTGTTGAAGCTCCTCTTCTTTTTCTTTGAGTTGCTGAGCTTGTATTTGGGAATCATTTAATAGATTTTGGGTTCTGATACTTCCTTTGATATTAAAAATACTAGAAGCCAGGGTTTCGGATACTTTTTCGATAAAAGCAATTTCATGTTCCTGAAATTTGTTGAAACTCGCCAATTCCAGAACCCCAAAAATTTGCTCATTTACAATTAATGGAGTAATCAGGATACAAGTTGGAGTAGACTCTCCCAGTCCGGAGGTGATTTTTACATAGTTTTGAGGGATTTCGGTTAAAAAGATAGAAGCTTTCTCTAAATAACATTGACCGACCAGGCCATCCCCAATTTCCACTTTTTTTTCTTCGAATTTTTTCCGCTCATAGGCATAGCAAGCCACCATCTCAAGGAAAGGCTCTTTTTCGGTCTCTTCTTCCAATAAAAAGATAGCCCCTTGATTAGAATTGGTGTATTTACAAATAAACCGAATTACCTGATCGTAGAGATCTTCAGCGGACCTTTCATAATTGCGCAGCACTTCCGCAATTTGCGCCAGGCCGTTAGAGGCCCAATTTCTTCTTTTGTTTTCTTCATCATTGGTCTTTAGGCTGTCTCGCATTTTGATTAGGGCAATTCCCATAGAATCTTTCTCGCTGACCTGCTCGAAATCCTGATCATAATTCCCTTTGCCAATTTCATAGGAAAACTTGATTTTACTTTCAAGTCCCTCCGTCAGGGATTTCATGGCGATAATCATTTCATGAATTTCATCTTTGGTTCTTCTTTCAGGAATATCAATGATTTCTCCCTGACCTAAAGCGATGAGGCCATCCTTTAAATCCAGAATGGGTTGGATAACCTGTTTCCGGATATAAAGGGAAGCAATAATAGAAACAGCTGCCGTTAACACAAAGGTGATGATCATCAAGATCAGGATAAAGTTGTTGGCGGTAGCTTTGGCCTCTTGTCCTTCCAACAGTTCTTTTTTCCTGGCTTCAATGAATTGACGAAGCATGGTATTGATTTCATTTCTTTTTGTCAGAATATCTCCTTCTATTAAAAGTATGGCTTTTTCAACGATTTCGTCGTCCATATATTGCTCATCGCTGGCTAATAGCTGAGTGATTTTCTTTTCCAGTAAAACCAGGCTATCAATGGAGGGAATGGTTTGCCCTACAGCCTCTCTTAAAGATGGTAGAGGCTGTGATATTTGCTGAATCTCCAGTGCAAGGGCGGGCATTTCCTCATTCAGGATTATTTTCAAACGATTCTGCGCGTCCACATTGGGGTTGAATACCCAATTATAGGTGAGGTCATAGCTGTTATTGATCAATTGCTGATATCGAATTAACCTTTCCTGCAAAGGGAAGTTAATTTCAACAATTTGCCGATCCAGTTTATTATTTTTGTGAATCAGGAATATCGCCAGGCCTCCCGCTCCGAATACCATTAGCATTATAATAATGTAAGAGGTTCGAATTTGGGCGCCAATTCCCATTGTTTTCTTCTCTTTCATTACAATGTTAATTTGTAAACTACTTTTACCTTTGAGTTATTGGCCACTTTTTTGGCATCGACGAAGCCAATGGCTCCTTCCGTACTTTCGATAAACTCAATGATTTCTTCGGAGGAGCCGAACTTATCCTGAGGTTTCTCTGCATTTTGATATTGTCGGGACATAAAGTACTTTTCAACCTTTTCAGCATTCATTTTTAGGATTTTCTCATAAAATGCATCCTGGTAAACATTGGAACTTTGAAAGTCCGTCGGCCGAATGTATTTGTTATTCTGTGGCCATCGTTTCTTTATGCGCCTAAGCCAGTAAAGTCTTACATTACCAGCTTCCATTTGGTCAACGGGGTTATTGGCATTCACAATAATGACCATTTCCTGAGCTTTTAGGCTTGTTGGAGCCAATACTCCAGTAAGAAAAAGTACAAAGCCAAAGCAGATAAAGTATTGAATATTTTTCATAGCCATAAATTTTAAAAGCCAACAGCGATTTGAATCCCAGCCCAGTGGGAGTCGGTATCATTTACTACAGGAGTACCAGCGGGTCCAAAGGGAGCATCATGCCCATCTCGATATTTGTATTCTACCTTAATGACCGCATTAGGGGTGAAATTATAGCGAACTCCCAGACCGTAAAGATTATCTGAACTATCAAATATTTTCTCGGTGGGGTAATCCATTACAAAAGCAGAATACTGATACATGAAGTAGGGAGTTAATTTTCCTAAATGATATCCTGTGTAAAGGAATATGTCATCCTGAACAACGGACTCATCCAAATCAATCCCGACTTCATCAGGGTGCCAGCGGGAAAAGTGGTATTCCGCAATCACTTCCCAAGGAGTAAAGCCCTCCATATAAACTAAAGAAATGGCGCTTTTATTAATACTGGTATTTTGTAACAATACTTTATATACCCGTTCCCTATCTGTCGTAATGCCAATTTGCTCACTGATCACGGGATTAAATATTCCCATAAGCCCATTTTCACCTAAAATTTCTATAGCATCTTCATAAGCCTGATCTTCAGGTATTTTGTCGTGCTTAAAGGAATATCCCAAACGAAGACTTTCCACAGGCTCAAAATGCAGATCGAAGCCCCAGGTTAGCCCATTAAAAGAATTGAAATATTGGGAAGTTCTTCCAGGGCCAAGAAAGAGGGAGTATCCAAAATTGTATCTGGAAATTCCCTGACCTTCCAGTTGTAAGGCATAATCGGTAATCACCGCAAATTCGGATTCCTGAAGGAAGGATGGCCGTTCGATAGTGGGCTGCGTAATGGCTCCTCCCCGATAAAAAGCATTGTTCCAATAACCAATGGGTAAAGTTGTTTTTCCGATCTGAATACCGAAGTAGTCAGAGAAATTGTATCGCATAAACAGGCGATGTAGGTTTGGTTGGAATATCAGAGAGGAAGTGGCTTCGTCGAAGGAATTTTCAAGGGTAAATTCGCCTAAAAATGAAAACCGATCTCCAAAATTCGCAGTGGCCATGATGGTGAACACGGCCTGGTCAAAGTTGATTTGAGTAGTGTTGGTTTCATTTGTTTTGTCAATTTGATTATTATAAACCCCTCCGGTATGCGCAAAATATCGGATATTGTAACTGCTTTCAGATTGTGCGAAGGCATTTTGATAAAGGAAAGTCATCAAAAGCCCGATCATCAAAAATAGTCTCATTTTTTCTATGGTTAGGTTGGTTATTATGGATGAATTGATTTGTTTTTTGATGTAACAGGCTTTGGGACGGATGTCTTTTCTAATTCTATTTTTTAGATGAAAGTTTTGTTTGATTTTTATCAAAACTCTCTATTGTTTTCACGATTTGTCGAATTTTTATTCTTTTCAGAATTGGGATTTTAGTTTTAAATGAACGCTTGGAGTTCAGTGCATGGCTTTTTTTTATAGACCGTTGTTTTATAAATGAAAAAGGTACATGAATGCGGATTTTCCCTTTTTTGACATTATGCACTGCACAGATTGATTGATCATGAGATTTTCTTTGCTCGAAGCAGCTTTCAATTTTTATTCTTAGTGGCTAATTCCATTTCCTTTTTCAGATTAAAAGGCGCTGTATGATCCTTATTTTGGGCAGGGCATAGCGGGGCCATGATATTTATTCCCGAGGTTTTTTTTAGTTTTTCTTACCCTTTTATAGGGATGGAGAAAAGTTTTTCAAGCATTAATACTAATAAATATCACTAAAAAACATGATAAAACTCAGCTTGATGTGATCAGTTCATCCCTGTTTTTTTGTATTTGTCTGAAGAATTGATTGTTCTTAAGGGAGGTTGAAAAGACTAATAGTTCCAAAAACTTACATGTGAGGCCGGGGTTTAGTAGATAGAACTGAAAGGGGAACTCAAAACTTAACCGAATGAGCTTTAAAAAATTTACCTTAAAATCGGGAATATTTATTTTCCTGATGTTTTTGCCATTTTTTGGTAACGGACAAATTGGTTTTAATAAGTCTGTTTTAAAAAATCTAAGTATCACCAGCCCTACTGCCTTAAGGTTTGGTCCGGACGGTAAACTTTACGTCGCCGAAGTTTCGGGCGTAATCAAGGTTTTAACCATTAGTCGGACAGCGGCAAATTCCTACACGGTTACCAATACGCAGGTAATTGATTTGGTTAACAAAATTCCTAATCATAATGATGACGGTACTAATATTGGGAGCACGGCCAGACTGGTGACCGGGCTTACGGTTGCCGGAACAGCAAGTAATCCTGTGATTTATGTGACCTCCAGTGATATCCGGTTCGGGGCAGGAACGGATAATGGGGAGGTAGACCTGGATACGAATTCGGGAACGATAAGCAGGCTAACCAAAAGCGGTTCTTCCTGGGTAAAGGTAGATATAGTACGTGGTTTACCCCGGTCTGAGGAGAATCACTCCACTAATAATTTAAGATATACCACAATAAAAGGTAAGCCTTACCTTTTGGTAAGTCAGGGCGGCATGACCAATGCAGGTTCTCCATCAGGGAACTTTGCCTATATCACTGAATATGCGCTTGCTGCCTGTATACTCTCCATTGATCTTTCTGTCATTAATAGTATGCCGATAAAGGGCAGCGGCAACAATAAATACATTTATGACTTACCCACATTGGATGATCCTACCCGAAATAATGCCAACGGAATTAATAGTCCTTTTCAACAAGGCTATAATGGGATTGATATAGGAGATCCATTTGGGGGAAATGATGGTTTGAATCAGGCTAAATTAGTGCCCGGAGGCCCTGTTCAGGTATACGCTCCAGGCTTTAGAAATACGTTTGATTTGGTGGTAACCGAAGCCGGGAGAGTTTACGCTACCGAAAATGGTGCAAATGGTGGATGGGGAGGATATCCCAAAAATGAAGGGCCGCAGGGAAATGTCACCAATGAATATCAGCCGGATCAGCCCGGCTATATTTCCAATAAAGATCATTTACATTTGATTACCGGAATTGGAACAAACAAAACCAAAGAAAACTATGTTTCAGGTTCTTCCTATGGTGGTCACCCCTGTCCGATAAGAGCGAATCCCACCGGGGCTGGTTTAACGACGCATGACTATAATGATGGCGGAAATAACGGGGTTGCAGGTTTTAAATTCAGAACCCAGTGGACAGGTCTGGCGGATAAAACCAATACCCTGCCCTACGACTGGCCTCCTGTTCCGGCCAGCATGGCCAACCCGATTGAAGGAGACTATCAGAATCCGGGAGATGATAATTCCATTGCGATTTTAGATAACAATACCAACCCCATTGACGAGTATACGGCGAGTAATTTTGGAGGGGCGATGAAAGGGAACCTGATTCTGGGGAAAAACCAGGGGGGGATGCACCGCATTGTCTTAAACAGTAACGGGACAGTTGAAAAGCTGGAAATGAATAAGTTTACAGCGGATGGTTATATCCTGGCGGTGGATTGTTTAGGGGATAATCAGCCATTTCCCGGCACTATTTGGATTACTACTTTTAGTACTTCCATCATGGTATTGGAACCGAATGATTATGATGGAAATACGGGGGGCGGAAGCTGCTTATCTCCGGGTCAGTCTGGCTATAGTGCTTCGGCTGATTATGATAATGACGGTTTCACCAATGGCGATGAAATTTCAAATGGTTCGGATCATTGTTCCGGTGCTTCTACTCCTCCGGATTTTGATAATGATAAAATTTCAGATTTAAATGATACCGATGATGATAATGATGGTATTCCCGATTATCTCGATCCTTTTCAAATGGGACAACCTTTTAATTTACCGGTAACCAACGAGTTGTTTTCGGGAAATCCTACTTTAGGAGGTTATTTGGGGCTGGGATTTACGGGTTTGATGACCAATAAAAATCCCAATGACAACTACCTAAACTGGCAGGATGATCCATCAGAAAGCTCATCCGACATTGATGATATATTAGGGGGAGCCATAGGAGCTGTGACCATGTACCAAACCACAGGAGATGCGGTTTTTAATAATCAGGAAAAAGCCTATCAATATGGGGTGAATGTGGATGCCAGTACAAAACCATTTACGGTCAATGGGCGGTCATTTAAGCCCTTTCAAAATTTCGTAGGGGTACAGTCCCTGGGCATGACCCTCGGAAATGGGGATCAGGATAATTATCTTAAGGTAGTCATCAATAAAAACGGTTTCCAGATTTTAGTAGAGAATGAAGGAAATGTAGTTTTTGATAAAACTTATGCGGGTCCGTCTCCTTCCGATTTTATAGATTTCTATTTTATGGTGGATCCTGCTTCCGGAAAAATTCAGGTGAAATATGCCATGGATGGAAGTGCGATTTTTGATATAGATACTTACACCGCAACGGGAAAAATTCTTCAGGCCTTACAAAGTAACAACGTACCCCTTGCTGTGGGCATTATCGGAACTAATTTTGGGCAAACAGGGGAATTTGCCGCAAACTGGGATTACCTGAATGTATTGTACCAGGACGGTTCCGGGCCAAGTGGCGGCACGTCTGATGGTACGGTGTTATATCGTGTGAATGCAGGTGGGGCTGAGGTGGCTTCCATTGACGGTGGACCGAACTGGGGAACAGATACCAATAACGCGAATAGTCAATATTTGTCAGAACCCGGGACAAACTCTACTTCCGGGACTTCAGGCATGAGCCTACATAGTTCTGTAGATGCATCAAAAGTGCCACTTGCTGTTTTTTCCAAAGAACGCTTCGACTTTAAAACGGGTGCAGATATGCAATATAGTTTTCCGGTTACCAATGGCACCTATGAGGTTTGCCTTTATATGGGAAATAGCTATGAGTTCACAAGCGCTGTAGGTAGCAGGGTGTTCAATGTGCAGGCGGAAGGTAATAATATCTTCACCAATTTAGATTTGATCAGCCAGTTTGGGCATAAAAAAGGTGGGGTGAAAACAGCCTCAGTTTCGGTTTCCGATGGTTTCCTGGATATTTCCTTCAGTCATGTGACAGAAAACCCGCTTATCAACGCCATCGAAATTAAATCCTCTTCAGGCGGTAGTTCTACCACTTTTTATGCTGATAATGATCAGGATGGCTATGGAGATCCCGCTATCAGCGTCCAGGCTTCTGATCCACCAAATGGCTATGTCGCCAACAATGGGGATTGCAATGATAATAATGCGAATATCAACCCACTTGCTTCCGAAATAGCTGATGGAATTGATAATAATTGTAATGGACAAATTGACGAAGGGCTGACTACCGCCGGTGTGCTTTTCCGGGTGAATGTAGGGGGAACCAGCTTATCATCGATCGATGGTGGTCCTAATTGGCAGGCCGATACCAAGGGATCTCCTTCTGTATATTTATCTTCCGCCGGATCAAATACTACCTATACATCCAATTTAAGTAGTCTTCATAGCTCCGTGGACCCAAGTGTAACCCCTGCCCAGGTCTTTAATACTGAGCGTTATGATGTGGAAGGTGGAGCCGTTTTACAATATACCTTTCCGGTGACCAATGGAGATTATGTACTGAAACTATTCCACGGAACGAATTATTCGAAAACGAATGATCCGGGAGAACGCGTCTTTGATGTAGTGGTTAATGGAGTGACGGTGGTCAATAATTTTGATATGATTTCCGCTTTTGGTTTTGCAAAGGGTGGGGCGTTGACGATCCCGGTGAAGGTAAGCAATGGGCAAATTCAATTGCAGTTTAACCATGAAGTCCAAAACCCTCAACTATGTGCAATAGAAATCAGTGGGGAAGGCTCCGGTGGAGAGCAGACCTTCTATTTGGACAGTGATAGGGATGGATTTGGGGATGATAGTAAAACCGTAATCGCCTCCACAAGTCCGGCGGGATATGTTTCACAGGGCGGAGACTGTGATGATGGAGATAATTCTGTTTATCCAGGGGCTACCGAAATTTTTGATGGCTTGGATAATAATTGTAATGGAGAGGTAGATGAAGGGCAGTCTGATAATGAAATTCTTTACCGGGTGAATGCCGGAGGATTCCCTGTGGATGCCATAGATGGCGGTCCGGACTGGGAATGGGATTTGAAAAACAATCCAAGTGTCTACCTTTCTGATCCGGGTAGTAACACCATTTATCCCTCCAATATTAGTAGCCTGCATTCTTCCGTAGATCCTGCTCGTGTGCCCTTGGCCATATTTGGGTCTGAACGTTGGGATATGGAAGGTGGGACAGAGATGGCCTATTCTTTCCCTGTACCAAATGGAAACTATACCGTGGTATTTTATTTAGGTGATAGTTATGCGGGCACTGGCGTTCAGGGGGCTCGGGTATTCGATATCGAAGCAGAAGGCGTAACCATTATTGATAACCTCGATTTGTTCAATTCTTTTGGACTGGCTAAAGGAGGCATGAAGTCGGCTATTGTCAGTGTAAGTGATGGTAAGCTGGATATCAAGTTTGAACATGTGAAGCAGAATCCATTGGTGAATGGAATTGAAATATTAAAAGGAATTCAAAATTTGAGGGTGATGACCGAAACAGATCTGGAAGCAGATAATGCTTTCAGGATTCAAACTGACAATAGTGAAATGGCAGAGGCTATTCTCATAGATAAAGCCGGTGAGCTCTCCATTTTACAATTGAATGGTCAGCAAATCCTGAGTAAAACTGTTGGAGCAGGGGAAATGATACCTCTGGAACAATATAATGGAGGCTTATATTTGGTATTTTGGACGGATGGAAACCTTCGCCAAAGAGCAAAAATAAAAATGAAGTAACTATTATTGCTTTCAAGGTTGGCTGTTGGATATGTCTTATTGATCAACCCATAAATTGTATATGAGAAATGATTTTAGCGCGTACAATTCTGCAGCCTTGACTGAATAGAAGAAAACTCGTTTTTCGATGCCCTGAGGGACTAAAACGGTTTACCCCATGGAGAATTGAAGGGGCGTAAAGGTAAAATCTGAAATTTTCGAGCGTATTACAGCACTGTTACCTGCTTCCTTGGAAAACTAGAAATAGAGGGCTATTCCCTAATTTTTCTTAGCTTGCAGCTTACTAAGAATTGAAGCATGTATAATGCGATTTAATTTAAAAAAAGGGGGAAGATTGATCTTCCTCTTTTTTTATGAAAAATGGGATCTAAACCATTATGAATATGGTATTTTTTCATTCTAATTATTGTGAATCTGTATTTTTTAAAACGATTGCACTTCTTTGAATTGAAACAGTGATCAGGTCTAACTATAATCCAATTTTATGGTATTATCTTTAGTTGGACTGAATACCATTGAATTATTATTATGAAAAAATTATTTTACGGATTGGGCCTGCTTTCTGTGCTAAGCCTTTCCGCTTGTTCGGAGGAGCAAAAGCAGGAAACCGCCGATTCCAAAGTAAGCCAAAGCATTGAAACCCCATTTTTCTGGGAAAATGCCAATGTCTATTTCCTGCTGACAGACCGTTTTCAAAACGGAGACAAAAGCAATGATCTGAATTTTGAAAGAACCAAAGAGACCGGTCCTTTAAGAGGTTTCATGGGGGGAGATATTAAAGGAATCACGCAAAAAATTGAAGAGGGTTATTTTACTGACCTCGGCATTAATGCCATTTGGTTTACTCCTGTAGTGGAGCAGGTGCACGGTTCTGTGGATGAAGGTACTGGAGAAACTTACGCTTATCATGGCTACTGGGCAAAAGACTGGACGGCATTGGATCCAAACTTCGGAACCATGACGGAGCTGGAGGAATTGATTGAAAAAGCCCATGCCAAAGGTATCCGTGTTTTGTTGGATGTGGTGATTAACCATACCGGTCCGGTGACGGAGCAGGATCCGGTTTATCCTTCAGATTGGGTAAGAATCAAGCCAAAGTGTGCGTATAATTCCTATGAAACTTATGTGGATTGTACTTTGGTAGAAAACCTACCGGACGTGTTGACGAATTCCGATCAGGAAGTGGCTTTGCCTCCGCACTTGGTGGAAAAATGGAAGAAAGAGGGTCGTTTAGACGAAGAGGTCGCAAGCTTGAATGCCTTTTTCGAGCGTACAGGTTTGCCACGTGCCCCTCGTTTTTACATTATGAAATGGCTTTCTGATTATGTAAGAAAGTATGGCGTGGATGGCTTCCGTGTAGATACCGTGAAACATACCGAAGCGGGAATTTGGGAAGAGCTAAGAAAAGTAGTGGTGGAGGCTTTCGCCGATTGGAAGAAAGAGCACCCGGCGAAAAAGCTGGATGACAATGACTTCTATATGGTAGGAGAGGTTTATAATTATGTGATTTCTTCCGGCCGTGATTTCTCTTATGACGGAGATACCACGGTGAATTTCTTCGATAACGGATTCAAAAGTTTAATCAACTTTGAATTTAAATATGATGCGCAAAAGCCATATGAGGAGCTTTTCGCTAAATATGACGCGCAACTATCAGGCGTACTTTCGGATAAATCGGTGATGAACTACCTGACTTCTCATGACGACGGTGCTCCTTTTGATCCGGATCGTAGTCGTGCGATGGAGGCAGCCACTAAACTATTATTGACCCCTGGTGCTACTCAGATTTATTATGGAGATGAAACTATCCGTCCATTGGTGTATGAGGGAGCGGTAGGAGATGCGAACCTTCGTACCTTCATGAACTGGGAAGAGCTATCAGAAAATGTTGAACGTGGCGGACACAAAGCTCAGGATGTTTTTAACCATTATGCCCGATTGGGGAAATTTAGAATTGCTCATCCGGCTGTGGGGGCTGGACGACACCAAATGATTTCGGAAAGTCCGTATGTTTTTTCCAGAAAATTGGATAAAGATGGATTTCAGGATCAGGTGGTGGTTGCCCTGGATTTGACAGAAGATCAAAAGGAAATTTCGGTATCCGATGTTTTTCAGGAAGGTGACAAGGTAATGGATTACTACTCCGGACAAACCGCTACGGTAAAGGACGGTAAGGTGGCAATAAAAGCCAAAAATGGAATCCTGCTAATAGGGAAATAAGATTGTTATATACAATTTACGTAAAAAGCCACTTCTGTAAGGAGTGGCTTTTTTTGTTAAAAAAAGAGAAATATTACATCATAAAAGCGGGTAAATTTTCTCCTATTTATATAAAAAAATACTTGTTTTTTTCATGTGATGAAATAATCAGTTTTAAAACGGTTAAAATCCTAAACGTCATTACAATCTCATTTATTACAAGGCTCATGAATTTGGAGGACAAAACCATTCCTAATCTAATTTTGTTGCCGCTTTAACTTGACTTTTATTCGCTTAAAATGTGAATAAAATAAGAAAATTAGCGTTTTTATATATTTTCAACTGGTTTCATGTGATTTTTAGGGGTAAAGAAAGTAGTTTTTCAATACCAGCCTAAGGGCGCTCTCATCTGAATTTAAGCTTGATGGTCGGCTCAACTTCCTTTTTCCGAGCGACATCGATATTTTCTTTAGATAAAATATACAGACTTGACCAAATATTACATGAACAGATTTTTACTGCTCTCACGAATTTTTTGTGCTTTTTTTTGTATTGTCATTTTTTTGGTACTCAGCAAAAATGTGGCGCTTGCTCAGGAAAGTAACGTGCATTATGTCCCGCCATTCTTCTATAAATTATACAAGGATGGCTCAAACAGTGGGAGTACAAATAACCATGATGTCAATGAGCATTTTGCCATACTTTCTACCAATGAAAATGTGGATGTGGACGTTGAGTTGAAATACTACTTAAATGGAAGCTTAAACGTTTTGGGCACTTATACAGTGAGTAAAAGTGGTCCACTTCGATTGAAGCTGGCAGATTATAAATCCGGAGACGACCAGGTCAGTGATGCTGAATTATTTGGGGACAATAATGCGGGAGAAGAAAGTAATCTACACGCTTTATCAGTGACCGGTCCGGATGGTACCGTAAAATCAGTAGATCGTAGAATAAAAGATTTTCTTTTATTAACCGAAATGAACTTGACCGGTCATGTTTTACCTGCAGGTGGGTTGGTGTTTGAAGCGGTGAATCCTGAACAGAAGTTCTTTTTAAACATCACTCATTTAGCAGATCCACAGGCCGGGATTTTAACCTCTAAAGGAGAGTTTGCAGCCGGCACAAAGTTTTTTACCGGACATATGGTATCCGGTGGTTCCAATAACAGTGAGCGTCGAAATCATTTTGTTTCTTTTATGGCATTAGAAGATGGAACTCAGGTCAATATTGCTGCTGGTAATGGGTTTCAATTTTTTAATCCTTCAACAGGGGCTTATGACCTTTTGGATGCTAACTATAGTCGTTCTGTGGTGCTGAACAAAGGGGAATCCTATATAATGGGCTACCATTTCAAGGATAATTGGCACAACGATAGCAGTGATAAAATTAATGATGTCAATGGTACCTTGCTTACCACCAATGGTAAGAAAATTATTGTCAACTCCGGTTCCTGGAATGCTGGCGGGAATTCTGGTTATGGTCATGATATCGGGATAGACCAATTGGTACCGGTGGATTATATTGGGGAAGAGTATATTATAGCGAGGGGACCCGGAGAGGAGAAGCGATCTGAAATTGAGCAAGTCATTGTTGTCGCGACGGAGAACAATTCCATATTAGAAGTAAATGGTGTAAGGTATTCGTGGGGAGGTTCCGAAATCAAAGATGCGGGAGAGTATTGGATCGTGACCAATGATCAGTACAAAGGTACAGGAAATCAAGCCTATATGTATTTAAAGACTACTCAGCCCTCCTATGTATACCAAACAGTGGCGGGAGAAAGAGAGGGTAGTGGTCAAAATACGCCCGGTATGTTCTTGGTGCCTCGCCTGAATTGTAATGGCGCCCGAAATGTAACGGTATCCTTTGCAAAAACATTGGGTGCTCCACAGGTTCGCATTATTGCACGTACCGATCACTTAAAATATAAGCTCGATAATGGCTCGGAGTTGGATTTGCTCGGGGCTACCCATGGTGTTCAGATTTCAGAGGCTTCTGATTGGTATTTGTATACGATTACAGATGCTCATGATTTATATGAAATTTGGTCCGCTGATGGCGTATCACCGGTGAATGTAGCCTTAACTATTGCCAGTGGTAATATTGGTGCCGGCGGATTTTACTCCGGTTTTGGTGAAGTACCGATTATTACCATGACGCCCGAACTGGAAAAAAGGGGACTTTGTGCAGGGGATGCAACACTTGAGGTTTCAGGCCCACAAACGGGTTGGATATATAATTGGTATAAGGATGGTGTATTAATCCCTGAAGCATCGGGTTTGGATAAAACCTCCTATGAGGTGACTGAAGTTGGAGAGTATCGGGTAACTGCGGAAACAGGATGTGGGGATGTGACTTACCCTTCGGATCCCATCGAAATTTTCCCCTGTCTGGAGATTGACCCCATGTCCATGGAGGTGGATGAAGATGCCGGAGTTGTATCCGTTTTGGTAAAAAGACTACAAAGTTTTGCGGATGACGTGTTTTTTACGTCCAAAGTGGAGGATGTTTCTACCAATACCATGAGTGAGTTTCAAGACTACACCGTGCAAACTATCGCAAGTAGAATTAAGGCTTCAGAGTCACAAACGGCCATGACCTTCCAAATCACCGATGATCACTTTGATGAAAATGATGAGATTTTTAAGGTGATTTTCTCCGAACCTTATAATGCTACTTTTTCAGCCGATGAAATTGAGGTGCCGATTACCATTAAGGATAATGATCCGGAACCTTATATCAAAGTCATTCCACCTAATAGCTCCGCTACTGAGGGAACAGATAATTCACTTACCTTTACCATCCAGATGGCCAATGGGATGAATCCTTTTTATGGCTCTGGTAAATTGGTGAGCTTTGATTATCAATTCTCAGATGTAACAGCTACTTATGGGAGCGATTATACGGTTGCGCCCGTTTCAGGGACGGTTATTTTTCAGCCGGGAGAAACGCAGAAAGAAATTGTAGTAGATATTATTGATGATCCCTATAATGAAGACCAGGAAACCTTTGAGTTAACCCTTTCCAATGCCGTAAATGCGCAGGGTTTTGAGGAGGCTGGAATTCAATCATCGATTACGGTGTCGGCTAAGATTGATGATAATGATCCGGAACCAGTGGTCGTCATCACCACTACACCAGCAACGGAGGGGAATCCGATAGTCTTTACTGCTGAATTACAAAACGCAGGGGTGGCGGTAAAAAGTGGAAAAGAAATTCAGTTTTCTTATCGCACGCAGGATGTTACTGCCGAGGATGGTTTAGATTATACCGGTGGGAATGATATTGTAGTAACGATTCCTAAAATGACGGAATCCAAGACTTTTGAAGTTCCAACTTTGACGGATGCTATAGCGGAATCAGCAGAATATTTTGATGTATATTTTTATAATCATCAAAATGCAAAAAACTCTTCCAATGGAAGTACCAATACCCTTAAGGCACAGATTAATGATTCCAATGCCTCACCGGAATTGAGTTTATCTTCGGCCACTACCATCGAGGGTGGAGATTTGGTTTTCAAATTATCGACCACCATTCAGGCAAGTGAGGATATAACCCTTGGGTACCGGACGGAATTATTTGAGGCCAAGTCGGGAATGTTTGATTTTATAGGGAATGGGTCGATAACCATCCCTGCTGGTGATTTGGAGACCACCATTACAATTGCTACTTATGATGATGATGTAGTGGATGGTAACAGAAGGATGAAATTAATCCTAAAGGAGGCGACCGTATCCCCCTCAGGGATTACTTTTTTTAATAGTACAGCTTTTGGAACTATTTTGGAAGACGACGAAACGCCAGTGGCCAATGATGATCTGTTCACTTATCAGGAGACGGATATTGGGACAACTTATAGCGGAGATGTCAGCCTGAACGATACCGGAAAAGGGATGACGCCCGAATTTTCTTTATTGTCGCAAGACTTTACCATTGCAGAGGGAGAGTTTACCTTTAATACCGATGGTTCATTTGATTTTACACCCGTGGCAGATTTTTACGGGACCCTCACTTTTACATATGAATTAGAGACCAAGGTAGGTAAGGCTAGTGCCACGGCAACGATCGAAATCACGAATGTGAATGATGTGCCTACGGCCTCGAATGATAGTTATACCTTAGACGAAGGAACCACCATCACCAAACTATTCACCGTAGGTGGACTAGGAGATGGTGGAATTGTATACTCCATCATCGCGCAACCTTCTAAAGGAACGGTGGCCATTACCAATCAGGTAACCGGTGAATTTGAGTACACTTCCGTTTCACCGGATTTTGGGCAAGATGAATTCACCTTCCAGGTAAAGGATGTGGATGGAGAAGTGGCTTCCGGAGTCATCACCCTAGATATTAATTATGTCAATTATTTTGCACCGGTAGCGGTGGCGGATGAATTCACCATTAATGATGAAGGGCCAGCTGACCTGGATGTATTGTTGAATGATACGGACCAGGATGGGAATGCCTTGAAAATAGATAAGCCCGCAATTTTTGAGATCAAAAGTCAGCCGGCCCAAGGAAATGTGGTTTTTGATTATGATAAAAATGTGGTCAAGTTCACACCGGTAGCAGGAGGTACCGGAACATTCTATTTTACCTATTCTTTCAGAGATAAGCCTGATGGCAATAATACCACCAATACTTCCAATACGGTTACCGTTAAGGTGAATGTGATTTCTAATAATCAACCGCCGGTAGCGAATTGCGTGGCAGGGCCGGTTACCGTCTCTCTGGATGCCAGTGGCAACGGAACATTGAATGCCGTCGATTTAGATAATGGAAGTTCCGATCCGGATGGTGATGCGATTACTTTTGCTTTAAGTCAAAGTAATTTCTCTTGTTCCGACATCGGAAATGGAACGGTCGATTTAATCGTGACCGATGCGAAGGGCGCCTCTTCGACTTGTTCGGTGCCGATACAAGTGGTGGATCCTATTGCGCCGATCGCCCGAGCTTATGCAGATATTGAAATTGACCTGTTACCTAATCAATGTTCGGTAACCCCAAATTTCGCCGTTCCCATTTTTGATGATAATTGTAAAGGAGAAATCTCCGGTCAATATGTGTCTGGTGTGGTGCCTTCCTCCAATCTTTCTGCGGGAAATTATACCGCCACCTATAAGGCCAATGATGGAAATGGTAACGAGAGCACGATTACATTTAACATAATCATTAAGGATGTTACCGCTCCGGTTATCCAAAGTCGTCCTGATTTTAAACTTCAGTTAGGAGCGGATGGCAGTGCCATTTTGCTTCCTTCCGATTTGGATAATGGAACGAGCGATGATTGTGGAACGTCCACGCTGAAATTTGAGCAAGCTGGAGTTTTGGTGGATCAGCTGACTTTTGAATGTGCCGATAAGGGAACGCAAACAGTGAAGTTGGTGGCCGTGGATGATTCCTATAACCGTTCGGAAAAAGACGTGCAATTTGAAGTGGAGGATAAAATCCTTCCAACGGCAGATTTGAAAGCGACGGTAGATGTGAGCTTGGATGAATTTGGAAAAGCGACATTAACCACTGCTCAAATCATTCAAGGAATTGGAATCCAGGATAATTGCGGGAATTATACTGTACAGTTTAGTCAGCAAGATTTTGATTGTTCCGATGTTGGGTCTAAAGGCGTGACGGTAACGATCCGTGATGATTCAGGCAATGAAATCACTGAAAATGTACAGGTGGTGGTTCGGGATGAAATGTTCCCAACGATCAATGCAAAATCAGCAGTAACATTGAATTTGGATGCCGACGGGAATGCGACTTTATCTGTTGCTGATGTCGAGATCGGCTCTACCGACAATTGCGGTATTCAAAGCAGAAGCTTGTCAAAAACAACTTTTGCTTGTGGCGATCATAATTCAACCGTGACTTATTCGGTAACAGATGATCATGGAAATGTCTCTACCACGGACATTACGGTAAAACTGATCGATCCGGTAGCACCAGTGGTATTGACTCAAAATATTACTGTGGACTTGTTGAGTACTTCGGGAGTGACCATTACACCGGAAATGATCGACAACGGATCAACGGATAACTGTTCCGCACTTACTTTTTCTCTGGACAAAATGTCCTTTAATTGTAGCGATATTGGTACAAACACGGTGACGCTGACCGCCAAGGATGCCACCGGCAATACGAGTACCCAAACAGCCACCGTGACGGTGGAGAATAAGATAACTCCAACTATTGTCGCGAAAAACGATGAGTTAATATTGGGAGCCGATGGAACGGCGACGCTTGATCCTTCAAGTTTAGACAATGGCTCCACTGGAGCTTGTGGTGGATCACTTACATTCACCGCCGATAAAACGGATTTTTCTTGTTCCGATATTGGCGACAATAATGTGGTACTGACCGTGGAGGATGGTGATGGAAATACCACTTCCACTACAGTCATCGTAACAGTGAAGGATCAAACACCGCCTTCGGTCTTGACGAAAAACTTTGAATTAACCCTTGATGCAAATGGGCAAGGGACTATTACGGTGTCTGATATTGACAATGGTGTTTCCGATGCTTGTGGCATTAAATCGCTCCTTTTAGATCAACAAAATTTCAGTTGTGCAGATCTTGGGGACAATACGGTGACACTGAAGGCTGAAGATGTTAATGGCAATTCGGCCTCTGCTACTGCTATAGTAAAAGTAGTCGATGGGGTTAAACCCAATGTGGTCACTCAAAATATTACGGTCTATTTGGATGCCGATGGATTGGCTACTATTCAAGCCATTGATTTGGATAATGGCTCCTCGGATGCTTGTTCTTCTACGCTTTCTTTCTCAGCGGATAAAACGAATTTCACCTGTGGCGACTTACTAGCACCGGTTCCTGTGACCCTAACCGTTACTGATGAAGCGGGTAATTCCGATTCAGCTTTGGCTTATGTTACTGTAAAAGATGACCAAGCCCCAACATTAAATAATGTTCCAACGGATATTATTGTAAATACAGCAAGTGGTCAGTGTGATGCCGTGGCGACCTGGGCAGAAATTACAGCCAATGATAACTGTTCCGCAACTTTATCGATCAGCCATAACAGCGGTGATCGCTTTCCAATAGGAGAAACTGTGGTGACTGTAAGGGCTGAAGATGGCAGTTCGAATTCGATGGTGGCAACATTCAAAGTGACCGTAATGGACAAGGAAGCGCCAACTTTGGATGCTCCATTAGCAGACATTTCCGTTCCTGCGATTAATGGACAATGTGGAGCAATGGTGAACTGGAGTACCATTACCGGAACAGATAATTGTGGAAATGTAACCGTAACCACTAATCATAATAGTGGGGATACCTTCAATGTGGGGACAACGAAAGTAACCGTGACCCTGGAGGATGAAGCAGGCAACACAACGATTGAGCAATTCAATGTAATTGTAACAGACGAAGAAGCCCCAACCATCTCCAACCTGCCCACAGACATCACTGTTTCAGCAGATGCTAATCAATGTGATGCGGTAGTGACCTGGACTGCGCCGACAGCAAATGATAATTGCGGTATTCAATCATTCACTGCTGATTATGCTTCTGGAGCAACTTTTGGTATAGGAACAACGCCGGTAACTTATACTGCTATTGATAATAGTGGAAATGAAATTGAAGCGTCCTTTAATGTAATAGTAGAGGATCATCAGCTTCCGGTGATTGATAATTTACCGGCCAACTTCACGGTCGATGCCGAAGCCGGAAAATGCGAAGCCGTGGTGAATTGGCCTGCGATTACCGCTTCTGATAATTGCAGTGGCGTAACCCTTGAGGTAAGCCCAGCGAATGGAAGTACCCTTCCTGTAGGGGCGCATACCATCACGGTGACAGCTAAGGATGCTTCTGATAATGAGGTTTCTGGAACTTTTGAGGTAACGGTAGTGGATGTTGAGGCTCCTGTGCTTGTTGGTCTGCCCGCAAATATGACCCTTCCTGCAGAAAATGGGATGTGTGATGCGGAGGTTATTTGGCCTGCCGTTAGCGCCACTGATAATTGTACAAATGTTACCATTACGAGTACGCATAATAGTGGAGATCGATTCAGTGTAGGAACAACGGAGGTCGAATTCACGGCCACCGACGATGCAGGAAATAGTGTTTCGGGAACCTTTGAGGTGACTATTGAGGATAAACAAGCTCCTGCATTTAATGCGTCTAATATTGAATTGGCCTTGGGTACTGGCAACCAAGTGACCTTAAGCGTTGACGATGTTATTTCTGATTTGGTGGAGAACTGTGGCGTTCAGTCAAAAGCATTAAGTCAAAGCACCTTTGATTGTGATGATCTTGGAGAAAATGTGGTAGAGGTATCCGTCATTGATATTCATGGAAATGAAACCAAAAAATCAATCCTCCTTACGATAAAGGATGTTTCCGATCCAATTGCGGTAGGTAAGGATCTTATCCTTGATTTGGATGCTAATGGAAAAGCAACATTAAATCCATCTGATTTAGATGATGGTTCCACCGATGGTTGTGGAGGGACACTTTCGTATTCCGCGAGTCAAACGGAATTTGATTGTGGAGATATCGGAGGGAATACCATCGTATTTACCGTGACGGATGAAAGTGGCAATGCGTCTTCAGTAAATGTCACCGTTACGGTTCAGGATTTGATCAAACCAACCGTCCTCACCCAAAACATCACCGTGTCCCTAGATGCTTCAGGCAGTGTCACCATCACGCCGGAAGCTATCGACAACGGTTCTTCCGACAACTGTGGCATCGCTTCCATGACCTTGGATAATACCACATTTGATTGTAATGATATCGGAGCTCAGACGGTAATCTTAACCGTAACCGATAATAATGGCAACAGCGAATCCGGAACTGCCACGGTAACAGTGGAAGATAATACCGATCCAATCTTAGCGGTACAAGACATCTCTGTTCAGTTGGATGCTTCCGGAACGGCGAGCATTGAAGTGGCAGATATCGTGACCGCCCAATCTGATAATTGTGGCATCGCCAATGTGACCTTAAGCCAAAGCAGTTTCGATTGTGCGAACATCGGAGCCAATACGGTAACCGTAACACTGACCGATAATAATGGGAATGTGGTAACGGAAACTGCTACGGTAACCGTGGAGGATAAGCTAGCGCCAGTGGTGAGTACGCAAGACATCACCGTGAAATTGGATGCTTCAGGTGTCGCGACAATCACGGTAGATGACATTGACAATGGATCTACCGATAATTGCGAGATCGATAGCAGAACATTGGACATTACTTCTTTTGATTGTTCGGCTGTGGGCACACCTCAAACGGTAACCCTAACCATCACCGACAAACAAGGAAATGTAGCGAGTGAAACCGCAATTGTAACGGTAATTGAGGACATCAAACCAATCGTCCTTACTCAAAACATCACGGTGTCTCTTGATGCTTCAGGCAGTGTCACCATCACCCCGGAAGCTATCGACAACGGTTCCTCGGACAACTGCGGCATCGCTTCCATGACCTTGGATAATACCACATTTGATTGTACTGATATCGGAGCTCAGACGGTAATCTTAACTGTAACCGATAATAATGGCAACAGCGAATCCGCAACCGCCACGGTGACGGTAGAAGATAATATCGATCCAATCTTAGCGGTACAGGACCTCACTGTTCAGTTGGATGCTTCCGGAACGGCGAGCATTGAAGTGGCAGATATCGTGACCGCCCAATCTGATAATTGTGGCATCGCCAATGTGACCTTAAGCCAAAGCAGTTTCGATTGTGCGAACATCGGAGCCAATACGGTAACCGTAACACTGACCGATAATAATGGGAATGTGGTAACGGAAACTGCTAACGTAACGGTAGAGGATAATGTCGACCCAGTGGTGAGTACGCAAGACATCACCGTGAAATTGGATGCTTCAGGTGTCGCGACAATCACGGTAGATGACATTGACAATGGATCTACCGATAATTGCGAGATCGATAGCAGAACATTGGACATTACTTCTTTTGATTGTTCGGCTGTGGGCACACCTCAAACGGTAACCCTAACCATCACCGACAAACAAGGAAATGTAGCGAGTGAAACCGCAATTGTAACGGTAATTGAGGACATCAAACCAATCGTCCTTACTCAAAACATCACGGTGTCTCTTGATGCTTCAGGCAGTGTCACCATCACCCCGGAAGCTATCGACAACGGTTCCTCGGACAACTGCGGCATCGCTTCCATGACCTTGGATAATACCACATTTGATTGTAATGATATCGGAGCTCAGACGGTAATCTTAACCGTAACCGATAATAATGGCAACAGCGAATCCGGAACTGCCACGGTAACAGTGGAAGATAATACCGATCCAATCTTAGCGGTACAAGACATCTCTGTTCAGTTGAATGCTTCCGGAACGGCGAGCATTGAAGTGGCAGATATCGTGACCACGCAATCCGATAATTGTGGTGTTGCCAATGTGACCTTAAGCCAAAGCAGTTTCGATTGTGCCAACATCGGGGCGAATACGGTAACCGTAACACTGACCGATAATAATGGTAATGTGGTAACGAAAACTGCTACGGTAACCCTGGAGGATAAGCTAGCACCAGTGGTGAGTACGCAAGACCTCACGGTGAAATTGGATGCTTCAGGTGTCGCGACAATCACGGTAGACGACATTGATAATGGATCTACCGATAATTGCGAGATCGATAGCAGAACATTGGACATTACTTCTTTTGATTGTTCGGCAGTAGGGACGCCTCAAACGGTAACCCTAACCATCACCGACAAACAAGGAAATGTAGCGAGTGAAACCGCAATCGTAACGGTAGTAGAGGACATCAAACCAATCGTCCTTACTCAAAACCTCACCGTGTCTTTGGATGCTTCAGGCAGTGTCATCATCACGCCGGAAGCTATCGACAACGGTTCCTCGGACAATTGTGGCATCGCTTCCATGACCTTGAATCAGACCACATTTGATTGTTCAGCAGTAGGCACACCTCAAACGGTAACCTTAACGGTAACCGATAATAATGGCAATAGCGAATCCGCAACCGCCACGGTAACAGTGGAAGATAATACCGATCCAATCTTAGCGGTACAAGACATCTCTGTTCAGTTGAATGCTTCCGGAACGGCGAGCCTTGAAGTGGCAGATATCGTGACGACACAATCTGATAATTGTGGTGTTGCCAATGTGACTTTAAGCCAAAGCAGTTTCGATTGTGCGAACATCGGGGCGAATACGGTAACCGTAACACTGACCGATAATAATGGTAATGTGGTAACGGAAACTGCTACGGTAACCGTGGAGGATAAGCTAGCGCCAGTGGTGAGCACACAAGACCTCACGGTGAAATTGGATGCTTCGGGAATGGCGACAATCACAGTAGAGGACATTGATAATGGATCTACCGATAATTGCGAGATCGATAGCAGAACATTGGACATTACTTCTTTTGATTGTTCGGCTGTGGGCACACCTCAAACGGTAACGCTAACCATCACCGACAAACAAGGAAATGTAGCAAGTGAAACCGCAACGGTAACAGTGGAAGAGGACATCAAACCAATCGTCCTTACTCAAAACATCACGGTGTCTCTTGATGCTTCAGGCAGTGTCACCATCACCCCGGAAGCTATCGACAACGGTTCCTCGGACAACTGCGGCATCGCTTCCATGACTTTGGATCAGACCACATTTGATTGTAATGATATCGGAGCTCAGACGGTAATCTTAACTGTAACCGATAATAATGGCAATAGCGAATCCGCCACCGCCACGGTAACAGTGGAAGATAATACCGATCCAACCTTAGCGGTAAAGGACATCACCATTCAATTGGATGCTTCCGGAAATGCAAGCATTGAAGTGGCAGATATCGTGATGACCCAATCTGATAATTGTGGCATTGCCAATGTGATCTTAAGCCAAAGCAGTTTCGATTGTGCGAACATCGGAGCGAATGCGGTAACCGTAACACTAACCGATAATAATGGCAATGTGGTAACGGCAACATCCACAGTAACGATAGAGGATGCTGTTGCACCAGTGGTGAGTACGCAAGACATCACCGTGAAATTGGATGCTTCGGGTGTGGCGACAATTTCTGTAGATGACATTGACAATGGATCTACTGATAATTGCGAGATCGATAGCAGAACATTGGACATTACTTCTTTTGATTGTTCGGCTGTGGGCACACCTCAAACGGTAACGCTAACCATCACCGACAAACAAGGAAATGTAGCAAGTGAAACCGCAACGGTAACAGTGGAAGAGGACATCAAACCAACCGTTCTCACCCAAAACATCACCGTGTCGCTAGATGCTTCAGGCAGTGTCACCATTACGCCAGCAGCTATCGACAACGGTTCTTCCGACAACTGTGGCATTGCTTCCCTGACCTTGGATCAGACCACATTTGATTGTTCAGCGGTAGGCACACCTCAAACGGTAACCTTAACGGTAACCGATAATAATGGCAATAGCGAATCCGCAACCGCCACGGTAACAGTGGAAGATAATACCGATCCAACCTTAGCGGTTCAAGACATCACTGTTCAGTTGGATGCTTCCGGAACGGCAAGCCTTGAAGTGGCAGATATCGTGACGACACAATCTGATAATTGTGGTGTTGCCAATGTGACTTTAAGCCAAAGCAGTTTCGATTGTGCGAACATCGGGGCGAATACGGTAACCGTAACACTGACCGATAATAATGGTAATGTGGTAACAGCAACCGCTACCGTAACGGTACAGGATAATGTCGCACCGATATTGCAAGTGAAGACACCAATTGATCTGTATTTGGATGCCAATGGCCTAGCCAGGCTTCAGGTGGCAGATGTTGATAACGGAACCAGTGATCCTTGCGGGATTGCGAAGCTAAGCCTATCTCATACCGATTTCAACGGAGCCGATTTAGGAAGCCAAACAATAGTCTTTACCGCAGAGGATGTGAATGGTAATATTTCCACCACCAATATTCAGGTGAATGTGCTGGATAATATCGCACCGGAATTCACCATCCGACCATTTATTGAATTGGAGCTTGATGAACAAGGTGAAGCCAAACTAACCGCCGAACAGTTGTTTGCAGAAGCACCATCCGACAATGTGGGCATTGATCGTATTGAAATTTCGCAGACTGACTTTGACTGTGCTGATGTGAATCAAAACGTGGATGTCATCGTGGAGGTATTTGATACTTCCGGTAATAAAAAGTCCGGTCTGGCAGTGGTGAAAGTGCTGGATAATATCCTGCCGGAAATTACCGCTCCTGCAGATAGAACGGTGAACTTGGTGACGGATTGTGAGATCATCATTCCTGATTTTGGAACCGCTGTCGTAACTGATAATTGTACCGTGGACTATAGCCGACTGACACATGACGCACCAGCGGTATTCCCCTTAGGGGAAACGAACGTGAAATGGTTGTATCAGGATAAAGCGGGCAATGTGGTAACGGTAGTGCAGAAAATCACAGTGGTAGATGATAGGAAGCCTGTCATTACTAATATGCCGACCTTAGAACCAATACCGGCAACGCAAGGGCAATGCGGTGCTCAAGTCAACTGGACTGCACCAACGGCGAGCGATAACTGTGAATTGTTGTCCTTCTCTTCTGATATTCCGCCTAACTCCTTCTTCTCCATCGGAACGACCATGGTGACCTATACCGCCGTAGACAGAGGTGGCAATACCACCACAGCCACCTTTGAAGTAACGGTGGAAGATCGGGAAGCGCCGGAAATTATTTGTCCGGCAACCATTCACCTGTTTCCTGAATTGGGCTTGACCTATGCATTGGTGGGCCAGTTACAGGATCCTCAAGTGAATACAACCTGTAATGAGGTAGTTACGATCACTAACGATGCCCCTGCACAACTGCACTTCGGTACCCATCAGATCAACTGGACCGTCACCGATAATGCTGGAAATGTCGCGACCTGTCAGCAGACCATCGTGGTGGACGATCCGGCCGACCTGACCATTATTAAAGATTGTCCGAAGGACTTTTCCGGCTATGCAGATGAAGGAGAATGCGATTTGGCTTTGAAGCTAAATGAACCGGTGTTGAACGATTGGGTGCTGAACGCCACCATCACTTCCGACCAGCCGGAGTTCTTCCCTATAGGCACGACCTTGGTCACCTGGACTGTAACCGATGCCTGGGGCAATACCGAAACCTGCCAGCAATCAATAGCCGTAGAGATCGATCCCGAAAGTGTGATGGTGGCCGAGGGCATACCGGAATTACTGGCCAATCCAAACTGTGTGTTGAAGCTTCCGGATCTGACTGAATATGTGGAGGTGATGCTCCCTTGCTTCGGCGAGACCACCATTCAGCAATCCCCGCTGGCGGGCGAGCTGATTACTCCGGAACGGGACTTTATTTCAGTCACTTTCAAGCTGGTAGATGCGGAAAATAAGGAGGTGGGAACACTGGTAGAGGAGATTTTTGTTCAATGTCTTGACCGTTTTGAAGTGCCGAACATGATCTCCCCGAATGGTGATGGCTACAACGACCGATTGGAAATCCCGACCATTGAAACTTATACCGGTACCGAACTGATGATCTTCAACCGATGGGGACAGGAAGTATTCCGCCAGCGGAATTATTCAAATGATTGGGACGGGCGATCGCAGTCAGGAAAGCCATTGCCTGCCGGCACTTACTATTACTCACTGAAAAAGGATGGGGAAGAACACCAGTCCGGATATATTCACATCGTACTTTAACCTTTTGTGGCAATGAAAATGAAGTATTCCATATTGCTGAGCATCGTTTTGGCCTGCTTGCTGGCGCAAGAGGTCAAGGCGCAAAATACCATGCAGACCTCCCAGTACATGGTGAATTATATGATTATTAATCCGGCGGTGGTCGGATTGAATGAACATTCCGAATTTCGCCTTTCCTATCGGAATCAGTGGAGTGGGATAGAAGGCGCTCCCACCACTTTTTTTGGTAGTGCCAATACTAGTTTAGGGCATCAGGGAAGTGCTTCCCGTCGCAGAAGAGGAGGGCGAAGGAGAGGCTATCGGGGACGGTCAGGCAGGCCGCATCATGGTCTGGGGGCCTATATTATGAATGACCAGGCAGGAGCGGTGAGTCAGATCAGGATGTATGCGAATTATGCTTATCACCTGAGAATTTCCTCGCAGGTGCGGATGTCTGCCGGCGCATCTGCCGGATTGATTAGTAATCAGATTGATAAAGATAAAATCTATGTGGTGGATCCTAATGACCCCTTATTGGCGAATGCACAAAATTCCATGCATCCTGATATTCAGATCGGTTTTTGGTTTCATTCCTCCAATTGGTTTGCGGGTTTGTCGGCTACGGAATTCAATCTGAGTAATGGTTTCGGGACGGAGCTTGGGGCTTTACAGCCTAATTATTACCTCACCGGTGGTTATCGTTTTGAACTCAGCAGAGAGTTGGATTTTGTGCCTTCCGTCCTGATGAAAACCGTGAATTTTTCCCAATACCAATTGGATATGAACCTCAAGCTAAGGTATCGGTCCGTACTTTGGGGAGGACTTTCATTGCGCGGAACGCAAGACCTGACGGCCATTTTCGGCCTGGATCTGATGAACGGAATGATGATGGCTTACTCTTATGACTATCAACTCACGGAGGTCAATGCGGTTAGTAATGGATCGCATGAGATCACCATCGGCTTTAATATGAAAGGTAAAAGGCAAAGACGAGGCCTGGACCGGAGAGCATTTTGGTAAGTCGATCAGAAATATTATTGGAAAGGCAACGGTTTATCGGTTGTCTTTTTTTGTTTTTGGGGCAGCCCTCCTGACGTCGGTCGGGCTTTTGCCAGTCGCTCTTTTCCCGAGCCGCTACGCTCTTAGGCTGGGAAAAGGAGCTTCGCAATGGCGCTATCCCTCTGCCGGTAAGTCTCGGCGACCTGCGCGGGCGAGAGCCCGCTTGGGGCAGGGATGAAGCGGGTCTGTTTGAACCACAGCGGCCCAAAAGGCCGATGAGGTGAGCCGCGCGAGCCCGGTGCTGCCGTCTAAGCGGCAGTAGCCCCCCAAAAAAAAATGGTAAATAAATGATTGCAGGTCTGAGGATTATGTCTTTTATTCCTAAAAATAGGGAGAAAGGCTCATCTTTTCTGCCTGACAATGCGTTCACAAGCCCACTTAGCGATATCATTATGACAGAAAAAATAAAATTAGGCGTCAGTACTTGTTTATTAGGAATGAATGTTCGGTATGATGGGGGCCATAAGAATTCCCGCTTGCTGAACCGTATGGAGAAGATTTTTGATTATTTCCCGTTTTGCCCCGAGGTGGGCAGTGGGATGTCTACGCCCCGGCCTGCCATTCGGTTGATTAAGGATGAGGCTGGCGAAGTGAGGCTGGTGGAATCCAAAAATCCGGAGCAGGACTATACGGAACAGATGCTGGCTTATTCTGAAAAAACAGTGGAAAAGATGCAGGACAAGGTGGATGGCTATGTGTTGATGGCCAAATCTCCCAGCTGTGGGATGGACCGGATAAAATTGTATACCAAGGCGGGGCAACCAACGGCGGATAAGAGTTCAGGATTGTATGCCAAGGCGCTGATGGAGCAGAATCCGCTATTGCCCATAGAGGAAGAAGGTCGGTTGAATGATCCGGTATTGCGGGAGAATTTTATCGCCAGAGTGTACATTTTTCATGAATGGAAGGCATTTGCGCAGCAGCCCAAATCCGTAAGTGCCTTGCAGGCTTTTCATCAGCGGCTAAAATATAAGGTGATGAGTCACTCTCCCGCCAGCCTGACGGAACTGGGACGGATGGTCTCCAATCCGGATAAAAATGACTTAGAGGCCGTTTATAACAGCTACATTCACCTGCTGATGGAGACGATAAAGAAGCCGGCAGGGAAAACGAATATTCTGAATGCTTTGCAGCATGTCTACGGTTATTTTAAAAAGGTGATTGATGAAGATGAAAAGCGATATCTTTTGGAAATGCTGGAGGATTATAAAAATGGCTATGTGCCGCTCATCATGCTACGCCGGGCCCTGACGCACTTGGCGGAAAAGCATCAGAATGAATATATCCTGAGTCAGAACCTGATTAAACGCTATCCCAAGCATTTAAATTTGTATAGGGATTTATAGATGTTAGCCCCATATACGGGGCTTTTTTTTGGTGAGTAAGGGCTTCAATTTGTTGTAATAGAATTGTTTGACTTGCAGCGCGTTGATGTAATATTTTTCTTGTTTTTGTTTATTTTATAAGCAGTTTTATCCCTTATTTTTAAGTTGGTGGGCAGGGTAATTTCGTAAGATCTTTTATAACCTACTTAATCAACTTTATGAAAAATTTTCATCTGGCGGGTCTGATCTTGACCCTTTTTTTGGGATTATGGTCTTGTAAAAGTGACGATGGGGGAGATAGTCCGGGCGGAGGAGATTTAGGCGAATTTTTATTGGAGCTTCCCCTCCTTTCCAGGGGCGAAGTGGTTTTTAGGGTGACAGAGGATGTCCCGGGTACAGCCGTTCCAAACAAGGCTACATTGGTGTTAAATGGAGCGGATCAAGAGAGCCTCAGCGGGGAACCGCCCTATGAATTTACCGTGAATAGTGCAGAATTGGCGGACAACACTTATGATGTGGCCGTGCGGCTGGAAGCCGAAGGGACATCGGCTGTGGTGGTGAGTGGGCAGACTTTGGTGGATAATGTGTTGTTGTCCGTCTCTATTGATGCGGGTTATGTGGATGCGGTGAAGGATGCAAATGATTTAATGAAATTTAGTCGACATTGGTACATCACCGATACTTTAGGTAATATTTTATCCAATCAAGCCAATTGGGATGAGGGCTCCACGGTGGTGGTAAACACCAATCCTGATGATGAGAATTTTATTTTCAAATTGGCGATTATTGATTTCTTTGAATATCAAGAGGGGGAGGAAGTGATTTCCGAATATGCCTTGAACTATCAGGATATTCTCTCCCTGAATAATAATAACCTTACATATTCTTCGCCTACCGCACCGGGAGATACGGAGATTGCCGCCTCTATTGAAGTCACTAGTGTTCCGCAGGATTATGATAGTCGATATGCTTCCAATGCTTTCTATGAAGTCACGGATGATGAGACGGATGGCCGAACGGTTACCTATGATTTATTGGTGGCGCAGGGCGATGAAATCGCAGAGGAGAGCTTTATTCCAACGGTGGTGTTCATGGAAAATGCTGGCGGGGAAGTGGTGGCACAATATTATCCGGTGGGCCAAGATGACGATGAAACTATTGATTTTACAAACATGTCGGCGCCATCAGATCCGCTGACGGCCGCAGGCTTATCGGGCAAGTCGGTATCGTTTTTAACGGGATCCATGCTTTTTCAGGGGCAGGCCTTTTTACCTTATGGAGCGGTGGCGGATGAAGGACAAACGCTGAGCGATTACGAAACCCCTTTCAACAAAACGAATGGAGAATTTACCGGAGATTTCTTCCAGACGCAGGTGTTAGGGGAAGATGGCGGTAATACCGTTTTGTGGGAAGTGTATGGAGAAAATATTGTACAGGGGGCTGAGCTATGGTCTATTTCAGAAAATATAACGCCGGTTGCCTCTACCTGGGCTTCATTGCGCTATGATCAGCGGGATTTTAATAATACCACCGCTTTTACGGAAGTGGAAAACGGGAATGAATTTTCCTCTATTTCAGCACAATTTGTTTACACCGATGCAGTGGAGTTTACTGCTGATATTCCGGACAACATTACGGCTACCTACGGGCCTTTGGTGACTTTAAGCACCGCCAATGTGCAGAGTATTGAAGGATTAGTGTTGGGAGATGTAGTGACCTATCCCAATTTAGGAGAGGCTCAAAATACGGCCATTAAAGTGTTTGATCTGAATCCGGTACCTGCCCGAATGGCAAACCGTGCTCCAAGCTTTGCATTTAATAATCATCGCAGATTCCCCAATTTTTATTTGGAAGAAAAGCTCTCCGGAAAGTACAGAATGAGTAGTGGCCTGATGGGAATGGAGAAGAGAAAGGATCTATTTGATTAAGTGGTTGTCTTATTTGTATTAGAATTAGAGGACGGTTAACCACCCGTCCTTTTTTTGTGGCCTCTTTTCTGAAGGGTGGGCAATGAACACAACGTTATGCGTTGCGAGATACCATAAGATACCTGAAAACGCCTGACCAATTTCTGTTGAGTGGTATTAGGGGTTATAAGATAAGTCAAATTTGAGTAAACTTGCTTTCTCCTCACTCCTCTTCTTCAGTTTCATGGGCAAAACTCGAAATTGGAAAAATTCCTTTATTTTTTCTGCCTTGATGCTAAATGAGGATTTTGGCAGGAATAATCCGGGTTAAGGCGGAATAGTTCCGGTTAATCGTTTTTGTCTTTAGAATCGTGGGGTGAAAATGGCTATGAGCGGGTTATAAGCACACCATCCGGCTGCAAATTCGAATTATTGGAAGCGATTTTGGAAAATTTCTCAACAATAGCGATGCTATTCTCTCAAAATAATCGGATCTCGCTTCTGCAATAATCAAATTTTCGCTACGAATTTTGGCTTTTAAACACCCTCTCATATCTTGACTTCTATAAAGCAGATAACGGAATAATTCAATTTTCATTATATTATAGCTTGTCAGCAAAAAGGAGTAAGAACATACGCTCGAAAGATGGCATTATTGTCAATCTAGCAACTTAGGAAATTCCCTTTTTGCCCAAGCTTTAGAGTTAGAACAGTACCTAAAAATATCCTTTGCGTTTAATATTACCTGTTCCCTTACTATCTTCGGCTTTGAATCAACCTGAGTTTTATGAATAGAGGAATTGTGGAAATGGTCGTTCTGGTGGCGGTTATTTTATTGATGATGATTATTGCCTCCAAAGTGTTAGGACTGGCGCTGGGCATTGTTTTTCGATACTGGTGGCTGCTGTTGATTATTGGCGGAGGATATTATTATTTGCGGAAAGACCGTTATTGATCAAAAAAAAGCAGGCTTATTGGCCTGCTTTTTTTTTGACGGAAATACACAAGTCTATGACGGGAATTGATAAAGAAGAGCATTTCGTTAGTCTTAATTTTGTGGCAGCATTTTCCTTGTGGAAATGTAAAGCGCGTGTTTAAAAGCCCGGATTCGATACCAAGATTTGACTATTGGAGAAGTGATGCCGTTTTTTTTGAGAAAAGCTTGGCTGTTTATAGGCAATTGATCCTATATCCTCTTCAATAATGGACATTTTCTTCGGATGTTGTGAATTTTGAAACGCTCTAAATCTGACCTTTTTAAAGGAAAGTGTGCCGACCGTACACTTTTCGGCTGCTGAATATTTGTCTTTCTATCTTTTAAATATTTGTGATTGAAAGCAATTATCTCCACATGAAAAGAAATTTAGCTGTTAAAGTATTGGCATTAGCCCTTATGACCTTGGTTTTCCCCCAATGGACAATGGCTCAGGATGCCCAGGATGCGGAACAAATCAATGCGAACCTTCCAGAGAAGGGGAAGTTATATTTGGCACCAATCCCCGTATTAGCCTCTAATCCTGCTTTTGGATTTGTATATGGAGCCGCCGCCTCCGGGGGTATTTTCTTCGGTGACCCGCAAGCTACTCGCATGTCGTCTGCTTTATTGACCGCGACTTATAGCACCAAGAATCAATTGATGTTTACTTTCAAGCCCATCGTTTATACCAATAACGACGATTGGAATTTGTTAGGAGATTATCGCGTGTTCTTCTCTTCTCAAAACACCTATGGTTTAGGAACCGGCGCCCCAGCTACTCCTATTGATGATTATTTGGGAGAGCAGCCGATGGATTTTGATTTGATCAGATTACACCAAACGGCATTAAGAAAAATTAAACCTAATTTATATGCGGGTATGGGTTATCATTTGGATGTATTCTCTAATATTGATGACACCATGCTGGATGAAGAGGGACAGCGCATTGAAACGGATCATGATCGTTATTCCAAGGAAAAAGGATTCGAAACCGATGGCTACACCATTTCAGGAGTTTCTGCGAACTTGATCTATGATAGTCGTGACAATGTAGCCAACCCTTATTCCGGAAGATATGCCTTTCTTTCGTATAAGATGAATGCCGAGTTCTTGGGTAGTACTAAAGGTTCCTCTACTTTATGGATGGAATACCGTGACTACTTCTCTGTATCAAAGAAAAATCCACGTAACTTGATTGCGCTGTGGACATACGGACATTTTGTGACTTCAGGTGATGTACCTTATATGGCTTTGCCTTCTATTGGTTGGGATCAGATGGGCCGTTCCGGTCGTGCTTTCCCGCAAGGAAGGTTCCGTGGCGAAAATATTTACTATTTGGAGGCAGAATATCGTTTTGGCATTCCGGTAGTGAGAAAAAATCCAGATCTATTGGGTGGGGTAATTTTTGCCAATACCACTTCAACTTCCTCCGCTATGGATGAGGTGAAATTATTCCAGGAGATGCAGGTAGCAGTAGGTGCAGGTCTTCGGGTAATGATTAATAAGAAAGCTAGAACGAATTTAGCGATTGACTATGGACGCTCTTTCAATGGTGAAGGTGCGGTATACATTGGATTAACCGAATATTTTTAAAATATAATTTTCTAATTTGAGGCCGCTCCGCTAGGGGCGGCCTTTTTTGTGGTTAACCCGGATTATTCATGCTTGAATCCTCGTTTAGCTTTAGGCGGGCAAATTAGGTTTCTGTACTGCATAATGCTTAAGTATAAACCCGCTGGACTCAAACCATCAGCCATTCGCATCATCTTCATCTTCGGGAAAAACCTGTTTAAATCTTTTTTTCAAATCCTGCAAATCCTGTGCTTCGGTAAAGGTCTGCTCCGCCATGTTTAACACGAGTTGCATGTGGTTTTTAATGCTATTTTTTTCGGGCGGTTCTTCGGCAAAACCATATATGGCGATCAGGGCATCCATTAATCTGATGACCACGGAGGGGGTATCATGTGCATTTTGACGAATTTGGTTAAAAGCAGTATCCATCATGCCCGAATAGGTAACGGTGTCGACGATCAGCCTCAGGTTTTTTTTGTCATCAAAATGATGGCGTGCAGGAAAGGGCACCTTCAGCAAATACACCATGGTGGTTGAAAGGTTATCAATACAGGCAATGGCGGTAAATGGATCATTAATGCCGGGAGATAGCGCCCGCACAGCAATTTCCACCATTTGGTGGAGGGAATATTCCGGATCCTGCTGCGGGCTTCGGGTGCTGCCCATAATGAGGTGCTCCTCAATTTTTTTGAGTGGCCCCTCCTCTAAGGGTTGTATACAATGGTAGGTGGCCAGCTCGGCTCCTTTTAGTAAATAGCTGCCCACCCGATGATGCATTTCCATTAGACCTCCCCATTTACAGATTAGCTTTAATAGGGCCTGTTGGTCAATATAACGAAGGTAACCATCTCTTGAGCATTTGATTTTTTGTTGATGCAAATACAGGCTTTTGTTTTGATCCTCCTTCCATTCATCGGTAAGCCCGGAATGGGAGATCTCCGCATTTTTGCTTTTGGGGAAAATGGAAGAGATGTTGAGGCTCAGGCTTTTGGAGATATCGGCCACTACTTTATCAGCCTGTATGCTGATGGCGATATGATGGATGTAAACCACCAGCATCATAATATTTACCATAGCGAGTATGACCGCCACGAATATGGAAATAGTTGGAATGAATTGCGCCGGTTCTTGCTCCTCAATCATGTTCATGATCAGCAGGCAATATAAATAGGTGGAGATGTAAGCGCCCAATACCACCTGATTCAGCCGGTCGTACATGAAATTATTAATGAGTCGGGGGCCCAGCTGAGAAGAGGCCAGGGTTAACACCACCAGGGTAATAGAAAAAACGGTGCTGGCCATGCTAATCATAGCGGAGGAAATAGTGCTTAACAAACTTCTGGCAGAGGACAGGCTGCTTACAAAAAGGAATCTAAACAAACCTTTCGGCCTAAAATCCAGGTTGATATCAATCATCAGTAAGGTATATGCAAGAGCAATGGCCCCCAAGATGATCATCACCGGAATGAACCAAAAGGTAGAAATGAGGTGTTGCCAGAAAAAGCGTAATTTTTGCATCCATTAGTTTACTGATTACTAAGTATCAAAGGTTGGTTGGACACATTTTGTTCGCTATTCAGTAGAGGAATAGCGCCAAAGTACAAATTTATCGGGATCATCAAGAACGCGTTTATAAGCCACCAATCGTATCGAAAATTTGATAATTGCAGGAGGGATCCCCGATCATTTTGAGAGAGTGGCCACGCTATTGTGGAGCAATTACCCAAAATCACTTCCCATAATTTGAATTTGCAGCCGGATGGTGTGCTTGTAAACATGCCTTTACCCGAAATATTCATGCTTCAATCCTCCTTTAGCTGCAAGGCGGAAAAAATGAAGGAGTTTTTCCTATTTCTAGGTTTTCCCAACGAAACAGATGAATGAGGCGAAAGCAAGCTTGCCCAATTTTGGGCTTTGAAAATCAATGAAAATAAACCCTTTATTATTGGTTAATAAATATAGTGGTGAATAATTCGGGTTAAAACCAGGAAGGAGTCGTAGTCGGGGGATGGAATCAGCAGCATTTGGATGGATTAACTGGCACCATTCGAACCGAAATAATGCATTACGGTCTTATTCGCTAATTTTCTTCAAGAGCTAGAGAAAAGGGCTTATTTTTAAATCAAAAAAAAATGAAGGTCGCAGACTTACGCAGTCAACTAAAAACACTAAAGCAGGAGGAAATTGTCCAGCTGGCAGTGGAATTTTACAAATTAATACCCAAAGCAAAGAAAGAGGATCATGATCTTGACGGATTAATTATGAATCCTAAAAGGGCCAAAACCACTACAGCCAAAACCACACTCAGTTTACAAGATATGAAGGTGGATATTGAAAATTTTGTAGATAATGCCAAAAATCAATATTACCTGATGCCGAATAGGGTAGTCCCCAAAAAGGAACGATCTACCTGGAGATTTAAAGTTAAACGATGGTATAAAGAATTATTGTTAGACAATAGAAAGGATAAGGATGTTCTCCTGCAAAACGAATTATTGGTAAGCTTGTACAACTTATTGATAGCGGGCAGGGATTACCATTATTTTTCCGCCGATGATCCTTTTGAATCTGTAGGTATTGAGCAGGCGACCTTTTATCAGGAAATAGTGCTTCAGCTTCAGCAAAAATTGGGAAAAGCAGATGCGGTCGAACAAAGTATTCAACTGATTATTGGTGACCGCAATTACTTGTATTCGTTTTCTACAGATCTGATCGATGTACTGATCAGGAGTTTGGATATTCCGGATTTAAAGTACAAAGGTATTGAGGTCGTGGAAAGTGAAATCAGGAAGCTGAACGATAAGGCGGCCACATCAACCTATGATTTTTCAAATTATAAGTTTATAGAAAAAAATAATAGGCTTGCTGAATTGGGCCTCAGGATATATTGCGACCTTTTTGAATTCGAAGAAGGCATAGCATTCTTTAAGCAATATTATTTGGAAGAAAGGGCAGGGGTGAAGTTATGTGCGTTGATCAATGTTTTATTCTATTTAGGTGAAAAAGAGTTGATATTGAGTGAAATAGAGTTGTCTCGAGCGAAGGGGGAAAAACCAAGGATTAAAGTTGAGCAACTGTATGATTTCATTAAAGAAGAGGGCCACTTGCCAAGCTATTTTTGATAAGCCCGAAAGATGCATGCTTTCACTTTTCCTGCTAAGTCGGGAAAAGTGAAGGATTAGCTTCCTTTCTTGAGTTTTTCCCAACGAAGCAGATGAAGGAGGAGAAAGCAGCCCACTCCAGTTTGGGCTATTAATAGCCAAATAAAAACAGTAATAATGCATTGGTTGTGAGTTGTTTGGGTTTTGTGATTAAATTCAGCGATGAATAATTCGGCTTATAAAAACCGGAACAATGGCTTCAACCGGCTGAAAAAACAGGCTTAATTTGCATAGTCAGGGCTTTTTCGTAAAAGCTAACTCAGCCATTCAACACCTTATATTTAATCATCAATCGTTTCTTTTTCATTTTTTATTGATAAAAAACGAAACAAAAAAATCAAGGCTGTGATCAATGTTGGCGGGACAAAGAACCTGCTGACGGAATCCATCAGGGCGACATTTGGAGAAGTCAGGAGACTAGTGGAATATGGCTAAAATGTCGCTGTGATGCTTTCTTGTCGCCAGCAGCACCTTTGACTATCCGCCCATTGATCAAGGCCCGACTGTTGATGTGGAAGATGCTATACTATTAAGTCAATACTGTAAAAGATAGTAATTTAACTCATTAACAAGCGCTCAAATCAAAATAGCCTCTCATCGGGAACCAGATCATTTCTATAATTTGTAGTTTTATGAAAAAGCCGTGTTTGGATAGTTGAATCTGGTGGTGTACCATGGCGGCTGAGCCTATATTGTTTTTTATTTCACCAGCAGAGGCGGAGGGTATGATGGATTAAAGGGTTAGTGGCCTGCGTAAACCCTGTGAGTCCCGTCATCCAGAAATTGAATCCGCGGTAATTGTTGGGTTTCTTCGAAGTAGTCATAGGCCTTTGCTAGAGAAAACCACAACTGTTCCGTTGCCTTTGAAACAGGATGCTGCTCTTTCAAATTCCGGATGTTGGATACTGTCATTTTAGCAGGGAAAATGGTGACCGGGATGCGTGCTTGACCATTGTTTCGTGCTTCCACACAGGCCATATATAATTCCATTATGCCTTCATCCTCAATAGGGACACAGCCGATGGTTACACAGGCGCCATGAATGAAAATATCTCCTCCGAGGGCGGCCTGATGTCCCAGAATTTTATCCGAAGCATTGGGGTAGTTGATGCCTAAAGATAAATAGTAGTTGCTGCTGGGGTTAAAACGGTCAATATGATAAAAGCCTTCCGGTACTTGCCGGTCTCCTTGTTGACGTTTAGGTCCATAGTTCCCCGAAGAAGCACAAATGGGAAAGGTTTTCAGGTAATGAAATTTTTTATCCCCATTGTTCTTTGCATATAAAACCAGCTCTTGCTCTTTTTTGAATACCTGAAGGTAAAGGTTAAAGGCCTGAAGATGGATGCCCTTCTCCTTTAGGAGTTTATCAAAATCCTGTTGTTTTTGCGCATAGGCATAGCGTACCCTCGGATAGCGACATTGTGCTTTTTTGAAATCATTCTCCGGCAGGAAAAACAGTTTGATCAGGAGGAACAGAATGGCAGGGGAAGGTAGCATAATAGTTTTTTGAATGGTATGTTAATCCGGATACCGATAATGTCCGATAATTTCCCAGGCAAACAGACAATCCTCCAGCACCTGCCCCCGGCCAATATTATGCACGATTAATGGTCTGCTTCCCTGCCTGCTTTTCTGATCCACTACCAGGCCAATATGTAAGACTCCACCTCCCAAATCCCAGGCCACAATATCTCCCGGTAGATAATCCTCTGCCCTTTGACTTTTTCCTTTAGTCATTCCTTTCCGGTTGAAAAAGGTCATCAGATTGGCCACCCGACGATGGTCGATATTCGTGTCCGGTTTTTTCAGTCCCCAAATAGTGGGGTACAGGTCAAAATGTGCGATCATGTCCTCATGCACTTCCTTTTGCAGATCAATTCCCTGTAGGCGGTAGGCCCGGATCACCACGTCCGTACAGACGCCCCGATCCGCGGGTACATCTCCTCCAGGGTAGGCTATCGCCACATAAGCCGGGTCGTACACCACTTTCTGGCGGGTAAGGGCCATGGCGCTTTCAGACAGAGAGGTGGTTGACTGAGCAAAGCCCGGGTAGGTAATCAGGGAGAAAAAGAGCAGCAATAGTTTTTGCATGGGTGTAGCGGTTAATATTGGAGAAAAATCAATATAGAAAATTGTGGTTTTGGGTGCAAGTTGGGACTTTTTATCTCAGCGGTCAGAAACATTTGAGATGGATCATCACTTATAGGATAAAATATCGATTAATGTACCTGACCTACGCAGAACGTTGCCGGATTGATCTCTACCATTCCCTGGGAATGAGTAATGCCAAAATCGCCCGATTATTGGATCGGCATGTGTCCACCATTGGTCGGGAGTTGAAGCGCAATAAATTATTTGGAGAATATGATGCCCGGCTGGCCCAGCGGCGCTATGAATGCCGGAAAATTTTTGTAGGACTTAAGAGCCATTTGTGGTGTGGATATTTTAGGCCAACACCCTATAAAATCAAGCCCTTTATCCGGCGCATTACCCAATGGTTTTCCGATTATTTTGATGATTTCCTGCGTTTGCGCACCATCAATTATGGTCTGATGAATTTCAATCTCCGATGGCGTCATCAGGTACGGCTGCTCAAAACTAAAGGCCCCTGGTGGTATGGTGCGATGGCGCGCTGGATACTTCGGATCTGGGATTTGGAACCCGAGGCTCTCGCCCGCCAGCAAGTCGAAGCCGAAGAAGAACGTCAGCGGAATGAATCCATTGCCAAAATGTTGGATGAACTGGATCAAAGTGTAAAAGCGCTGGCTGAAAAGATAGAGGCCCTTTCTTCAAAACCCAAAATCCCCGAGGCCATAGCGCTTCGGGCTGCTTAGGCTGCCCCATAATTCCTTAAAGCACCTCAAACTTCTTTAAATGTTAACATTTCTCTGGGAATGCGTGCGCTGTCCGATATGGCAGCGCTTTTTTTGTGGAGGTAAGTGGCGCCCGGTCTTCATTAGTAGTTATTTCACTTGTTATTTCCCCGAACTTAAGGAGTTGCAATTGCTCACGTGCAGCATTTTTTTTAAGAGGGAAAGCCTATTTTGAATGGAAGCCTTTTTAAGTTTTATTTTTCCGGCAAGAGAAGAGGAAGAGAGCAAGAACAAGTAAGAATAATTTTTTGTAAGCATTTAGATGACCAAATGTTATACCGGAAGACCGTGATCATTTTTTTGAGCGTGCTTGGTGAATGGCCAATTGTTGGAATTGCCACATTAGGATGTTTGTTTGATTATTTTGTATTTTGAGCATTGCTGTAGCCGCCGGATTGGACGGCTATACGGCATGCATGATGGAGTATTACTTGGTGGCTATTGATCATATGATCGTTTTGATTGGCTATAGATCACTAAGTGATCGATATACGGATGTTAGCAAATATTAAGAAAAATGAACCATAAGGATTTTGTAGAAATAATAGAAAACAATACAAAGGCAGATAAAAACGTGCTTAAAGACTATATATTAAGCATATTGCCTAGGATTCCAATACCAACTGTTAATGTAAATAAAGATACTTTTATAGAAAGAGCAGTGATTATTTCGCACACAGATGGAGATTTTGACCTTGATAGATTATCATATATTCCAAGTAAATTAAAGCACTTAGCTTCAGAAGGAAGATTTAATAATGCAGAAGAATCTATTTTTTACGCAGCATTTACAGACTTAGATACTCCTTCTGCTACTAGATTTTTCTTAGCAACAGAATTAGACCATTCTATTTTGGGATATCAAAATAAAACATTCAATATTACAGTAACTAAATGGTTATCAAAGACAAGTTACACATCTCTTTTTTTTGTTTTCAAAGATGAATATTGTACAAATGATTTGACAACAAATGCTTTTAAAGAATTAGTGAATTCAAATGAATTTAGAAACTTATCTAGAGAGGATAAGGAATTCCTAGAGCTAATTACAGAGGAATTTTCTAAAACAGATTCAGCAAACAAATATGATATAACAAATATTGTATTCGATTTTTATAAAAGATTAGGTTACAATAGTATAATTTATCCTGGGGTTAGAAGTCGATATCGTGGAAATAATATTGCTATGTTTCCATCAGTTGTAGATGATTGTTGGGAATGTTGTTTCGGAGCTGAATTTATATTAGTTCAAAATGGGGACAATATTAAAATGGATGCAGTTAAAAAAATTAATCTGAAAGGGAAAAAATTAGTTTACAGCGATTTTGGTAAAAGTGAGTTTGGAGAAGAAATTACAATAAAAAAATAAATCCTAATTTGAATTTATAATTAGTTTAGATCAGTAATCATGATGAATATTGTAATTGATACGAGCATATTAAGAAAAGACAGAGGTTTTCTAAACTCGGATATCTTATTATTAAAAAAACTATCAAAACTAGAATTACTTAAGATTCACTTCCCTTGGGTCGTATACAAAGAATCTACTTCTCATAACTTCAAAGATATTGACTCCGTAATTGGAAAAGCAATTAAAGAAATCACATCCCTAAATAGGAAAGGAATTTCAAATGAAGTTTATGTTGAGCTAGAAGAAGTTGCTAAAAAACTTGATTCAATAAAATCGACAATTGATAAATCCGTTGATAAACATTGGACTGATTTTATTAATGATACTGGGGCAATTCTTCATGAAATTAATAATGAGCATGGGAAATTAGTAATGTCTTCTTATTTCGGAGGAGATAAGCCATTTCCTGAACCTAAAAGCAGAAAAGACATTCCTGATGCTTTCATTTATGAAGCAATTAAATCAATTATAGAGTCAGTAGGTAATGTATATTTTATTTGTGCAGATAATAATCTTAGGAATGTTGTTAATGATTTGGGTAGTTCCTTTGCTTTTGCATCATACGCTGACTTCTATAAAAGCTCTGACTACAAAGCGATTGAAGATGAGTATAAGAAAATTGAACATTATTCTGATGAACTGATTTTATTAAAAGAAAATACAGGCAAAATTTCAGAGTTCGCTATTAGTGAAATTTATGGAGATGTGTTTGCTGGAAATGATCAAGAAATATTTCATGAGTCATTACCCTCTGATGATAATATAGGCATGTTACAGGATATGGACAATGTCACTGTTAATAAAATACACCTTGACGAGATTCAATTTATTGATGGCGTATTTTATATTCCGATTAATATTTCGGCGACTTTTGGAATAGAATATTTTATGTTTAAGTCGGATTACTATATGGAAGCTGAGGGTAGAAATATTTCAATAATTGATGATGACTGGAACAAACACTATTTTCTTATTTATGAGAATTTTAATGTGAAATTATCATATCAATGTTCAATTGAACAAGATAGTATAAAGCAGGATGAATTTGAATTTGATACTGAACAGGTAGTAATAGATGAACTAATTATAATTGAGAAATAACATTTGCTAACACGCAAAATAGCAAAAAGCGGTGAAGTACTTAATTGGGGCGGCATTAGTCCGTTTCAACTTCATCTGGGTTTGGTAGTAAATCACTCGCAATCCGCTTCATGCCATATTGCCACCGTTAGCAGCAAGACAAACGCCTACAAACAACTAAAGCATATGAAAGATACTTTAAATCCATTATTGGCATCGCAAAGAGAAAAATCAGGCGCTGAAACTTATGAAAAGTATTCCTATCAGTATCATTGGGCATTATATCGGGTGTTAAATGAACATGATAATCTAAAGGAGTATGCAGTTTTTATTGAGTTACATGAGGATGTTGTAGTATCAGACTCTTTGGATGCAAAGAATGCAAATTTTGAATTTAATCAGGTTAAAACAAATAGAGGTCGCTTTACTCCGAATAAACTTGCACATCAAAAGAAGAATGATAAAAGTGTATTAGGTAAGTTAATTTCAAGTGGTTTGGAGAAACCTTTTACTTCAAAAATAACTGAACTGAACCTAGTTGCGCTAAATGATTTTGCACTTGAACTGAAAAATAATGATTTGAGTTTAAGTAAAATTACCCTAGATGATTTATCTGATGGACAATTAGAGGAATTAGAAAATGAGATGAAAAAGGAAATGGGTATAGATGCCTTGCCATCAAATATTCAGTTTATTGTACCTGAACTTTCAGAGAAAAATTTTCAAAATGATATTATTGCATCTATAGCTAAACTAATCACAAATCTTTTTCCTGCTTCATATTCAAGTCCAATTGATATTTATAGACTTTTAATAGACGAAGTAAACCGTAAGGGAACAGTCACATATGATTTTACAAAGTGGGATGAACTATTGCGTAATAAAGCACTAACATCTACAACAGTTACAAAAGTACTTAATGAATTTACCAACATTAAGGACGAAGCGAAAATTGATATCGAGTTTAGTAATATTTGTTCAGAGATTGGTTTGAAATCGATTGAAGCAAAGGTTCTAAAGCGCTCCTTTAATAGGTACAGAACTCTACGTATTAGTAATAGTAGTGTCTTACAAAATGATTTAACAAACTATTTTGTAAAAGAAATTGAATCAATTATAAATAATGGAACAACTGATTTCAAAGACTTAATCGAACAGGTTAAGAAAGAAATACCAAAAAATATTAGTAATGTATTTCATTCTGACATAGAAATTACAAGTGCTATAATCTGTGAATATATAATGATGAACTAATGGGTAAAGAAAATTTTAAAATCTTAATAAGAAATCTAAGAACTTCAAAAAATGCCAAACTTAAAATTCAAACAACTGCTGATAGTGTCAAGTTCGACAGAAACTGCAAATCTGTTCGAGTTCAACGAGAAGTTAAATCTAATAGTAGCAGTTGATAATAGTGTCGGCAAATCTACATTAGCAAAATTGTTATTTTGGGGGCTTGGCTGTGAACCTGAATTAGATTCAAAATGGAATTCTACAGATAGTAAAACACTTGTTGTATTTTCTGTAGATGATGTTGAGTATTCTGTGAAGAGATATAAGAGTCAAATTTCTCTAAAAGAGCAAGGAAATGATTATGTTGACTATGAGAAAATCGGGGGTGACTTTTCGCAAAGGATGGCTAAAATCCTTGGTTTTAAAGCTCTTTTGCCAAATCGAAAGACTGGATTGATGGTTACACCTCCTCCTGCCTTTTATTTTCTTCCTTTTTATATTGACCAAAAAAGAAGTTGGTCAAATGCTTGGGATAATTTTGAGAAACTTGCACAATTTGAGAATTGGAAAAGTATAATTGTAAAATACCATGTTGGGTTACTTACTCCGAAACACTTTCAACTTGAAACCCAAAAAGCCGAAAAAAAGGATATACAAAAATCTATTAAAGAAGAAATAGTAAAAATAGAAACGACCCTCGAAGTTGTAGAAAACTACATTCCCACAATCACTAATGCAACTGTAAAAAGTGACAAGTTTGAAACACTTACGGAAGAAATAAAGGTTGAATTAAATGATTTACAACTGTCTCAGGAAAAGCTTTTAAGCAGTTTGGCTGTATTAAATAGTGAAAGAGTATATTTAGAACAACAAAAAGTAATTACAGAAAAAATTATTGCAGAGCTCGATAAAGATTATAAATATACAATTGAAAATATAGAGGAAGATGAAGTAGAATGTCCACTTTGTGGTGTAGTTCATGAGAACTCCATAATCAATAGGGCATCTATTATGACTGACAAAATTCAAGCAGAAAATCAGTTGGAATCTCTTCTGACTGAACTAGAAAAAGTTAAAAAGAAATTAGTTAATAAGGACAAGGATCTATATATAGCAAGAGAACAAATTAAAGGAATCAATGAAAAGTACATTATTGAAGATGAAAAGGAAGTTATAGAGACTACAGAAGCGAATGATGACAGTCAAGGATTGAATAAAGAAAAAGTTATTATCGATTTTAATCAGATTATTGAAAATATTGCAGGAAACTCGATAAAACAAAATGTCATTGAAGATAAAACCTCTAAACTAGTTAAGTCAGATGACTTATCTGCTGATATTAGAAAAATTGGAAAAGAACAAAAGGCTTTGTTAACGAATGAAGAAATTGAAAATATCAATTTATCTTTTAGCTCAATTTTTACAAAGTACATTGGTTTATTGGATGCGGAAGCTGTAAATACTTCTGAAATAAATTCTCCACTTCAATATAACAAAGTAATTAAAGAGGGAGGAGCAGCAGAAGGCTCTAGAGCTATTTTAGCTTATTATTTAACGATATTTTCAATGGTTGAAAAGTTTGGAAATGAAGTTAAAGCTGGTTTAGTTATTGATACTCCTAATCAGCAGGAACAATCAGATTCTAATTACGATAAAATTGTTGATATATTAACAAATAGAATGTCTGATACAACACAGATAATAATGTGTGCCATGGAAAATGAACACATAGAGCCTTTTAGAGAAAAAGCAAAAGTGATTACGTTAGATAAAAATAAATTACTAAATAAAACTCGATATGTAGAACTGAGTAATTATTATTTAAACAACTAAAAAACAGCTGCTAACAATGGCTTATAAAGCATACCGCTCTGCCGCAGGCGCAACACAGAGCGGAACGCTTCATAGCCGAGTCGTTAACGAGCATTAGGTCGAACGAAACAAACAGATAATAATGAAGGAATATAAAATAGCAAAAGGGTGGGCAATATTTATCTGGATTTTTGGGCCAGTATTAATTGCACTATTTGGCTTTTTAGCGATTATGCCGTTCTTAGCTGATGAAATTAATTTAACAGTTGTTTTAACCTTGACTCCGATATCAATAGGAATGGTAACGCTAATGATATTCGGATTAATGGATATTTACAAAGGACGATTTATAATTAATAAAGATGGATTGGTCTCAATTGGAGTTTTTACAACCAAGACGCTTAGATTTGAGGAAATTAAAGGATACACTGTAAATGATCAGTATATATTTGTTGAGCCAAATGCCAAAGGGAAGAAAAGAATAAAAATAAGCCAATACATTAGTGGAAATCATGAAATTCTATCTTGGCTGTCAGCGAAATATGAAGACCTTGATTTAATAAATGCTCAAGCGGAAGAACAGGAAATTTTAAATGACAAGAACATTGGATGGTCAAAAGAAATTAGAGAAGAAAAACTATCAAATGCTAGAAAACTATCCAAAGTCATTAATTGGTTAGGTGGTCTTTCTTTTGCATGGGCTTATTTTTACCCAAAACCATATGATGGCGCAGTACTTTCAGCTTTTATCATTCCGATTGTAGCACTGATTGTAGTGAAACTTTCAGGAGGACTGATACGGGTTGACCAAAAAAATGGAAGTGCATACCCATCGATTATTTATGCATTGATTTTTCCTTCACTGGGGTTGATGGCAAGGGCGTTCTTTGACTATGATATTTTTGATTATTCAAATGTTTGGTTAAAAGCGGCTTTGGTTACAATAATATTTATATTCATTCTACTCATAAATCAGAAAGAGATTACATTTAGAAATAAGCAAGATTTCCTGACTATTTCGAGTCTGATAATGTTTCTCTTTGCATATGGGTTTGGTGCAGTGATTTATCTTAATTGCAGCCTTGACAAATTAGAACCAGAACAGTATACTGCAACGATTCTTGAAAAGCGGATAAGCACTGGAAAACATACATCATATTACTTAAAACTTACAGCTTGGGGACATCAAAATGAAATTGACGAAGTAAGTGTTAGTAAAGGATTATATAAACGAGTTGACATCGATACCGAGATAAATATTTACTTCAGAAATGGTAAACTTGAGATTCCATGGTTTATCGTGACTGACAGAAGACAACAATAACGACCTGTTAACAATCTATAAATTTCATAGCCGAGATAGCAGCAAATTGAAGGTCTGTAGCACGCTTTAAATACTCATGGTTTGATAAGTTTGAAGCCCGCAATTGCCCACATTTGCATACACTTGTCCGTTACCTTGAACTAGAGAAGTTGCAATTGCTCACGTGCTGCATTTTTTTGCTAAGTGAAGATTGATTTTTTCGTTAACCCGGATAATTCTAGCAAAAATTCTTGTGCAGCTGCAAGGCCGTAGAAATGAAAGAATAGTTCCTTGTTTCAAATTTGTTCTAACGAAGCAGATGAATATGGAGAGGGTTACCTCGCTCCAATTTGAGTTATTAACGAATAAATAACCACAGCCTTATCGGGGCGAAAAAAAAACACCCAAGAGGTGTTGCCTTATTTTGGGGTGAATAATTCGGGCAAATGCTCTGCCTTCCCTTACCCCACGGCGAAGGGATGAAGGCAGAGGCGTCAGCCGCTTGTTTGAGCTCCTTTGGGGCAGTGTTGGTTACTGCTGTTATTGGTGCTTTCCGGCCCCAAAGAGCGAGTGCCGCCAGCCCGCCGGGCGGATGCCCGGGCCCCTTTTCATGAACAGAAATTTTCGGTAGGGATTAGTAGCGAAGGGGTTTTTATGTTATTTCGTTTTTTGTGAATGATTCTCCATATGTCCCGAATTTTATGTCCTTCGGGAGGAGCTTCGGGGCGGGAAGAGGACGGCTCCTCGGCCAAAAAACCTGGGCGTATATTACCGGGTACGGATAAGCGGGCTCCATCTGAAAGCCGGGATATTTGACATTTTTGGGGTGATTTTTTCCCTGCTGGGTTCATTTGGCAGAGGGTCCTGACCGAAGAGCCTTCTTGTTTTTGTTTCATCTCCGGTGGCAAAAAACCGCCCGGAAAGCAGTGCGGAGGAATTTTTTTGTAGTCCGAAGGGGGGTATTTATTTAAATATAGATTTTGATCAGATTGTTGGTATTGCTTTTCGGAAAGGGTACTGTACTTTACAGCTTGAAATTGTTAGAGCGCTGTGATGAAGCGGCCTTCATTTCTCTTATGGAATCTTTCTTTTTTTAACCAATTGCAGTCCTATGAAACGACCAATATTAATATGGTTACTCTGTGTTTTTTTTAGTGTTATTGCCTTTGCCGAGGAGTTACACGTTGCCAAAACGGGCCATGATGATAATCCGGGTACTGCGGAGGAACCCTTTCTGACGATTCAAAAAGCGGCGGACCTTGCAGTGGCCGGGGATATCGTTATTATCCATGAAGGCCGTTACCACGAAATGGTAGAACCTGCTAACAGCGGTACAGCAGGCAATCCGATTACTTTCCAGGCCGCAGAAGGAGAGACGGTGATTATTACTGCCGGCGAGGTGATTGACAGCTGGGTCTCCAACGGTAATAATATTTATATGGCGGAGGTCAAAATGCCGCTGGGAATTGAACGCAATGCGCTCTTTTATGATGGCGATATGATGGAGATTGCCCGCTGGCCGAATAATGCGGATAACGATCCCTACACGGTAGATGCCAAATACATTGAACAGGGGGGATCTGATGCTCATTTTACCTACCCGGGCATTCCGAATTATGACTGGAGCAATGGCTATGTCTGGTATTTAGGGGCGCATTCCGGTGCAAGCTGGACCCGGAAAGTTACGGCGGCCTCTACTTCCCGCATAGATTTTGAAAAGATTGATATCAGCAGATGGCCTTTTGGGGTACACAATCCAACCCGGAAGGAAAACGGCCACTGGGGAATTTTTTATCTGTTTAACAGTTTGGATGCCCTGGATATTGAAAGGGAATATTACTACGATGAAGCGCAGGAAACCGTTTATTTCAAAGCTCCGGGAAGTGTAAATCCTGCTGATGGCTTATGTGAATACCGGGCCCGGGAGTATACGATTAAACTGTCGAAGGATTATCTTGTGGTGGATGGCATTCAGACTTTTGGCGGAATTGTGATGATGTCAGGAAATCATAATGTCATTAAAAATTCCACCGTTCGTCATGGTATTCCCATTATTGATGAATTGAATAATACCGATGCGCAGATTACACAGGGAGCCATCAGTGTGGAGGGGAAACACAACCTGATTGAGCGCAATCTGGTGGAGTATGGAGGGGCGAATGGCATAGCCATGCTAACGGCCTGGAGAGGGACTTCGCATACCACTATCCGGAATAATATTGTGCGCTATTTTAATACCATCGGGATTCATGCCGAACCGATTCGCTCTAACTGTCCGAATACCACCATTGAAAATAATACGATTTATGGCAGTGCACGAAGCGGGATTTATGTGAGTAGCGCCAATGCAGTGGTGGCTTATAATGATGTGCATGATGTCATGAAGTTCAATGCCGATGGCGGTGTCTTCTATACGGTAGGGAATAGCGAGTATAAAAATTCCATCATCCACCATAACTGGTTTTATGATTCGGAAGCGGCTCCGCATGCCGGCTATAAAGTGGCGGGAATTTACCTGGATAACCACAGCAAGGGCTATGATGTGTACAATAATGTGGTGAGTAATGTTTCCTGGACCGGCATTCAGATCAACTGGGACAACTGGGGTCTGAATATTTTTAATAATTCATTATATAAAGTTTCCGAAGCCATGGGGCGTTGGGAAAATGGCTATACCATGGATGAGGTGGTCATCATCAATAATTATGGAAGTAAGGCACCCTGGATCGGAACGGATATTCAGCCGGAGAACGTTATTTTATTGGCAAGCCCCTTTGAGGACTGGACGGAAATGAACTTTATGCCGAAAGCGGGCTCCGCATTGGTGAATGCCGGGCAGGAGATTCCCGGATATACCGATGGCTTTGTGGGCGATGCGCCGGATATCGGCGCTTATGAAAGAGGGGGAGATTATTGGGTGCCCGGTGCCGACTGGATTCCGGAAGGAGAAGAGGAAGAGGAGGAGGAAGAGAAGGAACCGCCGTTGACGGTTGATAAGAATGACAGGCTGTTTTCGGTTTATCCCAATCCTACTTCCGGACTTATCGAGCTGGATTGTAAGCAAATCGTAGAGCAGGCTCAGATCGCAGTTTTCAGTTCGACCGGACAGCTTATCCATCAGGAAACCATCAAGGGGACCTCTAAAGCCACGATTAATCTGCAGGGGGCTGCTGCTGGCATGTATCTACTTCAGTTTGTGGCTGATAACCGATGGGAAACACAGCAGATTATTATTGAATAAAGGATGGGGACAAGGCTGGAGAAGCACAGTGAATAGCGAAGGGCCCTGAAAATTTCAGTAAAATTGATATAAAAAAAAGACCGGCATTTTGTCGGTCTTTTGTGTTTGAAAGGGTTTGATTACAACAGGTAATATAGCATGCCTTTTTTTTGCATCAATACCTTGTGGGCCAGTTATTGGAGGGAGTAAAGAAGCTCAGGGATGTCCGTATGGTCAGGGAGTTTTTTTAGGGCAGGGCGGAAGGTGTTTTTGGGGTTAGAATACTCGATTAAGGGCTTTTTGTGACATATAATAGTTAAAAAGCATTCCATTGAGAAGTTGACATGCCCGTCATTTTTTAGGAACGGCTTTATATGGAATCAACCCTTTCGCCCTTGGGATTTTCAATCACCACTAAAGGGTTGATGACCATTTTTAAAATAATATGATTTGGGAGTTAATTCTCGGGAATAAAATCGGTGTAACCATAGTCCTTCAATGTGCCATAGATGGCTTTCTCTTTGTATGTGGCCTTATCCCAATCGATGTTATTTACATTACCTTGCGAATAATCATATTATCGTAGGTACGAAAATAGTAGTCGGCATTTTTTACATCAGCCACTATGCTATAGGCCACCATTTGTGGAGCAGGAGCTAACCAACCCCAATACAATGTTCCACGAGGAATTTCAAACATATTTACCATAACCCATCCGGTATTTACAGCGTCTAAATCTGTTTTGATTACCGATTTGTCCAATACGTAATTTAAAGCATCTGCTTGTTTAAAGCGACGCACAGGCGATTTTTCAAATCCGTGGAATTCGTTTTCAGATCATTTCACCCTTCCTGATTCCAATGTTTCTCCTTGCATGTTCAACATTACATGAACATTTCCGAGCTGTTCCTTTTATTGGGATTATTTTTTATAAAATCCACAAAATACTATGGTTGGGAAACAGACACGACTCAAAACTCTCCTTCAAAATAAAAGGGTTCGTGCATCAGCAAAATAGGAGGTAAGTCGAAAGAAGTTTCGGCTGGTTTTATGCTTATCGCATACGTTCAAAAGATCAGGAGAAGCTTTCTTCCTCCTCCCAATCATTTATTTCTTTGTCCTTTTGTAATATGATGTTGATAAGATGAATGGAGTATGCGATTTAAACACGCTTTAATTCATCAAACTACTTCCAATATTTTTCATGTTAATGGCATTGATCCATTCCCTATCTTTTATAATTATCTTCCCTTGATTATAAAGGGGTGTTTCCCCAGGCACGGTTCGGTAGTGGTCCCAACTCTATCGTTAATGTACCACCTTCCATAATTTGTTCATGAGAAATATAAGGCTGGTTCAGCACCTTTCCATTTATTTTGGCGGATTGAATATACTTATTCTTTTTACTGGCAAGTGCAGCTTGAATGGTAAAAGTTTTTCCATTCTCCAATTGAATACTGGCTTCTTTGAATATAGGGCTCGTGATGTCATAAACCGGTACTCCTGGAGTCACAGGATAAATACCTAAAGAGGTGAACACCACAAAAGCTGTCATCGCTCCACCATCCTCATCTCCCGGAATACCGAAAATATTATCCTTAAACCAGGTGTCCAGTACAAATCGGGTCTTTTGTTGTGTTTTCCACGGCTCACCAAAACGGTTGTACAGGTAGGGAATATGAAAGGAAGGTTCATTACCCATAGAGAATTGTCCGATCATGCCGGTGGAATTGGAACCATCCACGTAAAACTGACTTTTGCGTTTACCTAAAGATTCACGGAATAGCTGATCGAGCCTATCCGCCGCCGCATTTGTGCCCCCCAATAATTTCGTAAGGCCTTCAATATCATGCTGCACATCCCAGGCGTAGGTCCAGCCGTTGTTTTCATCATAATAATCACGGTAGCCGAGTCCTCCATCTAGTTTTGGGTCAATTTCTACCCACTTCCCCTTACTGTCTTTTGGCATAAATAAGCGATGTTCCGGGTGCCACAGCTGTTGGTAGTTTTTACTGAAATCCAAATATTGTTGATAGCCTTTCTTCTCAAGTCGTTCACCCAGCTTACCTAATGCCCAAAAGTCATAACAAACGCCCAATGTCACGGGTACTGGTTGTCGTTTTTCAAAACTATCCACCACCTGATCGGGGAGCGACTCTTTCTCCCCGATAGCCAAGGACGGAAAGTATCCCTTCTCATGAAAAAAATCATCAATGGTCTCGCGAGGGTTTCCCTGGCGCCAGGGAATAAAGGTGCGGGTGGTCAGCGTATGTTCCATGCCGTTGTAAGCAGCTTCTGCATTAAAATTAGTGATACCTTTACTATAAGCATCTAAAAAAATGGCGGCCGTATGATAAGAATTCATACACATCGTATTGCCAAATGCCTGCATAAAGGTGGGCATCCAGCCGCTGCTATGATACATTCGTACAAATGAATTCACCATATCACCCTCTTGTTTGGGGTGTAGTATGGTGCGCAGGGGGTGGTGGCTTCGGTAAGAATCCCAAATCCAATCATCGGCATACATCGGTTGGGTGGTTTTTTGAACTTTTTGCTGATATACATCGAAGTATTGCCCATCCTCGGTAATATCCACCATTCGTTCATAAGTGCGGTAGAGGGAGGTAAAAAAGGTCCTCTTTTGCGCCTCCGTACCACCTTTGACCTGAATGAGATTCATTTTTTCATCCCAGGCCTGCTTGGCACGCACCATTACGGTTGTGAAATTATCGTAGGCAATTTCTGTAAAGTTTTTTTGTGCCTGCGCCGGGCTGATATAAGAGAGTCCATATTTTATAAATACCTGAGCATGATTTTGAGTGGAGATGGCCAGCCAACCATCATGTTCATCCACTTTTAGGTCTGAAATGGGTTGATTGAGTTTATCGACAAATTCCACATAAGCGTAAACCTTCAGTTTCAGTGTCCTGGGGTTCAAGCCTCGGTCTTTGTTCATAATGGTTTCCGTGAGCAGGTAGCGATGAGTGGAAAGCCGCTGAAAAGAAAGCGGCTGTTTTCCCTGCAGGATCAGGTGTTTATTTTGATTTTTTTGAAAGTCTATTTGATAAAAACCACACTTCTTGCCCGGTGTAAAGGATAGCTTGATATCTTCTTCGATCAAGTAGCCTTCATAAAACCAAGGTTGGTAAGTTTCTAAATCATGGTCGACGATCATTTTTGAAGTTTTGAGTTCAGAGAAATCAGTCGTGCCTACTTTTAGGCGCATCATTCCGGGGCGCCGATGGGCATAAACCAATAGGGGGAAGGCTTCGATCTCATCGGATAAATAGTCTTGCCGAATGGGAAACATGCGGACCATTTGATTCGGAAGATGCATAGTGGGGAAGGTAGGGACCAAGAAGGGTGCGACGTTCCCGATTTGTGGATCGATATAAGCACTGTTTTCTTTTTGGTTTTGCTGGGCAAATGCCGGTTGAACAAAAGTCCATAGGGACAATAGTACCCAGGCCATGGTTTTGCGCATGGCCTGGGGAAATACCAAGTATAATGGATCGTGTTGCATCAGATATAATTTGGTTGAATACTAGGATAGATACCCAAAATACACCAAAGGCTTAAGGGAGGAATAATAGGTTGTTAATTGGATAAAATACAGTTGGTGTAGGAGGGTTTGCTACGTAAAATAACGAGTGGTCTTTATTTGTTCTAAGCCTGATCCTATAATCAAAAAAATAAATTAAAAGTCCGGGGGAAAAGCAAAATGCCTATTTTGGAGATTTCAGGGCCTATTTAAGCAATAATTATGCGCAAGGTAGCTGTTTAATCTTCGATTAAGTGGGGGTTAATGCACTCCCGTATCTTCGTTATACAAATTTACTTTTAGCCAAAACTAACTTTTTATGAAAGCAAAACTATTTTTACATTTTAGCATTATTCTTATTTTTTGTTTTGGGGGCAATTTAAGTGCGCAAGATCGACCATCGACTATATGGAACCCTGCAGGTAATGCGAATAATGATGGAGCTTCCGAGGCTTCCTGGTCTAATGCTGATAACTGGACCGATGGGCTCCCTGCGGCAGATGGTATTGTAAAATTCAATGTAAAGGATGCGATTACCTGCTATGTAGACCAGAATGTGAACATCTTCAAATTTGTTTTGGGTGATGGTGGCGATGAGGCTGATACCGCACGTTTAGTGGTGAAGAATGGAGGTTCAATTAGCACGGGGGGAGAATGGTCCGGTGCGGCATGGACGAACGACTGGTACACCGAATTGATCGTGGAAGAAGGAGGGACCATTAATTTTGGAAATCATTTCTGGAATGGATGGAATGGAAAATCAGTGGTTTATCTAAGAGGAGGTGATATTAACGTAAATAATATGTACGGCTCCGCTTTTGAACCCGGCACGGTAGGTTCAGGGACTATATATATTGAGAAGGGATACCTCAACCTGGGGGAGTTTCATCCTACACAGTCTATTCCAGAAGGTTCAATGTGGAATTTGACCGGTGGAACCATTTATATTAAGGGAGATCACCGTGACAATATCATGAATTTAGTGAATCTGGGACGTATCATCACCACCGGAGAAAGTGGTGAGGAAGTTCGTACCCTTACCATCGATGTAACAGGGGAGGAAGGGAGTTATCTGACGACCATTACTGCGGTATCAGAAGGACCTGAAGAGCCAGAGGAACCAGAGAATCCAGAGAATCCGGAAGAGCCAGAAGGTCCATTAGCTTCCAGAGCGGAATCCAGCTTAACCTTTGCTGTTCCAAACCCTACTGCCGGTTGGGTGGAGATCAACACCAAAGGAATGGATGATGCAACTTCTTATGCGGTGTATTCACTTGCGGGTCGTAAATTAACTTCCGGCCTTTTGAAAGGAGAGTTAGTGAAAGTTAATTTATCACATTATCCATCAGGTGTTTATATTATTGCGGTAAACAACGCTGGTAAATTTACTACACAGAAAATAATGAAAAAGTAGCCTTCGAAAATATCCGCATTTCCACTGTAGACTGTTAATTATTATTGTAAAAATAAAAAGCCATAGGCAGCATTTATTATTTAGTGCCCTTTGGCTTTTTTTAGATTAGCATTGATTATTTTTGAACATATATTACTAATATTTTGATTTAAAATTTTCACTATAGTGATAGTCAATAAATTATTGATCATTTATGTTTAGTGGTTATAATTTTATATATTTTTTAAATTTCCAACCATCTTATGAATACTAACCCATTAAAGTATTTAGCAGTATTCCTGCTAATGACGCTAAACCATCTGGTTTTAGCTCAAACGACCGTTTGGAATCCAGCGGCCAATCCGGATAATACAGATGCTACCGAAGCCTCCTGGGCAGTGGTGAATAATTGGACGAATGGTGTTCCAACTTCCACCGGGGTGGCCATATTTAATGTTCAGGACGCCATTTCCTGTACGCTAGATCAAGTCGTTACGGTGAATAAGTTTGTTTTAGGAGATGGTGGTACCGGTTCAACGGCCCGTTTGGTGATAAAAAATGGAGGAGAGCTGACTACTGGTGTGGATTGGTCCGGTACGGCCTGGACGGATGCCTACCATACCGAGCTTGTGGTAGAGGAAGGCGGCCTTATTAATTTTATGGGACATTTTTGGAATGGCTGGCAAGGGCACTCTGATGTATTCATAACAGGTGGTATAGTGAATGTGGCCGGCATGCTGGGCACCGCTTTTGAGGAGGGCACTAATGGCACAAGTGTTATTTATATCCAATCCGGTAACTTAAATTTACAGCAGTTTCATCCGGAAAAAACAATACCCGACGGTTCATTTTGGAACCTTACTGGTGGAACGGTGAGCATTCAGGGAGATCATAAGGACAATATCGAAAATTTGGCGGCTCAGGGCAGAATCCTGACCACCGGGCAGAGCGGGGAAGAGAACCGTACGTTAAGTGTAGTGTTGCAGGGAGCGGATGCAGAGGTAGTGACGGTGATTACCGCAGAAGAAAACGTAGAAGCGCCCGTACCGGCCGAGACGGTATGGAATCCGGCAGCCAATCCGGACAATGCAGGAGCTACAGCGGCCTCCTGGAGTGTAGCGGCCAACTGGACCAATGGCGTTCCTGGGGAGATTACGGTAGTAAAATTCACCAAGGCCGGGGCCATAGATTGTGAAATTGATCGTTCGGTAAAAGCCAAGCAAGTGGTGTTGGGAGACGGGGAAGAAAGCGGCTCCGCCCGCCTGATAATAAAAGATGGCGGTTTCCTTTCCACCAGTGCAGATGCGTGGTCTGGTGCTGCATGGGCAGCAGGCTTTGATACCGACTTGGTTGTGGAGCAGGGCGGAACCATTGATTTTGGCCAGCATTTTTGGAATGGCTGGCAAGGGCACTCTGATGTATTCATAACAGGCGGAATAGTGAATGTGGCCGGTATGTTGGGCACCGCTTTTGAGGAGGGCACTAATGGCACAAGTGTTATTTATATCCAATCCGGTAACTTAAATTTACAGCAGTTTCATCCGGAAAAAACAATACCTGACGGTTCATTTTGGAACCTTACTGGTGGAACGGTAAGCATCCAGGGAGATCATAAGGATAATATCGAAAATTTGGCGGCTCAGGGCAGAATCCTGACCACCGGGCAGAGCGGGGAAGAGAACCGTACGTTAAGTGTAGTGTTGCAGGGAGCGGATGCAGAGGTAGTGACGGTGATTACCGCCGAAGAAAACGTAGAAGCGCCCGTACCGGCCGAGACGGTATGGAATCCGGCGGCCAATCCGGACAATGCAGGAGCTACAGCGGCCTCCTGGAGTGTAGCGGCCAACTGGACCAATGGCGTTCCTGGGGAGATTACGGTAGTAAAATTTACCAAGGCCGGGGCCATAGATTGTGAAATTGATCGTTCGGTAAAAGCCAAGCAAGTGGTGTTGGGAGATGGGGAAGAAAGCGGCTCCGCCCGCCTGATAATAAAAGATGGCGGTTTCCTTTCCACCAGTGCAGATGCGTGGTCTGGTGCTGCATGGGCAGCAGGCTTTGATACCGACTTGGTTGTGGAGCAGGGCGGAACCATTGATTTTGGCCAGCATTTCTGGAATGGCTGGCAAGGCAACTCTACGGTGTATTTAAGAGGAGGCAGAATTAATGTAGCAAATATGTACGGGACGGCTTTTGAAGACAACACTACCGGCACCAGCACTACTTACATCACTTCAGGGGAAATGAACCTCAATGAGTTTCATGCGGAAAAATCCCTGCCTGATGGATCGGTTTGGAACATTACAAATGGTTTTGTTTACATTAAAGGAAATCATAAATCCGTTATTGAAAACCTCTATCAATCAGGAAGAATCCTGACCACTGGTGAAGACGGGCAGGCAGACTTAAGTCTGAAAGTCGAGATCATTGGTTTGGAAAATGACCCGATCACTAAAATTTCAACCACCACTGCCCCTACCGAACCGGAGATTGTAGAAACGGTTTGGAATCCAATGGCGAATCCGGATAATGAAGGAGCAACATCGGCTTCCTGGAGTGTGGCAGCCAACTGGACCGAAGGGGTGCCTACTCCAAAAGTCATCGCCAAATTTAATATTCCTGATGCCATCAACTGTTATATTGATCAGCGCGTGGGAGCAAAACAATTGATTTTGGGAGATGGTGGAGAGGAAGCACAGTCCGCTAAATTGATTGTGAAAAACGGAGGCGCATTGCAAACCTCGGAAGAGTGGTCCGGCTTAGCCTGGACGGCCAATTACGCCGCTGAACTCGTTGTTGAAGAAGGTGGGGAAATAAACTTTGGGGGGCATTTTTGGAATGGCTGGGATGGCCATGCCACTGTCTTCATTCAAGGAGGAATCATTAATGTGAATCAAATGTATGGTACCGCTTTTGATGAGTCCTCTGCCGGAACGAGTATCACCTATGTTGAAGCCGGGGAATTAAACCTGATCGATTTTCATCCGGAAAAGTCGCTTCCTGATGGTTCCGTATGGAACATTACGGCAGGGAGTATTTACATCAAAGGCGACCATCGGGCTACCCTGACCAGCCTGCAGGAATTGGGCAGAATTGTTACTACCGGTGAAAGTGGGGAGGAAGACCGGGAGCTGCTAATAGAGGTTTCCGGGGAAGGAGAACAAGCCTTGACGCGCATTCATACGAAAGAAAAGGTAGGCACTCCTGAACCTCCGTTATCCACGGTGGAGCAACGAGTGATCCTTTCTCCGAATCCAACTAGCGGTATGGTTCTGATTAATGTGAAAAATCAGCAGGAGGGCGATAACTTTGTGGTTTATAATAGCGCGGGCCATATGGTTATGCAGGGAGCTTTAACACCAATGCAAACCAATGTCAACCTACAGGACCTTCCGGCAGGCGTATATTATGTTACTGTATTCACCAGCGGACAAAGGACTAGTCATAAATTGATGAAGCGATAAATGGAACTTTCAACCACGAATTAGCTGTTTAATTGAAGTAAGGGCATTTTTTAGGCACTTTTTGGGGCTTGAAAAATGCCTTTTTTGTATTGAATGAAGAGGGTTTTGTAAATATTCAAAGAATATCTTCTGAAGAGTAAAAAACTAGCACCACGACTTTTTATGATGGCGTAATAATATTTAAATTTAATTTTTATCTTAACCGTTTTAGAAAAGGTAAAATAAATTTGCAGAGAAAATTTTTTTATATGAAGAAACTGTACCTAATCGCTCTGTTTTTTGTAACCTCCAATTGGTGTTTAGCCAAATACGGATTACGGCTTTTTGGTCAGGAATATCCTATTGATGACCGAACGATGTGTCAATTTTTCATCAATCAACCTCCTGAGTTATCGGATAATTTCACGATAGCCTTTGACTTCGCTACGATTGATGATTCCTACAATGAGTTTGGCTATATATTTCGTTCTTTTTCCAATAATGGCAAGAAGATGGACCTGATTTATCAGGTCGTTGATGGTGATTTTATTAAAGTAAGCCTACTCATTGGAAATCAGAAACAAGGGGAGATTTCCTTACGGATTGATCGAAACACCTTAAAATCCTGGACGCGCATCAAGCTTGATTTTGATCTTCAAGCTCACAAATACCTGATTGCAATAGGGGAGCATTCCAATCAGCTCCATTATCAATATTTTAGTTCCGAGGATCGCCTGAAGTTTTATTTCGGCATTAATGACCATCAGTCCATAGCGACACGTGATGCGATTAACATGAAAATCCGAAATGTCGACTTTATTATTGATGGCGACTTTGAAGCAAGATGGCCCCTGACTAATGTGGATGGCTTAAAGTGCCCCTCAGAGGGAGGGCAGTATTGGGCACAACTCCGAAACCCTAAATGGATTCGTAAAGACTTTACCTTTTGGAAGCCATTGATCACTAAAAAGTTGGAGGGCTATGCCGAGGTGGTTTTCAATACGGACCAGCATAAATTATACTTTATCGGAGGAGACCGTTTGTTGGTGATTGACCCGGAAAATATTGCCGAAGACAGTATGGTGCTCTACCAAAATCCGGTTGAACTGGAACGAGGGCATCAGAATTTTATTTATGACGGGATTCGAAAGCAATTATTGGCCTATTCGGTAGATCATATGAGGCTTTATCCTTTTGATAAGGAGCAACTTGAGTGGTCGGAAGAGTTTGATTTTAGTATGCCGGATCGTACGGATTACTTACACCACAATCGATACATCAGTCCGATAGATTCGGGTTTGTATACCATCTTTGGTTATGGGCACCATATGTTTCGTAAATCCATATCCAACTTTTTGGATCGAACCAGAGATAAAAATACGGATCCTTTTCCACGGTATTTGGCAGGTTTTGGACTGAATCAGGAAAATCAGAAAGGATATATTTTGGGGGGCTTTGGTAATGAATACGGTGAACAAAAATACAGCCCGCATTACTTCAGTCAGCTGATGGAATACGATCTCTCTAACCAGAGTTTCAAAGTATTACATACCTATGACACCAGTCAAAGTCAGGGGTATTTTACCAGTGCCAACAGCCTGGTTGTAGAGCAGGATCAGTTTTATGCTATGCTTTTTAAGAAAAATCAGTTCCAAAGTACCCTACAGCTTTTTAAAGGGAGTATAGAAAATGATAGCCTGGAAGCGTTGGCAGATGGCATCCCCTATAAGTTTCATGATATTCGTTCTTTTGCAGACTTATATTACAATAAATCTCTGGATAAGCTGTATGCGGTCACGACTTTTTGCTCGGATAAGGAAACCGTGCTAAACGTCTACAGCATCAACCTTCCCATCCATGTACCTGCGCTCCAACAGGCGAGTGGACACGGGATTTCAGCCTTTTGGAAGATGATGCTTGCCTTTGGAGGGCTACTGCTGTTAGGGATGACTTTTTGGTATATCAGGAAAAACCAATTATCCGTTAAAAAGCCTGCTGGGCTCGCTGAGGAGGAAAAGACCGAAGAAAGTGCAAAAGTGAATCTGCCGACTCCGGCGGTGCAGAAAGAACAAGTGCCGGATCATTCCTTTATCAAGATTCTGAGTGGGTTCTCGGCCTATGACCAGGAGGGCAATAGTATTTCTAAAAAGTTCTCCGGCTTACGTCAGGAATTATTTATCATCCTGGTGATGAATTCAGTGAATGGGAAAAATGGGATCTCTTCGGAGTATTTGGTCGAATATTTTTGGAGTGATAAAAATGCCAAAGATGCCAAAAACAATAAAAATGTCAATGTATCCAAACTAAAGGAATTACTTAAAATGGTTGGCGGACTCGAGGTGGTAAATAACTCGGGATACCTTAAACTTAAAGTGGATGAATCTGTCGCCTATATTGATTATGTGAAATTCTGCAATTTGATAAAGGAAGAACAACTTAGCGAACAAAATCTGGCTCAATTTAAGGGGATTGCGGAAGGACTTTCTAATATCAGATCGCTCAATACCAACGACTGGTATGACAAACTGAAAGCACAGGTAACCACCAAATTATTGGAGTATATTTCCGCACGCTTACATCAGCCGTTACCTAAGCATATGGTCATTGATATGTGTTCAGTGATCTTAAAACTGGATACAGTTAATGAAGAAGCAATGTCCGTGAAGTGCCAATTTTTGGTGGAAATGGGACGGCACAGTTCTGCCAGGGCAACTTACGACAAATTTGTAGAAGAATACAAGACCTTATTTGCTGAAGAATTTGACCTGACCTTCAAGGAGGTCCTTAAGGAAAGCTTTAGTGCCTAAGGCTTTGAGTGCATAGAGTGGTAAGGGCTGCTTCATTGGAGAAGCAGCCCTTATTTATTAGGAAAAAATCTTTTGGAAAACAGGAGAGCGGAGGGCAGATAGCCCTATTAAAATGGGGAGCCGGACATTATTTAAACCGAATTTGGTATGCTTTATCCTTGTTTAGCTACAATGCGGGAAAAAGGAAGGAGTTGTTGCTGTTTCGCTTTTTCCAGCGAAGGGGATGAATGAGCGGAAAGTAAGCTAAAGCGGGTGTTTAAAAGCACTCCATCCGGCTGCAAGTTCGAATTATTGAAAGCAATTTTGGATAATTTCTCCACAAAAGCGATGCTATTCTATCAAAACAATCGGGGATTGCTTATGCAATACTTCAAATATTCGCTGCGAATTTGAGCTTTTAAATGTGCTCTAACTTAATTGGGGCTATTAAAAATCAAAGAAAATACCGGGAATAACTTGAGGTTAAATAACATGAGGTGATCTAATCAATTTAGCGGTGAATAATTCATCTTAAAGGATTTTTAACAAGGTTTTATGCCTGACTTTTCTTCGGTTAAGCAATAATTATGTTCTGTTTAATCGCTGTTATGGTACTACAGGGAGTATATTGCACCTTTTCTGATTGCGGATGATAGCATAAAGATTATGGGGAATGAAACTTCTGCAGGAAGGTTTTCTACTATTTTTTTGCTCATGATGGCGATTTAAAAGTACGGTTAACAATTAAGTAACCCATTATTAAGGTCATTATATCGGGATTAACAGAAGGCTAAGCGTTGCGCCTATATTTGAATCAAATAATTTTTTATTTCATTCTCGACTAAACAATATGAAAGGCATTATAGCATATTTTTTTGCTGTTGGAACGTTGTTGTTCTGTGGGTGTCAAATTCAGAATACCAGTAGTAATACCGCTGGTGTGGCAGGACAAGAGCCCGTGGATTTGGTTAACCCTTATATCGGCAATATTAGCCACTTATTGGTACCTACTTTCCCGACAGTTCATTTACCTAACAGTTTTCTAAGGGTAATCCCTGAAAGAGCAGACTTTACTTCCGATCGGGTAAAGGGGCTTCCCCTGATCACTACCTCTCACCGTGGAGCCTCTGCCTTTATCCTTAATCCTTCCTATTTTAGTGGAACGGAGGCGATAGAGCAGGTAAGCCATTACAGCTATGATCAAGAGACCATCACCCCTTATAGTTATGATGTCCTCCTGGATGAAAAGCAAATTGAGGTGAACTTTACCCTTTCTCATCAATCAGGAATTTATCACCTGACATTTGAGCAGGCGCAAAAGCCTATGTTGGTTGTACATAATAAAAAAGGACAGCTAAAGATTCAGGATGGCGCGATCTCCGGTTATCAGGTAGTAGATAATGAAATTACAGAGAACACCACCAAAGTATATTTATACCTGAAAGCAGATAATGAATTACTACGAACAGGGGTAGTGGAGTCCGGTAAGATTAATGAAGAGCTGAAGGCGCTGAAATCTGAAAAAGGGAGTATTGCAATGGTATTTGATCAGTCTGATAAAAAAGTGGCGGTTCGATACGGTGTTTCCCTAATTAGTGCGGAGCAAGCCAAAAAGAACCTGATGCGTGAGCAAAGCGGAAAGTCTTTTGAGGATTTGAAATCGGCCGCTCGAAATAGTTGGAATCAGGCTCTGGGTAAAATTGAGGTGAGTGGCCCCAACCATGAGGATAAAGTTTTATTTTATACCTCCGTCTACCGGACCTATGAGCGCCCGGTTTGTATATCGGAGGATGGACAATATTTTAGTGCCTTTGACGGAAAAATTCATGATGATCAGGGGAAGCCGTTTTATACTGACGATTGGATTTGGGATACTTATCGTGCTACCCATCCGTTACGCGTGCTAACCGAAAAGGAACTGGAGACTAATATTTTACACTCCTTTATGCGGATGGCGGATCAGATGCCGAATCAATGGATGCCAACTTTCCCGGAAGTGATGGGAGATAGTCGGAGAATGAATTCTAACCACGGCGTGGCCACGGTGTTGGACGCTGCGGTGAAAGGATTAGATGGCTTCGACCTGCGCCATGCTTACGATATGTGCAAAAAGGGGATTACCGAGAAAACCCTTGCGCCATGGTCAGGGAAGCCCGCGGGGGATTTGGATGCATTCTTTTGGGAAAATGGCTATTTCCCCGCACTACGTCCGGGACAACAGGAATATAGTGATTTGGTGCACCCTTTTGAGAGCCGACAGCCCGTAGCGGTCACTTTGGGTACTGTATATGACCAGTGGTGTCTGTCAGAAATTGCGCGTATTATAGGGGAAGAAGAAGATCACCAGTATTTCTTAAATCGCTCCTATGATTATCGTAAGATTTATAATACGCAGACCGGATTTTTCCACCCAAAGGATGATCAGCATCAATTTATAGCGCCCTTTGATTATCGATTCTCCGGCGGGCAGGGACTTAGAAATTATTATGGTGAGAATAATGGTTGGGTTTACCGATGGGATGTTCCTCACAATGTAGCGGACCTGATCAGTCTGATGGGTGGCCGGGAGCAGTTTATCCAAAATTTGGAAGCTACCTTTAATGAGCCTTTGGGCAGAAGTAAATTTGATTTTTATGCGCAAATTCCGGATCATACCGGTAATGTGGGCCAGTTTTCCATGGCCAACGAGCCTTCCTTGCACATTCCGTATTTATACAATTATGCAGGACAGCCCTGGAAGACTCAAAAGCGGGTAAAAACACTGATCCGCCAATGGTTCCGAAATGACCTGATGGGGATTCCTGGTGATGAAGATGGGGGCGGAATGTCTGCCTTCATTATCTTCTCTCAATTAGGATTTTACCCTGTTACTCCTGGTATGCCGGTGTATAATATCGGTACGCCATTTTTCAATGAGGCTACCGTTCAGCTGGGCGAAGGAAAAACCTTTACGGTGAAAGCCAATAATCTGACGGAAGAAAATAAATATATTCAATCAGCCAAACTGAACGGGGAGACATGGAATAAACCATGGTTTCCGCATTCAGCCCTGGAGAATGGTGGATTGTTGGAGCTGGAAATGGGGGCACGCGCCAATTTTGAGTGGGGTGCCCGCCCGGAAGATGCGCCGCCATCTGCAGCCAAAATTATTAAAGGATAAGTAAAGATGATGCAAAAAATGTAAGCCAAATCGAGTAACTAATAATAGTGGCGCCCTTAGCGCCACAACCCTTCAACCCATTACCATAGGACTCAAAAAAATTGTTCAACCTGCTGATTTTTTAGAAAGAGGTAATGGAACCAACTTAACTAGATTATTTTTTTATTAAAAAATCCTATTTATGAGAAAATTACTATTTTTTTTCATGTTCTTCCTCAGCCTTTCGGCCCTTGCACAGCAACGGATTTCCGGAAGTGTGGTGGATACTAACGGGGAACCCTTACCCGGAGTAAATGTGTCGGTGGTAGGAGCCACCGGTGGTACGGTAACGGATGTTTCCGGGGAATTCTCTTTGGAAGTTTCCGGTACCAATGTCGAATTACAGTGCTCTTTTATAGGGATGAAGTCGATCATTGTTCCGATCAGTAAAGCGCAAACTTCTGTTTCCATTACGATGGAGGAAGACTTTGTGACCCTTGATGAGCTTGTGGTAGTTGGTTATGGTACGCAGAAAAAAGGATCCGTGACCGGTTCTATTTCAGCGATCAATAACGATGATCTGGTCAAAGTTTCAGTGCCAGATGTTAACAACTCGCTTGCAGGTCGCCTCCCCGGTGTTCGTGTGCAGCAGTTGTCCAGTGAGCCCGGTGTTTTTGACTCCAATATTGATATTCGTGGTTTAGGACAACCCTTGTATGTAATTGATGGGATTTCGCGTGATCCTGCAACTTTTGCTAGATTAAACCCCAATGAGATCGATAATATCTCCATTTTGAAGGATGCTGCGGCAGCCATCTACGGGGTACAGGCCGCTAATGGGGTGGTATTGGTGACCACCAAAAAAGGTACAGAGAAGGATTTTGAGGTGGACTATTCCTTCCGAATGGGAATCAACCGGGTGACACAGTTTCCCCGACTGGCAGATGCTTACCAGTATTCCACCATGTTCAATGAGTTGCATTATAACGACTTCTATAGCTCTGGTGAATACAAAGGAGAGCCTCGTTTCACCCCGGAGGAGATCGAAATGTATCGCACCGGAGAGTTACCAAGCACGGATTTCATGCGTCTGATTATGAAAGACCAGTCCACCCAAACCCAGCACAACATTGGGTTCTCAGGGGGTAATGAAAAAGTACAGTACTATACCTCATTTGGTTTCTTCGGAGAGAATGGCTTGTGGAAAACCAATTCGCTAAGCTCGAACAAGTATAACTTCCGTACGAACGTAAATGCTAAGCTGACCAAGGACCTGACCTTTGGGGTTAATCTGGGATATATCCAAACTACTCAGGATGGTCAGTCGGAAAGTACCTGGAAAGTATTCCGTAATACCTGGCGTATCGCGCCTACCAACCAGGCCTATGCCAATGGTAACCCGGCCTACTTGCAGCACCCTTATGAGGGAGGAAATAACCCACTAGCCTATGTAGACCCTGAGATCAGTGGTTTCCGAGATCGTAAAGAGAGCTTCTACCAATCTACCTTTAATCTGGACTATGCTGTTCCCTTTGTGAAAGGATTGAACCTGAAAGCGGTGGCTGGCTATGACACAAAAGATGGATTGGATCGCCGATTTAAAAAAGCTTATTCTCAATATGATTATGATGCGGACAATGACCAATACAATGAGGTAGCCAAACTGAATGATCCTTCGGACTTGTCGGAAGGCCGTTGGAAAGAGTTAAACACGACGCTACAGTTGATGGCCAACTACAATAAAGAAATCAACGGACACACTATTGGCGTATTGGCAGTGGCAGAGCAGCGTTTAAAGAAGCTGAGAACCAACAATGGTTATGTTCAGTTTGGTGTTGATGCAATTCCGGAATTGGGTGCGGGTATTATGGAAACCAGTACAGTAGGAAGCCATGTAGAAGAGGTGGCGCGGCAGTCCTTGATTGGTCGTGTAACTTATGACTACAAAATGAAGTACTTGTTGGAGGCCAGCTTCCGTTATGATGGTTCTTCCTTATATCCGGAAGATGGACGTTGGGGGCTTTTCCCTTCAGTGTCTATGGGTTATAACATCGCTGAGGAAAGCTTTATTAAGGATAACGTGAACTTCATCACTAAATTGAAGTTGAGAGGTTCATGGGGTAGAATGGGGGATGATGGTGGAGCCAGATTAGTAGACCACGAGATTGGTTATGTGTATCCCGATGGAGGTTATTATTTCGGAAACGGATTCAAGCCGGCTTTGGGTATCAGAAACTCCGTGAACCCTAACTTTACCTGGTATACCTCCGATACTTACAATGCAGGTATTGAAGCCAGCTTTTGGCAGGGTAAAGTAGATGTAGAGTTTGACGTTTTTGAGCGTCAGCGAGATGGACTTCCTGCCTATAGAAATGCCACCCTGCCAGGCTATGTAGGAGTAAACCTTCCGCAAGAAAACCTGAATGGTGACATTACCAGCGGTTATGAGATTGTCCTAGGGCATCGCAATAGCCTGAATAAAGACTTCAGCTATTTTGTGCGTGGGAACTTGAGTTATACCCGTACTAAGCACGCTTATGTTGAGGAAAACCCGGCAAGTAATCAAAATGGGGAATGGAGAAACACCAGATCCTATCGTTACAATGACATCATTTGGGGCTACAAGACTGATGGTCAGTTTCAGAACTATGATGAGATTTACAATCACGCCATCATGGATGGTGCCGGTAACAGAACGATTCTGCCTGGTGACTTCAAATATGTAGACATGAACGGCGATGGGGTCATTGATGGAAATGACGTTACGCCTATTGCCAATGCTGGAGGCAAGCCATTGCTGTACTTCGGTCTGAATCTGGGCGTGTCTTATAAAAACTTCGATTTTTCAGTCCTGCTACAAGGCGCCGCCAAGTACCGCGTCAAGTATGATGACCAGCTGGGACGTCCTTTCTTCTGGGGATTCGCCACGCCTATCACCGAATTCTGGGATAGATGGCACCTGAATGATATGACTGATCCGGAGAGTGGATGGAACCCTGGCCGTTATCCTGCCATGGGTGAGCGTCAGAACTACAGAAATTCTGATTTCTGGTGGAGAGATGCTTCTTACCTAAGAATTAAAAACGTGGAAATTGGCTATACTGTGCCGGAGAAATTGTTGACTAAGATCCACACCAAAGGCCTGAGATTTTATTTCACCGCCTTCAACCTACATACCTTTACCAGAGGGTTGGATTTTGTAGATCCTGAATATACTTCCAGAGCCTACAGCTACAATTACCCGATCACTATGAATATGAACTTTGGTGTTGATATTAAACTGTAATTGACATGAGAAATTTTTTAATATTATGTTTATCGTTGTCTTTTATGATGACCTCCTGCTCTGATTTTTTGGATCGAGAGCAGGCCAACAGTATGAGTCCTGATGATGTATTTAATAGTCCTGATGCTATTGAAGCTTACTTCATTTCTCTATACAAAGATTTACCGATTGAGTCTTTTAACTTTTGTCAGGGGCATTTGACCAACTTCCCCGGGCACGGAAACCGTTACCTGGCCAACTGGACACAGGAAGCCGTATGGAGTACTACTTATGGCGGGGGCGAGTTTAATAGCAACTGGAATAAGTGTTATACCAACATCCGCCGAATTACCGAGATGATAAAAATCCTGGAATCAGGTGCATTGCCAGACAAGCTGAAAGACAGCTATGATGCCCTGATGGGAGAGGCCTTGTTCCTGCGGGCGTATAACTATTTCACCTTGGCGAAAATGTTTGGTGGCGTGCCGTTGATCACGGAGTTATTAGATCCTACTACTCCTTTAGAGGAGTTGATGATGCCCCGTGATACGGAGTTGGCCGTTTGGAACCTGATTGCGGAAGACTTGGAGTTTGCAGCAGCTAACATGCCCGAAGAAAGCATATATGGCCGTGCTAACAAATACGTAGCCGCGGCTTTGCTTTCCAGATCGATGATTTTTGCGGCTTCTGTAGCACAGTACGGTCAAGTGCAATTGGATGGAATCGTTGGAGTGCCTATTAGTGAAGCGGAGCGATTCTATAAGCTGAGCATCAAGGGTGCAGAGCAAGTAATCAATAGTGGCAAGTATGGCTTAATGACCGGCCCGGATCCGGCACAAGCGTTTTACGAATTGTTTGTTTATCCTGATAATCAGGAGTCTATTTTTGTGAAAGGTTATGATTTCCCGGCGACTCGTCGTACGCACTCTCATGATTTGATGATCTTGCCTGCTCCGATTAATGCTCCTTTGAACTACGGTGGTCGTTTGTCCCCAACCCTTCAAATGGTGGAAGCCTTCGGCTATACGGATGGTAGCTCCGGAGAGTTGAAAATCTATGATGAAACCGGCGCGCCGATTGTTTATGAAAATCCGGAGGATATTTTCAATGGTAAAGATCCGCGCATGTTTGGTTCTTTCATTACCACTAACTCTATGGCTAAGGGTACTCAGATTGTAATTCAGGATGGAGTGGCCTACCGCGAGAATGGGAACTTGAAGATGTTGGTTGGACGTGACCCAAACTTGTACTTTGATGTAGAAACCAAAGACTTTGTGGAAACCAAAACAGATATCCTGGGCACAGGAAATGCCCTGGATCGCCGTAACCTGTCGGGTGTTTTTGCCAAAAAATATATGGATCCTGAGCGTCCGGCAGCCCTTTGCCTGGACTGGAGATCGCAAACCCATTGGATTGACATCCGTTATGCAGAAATTCTATTGAACCATGCCGAGGCCAACTTCCAGTTAGGTAACAATGATAAAGCCCTGAGTTCCATTAACCAGGTACGAGCGCGTGCAGGTATGCCCGCTCATGAATTTTTGAACTTCGATAAGATCAAGAATGAGTGGTTGGTAGAGTTCGTTTATGAAAACAAATACTTCTGGAACCTACGTCGTTGGAGAAGCCTGGTGCCGGATTTAAATACCTTCCAGGCGCAGCGTATCCGATATTTCTATGATATTGATAATGATGGCTATATCTACAAAGTAGAGAACAGAGACGGGATGAAAAATTATCAGGATCGCCATTATTATAATACTATTCCCGGGGATCAAATTCAGGTCAATCCGCTGTTAGTTCAAAATCCTGGCTATTAATCTGTAAATGAACATGAAAAATTTAGCAATATTTTTACTGGCAGCCTTTACCTTGTCTGCCTGTATCAAGGAAGATAACTTTCCCCAGCCAAATGCGACTTTTTATGGAAAGATCATTGATGTTGAAACCGGTGAACCCATCATTACCAGTACTCATGGAGCCGGCGTGGTGCGCTTAATTGAGATAAGTGAAAAATATCCGGACAATACCGCTCCACAGGATATCAATATCGGTGGAACGGGCTCCGGCTTATTTCGCAACACCATGATTTTCTCCGGAACCTATAAGGCCACTTTGCATAATGGACCCTTCCAATATTTGGGTGATACCATTGAAGTGCGTCTGAATGGCACTACCGAGCAAAATTTTGATGTATTACCCAATATGAGAATCAGGGTGGTTAAGGATAGTGAAACCAGCATTACCTATCAGGTGGACCGTCCTGAGGGCATTACCGGTGACTTGCAAAAAATTGCCGTTTTGTACAATACCTGGGAGACGGTGGACTTAGGTACCTCCAACCAGGTATTGGGCAATGCCGAGTTCATCAATGCGCATAGTGGAATGCTTGGTCGCGAATTCAGCTATGATTTCGGCACCAAGTTCGAAGCAGGTAATGATTACTATGTTCGAATCGCCGCCAGTATGTATGGGCAGTGGAATTATAGTCCGATCATACATTTTGCGCTATAAATATTTAGCCCCTCAATGTAGAGGGGCACTCCTATTTCACTACTTATAGTAGAAAATTTAATAATCAGAATTTTTTGATTTTATCCATATGAAGTACCTATATATTTTTATTGGTTTATTATGGCCTTTCTTTAGCCTGCAGGCTCAGGACCTGAAGCATAAAGTCGTAGACAATGACGGATACGAAGGTAAGACGATGTTTGGCTACCAAGGCTGGTTTGCATCGCCTGAAGATGAAAGTGTACGGGCCACTTGGTGGCACTGGGGTAGAAATTTCTATTCTACCGATATTGAGGATCGTACCGTGGATATGCTCCCGGACCTGCGTGAGTTTCCGAAAAATGAAAGAATGAGTACGGGATATGTTTCCAAAGAAGGCCAACCAATAGAAGTATTTTCTTCAGGAAAGAAAGCAACGGTCAAAAGACATATGAAGTGGCTGCGGGATTATGATATCGACGGCGTGTTTTTGCAGCGTTTCATTAGTGAAAACGGGGATGCGGGCGTAATGCGTTTTCGAGATGAAGTCACCAAATCCGTAAAAGAAGGCACCGCCGATTATGGCCGTGTATTTAGTGTAATGTATGATGGTGTGGCCGGAAAATCCAAAGATATCATTGCGGATTGGAAACACCTGGTAGACGACCTTAAGATTACAGAAGGTACCAACTATCTGAATCAGGATGGTAAGCCATTGGTTGCCCTATGGGGATATACTGTTCGGGAAACCGCCACCCCAGCAGAATTGGAGGAGGTGATGGATTTCTTTGAAAATGCACCCGAGGAAAGATACCGCGCTTCGGTCATGCTTGGGGTGAATGATAACTGGTTTAAGAAAACGGAATTCATGCCAAGTTTGAAAAAAGCAAAGGTGATCAGTGCCTGGACGCCTGGTAGATATCGCGACCAGTCGGGCTTTGATGCTTATGTTTGGAATCAATTACGCCCTTCTTTGAACTTCTGCCAGGAGCATGATATTCTTTACGTTCCGGTAGCTTTCCCTGGCTTTTCTTGGGTTAACCTTCAGAATGATGATCCGCAGCACCCACTGAATGCCATTCCACGCCTGGGGGGCGATTTCTTCTGGATGCAGCTTAAAGGCTATGCCGAAAAAAACGTTGGCGCCCTTTATTTGGCCATGTTTGATGAGGTGGATGAGAGTACCTGTTATTTCAAAACTTTAGAGAAGCAATCCGAGCTACCTACTGAAGGACAGTGGTTGGCATTGGATCACGATGGCTATGACCTGCCAAGTGACCATTACCTAAAGCTTGCGGGTAGAGCACGAAAAATCATCGCAGGAGAAGCACCAATTACTGATGAAATTAGCGGGCTGGAAGAGGCCATTATGACGTTGAGAATTATCGATGATGCCAAAGTGGAATTGATCTTCCCAAACTATGGGAATTCCAGTGAATTTGAAGTAAGTGTGGATGGCGGCCAAACTTTTACCTATAAAGTAAAGGCTGCTGAGAGAACTTATATGATTGAAGATTTGGGTTGTGGCACGTTCAATTTTGTAATCAAAAATGCCCAGGGAGAGCACATTCCGATGGGGGAGGTGTCTTTGGAAACTGAAGTACCCGCAAGCCCGATGCCGGCTTCTAATACGGTGAATGTGGCTCCGGACCAAACGTTCAGCTGGACGCAATGCCCTGCCGGGCCTGTGAAGTTCACCAAAGTATTTTTGGCAAAAAATAAGGATTTCAGTGATGCCAGCCTCCAAACTTTTGATGGGGATCAGGCTACGGCCACTTTCGATAATTTGGACATGTTGCAATCTTACTTCTGGAAAGTAGAGATTATCCTAGAAACCGGGCAAAAATTTTCCAGCGAGGTGTGGAGCTTTAGTACTAAAGGCAAGTTGGAAGTGGAGCCTGCAACGGCACCTCTACCTGCCATTGGCGCAGATGAGGTAAGCCTGAGGCCACTATTAGAGTGGGCTGTCGGAGATGAACGCACGGACGCCTTCCGTGTATTGATGAGTGACACGGAGGCTTTGGACGAAGGAGATATCCTTGCGACTGACCTGACCACCCCTGAATTTGAAATTACCAATACCCTGGCGCATGGGGTAACTCACTATTGGCGAGTAGACCAGCAGGTAGCGGGAGACTGGTACCCCGGACAGGTTTGGCGCTTTCTGACCACCTCCAATCCACTTCAAAGCATTCGCCAGCGAGTATTTGCCTATCCGAATCCCACCACTGGTATATTGAACATCAGTGTGGACAATCTTCAGTCCATTAGCGTGATGAATGCTGCCGGACAGCAGCAGCCCGTGAAGGTGCAGGGCTCAAAAGTGGATATGAGTGCACTGGAAAGTGGTATGTATTTTATCCGGGTGGTGGCTGGCAATGAGGTGAATACCATCAAGGTGTTGAAAACATTCTAATCCATAGCCCCAAACTTACTGCGCTCAGCTATTGCCTCGTGCATTTTTGGGGCAGTGACCCTACTTTATTGAGGTGTACATAAATACCATAGTGTATAGAAAGCAGTATGGTATTTGACCTTTTTTTATTTAATACTCCTTTTTTTGAAGTGATTATGAAGAAGTTATTTTTTGTTGTTTTTGTATTATTTTCCCTTTCTGTTTCCGCACAAAAAAATCCGATGTACCCTTCCTATAACAATACTCCGTAGAGTTTTGAGCTATTGTAAAAAAAATGGTGACCTGTATATTTGTATCGCCAAACACCAACATACTAAGTCACCATCAAGAGCATCGAAACACTCCTAGCGCAAATATTCCATAAAATGTTAGACATTAACAAATGGGAGAGGGATTTCATGATAGAAAATTTGAAAGGACTACTGTCTTTCCGTGGTCGTAATAATTTCACCAACATGAGTCGGTATCTGCGGTACAATGAGGCCACGATTAGATCATGGTATGAAAAATATTTCAATTACCTTTTTTTCAATATTGAGCTCATTAAGACACTTAAAGATGAATTGCGCATCATTGCCTTTGATCCAAGTTATGTTTCCAAAAGTGGTCAACTCACCCCAGGTTTAGGGTACTTTTGGTCAGGCTGCGATAATTCAACAAAAAGAGGTCTAGAAATTACTGGAATAGCAAGTGTTGGCCTCGAAAGTAAAACCGCAATGCATTTAGAGGCCCATCAAACCTTTAAGAGTGAGGACGAGTCATTTAATTTGCTGACCTTTTATGCCAATTTGATTTTGTCAAATGTTGAATTGTACAAGCAAGTATCAGATAGTGTGGTTGTTGATGCTTACTTTTCGCGCTTTACATTCGTCGATCCAATAGTAGAAAAAGGGTTTATTGTCATTAGTAAATTGGCTAAAAACGCATTTCTTCGTTACAGAAATACCGAACCACCTACCGGAAAAAGAGGGCGACCCAAGGTCTATGGAGAAAAAGTGAAATTTAATAATCTTGACCAAAGACACTTTACACTATGTTTCAAAAATGAAAACTCGGAGGCTTTCGAAGCAGAGGTTCATAGTAAAAGTCTTAAACGATGGATCAAGTGTGTGGTCGTCGTTACTGAGCTTGACAATGGGAAAACCAGACGAGAAATTTTATTCAGTACAGACATTAATCAAAGCGGTTCCGCAATAATTGAGCGTTATCGACTTCGATTTCAAATTGAGTTTCTATTTCGAGATGCCAAACAATTCACCGGTTTGACTCACTGCCAAGCAAGGAGTAAAAATAAGATACATAATCACATCAATATGTCCCTAACGGCGGTGTCCGTGGCAAAAGCGCTTCACTATTTTGATAATAAAACCGAAGAAAAGGAACCCTTCTCATTATCAAGTATTAAGATGCTATATTTTAATCGAAACTATATCCAAAGAATATTTAAAGGGTTCGGGATTGCCCCCGAACCGTACAATAATTCAGAGCAAATGCTCCAAATAGAGAGATTTGGCTGTATTGCGGCCTAATTCTTTACGGAGTATTGCTATAAAGGACTGGTGATGTGTGGCTATCAAGGGTGGTTTAAAGCTGATGGAGATGCGCTGGGCAAAGGCTGGGGGCACTTTGGTACACATGGGAAGTTTGACCCAACCCACCTGACCATTGATATTTGGCCTGATATGACTGAGTATAAAGACCAGCACCAGACCGCTTTTATCAATGCGGATGGTAGTGCCGCATCTATTTTTAGCTCTGTAGATCAAAGTACCACCGATCTGCATTTTAAATGGATGAAAGATTACCAGATTGATGGTGCTTTTATGCAACGTTTCTTTTCTTATATCAATAGCGAACAAGCCAAAGTTCGCCCGGATGTGGTCATCAAAAACGCCCTGGAGGCTTCTCAAAAGCATGATCGTGCCTTTGCCATGATGTACGACTTGTCAGGATTGAAGGCGGGCCGTGATGACTGTGCCACCGTCATCGAAGACTGGAAGCACCTGGTAGATGACCTGAATGTATTGAATAAAGGTAAAAAACAAACCTATCTGCACCATAATGGCAAGCCATTGGTCGCCATTTGGGGTGTTGGGTTTCCGGACCGTGCTTATAAAATTGATCAGATCAAGCTGGAGGAGCTGATTGATTTCCTAAAAAATGACCCGGTATACGGCGGTTGTTCCGTGATGCTCGGTATTCCTACCTACTTTCGTGATTTGAAAACAGACTGTGTCTCCGATCCTTATTTGCATGAGTTGATCAAAAAGGTGGATGTGGTGATGCCCTGGATGGTTGGCCGTTTTGATAACAATACCTTCAAGCAGGCAGCAAACTATAAGCAGCATATTGCAAAAGACATGAAGTGGTGTGCCGACCGTGGCGTAGATTACGTACCATGCGTTTACCCTGGATTTAGCTGGGGGAATTTGAGTAAAAATTCTGAAAAAAGGAAAGTTGTATATGAGCAAATTCCTCGTCAGAAAGGTGCGTTCTATTGGAATCAAATCTATCATGCCCTGGATGCTGGCGCGGAAATGCTTTACGTGGCCATGTTCGATGAGGTAGATGAAGCTACCGCGATCTTTAAATGTACTGACACCCCACCGACCAATGCCCGCTTTATTGATATGGAAGGCATGCCTTCCGATCATTATTTGCGCCTTACCCAAAAAGCAGGGCAGGCCTTGCGTAAGGAAGTAGAACTGTCCAACCCTGTCCTAAAAATGAGATAGTCATGAAGTTGAAAATTTTAATAGGAGGGATCCTACTGGCCTCCATTGGTTTTCTGGGGGTTTCCAGGGTTAACAAAGTGGAATCACCCGACAGGGATAAGCCCAATATTGTCCTGATTGTGGCCGATGATATGGGCTATGGGGATTTGTCATGTTATGGGGCTGCTCAAGGCTTAACCCCAAATATCGATGTGCTGGCAAGCAAGGGGGTGAAGTATACTCACTTCTATGCTCCTACTCCTTATTGTGCCCCTGCAAGGGCCTCCATCCTTACCGGAAAGCAGCCACTGCATCACGGACTGTTGGAAAACCCGGCTCCGGACGCAGGCATTGATGAGCCGGGCCTTGCCCCCGAAGAAGTTACTTTGGCAGAGCACCTGGTGCCACACGGTTATCGATCCGCCATTATCGGGAAATGGCATCTGGGACATCAGGAGCAGTTTTTTCCGAGGAATCAGGGTTTTGATCATTATTATGGTATCCTGTATTCTAATGATATGCGACCGGTACAAATTTGGGAGAATGAAACGGTAGTGCAGCCGGTAGTAGATCAGCGGTATATCACACAAGACTACACCGATCAGGCCATTGATTTCATTAATCAAAATCAGGAGCAGCCTTTTTTTCTATACCTGGCACATGCGATGCCCCATAAGCCATTGGCGGCTTCCCCGAAATTTTATACCCCTGATACGCCGGATGACCTCTATCAGGATGTGATTCGGGAACTTGACCATCATGTGGGCAGGTTATTGAAACATATTGATGATCAGGGATTGAGAGATAACACCATCATTATTTTTATGTCGGATAATGGGCCTTGGTTTGGGGGAAGTACCGGTAATCTTAAGGGCATGAAGGCCACCAACTGGGAAGGAGGAATCCGGATTCCATTTATCATTGATTATCCTGAAGGGCCTGCTGGGCAAACGGTAGACCAGCCTGCCTGGATTCCGGATATTTTGCCCACTGTTGCGGACCTTGCCGGCCTGGAGATTGATGATCAACAGTTGGACGGCCGCTCGATCATTCCTCAGATTGAAGGAAAAGAGCAGATTGATCGGTTGATTCCCAGTATTCATAATGACCGGGTCATTACCGTCCGAAAAGGAGACTGGAAGCTTTTTGTTGATCAGCCGACCCATTTTAACCTGCCAAAGGATTGGGTTGATCCTCGTGCACCTGATGGTAAAACCATTATCGCTCAAAAGGAACAGTCCCGGCCAGCAGCGTATCCGGGGCTTCGTCCTGACGAGCAGGCCAAAAAAGGCGCATTATTTCACCTGACCAATGACCCGGAGGAGCGTGAGGACTTGTCCGCTCAATATCCGGAAGTGGTGCAGGCGCTTACTGCCGAATTGCAGCAGTTTTTAAACCCAAACCAGCCGTAAAGGCGGTTTAACTTTTTGGAAAAATTTCTACTGGAATGAAAAATATCTTAACCTCTTTAGCTGTCGTCTGGAGCCTATTGTGGACGATGTCTTGTCAGCACAACACCACCATCGATTACACTCAATATGTAGATCCTTTTATCGGAACAGAAGGCTTTGGTCATACTTTTCCCGGCGCTACCACTCCTATGGGGATGGTGCAATTGAGTCCTCAGACAGGAAATTATGCCTGGAAGTATTGCTCCGGATATCAATATACTGATACTTTGGTACGGGGTTATGCCCACACCCAACTCAATGGTACCGGAGTAGGTGACCTGGGCGATGTAATCATTTTGCCTTTCAAAGAAGGTAAGGTGGATAATGTCTTTAAGGTGCCCTTCTCCAAGGAAAAAGAAGTGGCTTCTCCGAATTATTATTCCACCCTGCTTACCCGGGATGATATCCAGGTAGAGCTGACCACCTCCGAGCATGTGGGCGCACATCGTTATACCTTCAACCAGGCGGGAGATTACAAAGTATTGCTCAATATCAACAATACCATGACCGGCTCCGGGAATAAAAATACCACCCAGGTGCTGGAAGCTAAGGTAAACATTGAGGATAACAACACCATCTCCGGTTTTATGCATGTGAGCCGGTGGGTAGATCGTAAACTGTTTTTCGTCATTGAGCTGAGTAAGCCGTTTAAATCTACCGCTTTTGCGGAGGGTTATAAAGACAGAATCATGCTGATGGACTTCCCGATGGAAGCGGGTGAGCAGCTGGAAATGAAAGTCGGCATCTCAACAGTTAACATTAAGGGCGCGAAAAATAACTTGAAAGTGGAAGGCCATCATAAATCCTTTGATCAAATGCTTACCGAAGGGAAAAATAAGTGGAATGAATATTTGGGCCGTGCCGAAATTGAAGGAACGGATGCACAAAAAATTACCTTTTACACCAGCCTGTATCACTTATTTATCCAGCCTAATAATATTGCCGATGTAGACGGACAGTACCGGGGTGCTAAAGGTAAAGTAGCGACTTCTCCATCCAAAAAATATTATTCCACTTTCTCCCTTTGGGATACCTACCGGGCTGCACATCCTTTGTATACCATTCTGGCACCTGAAAAAGATGCGGAATTTGTAGCCTCCATGCTGACCCACGGAGAAGAAAATGGCTACTTACCCATCTGGACGCTTATGGGGAAAGAAAACCATTGTATGATTGGCAATCATTCCGTAGCGGCGATTGTGGATGCTTATCATAAAGGCCTTTTGGCAGGCAATGAGAGAAGAGCGTACCAGTTGATCAAAAAATCCCTTACTACTAACAGCTGGCATAAATATGACTGGGAGGTGTATGATCAATACGGCTATTTACCATCAGATATTTTCACTATTGAGGCGGTATCTCGTACGCTGGAGGCTACTTTTGACGACTGGTGTGCGGCGACTATGGCCAAGGATCTTGGGGAGATGGATGACTATATTTTCTTCACCAAACGAAGTGAATATTACAAAAACCTGTTTGATCCATCTACCGGATTTTTCCGTGGAAAGAATAGTGATTCTACCTGGGTCACCCCTTTCGATCCTTTGCGTAATTCTCATGGCCCTTCCACCGGTGGAGATTATACCGAAGGTAATGCCTGGCATTACTCCTGGCATATTCTGCAGAGCCCGGAAAAGTTGGTAGAGCTTATGGGAGGAAAAGTCGCGATGGCCGAAAAACTGGATGCCCTTTTCACGATGGATGCCCCAATAGATGAGCATGCAGAGGACGTGACCGGACTTATTGGGCAATATGCACATGGAAATGAGCCTAGCCACCATGTAATTTACTTATACAACTATGTGGATCAGCCCCAAAAGGCGCAACAGCTGATTCGTCAGGTAATGGACACCCAATACCTCAATAAGCCGGATGGCCTGAGTGGCAATGATGATTGCGGTCAAATGAGTGCCTGGTATGTTTTTAGTGCCATGGGTTTTTATCCGGTGAACCCTGCATCAGGGGAGTTTAATATCGGAATTCCTTTACACGAAAAAACTACCCTAAAATTGGCAAATAATACCCTTACCATTAAAGCGAACAACTTATCTTCCAAAAACTGCTATGTGAAGTCAGTATCCTTTAATGGAGAGCTGATTACAGATGGCAAGATTCATTATTCTCAGCTGATGAATGGCGGAGATTTAGTGTTTGAAATGGAAGATGAAAACAGCCTAATGGCTTTATTTTAATCATTATTTTTCAATTTAATTTTTTGACATGCGACACCAAAATTTTTTCCTGTTGGGCCTGTTACTCTGCTTTATGAGTATGGGCGCTCAGGCGCAGAAGAGCAAGGCCATATTCAATGGAAAAAACCTAAAAGGATGGCAACTTCTGAATGGAACGGCTGAATTTAAGGTCAAAGACGGGCTGATCGTCGGGACCGTCAATGACAGTGAAGTGAACACTTTCCTGGCAACCAGGAAACAATACACGAACTTCGTGCTGGAATATGAAATGCTGATGGATCAAGGGTTGAACAGTGGAGTTCAAATCCGTAGTCATAGCAATCCTAAAGAGCGAAACGGCCGGGTGTATGGCCTGCAAGTAGAGGCGGATGACAGCGATCGTCAGTGGTTCGGAGGACTCTATGATGAAGCCAGGAAAGGATGGAGGTACCCTATGGAGTATCACCCTGCAGGAAAGATAGCCTATAAATCCGGCGAATGGAATAAGATTAAGGTGGTTGCTCAGGGTAACCGTATTGCTACCTGGGTCAATGGGATTAATTGCGCGAACTTGTTTGAAGAGGCCACCGAAACAGGCTTCATCGCATTGCAGGTTCATCAGGCGGGTAAGGAACATTATGGTAAAACCATCCGGTGGAGAAACATTCAGCTTTCCGAGCTGACGGAGGATGCGCCATTTCCGGCCACTACTGCTCCGGAGGTCAGCTATTTAACCAATACGCTTACTGATAAGGAGCGGCAGGAGGGTTGGAAGTTGTTATGGGATGGCAAAACCACCAATGGCTGGAGAGGCGCCAAGATGGATACCTTCCCGGCCAATGGCTGGTCAATAGACGAAGGAATCCTGACCGTGCATGCCTCCGGTGGTCATGAGTCGACCAATGGGGGGGACATTGTTACCATGCAGGGGTATGAAAACTTTATCCTGGAGGTAGACTTTTGGTTTGCTGAAGGAGCCAATAGCGGGATTAAGTATTTTGTTGATACTGAATTGAATAAAGGACAGGGATCGGCAATTGGCTGTGAATTTCAGATTTTGGACGATGGTCAACACCCTGATGCCAAAAAGGGGGTCTCAGGTAACCGGACCATTGCCTCCTTGTATGATCTGATCCGGGCGGATGCCCAATTTTATGCACCGGCTTTACCAAGAAACAAATATGTGAACCATGGACAATGGAACCGTGCCCGCATCGTGGTAAAAGGTAAGCAGGTGGAACACTGGTTGAATGGTTGCAAGGTGGTGGAGTACCAGAGAGGGACGCAGCAATGGAGAGCTTTGGTAGCCTGTAGCAAATACAAAGATTGGCCACTGTTTGGGGAAGCTTCCAGGGGCTTAATTCTATTACAGGATCATGGCGATGAAGTGAAGTTCAAAAACATCAAGATAAAGGAATTAAAGGCCGATGCAGCGCTTTAATCCGGGAGGTGTTTATTCTTATCCATCAAATTTTTAGCAATGGAAAGTCGTAGAAATTTTTTAAAAAAAGCCTCATTGGCTACCGCCGGAGCGGTATTGGCCGGCAATACAGTATTGGCCAACAGCAATGAAAAAGTCCGTTTCGCTATGATTGGTTGTGGGGGGCGATCCTTGGCGTTGGTCAAGGCTGCCTTTCAGTCCGGTGTGGCGGAAATATCACACCTGTGTGATGTGGATAAAACCAGACTCACCAAACTGACTGCATATACCCGACAGTTTACCGACAAATTGCCCGCTACCGTTGAGGACTTCAGACTTCTGTTGAAGGAAGATTCCATCGATGCAGTCTTGGTCGCGACGCCTGAGCATTGGCACGCTCCCATGGCGATTATGGCCATGCGTGCCGGAAAGCATGTTTATCTGGAGAAGCCCTGTAGTCACAATCCTCATGAAACCGAGGTATTGATCGCTACGCAGCAGCAAACCGGCATGAAGTGCCAAATGGGAAATCAACAACGTTCATCGGTAACCTCCTCATTGGCAATGAAAGAAATCAGTGAAGGGATCATTGGCAAGCCATATGCCGCGAAAGCCTGGTATGCCAATACCCGTAAACCTATCGGTATCGGTAGGGAGGTGCCTGTCCCCGATCATCTTAACTGGGAATTATGGCAGGGGCCGGCGCCAAGAGAAGCTTATCGGGACAATGTACATCCTTACAACTGGCATTGGTTTAGAAATTGGGGTACCGGAGAGATTCACAACAACGGCACCCACGAGATTGATGTTTGCCGCTGGGCATTAGGGGTGGATTATCCCACGCAAGTTACCTCTAACGGGGGGCGGCTGGCCTATGCCAATGATGACTGGCAGTGGTTTGACACCCAAACGACTACCTATCAGTTTAATGGAGGGAAAATGATCACCTGGGAAGGTCGCAGCTGTAATGGCCACTCTCCGAATGGCGGACGTGGTGCAATGATTTATGGCAGCAAAGGCTCCATCTTGCTGGATCGCGAGCAATATGTACTCTTTGATTTGAAAGGGAAGGAAATCAAGCGGGAGCTGGAAAGCAACAAAGGGACTTCGAACAATACCGCTGACACTTCGGGCTTTGATGGTCTTACCGTATCGCATATCACTAATCTATGTGAGGCGATCCGTAATGACCAACCCTTAAATGCCCCTATTGCGGATGCGGGAATTTCAAGCCAGCTGTGCCACCTTGGGAATATCGCTTTGGACCTAAATGAAAATTTAAAGGTGGATCCTGAAACCGGGCGGGTGTTGAATAACAAGCGCGCTCGCAAAATGTGGAAGCGAAAATACGCCAAAGGGTGGGATGTAGTTGAGAATACCAGCATTTAATCACTTTGGCCATGACCGTTGAAACCCTGAATTTCTATGCCATGAATACGCAGTTTGAAGCCCTGTTTTGGACGGAACAGCAAGCGACTCCATTGTCTGCGGCGGCACTGGAAGTACAGCAATGTGTTCAGGCCTTAGAGCAAATATTGAGCAGATATCAGCAAAGCGCTGAAGTTTTTCAGCTGAACCGGACGGCCGCCAGTGGTTCACAAGCGGTCAGTCCGGTGCTTTTTGAATACCTGCAGCAAAGTGTTTCCCTATACGAGCGTACTGAGCGACTTTTCAATATTGGTTATCAGGCTCATAAGCCGCTAACGGACTGTCTGCTACTGGATCCTCGGGGATATCGGGTATTTTTTGAGGAGGATTCCCTGTCGCTGGACTTCGGTGGTATCGGGAAAGGAATCGCCCTGAAGAATGTGGCCACTATTTTGGAAAAGTACCGGATTGAAAATGCTTTTGTGAGCTTTGGAGGCAGTTCTGTATTAACCAGAGGCAGGCATCCGTATGGGGATTGCTGGTTATTTGACCTCAGAAAATATCAATGGGAAGATCCGCTGAAAATGACCGACAGCGCGCTGTCGATCAGTGGCGACCAGTATTATGATCAAGGTGACCAATTACACATTATTAACCCCCAAAGTAAACGAAAACAGCATCGCCACCAGCTGGTGGTTGTGCAACATCATTGTCCTATGGAGGCAGAGGCGCTTAGTACCGCTCTAATGGTGGCGGATACACTACAGCAAGCGGCCATTGTTACTGCCTTTGATATGGAAGCATTTTTTATGCTTTAAATTTTTTTGATATGGAAAATAGAAGATCATTTTTGAAAAAAACCGGGATGGTGGGCGCAGCTCTTGCCCTGGGTGCTGCACCTGTCCTTGGAAGGTCTGGCAAGTCAGCGGTGAAGATTGCCATCATCGGAACCGGAAGCCGGGGAATGCTTTTATTGAAATTTTTGTTATCCATTCAGCAAAATCATTCCTTTCAATTGGCGGCATTATGTGACAATTATGCGCCTAACTTAAATGCGGCCCTTCGGGTATGTCAGGAAAAAGGTAAGGCGCCTACTGTTTATGAGGACTTTCAGGAAATGATCCATAGCGAAGCACTGGACGGGGTTATTATTGCAACACCTTTACATACTCATGCCCGGATTGCCATTGCTGCCATGCGCGCGGATATACACGTGATGTGTGAAAAAGCCATGGCGCGCACCCTGGAAGATACGCGCCGGATGTATGAGGTTCATCAGGCTACCGGTAAAATCTTATTGATCGGCCATCAGCGCACCTTTAACCCCAAGTACCTGAAAGCGATGGAAGATATTCATGCCGGTAAGCTGGGGGAGATTGGGCAAATCAAGGCTTATTGGCACCGAAACAATGACTGGCGCAGGCTTTTGCCCGAAGGGCAAAAGCAGCTGGAACGGCAAATCAACTGGCGCCTGTACAAGGAATATTCTGCCGGGCTGTTCACCGAGCTCATGACCCACCAGCTACAGGTAGCTAACTGGGCCTTGCAAACTTCGCCGGTCACGGTGCGGGCAACGGGTAGTATCCGCTATTGGAAAGATGGCCGGGAGGTGCCGGATAATATTGCGGTGATTTTTTCCTACGCCGACGGCACGCAGTTTATCTATGACTCCATGACCAGCAGTAGCCTGATTGGTGTCGAGGAGCAGATTATGGGTAGTAAAGGCATGATGGAGCTGGAAGCAAATAAAATTTTTTGGGAAGAAGCGGAAAAGCAACCCAAGCCGGAAGTCATTAAGCAGTTGGCTGCACAAATTAAAGCTGGCAAAATGGAGCCGGTAAAGGCGGGGGGCAGCAGCTGGAAGCTGGAAGAGGCGGCGGTAAAGGCCGATGGCCCCATATTGGAAAATGCCGGCACTGATGATGGCACCATCAACCTGCTGGCGGGTTTCATTTCCTTCTTGCATGGGGAGCCCTTTCCGGAGTGGATGAGCCGGTCCGCCTACCAAGCCAGTGCTTGGACTTTATTAGCCGAGCAGGCCATGGAATCCGGGAAGGCATTGGCTATGCCTCAAAAATTTCAAGTGTAAAGGACACCAATATTTTAATCGAGCATCTCATTTATTATTGATACTTACTTCATGAATTTCCTTCCAATATACCGGATCATCGTTTGCATGGCCTTCATTTGGGCTTCCTGCTTCTCCGGAGTCAACGCACAGCATCAGCAAGACTTGGTCCAACTGGTGAACCCATTGATGGGCACCATGTCGGATTTTAGCCTTTCTAACGGGAATACTTACCCGGCCATTGCTACCCCCTGGGGTATGAATTTCTGGACTCCCCAAACAGGGAAAAATGGGGACGGATGGACCTACAATTATACCGCAAAAACTATTCGGGGCATCAAGCAAACCCATCAACCGAGCCCATGGATCAATGATTACGGGGCGTTTTCACTTATGCCGGTTACCGGAGTCCCCGTATTTGATCAGGAAAAACGGGCTTCCTGGTTTTCCCATAAAGCGGAGGTGGCACGTCCGGATTATTATAGTGTTTATTTGGCAGATCATGATGTGCAGGCAGAGGTGACTCCGACCACACGGGGAGCACAGTTTCGCTTTCATTACCCTGAAGCGGTGGACAATTATCTGATTGTGGATGCCTTTGACGGCGGTGCTTACATTGAATATTTACCAGAAGAAAATCGCATTATTGGTTATGCTAAAAATAACCACGGAGGAGTACCTGAAAACTTTAAAAATTATTTTGTGATTCAACTGACCGGTGAGGTGGACTTCGTGAAGGCCTGGAAGGGGGACCAACTCACGGAGCAGTCCGCATTGGAGGGCAACCATGTGGGCGCCCTGATCAAGTTTAAGGAAAATGGCCACCGGCAACAGGTGAAAGTCGCGTCCTCTTTTATCAGTTATGAACAGGCTTTACTGAATCTGCAAAGGGAAATCGGGAATGATTCCTTTGAACAAACGCAGACCAAAGCCCATGCACAATGGCAAAAGGAATTAAGCAGGATTGTGGTCAGCGGTGGGACTATCGAGGAACAGAAAACTTTTTATTCCACCTTGTACCGTTTGTTGTTGTTTCCACGTAAATTTTATGAGTTTGATCAAAATGAGCAAATGGTGCACTATAGCCCCTATAATGGTGAAATTCTGCCTGGCTATATGTTTACGGATAATGGCTTTTGGGATACCTTCAGAGCAGTATTTCCTTTCTTCACACTGATGTACCGGGAAATGGATGCTCAAATTATGGAAGGATTAGTCAATACCTACAATGAAAGTGGATGGTTGCCCGAGTGGGCCAGCCCGGGGCATCGGGATTGCATGATTGGCTCCAATTCTGCGGTATTGATTACCGATGCCTATGTCAAAGGTATTCGAGGATATGATATTGAAACCCTTTTTGACGCCATAATCAAAAATACCAAGGGGCATGGACCTGTAAAATCCGTGGGGCGTTTTGGTGCCGAATTCTATAATACCTTGGGTTATGTACCTTACGATGTAGACGTGAAAGAAAACACGGCTCGTACCTTAGAGTATGCTTATGCCGACTTTTGTATTGCTGTGTTGGCAGACTCATTGGGAAAAGCCAGAAAAATTCGTCAGCGATTCCAGCAACGCAGTCAAAACTATCACAACGTATTTGACCCCGAAACCAAATGGATGCGCGGAAAGAATAAAAATGGCACTTTCCAGTCTCCCTTCAATCCGCTAAAATGGGGAGATGCCTTCACCGAAGGCAATAGCCTGCATTATACCTGGTCGGTATTTCATGACATCGAAGGATTGATGAAGCTGATGGGGGGCGAGGATGCTTTCGTGGCAAAACTTGATGAGGTTTTCGAGATGCCCCCACATTATGATGCCTCCTATTATGGTTTTCCCATCCATGAAATTCGGGAGATGCAAATTGTCAATATGGGGAATTATGCACATGGTAATCAGCCGATACAGCATATGTTGTATCTGTACAATTATGCCGCAAAGCCATGGGAGTCTCAGCAGAAAGTACGGGAAGTGATGCGAAAGTTGTATCAGCCTACCCCGGATGGCTACTGTGGCGATGAGGACAATGGGCAAACGTCAGCCTGGTATGTTTTTTCCGCTATGGGCTTTTATCCGGTGTGTCCGGGGACTACTCAATATGTGATCGGTAGTCCGCTATTCGATAAGGTAACCCTGCAGCTGGAAAATGGCAATACCTTTGAGGTGGAAGCCAAAGACAATGCGCCAAATCATCCCTTTATCCAAAAGGCGAGATTAAATGGACAGCGCTATGACCATACTTTCATTGAGCATTCGGATATTCTCAAAGGGGGGAAACTGGAGTTTCAGATGTCTGACCAACCTAATTACGAACGTGGAACAAATATAAAGAATCGCCCCTTCTCCATGAGCAGGGACGTCCTGCAGTAAGCGACTTAGCCAGAATAATTCACCCTTAGATTTATAAGCCCATGCAAAGAATTTAAGATCAACATATTGCAATTTTATTTGCTGATTTTATAATAGCCCCAATTGGGGTGAGCTTGTTTTCTCCTCATTCATCTGCTTCGCTGGAAAAAGCACCAAACTGGAAAAATTCCTTTCTTTTTCTCGCTTTGCACATCATTGAGGGTTTCAACAGGAATAATTCGGTTTAGCATTTGTCCAGACACTCAATTTCCTTGCGTTTTAATTCCTGCTTTTTGGTCGTTGCCTCCTGATAATGGGGGGCGACCGAAAGTGGCAATGAGCAGAATTGCCCGGGCATTATTATATAAATTTTTCAATAGGCACCCTTGCCATGATAGGCATCAACCAATCCCTGAGGAGGGGGAATGTAAAAAGGAGGTGTGCAGCATTTGGACAGTGCTCACCTCCGTACGACTATATTTTTTAGGCAGTAAAGCAGCAGCCCCTTATTTAGAAGACAACATCATGTTAGAAATTTGAAAATATCCTGATTGCGCCGGGAGCGCCTCGCAGTTTCGTTTTCGATTTCTGATTTCATTTTTGGGCTTAATATCGCCTTAAAGTGAGTACCTAATTTTTTCACTTATCCTTTACTGATCTTTTTTAAAACTAAATGATGGAAAAAATGAACCCAAAATTAATGATCAAACTATTGATTTTGCTATTGACCACTCAGGTAGCGGTGGGGCAAAATGACCTAAGTAAAAAAATGATGATGGGCTATCAGGGTTGGTTCCTTACTGAAGGGGACGGTTCTGGTCCTAATGAGTGGCGACACTGGTCGCATCGGCTTGAAAAGCCGAATGCCGGCAACTTGCATGTGGACATGTGGCCTGATATGAGCGAGTACACCACAACTTATGATACAGATTTGCATATCAATGGGGAGGTGGCCAAAGTGTTCTCTTCTCATGATTACAGTACCACCAAGCTCCACTTTGAGTGGATGCGAGACTATAATGTGCATGGAGTGTATCTACAACGTTTTTTGGCGGAAATTAAAGACCGTAGATTCTTTGAGGCTCGTAATCATATTCTGGGGAACGTCATACAGGCTGCTGCCGAAACGGGTAGAAAATTTGCGCTGATGTACGACATTACCGACTGTAACAATTCCGATATCTATGAACAAATGGTGGCCGATTGGACCTATGTTAAAGACAATTATGCTCCTTTTGATCAGGCTCAATATGCGCGACAGGAAGGGAAGCCGGTGATTGCCATTTGGGGCTTTGGTTTTGATGATGGCCATCATGACTTCACTAACCAAAAGATCGCGGACATCATCGCGTATTTCAAAGCGGAGGGCTGCTATATCGTCGGAGGGGTACACGGCAATTGGCGTACCGGTGATGGCCTAGCCAGTAATCATGACGACTGGGGATGGGTGTATGAGCAACTGGACATGATTACGCCATGGTCCGTAGGCTCCTATGGCACCAATGCGGACGTTGATGCATGGCAGCCCAAAATAATAGCTGACCAGCATTGGTGTAAAGCCAATGGGCGTACCATTGATTACATGCCGGTGATCTGGCCCGGATTTTCGTGGAGCAATCGTTATCCCGGTAAAGTATTTAACCAGATTCCGCGCCGGGGAGGTGACTTTTACTGGCATCAGGCTTTTAAGGCGATAGAAGCCGAGGTAGATTTCCTTTATGGCGCCATGTTTGATGAGCTCGATGAAAGTACAGCCATGTTCAAAATGGCGGCAGCCAAAGATCAATTACCGGACCAGGCAGAGGATATCCTGATTGCTTTGAACCAGGAATCTCAGGAAGCTTATTATCCTACTGACTGGTATTTGCAACTGGCAGATCAAGTACAGCTGATGCTCGAGGGCAGCCTGGCCCTGACTCCTAGTATTCCAATTGATCCGGCGATCAATGCTTCGGACTATTTTTCTTCCTGTGACCAATTGGATGCCTGGACTTCCAGTGGTAGCCTGAGTCGCAATACCCAGGAAAAAATGCAAGGAACTGCGGCTTTGGAATTTACTGGTAGTGCCACCGAAGAATTTCGTCAGGTGTTTGCTCAAAAGCATCGTACCGGCTTGAATAAGGAAAATGCTCAGCTGAATTTTTGGTATTATATCGATGACGTGAGTCAATTGCAGATGGACGGACAAATAGAAATTGGTAGTGCCGGCAAGGCGGACGAAAGTGAGTATTATTGGCGTCTTTCAGATCTGAGCTTACAGAATGGCTGGAATGCCATCAGCCTGGAGGTGTCGGCGGCTTTTCTTACCAATGGCGGGGCCGATCTTAATGCTCTGAATTGGTTCCGGATTTATTCGGTTAAATCCGGTAGTGTCACCACAAGAATTGACGGCATCCGCCTGGTGAATAAATTGGATCTGGGGGCAAGCCTGGACCCTTGCGACGAACTTTCCACCTGGTTAACTTCGGGTAATAGCGCGATTCATATTAATACCGCCGATCAAAGAGAGGGGGAGGGTTGTCTTCAGTTTGATGGCAGTGGCACGGTGGAGTTTTCCAGAGTATGGACTACGCCGGTAGATGCCAATGTCAACAGCGAGAATGGTTATTTGAAATTTTGGTATTATGTCAATGACATCAGCAAAATTAATGGGGATAATCAAATTGAGATCGGTAGTGGCGCAAAGGCCGACCATCAGGAATATCACTGGCGCCTAACGGATTTAAACCTGACCAATGGCTGGAATAAGGTGGTATTGCCATTAGCCACTGCGAGTATTACGGATGGACCTGTTGACCTGACCGCAATTAACTGGTTCAGAATTTACGCCCAAAAAAGTGGGGTAGTCAAAACGATTGTGGATGATATCCGATTCGAGGCTAACCCTTCCGTGGATAATTTTAGGGAGCTGGCGGAGCCGGAAGTAGAGCCAATGAGCATGCGCGCGTTTCCTAATCCGGTTACTGGAGGTCAGCTTTATCTTCAGCTGCCAAAAAGAAGTGAGGAGTCGCTGGCATTGGTGAAAATATTTGATCTCAACGGAAAGGAAATGCTTCAAAAGCGGGTCGAGTACCATTCGACGACATCGATGGACATAAGTCATTTGCATCGATCCGGTATCTACCTGCTGATTGTCCAATACGATGGTAAAGTTTATACCAATAAAATCCTGATACGATAATCGTAGTGGGGAGCAGCTTTCATCTGCTCCCCTTGATTTAAACGAAGAATGAATATGAAATACCTGTCCCTTACTTTGACGTTGTTCTCGGTCGCGCTGGCCGGGCTGTGCAAGCCTCGTGTCAAGACTGAAGACCAACGCCCTAACCTGCTGTTTATTATGACTGATCAGCAACGCTTTGATGCGCTGGGAAGGGCGGGGAAATTTGATTTTCTACAGACCCCACATCTGGATCAGCTTGCCAATGAGGGAGCCTATTTCACTAAAGCTTATACGCCTTGTGCCGTTTGTGCGCCGGCACGTGCCTCTATATTGACGGGCCAAACGGTAGAAAATCATGGTATCCGACGAAACGATTATGCCTATTTTGATCCGAAAGAAGGGAGTTATTGCGATGAACCTACCTTTGATCAGGTACTGGTGGAACGAGGCTATTATGCAGAATATTGGGGGAAGTTTCATTCTCCATTAAAATTAGCCTCACCATATAGTACCTTTGACTATTCCGTCAATAGCGAGGGGCGGTACACTCTGGAGGACCGAAAGCAATTCGTAGCCCTGATGAAGCAAGCCGCTGAACATTATCAGCCCCAATCCCATGAGCTGAAAGATCCCTTTTTCTTGAATTACTACAGTCCTGATCCCATTGACCTGCGCTATGGAAAAGCAGCAGACTTCCGGAGAAAACGTAGTGATGGTACCTTTATGCCGCTAATACAACCTGACAACCATGGTAAACTTAATATTCCTGCAGAAAAGAGCCTGACCGCTTTCCAAACACAACAGGCCATCGCCGCATTGGAGCGAGCAGCTGCTCAGGAAAAACCCTTCAGCATCACCCTTTCTTACTTCTTTCCACATGCCCCTATGCTCCCTACTGCCCCCTGGTACGGGATGTATCCCCCAGAGGAGATGCCCATTCCCGAGAGCCTGGAGGACCCGATGACCGATAGTCCATATTTGCGGGAAAATGGGCGGGACCTCATGCCTGAGTACCGCGATCCTGAGAAGATAAAGTACATGATGTCTAATTATTTTGGATTAATCTCAGAGGTGGACCATTATATCGGAAAGCTGATGCTTGCGCTGGACAGTCTGGGATTTGCTGATAATACGCTGATCATTTTCACGAGTGATCATGGTGAAATGCTCGGTAGCCATGGGATGCGGGAGAAAAATGTATTTTATGAGGAATCTGCCCATATTCCTTTGATCGTATGGTATCCTCAAAAAATAAAGCCTGTGGTGGTGAATAGCCCCATTTCCCTGATCGACCTATATCCCACCATAATGGATTATCTCCATATGGATGGAGGAAAAAGAGACGGCTTGTCATTGAAGGGATTAATTGAAAAATCACCAGCGGCCGAGCGCTCTTATGTGGTCACTGAATGGGATTTTCACGGTCCGGTGCAGCCGAATTATATGGTGGTTGCGGACGGTTGGAAGCTCATGACTTCTTATGCTGAAAATCGCCCCGACCTGGATGTGCTCTACCACCTGAAGGATGACCCGCATGAAATACACAACTTAATGAAGGGGCCGGATAGGGCAGTATACCGCGAAAAAGTAGCAGAACTGAAGGCCTACTTGGTGGAATGGCTGCAAGAGAAAGGCTCTAAAAGAACGGGTATTATTTCTAGCAAAAAACTGAGTATGCATTTGGAGCAGCCCGATGGTCCGCCTGCCTTTCGGCAATCTCATGAAGTTTTAAAAGGCAAGCGCTGATTTGCTCAGAGGTCATTTGCGAAAAGGGCCATTTACTTAACCTGAAATAAGTATGCTTGAATCGAGTCGGTAAAAGGGGTAGGAATTGTTCCTTATTTCGTTTTTTTCCAAGGATGCAGAGGAATGGAGTGCAAGCAAGCTTAGCCCAATAGAGGGTATATAATCAAAGAGAACTACCTGTAGTTGAGTGTCTTGAATTGGGGTAGCTGTGAGTAATTCGGGTTAAATCTAGCAGTGCATCATTCAGATTGAAGCAGGCTTGACTTCCTATCCTGCATTATCATGGCCTGAATGTTAATATAAATAATTATTAATTAGAATAATTTTTAAAGATGAATAGGTTGATTATTTACATTTTTTGTACCGCTTTATGGAGCCAAGCCTCATTCGCCCAATCAAGATTAAATCGTCCTAAATTGGTGATGGGAATCGTGGTGGATCAGATGCGCTACGATTATCTTACCCGTTATTATGACCACTTTCAGGAGGAGGGAGGCTTCCGATATTTAATGCATAAGGGCGTCAACTTTACCGATATGCATTATAATTATGCACCTACCACCACTGGCCCGGGGCATGCTACGGTGTGGTCTGGTGCGGGCCCTGCCTTTTCCGGTATAGCCAATAACCATTTTTACATGCGGGAAGAGGGGAGAAAGGTATACTGTGTGAATGATGATCGCATGCATACCATTGGACAAAAGAATGGATCAGGGAAAAAGTCTCCTCACCGTATGCTAGTGACAAATCTGGCGGACGAGTTGAAACTAAGTAATAATCACCAGTCGAAAGTATTTTCTGTCAGCCTAAAGGATCGATCAGCAATTTTGCCGGCAGGCTATATGGCTGATGGAGCTTTTTGGTATGATACCGAAACAGGCTATTTTGTGAGTTCTTCCTTTTATATGAAAGCCCTGCCGCAGTGGGTTGAAGATTATAATGCGGAACAACGCTCCGACCAGCTATTGCAACAACCCTGGGATTTACTACTTCCAGAAACGGCTTATGCGGTTTCCATTGCGGATGATAACCCTTATGAAGGGACTTTTTACGGGGAAGATAAGCCGACCTTTCCTCATGATATACCCAATATTGCCAAAAAAATGCGACAGGATAATATCCCGCCTTACCGGATGCTCATCTGTACACCACATGGCAATACGCTGGTGACAGAAATGGCGAAAAAAGCCATCATGTCGGAGGAACTGGGAAAGCATGATTATACGGACATGCTTGCAATCTCTTATTCTTCTACGGATAAAATTGGTCATCAATTCGCACCCGCTTCCAGAGAAGTACAGGATACTTACCTGCGCCTTGACCGGGAGTTGGGCGATCTTTTTCGATTTGTAGATCAGCGCATTGGTCTCGATAATGTATTGATTTTCCTAACGGCCGACCATGCCGGCGCACAAAATGCCACCTATCTGTCGGATCATAAATTCCATAATGCCAAGTATGTGGAAACGGGGCAACTGGTGACTGAGGTGGCAGAAGCATTAACCCAAAAATATGGGGAAGGGAAGTGGGTACTCGACGTTGAAGGGGAGCAAATTTATCTGAACCGCCCGCTGATCAATGAGAAAGGATTGGCGCTGAATGCCGTGCAGGATTATGCTGCACAAATTGCCCTGACGCAACCTTCCATTCAGGATGCACTGCCACTACACCTGTTAAGGGCAGCTACTTTTACAGATAATTATAAAGCGTTGCTGGCAAATGGTGCGCATCCTAACCGATCAGGAGACATTTTTCTGGTTTTCCATAGCGGAGTGATCTTAGGCAAGGGGACTAAAGGGACCTCCCATTCGATGACCTATAATTATGACACCCATGTGCCGCTTTTGATGATGGGACATGGATTACCCCAGGGGAGGGAAGTCCATCAAAAAGTGGGCGTGACGCAAATTGCCCCTACTATCGCCAATCAGTTGAAAATAAGTGCACCCTCCAGTGCTTTTTCCCCAATACTTCCACTGCAATAAGTATTCACAACCAATAAATAACCTGCAATATGAAAAATTTAATTATCTATTTTTTGGCGGTGCTGATGACCATATCTGCCTGCGCCAAGACTGAAGACAATGCCGCTCCTGTGACTGACCGTTCAGCGCTACAGGCGGCCATCAATGAGGCCTATGAAGCACTTGCCCTGGCAAAAGAGGGGACGGAAGTGGGGGATTATGAAGCTGGAGCCATGGGAGAGCTTGAAACAGTTTTAGAAGCCACTGAAGAGGTTTTTCTCAATGAAATGGCCAGTCAGGAGGAGATTGATGCTATCGTTGGGACGATAAAAGAGGCCATTATTACTTTTGAAAGCAAAAAAATTACAGAAGCACCAGGGCCATCAAAAAGTAAGATTCGATTTGTGCTACAGGGTGACACTCAAAAAATTGTTAATCAGGCGCCAGAGAATTACCTTAAAACCATGGAGGCTGTGATGGCAGATACTGAAATGACAGATGTGGTATGTTTCCTGCAAATGGGAGACTTAACGGAAGACGGTTTGGAAAGCAACTGGAAGGTAGTACAGGAGGGCTGGAATATGTTTGATGGCTTTGCCCCTTATGTGCTCAATGTCGGAAATAATGACTTGATGAATGGGGGAGAAGCTAAATTCAACCAGTATTTTCCTTTGAGTAAATTTCAGCAATGGGACTCCTTTGTAAGTAATTACGATCAGCACACCAACGTGGCACATGAGTTTACCGCCGGAGGAGTGGATTGGCTGATCATTTCACTACGCTTTCAAAGAAGTGAAGCCGTGGGAGCCTGGGCCGAAAACCTGATCAAAAACAATCCGGATAAGAACGTCATTTTGATTCGACATGATGCCAATGCTGATGGCAGTGATGCGGTAATGTGCAAAAAGTATGATAACGTGGCCCTGGTTTGTTGTGGGCATACCGCTTCCAGCCACCAGCTACAAAAGCATCATTCGGGATCTTCTTTGGGTTGGCTGAAAGTTTGCCACCACAATAAAGATCGTGACGATTATTTCTGTATTCTGGATATTGATGTTGATGCCGGAGAAATGGAGATGCGTTATTATTCTCCGCTAAAAAAAGGATATGGAGACCATTTGACGCACGAGGTGACCGGTGCTTATGGAAAACCCGTAAAATGGACCGGTTTTGATTTTGTACGATCGAATAAATAATATTAACATTCCTGCTGTTCAGGTATAGGGTTTTCCAACATAAAAGAAGGGCTTGGTCATCGACCAAGCCCTATCTTTTTTTTGAATGCGCTATTTTGGGAGATTACCCGATTGCTCTCAATAATATATGAAGTTTCATTTGCCTGCAGGAAATAAAGAAACGCATTGGGGCTATTGAGTAAAGTAACTCTTTAGCCTTAGCCCTGAGGTCAAGATTTAGAGCATGGGCTAGGAGCCTGTCGGATTTAACTAACTCCTAAAAAAGTTGTAAATTGAAGCATGATAAATTTTCGAGGAGGAGATAGAAAGCAATACAATTTGATGCCGCACGATGTCAATGATTGGTTACCTGAAAATCATTTGGCAAGATTTGTCGTCGAAATTATAGATCAGCTCAATCTTTCATCTGTCTATGCCAGCTATAAAGGCTATGGAAAAGATCCATATGACCCAAGGCTATTGCTTGGGTTGATTTTCTATGGCTATTGTACAGGTATTTTCAGTTCTCGCAAAATTGAAGCAGCCACTTACGACTCAGTCGCTTTTCGATTTATCGCAGGCAATCTTCATCCTGATCATGACACGATTACAAATTTTAGGAAGACCCATCTTGATAAAATTGAGGATTGGTTTGTTGAGATTTTGATGATTGGCTCCCAAATGGGATTAGTGAAGATGGGGAATGTATTTGTTGATGGCACTAAGATTCAGGCAAATGCATCTAAGCACAAAGCGATGAGCTACAAACGCGCTTTAGAGCTTGAAAAGAAACTAAAAGCGGAAATAGCAACGCTATTAGAAAAGGCTGCTGAACAGGACGAAGAAGAGGTAATGGTTAACATTCCGGAGGAAATAGCGCGACGTGAGGAAAGGTTAAAGAAAATTCAGGAGGCTAAAGCCACTATAGAATCCAGAAGAAAAGAAGCTTATGAAGATGAACTTAAGGATTACGAAAAGAAGGTAAAGAAGAGAGAAGAAAAAGCTCGTAAAACTGGCCAAAAACCAAGAGGACGATCGCCCCAAAAGCCTTCAGAAACTCCCCAGGATAAAGACCAGGTCAATTTTACAGATAAGGAGTCTCGCATAATGAAATCAAAAAATGGTTTTGAACAGTGCTATAATGCTCAGGCGGTTGCTAATGAAGACATGGTAATTGTGGGTCAACATTGTAATAATCACGCCAACGATAAAAAGGAGCTTTTGCCAGCCATTGATAGTGTGCCAGAATCATTGAAGGAAGAAATAGAGGTAGTAGCCGCTGATTGTGGGTACTATTCAGATGATAATATTAAAGGTTGTCCGAAAGGGATAACGCCCATAGTACCAAAGTCAAAGGCGGAAACACGATTAGAGCTTGAAGAAAGATTAAACAACCGAACAACTACAGAGGAGGAGATTTATCGGAAACGAAAGTACAAAATTGAACCAATATTTGGCATCATTAAAGAAGCTCTTGGGTTCAGGAGATTTTCATTCAGAGGAGAAAAGAAGGTTAGCCAGGAATGGGGATTGGTGTGTCTATGCTATAATATAAGACGCTTACTTAAGCTAAAAGTAGCCTGAAAAGGCAATTAAATAGCCTAAAATAAACCTGTTTGTGCATCAATAGAGATGAATATCTTAATATATGAAGCGAAGTGTCGATTTTTAAGGCACTTTCTGCCTCGAAATAGAAAAACCGCAGAATTTCAAATTTTTGCGGGGACAGTCAGGTGACGATTTGGGGTAATCCGACGGGCTCCTAGGTAATCCAATAAGTCACCAATCATTCCATCGTGTTCCACTAAACCATCCTGGTAAACAAATCCTGTTTTCTTCGACGCTTCTTTTAAGTGAGTAAAAACGTGCATGCGAGATGCATTTAACCATACAAAAAATGGTGTTTCATCGTCTACAGCTTTTTTCATAAATTGCTTAGACGCCCCAATAAATTCATCATCAACCGTTTCCATACGTTTTTTAGTTAATGGTCCGGTATCTCTGATTGAACCGTCTGCTGTTGAGTGAATTACGCCACGTGGCCCGTATTTTTTTCTAAACTCTTCACCCTTTGGGTAGAATGGAGATTCTGGCTCTTCCTCAGCATTTAAGTGGTATAAATTACCAAAAAACTCATCAAAACCATGGTTGGTTGGAAGATATTCATCGCGGTCTCCCAGGTGGTTTTTACCAAACTGACCTGTACGATAACCTTGATCTTTCAGCGCAGCAGCAATAGTAGGATCTAATTCAGAGATTCCCTGAGGTGCACCAGGTAATCCAACTTTAGATAATCCTGTACGCATAGGGTGCTGACCTAAAATAAATGCCGAACGGCCTGCAGTACAACTTTGCTCGCCATAAGCATCTGTAAAACGGATTCCTTCGTTTGCAATACGATCTATATTAGGGGTCATAGCGCCCATTACACCATTATGGTAGGCACTTAAACTAAACCAACCCACATCATCTCCCCAAATAACTAAAATATTGGGTTTATCATTTCCCTTTTTTGCGTAAGCAAAACAGGCACTTACTACGCTTAATATTGCTATAACTAATACTCTTTTCATAATTATAAAATCAGAATTATTTTTCTTCAAAAAACCAATAAAATTTTATTTGACGAAATTATATATTACCTCAGTAAGCTATTCGGATTTTTATGACAATGAATTTTCCAAAAACGCCAAAGACTGGGAGCATTAGATATAAATTTGATGAAATTGCATATTATGGCGATATGACCTTTTTTATCGCAGGTTCAATCCAGGTTTGGCTTTATGAGTTAATTCAATTGCGTGTTTTCCTACTTTCACCTTATTATTCGAATTTGTGTGGTATTCGAAACAAATCAAAATTGAATTATTATAGTCGATTATGGCGGTTTAAAAACAATATATGTTGTTTGTCAATAAGTTACGGTGTGTTCATTAGAGGGAATCAGATAACAGTCTTCAACGGTAAAATTTTCTTCGTGTTTTCATATTCTGCAAGTTACAATTTATGCGATATATGCTGTCCGATTATTGGGGGTAACTTTAGTAACAACCCGCTCTACTCAGAAGAGGTAAATGGTTTAATTTTGGTGAAATTAATGCGTAATTTTATGTGATTGTTTTTGTGGAAGAAAAGTATTGATAAATAATAGGTATAATCTATGTAAAACACGCAAGAAACCGAATAAATTTTCTGCGTTTCCCGTTCTTTTTCGCTCTTCATAAGCAATTTTTATTACATTTTCAACTGTTTGATCTTCAATAGTAGTTTTTATCTTTGTGATAGTTGCTTGTAATTTCCGTTCCGTCTCAAAATGGAGTTTTCATTTTCCAATATGCAGTGAGTGAGGGTGATATGGTTTTTTGTTTATGCTGCATGTCTTTGTCTGGGATACGCTGGAGGGCTTGTAAACTCAGTGGATTCATCGTTTATGTTAAACAAATATAGGTTGGGCTTTATCCTTTCTTTCATGAATTGATTAGTTGAGGTGTTGATTCAACTATATATTTGTCGATCTTTGAATCTGTTTTCCTGGAGGTATGTGCTCTTAATAGCGTAAAATAAATCTCTGAAAATAGTCAAGAAATATGGTTTTGTAATCCCAATATAGGGAGAGGGCTGTGAGAGACTACATGATATTCGACGAAATATTTACTATTATTTTGTTTCCAATTTGTACTATAATACATACCTAAACGCTTATAATTAATTTTTATTCTTAACCTACAAAAAAATGAAACACGTTAATTTTTATGCAGGATTATTTGCCTTAATTACTTTATTTAGCTGTAATTCTGATAATGTTGTAAAGAACGAACCATCGGCCAATGAAGGCCAGATTTCTCTTCCTGCTCAGGCTCCGGAATACACCAGTGTGCCAGTGGAAGGGCAATACATTGTGGTACTGAATGAAAATGCATTGGGAAATGCTGCTTCTCGTATGGATGTACAAGGTTTTTCGAAGACCATGATGCAAAAATATGAGGTAGAAATTACCGAAGAACAACGTTACTTTAGTAATCGTAGCTTCCAGGGGTTTACCGCCAGGCTAGATGCTCACCAACTTAATAAAATGAGTAGTGATCCCATGGTGAAATATGTGGAACAAGATCAGATGATCACTCTGGCGCCGATGCAAACTTCTGAATATGTGGCTACCGCCAGCCAGACCATTCCATACGGTACTACCCGAGTGGGTGGAGGTAAATCTGCTTCGCCCTATACTGCCTGGGTAATTGATACCGGTATCCAAATGAATCGCCCGGATCTGAATGTGGATGCCAGTCGTAGTAAATCTTTTGTGGGTTGGTTTTTCCCAAATCCTAATGATCAAAATGGTCATGGTACCCACGTAGCGGGAACTATCGCCGCAAAAGATAATGATATCGGAACGGTAGGCGTTGCTCCGGGAACCACCGTAGTAGCGGTTCGGGTGCTGGATCGTAACGGAAGTGGTACCATTTCTCAGGTGATTAATGGCGTGAACTATGTTGGAAATAACGCCCGAATCGGAGATGTTGCCAATATGAGTTTGGGTGGTGCCAACTCTACCGCTTTGGATGATGCCGTAAAAGCTGCCGCTTCCAAAGGAATTGTTTTTGCTGTTGCTGCTGGAAATGAAGCGCAGAATGCGAACAATGTTTCTCCTGCCAGAGTAAATGCCGCCAATGTTTATGCCATCTCCGCTATGGATCAGTATGATCGTTGGGCTTATTTCTCAAATTTTGGTTCAGCAGTAGATTTTTGCGCTCCTGGCGTTTCTGTTACCTCCACCTGGTTGAATAGTGGTTATAATACCATTTCAGGAACTTCCATGGCAACCCCGCATGCAGCTGGTGTTTTGCTCTTTGGTTCGCCTTCTACTGATGGCGTAGTGCAAAATGATCCGGACGGTGTGCCAGATCCTATCATCCATATATAATATTTATCTAAATACCCTTCGCGCGTTTAGGTGATTGGGACGGTGATTTGTTTTTCAAATCTACCGCCCCTTTTTTTGTTCCCAATAATAACGCATTTAACATAATGTCATAGGAGTCTTTTTTTCTCTTTTTTTTGATGGAAGTGTTATTAGGGGGGCTGCTGCCGCTCAGGCGTCAGCACCAGGCTGGCGCGGCTCACCTCATCGGCCCTGGCGGGCCGCTGTGGTTCAGACAAGCCCGCTTCATCCTTGCCCCTGCGGGGCTTCGCCCCTGTATTCCTCGAGTTTGGTCGGCAGAGGGATAGAGGTATTGTTGGAGCTCCTTTTCCCAGCCTAAACGCTTAGCGGCTCGGGAAAAGAGCGACTACCGATAGCCCGACCGGAGCGTAGCGGAGGACTGCCCCAATAAAAAATGAGTGTTAATGGAATGAATGTCAGTGTGATGTGGTTTGGGGTTGGTAGAAGGGTATTAAAAGCTTTTGCGCCGTGCAAGTCCATAAGGTGGGGATTTGAAAGCGTAAAGAAATAAAATGAAACACCTTTTAGTGTGCCTGCAGGTATTTAGTCCTGCACGGAAAGGTTGGTCAGCCACCGTAAGCGAGTATTGCATAGTTGGTAGAAATGCCAGCATGAAGCGTATACAGCGAGTGCCGAAGGCGTATTGTTAGCCTCGAAATATAATTCATTGTTGAAGCATTAACCTTAAGCATAGTTGGTGCAACATCAATGTAGCATTAATGACAAGTAGCATTGATTCGACCGGGGTCGTAGTCTACGTCAAAGGTACAATAGGCACGCATGGAAACACGGGAGAGCCTCCTGCCTCCACACGAAGCAAGGGTCAATATGGAAATGCCCTACCGAAAAATTTCCAAATCAGCATGGTCTATATGTTCACCATGTCTGATGCTAAGAATGAGAGCATATCGTAGTGGTATCAGTACCGAGGGAAACCGAAGGGAATGAGATGGGCAAAGGCAGTCTTAGCATCTCCATAGTACCGTTTGAAAGCTGGGAAATCTTTACCCAAGAAAGCCAGTAAGTAGGGAAGGGGAAACCTGGGCTAAATCGGTCTGGGGGATGCCTTAAATTGGGTCGATAATTTAGAAACATTAAAACAAGCACCGGATGCAACTAAAAAGATGTCAACAGTAGAATTAGAGATAGCAGCACGAGCAAGAAAACACAAGAACACTGCATTGACGAATGTAAGCCAGTTCATAGACGAAAATATGCTAACAGATTGCTTTCACAGCCTGAACAAGAATAGTAGTCCGGGCGTGGATGGTAAATGTTGGTATCATTACAATCTTGAATCTGAAACTCGGATCCCGTCACTATTAACCGAATTTAAAACGGGGAAGTATCGAGCTCCTTCTATACGTAGGGTTTATATCGACAAGGGAAAATCAGGGAAACGCCCATTGGGCATCCCGACCATTGAAGATAAGATACTTCAGGAAAGTGTGCGCCGCACCCTGAATCCCATTTATGAAGAGGAATTTAAGGCCTTTTCATTTGGATTCAGGAAAGGATATTCTGCACATCAAGCGGTAGAATATATGTTTAGGGATTAAGCTTTAAAGGACTGCATTATATCATTGATGCTGACATAAAGAATTACTTTGGATGCATCAATCATGCACAACTTCGTGAATTTCTTGACTTACGGGTCAAAGATGGCGTGATACGCAGAACGCTAAATAAATGGTTAAAAGCAGGTATACTGGAGGATGAGCAGTTGCAATATCCAACAGAGGGTACCCCTCAAGGAGGGTTAGTATCTCCCTTGCTGAGTAATATTTATTTGCATCATGTACTGGATGAATGGTTTTGCGAGCAAATACAGCCATTATTAAAGGGAAAAAGTACTATAGTCCGCTATGCCGATGATTTTGTATTGGGTTTTGATAATGCTTCGGACGCCGATCGGGTAATGCGTGTTTTGCAAAAGCGATTTGAGAAATTTAATCTTGAATTACATCCTGACAAGACAAAAATCATAAACCTAAAGAGTGAAAGAGGCGAAGGTGAAAGAGGCTTTGATTTTCTGGGATTTACACATTTTCTAAGCGCAAGTCGCAACGGAAAGATGATATTGAAAAGAAAAACAGCGAGTAAAAAGCTGAACCTCTCACTCGTTAAAATGCAAGACTGGATAAAGTCAAATCGGCATCGTAAACTCGATGAAATCATTTATGAATTGAATTTGAAATTACGAGGATACTATAATTACTATGGAATCACCTTCAATAGCAGAAGTCTGCATGCTTATTATCACCATGTTCGGCGTATGCTCCATAAATGGCTAAATCGCAGAGGTGGACGTCCTGCATGGAATTGGGAGCGGTACAACCGCTTAATTACAGAATGGAGGCCACTACTTAAACCAAAAATCTATCACAGCTTTCAGAAAGCGAAACCAGTTTAGGAGGAACCGTATGCGGGAAATCCGCTCGTACGTGTCTGTGAGGGAGCGGGGAGGTAACAACCCGCTCTACTCGGAAATCCTGCTTAACCGGAATTTAGCACCGCCAGCATTAATGAATGAGGGTAAGTAATTTGGTTATAGGTGTTAGTGGACGTTTGCTCTTGTTTTATAAGCTGTATTTTTTTCCACTGGATTTAGTATTTCACCTTAGTGAGTTGCTTCGGTTGCGTTTGCTGTTTTTTAAAGTAGTTCATATTATGACATGCTTACCTCCTTCTCTTTTTTGGAAAAATCTCAAAAGAGATCTCCAATCCTTCCTTTTTCCCGCCTTTCAGCTAAACGAGATTTTATTCATGAATCATTCGGCTTAAGGGAGTTGCGCTTCCGCCCGCCATTATTGCCTCAAATGCTGTATTTCTCAGGGAGCAAACTGTCCCGATAGGGGGAATTGGAAAAATTAGCGGGCCAGTTGCATCGGAAAATTAATATTTTATAACTGGCTTAAAATCAAGTAAAACTACCAAATGTAACCCGTGTAATGGGTTACAAAACTGTTTCATTGCATGGATTGACCCAACTAAAAAGGCAGTGGGACGTTCGCCCGCTCACTGCTGGTTAAGTTTGTTACATATTTTTTTACCAACACCTTAACTATAACCTCATACTTTATGAAAAAAAGAATTTTAACTCTGGGCGTAGTCGCGCTTGGCCTTCTGGGAGGAGGCTGTGTAAGCGAAGATATCGATGGATTGCAAAAGCAAATTGACGAGTTGAACGGAAAGATCGGTGATCTGGAAGAGACTCAAAAGCAGGATTTGCTTAATGCCATGGCTGCCATGGAAGCTAAGCTGGCTGAGATGGCCGCCAATGGCGATGCGGATTACACCGCACTAATGGAGCAACTACGCCTGATGCAAGAAGAAGTGGCCAATAACGCTTCTGCAATATATTATGGTAACTTAACTTCGGATGTTGAATATGCAGCTTTCGAATCACAAGGAGCCACCATTGTTACCGGCCGTGTGTTGATTAACGATGTAAACCAGCTGAGTAAATTGGCTGGAGTGAAAATGATTGGAGGGGAGCTTTCATTAATGACTGCGGTCAATAATATGGAGCTTGATGCCCTGCAATCTGTTGGTGGCGATCTGATAGTTTCTGGCGTTGAGGAATCCTCATCGCTTTCGCTGCCTTCACTTACTTCTGTAGCAGGAAACCTGACGGTAAAAGATAATACGGAATTAACTGCCGTAAACGCAGCCGAATTGGTGTTTGTAGATGGAGGTTTGTCTTTGGAAATGAACCCTAAATTGGAGGCCTTTACCTTGCCTAAATTGGATCAGGTTAAAGAGATCAATATCAATGAAGGGGTGAAAGTTTCAAATTGGCAAACTGATCCGGGGCCACTGGCTAATTTAGACCTGTCCTATGCCAATGTGACCGACGGGGTGAATATTCAGTATGTGGCTGGAGGAGCATTAACGCTTGGTCAAATTGGTGGGGGCTTGGTAATGGAAAATACCGGCATCTCCAAATTGGAGGCCAAAACGACGATGTTGGACGGTGGGCTTACGCTACAATATAATAGCAGCTTAAGCGAAGTGATGTTGGATGAGGTAGCAAAGGTTTATGGAGATATTGTCATTAAGTTTAATAATGCCGATAGTGGTATCGGAGGAGGTATTAGTGGCGGTATGACTTCCCTACCTGCATTTGAAAAATTAACCGAAATTTATGGCAATGTTTACGTGGTAGCGAACTCAAAAATGAATGAGTTGGTTGGTTTCAATGCTGTGACTAAAATTGAAGTTCCTAATGACAATAGTGGCGATTCCGGTAAAATTGAAATTACGGACAATGGAAGTGAAATCCCGGTAGTGAATGTGTTTGAGGCGCTGGAGACTGCTAAAAAAGGATACTCTACCATTGACGTTATTGTAAGAGTCAAAACCAATTGGCTAAAATCATTCTCCAGCCTGAAGAATGCGCGAAAAGTAGAAGTTGACCTTGAAATTCCTACGGACGGGACAGGTGGTATTGGCATTGGTAGCAGTGCAGTTAATAGTGCGAATTATACCGATGCGAAATTTCAGGGATTTGATGCGCTGGAATATGTGCACGGCATAAAGTTAGATCTATCCGATGTGACGGATTTCCATGATACAGCATTGGGGAAATTGTCCTCCTTCAGATCGTATCAGAATGATACCTATTATATCTATTTAAGCATGCCGGAAGAAGGCGTAAGTCTGTGTGCGATGAGCTCTTTACTGAATGCGATTAAAGATGGTGACTTTGATAACAACTTTAATACCTCTTCCAGAGAAGCCATTTTCACCGAAGGGTGGACGCATGTTGACCGCGATACTGCCGTAGCGCGATTAACCGCTGGCTGCCAATAATCAGGCAAACACAAACAAACCATATAACCGCAACAAGGGTGCTCAGCACCCTTGTATTTTTTAACCGATGTTACATTAAAAAACTATAGAAAATCAAGCATTATTTACAAAAGTCTTAGCATTAAAAAACAACGCAACACACAATATATAACAGAATTTTACAACTAACATTTATCCAATGAAGAGAATTATTGGATCGCTATTTTTCTGCTTAACCTTAGTAGGTCAGGTCATTGCACAGGGCATTCAGGTTAAGGGAAAGGTGACAGACGATCAGGGGGAATCTATTCCCGGAGTGAACGTGCTGGTAGAAGGTACCGCACAAGGTAGTATTACCGATATCGAAGGAAATTATCAAATCACGGTGGATAGCCAGGAGGATTTTTTGGTCTTTTCTTTTGTGGGAATGCAAAACCAAAAACAGCAGGTAAAAGGGCGATCCATCATCAATGTGACGATGCAAAGTGACGTTACGGAATTGGAAAATGTAATGGTCGTGGCCTATGGTACTGCTACCAAGGAAGCCTTCACCGGAGCGGCGGAGGTAGTCGGGAATGAGGTGATCGAGGCGCGTCCGGTTACGTCTTTTGAAAAAGCATTGCAGGGTACTACTGCCGGACTGATGGTCTCCAGTTCATCCGGGCAGCCAGGGGCAGGATCTACCGTACGTATTCGTGGTATTGGTTCCTTAAGTGCCAGCAGTAGCCCACTTTATGTATTAGATGGTGTGCCGATGTCGGGTTCTATCTCGGATATTAACCCGAATGATATTGAAAGTGTAACAGTACTGAAAGATGCGGCGGCTTCTTCTCTTTATGGTTCACGAGCAGCCAATGGGGTGGTCATGATTACCACCAAATCCGGTAAATCCGGAACCACGCGCATCTCCGTAAATAGCCAGGTGGGGGTTTCTAATCGTATTTCCGATGGATACGCCCTGATGAACAGTACCGATATTTATGAGCATAGCTGGAGAGGTTTATACAACCAGGCGGTGATTGATGGTAAGAGCGTAGGGGAAGCCCGCACCTTTGCACACGATAATGTACAAAGTATTGTAGGATTTAATCCCTTTGGAGTAGATAAGCCGTTGGATGAAAACGGAAGATTAATTCCGGGAACACAAGTATTGACCGATACGGACTGGAGAGATGAGGTTTACAAAACCGGTGTGGTGCAAAACCACAATGTGAATATTTCCGGAGGTAATGATAAAACCAAGGTATTCTTTTCTTTGGGATATTACAGCGATAACGGAACGGTGCTAAGTTCCAATTTTGAGCGTTACACCAATAAGGTGAATGTAACGCACAAGATTAATAACTTCCTGACTGCCGGGATCAAAACACACCTTTCCTTCTCTAACACAGAAGCCCCTCCGGGGGGAACGGGCGGATCCAACCCGGTGCGTGCAGCCGAAGTCATCAATGCAGCATCACCGGTCTACAATCCGGATGGTTCTTATAACTGGGAAAACAAGGCCATTTTCGATTTTAACCCGGTGGGTTTATCAAAAATGGATGAATATAATTACACTACCAAGCGTGCCTTGGTCAACACTTACTTGAATGTGGACATCGCGGAAGGATTGGCCTTCCGCACCACTTTTGGTATTGATAATAGCATTGACAACGGGATGAACTATTATAACCCTTTCCATGGGAATGGCTTTGGGGTGAATGGTCGTTCATCTAAATATGCTGCTGATAATTTTGTGTGGAATATTTCCAATATTCTAACCTATAATAAGCAGTTGAATAAGGGGAATCTGGAATTATTATTGGGACAGGAAGCCTTGAGCGAAACCTCTCAATACATGAGTGCCGAGTCTACCGGATTTGGCGTGCCGGATCGTCCGGATTTGGGCTGGGGATCGACGCCACAGATGCCCTCGAGTTATTCGGCTTCCTGGGCGATGGTGTCCTATTTGGCACAGGCCAAATATGACTATGAAGACAAGTACTTCGCCAGTGTAAGTTTGCGTGGAGATGGTAGCTCCCGTTTTGGTCAGAATAATCAATACGGGCTGTTCTACTCTGTTGGAGGTGGTTGGAGAATCATCGAGGAAGACTTTATGAATGCCTTGCCATGGCTGAGCGATTTAAAGCTGCGTACTTCCTACGGTACTTCCGGTAACAACAGTATCGGAAACTTCGCTTCTTTGGGACTATATGGTAGTGGTGCAAATTATGGTGGATTCCCGGGAATTACGCCGATTCAATTGCCCAACCGTGACCTGAGCTGGGAGAAAATCTCTTCTTTCAACATTGGACTGGAAACGGCATTCTTCACCAAGGTGAAAGCGGATTTTGAATATTATGTCAGAAATTCGGACGGACTATTATTCTCCAAGCCATTGTCGGCAGGTACTGGTTTTAGTTCCATTTTAACTAACCTGGGTGCCATGACGAACTCCGGTTTTGAAGCCACGGTGACTTATGACTTTCTACAAAAGAAAGACATTTTTAGCTCGGTGTCTTTTAATGTTTCCACTAACCGCAACCTGATCAAGGCCCTGACCACGGACAGAATTGTTTCCGGCACCAAATTACTGGAAGAAGGAAGCAGCATCTACCAGTTCTACATGCGCGAGTGGGCCGGGGTAAACCCGGATAACGGTCGCCCGATGTGGTATGTCAACGAACAATCGGAAGACTTTGAGCAAACGAATCCGGGAGGAAATAACTTCGTGGATCCCCATGGCAGTGGTCGTATGGTAACCAGTGAATATACCGAGGCCGGTCGTGTGCGATTGGGCACTTCCCTGCCGAAAGTTTTCGGGGGATTGAACTACTCCCTGACTTATAAGAATTTTGACATGGCGCTCTATTTCTATTATAGCATTGGGGGGCAAATCTACAACGGAGATTACGCTACCAATATGCACGATGGGGTGCAGCCAGGAAACAACTTAGCCAAAGATGCCCTGAATGCTTGGACACCGGAGAATCGCTATACTGATGTACCTCGCTATGTGGTCAACAGTGAGGATCAGGGAAATGAGATGTCCAGCAGATATTTGGAGGATGCTTCTTTCCTTCGACTGAAGAACGTTTCCATTGGTTATAATTTCTCTCCTGAAGTATGTAATCGTTTGTCTGTCTCCGGCTTAAGAGTATTTGTTTCCGGCGAGAACCTTTGGACGATTACCGGATATAAAGGATTCGATCCGGAAGCCGCCATCAACGGTACCACAAGCAATGCCATTCCGGGGGTGAAAACCCTTACGATGGGTATTAAACTGGATATTTAGAATTAGTGATCATGAAGAAGATATTTTATATATTTTTCCTTACCGTACTAAGTCTCGGTGCTTGTACGCAGGACTTTTTACAAAGAGAGCCCTCAGATGCCATTGAGGATGACCGCGTTTTTGGGTCTTATGTAACGGCCAAAGCGGCCCTGGTGGGAGCCTATAATCAGTTGAGTGTCTATTCCTTTGATGGCTTGTTCATTCCCATTATGTCGGACATTATCGGAGAGGATGTGATGATCAACTCGGTAGACAACTGGAACTGGTTCGTGGCGGTCTATCAAATGAATGTCCTGCCAAACTATACTTTTGCGGACTCCCCATGGTGGACCTCCTACAAAATGATCTATGATGCCAACCGCATCATCGAAAATGCACAATCCGTACCGGATGCCACAGATGCGCAGCGCAATCAGTTGGAGGCCGAAGCCCGGGTACTACGGGCCTACGGGCACCTGAAGTTGGTGCAGATGTTTGCCCCGGCTTATAAGGAGGATCCTTCAGCCATGGCCATTCTGAAAGCGGACCGCATCAGAGGCATCAATGAGGAGCCGATGCCACGTGCTACGCTACAGGAGATTTACGATTTCATGATTGAGGATCTGAACATCGCCTCGGGCATGTTTGAAAGTATATCGGAATTGGAGGATGGAAAATCAGTAGGTTTCTTTACCAAAAGAAGTGCGCAAGCCCTGTTGGCACGTGCTTATTTAAATATGGAAGACTGGGAATCCGCCAAAAATGCGGCAGTGGAAGCCCATGAAGGATTGGAATTAATGACGGCCAATGAGTTATTGGGCGGTTTCATGATGCGTAACCGGGAAACGATCTTTACGATTGCTTACACGCAGGATAACAACAATGTTTATCTGACCATCCCTTCTTTCTACTGGCCGGTAGCCGGATACAGCTCCATGCGTGCCAATGATGATTTTGTGGACTTATTCTCCGGACAGGATTATCGTTCTAACTTCTTCCTGAGAGATAATGAGATCGATGAAAACAGACACCTGATCCTGAAATATGGTCATAATATGGTGGTCGGTAATGCCGAAAGAATCAGTATTCGGGCATCTGAAATGGTTTTGATCGAAGCAGAGGCCGAAGCCGAATTGGGTAATGATAAGGCTGCTCAGGAAGCTTTACACCGCATACAGATGCGTGCCAATCCTAGTGCGCCCATCAGCACCGCCACCGGGCAGGCGCTGATTGATGAGATCCTTGTAGAGCGTAGAAAGGAGTTGTTTGGTGAGGGTTTCCGTTGGAATGACATTAAGCGTCGTTCGTTGCCATTGAAGCGCACCGGGGATCATTGGGTAATGATTGACATGGATATTAATGATCCGGATTATTACAAAATGACCTTCCCGATTCCTCAATCCGAAATGGATGCCAATCGCAATATGATTCAAAATCCAGGTTATTAAGGTGAATTATTCATGAAGTGGAATAGATTAGAAATAAATTTTTGGCTGGTGGCCGGGCTTTTTGCCCTGGCCTCGGCCTGTTCCCAACAGGACGAAGGGGTGAACCTCAACCCCAATGCCGGACCTAGCTTTGAAGATATTGAGAACGATCAGTATTGGGTGAAATTGGCCGCTGTGCCAGCACCGGCAGGGGTAAATGGTATTTGGCGCATTTATAATGGAGAAGAGGGGGTATTGGAAAACCCCACGGATCCGCAATCCAAATTTTCCGGTGAGCCCGGGGAATCCTACCTGTTGGGTTGGGAAATGAGCAGCGGGCAGGAGGTGAAAGTGGATGAAATCTCGGTTTCGTTTAAGGCACTTAACCCGCAGATGCTCCATGAGCAGCAGGACACTACCCATCATAATTTCTCTGTTCATTTGGAAGCAGAAGCACCAAAGTATGGCGCAGAGGGCTATTGGGAAATTATTGAAGGAGAAGGTGGCCGTATTGAAAATGAAAAGGAAGCCCTGGCCTCTTTTATCGGGGAACCGCAGAAGGCCTACACCCTTCGCTGGAACCTGACATATGGTTCCAAAAAAGTGTATCAGGACTGGTCTTTTGTCACTGATGAATTACAGGCGCAGGCCGGCCCGGACCAATTGGATATCAAAACCAGTAGAGGAGCTGATCCTAAGTTCTTCACTTTGGAAGGCTTTTTACCGGCCGGTGCGCAGGCGAAATGGGAAATCATTGAGGGAGAAGGCGGTCGTGTGGTGACTGATGATAACCCCAATTCCCTGTTTTCCGGAAAAGCAGATGAAAATTATAAATTGAAGTTTGATGTCATGCTTGAGGGACATCAGTCTGCGGATACGGTACAGTTACGTTTTCGTGGCAAATGGGGCGTATGGGAAGACCCTCGCGATGCCCAAACCTATCGATTCACCGAATTGAATGGCCTGGAGTGGATGGCAGAGAATTATAATTATGCGGCCTATCCGGGCGATAGCTCTTTTTATTATGGCTTTGCACACCGATCGGTGATTTATGAGGAAAACGGTGAGCCGCACGGCTATCCGGTAGAAACGGAAGAAGACCGTAAGAAATTCGGCCGACTATACCGCTATGAAACCGTTTGGAGTCAGGCACCGGAAGGCTGGAGATTGCCTACCAATGAGGAGTGGCAAGAATTGGTCAATAGTCTTGGTGGAGGTCCTTATGCAAAGGCCAGCATGGTTGAGGGGGGCGCTTCTGGATTGGACCTGATTTATGCAGGTGAATTGAACTTCAACAGCGGACAGGATCCCGCACACCGGAACGTGTTCATGAACCTGGAAAGAGGGACCTATTATTGGACAGCGGACTACAATCCTTATTCCGGGGCGACCAATCTGATTCAGGTATTGAAATCAGAAGCGGAGATTGGATTTGGAGCAGTACCCTTCTTTTATTTTGCTTATCCGGTACGCTACGTTCGCGACATTCAGCCTTAGTCCTAATTCGATGAATATTTAAGACGTATGAAGATATTATTTCAATTTATATTAATTTGGCTATTGAGCTTTAGCGGTTTGCTGGCCCATAGCCAAACGCCCCGGATGGCGGATGAATATATCCCCGGAAAGGTGCGCATCAAGTTCAAGCCTGAAAGTATTAATCAGGCTTCGAATTTACGCCTTGCGCCGGGTGAAGAATCCCCCTTTATCGGTATCCAATCGATAGATGCCGTATCGGAAAAGGCCAATATCATAAAGATGAAACGGGTATTCCCTTTTTCCGAAAAATTTGAAGCCAAACACCGTAAGCACGGCTTGCACCTGTGGTATGAGCTGGACTTCGATGAGGCCACTAATCCGGAGGAAATCGTGAAAGCCTATGAAGGATTAGGCGACCTGGATTTGGTTAAGCCGGTCTTTCGTAAGATTAATTTGGGTGCGGATCAGGAAGCGGTGGCATTCAAAACTACTGCAACGGAAGATTCTGTCATGTTCAATGATCCTATGCTGGAGCAGCAATGGCATTATGAGAATGATGGAACCGTGGGATTGGCGGGCTACGATATTAGCCTGGCAGAGGCCTGGAGTCAGGTTTCCGGTAGTAGCGATGTGATTGTGGCGATTGTCGATCAGGGAGTAGATGTTTTCCATGAAGACCTGAAACAAAATATTTGGGTGAATGAAGCCGAATTGTATGGAGAGCCCGGCGTGGATGATGATGGCAATGGTTATATCGATGATATATATGGCGTAAATTTCCGTCTGGGAGGAGAAATTACGCCCGGAGACCACGGTACGCACGTGGCCGGTACGGTAGGTGCGGTGAGTAACAATGGCATCGGGGTTTCCGGTGTGGCTGGTGGAGATGGAAGTGGCAATGGCGTGAAAATGATGTCCTGCCAGGTCTTTGATGAGCGCGCACCGGGTGGATCCAATTTTGCCGAAGCCATTATTTATGGGGCAGACATGGGGGCGGTGATTTCGCAAAACTCCTGGGGATATAACCTTCCCGGCTATTATGAGCCGGAAGTTTTGGAAGCCATTCAGTATTTTATTGAAGAGGCCGGTACCGATGCCAGTGGGAATCAGGTAGGGCCGATGAAAGGGGGGATTGTCATCTTTGCTGCTGGTAATGCTTCCACGAATGAGAAAATTTATCCGGGAGCATTCGAAGAAGTGTTGGCCGTGGCCGCAACAGGCCCTTCCGGCTTGCCTGCTCCTTACACCAACCATGGAGATTATATTGATATTTCTGCTCCTGGTGGGGATATGTCTAATTTCGGTAATGAAGGCGGTATTTTATCTACCCTGAGAGGGAACAAATACGGCATGATGGAAGGAACCTCCATGGCCTGTCCGCACGTTTCCGGAGTGGCCGCTTTGGTGGTGTCTGAATTTGGTGGAGAAGGCTTTACGGCCGAAACCCTCAAGCGGATTATGCTGAACTCAGTGGATAAGTTCGATTTTGATCACGGAGGAAATTTCGGTAAGGGTGCACTGAACGCCAGAAAAGCTTTGTTGGATGATAACCGTTTGCCTCCTCGTCCGATTGACGATTTGCGTGCGGCGGAGGTTTTCCATAATGAAGTGACCCTGGAGTGGACGGTTCCCTCTGATGAAGATGGTAATAATGCAGCCCTCTATTATTTGGCGATTTCTGATCAGGAAATTACGGCTGAAAACTTTGAGCAATTACCCCGATACATCATTCAAAATAATTTACAGATCGGAGAAACCTTCGATTTGCGCATCAATGGACTTTTTAAAGAGACGGACTACTGGTTTGCCTTAAAATCCGAGGACTCTTTCGAAAACCTGTCGGAGATCTCCAATATTTTAGCGGTTACCACTACCCGTGTACCTGCTTTTATGGCCGATACCCGCAAGATGCAGTTTACTATTGATGTTAACGAGAACACTACCGATGCACAGGAAATGAAATTCTCCAATGTGGGAGACGGCATCATCTACTGGCAGGGATCGGTGCGTAATGAAGACATTTTTAATTTACCGGACAGCTTGCAAAATGCCGCTGCGGCAGCTACTACTACGCAAACCATTACCTACGAAGGGCCAAAAGCGCCTGAAACGGAAATGGCAAGTATGATGGCCGGGGTGCAGCAATTGCAGGAACAAACCTTATCGGTAGAGGAGAACATGTTGGCTCAGGGCAGTTGGGACAATAAAAGCCATTGGGATGGAGATGTGACTGAATTTGTCTATGGCATGTCCTATGAGAGAGGCTTTGGTCCGGCATTCCTGGCCGGAACAGGAGATTCGAATGCGGGATTGATCTTTGCCACGCGCTTTGATTTGCCCTGGGGCTATGAATTTAACCTCACTCATATTGAGGCTTTGATGTTTCCTACGAGCTCCTCACTTCCGATCAATATTGAGATTAAAAAAGGAGGGCGCAACAATCTGGAGGAAGCGGAAACCGTTTACACGCAGGAGTATTATGCCGATACGGCCAATGTTTTCCAATATTACCGCATGCCTTTGTACCGCCCACAGATGATTCAGGAAAATGAAACTTTCTGGGTAGTGCTGCATTTCCCTAGAGAAATGGCCAATCCTTTGGCCATGGAGCTTACCGGAAACGAGGAACTCTTCAAATTCATGTATTCCCGGAATAATGGCTTGTATTTCGAACCGGCTTATTCCTTCCTACAACGCTCCGCAACGCCAATGATGTCGGTATTAAGTAGTGGGACGGATGGCTCTTATGTTTTTCTGAATCCGAAAACCGGAGAGATTGAAGGTGGGCAGCACCAGCAGGTGGAAGCCACCATTGATGCCGAACACCTGACCAATGGTTACCATTTGGCGTCCCTGGGTATTTGGACGAACGATCCGAACAAGCCTATCTCCAATGTAGAGGTACTGGTAGAGGTAAAGGGACAGGTACCGGCAGTAGACCTGGAGAAAACACATGAGGTGAAGGCATTCACACAGTTAGAAAATGAAATTTTGCTGGAGATCGAAAATATCGGCTTCGCGGATATGCATATTGAAGGGGTGGCCCTGGAAAATTCTGCCAATACCATTGAGATGGGCTGGGAAGCAGACAGCGTGGTGGAGCTTCAGGCGCTAAAGTCTATTGAGCTGCCTTTATTATTCACGCCTGTTAATAAGGGCATCGTCAAGGAAACGGTTCTATTGAAGACGCAGGAAGGTGACTTTAAAGTTTTTGTAGATTTTCTGGTGGAAGAAGCACCGGAACTGAACCCTGGCTTGAGCGAATCCAATGTGACGATCGCTTATACCGATCAAAAAGAATTGGAGTTAACCATTTCCAATACCTCTGCAGAGGGAGATCTGGAGTTTGATCTAAGTCAATACAGTGATCAGCACCATGCCTCGGGGAACTTGTTGACGAAATTGGATTATGCCATGTCTGCCAGTGAGCATCCTGAGCAAATAAGTCAGTGGGCTAAGCTAAAGGACTTTGGGGTGGAATACAACCGCGACAGTGCTGATCTGAGCATTGATCTGGAGATGCGTTTCCCATTCTTTGAGCAGGTCATGACCCATGCTTCCTTTAACCAGAATGGAACTTTTACCCATTATATCAATGGAAAAATGGAGGCCTTCAAACCTCAGGGAGCCTGGATTTGGGTGGATAAGGTTTATCACCATAATTTTGGAGATTATGCAGCCTTTCATGTCATCGGAAACTGGATGGAAAATAACAATGGTATCCGGGTGAGAGATCGGGTGGAGTATCAGGTGTTGATGCACCGTGACGGTACGATACAATACCGATATGTGGATGTGAGTGCAATTAAAGCTGATGATGACTATCGTATTCTTTTAGCGGGCCTTGATCACCAGGATAAAATGGTTTACCGTGATGAGGATCAACAGGATCTGGAAGTGAAAAATGGTACCGTGATTACCTTTGCACCTACAGTGCCCCTGTCCATGGTGCGTACCGCTACTCCTGCCAAGGGGAAAGTTCGTCCGGGAGAGAGTGCTACGGTAAAGGTGACCCTGGATCCTTCCTATTTCCAGCTTTTTGAAGGGCATTATCAGGATGAAATCATTATTACCTCCAATACGCCGGCCAAAGAAGACCGTCTGCCATTGGAAATCGAAGTAGAAGGTGAAGCAGCCGTATTATTTCCGGAGAAGGTGGTCTTAGATTCTATTTTTGTGGATATCGCTACGCCAACACAGATAGTGGTTGAAAATACGGGGAGTGCCTCCATGACACTGGATGCGGCCAGTACTAATTTGGCCGAATTGACGCTGGATGTTGACCTCAGTCAAAGCATTACCATTCCGGCAGGAGCCAATACGGTGCTGCCCCTGACTTTCTTACCTTTAGAGGATAAGGAGTATAATGGTGTGGTGGATTTGGAGCTTACGGTGAACGGGCAGGCCACAACAGCATCTGTGGTTTTCCAGGCTTTCAGTAGACCTGACAGCAGATTTACCCACAATTTGCCGTTGCCTATCAATGAAGACCTATCTCAGTCGGGCAAAAAAATGATTCCTTTTGCGCTGACCAATACCAGTGAGGAAGTGCCATTGCATTATGCCTTCACCAATGGATTGTATAGCAGGGTATATGCTGACGAAATTGCGGAAGTCGATTCCCTTTTCACCGCCTATGGAGACTATGGTTATTCCTGGATTTACAGCAGTGAGGAATACCCTTTCTACAAATGGGATGACCTGAAAATGAAAGGCGAAAAATTGAAATGGGAAGAGGAAGGTAAAACCAGTACGCTGGAATTGCCATTTGAGTTTACCTTCTTCGATGAGGCATTTGACCAGTTATGGATCTCAAAACGAGGCTATGTTTCAGTAGTAGAGCAGGAAGATGATTTGCCTTTTACTGGATTTTCAGATGAAGATCAGTTTGCTGGTATCATAGCCCCTTATGCAGGCTCCCTTATTCCGACAGAAGGGGAAGAATATATCTTATATCTTGTCGATGAAGAGCGGGTGCTCCTGCAATGGGACAATTTCGGTTCGGATCCTGAGGATCCCGGAGCGATAGGAGTAGTGACTTTCCAATTGGAAATTCGTGCCGATGGTCGTATTTTATTCCATTACAAAGACGTAGAGACCTGGGGTGGTTTATTAATGTTTGGTTTGGAAAGCGCTGATCAGCAATACGTTTTCCATGATCCGTTAGCCATTATTCAAAGTTATTCCGGCATTACGGATGAGTCGTCTATTGCCATTATGCCACCAACAAGAGGGATTATTCCTGCCGGGGAATCCGCACAATTTGAATTGGAACTTTCGGCTGCCGATATTTTGCAAAGCGGTGAATTTGAAGATACACTTCATATTTTCACCAATAGTAATCAGCAGGCGCAAGAAAGTTTACCGATTGCCCTCAGCTATAGAGGGATGCCTGCTTTAGAAGGGCCAGCGGCGATTAACTTCGGTGAGGTGATCATTGATCAGAACCTGGTGCTTTTGGACAGTATCCAATTGTTTAATCCCGGACACGAATCTACCCTTATTACTCATATTTTTGATCAGGGACTGGAAGGCTTCCAATTGTTTGATGAAAATGGGGTTGCTTTGAATATTTTCAATGGAGAATTACAAAAGCCATTAGAAATTCCGGCTTCCAATAGTTACCAATTGAAAGTGGCAGTGGAAGTGGTGAGCACCGGCGATATCGCTGGTAAATTATCGTTCGACAGTAATGCCGGAGATTATGAGTTGGGCATTAATGCACAGGTGAAAGATTCCCCAGTTTTTGACTGGACACCGGAGGATCAGGAGTTTACCTTAACCAGCAGGGATACCCTTTCCTATGGTTTTGAAATCAAAAACCTGGGTGAAACCAAAATGACTTTTGAGGCTTTTGCGGCGGCCATTCCTACAGACACTTCTCTCCCCGAACCACAGGTGGTGGAAGAGATTGGGCGGATGCAAACGGAGAAGCCTTTGGAGGTTAAGCAGTTTAGCCAAGAGCTTAAAGAAAGTTTTGACGGTGTTTACACCCTATTTCAAGAGGCTAATCCTATGGCCTTCTCCATTAAGCTGAAGAGTCCTAAGGGTGGTTTCCAGTTGACGCATTTTAAGATGTTTAATAATTTCGTCAGGATAAAAGAGTATGCCCACATCTTCGTGTATTTCGATGGGGATACGCCAACCACTGGTACTAAAATGTATGACCAAAAGTTTGTCATTGACCGGGTTATCGAAGACGAATGGACATATTTTGAATTGGATAGGCCGCTTTACATTCCGGAAGGTCAGGAGTTTTATTTGGTATGCGTTCAGCCTGCCGGGGATTATGGAATTCCGAAGTATATAGGATATGAAACCACCATGGATTCTACCCGGACCAAAACTATGTATGAAAGCCTGAGAAGATCAGATGGAAGTTATTATTGGATTAACCCAGATCCATTTAGAAATAATCCTGGTAAAATATGGAAATTCCGTGCCGTTACTGCCGCTTCCGCCAAAGACACCTGGGTAGAATTAGACGCAGCTCAGGGCGTGATTGAAGGTGGAGCTGCACAAAAAGTGGAAGCGAAAATTATTGGGCCTAAAACCCAAAGTGGTAAGCAAACTACTTATGTGTATGTCAATACGGACGATACTTCCAACCGCAATAACCAGTTTGAAATTGTGGCCAATGTTAATGGAGCGCCGGAATTTGAGTTTGTACCGAATCAGTACGAGGATACTTTGCAGCTGCAGGAGACCGATGAGCAGATTTACAACTATCTGTTCTCAGATCCGGAGGGAGATGAGGTCACGGCCAGCTTCTTGGCAAGCAAAGAGGATATGGGCGACCTGAAAGTTCGTTTTAAACAAATAGATGGGCATACCGCTCAACTCAAAATAGAAACGGATTATGAAGACGAGGGGGTTTATACACTACCGGTAAAAATTGAAGATCCACTGGGTAACTTTACCGTGGACTCAGTGAAACTGGAAGTCACGCATAGAAACCGTGCGCCTGAACTAAATGAGGAGCACCGTGTGATTTACCTGAATCTCAAAGGAGAATCCTCGATTACGCTGTATCCGGAGGATCTGTTTGAGGATCCGGATGGAGATAGTTTCTCCCTATTGGCCGGCAACTATAATCCGGAAATCGTTGACCTGGCCTTTGGTGACCAGGTGATGGGACTTCATGCACTGCAGGAAGGAACGGCTGCTTTGATTGTGGCCGCCGATGACGGTAAAGAAGATGGATTCGTCTATGACATCATTTATGTGGTGGTCTTGAATGATCCTGATGCCGTTAATGGCAAGCCGAACGGCAATGAATTGTCGGAAATCGTGCTGCGCGATCATAATACCGATTGTGTGTTCTTCCCTAATCCGGTAACGGATCGCGAGCTGAACATCGCCTATGCGCTGGAAAACAATGGTAGCATTCAGTTTGATTTGTTCAACAGTATGGGCGGGAAAGTTTATTCTCATCGCAAAAATGTGAAAGGAAAAGGCGCCTTCCTGGAAACGCTGGAATTGGATCAACTCCAACCAGGGCTGTACATTGGGGTGTTTACCATTGACGGAACTTCAATATTAAGCCAAAAAGTACTGATTGAATAAGTCATTAATTGTCCTATAGTAGCGGGGTTTGGCATTTTGCCAAGCCCCTTTTTTAACTCCATATTATTTTTTCGAGGCAGTTTCAAATTATTTAAAATTTCAGGTAGACTGACCAAAATGAAGAGAAGAAGAAATTACACCGAAGAATCCCAAAAGTTGGCCATTGCCATAGAAATCGCTATAGAGGCTTTTCAACTCAATTGGCCCCAAAACCTGGAGCCATCGCATCAGGAAAACTTCATTTCTTGTTATGCCCAATGGAAAGCGCAGTGTTTGAATCCTCCGGTGGCGGTCAAAAATTTAAATGCACTGATGCATTTAGAGCATGATGTGTTCGCTTATTTTCAGGAAAGAACAGGAGCAGCAGTCGAATATTTTTGGAAAAAAATAAAGGAACATGCCCTGGACTATCGCCGGGAAAACAAACTGGAAAAGATTCTTCACAGAGGAAAAATCCTTGGACGGGTAGAGTTTGATTACGTCAATGAAATGATCCTGATTGCCGAGGAAATCGGCTTTACTTCTCGTCAGGAGACCAGGAAACTATCTGAGCTCCTGCAAGACTACACCAAAATGCAAACCAACAGACGAAAGCGGAAATTTTGAAACTTCCCTTGAAAATTATTCATTCAATATGCCATCATGACTATTGTACTTTGGGCGGGAAATAGCATAGACCAAATAATTCATCACAAGATGAAATGAGATTCGGTAATGGGGTATTTTTTAGCTCGTTAAGGGTGGTTTGGTGGTTTATCAAATAGCCCAGATTGGGATAGCCTTGCTTTCTCTCCTTTCTTCTGCTTTTTTGGAAAACATGGTAAATAAGCAACAAATCCTTCATTTTTTCCGCCCTGTAGCTAAACGAGGATTTAAGCATGAAAAATCCGGCTTAAGGGGGAATTAGCCGGGTGAATATATTCTTGCTTCCGGAGGATTGGTATAGCAAAATAGGCATAACTTTTGTCCCATTCTGGTATTCCTAAATTTTGAACAATTCAGTGCAATCAATTTCTACATTATACCAACAAACATTAAAATTATTTCGGCTAGAAGAGACTGATGCTCAGTGGCATACCCATCTATTTTATGCCTTAAGTCTGATTTTACCTTTTGTGATCGGCATTTACTTGCAACAGATGCAAAGCGCCATTATGGTTTTTGTGGGCATCATTACTATTTTTTTCAAGTCCATGAAAGCGCCTTTGTCAGAAAAATTACGGCAGATATTTTTTTCAGGAATTTTACTGTCCCTGTTTTTCAGCCTGGGGGTGCAGCTTGGGCCATATCAAAATGGCCTTTTTATCATTATCCCTCCCCTTATCTGGCTCATTTATAAATTGACCTCCTGGCTAAGGGTAAGCGCTCCTGCTCAGTTTTTCCTTTTCAGTATTTTCATGGTCGGTGCATACTCCCGCATTGAAGTAACCAATCAGCCACTTATATTGGCCACCATGGGCTTCATGATGGCGGGTACGCTGTTCGCTATGGTGGCGTCCAGTCTCTACCATTATTTCGCCCGCCCCAAAGTCCTGGAAAAAACAAGCCTTGCTCCCACGAGTCTTCAACATATCCTCGCCCTGGCCATTATTATTCCCCTGGCATTATTCGTTGGTAATGACATTGCGGAGACGCGCCCCTATTGGGCTCCGGTTTCCGCTTTTGCGGTTTTGGAGGGCATCGAGTTTTCACATATCTCTAAAAGAATGCTTCATCGGCTTATCGGAACGTTCATAGGCCTCTTGATCAGCCCGGCGATTCTGGATTTAATGACGGCACCGCTAATGGCCATCATTATCTTTTCTCTGGCCGTCTTTAGTCTCATTTTTTTCCTGTTTCGGAATTATATGTTGACCATGATTGTCGCTACGCCCCTCACGCTCATAATTTGTAGTGTCAGTAAAACCGCTGTTGGCCCGCTTTCTGATGCAATAGTTTGGGAAAGGTTGCTTTCTGTCATGGCCGGAAGCCTGATTGGTTGGGCAGGGGCATATTTAAGCCGAATTATTTACCGCTAGATTTAGTAATTCACCTTAACTGACTTATTGTTAGTTTGCTACACTCATGCCTGCTGATTTTTTTTATAGGCAAAATTTGGGCAAGCTTGCTTTCTCCTCATTCATCTGCTTTCCTGGAAAAAAATCGAAACAGGAAACCTTTGCTTCATTATCCGGCCTTGCAGCTAAAGGAGGATTGATGCATGAATAATCCGGCTTAACAATAGCGCTGCTATTCTTTTTCGTTACGAATTTTGGCTTTTAAAAATCCGCTTGAACCCGCTCCCAATATCATCATCCTTTCGATGGCATTAACTTATGTCAACTGAGGTTCATTAGTGGGATTTTTTTGAATGTATTCGGTTGGAGTAAGCCCGGTGTACTTTTTAAATGTTCTGTTGAAGGTAGTTTTGGAGTTAAATCCTGCCAATTCCGCCAAATGGGGAAGGGTATATTGTAAATGGTATTCCTGCTTAATCAGAGACATGGCTTCTTTCAGTCTCAATTCATTAATTATCTCATAAAAGGATTTATTTCCATAAAGGTTAAAAGCCTCTGAAACCCGCTTATAGGGCAATTGACTGGCCTCTACCAGGTCTTGCATTTTTAGGTTGTTTTTTAAATATAGTTTTTGCGTCAAAAGGAGGGTATTCAGTGTATCGAAATCGTTTTTGGTAAACTCATTATAAGCAGGTCTTTCTTTTGGGGTGGAAGTGGCAGGCGCCTTTTCTAAGGGGTTAAAAAGCGCTGGTTTTGTTACCGTAGAAATACTAAAGACCAAAGCCGTAAGGGTGAGTCCTCCATAGAAAAATTGAAACATATTCACCGGAGGTTGCAAACCAATAATTTCCAAAAATGCCCCGGAGGTTCCCAAAAGCCATAATACTATATTTATGCCAATGAAAAACTTGAGCCAATTTTCAAGGAATTTAGAGGGGGTTGAAGGGTTTTGGGATTGGTAATCCTGAATTTGATTCAAGGAAATGATGGAATAGGTCATCCATTGTAAAATGATGAAAACATTGAAAAAATTAGATAGCCAATGGTACCATTGCGGACCATTTCCATTCAGCCATTGGATTTTTTCTTCGGGATTAAACATAGATTCCGGAGCAATGGCAAGTAAATAGAGCAATGCCGGGAGGAAATGTAGAAAGTCCTTTTGCTTAATTTTTTTGAGCTGATGAAGATAAGTGTAGACGTATAAAAACATTAATGGACTAAAGCATAACACTAAAACATCCACCAATCCATATGCCGCGGGGTATTTCAGGAAAAATTCCGTGTTTTTAAAACTAAACATAAGGACGGTGAGTGACCAGGATAATACCAATACGCCCAATATTTTATTGGGGAAGAATTTTCCCGGATAAAACATCAGGTAAACGGCTAGAAAAAAGGCTAGTAGGGCTCCATTGGTTAAAATTAAGTCTGTATAATTATCCATATATTTTCATTGAATTCAATCCCCAAAAAGAACATGCATTGTTTAATGCTAAATTAATGTTTTAAGGTGATAGACTAATAAATAAAACAGGTAGCGCTCTCCCAACTTTTTGGAGTAAATAATTTCTGATTCGGATATTTATCTGAGTTAAAGACAATTTAAGACCCTATATGTCTTATTTTTAACCAGGGGCTTCTGGTTTTGAGGGTGAAAAGGGAATAAGATTTGGTTTAATGAGTGATTAAAAGGACTTTGTTCGGTCTTTGTTGGTATTCGAATTGAAATGTCATGGGTTTCACCGGATAATTGGTCAAATGGATTCTCGGCGTATTAATAGTTTTCAGCTTTTGAGAGTCGGGATTTTTTATGATCATCTATTCCCAATAATGGGGCGGCGCTTGATGATTATTGATATGATTGCAGGTTGGATTGTTGCATTAATACTGGAAATAGTTTGATTTGGGCTGCAGGTGTATGATTTGGGCCAGAATTTTTAACTAGTGTTCCGGGACAAGTCATGCCAGTAGGTGTCTGGGGGAAAAGTGCCCCAGCGGCATAAGGAAATGCTTAAAATAGCATACAAAAGTTCTGCAACATCAGATGCGGACCGTTTGGTGGGAATTAAATGACCTAAACCGAATTAATCATCGATAAATTCACTGGCCCGATTCAAGATGTTTGTAATCAGTTGTTTGTGGGTGTTTTTCTTTGGTTTTTAATAGCCCCAATTTGGCGAGCTTGTTTTCTTTCCTCTGTTTCGTTGGAAAAAACCCGAAATAGGAAAAATTCCATCACCTTTCCCGCCTATCCGCTATACGAAGATTAAAACATGCTAATTCACTTTTGCTAAATAAACCCCTATTAGGCGACCAGGAGGGCCCTATGTTAATGTTCTATTCCGGAAAAAGCACAAAAAAATCCCGCATCTGTTGGTGCGGGATTTTTTGAATCTTATGCTTTTAGACTGCTTTAGGATTCAGATTAGCTTTAATATTTTGAATTGCCTCCAGGACTTCTTTACTATTAATTTTCTTATGCAGGCCATCAATTATCGCTATGGTTCTTGTATAATTACCATTCGGAATATCTTGTTTTAATTGCTGGTAGTTTTGCTCCATGGAGAAAGCTAAGGTTTTAAATGCCTCTTGACTGAAAGCTTCTTCATGCCTCAGAAACTCTAGCATGTTTTCGTAATTGGAAATCAAGGCACTTTCATTTTGCTGAATATATTTTCTAACCGTTGCATCGTCGGGATTAACCGCCTCCTTTTTGATGAGTTGATTCCCATTTGCGAAATATACTCGTTGGGCATACAGGAGAAAGTTGGTGATTTTGGCTAACTCAAGGGGATACACGAATTTGTCCTGACTATTGCGTACATTATATTTTTCCCACAATGCCTGCGCCTGTCGAAAATACTTTTCACCCTTCTCTTGTCTGAATTGTAGGCCTAGCGCATCGTCTTCCAGAAAAGCATTAATGTTTTCAGTATTCACAAGTTTTGCAATAACTGGTGCCGTGAGGGGATCTGCATAATTCGGTAAGTCTTCCTCGAGGCTATTAAGCCCAAAGCGAATGTATTTAACAGCTGCCTCATAATCTTCGGCCTCCCATAGCGCTTTATCCATATGGTAGCGGTCGGTAAGCTTTTCGCCACAATTAGTAAGAAGGATTAATAAAGACAAAAATGGGATAAATCGTAAAATTATCATGGATTATAAATAAATATTAGTGTCTGAATATTTTTCATATTGTTGTAAAAGGCTGTCGATTTTATTCTGCCAATTTAGTTGTTCCCCAAGGAGTATGCCATGTGATGTTTGCTTGTCATACCGGGATTGTTCCTGATTAAGGTTTTCAGTATTTAATTTTTTAAGGTATTTCCAGTCAATAGATGGGGACTTTTCTAAAAGCGCTTTTCGAAGTTTTCTGGCGTAAAGTTCCGTTAAATGAAAGTGATAAAGTTCATGTGTTAAAAGCCGGTCTAAATTTGGTGAATCATATTTTGACCAGGATTGTGCAGGATAAAACTTGGCAACGACTTCAAAGTTGTCCCCGTCTTTATTCACGGTAATTTTGGAACAAATTCGAGCGCTATATTTTTGGTCTTCCGGTCGTGGGAAAGCTTTAAAGTCTTCTAAACTAATGCTTTCCCAGTCATGATGTGGAATTGGTTTTTGGTAATTTAAAAAGTTTATGTCCAATAAAATTAAATAGATTATCCCTAAAGTTGTGATTACAATCAGGCTGTACTCAGTAGCCTTCCAAATAATATTTAAGCCTAATTTATATTCTTTTCTGTATAGTATATAGCTGAGTATTAAAACCAATAGACTTATAGCACAACAGCCAAAAATAAGGGTATAAAAAGTCATGGGTTTTTAAAGGAAAATATAGAAAATAGTTTTTGAATAAATATAACCCCAATCATACTTATCGGGTGAAGGAGCAATAGATAATATAATCCACTGAATTCATAAGGGCTACTTTGATAAATCACAATATTGATCCAAAAATGAAGCAGGGTAGCAAGTAAGATAACAATGCTCCATTTATACCAATTATTTCCAATGGGGGGCAGGCTTCCTTTTCGTAATAATTTAAAAGTGAAGTAGGGGATGGCACAAGCAATGGGTACAAAAACCTGAATTTGGATCAGGGCTTGAACCGGGAAAAGGTTTACGACTTTGAATGCAAACACCTGCAGGAGGAAAAATAATAACTCCGTTGATATCTGTTCGAAAGTTGTTTCTTTTATGTCCTGAAGCACTTTTCTTTTCATGTTCAAATATAAATATAAAAGGCAAAAATTGTTTCTATTTATTTAAATTTGCGCGAAATGCAAAATATCATACAGGAACAGCTGCAAGACTTTCGGTTATGCTCAAACCTTATGCACTGCTTATCGCATGTTTCCAGAAGCACTTGTCGTTTAAAGACTTCACTGGTTGTATTTTGCAGTGTGGTGATTTTCAGTGTTTAGTGATAATGCCGCCCGGCGATGGACTGAGTGTACTCGTTTTTAAAATTTAGTGGTTGGTCTTAGTGATGGTCGTACTGCTCGCTGTTACACCAGGATTAGGCGGAATTTATCGCAATGAGAGGATCATTAGTCGTTGTGCTTCGCGCACCACGCTTCCGTGTTCAGTAATTATGTTGCTTGGGGAAACGACCAATATCACAAGCTTGTAAAATTTAATGATTGGTCTTAGTGATGCTCGCACTGCTCGCTGTAACACTAAGACCAGGCGGACCTCTTCTTGCGGCCTGATATGCCCCGAATTTTTGGGACGATCCAGGTATTTGCTATTTCCGCTTTATTTCTACCGCAATGTATGCGCTGCCTCTAAAGGCGGCGCTTTTTTTTACTTAATTATTCGATGTCCTGCTTGCTAAGGGAAAAATTTCCGCCCCTATGAGGTGGGGCTTGGGGAGTTGCAATTGCTCACGTGCAGGGATTTTTATTTTTGCGGAGGTTGGTAGTCAAAGGATTATGATCTCGACTTGGCTGTAATCTCACCGCTACGAACCAAAAATTTGGAAAATTTGTCCCTAAAACTTCAGGATAGTTGTTAATCATTAATTACCTGAGGAGCGCGTGATGTAGCGTCTCGGCTTAGGCTGAAGTTCTTTTGCACGCTATTTGATGGAAAATTTTGGATAAGCTGACCCTCAGTCTGGATTGATAATCCCTGACTCGTGTGGAACAGGTGATAAAAAGTCATTATTTCTCTGCGTATACGGTGGATATACGCAACTGTGTTTTGTTGTTGAGCAAACAAATTGGTCGCCCCCCTGAATACGCTCTCCTTGCTCAAAGTGGGAAAAGTACAATTTAGCTATTGAGCTGATGGGCGGTGGGGTTTTCGGAATTAGCGACTCCTAATTAATCCTGTTTTTCTTACCTGTATGTACTGGGAAAGCCATTAGCATGCCATCATCAATGCTAGTGGGCAGATTTTTTGCTATAGTAGAATCAGAGTGCTTGATTATTTACAATAGGTATCACCCTTTTTAATCATTAGGCAGGTTGGGGTATGTTTGAGCCTGAACATTGTGGGACTTAAAAAAGTCAAAATTTCGTGAGATCGACAATCAATATGATTATATTGGTGAATAAATAACTTATACAAATACGGTTGTGCAAATATGGGGGATATACGCAATAGGAGTTGAGTTTACACACAATCGTTGGCAGCAAGTTTAGGAACACCATGACTCTTAAGTAGATGATTAGAATCTTAATAATATTAGTTTTTTTTGTTCAAGGATTTCTGGTTGATTTAAAATCTCAATCTGATTTCCAAAATAGACATATTTATGGGCTGATTACAGATTACTATTATCTTGATATTTTACCTGATTCTCATTACTCTTTGAAAGTCGGAATGTATCTTGATAGATGCGTAAACGGTGATTACAAAATGAATGGAGATACACTTGAACTGATAAGTTTCGATTTTATTGAGACCGAATACAACTTGTCGAAAAATAAAAAGGCATTTGTTAAGAAGAGACTTTCACGATTTGTAATTAAAGATTCCTTGTTGATTCCAATAGCGTATCGAGACTTAAAGCCAAATTCTAGGACAATGCAAAAGGATTCAACGATTATTAAAGAATATATGCAAAATGATGGTCATGTTCATTTCAAACTGACACTTCGCGCAGATTCGACATTTAGATACAGGACTGGCTCTGATATGGACAGACATTCAACAAAGGGGAGGTGGAAACAAAACAATAATATGATTCAATTAATTCCTGATGATTCAGATAATCTTCTTCATTGGATTTGCACAGATTACCAACTCACAATGATTGAAAATTATTTGGTTGGGAAAAACGTTGATGAAAATGATAATATTGTCGAATATAGATACTTAATAGAATTATAACCAGCTGCCAACAATGTATAAATTTCACAGCCGAGATAGCAGAAAATTTGAAGTGTGTAGCCCGCATAAATTTTGTAACGGTTTGATAGGGAAGTGCCATGCAATCGGCTACGAAATTTATACTGAGCGTTAGTGGCAAGCCAAAAAAACAGCACTGCAAATAATTTAATCTATGATAGAGAAATTTCAACTTGAATATGATGCCTTTTTAAGGTCTTTTAAACGAAATGTTGATGTTCCACATTCTTTTTTGTTAGGAGCAGGAACATCAATAAGTTCTGGTATTCAAACTGCATATGACTGTATTTGGGAATGGAAGAAAGACATATACCTATCAAAAAACATTAATGCCGCAGATTACTATAAAAACTACAAAGATGAATCCGTACGCAAAAGTATTCAGACGTGGCTAGACAATCAAGGAGAGTACCCCTTATTAGACTCAATCGAAGAATATTCGTTTTACGCTGAGAAAGCCTACCCCATAGCTGATGATAGGCGAAAGTACTTCATGAGTTTGATTGAAAACAAGGAACCATACATTGGTTATAAATTACTTTGTTTATTAGCAGAATTTGGAATAGTAAAGTCCGTTTGGACTACAAATTTTGACGGCTTAATTGTACGCTCGGCACATCAAAATAGACTTACACCTATTGAAATAAACCTTGATAATTCAGATAGAATTTTTCGAAACCAGAGTAATAAGGAGTTACTTACGATTGCGTTACATGGTGATTATAAATTTACAAGTTTAAAAAACACAGTAAAAGAACTTGATAGTCAGAATGAAAGCTTTAAGGAACAATTAGCAAACTATCACATTGATAAAAATTTAATAGTTCTTGGGTATAGTGGCCGAGATAAATCATTAATGAATGCACTTAAAGACGCATTCACATGCAAGGGTGCAGGAAGGCTTTACTGGTGCGGGTTTGGAGACACTCCATTGCCTGAAGTAGTTGAGTTAATAGAGGTGATTTCTAAATCAGGAAGGGAAGCTTTCTATATATCAACAGATGGGTTCGACAAGACTCTAATTCATTTAGCAAAAGCGGGTTTTGAAGACAATCAAGATGTTTCTAAAATGATACAGGAGACTCTTGAGGTATCTGAAAATGAAGAATATTTCAAAACCGAATTTAGCTTAGATTTTAAGAAATCAGACAAGTATATAAAAAGTAACCTGCATCCAATTGTATTCCCAAAGGAAGTGTTTCAGTTTGAGATAGATTATAAAGATGAGAAAGCATGGAAGTACTTAAAGGCAATAACAAAAGAAAATAATATATGTGCTATTCCATTTAAGAGAAAAGTATTTGCATGTTGGCACATTAACAGATATTGGGAATATATTCAAGGATAGGATAAAATCAGATATTAAGAGAGAGCCAATTTCTAAGAATGATGTTGAGAATGTAGGTGCTTTTAAATCTCTTATGTTGCAGGCTGTATTAAAATATTTTTCAACAATAAAAGGAGTAGAAACAAACCTTAAAGATAAACTGTGGTTTACCAAATCCTTTAGCAGACAAGGTAATATTGGAATACACAAATCCATTTATCTATCTTTCTATTTTGATAAAAACTCGAAGTTTGCATATATAGCCTTAACTCCATCAATACACCTTTCCTCAAATAATGAAATATCGAAAGAACAGAGGCAAAGTATTAGCAAAAACCATTTAGAAAAGCTGTACAACAATAAATATGACGAGATTTTGCAGTCATGGAGAAATATTCTTTTTAGTCAGCAAAGAATAAAATTTGAATCCCCTGCATCATCAGGAACAGGTTTTAATTTTCTAATATCAGCTAATACTGCATTTGGAGAAATAGATGTGTTTGACCCGAACTTTAGAAAATATTCACCTCAAAATTATGACCAAAGACAAACGCAATTTAAAGGTGTACAGTTTCTAGAACCTCAATTGGTGTTTAAAAATGTTGCTACAGATGTCGATTTCAAGGATTATCATCCAATGAGAGGCCTTGTAAACAATCGACCTTACGATGTAAATTTAAATGGAGTAATTCATTCAAATGAAGTTAATTTATCTGCGATTTGTCCATCAAAATATTCTGAGAACTTTTATCGCTTCTTATCTGAATTGCAATTACAACATAAAACAGAAAATATTAATCCCGATTACCTTATTGATTATCCAGGTTTCGCTTCGGTTTTTAATATTTCATTAAACATACCTAATTATGATAATGATGAAAGGTGGCAGGACGTAAATTTCATAGCGGATTCTAAATTGGAGAATCATGAAAATGCAATTCGTTTAGCAAGGCTAATCACCTCAAAAATTGAACAAATTTCATCAAGTCAATGTAGAAGCACAGTTGTTGTTTTTATTCCTAAAGAATGGCAACCTTTTGAAAGTTACTTATATGAAGGTGAAAGTTTTGACTTACACGATTATATTAAAGCGTTTTCCGCTTCGAAAGGGATTTCAACTCAATTAATTCGTGAAGAAACATTAATTGATAAGCTTAAATGCCAAATTTACTGGTGGTTATCGTTGTCTTTTTACGTAAAATCTTTAAGAACTCCATGGATATTAAATAACCAAGAGAAAAATACAGCTTACGCTGGTATTGGTTATAGCGTGTCTAAAATTCGAGATAAATCTGAAATAGTAATTGGCTGTAGTCATATATATGATTCGAATGGTCAGGGATTAAAATACAGATTATCCAAAATAGATAATTATTTTTTAGACAAGCAAAACAACCCCTATCTATCATATAAAGATGCTTTTCAATTTGGAGTTTCAATTAGAGAACTTTTTTATCAATCATTAGATAAGTTACCAGAAAGGGTTGTAATACACAAAAGAACTAAATTTACAGAGGATGAGATTAATGGAATTAAATCAAGCTTAAACAAAGCAGGAATAAAGAAAGTCGATTTGATAGAAATAAATTACGACTATGATGCACGTTTTGTCGCTATGAATGTCTACCAAAGACAGCTTCAAGTAGATAGATTTCCTATCTCAAGAGGCACTTGTATTATAACGAATAAATACACTGCCTTATTATGGTCTCATGGTATTGTACCATCAGTTCGACAACCTAATTATAGGTTTTATTTAGGAGGTAGAAGTATTCCTGCACCTATAAAAATCACAAAACACTATGGCGATTCAAATATATCAACTATCTCAACAGAAATTCTTGGTCTAACCAAAATGAATTGGAATTCTCTTGACTTATACTCAAAACTACCATCAACCATTGATTCTTCCAATCAAATTGCTAGAATAGGTAAGTTGTTGTCTCGATTTGAAGGAAAGACTTATGATTATAGATTGTTTATATAAAGGCCAGCCACTAATAAATAGGAATACGAGCGGTCTGCAAGACCCAGCGAATATTCCCGGTTGAACTACACCCCTGAGCGCATTGAGCCCTCGAGCTGATACTATGTGTTTTGCGGTAAGTTTTACGAAGATTTCCCAAACCCTAAGCGTGGTTCGCGAAAATTAGAAGCTAAAAATCATCGCACTGGTCGTTGGTTTTCGTAATTCAAATTTCATCGCTTAGAAATCATGTTGAGCGGAAAAATGATCTAGTCCACAGGGTTTTAAGTTTTAGTGATTGGTCTTAGGTACTGTCATAAAAAGCAATTTTATTGATTGAAATATTTTAATATATTGCAAGCCTAAAGAGGAGGCTTTGCCTACCTCGCGTAGCTGTCTAATTTTAGGCAGCTACCACTGTTTTAAGCTGATTTTTTGATTGATTAGATTTGTCTCTTAGCCCATAATTATTGTCAAAATCTGTTTCATTTTTCCAGAGGGCATACATAATTCTTAACAATTTGGACTGCACAGCCACATAACCCTTCATGCTTTGTTTTGTCCTATTATGGATCCTTTCATAAAAAGGCTTGAATTGCCCCTGCTCGTAAGTTACCATATTGAAGGCCGCCATAAACATTATTCGTCGAATGTGCGCATTTCCCTTCTTGGTAATTGATGTTTTACCCTCTCTACTTCCTGACTGATTCTGGCGCACATCATATCCAGCATAACTGACCAATTGTCGTTCATTTTCTATTAGTGCGAAGCCATTAGTTTCAGCCGCCACCGTAACAGCTGTAAGCAAACCAACCCCTTTGATTGACATCATATGTCCGATTCTTTTCTTCAACTCCGGATCCTTTGCTACCGCTAAGGCTATTTCTTGTTCACATATTCTAATCTGCTCATCAAGCCCTTCAATTACTGCCTTCAGACCCTCCATCACCTTTTCAGACACAATTGCTTTGTGTTTAAGCCCTTTTAGCCTGCTTACCATCGATGTACGATCTTTTTGAAGGTCTTCCAAAAAGCGGGTTAGCTCCCTCAAAGTGTAAAAAGCCTTGCTAATGGGCTTCCATTTAGCCAAGGACTGACAAGCTCCCATGAATGCTAAACCTTTGGCATCCACCTTATCATTCTTTGTTTTAATCCCCAGGCTTTTCATATAGGCCTTTGCACGATTGGGTAAAACAATGCTCACCGGCACCTCATTATCTGAAAGAAACCAAGCCAATTTTTCATGGTAAACGCCAGTGGCTTCCATCACAAACTCCACGGGAAGATCCTCCTTCTGTTTCTTCAGACACCAATCTTTAAACTCCAAATGCCCTTTTTTACTATTGTCGAACTTACGGGAAGCGATGACCTTTGGTGTTTTGTCCAATTGACTCAAAACAAAAGCAACATCAAACTTATCTTTACTAATGTCGATGCCTACAACGTACTTGATTTTCATGGTTCCTGCGGTTTTATTAACATTTTTTTGATCCCCATCCTTCTTCGTTTTGTCTCATATTTGACGCTGGGTAGAAGCAATTAAAGCGACTCCCTTAGGTACTGTTCTAACTCTAAAGTTTGGTCAAAAAGAGGAGTTCCTACGACACTGGATTGCAACGAATCACATCCTTTGATGCGCTAGCCCCTTCCTCCTTTTTGATGATCATTACTTAATATAATAAAATTGCATTATTTTTGGCCCCCTCCATTAATTACAAAGGTATGAGTGATGCTCGCACTGCTCGCTGTAACACTAAGACCAGGCAGTCGAAAATTTGAAGCTAAAAATCATCGCACTGGTCGTTGGTTTTCGTAATTCAAATTTCATCGCTTAGAAATCATGTTGCTTGGCAAAATGACCAAGTCCACAAGCTTGTAAAATTTAGTGGTTGGTCTTAGTGATGCTCGCACTGCTCGCTGTAACACTAAGACCAGGCGGAGCCTTTCCCGATGGCTTATTTCCCCCAATAATGCTTTAGGTGAGCATTGGTGATCAATTATTGTGGGATATTTGTAGAAGGATCTCCTCAGTTAAGGTTTATCGATTACATCTAAGATCAGAATGATTTTCCAGTATCCGGAACCAAAAATCAGTCAATTTACTCACCACTGGCTGGCGAAGGGATGAAGGCAGAGGCGTCAGCCGCTTGTTTGAGCTCCTTTGGGGCAGCAGGATTTGAACCATTTTGCCGGCCATTCCGGCCCCAAAGAGCGAGTGCCGCCAGCCCGCCGAGCGTAGGCGAGGGCCCCTAATCTAAAAACCCCTGCTAAAAAAGCACAAAAAAATCCCGCACCAACAGATGCGGGATTTTCGGTTATGTTCAAATTCTCGCTTTGAGACTTACTGATTAAAGACCTGCGAAGAAATCGTTCCCTTTATCATCCACAATGATGAAAGCAGGGAAGTTCTCGATACGGATCTTACGAACCGCTTCCATTCCCAATTCCGGGAAGTCCACTACTTCTACAGACTTAATATTTTCTTTGGCCAGGATGGCCGCCGGTCCACCGATAGATCCTAAGTAGAATCCACCATGCTCCTTACAAGCATCGGTCACCTGCTGCGAACGGTTACCCTTCGCCAGCATGATCATCGATCCGCGGTGCGCCTGGAATTCGCCTACATAAGAGTCCATACGACCCGCTGTAGTGGGTCCGAAAGAACCTGAAGGCATGCCTTCCGGCGTCTTCGCAGGACCTGCATAATATACAGGGTGATTTTTGAAGTACTCCGGCATTTCCTCTCCGCGATCCAGCATCGCCTTGATCTGAGCGTGTGCAATATCACGCGCTACAATCAAAGTACCTTTTAACATCAAACGCGTTTTGATTGGGTATTTGGTCAATTCAGCCAATACCTCGTCCATCGGACGATCCAAATCGATTTCCACCGGTTTTTCCAAATGTGGAGGAGTCGCAGGCAATAGTCTGCCGGGGTTTTTCTCCAACTGCTCTACGAATAAACCTTCTGCAGTGATCTTCGCTTTAATGTTACGGTCAGCAGAACAAGAAACGCCCATTCCTACCGGACAGGAAGCCGCGTGACGTGGCAAACGAATAACGCGTACGTCATGCGTAAAATACTTACCGCCAAATTGCGCTCCAATAGCAGACTCCTGGCAAATTTCCTGGATTTTCTTTTCCCATTCCAAATCACGGAATGCGCGACCACCTTCATTACCGGAAGTAGGTAAATGGTCATAATAGCCAGTGGAAGCCAGCTTCACCGCCTTCAGGTTCGCCTCTGCAGAAGTGCCGCCAATCACAAATGCTAAGTGATAAGGAGGGCAAGCTGCCGTACCGATCGAACGGATTTTTTTATGCACAAATTCCGTTAATGACTTTTCATTCAATAGCGCCTTGGTTTCCTGAAACAAATAGGATTTGTTTGCCGATCCACCACCTTTGGCCAGGAACAAAAATTCATAGGAAGCGCCCGGCTTGCTATAAATATCGATTTGTGCAGGAAGGTTTGTGCCCGTATTTTTCTCCTCAAACATTGTCTGAGGCACCACTTGCGAATAGCGCAAATTACGCTCCGCATAGGTGTGATAAATCCCTTTGGACAATTGCTCGGCATCATCTACGCCAGTATAAACGTCCTCCCCCTTCTTACCCATCACGATGGCCGTACCGGTATCCTGACATGAAGGCAACTGCCCTTCCGCCGCAACGGTAGCGTTCTGCAATAGCGTGTAAGCCACAAAACGGTCGTTATCTGTTGCTTCCGGATCCTCCAAAATTTTCGCCACCTTCTCCAAATGCGCCTTACGCAAATAGAAAGACACATCCGCCATGGCCTCTTTCGCCAATAACTCCAATGCCTTAGGGTCTACCTTCAAAATTTTACGGCCGTCAAACTCCACGGTCGATACATAATCCTTGCTTACCAAACGGTATTCCGTATCATCTTTCTCCAATGGAAACGGCGCCTGATATTTGAAATCTGCCATCGTAATTTATCTTTTAAAAAAAATTGATGCTATCTGTCTTCGTGCGCTTGCACTTAACAAATATAATTCCCCACTGCCCGCAAAATTTATGAGCCACCTCATTAAAAAGCATGCATTTTTTATTTACAATCAGTCTAGATAGTAGTTTTTGGGGGCGCCCCGGCAAGCCGGGTCAGGCTTTCGGCAGTCGCTCTCTTCGACCTGCAGTCTGTAAACCCCACCCAGTCCCTGCCTTCCGAAGAGGAGCTCCAACAACCGGCTACGCCGCTGCCTCTATCCTTCGCCCTGTTGGACGCGAGGAGGGGGAATTTCTTATTTTGATCGTGATTTTATTATTAATATATTAATAAAAAAATTACTTTACTCTTATTAATGTGAGAAAACTGCTATTCCTTTTTCTAATCATTGTTCTACCCATGTTGAGTTGTGAAGATAATGGCCCTCAACCGGACTGTGGAACGCATAATGGGAAACAACTTTATCAGGGGCCGAGAGGTGGCTGCTATTATATAAATAGTAATAACAATAAGACCTATGTGGATCGGTCTGAGTGTGATTGTTAACGCCTGTTAGCTATGATGGAGATTTTTTCAATATTCACGGAGGTTTTAAGTTTGATACTCCGCTATCAAAAGACGGTTCTTCTTTTCGTCTTATTAGTACTTTTTGGTTTATTATATTTTTTAGAAATCAACAGGGAGTATGAAGAATCCAAAGTCAGAGAAAAAGATATTGCCTGGTGGAATATTGAAATTGGCGACAGTCTTTTTTGTAAGAGGCAGATGTATTTTGATTTTTATAAAAAAGGAAGAGAGGTGTTAAGTGAGTGGGATCAAAGGGAAATAAATTATAGGAGGGAGGATAGTTTAAACTTTATTAGGGAAAACAGCATTCATGAAAAATATTTTTTTGTAAACAGAACCTCCTTTATAGGTATTTGTATAGGCAAGGATTCTACCTTGACTAAAGAGGGGCGATTATGCTCTCATCGGTGGTTAAGAATTCTGCCTTCTAAAGAATTAATTCGGAATGCATCAAAAAGCAGTGGCGAATTATTATTGGCTAGTAATGCATGGCAAAACCGGACAAGAGGTTATAAGATTGCGGGTAACTTGAGTAAGGATTTTTATGTTAATTTTGAAGATGTTATGATGGTAAATAATGATAGTATCTTTTCCATGGATTAACAAAAATCTATAACTCTCCCGAATCAAAGACTCCTGTCTCCAATTTATTCCGGTATAGTTCTCTTTACTGAGATCACAAATAAATCTTCCTCTATTCGCCCGCAAAATCACTCCAAAGAAATAAAAAATCGAGGGGCGCAAACCCCTTGATTTAGCTTCCTGCCCGATGCGGGCGGTTTTAACCGGATCTTATTTCTTCACCATCTTCTGACTGAGCAGGCCATCTTTGCTCTGTACTTGTACAATATAAACCCCGGCGGGCAAATCGCTCAGCTCATAAACCCTTCGGTCAGTGGTCAGGGAGCGCATTAGTCTTCCGTCTAAGGAGAATATATTTAATTGTTCCACCTTTTCCTCGCCTTTGATGAATAATTGGTGAGAAAAAGGATTCGGATATAGCATCAGTTTTGCTTTTTCTGCCTCAACCTCCGTGACCAATTCATCCTCCTCTTCCACAAAATCCTGATAGTAGTATTTGAAGGAGTGATCGAGTTCCCACTGTCCCTGCTGCCATACATAATGATAGGACCACTTCAATTCCTGCTCATGATCATAATAGTCAAAGTCATCTCTTTGCATTAAATCCCATTGCCATTGTTGCTCATTCCAGTACCACTCCATATAGGAGGTGAAAACACTGGTATCAAAACGGTGGTGATCATAGGTGAAATTGTGCCTTTTCACCCCTCTCCAATCTTCTTTTTCATGATCCCAGCGGTATATGTTTCCTCCGGTTAAGTGGAAGGTTTCATCATAATAATTTTGGCGCTTGTTAATTCCTGTCCACTTTTGATTTTGACGGTCCCACTGATAACTTTCTTCATATAAAAAATCATCATTTGGTGTGACGGCAAAGGTCTCCTGGAAAGCGTTTTCCCATTGTTGTGCCTTCCCATTCCATAAGCTTCGGAGCGTAATGGTAAAGAATTGATCTATTCGATCCTGATAAGAATATTCGTATTTGCACAACGGGATGAGCTTTCCGTCAACGGCGGTATAGGAAGTATGCAATAACGGACGGTTTTGATCATCCACCACCAAACTGTCCACATCAATCAGGAAACTTTCCCGGCCCTCATATCCATATTGAGCGGTGGCAGTTCCATTGTGCGTCTCCAATTGAATCGCTTTATGGTAGATATTCCATCGGTTTTTCTTTAAATAATAGGATTCCTTAACCAAAATGGTATCGCCTACCTGATGCCTGTAAAGGATTTTTTCCTTTGGAAACCATAGGGGCTCGTCATAGGCATAGATGAGCTGTTCCCTTATTTGTTCTGACTTATAAACATTGGTGGTTCGAAGCTCGCCCAAAAAGCGTTGGTCTTCGGTGTTCCACCCCCAGTGTTCCCATTTCATGAGTTTGCCATCAGCCCTATACTTTTTATAACTTTTGTTTTCTCCCTTCCATGCCTGATCATCTTTAAGAAAATACCGCTCCTCTAATATACCTCCATCCAGATATTCGTTTATTTGCTTAAATCCTGCGGTGGTATCGCCAGCCAGGTTATATTCAAGAGAGCGCCAAAAAAGCGTCCTGTCTTCTTCATCTTTTTCATTTAAAAGCTCAGCACTTAAAGTCCAGCTTTCTTTTGCATTGTTCCAGTCAAAAGTCTCCAGCTGGTACCCATTTACATTTAGAAAAGAGGTGTTTCCTAAATGTCCGCCAATCTGTTTTTTTGACTGGGGATCAAACTCCTCCCGCTTGTTTTGGATAATTCTGTCTTGCTTATCAAACGCCAGCCTCGTCTTACTTTTCAGGCTTAAAAGGCTGTTTTCACCAACCGTGTCGGTTTGGCTTTGATATTGGCGACCTTTTTCATCATAGTCGTAGGAGATGATTTCCTGTCGGTACCATTTGTTTTTATCTTCTAACACCCCTCTTCTTACCACACTGTCCAGTCTTTTTGGAGAAGAGGTTTGCTGGAAGTGATGAGGGTATTGCGCCCAATCCAGCTTTAGTTTCGCTAGTTTAATGGAGTCGTTTTTGAATTTTAATCGTGCGCTTTCTTCGAAACCAAAATCCTGAAGATGCTTATTGCGATTGATTTGAGGCTGTCCCCAACAAAAAAAGGGAAAGGCGAGAATAAGGATAAAAAATGAGTAAAGTTTATTCATTTGATGTAATAATAGTATTTTTTTTATGCACTCATTATTCCCACAAAGATCTATCCTAAGCCCTGCTTATTTTTAATTGGAGTATTAATATATTGTATTAGGCTATTCTCCTTTTTTTGGAAACAGACCTATACAGCCATTTTGTCTGTTATGACTTTTCTGGTATCGAGTATTGCCCCTATTTTTTTAACTGAGGATTAAAACATCAAGGCTTTGTGGATTATTTGGATGATTTCCGGCCTGAAGAGAAATAATTGCGCGTTGATTAGTCTTAATTTTTGCCGCTAGATTAAGTGGTTTGTTTCTCAGGTAGATAAGAATGGATTTGCTAATTGATTAATAGCCCAACTTGGGGAGACGTGCTTTATCCTCATTCATCTGCTAGCTTGAGAAAAAAATGGGAACCATTCCTTCGTTTTTCCCGCTTTGCAGTTAAACGAGGATTGAAGCAGGCATAATTCGGGCTTAAAGTTTTGTGCAGTAATTAGTGTATAGCTATGAACTCGGCTTTTTATAAAACTACAAATGGGCAAATTATAGCAATGATCTAGTTCCCAATGATGGTCTGTTTGATTTGAGCGCTTGTTTATGAATTAGCTTTCTATCTTTTATAGCATTGACTTTATCGCATAAAATCTTCCACATCAACCCTCCGGCCTTGATCAATGGGCGAATAGACAAAGGTGCTGCTGGCGACAAGAATACATCACAGCGACATTTTAGCAATATTTCAGCAGTCTCTTGCCCTCTCCAAATGTCGCCTTGATGGATTCCGTCAGTAGGTTCTTTGTCCCGCCGACATTGATCACAGCCTTGATTTTTTTGTTTCGTTTTTTATCAATAAAAAATGAAAAGAAACGATTGATGATTAAATATAAGGTATTGAATGGCTGATCTAGCTTTTTATGAAAAAGCCCTGTAGCGATGGAGGTGTAGTGGTTAAGAAAGTGTTTAAAAGCACACCATCCGGCTGCAAATTCGAATTATTGGTAACGACTTTAGATAATTTCTTAACAATAGCGATGCTATTCTCCCAAAATAACCGGGTGTCGCTTCTGTCATCTTGAATTCAAATTTTCGCATCGAATTTTGACTTTTAAACACGTTCTAAGGGTCATTTAACGAAGGCAAAGCGCCCTATGATTTCGGTTTCCTGTTTTTGATTTTTCGCTCGATTTCCTCCCTTTCTTTTTTAGCAAGGGCCAAACCTTCCTGATAGCCCTTTTGATAAGCCTCCTCATAAGCGGTACTCCAAATGGCATAATGATCCCAATAATCTTTTTGTAAAATGCCCTTTTCCCACTGTTCCGGGCTAAGGATTTTTTCGAGGAATTCGACGAAAGGATGATCTTTGGGATATTTTTCGATCGCTTTTTTGACGTCAATGATTTCAAAAGGGTTGGCTTTCATAGGAAGAGTATTTGATTTTAAAATTTAACCCGAATTATTCACCGCTAGTTTTAAGTTCCGACAGAAGGAGTTGTTTATCAGGTTGATATTATTAAGTTTGCAAATTTCTGATAGCCCAAATTTAGGTAGGTTTGCTTTCTCCTCATTCATCTGCTTCGTTGGAAAAAACTCGAAATAGGAAAAATTCCTTCATTTTTTCCGCCTTGTAGCTAAACGAGGATTAAAGTATAAATAATCCGGCTTAACCACTAGCAAGCCTCATCGGTTTTCATATGCCCCAAATGCCGGCCAGCTCTGCGCATTATAGCCAAACTCTGAGGATTGCGTTTTGGTGTGGTACAAGGTTAATGCCCCTTCCGCATTAACCTGATACTCATTCATAATACATTGGGAATAATTATTTTTGGAAAAAGCCCGGTGAAAGGCTCCTTCTACATAAAACAGGTGACGGAAAGGGTTAGGTTGATGATCATAATTTTCAAAAAGGATTTCTGATCTTGAGATCAGTCTTCCATCCAAAGTGAAATGATTAGTTACTACTTTGCGCAGATTGTCATTTTCCATAAAGAAGGTTCTGCTGATATTTCCATCAGTATCCCGCGCTGTAATTTGATGACCCTCATAAGTATAATAAAATCCTTCATAGACAGGGAGCGGAGCTGCCTCCTTCACAATGCTTTTCAATTCGGATGCTCCCTCTATTGTAAAAATGATTGGGGGCATTTCGAAAAGTTCCTGACTTTCCATCATCGTTTTGGGGAAAAGGGTGATTTCATTGCCATGATAAACAATAGCATCTTAAACCGATGTTGAAAATATTTTTTGGCGAAGGTTGTTTGTGCCGGCGGGCGTATGTATAAAGCCACTGGTTATTTTTAAGATTTGATCATTGCCATGCTGATAGGTAAAGTAGTGCTCTTCCGGGGAATAAATTCGGTATTGGGAATGTGCCGGACAGGGTTGTCAGGAAGCAGGAGAGTGGTATGGCAGCTGATCAGTTGCAACTTTCCTGCGGGCAGGCTATCGGGTAATTCTGCTTCTGAAGCTGAAGAGAAATGTAGCTATGAAAATTGTAATGTGTAGGCTGGTGGCTCAAAAGTAAAGGGGGGGCGATGGTTGTTATTTTCTGTGGCTTTGGGTTAATGTATTAACATATAGTGGTTTAATGGTTCGCTAGTTATTTTATGCTATAAAAAATGATATTTTTAATTAAAATTATTACTTTTAGATATGAAAATAGAAATTACTAGACACCTACTCCAATTTGCCTTTTGCCTGTTTTTCCTTTCCTCCTGTCATCAGGAGATGGGTTCCACGCTTCAGATGGATGATGACAAAGTCAGCCTGATAGTGGCCCCTTCTGCTACTTTAGTGGATCTCAACCGATTCGCGGAGAGCCTTAAAAAAGAGAAAGGGATTGATGCTGATTTTTCTGAATGTGAATTTGATCAGGAGGGGAAGTTACGCCAGCTGAAATTAACGGTGGATTGCAATGATGGATTTTCCGGCACGGTAGTCCAACCCGCTCTTTTGTTGAAAGGGAATTCAACCGGCTTTGTCAGAGATTATAAAAACAAGGAAGTTCCATTTAAAATCGGGACCCTTTAAAAGGAGCTTCTATTGATAATGAAAACATTTTTTGTAAGAGAAAATGATATTATCGGGCGGTATAGCGGTGCCTTTTTCGCGATCATAACCTTATCTTTTTTAATTGTGTTACCGGCGATTGCTCAGGTCGGAAATGATGATATCGAAAACCGTTTGTTGTTGGATACCGAGGTGATTTATGATTCAAAAACGGATCATTGTACTGTGCAATGGGATTGCGTGGATGAATCCCTGACCGGTAAGTGTATTCAGTATCATAATGATCAGTGGTATCATTTTAATGCCGGCAGTGAACCAAAGCTTTACCTTAATATTTTCGATCAACATTGCCGTGATTTGTTTGGGGTGCAGGTCGTGGTGCTCAAAGGTACTCCCTGTCAACCGGAGACTTATCAGGTATTGTCTTGCGTGTCTTTGGAAACCCAGAATGATATTCATATTCCTTTGGAAGATCTGGTGGAAGGGCAAAATTATCTGGTGAATGTGGATGGTTATCTGGAGGATTTCTGTCAGTTCAAAATTCAGTTGTCAGCCGAACCAATAGGCCTTCCGGTGGATCAATTGCAGGACGTGGAGGTAACAAGTTCCCAACAGGGAGCAATGGCTACCATGAGCTGGAAACTGGATCAGGATTTGGAAAGTCCTGTCCGGGAATTTCAAATTTATCGTAGGATACAATACTCCGTAAAGAATTAGGCCGCAATACAGCCAAATCTCTCTATCTGGAGCATTTGCTCTGAATTATCGTAAGGTTCGGGGGCAATCCCGAACCCTTTAAATATTCTTTGGATATAGTTTCGATTAAAATATAGCATCTTAATACTTGATAATGAGAAGGGTTCCTTTTCTTCGGTTTTATTATCAAAATAGTGAAGCGCTTTTGCCACGGACACCGCCGTTAGGGACATATTGATGTGATTATGTATCTTATTTTTACTCCTTGCTTGGCAGTGAGTCAAACCGGTGAATTGTTTGGCATCTCGAAATAGAAACTCAATTTGAAATCGAAGTCGATAACGCTCAATTATTGCGGAACCGCTTTGATTAATGTCTGTACTGAATAAAATTTCTCGTCTGGTTTTCCCATTGTCAAGCTCAGTAACGACGACCACACACTTGATCCATCGTTTAAGACTTTTACTATGAACCTCTGCTTCGAAAGCCTCCGAGTTTTCATTTTTGAAACATAGTGTAAAGTGTCTTTGGTCAAGATTATTAAATTTCACTTTTTCTCCATAGACCTTGGGTCGCCCTCTTTTTCCGGTAGGTGGTTCGGTATTTCTGTAACGAAGAAATGCGTTTTTAGCCAATTTACTAATGACAATAAACCCTTTTTCTACTATTGGATCGACGAATGTAAAGCGCGAAAAGTAAGCATCAACAACCACACTATCTGATACTTGCTTGTACAATTCAACATTTGACAAAATCAAATTGGCATAAAAGGTCAGCAAATTAAATGACTCGTCCTCACTCTTAAAGGTTTGATGGGCCTCTAAATGCATTGCGGTTTTACTTTCGAGGCCAACACTTGCTATTCCAGTAATTTCTAGACCTCTTTTTGTTGAATTATCGCAGCCTGACCAAAAGTACCCTAAACCTGGGGTGAGTTGACCACTTTTGGAAACATAACTTGGATCAAAGGCAATGATGCGCAATTCATCTTTAAGTGTCTTAATGAGCTCAATATTGAAAAAAAGGTAATTGAAATATTTTTCATACCATGATCTAATCGTGGCCTCATTGTACCGCAGATACCGACTCATGTTGGTGAAATTATTACGACCACGGAAAGACAGTAGTCCTTTCAAATTTTCTATCATGAAATCCCTCTCCCATTTGTTAATGTCTAACATTTTATGGAATATTTGCGCTAGGAGTGTTTCGATGCTCTTGATGGTGACTTAGTATGTTGGTGTTTGGCGATACAAATATACAGGTCACCATTTTTTTTACAATAGCTCAAAACTCTACGGAGTATTGTAGGATAAGAGATGAGTTTAAAAATACCTGGCTAAGGCATATACCGGCTGTCACCAATGCTTTTGGGCAAGTTCAGCGAAATTATGAAGTAAGTCTGCCTTTGGAGGGCTATAAAAAGAATACCTTCACCGTCATTGCAGGGCTGGAAAACGGGGAATTCGTTCGGATTGGGAGCTTTGATTTTATTCAAAAGGCCCGGCCACAAATGGCGATTATCCCGATTGACCTCGGGAAAATAAAAAAGAAAAGTCAGTTCAGTATTCGGGTATTTGATGCTTCCAATCAGCGTCTGATAGGTCGATTTCAGTGCATGCACCAACCTAAGAGCACCGTACCTTTTATGCTGAATGTAAACTCCTATCGGCAAGCAGGATTGTCTGCTATTGTGGTGGAGGTCGTGAATGAGCGCAAAAAAGAGAAAAGAAGGGAAGTTTACCCACTTTAAAACAAGTGTAAAAAGAAGGGATTTGCCTTCCTCCTCTTCCTCCTCAGCAAAAAATGCGGGAGAAAAATTTTTTCATTTTTCCCGCCTTAAAGCTAAACGAGGGTTTAGAGCGGGTTTAAAAGCTAAAATTCGTAAGGAATATTTGATTATTGTAGAAGTGATACCCGATTATTTTGAGAGAATAGCAGCACTATTGTTGAGAATTTATCCAAAATTGCTTCCAATAATTCGAATTTGCAGTTGGATAGTGCGGTTTTAAATATGCTTTTAGGCATGAATAATTCAGGCCATTGCTAAGCAACTATTACTTCCAACCAGCTTTTTTCTCCCAAGGGCAATCTTTCACGATACTTTCTTCCTCAATAGGGTCAGATCCTTCTATTAGGGCATGGGTGGTCCAGAAATCCCAGGAGGCCTGACCCGCCTTTTTATCAAAGGGTTCTACCTCAGCCAAATGACCGAAAAAAGCGGTAATGATTTCCCAGTATAATTTTTTACGCCTCAAAATCACCACCAAAGTATCGGTTTCTATCTTTTTCCGGTTGCGTACAAAGCGGCTGTGACCATTTCTGTTCAGACGGCGGGCATAGAAAATATCATCTTCCTCGGTGGTCGGAACACATTCCTGATAACCCACCGGGTGGGGGAATTTGATTTCCTCTTCCAATAAATAACGTCCTTCTCCCTTTATTTTTTGCAGGGCAAAACTTAAGACATCTTCCACCCCCTGATGCAAATGACTGCCATAGGCCCGGTCGGCGACAGGCTCTCCATCGGCGGTATAGCGGATTTTCCGGATTTTATAAGCCCGGTCTTTTTGCGGTTTTTCAGCATCATGACTCAGCCGAAAGACCACCAGACCTTTTTCCTCATGGTTAAGATCCATCAACTCATTGAAGTGAAACCAAATGATATTTTCTTTCTGATCCTCAATAAAGCCATAGCGCTTTTCGGGGAATATTTTGATGATCTTGCCTGTTCTTTCCATTTTCCTATGGAACGAAATTAGGGAATTATCGGGGAATAATTGCCCGAATTGTTTGCCTGAAATTAGCTGAAATCGATTCCCAAAGATTGAATTTGGAATCGGAGCAAGCGGTTTTTAGCACGTATGAAAAAACTTAACGAGATTTTCGGATGACTTTTCCCTAATGAATAGGCTTCCATACAGTAATTAGGGCAAACGCATCAAGTTAAAAACTATTGAGAAATTGGTTTATTTTTGCCCTATGAATACACCCACGACTATTTTTTCAGGAGTAGAAGACCCTCGCCAAGAGTGGAGATGTCTTCATCCATTAGAAAATATCCTTTTTATCGCCTTAGCAACAATGATTTGTAATGGCGAAGATTTTGAAGATATGGTAATTTTCGGAGAGCAAAATTATGAATGGCTAGCCGAGTGCCTTGATTTATCGAATGGTATCCCCTCTCATGATACCTTTAATCGAGTTCTACAAAGATTACGACCAGACTCATTGCTGAATAGTCTCAAAGAAGATGGGCAACAATTACTGGACGTTGTAAATGAAAAGCAGGTGATTTTAGATGGGAAAAAATTAAGGGGAGTTTCTCCAAATCAAAAAGGGAATAAAGGTTTATACATATTAAGTGCTTGGGTTGGTGAAAATAATATTTGCATAGGCCAACAAAAGGTTAAAAATAAAAGCAACGAAATTACAGCCATTCCTGAATTACTTGATAGCATAGAATTGGCCGGCGCTACGGTGAGTATTGATGCGATAGGGTGTCAAAGGGAGATTGCTCAAAAAATAACACAAGATTGTGATGCTCAATACTTTCTTTCGCTTAAAAAAAACCAGAGGAACAGTTATCAGATTGTTGAAGATGCATTCCGCTTCCACAATCCTAGCAAATTTGACTTAATGATTGAAGAAGGGCATGGAAGAAAAGAAGAACGTAAATGCACTATAATTTCAATGGCATCTTTGCCGGAAGAGGAGCAATTAACTGGTTGGGAAGGGCTAAAAACTATTGTTAAGATTGAGAGTAATCGAAATGTTAAAGGGAAGGAAAGTAAGCAGGTTAGATTCTACATGAGTTCTGAAGAAATTTCAGATCCAAAATACTACAATTTATTGGCAAGAGGACATTGGAGCATAGAGAATCAACTGCACTGGCATTTGGATGTGACATTTAATGAGGATGCTTGTAGAGCCAGAAAGGATCATTCCGCTGAAAACTTAAATATCCTCCGAAAAATCGCACTGCAGAGAATTTCTAGAATGGATGATAAACTCAGTAAGAAAAAGAGGAGATACAAGGCTTCAATGGATCATAACTACCTTATATCCATCATCTCCTGATGCGTTTGCCCTATACAGTAATTGGAAGTGTTGTGATTGGTGTGGAGAATGCTAACTTTACATATTAGGGCTTTATTTTTTAGATTTAAATTTTTATATGAGTATACAGAAGGAACTGGAAGCTTTGCAAACCGCCGGGATTATCGATCAGGCGACGGCAGAAAATATCCGGCAATACTTTCAAACAGAAGGAAAGGCACCGGGAAACCGACTTTTGATGGTTTTTGGAATTTTGGGCGCCATTCTCATAGGTTTGGGCATCATTTTGATCTTTGCCCATAATTGGGATGACCTTTCTAAAACAACTAAACTGAGTCTGTCTTTTATGCCTTTGCTTTTGGGCCAGACCGCCTGCGGACTTAGCCTATTCCTATGGAAGGATAAACCAGTATTGCGGGAGGGCGCTGCGACTTTCACTTTTTTCGCCATTGGGTCGGTACTAGCACTGGTCAGTCAGATTTATCATCTTCCCGGGGAATTGGATGCTTATTTGTTGTTATGGATGCTCCTGGGATTCCCCTTGATTTACCTGATGAATTCCTCGGTTTGTTCCCTGCTGTATCTTCTGGGGATTACCGCTATGGCTTGCTATAGCGGGTATTGGACTCAGACTTCCGGCCTTTACCCCTATTATTGGGCTTTATTGGCGGCTGGCCTGCCACATTATATTCATCTTATTCGCCGCAAAGTTGGGAATTTCAGGACTTTTCATGATTGGTTGATTCCCCTTTCCATTGCGCTTTGTTTGGGAACGCTTGTTGAAAATTTTGGAGTCCTGATGAATATCGCCTACTTCAGCATGTTCAGTGCCTTTATGCTATTTGGCAGCGCGCCGTGGATGACCTTTAAATCTTCCTATCGAAATGGCTTCGGCTTGACAGGATTAGCGGGGATGTTTTTCATGCTGTTGATGTACAGCTTTGAATGGTTTTGGGAGGATTTAATAAAAACGCCTTTTGAAGCAGCGACTTTGATGAGCTCATCGGAATTTCTGCTTGCTTTTATTTGGACTGCTTCGGCTACAGTTTTATTATATTATCAAAAAAAGCGCGGGGAATCATTAGCAAGACTACTCCTTGATTCCGCCTTTTTAGTTTTTATTTTTCTTTTTATTATTAATGCTTACTATATGATTGGGCCGATTTTTATGAGTCTTTATATCATGCTTTTAGGGGTGGTTTTCCTTTGGGAAGGAGCCCAAAAATTCAGCCTTAGGAAAATGAATTTCGGACTATTATTAGCAATGGGGCTTATCGGTTGTCGCTTTTTTGATGGACAGTTCAGCTTTGTAGCCAAAGGAATATTTTTTGTATTTGTTGGGCTGGGATTTTTCCTAGTCAATTTTTGGATGTTAAATAGGAAGAAAGCACATGAATAAGATGAAAATAATAGTTCCGGCATTTATCATCATGGTCTTGCTTCAATGGTATTTCCCGCTTAAGGCTGTTTGGCAAAGTGAGCATATTCTGGCTACCGGCAACGAATATAAATTCAGGACCATGCCCGTAGATCCGAAAGATCCGTTTCGAGGGAAATATGTTACCCTAAACTACGAGGCTACAACTGTTCCTATTGATGAGGCGGATGCCTGGCAAACCATTAGTGAGGCTTATGGCATTATTCAACTGGATACTGAGGGGTATGCGCGATTCGTTGCGCTACAAAAAACGCAACCTGCTTCTTCCATAGATTATATGAAGGTGAAAATTGATAATATTAAAGCAGGTGAGGATCCCAAAGCCATTGTAGCGCTTCCTTTTAAACGGTTTTATGTGGAAGAATCAAAAGCCAAGGCGGTCGAAGATTTATACCGAAAGCATCAACGCGACCCAAATTCAGTGACTTATGCTTTAGTGGCGGTGAAAGGGGGGGAAGGTCAATTGAAGGATCTTCAGGTTAATGGCACTTCAATTTTAGAGCATGTGCAGGTAGAGTAAAGCATGATTGTGATGTTTTAGGGCGCGTTAGAAAGAACACCATCCGACTGTAAAAATGAATTATTGGCCACGATTTCGGGTAATTTTTCCATATATAGTGATGCTGTTATAGAAAAATAGGCAGGTTTCGTTGTGGCAATAATCAAGTTTTATGATGAATTTTGGTCTTTTCATCCACGTATTCTAAAGTACCAGTCCCATTGTAATCTCTAATTATAGGAAAATAGATTTGCCGATTTTCAGGCTTTTTAAAACGGCATCTGTTTAATGATTATGGCCACAATTAGACCTTAGCATTTATTCCTTTGTTATGAATATGTGTTTTTGAGTACGTTATTAGTTTTGTTAGAAGGATGCTTTTTGCTTCAATTCTGGTTGATAATAAGCGTTTTATTGTGTATTGAAGTCATTGTCTAGTTAATGTTCAGTCAAGTATTTATTGCAAAAACCCACATACGCTTAAATTCCTTACACTTTTTTAATTTAAATCGTGTTTATGTTTTTTGGAGTGAACAGTTTGCAGAGTGCCTTTCGACTGGTGAATGGTTTGGTGTTTGTTTTGGCGGTCGTGATGATGTGGTATGTGATTACCTTTTTATCCAAAACCCTAGAGGCTAATAGTGAATATAGAAGCTATGGCGAACCGGTTAGTTATTCTTGTCAGGTGATTAAGTCCGATGGGTTGGAAATCATATCACTGATGGGCTTTCATGCATTGGTACATGATGAGGCAAAGGTGAAAATAGTAAGGGAGCGCATGAACTCAACGGGGGCTCAGGTGCAGTTATTGAAGCAAAAATTAGGGGAAGGATTGGCTCCGGAATTTAAGGAAGAAGTGGAGGGTTTGGAAAGGTCCTATGCAACATTAGTCAGTAAGATGGAGGCGCAATACGAGAAGCCTAATGTGGAACAAATATTATTAGATGTCACCCCTCAAATTAACCAGATGGCCTTTCATATTAATCGGATGGGGGATTTGAATTGGAAGTTGTATGGCGCCAAAAGAGAAGGTCTCTTTAGAGATTTTGAGGGATTTCGTATTCGTTTTGGGGTTATTCTTTTAGCCTTCTTTTTATCGATTTTCTTAGTACTCTTTGTCCTGCATAAAGGGATAATGAGGTTAATAAATAGTATTCAAAATCATATACAAATATTAACCCGTGGTGATCTTCCTCAGGCATTTAAAAAAGCGTCTCATGAGCTCAATCCCATATTGATGACATTCAATGATTTGATTGTTAATTTGTCAGCGGTAAAGGCTTTTGCTATCGAGGTAGGAAAGAGAAATTTTAGTGCGCCTATACAAGTTTTTGGAGATCAGGGGGAGTTAGGCCAGGCACTGGTGGGTATGCGAGATAGCCTTAAGAAAGTGGAAGCAGAGGAGCTGCAGCGTAAATGGCATGTTGAAGGCATTGCGCAATTTGAGGTTTTACTTCGAAAACAGGAGGGGGATCTACAGCAGCTGACGGATCAGTTTTTATCGCATTTATGTTTTTTCCTTGAGGCGAGTCAGGGTACCTTGTATGGATTGGAACAAGAAAATGGACCAGTATTAAAGCGATGGTCTACTTTTGCTTTTGATCGGAAGAAATTTTTGGAGGGGGAAGTGTTTCCGGGTCATGGAATTGTGGGGCAATGCTATTTGGATCAGGAGGCGATTTATTTGACGGATGTGCCTTCAGATTTTGTACAAATTACCAGTGGATTGGGGGGAGCGAAACCCACAAATGTGTATGTAGCACCATTGATTTTCAATGAGCAGGTGATTGGGGTTCTTGAGCTGGCCTCTTTCAAGGATATCGGTCAGGAACATCAGGCCTTTATTTCCAGAGTGGGGGAGTCGCTGGCCGCAACAATTTTCAATGAAAAGAATAGTCTGGATAGAAAACAATTGCTGGAGGAAAGTCAACGATTAACCAATTCTTTGCGGGCACAGGAAGAAGAGTTAAGACAGAATACCGAGGAATTATTGGCGACTCAGGAGGAAATGGGACGAAGAATTGCGAACCTTGAAAATGAATTGGAACAGGCAGGAAAGAAGTTGCCAGACGTTTCAGGAATATTGATAGATGAGCAAGGCTAGGAATACAGGTGAGAATATTCTTATTCAGAGAAACTGAAAAGTAAATAAAAGAAAAGCTTCGGCACTAGATTCTGTAGAGCAGAGGATTTTACCTATTAACCCGGATTATATTGCTTTAATCCTCCTTTAGCTGCTAGGCTGGAAAATGAAGGGATTTTTCCTATTTCGAGTTTTTTCCAAAAAAGCAGGTGAAGGAGGAGAAAGTAAATCTATCTAAATTTGGGCGATTAGAAAATCAGAATAATCAATCTCCATGAACTCAGAGCACACCATCCGGCTGTAAGTTTTAGCTTTTAAACACGCTTTAAAATAAGGTGTCTAATGGAGATTCGCTGAATCTGACTGAAAAATACTTCGGCTTATAAGCAATCAAGGGGACCAATAAAGCTTTTTGGAGTCGTATTTCATTAAAAATAAGCTCTAGAAAAAACCTTCAATCCCCTCGAATTATAAATCTCAGTCCAATAATTCCGTATTAGATCCGTCAGGTTTATCGGTTAAAATCTTGTCATCCAATTCGTGGTTTCATTCCTCCTCCCCCCCCAACTCATTCCAAAATACTTCAACGCCCTTCCAATCGTATTATTCGTATCATTCGGGACAAAGACCTCGCGCACACTCATTCAAAAACTTGTAAAAACTGTGGCCAAAAACTCACACTCCAACAAAAAAATAGCACAAAAAAAAGTCCGGGAACCAACCGGACTTCAATACTAATACCAAACTATAACCTTATGAACCACTATGATTATACAAATTCAAATAGGGACGTTTTAAAAAGGAAGGATGCTTAATCAAGGTTGATCAAGCATCCGTTCACCCAACATCAACCTATGTTTGGTAATTTGCAAAGGCTATGCCAAAGTGATTTTAGGAATTGAATTATTTATAGACCGAGTCAAAAATTTAATTGCGAAATTTCGCCTGTTGATCATATAACATGATCAGCTTATTCCCTTCAGAGTAATTCGTGAAAATTGGTGTTCATTCGTGGTTTTATACCTCATCACTCCAATATACTTCAAACCCCTTCCAATCGGATTATTTGTACCATTTGGGATAAAAACCTGTCGCACCCTAAATTCAAAAAGTTTGTATCGAGCCATTCAATTTTCTCTCTCTTTTCATTTTTTCTTGATAAAAAACGAAACAAAAAAATCAAGGCTGTGATCAATGCAGGCGGTCCCGTTCACGATTGCCGGAACCCATCAAGACCGCCATTGGAGCGTATGCGGGATAGAAATTTATCTTTTGGAATGGCGCTTGCGATGGCTTCTCCATCGTCAATCGCGTCCGTGACTGATCACCTATTGATCAAGGCCATCATTGTTGTAGTGTATTTGCTTTGCTGAATATTTAATGGTTTCTTTTATCAAGTACTTTGATTTAAATCATTCGGGATTATTCGCGCCATTCGTGGCAAAACTAGCGCGCACACTCATTCAAAAACTTGTAAAAACTGTGGCCAAAAACTCACACTCCAACAAAAAAATAGCACAAAAAAAAGTCCGGGAACCAACCGGACTTCAATACTAATACCAAACTATAACCTTATGAACCACTATGATTATTCTCATTCAATAGGGACGTTTTAAAAAGGAAGGATGCTTAATCAAGGCTGATCAAGCATCCGTTCACCCAACATCAACCTATTTTAGTGTCTGCAAAGGCTATGCCAAAAGGGATATGTTAATGGGATTATTTATAGGGGAAGCCAAAATGACCATCGCGAAAATTGGAGGTAAGGCTTTCAACTTTCAGTTTTTCATTAAAATTTAAGTCGAATAAAGTAGGTATAAACCTCCATTTAGCTGCAATATGGGTAATAAAAAGAAATAGTTACTTGTGTGGAGTTTTGTTGCAAAGACGCTGGAAGTGAAAGCAGGTTTGTCCAAATTTGAGCTATAATAAATCAAAGAAATCACTTGTTACCACTTGAATATAAGTCCATTGAATTGATTCTCTAGCGGGGAATAATTTGGCCTAATCGGGCGGGCTCCTTGTCGTAACCCGTTCTTCTAACTTGATGAATTTGCGCCCATACTTCGCGCATTCCTAAATCCCGATGTATATTGTAATTCGTAAAATTACAACCTATGAAAATAAGAATCTCTGTAATCGGCTTTTTGCTAATAAGCTTGTTGGCTTGCCAAAGGGAAAAGGCAAAACCTATATCCAAGGTATACTCCAATTATCTGGAGAATTTGGTGGGCTTTTTTGAGGAACATGCTTGGGATGCGGAACGAAAAGTCTATTTGTCTGAAATAGATATAGCGGGTAAAAGCATGTCAAATCGGGTATACAATGTGGCACATAGCCGGATGATTTACGGCCTGGCATTGGCTTCGGATTATTATGAGGGAAATCTGGAAAGGGCCTCCGAGCTGGTTCAATTTCAATGGAAGCATTTGGTAAATATGGAAGAGGGTTATTTTTATCCGATGGTGGATGAGGATAACGCTCATGAACCGCAAATCGCCTGGGATGTATGGCAGCAGGCCTATGGCCTTTGTGGTTTATCGGAATATTATCGCAAAACCGGTGATGCGGCCCTTTTAAAGAAAATTCATGTGATGCATGATGGTTTTATTAACCGCTTTCATGATGAAAAAAATGGAGGATTTTGGGCTATTGTGGATAGGGAAGGCGGAGTGAAAGGAAGTAAGACCTTGCAATCTCTGATGTATCCGGTGACCGCCTATATGGGGAATCTTTGGCAGGCGGATGTTGCGCATGCTGCCTCCTATGAACCCTATATTCGGGAAAATCTGGAAATTGCTGCTCAAAGTGCGTGGAATGCAAAAACCAATTGGGTGAATTTTAAATTCGATGATGCCTGGAATCCATGTTTGTTGGTGGACGAGGAAAATCTTTGCTTTACGGTAAGTCCAGGTCATAATTTCCAGCTGGCATCTTTATTTCTTCGGGCCAAATATTTTTCATTTTTGGAGAAGGAGACGATAGGCCATTATGAGGAATTAGGACGGGCCATTTTGAAGGCCACTTTAGCCAAACCCATTTATCCTGAAGGAAATTTGGCCAATGGTTTTTACAGCAAAGTTAATCCTTTAACTAATGAGGTCCTGGACGACCGCAAAACCTGGTGGCAACATGCAGAAGCCATTTTAGCACTTTCTTTAGCTGGAAAAGAATTCGAGAAAGAGCGTCTGTTATTGGAAAGCTTCTTTTTCAACCATTTTGCAGATACAGGCCGTGGAGGAGAATATTTTTATGTGACGGCTGAAAACGCGCCCGTAATAGAGGAGTGGAAAGGCAGTGTAGGGAAGTCGATATATCATTCAGTGGAAATGATACGCTTTTTGATGGAGCAGAATTAAAAATAGTCTTTAAAAAATTAAATTTGAAGGAAGGCATTTTCCTTTTAACCTTTAAGGTCACAAGAGGATGCCTTATTTATATTATTTAGGGAATGGTTTTCAATGTTGGAAAATGATGGGCCGGAATAATGATGCTCTAATTATAGTTCACTTGAGCTTAAAGTACTGAAAACCAATCCGTTGATGGGTTTTTGTGGGGTGTTATGTTATGAAATAAATACAAAAAAAAAGCGATCCAATCGGATCGCTTAAAATGTAATGTTTATTACCATATATTGGTGGTTTATTTAACCATTCCGTCTTTAAAAAATAACCAATCAGTGTCCTAAAAAAATCTAATCTGATCAAAAAATAAAAGTGACAGTAAATCGCGGTTTCATTACCATCCTAAAAAATGTTTACCTTAAGTGAGTAACTTATCTCCCTTTCGGTAATGTAAAAGTGGGGAATTTTTTTTTACCAAACAATCATTTTCATAAAAAAAGCGGCTTTTTTCCTGTAATTTTTTCTAATCGAGCAAAATGATGGTGTTTTTGAGGTTAAATCTGACTTTTGTCATTCGTTGAGGCCGTATTCATTAGTTTTAGATTAAAGTCTTATATATTGTATAAGGAAAAGAAAGTAAAAAGTCACTCATTGTGTAGATGAGTTTCCATTTGTTCCTCAAAAAAAGACGCTCCACTCCTGGAAAGGATCGCTTTCAAGATTGATCGTTTTATTTGGTTAAAGCTTTTCGGTAGATTAGTTAAACCGAATTGTGCCTGTACTTATTTTCCTTTAATTGGAAGGCGGAATATTCTAAACATCGCCTCCTGTTTTGATTTTTGCCCAATAATGAAAATGAGCGAGGAGCAAGCGAGCCTGCCTAAATTGAGCCAATAAAAAACCGAATAAGCATCTGCTATATTTTGGGGATGAGTTCCTTTAGGTGTTTTTTTGATGGTGAAGTTGTATACTCCGGCCTAATTTCAGAGAAGATATGCCCGAAAGTGGTGATTGAGGGTTGAAAAATGGCGGCATAATGGGTTGATTTAAACGCGAATAAAAAACTATCCAAAAATAGAGTCTGCCTGATCAAAGAAAAGGATCTAGTTTTTGTTTTTCCCGATCTCAAAGAGTTGCTTCAAGTTTTTTCCTGTTTCCCCCACCCATTTGGAAACCACCATGCTCAGGTCCACCCGATAAACAGGCAGGTTAAAAGTCGTGCCGATCAAGGTGGTCTTCAGGGATTTCTCGCTACCCCAAGGTCCATGAAATAAAACGCGATAACCAGATTTAATTTTTTCATTTAAATCAGGATGTTTACTTAGAATAGCTCTTTACTTCATCTAAAAAAATTATTCCCTCTAAATTGTCCTGTGTATCATGTGGGATTACTGAATCTTCCCAATTCGCTGGTTTTTATTAGTGAAGTTAGCCCCAATTATTCACCGCTAAATTTATTAATTAAGCGCAAGGGGTTTGTTTTCAGTTTATTAATAATTTGTTTTCTGTGATTTATAATCGCCTGAATATGTGCATTCTTGCTGTCTCTTTATTAATCTGCTTGCTTGAGAAAAATGAAATAGGGAATGATTCCTTCAATTTTACCACCTTGCAGCTAAACGATGGTTTAAGCATAAATAACATGGGCAAAGGGCAACAACTTAATATGCCGGTATCACTCAGCATATAATGCCAATGTTAAAGCATGAGATCCACCAGAGTCTGCGCATACCGGCTGAAAAAAAGTTGCTTTTCATCCAAATGAATGATGATGAGGTTATCTTCTATACTAAGGTGGACAATATCGAAAAACCCCCAAAATACCCTCAGGTACAAAAATACTAAGTACTGACTTACTAATCTACATTTCACTCCTGCCACAATTTACACATTTTAACCCAATGCCTCGAAATTCGGAGTGGTCTATGGTGAGTTGATGTAAGGGTGCTTTTGGAGGTATCAGATAATGCATATTGTCAGTAATTAATATTCGTAAAAATTTAATTCAATAAATATTGATTTATAATGATTTAGTTAGTTTCTTTTCAATTTAAATGGATTATAAAGATGAACCGACTCCTCTATTTTTTTAGCTTAACCCTATTATTTGCCTGTAATCAGCCGGCAGAAGTAAGTGTTTACCCCGGTACGACGGAAGCGTCTCAGTTTTTTCGTTTTTCCTCAGCGGTCGATACGACATTGACCGGAGCAAAGGGTACAGTGTTGCAATTCCAGGCCAATGCTTTCCAAACACCACAAGGCACCGAAGCAGTGGGAGAGATTGAAATAGAATTGAAGGAGTTTTATACCATTGAGGATTTTATCAATAATGGATTAACTACCCAAACCACTGATGGAAGATTATTAGAATCCTCCGGAATGATTTGGGTGCAAGCCCGTTCAGGAGACGAGGAATTAGTCCTGAAAGAAGGGGCTCCCATGAACATTAAGTTTCCAAGGGTAGTGGATCGGCCCACTGCCCATCTTTTTGCCGGGGTAGGGGATAGTTTGAGTGGAATAAAATGGGAATTATTGGAACCGGTTTATCATGACACCCTGGTGTACCGAGATTTGAAAGGGATATTGCATCGAGCGTATGGTCCCTCGGTAGCGGAGACCGAAATTAGCTTTATTATTGGTGAAGATACCATTCTACTGACAGCGGAAAACGAAGAGGACTTTGCGCAGGTATTGGAAAATAATCCGGATTCGATAAATTATAACTTATTTTATTATTTGCTGATGAGAGAGCAAAGACCGTCTTCTGGAAATTTGCTTCAATATGATCATGTGTCCTCCAATGATTATCCGGAGTATTTAGCACGTTATCAGGTACATGTGGATACTGTATTCGAAAATGGATTTAGTGGAAAATATAATTATCAGGGATTTAATTTTTTAAATGGATATAGCTTAGAAAAATCCCAATATCTTCAAGATTCTTTATTCTATACCGGTTTAATAAGGGCATATTTAAGGGCGGAAGACTATCTACTACCTGATGAAATTATTGGACAATTGGATAGTTTAAGTAATTATAAAAATGATAGTTTATTTTATATTCAAAATTTTGGCCAACAATTCTATACTTTTGAGACACTTCAGTTAGGCTTTATTAATTGCGATTTTTTTCTTGATCAAGAGGTGAAACAGGTGTTGGTTCCCTTGGATAATAATACTTCGACGGTCTATGTAATTATTAATGGATTTAATACAGTCATGTCTTATGTACCCTGGAGCCATGCTGGCAATGAAGTCCTTTTTAATATTCCGGCAGGCATGGATATTACCATTTTCGCCTATCGGGAAGAGGAATGGAAACACTATCTGGGGATCGCTCAAGCCAACACCAATGATGAAATTCCTTTGATCGAACAAAAAGAAATGCCTATTGAGGATATTCATAAGGAGATCAAAAGGCTCGCCACAGAGGTCAAATAATGCCAGCGGAGCCCGTTTCAACTAGCAGGAGTGTGTGGGCTATGCGAATTACCGCTCACACACCCAAATACTCCTCGCAAATTTGGAATACCCTCTTTTCTCTACCGTACAGTAATCCTGCACGTTCAGCCCGGCCGCTTCGATGGTCGCGCTGATATCCACGATGGAGACAATGATCACCCTTGGCGACATACGCGCAGCCGCTTCAATGATGTGGGCAGTGATTTCATCGGTGGAACGGCTGTACAGATTATAGGGGAGATCAATGATGATGGCATCATATTCCTTTTCCACTTGCGCTACATCCGACAAATACAGATTCGGTTCATATTGGTAGTGCAGGAGGTTTTTCTTCGTGCCGTAATAGGTCTTGGGATTGATCTCGCTCCCCTCTATATTAAAACCACCGATACAGCCTTCCAGCAAAATAGTCCCCGCTCCGCAACAGGCATCCAACAGCGTTTTGGATTTATCTCCCTCCGATGCGATCCCCACCAGAGATTTCCCGATGTGCATGCAGATGGAATTGCTGAAGGAATAGGGTTTGTTATTGTGCTTGCGCCAGGCGCCATCATGTCGTTTCAGCTTCCCGAAATACCACATGCCTTCATGCGTGCAGATGGAATACACCATCGAAGGGTTTTTAAAGTCCGGGGCCGCAAAAATGCAAAAGCCCACCTCTTTCATTTTCTGCTTTCTTTCCTCAAATCGGGCAGGGTCGCCCTCGAGAGAGAGATAATCCACCTTAAAGCCTTCAGTGCGCAACAGTTGTTTGCGGATCAGGGGCAACAACTTATCGTAGCTTTTGGCCTCAGTGATGATCTCAAATCGTGCCAATAGAAAGGGGCTGATCGAAGGGTCAATCTCCACATCGGAAAACAGCACTTTCCCTTCTTCCTCTTGCTGAAACATTTGTCTGCACTCCAATCTGCACAGATCCCTGTGGTGGTAGTCGTAACTGAATGAATAAATAAAACGCGCTTCCGGCATTATCTCTCCTCTTTCTAAATGATTAAAATCCGCCGGCTGAAATAAGAATGTGTCCCGTTTGACTTTGTGGAGGCCAATGCCATCCTCATAAAGTTCCATCAGTCCCGATAATTATCGACCTCAGCGATTTGCGGGCGCAATATATCGAATTGAAACGGAAAAGGAAGTGCCTTTGAGCAATCTGTAGGCAAAGTGGTCGGTAATTTCTTTGCTTTTGAAAGGGGGCGGTCCGGTTTGTGACCTTAGCCTGAATTATTCTCCGCTGAATATAGTGGGTTGCGCTAAGCCGAATGATTCACCGAAAGATTCATTGAGGCGTTCTTAGAGCTTCCCTGGTAAGGTTTTAGAGTATGTTTAAGAGCGCACCATCCGGCTTCAAATTCGAATTATTGAAAGCGATTTTGGATAGTTTCTCAACAATAGCGATGCTATTCGCTCAAAATAATCGGGTATCGCTTCTGCAATAATCAAATTTTCGCTTCGAATTTTGGCTTTTAAACAGCTCTAAAATTTGTGTTCCCCCGATTTTCAATAGCCCAAATTGGGGAAAGCTCGCTTTCTCCTCATTCCTCTGCTTTCTTGGCAAAAAACCGAATCATAAAAAATCCTTCATTTTTTCCGCCAGTCAGCAAAAGGAGGATTTAAGTATAAAATACTCGGATTAGCATGCCGGATAAGTTCCATTGATTTTTTGTACCACAGGCATATTTTGGGAACAGCAAAAAAATAACCCCGGACAAAAAGTCCGGGGCATTTCAACCAATGTCGGGTGTTGCTCCCGACCGCTATTTATTATAAAAATTGGACTGTCAATAGGTGGAGGCTTAGCCCGAATTATTCACCGCTACATTCAGAGGAGGATTAAGAGGTTCGCTATCAGTCCTTTCTGATTGAGGCTGATATTTTAATCGCCCCGATTGGAGTGAGCTTACTTTCTCCTCATTCAGTTGCTTCCTGGAAAAAATTCTGAATAGGGAAAATCTTTTTTTCCGGCCATTTAGCTGAACGCCTGTTTAAAAGCACATCCTCCGGCTGCAAATTTGAATTATTGGAAGCGATTTTGGATAATTTCTCCCTAATAGCGCTGCTATTTTCTCGAAATGATCGGGTATCGCTTCTGCAATAATCAAATTTTCGCTGCGAATTTTGGCTCTTAAACACGCTATCAACGAGGGTTTAAGCAGGAGTAATTCGGCTTAGTAACCTTCGGTCTGACTTAAATTCGGGTTGGCTGAAATCTGGGCTGCGGGTAATGGCAGTACCAAACGTTTTTTGCCATCGGAGGCCTGTCCGGCATTCGGGCCATAAAGATTTTCAGTCACTATTTCATATACTTCATTAGTTTCATTCCACTTTTCATAGCTTACTTCAATAGGAGCCGTGTTGTTAGCGTCGGTTTTATTGGACCATTTGCCCAGATATTTACCGTGTCGAATCAAATCCTGTCGGCGGGTACCTTCCCAGAGCATTTCCCAGCCACGTTCGGCCAATACAAAATCCAGGGCAGAAACTCCCATATCTGTCTGATGCGTTTCGGCATTCAGATAAGGATCGCCGGCAGGGAAACGACCGCCTTGCTGTCTGAAGGCACTGATGGTGGCTAAACCTTCCGTATTTTTCCCCAAACGGATTTGTGCCTCTGCTTTCATCAGCAATACATCTGCATAGCGCAGGATGGCGAAATCGTTTCCTCCATCTCCTCCCCAGGAGATGCCGGCTTGTGCCGGATCAATATTATATTTCAAAACACGGACACCCTGGAAGTCGGAAATATCAAAGACGCCCATCTCCGGCTGGTGTTGCCAGCGGATGCCATCCACATCTGTAAATTCCGTCACCAGTTGTGCGCGGCGGTTGTCATGCTCGGCATAACTGTTATAAAATTCTGTATTTACCGCAAAGCCGTTCCATTTAGAGTGGGTGGCACTCACCGCCTGTCCGTTGATTTCTGCAGCGGCATAGTGCATCCACCAACAATTGCCATGATTACCAAAGTCGGCCTGAGCCAGATGCGTAGCCACGAGCAGATAATCCGTATTAGCAGCTTCCTCTGCCAGGGAGAAGGTTTGCAGGTAGTCCGGATATACCGAATGTCCCATGGTCCCCACTTTATCCGCATAGGCGATCACCTTATTCAGGGCTTCATCGGAAGGGGCATTGACCTCGAAATTGTCATTATTGTAAACGCCCTCGTTCAAATATAATTTGGCTAATAGTCCGTAAGCTGCTGCGGAAGAAATGCGTCCGTAGGAAGCCGTAGCCGGCAGGGCATCCTTAATGGCTTCCAGCTCACTCACCACAAAAGCATACAATTCGGAACGTTCGGCAGCGGGTAAATTTCCCGGATTTATGGCAGTAGTCACCAAAGGCGCCCGTCCAAACATATCCATGATTTCATAGTAAAAGAAGGCGCGGAGGAATCTCGCCTCATGCTGCAGGCGGCTTAATTCGGCACTACTCTCTAAGCTGGCAGAACGCTCAATAAGGGTGTTGGCCCGGGAAATCCCCGTCATTGGCCGGTTGTAGGTTCCTCTAAGGTGCGGATGATACTGATCCCAGGTGTGGGCATTAATTTGCAACCATTTTCCACCATCTACCCAGTTTCCACCCCGGCCGGGAACGACACATTCATCGGAGGATACTACATTATAGCCCCAGGTGTTTTCATGATGATACAGTCCGCGAAGTTGGGCGTAAACGGCATTCAATGCGGTATTCACCTCAGCAGTATTACGGTAATATTCGGTATCCGGAACAGAGCTGAACAACTCCTCATCCAAATTGGTACAAGCCACTCCGGTGCATAGTGACAGGAGCAATATCAAGCCAATAGAAATTTTATTTTTCATGATGATTTTCGCTTTTCTTAAAGATTAAAAAGTCACATTTACCCCAAAAGTGAAGGTTCTCGATCGTGGGTAATTATTATAATCGATACCATAAGCAGGTACCTGTCTTCCGCCGGAAGTCGGCGTGTTCACCTCCGGATCAAAGCCGCTGTAGTTGGTGAGGACGAATAAGTTCTGCCCGGTGAGATATACCCGTAGATGGGAGATGTTCTTCATATTCACCGTGTTAAAGGTATAGCCCAAAGTTAGGTTGGCCAGGCGCAGGAAGGAGCCATCTTCCACAAATCGATCAGAAAAGGCGGTTACCCCATTTGGCTGGTTGTCATCATAAACATTGCGCAGGGCGTTTACCTGCGAGCCATTGGCTTGTGCACTCGCCTTGTCGGAAAGTTCCATGGCCGTATTGTTCACCACATCATTGCCCATGGAGCCCTGGAAGAAGAAGCTGAAGTCTACATTTTTGTAATTGAACGCATTATTCAAACCTAATAGTACTTTCGGCATGGCAGTGCCAATGATCTGAGATTCTTCTGAAAGTAGTTCATTGCCATTTTCATCTATTCCCAAATATTTTTTGCCATAAATGGTCCCGTATGGTTCACCCGGAGTAATAATTTGCGCATAGGCACCGGTCAATCCCCGACCCGCCAGGTCACCCGTTTCAATCAGTTCTATCCCATAGCCCAGGCTTTGCACCTCATTTTGGTTGAAGGAAAGATTCAGTCCGGTGGTCCAGGTGAAATCATCCCGCTGAATATTCACCGTATTCAGCGCCAGTTCAATACCGCTGTTGCGCACTTCGCCAATATTATAAAAGCGATTATCGCCATTGGCCGGCTGGGAGGCGTCATATTGCAAGAGTAGATCGTAGGTGTCTTTGATATAGAAATCCAGATTACCATAAATGCGACCGGAAAGAAAATCAAAATCCGCCCCTATATTGATTTGACTGGTTTCTTCCCACTTCAAATCCGGGTTGGGGTTGTTCTTTGGCGCTACGCCGGGTGACACCGAATTCGGATTATCAAGTATTGCTCCATGGCCCAAGTCGGATCCAATGATGCCAATGGCCTGGAGGTTGGCGATTTCCTGGGAGCCCGTCACCCCCCAACCCGCTCTTAATTTCAAGTCTGTCAAAACGCTGTTGCCTTGCAGGAAGCTTTCTTCGGACAGGCGCCAGGCAGCAGATACCGCCGGGAAAATTCCCCATTTATTGTTGGGTCCGAATTTGGAAGAGCCATCCGCTCTCAGGGTGGCGTTCAATACATATCGATCCTTGAAGGTATAGTTGGCACGACCAAAGAAAGAAACCAGTCGGTTTTTCTCCTTATTAGAATAAGAAGTCTCCACCGTAGAGGATCCAATATTATCCACTCCGGTCTGGTCGAACTGAAAGGTATTGGCAATCAATCCGAACTCATCCAGCGTATATTCCTGGAAAGTATACCCACCTACGGCATTCAGTCGGTGGTCTTTCCACTGGTTTTTGTAGGTGAGTGTAGTTTCTAAAAGGTTGTTCATCAGGTCTTTTTGCTGCTGTCCGCCCCGTCCATTGGAGAACCACCAGTTGTAAGCCGGAAAGAATGATTTCCTTTTGGCGCCGTTCAAATCGGTACCAATGCGCACCTGAGCAGTTAAGTGTTGGGTGATGTCATAATCGGCAGAGAGGTTCGCCAGGATTCTTTTGGTATAGGTAAAGTCATCGGTGGTCTCAGCCATCGTATAAGGGTTTTTCAATTCCGGTAAGGTGGGCTCAAAGTTTTGATCCATCAGGGGAGAGACGCGCAGCATGCTGTTGATCACTCCGGAATTTCCGGCAGAGCCGGTCCCATAGGGCAGGTAATTATCGATCACATAGGAGGCCAGGACATTCGCTTTGATATTCAGGCGTTCATTCACTTTTTGATTCAGGTTGAAACTCCCGTTGAAGCGCTCCACCCCGGAGTTTATCAGAATACCATCCTGCTTAAAATAATTTCCGGAAAGCCGATATTGTGTTTTTTCGGATCCTCCGGTCATGGAGATATTATGGTTGTGCGTTAGTGCTTGTCGGGTCATGACGTCTTGCCAGTCGGTGGAGGCAGCCTGATCGTCTGCATTGGGATTAAACTCCCGGTATTCCTGCGCTGTGAGCACATCCAGTTTTTTGGCAATGGTGGAAAGCCCTACGGCCCCGTCATAGCTGACGGACGTTTTTCCGCCTTTACCGGATTTCGTGGTGATGATGATCACCCCATTGGCAGCGCGGGAACCATAAATAGCGGTCGAAGAAGCATCTTTCAGGATTTCAATGCTTTCAATATCATTCGGGTTAATGGTACTCAGTGGATTTCGGGCAGTGGAGGCGGAGTTTTCCAGTGTCGTTCCCGGATCCACGGAAGTGTTGTCAATCGGGAATCCGTCAATCACATAGAGTGGTTCATTGGAGGCAGTCAGAGAAGTTCCGCCCCGCACCCGGATGTTTACACCACCGCCGGGCTCACCGGTTGCGGGTGTCATCATGACACCGGCAGCACGTCCCTGGAAGAGCTGGTCCGGAGAGGAAACAGAACCGGTGTTAAAATCTTTGGAGGAGATCGAGCTGATGGAGCCGGTCACATCCTTTTTTTCAAGACTACCGTATCCGATCACTACAATTTCTTCCAGTTCTTCAATGTCCGGGCTCATTTGGATGCTAAAGTTGGTTTGATTGCCAATGATGATGCTTTGTGCCTTGTAACCAATAAAAGTAAAAATCAATTTGCTGCTTTCGGAGGGGACGGTTAATTCAAATTTTCCGTTCAGATCAGTGGCGGTTCCCTGCGAGCTCCCTTCGATCATGACGCCCACTCCCGGGAGGCCGGCCTTATTTTCATCGAATACGATTCCGCTTACTTTTATGCCCTGAGCAAAAATCGGCATAGCACAGCACAACTGAAGGAGTAGAATTACTCCCAGCGTAAATAATCTTCTCATAGGTTTAAGTTTTGGTTTTTGTGCTTATAAAAAAAATACAAAAAATAACGTTGGTTGAAACGAGCTCGTAATTCAATAAGGAGGAGATTTTTTACTTTTCAAAATTGTGAAATTTGAAAAATTTAATGCAAAACAGCCGCTCATATTAAAAAAATAAGAAAATGCGATTGGCGGTAAAATTAGGGTTTATTTTCCGCAAACGATTGTTTGTCTCGTTTTGACATCTTTTTTATGGTCTTCAAATTAATGTTCAGTACTGGAATTGAAATTTCGAAATCGTTTGAAATAGTGTTTTTGGTTAAATTTGGGGCTTTTTAGCTTATTATTTTGCGTGATTCGTTTTTATTGTATTTTTCTAATAGTGAAATTTTATATTAATTTTTGGAATATTTTTTCTTGTACAGAATTATTGAGCTGCCCGGGAAGGGAATGCCGACTTTTCGCATTTATTCCTTGCTCCCTTCAAGTGCGCTGTGTTCTATAAATGCAAAAATTATTTTCTTTGTGAGGGTTGGTCATTAAAGCCTGATTAGAAAAAAAGTTCTGATTATTTTGTAGTTTATTTAAATCGATTCTAAATTGCGCTCATTATTTAAAATAAGTCTAAATAAAAATAAAAGAAATGAGCAGGCAATTACTATTGATGACAGCCCTGATAATGACCATTTTTGGATGCCAATCCACCAAAAAAAGTGAGGGAAAAGTAAGCGGGGATCAGCCTAAAGTAGGGGTATTGTTGGTGAATCATGGTTCTGTTTCCAAGAACTGGAGACAGATGTTATTAGATATTGAAAAAGAGGTGGAAGGTGATATCATGGCGGACGGCCGAGTGTCGGAAGTACGTACCGCATTTATGGAATATACGGAGCCGTCTATTGCATCCCAGTTGAAGGCTTTTGATCAGGAAGGCTATGATGAAGTGGTGATTGTGCCGATCTTCCTGACGATCAGTTCTCATACCAATTCCGATATTCCCAACATTTGTGGCCTGGCGAATAATCCGGAAGTGCAAAAGGAGTTAGCCAAGGAAAAAATCGAAATTTATCGTGCCCGGGCAAGGGTAACGATTGCCCCACTTTTGGATTATCCTTCCGTATTGAAAAAGAATATTGCGCGCAGAGTAGCCGCCTTGTCGGATGGTTCCGGAAACGAAGGAGTGGCTTTGATTGCCTATGGAGATGCTGACTTCAACCAGCAGTGGGAAGAAATGGTGGAGGATATTGGGAAATATTTGAAAGTACAAACCGGTATAGGGTCCATTTCCTACGGTTGGTGCGGGCATTTAGTGCGATATTCCTCTGAGCCTACCAAGAAAGCCATTGAGCAGGTATTGGAGTTGGAGGAGAAAGCCATTGTGATCCCCATTTTGGTGGCTAATGATGAGTATTTTCAGGGGGAAATCATACAGAATGGAGTGGATGCCATCGCGGATTCGGAGACAAAAGTGGCTTACAAGCAGGATGCTATTCTGCCGGATGCCAATATTAATAAGTGGGTGGTGGACATTACCCAAAAAACAGTAGATGGTATTTTGAATCCGGTACAATAGTTTTTTTATAATGTGTTGCTCCGGATTTTAGGAGCAGCATTTCAATTTATTGATTGTTGATATACATGTTGAAGTCGGTACAGTTAGATATTCCAAAATCTATATTGACTGCGGTGGTTTTGGGGCTGGTCCTCTTTTTCACGATGAATGGCCCGCTGAATCCGCCATCAGTCCAATTCAATGCGAATCATGTAGACCAAACGTTTTTTGCGCCTAAAATTGTAGGGCAATCAAAAGGGAAGTCGGACTTTGGTTTATTGTCCGCAGATGCGGCAAAAGTGGATTTGGCCTATGGGATGATTACTCCGGAACAAAAACAGCAGCAGTCTCATGGGCTGATATCTTCTGACAAGGCGGTAGGCGAAATGCTCAACAATGCCCAATGGGCGTTGGAAATGGAGCAGCGCCTGAAGGAGCGTTGGGGAGGGGAACGTACTTTTCAGATCAAAATGTTCGAAGAGCATTGCTTTGCCGAGGTATATGATAAGGGGCGGTTGGTGTCCGTTTATTTGGAAAATCAGGTGAATAATCATGTGCAGGGCTATGCGGGTCCGGTTTATATTGGGGCATATATTGGTAAACACGGCCAGCTTTTGGGGCTTGATTATCTGCACTCTCTGGAGACGGAAAGTTATCTGCGGAAAATTTTTCGCACCGATTATATGGGGCAGTATGAACAACTGGATTTGGGTGCTGCCCATAGTATTGATGCGGTTTCCGGTGCAACGATTACGACCAAAGCCATTGCCGATGCGACCACCATGCTGGTGGAGGTCGGGGCGCCGATGGTGGAGTCTTATCTGACGGAAGCTATGTCGGATTTTGAGGTCAAAGCGAGTTTGAATAAGTGGTGGGTCGTACAGGCGGTAATCCTTGGGCTCTTGTTCCTTTTTCATTTTCAGAAGAAAATCAAGAGGAGTAAGAGCATTCGAATGGGCTTGGCGATTTTCACCCTGCTCTTTTTGGGTTTTGGCATGAATCAGTCGTTCACTTATATCACTTTTGTGCAGCCCTTTATGGGAACAGAGTTGTCGTATTTTATGGTGGCCTATTCGGTAATGGTCCTGCTTTCGGCCATTTGGGGGAAAAATGTGTATTGTAAATATGTATGTCCTTTCGGCGCGGCTCAGATGATAAGTCTGAAGTATTCCCCATTTAAGAAAAAGGACATCCTCATTTCCAACAAACAGGCTTCCCTTATACGCTATGCGGTAACGCTGGTTTTACTGTCAGGGGTGATTTACGGCTATCGGGATTGGGGTAATTTTGAATTATTTCCGGATTTATTCGGTTTGCAGTTCAGCAGTTACTGGTTCTTTGTGGCGGTATTGGTGGTCTTGGTTTCGATGCGCTTTCCCATGATCTGGTGCCGGCTGACCTGCCCCACCGGTTGTGTGTTGGATACGCTTACGGATGCGGCTGAATTTCGCGGATATAAAAAGAAAAAACCGATTGCTAAAAATACAGTTATGCCCAAAATTAAACGGAATAAACCGATGGTGGCCACAGTGCTGTTGCTTTTTATGGGATTGGGGAATGCCCGGGCGCAACAGTTCCACCTATCGGTAATAGACCTCGAGGACCAAAGGGCTATTCCGGCTGCGAATGTGCATTTGGTAGACGCCTCAACAGGTTTCGATAAATATATGGTAACCAATGAGCAGGGACAGATCTCCTTTGATTACCGTCCGGGTTTAGTTGCTGTGGTGAGTCATCTTTGTTATTTGCCCAAGCAGATGGAATTAGGATCAGCCTCCATGACCATTAAGCTGCAGCCGGATGTGCGGATGCTGAATCAGGTGGTGATGACGGCCCAGGCGGAACCGGTTTTGGCAGACCGATCTATTTATAAAATTAAGCCGATTTCAAATCAGGAAATTGAAAAACTGGGCGCGGTGAGTTTACCCGATGTTTTGCAGTTTCAGACTGGGGTCAACCTGATTGAAGACGGAGTGCTGGGGACTAAAATCATCATGCAAGGCCTGGAAGGCGAACATGTGAAGATCATGGTGGATGGGGTTCCCCTGGTCGGTCGGATGGATGGGAATATCGATTTGTCACAGATTAATCTGTCACAAGTAGATCATATTGAGGTCCTGGAAGGGCCCATGTCGGTGATTTACGGTTCCAATGCACTGGCCGGTACCATCAATATTATCACCAGGGAGATTCAGCATCAGTCCCTTCGGGTAAATGCCAAAAGCTATGCGGAATCTGTCGGGCAATTTCAAAATGCTGTCAGTGCTGAAGTGAAAAAGGGAAAACATGCTGCAGGCATCACCCTGGGGTATAACTACTTCAATGGGTATTCCGAAAATGCTTCCTCCAATCGTCGGTCGGATGATTGGCGCCCCAAGGATCAGCTACAAATTGCTCCTTATTATGCCTTTCGGTCAGGTAAATTGAAAGGGAAGGTTGGGCTGAATTTCTTCGATGAAACCATTAAGGCTTTGGGCGAGTATCCCAGTATTGGGGCATTGGCCTATGATACCCAATTCAATACCCAACGTATCAACTATTATTCAAATTGGAATTATAAGTTTTCGGCCCAGTCCAACCTTTCGGCAGTGCTTTCTTATCAGACTTTTGACCGCCTGACGGAGAATATTACCACCGATTTGGTCACTAATGGGGAGACGGTGACTTCCTCTTCTAGTGAGCTATTCGACACCTTCAATGGTAGATTGAACTATTTTTATAAAAGCGAACTATTTAACTGGCAATTGGGTGCCGAGGCAACCTTAGAGAATGGCAGTGGGGATAAAATGCCTGAGAATGATGGTATGCAGGAATATGCCCTGTACACCACCCTGGAGTGGAAACTATCTGAAAGTTGGTCGGCTCAGCCTGGTTTGCGGTACATGTATAATGCGGCATTTGATGCCCCATTTATCTATAATTTGCATTTTAAATGGGATAAGGACAACAAGTGGCTGGCACGATTCTCCGGAGCTACTGCCTTCCGTGCGCCCTCTTTGAAAGAACGCTATATGATATTTGTAGATTCTAATCACCGAATATTCGGTAATGAAAATCTACTTCCTGAAAATGGGTATAATTTCTCCGGAAGTATTTCCAGATTATTTTCAGTAGGAGCATGGAATGTGAAAGCCGAAGCCAAAGGATACTATAATCACCTGACGGATGGGATTGAACTGATGGTAATTCCGGCGGAAAATGAAGGGGATGCAGCCGATTATGTGTATGGCAATGTAGATGAAAAAATCACTTACGGTGGAGAGTTTGTGCTGAATTGGAATTATGAAAATCGGTTGATTTTTAATACTCATTATAATGTGGTGAATATAGGCTATTATATGCCGCAGCTGAAGGATTTGGCCTATGCGCCTAATCACAATGTGAGCTTGTCTGCTGAATACCGCTTACCTTCCCTGGGGCTGGGATTCAAAACCGATTTCCGCTACAGTGGTGAATTTACCCAACTCAGTGCAAATCCTGAGGAGGAAGAAGAGGCCTATACCTCCGCTGTTCGGGATGCTTTCGCCATTTGGAATTGCTCAGTGAATAAGTCCTTTTGGGAAAAGAAACTGACCGTGGTGGCGGGGGCTAAAAACCTGCTTGACGTCAACACGATTAACACCACCGGTAGTGGAGGAGCACACAGCGGAGGTGCCACTGCCCCTGTTGCATGGGGTCGCTCCTATTTTATAAGTCTCAACTTTAACTTAAATAAACGATAAGGAAATGTTTACAAATTTAAAATCTTCCGCTTTGATGATCGCTGTCGTGGCAGCCTCGGCTTTCGCTTGTAACAGTGAGGATGACTTCGTCCCAGTAGTTCCGGAAACCGAATTAGTGGCCAAAATTGGCGTTGATCATGGCGGGGAGACCGGTGTGACTTTTGATAACCAAATTTATTTCAACCTGGATGAGCCAGCGCAAGCAGCAGTTAGCCTGAATGTGGAGGCAGATGATCATTATGTGGCTTTTTCTGTGGAAAATAACATCACCTCCTCTGATGCCATGCCGGATTGGGATTTGGTTTTAACCAACTATCATGATTATGATTACGATTTAGGTGGAGGAAATATATATAAAGTGAAAGGTACCGGTGGCCTGATTAACGTGGATAATGGTACTATGGCTTTGGAAATAACCAAAGAAGAAGGTAATGAAGATGCCTTTGTGGCTTTTGAAGATATGGATATGGCGACCGCCGCTAGCCTGGAATTGAGTGAGGCCGTCGACGCTGTGGGCTATGCCTGGAAGCAAGTAGATATTAATACAGGATTGTATACTATTTCGCCTAATGTTTACTATATCATCAGAACAGCACAAAACCGTTATTATAAACTTGCTTTTACCTCTTTTTATGGAAAAAATGGTGATGATATTAAAGGAACCACAGTTTTTACCTATGAGGAGTTGAACTAATCCTCATTTTGATTATTGACTTTATAAAGGGGGAGGGCATTGGTCCTCCTTTTTGTTATGCTATTTCGAATTTTTTTAAGCGAAGCAGATAAATGGAAAGCAAGTAAATCGACCTCATTTTGGACGATTATAAAACCAGTAAAATCAATCATAATGAGCTAAAATAAAGTATACTAGGGTGTCTTGCTCGATCCGGAGGTGAAAAATATCGTGTTGGGGGCCTGGGCTTGCGCCCACCGGGCTGGCAGCAGTCGTTCTTTTTGCGAGCCGCTACGCTTTTAGGCTGCAAAAAGGAACTCCAACAACGGCTTCGCCTCTGCTTTCATCCCTGGCCCATGCTGGACTTGGAGATTTCAGTGGCTGGAGAAGTGTAAGGAGTTAAAGAGAGATCATTTTTAGTTAAATTATTTTTATTAAAAAACGTAATTATACATACTAGGGTATTTATAATGGATGTGTTTTATTTAATATATGATAAAAAAATCTGTCATTATCATTCATGATATGTTTGTTATTCATTAATAAGTACACCAAACAACCACCTAAGCTTCCTTTTTCCTAAGCTCAGTAGTCCACCTTTTCCAATTCCAACAGGTAATCCACCAATGATTTTTCCTTATTGGTCAGGGCCATTTTTTTACGCAGGCGATACCTTTTAATTTCGACACTTTTCACCTCAATATTGAGCAAGGAGGCCATTTCTTTAGAGCTTAAATTCATTTTCAAATAGGCGCATAGTCTCAGATCATGTGCAGTGAGATCCGGATGAATTTCCTTAAGCGTTTCAAAGAAAAGGCCCTGAGAAAGATCAAAATGGGCGTGTATATGGTCCCAGTCCTTTTGTTCGGCATTGTATCGCTTTACGGTTCGGTTGATTTGCTGGCATAATACCTCGAATTCAGTGCGGTATTGCGGACTGATTTCTGATATTTTATGTTGTAAGTCTGTTAAAACCTGTTTCTGTTTTACATTTTTCCATTCTGCTTTAGCCAGTTCCAGATTCGTGTTGCGTACATTTTCTCGTAATAAGGCAATGCGTTGTTGCTCCTTTCTGCGTCTTTCGGCAGCGAATTGTTTCCGGGCTTCCCTGATTTGTTGTAAACGATAGATTCTGGCCTTTCTTTTGGCCAATACCAATATCAGTTGGTAAAAGAGGAATAGCCCCAAGGTTGATATCAAAAGTAACAGGCCAAGCCCCCAAGACCTTTGATACCAATGGCCCAAGACCGAGATTTGGATGGTCATTGGCCTGGAAGGATAAGCAATATTATAGTAGGGGCGTACCTTTAATTCATACTGCCCCTTGGGAAGTGCCGGAAGGGATAGTTTACCTTCTTTACTTCTTTTTTGGACGCGTTGGCCTTTTAGCTGATACTCGTAATCCATCACCGGCTGAATGGCCGGAGAAACCAATTGGGCAATTTGTATTTCCAGTTCGTCCATCGCACCATCAATGGTAATGTTATTTTTTATGATTGTTGAAGGACTTTTTGATTTTACAGCCTGTATTTGAGGTTGGTATGGGGTTTTCTGATCTTTAAAGGCTTCTCTGAATTTAACGAGGCACAGGCCGTTTTCTAATGGGAATCCAAACCAATTGTTATTCAAAAATTTTATGGAAAGGAACTGACTGTTGATGGTGTAATTCGTGTTTTCAAAATTTATTTCATTAATATAATTCCAGTTTCCATTTTCTTTTTTTAATACCTTTAAGCTGTTTTTTTCGTATAAGCAAAAAAGATTTTTACCTAAATCTTCTCCTTTAAGAATAGGTTTGGTATATATCGCATGTTGATTTAATTTCGTATATGGTTTAATTTTTTCTTCAAAAAAGTCGTGGACAAAAAAGCCATTGTCTGTGGCGAAAACTGTTTTATGGGCCAGTTTAAATACCGAAGTTATTTTGTGATGATGAATATTTATGGAGTAAAATTTTTCTCTGAGGTCCTCTCCCCGCCATACATATTCGAATAAATTCTCCGGGATGAGCCAAAGGGTTCCATCCGCTCCCTGAATAATGTCCTTAATATTAGGCAGGGGATTGATCATCTTTAAGGCGGATGCCCTTAACTCATAGATCCCTTCCCGGCTGGTGAAAATGGTAGTATTGCCTATGGAAAAACCATTTAAATAGGCCCGCTTATGATCAATGGCCTTTATTTGGTGGTTTTGATCGATTTGAATTAAACCTTCATTATATCCCAGGTATAATTTTCCATTAATTTCCTTTAGGAAAACAGAATAATCCGAAACGCCCTTTATTTTTTCAAAGTTGGTAATTTTAAAATGGGGCAGGGCTTTGGCATTCAGTTTTTTTCGATAAAGGCCGGTATTGGTTGCCATGTACAGATAGCCATGATAGTATTCCAGCCCATGCGGAACGCCATATATGTTCTCCTTATCAATATGGAAACTTAAGGGGTAGTTAAAGTGAATAAGTGAGACCCCTCTATTGGTGGCCAGCCATAGTCGGTTGGCGCGGTCCAGATGCATCCCGTGAATAGAATTGGTTTGCAGGATATTGGTGATATTAATTGATCTGAAGTGGCCGGTGGCGAGATTCATGACCAGTAATCCCTTATTATTGGTGGCGATATAAATCCGGTCATTATGGGCTAATACCTGGGTAATTCTGGCGTCCGCTAATGGTTGATTTACGGCATGTTCATAGGGTGTAAATTGATTGCCCTGCATTTTGAAAACCCGTCCTCCCCTGGCAAAGCCGAATATGCCAAAATCTTTTAATTCGCACACAAAAAGGATGGCTTCTTCTGAAACTTTTTGAAGTCCCTGAGCGCTGCGTCGAAACAAGCCCTTGTCCTTTATAGCCAGATAGAGATCATCTCCCAAACTATTGATTTGGTAGAGGAAACCTTCATTGTGTTGGATAGAAATTTCTCCTTCTTGATAGGCCACTATCTTATGTCCGGTGTTAAAAAGGGTACTATTTCCATGCTGAATTATATTCCAGGAATCGGCATTTTGCAGGGCTTCTTTCTTCGCCCAGCTGATAGCAGGTTGATATTTATATTTATTACTTTCTTTCTCCCAATATCCTAAATTTCTTAATGCTCCGGTGAATATTTTGCCTTCCTTATTAATGCTTAAACCATGGAAAGCTTTATGATTCCATGGTTTTAATTCCCATTGAAAGCCATCAAAAATCAGAAGGCCTTCATTATTGGTGACAAAAATTTCTCCGGCTTCATTTTCTGCAATACGCCAATTGATATTACTTCCTCCAGTTTGTGTCGCCGGAAAATGACGCACAAAGTCTCTGGCCCGGGCCACATTGGCAAGGAGTAAACAAATGAGCAGAGCAATATAAGTCTTGATATTTTTCATAGGACCAATGGGAAGCCATTCACCAAAAATTATGCCGCTGGCATGGAGTGTTTTAGCTTATAAGCGATCGATGTAGGGGATAAATCACAATGGAGTATTTTATGGTTGTTTTTATGCTTTTGGAGTATTGTTTTGCTTTGGGGAAAGGGAAGGTGGTCAACTGGAATAGCGTATTTTTAGGTCTTCTTTGAGGCCTTTTTCCAAACGCCTGTTTAAAAACATACCATCCGGCTGCAAATTCGAATTATTGGAAGGGATTTGGCGCGCATTATTCAGGCTTTAATCCTCGTTTAGCTGCCAGGTGGAAAAAAGGAAGAAATTTTTTCTATTTCGAGTTTTTTCCAAAGAAACAGATGTATGAGGAGAAAGCAAGCCTACCCCAATTTGGGCTATCAGAATTGTGGCAGGTTAAACAACTACTGATTGATGGGTAGTCTTTTACGGTGGACTCTGAAACTAGCGGTGAATAATTTGGGTTAGGATAATTTCTCTATCATAGCGATGCTATTCTTTCAAAATAATTGGGTATCGCTTCTGCAATAATCAAATTTTGGCCGCGAATTTCGGTTGTTAAACGCGCTCGAAACGAGTGCTTTAGCGCGAATAGCCTTGGGTAAGTATGCATTATTTGGCTTATTCCAGCACTAAAATTCTTTAAGGAGGTGATCCAGCTTGCCGTTATAGCTTTTTATTTTCAAAATGAAGCGGTTTACCGTTCCAAGTCGTAGATCGATGGCTCTCGCGATTTCGGTTTGGTTGACCTTTAAATTATTATTGATCAGGTAAACCAGGTAGAAAGCTTTACAAATGTCAAATTTGGTGCTATGAAAAATGGTATTGGAACAAATCGACTCGCAATAACCACATTTCGAGCACCTTCTGGAGAATGGCTTGATCCCGTCCGCGTACTTTTTATTATTACATTTGGTGCATTTATAACCTTCCTGCCACTTAATTTTTTCCAAATACCGGAAGCAGGCAAGCTCATCGGGGAAGATGGTCTTAAATTCCCCAAAACTCATCAGTTGACTGGGGGTTGATTTTTCCATTGTCTGCTGTTTTTTCGCCTGCTGACCGACCGGCTTTGGCGTCGCAGTCCTTACTTTTTCAGGGATGGCCTGTTGCTCCAATTCATCAAAAGCACGCTTTAATTCCTGATTTTTCTGTGCAATTTCCAGCGTTCTTTCCCGGACTTTTTGCTCCAATTCCTGATTCAGCTGTTCTTTCAGGTCCATTTGGGCCTGTTGTTCTTTAATCAGCGCCTGATGCAGGACGTTTTTATCCTGTTGAGACTTTCCTGCCTCCATTGCCAAGGCAAAAAATAAGCTTAGGATATGAAATAGAAAAGCGACTGTAGAAGCATAATAGGTCAATGGAGAAAGCTCCAACAGGCCCATGCGTAATCCGGATTGCAATATGATACCGATAAATAATACCACCTGTCCGATAAATATGGGGCGGGCAATAGTAGCGGATTTACCTCCTGTTGGAAAGATGTGGATCAGCAGGCTGCCGTAGATCAATATGTTGAGGATGACCTCTAAAGGAAAGTATTCGTTTAACACCAGCCCCAATAGGAGCAGGATGGTTTTTGTTCCCAGTAATACGAGTAATAACAGGTGCATTTGAGGGTGTTGGTGCTTGATTTTAAATTTTTTACCGAACAGCCAGCTAATATTCAATACAATTAAGTGTTCGAATAAATGAGCAATCTGCTGGTTTCCCCCTGAATAGGAGGGCCAAAAATATTGAAAACCAATGCCGTCCCGATTAATTAGCCAAGCCAATAAGCAAAGAATGTAAAAGAGGATAATGCAATACACTTCATTGCGCATCGACATCAAAAGCAGCAGGGCGTAGATCAACAAAGAAATGAGGCTGCCGTAGATTAAACCGAAGTAGATATATTCTGTAGTCGCATAATGGATGAATCCGGAAGTGGATTTTATGCTGAAATGCGTGTCAGGTTGATGATCGGTGGACAATCGTGCATAAACGATCATGGATCCGGTGTTCGGGCTAGGAAGGAAGAAGGAGAAATTTTTATGTGCGATTTCTCTTTGGTTAAATTTTAAGTGACTACCTGCTTCGAATTCCTGATAAACTTGTTCTTCATTGGGAATGTAGACCGATAATCGGGGAATACTTTGGTTCATGAATTCCAATATGTAGCGGTCTCTCAATTGATCATTTTGCACAAAATGCAAGGGGATTTTCATCCAAAGATCATGGTGTTTTTTCATATCAGTCTTGTGGAATTGAGGGTTTTGTGTCCATTGATCCGCTGGCATGGCCGTTATTTGCGTAATGGTCTTGCTTCCTTCCTTACACTGAAAGAAAGGGACATTTCTGATCGAGAAAGCCTGAACCTGATCCATTTCCCCTTCTATTCGAATTTCCTGATGCTGCTGATCGGAAAATAGGAAGGAAAAGTAAATGAGCAGAAAAACAAAATGATGCATCACCTCAGATTTAGAATTTATGAATGAGTTGCTGCAAAACTACGCCTTGTGCTTTAAGGGTTATTTTTTTTAGGGTGATACCAGCTATACAGATTGTTTTTCTTCCTCTACATGACCTTTACAAGGGGCTTTAAGTTGTTGAAATGAAGGGGGTTGTTCTTGCGGTATACGTGTTTTTATGGTGGTTTTCTTTTGTTTTATTGTGTCCAATTTCATTGGGGATTGTATGCGGGAAAGTGTGATTTGGTTTTTTTTGAGAAATGTAACCCACCTCTAAAGCCTGTGTTTTAAAAAATGGAATTTGATTTTCAACCCAATGATTTACGCTCGGATTCCCTATGTCGACTTTTAGATCCTATTTTCAATGTAATCTGGTTTTCTTAGCTCTTTTTGTAGAGCACCAATTGGGGGGAGCCGGCTTGCTCCTCATTCAGTTGTTTCCCTGGAAAAAATTCGAAAAAGGAAAATTCTTTCTTTTTGCTCACTTTGTGCTAAATGGTAAACACCTTGGCATCTTCATCTTTATTTTACTATTCATTGATGAACTTCAGCTGATTTAGAGTGTGTTTAAAAGCCAAAATTCGTAGCGAAAATTTGAAGTATTACGGAAGCGATACCGGATTATTTTGAGAGAATAGCATCGCTATTGTTGAGAAATTATCCAAAATCGCTTTGAATAATTCGAATTTGCAGCCGGATGGTGTGCTTTTAAACACGCTCTTAGCAATAACATGGACAATGAACAAAAAATAAGAATTGCTGCTTAGGATGAGACTGTCAATATTATCGGAATATCCAATAGGATTCGACTGAAGGAATAGTAGCTCTATTCCTTCAAATCAACTCTAAACAACTTATACTAATTTAATTTAGCAGGCGGACGGTAGCATTTTAAACGCGCTTATTAAGGACTGTGTACTATCAGGTCACATTTTTAAGAGTGCCCTTTCTATTAGCTCTTCGGCCTCTTTGGATGATGGACGGGGAGCAAAGAAATCAACTACTTTTTTATTTGAGTCAATTAAAATTCCTCGAGGAATGGCAGTATTATTATAGTGCCTGAAAAATTCCTCCTTAGCTTGATTATCTTTTAAAATGACCTGAATACAATTTGCTGTCATTTTTTCCTGCACAAAGGATTTCCATTTTGTTTTATCCTGATCAAGTGAAAGCATTATGAAAACAATTTCATCATCATTTGAAAACTTTTTTTGTAATCCTGTTAAATGCGGAATTTCCGTAATGCAGGGACCACACCAGGTAGCCCAAAGCTCGATATACAAGTGCTTCCCCTTAAAGTCAGAAAGACTCACCGGCTCATCGTCTACATTTACCATTTGGATATCTTTTGCGTCTAATCCAGGTAATTGATTTAAAAATTCAGTGTAAAGAGCATTAAGCTTCAAATAGTATTTGGATTCTGGGTATTTCTTTTTAAAATCTTCATATACATTAGTTACTTCTGGAGTAATCCCACCGGATTGAATGGTTTTTGTTATATGCGTAGCCAAAAAGAACTCTTTAAAAATTTCAGAGAAGTCCTGGTTGTTAATAAAGTCAGCCACAGCACGAAAAGCGGAGAGGTTACCCTTACTTTCGGGTACTGTTTTAACCATCATGCGGTAGTAATAATAAAGACCATATTTATAATCATGATAATTACTCGCCAGTAAATCAGCATCTAAAAGAAAATCACCATCCTGATATAATGTTTTCCAACTCTCCGAATCATTAACGTCATGCAAAATTGCATACTCCATTTTTCCGATAAAGGAATAACACTGGTTCAGTGCAAAAAATTTTCTCTCATTTTCGGGAGAAAAAGATAAGGAATGTAATAGTACATCGTGCAGGCTATCCAAACCATTTTGATATTGTTGGAGGAAATTAATGTATTCATCCAAAGGTTGTAGCTGTTTATCTAAGAAAAAGGGGAATAATTTGTTTACTTTGTAATTTCTTACTGCCTGCCAATAAATATTCTCCTGGGCACCCTTTCCCTCAAATAAGAATGCCTGATTTGCTGTATCTCGTTGAATTTTCAAATTATAACCTGGCTCCAAATATAAATCGGTATAAGTGTTGCCACATCCTAATACTGAAAATCCCGCCGCTGAAATATTTATGGACAGAGGTTGGTTTCCCGCAATTGAATCTTCGGTTATTTTGTAAGATTTCGTTGCTGCTATATGAGATAAACCATCATTGACATAAATAGCGGCCACAGAATCCTTAGCCAGTGGGAAAAAAATATTGACAGAGGAGGAAACCTCATTAGAATTCATTCTAATCCCACAGGATGTCATTATTAGGATAAAAAATATACTAAATAAAAATCTCATAAATTAAATAGTTGCCGTATAAAAACCTATGCGTTCTATTTAGGGATATATATCGAAGAATCCAAAGACCAATCCCTTTTCAAATATTTTCCTACAAAATCAATATTGTAGCCCCAAAAATAGTCTAATGTTTATTATCAAACTAAAAGAGCTTAAATTTGTGTTCCTCATCTAACATTCCACCATACTGTTCTCACCTTGAAAATTATATGAATTGAATGAGGGAAATTCCTCCCAATAGGTGAATAATAATATGATATTTTTCTAAATAGTCAATTGAAATGCCCTTTGATTAAGGGAGAAGGGCTGACGAAAATGGTAGAATGTTTATTCTAAAGGAGTATTTGAGTGGGAGTATTTTATGGTTAATACACCCTTTTACGTATTTGACCATCTATCTAATGTTGGTGTTTTTGCTAATTTTTTAGCGCATTCATTTGAGTGAGCCAGCTTGCTCCTTATTCAGTTGTTTCCCTGGAAAAAATTCGAAAGAGGAAAATTCCTTCCTTTTGCACCCTTTGTTGCTAAACGCGTATGTTCGCTTGCATGCTGCGGCTTCATCCATCTACCCAAATAGTTAGTCGTTAATCTGATATTGGTGTTTTTGCTAATTTTTAAGCGCATTCATTTGAGTGAGCCGGCTTGCTCCTTATTCAGTTGTTTCCCTGGAAAAAATTCGTAAGAGGAAAATTCCTTCCTTTTGCACCCTTTGCTCCTAAACGCGTATGTTCGCTTGCATGCAGCGGCTTTACCCATCTATCCATATAGTTATATGTTAGTCTGATGTTGGTGTTTTTGCCAATTTTTAAGCGCATTCATTTGAGTGAGCCGGCTTGCTCCTCATTCAGTTGTTTCTCTGGAAAAATTTCGATACAGGGAAATTCCTTTCTTTTTCTCATCCTCCAGCGAAAGGAGGACTCAAGCATTTATCATGCGGCTTTAAAGCATGTTTAAAGGCATATCATCCGGTTGCTAATTCGAATTATCCCGAATTATTCACCGCCAAAATTATTGGTCAAGCACAAGTGACTTAATTTCAAGTATATAAAACTTATTTTCTTTGAATTACAATAGCCCAAATTTGGGCAAGCTTGCTTTCTCCTCATTCTTCTGTTTCGTTGGAAAAAAACGAAATAGGAAAAATTCCTTCATTTTTCCGCCTTACAGCTAAACGAGGATTTAAGCAGGAATTATCCGGGGTATAAGAAGCGATTTTGGATAATTTCTCAATAATAACGCTGTCATTCTCTCAAAATAATCTTTTATCGCTTCTGCGATAATCACATTTTTGCTGCGAATTATAGCTTTTATACACGCTGTAAAGGTTACAGGGATAAAAAAATGGCCAGCCCCGCAGGACTGACCATTTTATAATATGCTTGGCTATATAAGCGCGTGTTCAAAGCACACTTTCCGGCTGCAAATTCGAATTATTGGCTGCGATTTTGGATAATTTCTCCATAATAGCGATGCTATTCTTTTAAAATAATCCCATGTTACTGCTGGAATAACCCTGTTTTTTTGCAACGGTATCCCAGTTTTAGTAACCCGGATTTTGCACTAATACGCCATTGGAAATTTCTATTTGATTTCCAGGAATCGGCATGAGTTTATGCGTTTCGTAGTCAAAGGCGGTTTTACCATGTTTTTCCAACATTTTGGCCGCATAGCCTGGCTCTACCAAATCACAGCGGATTAAATCAAACCAACGCTGACGCTCCATGGCAAGCTCTACTCTTCTTTCATTCCAAATGGCATGACGAAGCTCAGTGCCTGAAGCGGTCACATCCGGCAAAATCTGCTGATTTTCTCCTCTGGCACGTGCTCTCACCATGTTCAAATAGCGGCGCGCCTCGCCTTCGTTTCCTTCTGCCTGTAAAGCCTCCGCGGCAATCAACAGCATTTCCGCATATCGGATCTCTCTTAAGTTAATCGGACCACTTTCCTGATTGGTGAACTCATCAATGGGAACATAAGCTTTATAATTAAAACCACGGGAATCGGGCTCATTGGCATTTTGAGGTTCATTGACAAAATGTCCATCAAAAGTAGTATCCCCAATGGCAATATAAGTAGCCTCTTTACGTGGGTCACCTTCTTCATAGGCATCCAAAAGTGCATCTGAAGGGCAATTCATTCCCCAGCCCAAATCTCTTGTGCTTCTTAAGCCCTGAGCCTGTGACCAACGGTTCCCCACATTGGCTTCCAGATTGGATGCCGCCTGAATTTCAAAGATACTTTCCTGGCAGTTTTGTGCTTCATTTCTCCATAGGGTACTGTAATCCTCCCATAGGGCATATTCACCGGAATGGATCACCTCCATCGCCATGTTCTTGGCCGTTGCCATATCATTACGGTACAAGGCAATGCGGGCAGAAAGGGCTTGGGCAGCACCTTTAGTCACTCTTCCCATATCCGCAGCGGGATATTCGGAACGGGAAGGTAAATGGTCCATCGCAAAATCAAGGTCCTCTTTGATCAGCTCAAGGATTTCTTCCTGACTGGCTCTGGGCTTTACCTGTTCCTCTGTGGTAGAAGTCATGGCAGGTACCCCGCCAAAATAAAAGGTCAGCTGATAATAATAAAAAGCTCTTAGGAAACGTGCCTCTGCCGTCATGCGATTACGCATTTCCTCTGTGGTCTGCGTAAGATGGATGTTGTCCAATACCAAATTGGCATTATAGATGCCTTTGTACAGTCCGGCCCAAAAGTTATTAAACAAAGGGATGTTCGGATGAATATTAAAGTAATCAATTTGGTTCAGGTCAGGATTTCCACCCGCACGGCCTCCCTTGTTCCCATCATCGGAAAGGATTTCTCCGATAAGGCCTGGAACGGAGGTGAGGTTATAGGCATTCAGTTGATTGTAAATACCATTCACTGCCAAAAGGGTATAGGTCTCACTTTCGAAAACCATCCCTGGATTGAATTCCCCCTGTGGCTTTCGGTCCAAAAATCCCTGACAAGCGGACAAGGACATCAACCCTAGTAGGATGCTGCTGATAATTTTATTTAATTTCATGTTGTGCTGTTTTAGAAAGTAATATTTGTCCCTACAGTAAAGGTGGCCGGAATCGGGTAAACCCCCATATCAATTCCTGCATTCAGAGGGTTGGCGGCTGTAATGTCCGGGGTGAAGCCCGAATATTGGGAAAAGGTCACCAGGTTGTTTCCGGAAGCATAAACTCTCCAACGGTCTACTTTGAATCGGCGCGTCCATTCCTGATCAAAAGTATAGCCCAGGGTTACGCTGGAAAGTCGAAGGTAGGAGCCATCCTCAATGAACCGGTCCGATACTTCCAGGTTTCTTCCTTGAGCAGTAGGGCGTGGGTAGGCGGCATTAGGATTATCCTCGGTCCAGTAATCCATCATGCGTTCTTCAATGTTGAAGAAGGCATCATTTCTTGCCTGTTCCTTACCATTATAGATTTTATTACCATAGGTTCCCTGGAATACCATTCCAAAATCCCATCCTTTATAGTCGAAGCCCAGGTGGAAACCGTAAATCAGGCTAGGTAGCGGAGAGCCCAGGTAAGTTTTATCATCTTCGGTAATTTCACCGTCCCCATTGGTGTCCAGGTATTTTACATCTCCAACCTGCGCATTGGGGAAGCTTGGGTTATTGTCCAGTTCTTCCTGTGTGCTATAAACGCCATCCGTCTTGTAGCCATAGAAGGCTCCAATAGGGAGGCCCACCTCTGTTCTGGTGGCCTGATTACCGCCATAAACACCTCCACCAAGGATAGGGTCATCCGATCCCAGGCGACGCACTTCGTTTTTAATGGTGGTGGCATTCACTCCGAAAGAGTAGGAGAAGTCGTTAACCGTCTCTTTCCAGTCTGCACTAAATTCAAAACCCTGGTTAGAAATCTCTCCAATGTTGGTGATCACGGAAGCAAAACCGTTCTGGCTCAGAATCGGCGTAGCCAAAAGCAGGTCATTGGTATAACGTAAATAATAATCCATCTCTACTTGCAGACGGTCATCCAAAAAGCCCGCATTGACACCAAAGTCATACTGCGTGGAAGTTTCCCATTTTAAGTCCGGATTTTCCAGCACATCTTTAAAAATACCGGAATGTATCTGGTTATTGAAGATATAATCGCCACCATAAACCATGGTTGCCAGGTGCTCATAATCTCCGATTCGGTCATTTCCGGTACGTCCTACAGATGCCCTAAGCTTTAACTCGCTCAACCAGTCCTGCGATTGTAAAAACGGCTCACGGCTGATGTTCCATCCAAGGGCAGCAGAAGGGAAATACCCTACACGGTTATTAATACCAAAACGGGAGGAAGCATCCGCACGCATGGAAACGGTTAATAAATACTTGCTGTCATAGGTATAGTTTACCCTTGCAAGACCTGAAAGCACTGCCGATTCAGATCCTGTGTGCTGAACGGACTGTCCTTCGGTGGAACCCATATTTAAATACCACAGGTTTTCGTCCCATGGCACATCGTAACGCTGTCCGTTTAGGCGGTTGAATTGATTCAGCTGGGCGGTCATTCCCCCCATGGCATTCAGACTGTGTTTACCAAAGTCCTTATTCCAGGTCAGAATGTTCTCCCAAAGGCCCATGAAATGCTGTTCGCGCGCAATCCACAAAAGGCTTCTTTGCTCATTTTGAATGTCGGATACGCGGTATTCCGGCGTGTAATCGGTAATATTCAGTGTATTATAGTCAATTCCGAGACTGGTCTTGAAGTTGAAATTTTTAGGCAGCTCAAAATTTAAATAGAAGTTACCGACAATTCTTCGGCTTTCGCGGAATTTATTGAAATAGTGTGCCGAAGCGGAAGGGTTACCCCCCACATAATGAGGAACGAAGCTCCCATCTTCCAAATAAGCAGCCTCTAAAGGAGAACTTTTATAAGCCTGGGAAATGGCATCCGGATGTGCTTCATCTCTTCGGAAAGTGGATAAACTCACATTGTTTCCAAAGGTAATTCGATCGGTAATTTTGAAAGTATTGTTAAAACGAAGGGTCAATCGGTTAAATTCGGATCCTTCCATCACCCCATCCTGATTGAAGGCGTTCAAAGACAGGTTGTAAGTCGCTTTATCATTTCCACCCATGGCCGATACGGTATGCGATTGCATCAGCGCAGGGGTCAACATCTGATCCAGCCAATTGAAGTTGGTGCCTTTTGCATCATGAATCCAGTCGTAATCCTGCCCGTCATTTGCCATTAGGTCGGTGGCAAATTGGTAATACTGATCGCCATTGGCCATTTTTGGACGTTCGTAAGCTGACTGTACCCCTACATAGCCATCATAGGTGATTGTGGCTTTTCCTTTCTCTCCTTTTTTGGTGGAAATCATCACGACACCATTCGCTCCGCGTGCACCATAAATAGCGGTAGCAGAAGCATCTTTCAGGACTTCCATGGATTCAATATCAGAGGGAGAGAGCCAGTTGATGTCATTCACAATCATTCCGTCCACTACATAAAGCGGATTGGAATCTCCCGTGGAGGCTACTCCGCGAACGCGGATGACCGGTGCCGCACCCGGAGATCCGTTGGCAGTCGTTACCTGCACCCCGGTTACACGTCCCTGCAATGCTTCCCCGGCATTTTGAACCGGCATCTGGGTGATTTCTTCCGCTTTCATGGAACTAACGGCTCCGGTCAAATCACTTTTCTTCACCACTCCGTATCCAATAACGACCAGTTCCTCCAGGTTTTGAACGTCTTCTTCAAGGATAATGTCAATCTGAGAAGCGTTGGCCAATACCTTTTGGTTTTTAAAACCGATATAGGAGATTTCCAAATAGGTTTCCCCATTGGGGACTTCGATCTGATAGTTTCCTTCGTAATCCGTGATGGTACCCTGAGTAGTACCGGAGATCACGATGTTCGCACCAATGATGGGCTCGCCATCTAAATCGCCGGTGACGGTTCCTTGTACCAGCATTGATTGGGCAAGGGAAATTTGGCTGACCAGCAAAAATGCCAGGGCCATCCCAACTTGCAATAATCGTCGAAATTTTCTCATTTGCTTATTTGTGTTTCAGTAACCAATGCAATAAAATCAATAGCTTTTTAGGGCAATTGCTTTTTGAGGAGAAAGCATAAAAGTTCGACCTTAAACCAATGAGTAAACTTCGTTTTTTATGCGTAAAAAAAACTATAGTTATGGCCTTTGACGTGATTTATTGACGTTTAGGAAGTGTCAGTCGGGATTAAAAAATCAACTGAATGATTGATCAGGAAAGGACAGGCGAATAAGGGGTTGGTGTGCAAAGGACATGCCTTTTACGAATGGCTTTGATAAATATGGAAAGTATGCACCATTCCCTGGTGGATAAGGGGGTGATGGGGCTTTAAGCCGAATTATTCACCGCTAGATTTAATAACCCACCGCAAACATTTTGTAGTCAGATCGTTATGGATTGTTTTGTCGAATTATCTATAGCTCAAATTTGGGTATGCTTGCTTTCTCCTCATTCATCTGCTTCGTTGGGAAAAACTCGAAATAGGAAACTATTCCTTCATTTTTCCCGCCTAGCAGCTAAACGAGGATTTAAGCATGAATAATCCGAGTTAACTTTGTGTTTTTGTGGTGATTACAGGGGTTTTTCGTGCATCTTATTTGAATGAAAAGCGCTTGTGGAATAGTTTTTTTTTGTAGGAAAGGGTGCGATTTATCAAATTATTTTGCGCCGCTGGGGCCTCCCTTGCTTAGAGGTGTTTTTTGATCCGGTTAAGCAGCCTGGAAGCGTGACGGTTTTTGAGAGGGGGGTATTTTTTAAGGGATAGGGAAATTGTATTTTCGGGGGGGGGAGCGTTTGGGGGCTACTCCATAAGGGGACTGATCAGGTAGGAGTAATTTACAAACAAAGGGAGGGAGAATCACCTGGAGAGTGGTCCTTGAGTGGCTGATTTAATTGACAACAAGGGGTAATTATTCCGAGCTCGAAATAGTTTTCTTTAAGCCAAATTATATGGGGTTGAATCCTCCTTTTTTGCAAGGCGGGGAAATGTAGGAATAGGCTCCTATTTTGAGTTTTTTCAAGGAAGCAGAGGAATGTGGATGAAGCATGCGTACCCCAATTGGGGTTATTATTAATCAAAGAAAAATACCGGGAATGGACTGTGGGGAAGTACTTTGGTTCAGTGTATTTGGTAGTGAATAATTCGGGCTAAATCTGCTGGTGAGTAATTCGGGTTAAAGGATGTTTTTTAGTGAATCATAAGCATCTCCCGGCCGGATTTGTCCCCAAAAGTGCGTAATTCGCTCAGGTGAGGGGTATTTCGCCCTCGGACACATAACTCCTTAGGTAATTTCAGTGGCTTCCCTTCAATGCCAGAATCAGAATGATCAGTAAAAATCTTCTCCTGTTCCAGTACCTTCCCATACCCCATTCGTGATAATTTGTGTCATTTGTGGCAAAAAAACACGCGCCCAAATTCTACCGCGATTTTCACCGGAATTCCCCTTTATGAGCAACACCAACAGCAGCTGCCGAAGTGGGCATTCCCGGGAATGGACTGAATTGCCGATTGTATTCCATTTTCTTTTGTGTGAAATAGGAAAAAACAAAGATTAGGGAATGGTTAGGTATTTGAAGTGATTTTTATTACTTTTTAAAATGATTGTAGGGTTTTGCGCTTTTTGTTTGATGTAGATAATTACCTGGAAAATTCATCAATAAACCATTGTTGGTGACCGATCGATTCCCTGATAATTTAAAATGCCTTCAAAAACACTTGTTTAGCCTGTTTTTTCATAGGGGCGTGTAGATGTCCGTTTTTATTTTTGTTGAGGTATGTTTTTCGGCTTTGCGTGATTAATCTGAATGTAATGTTTTATTTATTAAATCACCTAAATTCTTGCTTAAGTGTTATTTTTAGTTAAAATTAGTCTAATATTCGAAAAATTACTTAAGGTCATTATAGTTAATAATATAATTAAACGAAGAATTATGAAGATGGAATTTAATCCGGTGTTTATGCAAAAAAGCCTGATAGCCATGATGGCGATGGTTGTGCTTTTTACAGCTTGTGGAGATAATGGTGGAGATTCACCAGCGCCAACACCAACGCCAGATCCGGACCCGGATCCGGAAACAGAGATTGTACTTCCCGGTATGAAAGTAAGTGTGATGGAGGAATATCTAAATGAAGACGCCACCAATACCGATACCGACTGGCACTTATATGCCGATGTCATGAAGCTGAAAGTAGAATTCACCGCACCCACCGGTGAAAATCAGCAAGCGGCTAAAGTGGACGCGCCTGTATTAACCTTTACCGCAGGAGAAGAAGAAGTGACTTACACCTTATCCAAAGACGGTGAGGCCTATGTGACGGATGAAATTCGCGATGAATTCGCCGATGCCTATCGCACCGGCTTTGATATGGTGATCACCGCCAAGGTAAATGATGAGGGATATGAAGGCACAGCAACCGAGGTGGTGGAGGATATCACCGTGACTACCGGTAAGTTCGGCTCGGTAGTATTCGGTACTTTTGGGGAGTATACAGATAATTATCGTTATAAAACCGTGCAAGTTTGCGATGAAGATGGGGAGAATTGCCAGGTGTGGTTGGCGGAAGATTTGAAGACGGAGACAGATGAAACTGACGGAAGAACTTATGGGAATACGGATAATTTAACAAAGGCGGAGTATGTGGCGATTTTTGGGCACCACTATTCTGTACAAGAAATGGAAGCGATTAATACAGCTCTAAATGCTATTGGTTGGGGTGTTCCTACTGTGATTGAAGTTCAATCTATAGCTTCACGTTACGGAGAATTTGATCCATCTAGGAGTGGATATCCGGATATACAAGGCTATTTTCAAGATCTAAATCATTGGGATTATATAGGGTTTGATCCTAATAATGATACCGGCTTATCATTTCGCGGAGGAGGGTACGATCGTTGGAATAATGGTACAATGTATGAGTACAAGGAAACTTTTATTTGTCACATTAAAGGATCATCTAATGATGATTATACAGCGATGGGTTGTACGAAAACATCATTAGCATTGACTTCAATGCCCGAATTAGTAACACCTATCCGTTTAACTAAAAAATAAATAATTGAAAAAGTTATTATTTATATTAATTTATTTAGGGGCTATCGGAATCTGCTATTCTCAAAAAATAACAGGGCCCCTCTCGAGCCAATTCTCCTTGAATTCATCTGCAACAATAAAAGACGAGTCGATATTTATTGCAACAGGTGCTGATTTGGACCCGGCCGTTACGAATCCAGAAGACTACACCTGCACCCTCGCCTCTGTTCCAGGGGTGTGGGTTAAGGATGGAGCGGATTCTTCTTATGTCCCAAAAGGGGCGCTTTATTTGCTGCATAACGGAAGTTGGGGAACTGCTTTGGCTAAAGATGCTACCTGGACGCAGGAGGATATTAATCAGGGATAGCTTATTCCCGGGATACACCTGATTCCTCAGGATGATGCATATATCGCCGGAGGAAGCTTACTCCTTAGAAGTGAAATTGCATCTTCTACAATACAATGCTCATAAAGGCGTTTAAAGACCACCTCCTTCTAATACAAGCCAAGCCTCATTCCTGAATTGGTGTCCTTTGTGCCAAAAAAACACGTGCCCAAATTCTATCGCGATTTGCACCGGAATTCCCGTTTATGAGCCGAACCAATAGCAGCTGCCGCAGTGGGCATTCCGGGGAATGGACTGAATTGCCGATTGTATTCCATTTTCTTTTGTGTAAAATAGGAAAAAACAAAGATTAGGGAATGGTTAGGTGTTTGAAGTGATTTTTATTACTTTTTAAAATGATTGTAGGGGTTTGCGCTTTTTGTTTGATGTAGATAATCACCTAAAAATTCATCAATAAACCATTTTCAATGACCCATCGATTCCTTGAGAATCTAAAATGCCTTCAAAAACACTTGTTTAGCCTGTTTTTTCATAGGGGCGTGTAGATGTCCGTTTTTATTTTTGTTGAGGTATGTTTTTCGGTTTTGCGTGATTAATCTGAATGTAATGTTTTATTTATTAAATCACCTAAATTCTTGCTTAAGTGTTATTTTTAGTTAAAATTAGTCTAATATTCGAAAATTTACTTAAGGTCATTATAGTTAATAATATAATTAAACGAAGAATTATGAAGATGGAATTTAATCCGGTGTTTATGCAAAAAAGCCTGATAGCCATGATGGCGATGGTTGTGCTTTTTACAGCTTGTGGAGATAATGGTGGAGATTCACCAGCGCCAACACCAACGCCAGATCCAGATCCGGACCCGGATCCGGAAACAGAGATTGTACTTCCCGGTATGAAAGTAAGTGTGATGGAGGAATATCTAAATGAAGATGCCACCAATACCGATACTGACTGGCACTTATATGCCGATGTCATGAAGCTGAAAGTAGAATTCACCGCACCCACCGGTGAAAATCAGCAAGCGGCTAAAGTGGACGCGCCTGTATTAACCTTTACCGCAGGAGAAGAAGAAGTGACTTATACCTTATCCAAAGACGGTGAGGCCTATGTGACGGATGAAATTCGTGATGAATTCGCGGATGCTTATCGCACCGGCTTTGATATGGTGATCACCGCCAAGGTAAATGATGAGGAATACGAGGGGACGGCAACCGAGGTGGTGAAGGATGTCACCGTGACTACCGGTAAGTTTGGCTCGGTAGTATTTGGTACTTTTGGGGAGTATACAGATAATTATCGTTATAAAACTGTGCAGATTTGTGATGAAGATGGGGAGAATTGTCAGGTATGGTTGGCGGAGAATTTAAGAACGGCAACTAACCTTACAGCTAGTAGGAATTATGATAATAGTGATAATCTTTCCAATTCAGAATATGTGGATGTTTTTGGACATCATTATTCAGAACAAGAAATGAATGATCTTATTGATGAGTTAACTTTACTTGGTTGGGTATTACCTAGTTTTCAAAATTGTTATGACATCGTTTTGGATCTTGGATATACTTATGATCCAGTTGAAAAGAAATTTTCCGAAGGTAGCCAAGCTCCATTTCAGGCTTTAACAAATTGGGATTATGATGATTTTAACCCTACTAATTCGACAGGTTTATCTTTTAAAGGGGCAGGTATAACCACTGTTTCAATATCCTATAAAAAAATTTCAACTTGTTATATTGAACCAATTACACATGCAGATAATGAAGTTAGTAATTTGCTAAACATTCTTATGGATAGAGTAACTGTAAGTGAAAAATCCTCAAGTAGGTTGAGTCAAATAAGATTAGTAAATAAATGAGATTAATGAGACTTTTTTTCCTTTTTCTATTTGTTAGTCTTTGTCTCGAGGGGCAAACTCAAGTTTTAAAGCCTATTAATTATTCAATTAGCAATAATAGTAGTCAAACCATTTCAGATGAAATTCTTGAAATTGTTAATGAAACTGATTTTGAGGCCATCCCCAACCCCTCGGCCTACACCTACACCCTCACCTCTGTTCCAGGGGTGTGGGTTAAGGATGGAGCGGATTCTTCTTATGTCCCAAAAGGCGCGCTTTATTTGCTGCATAACGGAAGTTGGGGAACTGCTTTGGCTAAATATACTAGCTGGACGCAGGAGGATATTAATCAGGGATAGCTTATTCCCGGGATACACCTGATTCCTCAGGATGATGCATTTACCGCCGGAGGAAGCTTACTCCTTAGAAGTGAAATTGCATCTTCTACAATACAATGCTCATAAAGGCGTTTAAAGGCCACCTCCTTCTAATACAAGCCAAGCCTCATTCCTGAATTGGTGTCCTTTGTGCCAAAAAAAACACGCGCCCAAATTCTACCGCGATTTTCACCGGAATTCCCGTTTATGAGCAGCGCCAACAGCAGCTGCCGAAGTGGGCATTCCCGGGAATGGAATGAATTGCCGATTGTATCCACTTATTCTCTTGTGTAAAATAGGAGAAAACAAAGATTAGGGAATAGTTAGGTATTTGAAGTGATTTTTATTGCTTTTTAAAATGATTGTAGGGGTTTGCGCTTTTTGTTTGATGTAGATAATCACCTAAAAATTCATCAATAAACCATTTTCAATGACCCATCGATTCCTTGAGGATCTAAAGTGCCTTCAAAAACACTTGTTTAGCCTGTTTTTTCATAGGGGCGTGTAGATGTCCGTTTTTATTTTTGTTGAGGTATGTTTTTCGGCTTTGCGTGATTAATCTGAATGTAATGTTTTATTTATTAAATCACCTAAATTCTTGCTTAAGTGTTATTTTTAGTTAAAATTAGTCTAATATTCAAAAAATTACTTAAGGTCATTATAGTTAATAATATAATTAAACGAAGAATTATGAAGATGGAATTTAATCCGGTGTTTATGCAAAAAAGCCTGATAGCCATGATGGCGATGGTTGTGCTTTTTACAGCTTGTGGAGATAATGGTGGAGATTCACCAGCGCCAACACCAACGCCAGATCCGGACCCGGATCCGGAAACAGAGATTGTACTTCCCGGTATGAAAGTAAGTGTGATGGAGGAATATCTAAATGAAGACGCCACCAATACCGATACCGACTGGCACTTATATGCCGATGTCATGAAGCTGAAAGTAGAATTCACCGCACCCACCGGTGAAAATCAGCAAGCAGCTAAAGTGGATGCACCTGTATTAACCTTTACCGCAGGAGAAGAAGAAGTGACTTATACCTTATCCAAAGACGGTGAGGCCTATGTGACGGATGAAATTCGTGATGAATTCGCGGATGCTTATCGCACCGGCTTTGATATGGTGATCACCGCCAAGGTAAATGATGAGGAATATGAGGGGACAGCAACCGAGGTGGTGGAGGATATCACCGTGACTACCGGTAAATTCGGCTCGGTAGTATTCGGTACTTTTGGAGAGTATACAGATAATTATCGTTATAAAACTGTACAGATTTGTGATGAAGATGGGGAGAATTGTCAGGTGTGGTTGGCGGAGGATTTGAAGACGGAGACAGATGAAACTGACGGGAGAACTTATGGGAATACGGATAATTTAACAAAAGAGGAGTATGTAGCGATTTTTGGACACCACTATTCTGTACAAGAAATGGAAGCGATTAATGAAGAACTTCACAAAATAGGTTGGGCTGTTCCTACTGCAGACGAATTGAAGAAAATGGTATCTATTTTCGGAACATTTGATGAGACTACCAATTCTTTTACGGATGTTGAAAGTTATATGCAAGACATTGATCATTGGGAATATGATGGATATTCTGCAACTAATTTATCTGGTTTTACACTTAGGGGAGGAGGTTATGATGAAAGAAAAAATGGGACCATGCATCGTTTTAAAGATCTGTTTGCAGGGCATCTCGATTCAATAAATGATACGTCCTTCAATTGCTTCGGATGTGGAAAAGGTGGTCTAGAGGTACTCTCGATATATGGGTATACATTATCAATACGATTAATAAAAAAATAAAATTGAAAAAGTTAGTTTTTCTATTGGTTTGCTTGGGATTATGTTGGGAAACCTATTCTCAAGACTTATCTGGTTCTAAAAGTAGTACCATAAGTTTGTATTCGTCACGGGAATTTTTGGAGGATCATTTAAAAATAGGCCAAGGGGGAACATTTAACCCTCCCGTCACGAATCCAGAAGACTACACCTACACCCTCACCTCTGTTCCAGGGGTGTGGGTTGGGGAAGGTGAAGACGCTACTTATGTCCCAAAAGGCGCGCTTTATTTGCTGCATAACGGAAGTTGGGGAACTGCTTTGGCTAAAGATGCTACCTGGACGCAGGAGGATATTAATCAGGGCCGGCTACGCTATGATGCCATAGGGACAGGCCTTGCAGATGAGGATGTACTCACCTTTAAATTTAGCTGTAATCGTCCGGCGAAAACCAATGGAGAAGATGATGCGGGATGGGATTCCGGTGAGCAGACTTTCACGATTACAATAGGGGCTGAACCAGCTTTTGTAGCCCAATGGGATGGGGCGGCTTGGCCAGCCTCTAAGCCCTCTGTAGATTATGTGTATAATGATAATACTGCACAAAAGATAGTGTCGAAAGTTAGTCTTACTGAGGCTGACCTGATGGTAGCCGGGATGAGTATCACCCTCAACAATGCCAGCAGTGGAGATCGACTGATCGATAATTTGAGTGGTAATGCGATGGTGACCAAATATGGGATCACCAATGGCTCGTCTGTGGCCAATATTATCGAACTCTCAGGGGTGGCGCCTATATCTGTTTATAATACTATTTTGGGCAATATTGAATATATAAAGAATAGCTGTGATGGCCATTTTAATACTGGTAGAAATATTGATATCAAAGCTTTGCGCTTCGCCAGTGAAACCCCAGATCGCTTGGCGAGAGTGGGGTTGAGAAATTATGCTAAGCCCACTTTTAGTAGTGCTGCCTTAACCTTCTCGGTCAGTCAGGGCGGAGATTTGTTGTCCGAAGTTATTTCAGCAGTGGATCATTGCGGCGGGGCTACGACTTACCTCAGTGTTGACGGTACGCTTCCTGAATGGTTACATTTCGATGCAAATACCGGTACTTTAAAAGGTTTTGCCGGTACGGGCGTCAGTAGTACGGCCTTTGATATTCGTTGTAGTTATTTAAGTGATGATAATTTTAATAATTCCAAGACTTATTCAGTAGTCACGGTAAATGTTAATGTAGCCTCCGGGGCTTCCGGTTATGAATTAACAGTTTCAAACGGTCAGCCGGTTGAAGTTGTTCATTTTGAACCTACCACCGTGGGCACCTTATCGATGACGACCAATACTGCTTTTGCAGCGAATACGACTTATACGCTTACTTTGCCCCAGCATTATTATTTTGTGAGTGCACCTACTATAGATGTAGAAAAAATCACCAGTAATATTTCCACAGGTTCAAGTAATGTGCTGGAAATTAAGGCAGCCAGCGATTTTAGTGCCACCGGTATCACGACCATTCAGCTTAGCAATATGCGCGTGGCCTATTCCAAAAACGGCCCTAATCTGGACCAGCCCATCGCACCCATGTTTACGCTTAAGGATGCCAGTACGAATGTACTCCCTTTAGATCAAAATGTAAGTATTTTCCGAAAGACGGCGAATGCTTATTTGTCGGTAAGCAAAAGTCCCATTTGTACGCAGGAAATCCCTCAAATTAAGGTGGATATGATCGGGAGGGGCGATGCCTATTCCGTAGATTTAATTCCCCTGACGGAAGGTAGTACAGAAGTGGTGGAGATGAAAGATTTTTCCGCAACGGGCCTCCTTTCTTTTGATAAGAAAACAGCCGGGAGTTATCGATTCGATGTTTTCTATGGGAATGGTGAATACCGCACTAAAATTAACACTACGGTCAATTATCCGCTGGAGGTGAATGCCGGGCCGCCGATTGATTTATTGGGATCTAATTTTAATGTTAACTTTTCCGAAAACAATAAGGTGGAAATTTTTGCCGCTCCCTTTTTTAGTATTCCTGCAGGCACAGATTTAGATCAATATATATTCTTTGCTGAAAATGAAGGTGACAATAAGGTGATTTTTGAGAATGGAAAGTATTATTTGGAGGTTGATCCTAATGAAGTTTCCAATGGTCAAAAATTTAAAATCAATTATTATATAGGCGACAAGGATCCGGACAATTCCTGCGATGTAAATAATTCCTTTGAAATTGAGGCTCAAAAGTTTTTGGTCGCGAATAATTATATATGTTTGGTTGGAACTGGAGGGTCCGGCTTGGTGAAAAGAGGGGTTACGGAGGCGGAAAAAGAGGCCATTTCTATTGTTAGTTTTAATACCGATATTGTGGAGGGTTGGGTGCGAACCTGGTTTTCACATTATGGACCTTCTTACAGACTTACTACTGCTGATCGTGACTATTTATTAGGAAGATTAATCAGTTATGTGAATTATTCCTATACCTGGGGAAGGATGAGAGAAAGTTTAAAAAAAGGATTTTATATTAGTAACGGAGATTTGTATTATGATTATAATTTAGCCAGCACTACTTTCAATAATACTTTATTGTATTGGTTTTGGGGGTATTTAAAGGTCAATACAACTTCAGAATATCGTTATTATTATAATTATTATTCCTCTACTACTCCTCCTTCCACCCCATCTTATACTGATCCTTACTATCATGCTTCGGTGAGGATGTATTCAGCCTATACGTCTCCTTTTAATACAGAAAAAGGCATGGACTTCTCCTATAGATTAGATGGTCAGACCTTAAACTTAACCATAGGGGAGGATATCGAAGGTGCTACTGATTTCAGCAGTATTCAAAATAGTTATTGTAGTTCTACCACTGGAGCAAAATGGAATTTCCATCCCTTTATGGATGACATCCGAATTACGACCAAGGTCGGAAATAAGCCTTATACAATTGCCAGTCCGGCTACTTCAGCCCCTAATGGTTTGCAAAGTTATGACCTTGATTTTTCGGAAATTGCTACAGATTATTTTGAGGGTACCACTACCAAATCCATTGAACTAAAATTGGAACTGCTGTATAATCAGGGCGGTTGCGACGATATTGAGTTTACTAAAACCATTTATATTACACGTGGGGATCCTTCCCCAAGTATCATTTATAATGATCGGATTTATGCCTCTAATGGCGCCAGCCCGGTAAATCTGGTATACTGTAAGGGCGAGAGCAATTTGGAATTAGCCATATACGAGCCAGCGGTTCAGGAATATCTTTGGTCTTCGGATAATTGGGGGACCAATAGTGCAACGCTGAATGCTTCGGATCCTATAACCTACCAGCCGGGGACCAATAATCCGAACTTACTGGTGAAATATGCCAGTGGTTGTGATGCGCTCAATAACCGGCCCCAATTGGAAATTAGCTTTCAGGAAAGTAATGACGCATCTCTGGATCCGCTGGAGACGGATTATCCTTTTGAAATCACCAGTGCACAGGACGGTTATGATTTAAACGAAATTATCAGTCCCCTATTACAGGCGGATACTAATTTGGATCCTGACCATGTGCATATTCGGATTCAAAATTCGGAGTACAATATGGATACGGTGATTCGTTCTGATGAAGCTGAATTTTCTAATTTTGTGCCGGAAAAGCCCGGAAAGTATCAGTTTAGTATCATTCACGAAGTAGCGCAAACGGATGAAGGGAGCTCAAAGGGAGGGGATTCCTCCTTCTTCTGTGAATTCGAAGGAGAAGAAGCCACCTTGTCTCTTGCCCTGAAACCGACGTTAACGCTTCCGGGGCATTTATTACTGTGTGAGGGCGACAATGAAATCAATCTTTCGAATTTAGTCGACAGAATCTATCCCACCACGGCTTATACGGGTTCTTCCGGAGCATTCGAATACTTTTTCCGTAAAAAGGGGGAAACCAACTGGCAGAAGATGACTTCTGAGGTATTAAATCAAACCACTGCCGGCGTGCCGGGCATCGAATTTGGAATTTATGAAGTGCAGGTAAAATATGAGGAGGGGCAGGGACTAGACGCTTCGGTACTGTCGGAATCTAATATTTTAGAAATATCAAAGTCGGAAGTAGCCATAGAGGTTACGGAAAATTTGGCAGAAAACTATTGTTATTTCACTGTGGCGGCCAACTTTAGGGCCAACTTATCCATCAACAATCAGGCGGTGGCATTTGAGGCCGATTATCTGTCTGTTGGTTTATTCAAAGATGGAGAGGCCTTTCCGGTTGGGCTGTTGCAGGGAGCGGCCGATAATGAATGGGCTTTGGCAGAGGACCTACCGGCAGGGAATTATGAATTGAAATTTTCGCTTAAAGAAGAGTTCTTTAAAAGGAATGATTTACCGGATTGCAATTTATTGAAAACCTATTCCTTCTCTATTTTTGATAACCCCACCGCCCAATTGGTGGAGTTTGATAAAGAATTTTGTGAATATGACCAGCCTGTTGATTTGAATCCGCTGGGAATAGATACCAATGGACTTGCGGCCAACTTAACATTGGATAATACTAATTATCAGATCTTCAGTGGATCCAATGAGGGAGGTCCGGAGGTTGTTTCTCAACGCATTTTTACCCAAAGGACAGAGAAGGGCGCGACCCTTAATCTGGATTCCGCCGGTGTATTTCGGGTGGTCTTCCAATATACGGATGCCAATACTTGTACGGCCACCGCGGAGGCAACGGTGCAAGTCAACGGCAAACCCATTCCCTCCTTCACGGTAGACACCCTTGCCTGCCTGAATGACGGCGGTGCTTTTGAATTTGAAAGCAACAGCGCAATGGAAGCGGGACTTGATGCACAATTTGGGCAGATCAGCTCCTATTTGTGGTCCTTTGGAGATAATATCATCATTGCGGGTGCTCAGGGAGAGGCTTTAAGCGCTGAAGATCAACAAACCAATACCTCAGGATTTTATCATCAGCCCACGCATACCTATAGCAGGGCACGGCAGTATGAGGTGAACATGACCGCCATCACGGATAAAGGTTGTTTGGCTGCTTTTAAAGATAATATTGAGTTGGGCGCGAATCCGGTAGTGAATTTTTCTACCCATCAATTTACCAGCGGCCAACCCACCATTTTAAAAGAGGCGGTTGGCTTTGAGGTGGATCATGATCGGGAGGTTGATAGTCTCTATATTGTTTTTGATCAGGCTCAGGCGGGGCCTGCGCAGGAATTTTTATATGACGGCAGTGTGGAAGGAATGGCTTTTGAACATACCTATCCGCAAAGTGGCATTTATGAAGTATGCCTGCGAGCTAAAACGGATATCGGTTGTGATGCGACCACCTCTCAGAAAATTGCCATTTTCCCACTGGTTCAGGATACCCATTACCATACGGCATTCGATGATGCGGCAAAAGTGGAATGGTTCCATTCCGGGCAATGGGATAACGCCTCCGACTCGGTTTCCTGGGAGTGGAATCCTTCCCAAGGTTTGTGGACGACTACGGGCGGAAGCCATGGGGACAGTCTTGCCAATACCAACACCTATAATGCGGCGGAAAATTCATGGATTGAAGGCCCTACGGTTGACCTGTCATTAATTGAGTTGCCCATGCTGGAGCTGTATATCAAAATGAATACCGCCGAAGGCGTGGACGGGCTCAGCCTGCGTTACTCTGTGGATGAGGGAGACAGCTGGAATACCGTTGGTGAAGCGGGCTTTGGGATTGATTGGTATACGAATGAAAGTGTTTTGTCCTTACCACAGGATAAACTGAATAAAAAGCAGGGCTGGTCGGGACAGGACTCGCTCTACCGTTATGCGCGTATTCCTTTGGATGAGGTGCAAATTCAAGCGGCGCCTTCGGGGCAGGTTCGTTTCCGCCTTTGGTTTGCCTCCAATAATGAGGTAAACGGAAGTATGAATTACAGCGGGGTGGAGGTGAAGGAGTTTACCATTTCTTCCCGCAACCGCCTGGTAGTGGCGGAACACTTCACCCATGAAGATGCGGACCCAAAAGAGGCAGATGCGCTTTTTGATGCGGTATCGGTTTCTCCAAATGAATTGGTGATCATGCAATATGGCTTCAATAGCTTTGCGATGCCGACGGCCTATTTGTATGAAACCGGAGGCTGGAAGCCTTCCGGAGCACGTGCTTTGCATTATAGTATTCCGGAATTTGACCGGGTGATGGTGGACGGACACATCTATGAACGCAAAAAATGGACGGAGAGTGCTTATTTGCAAAAATCTATCAGTCAGGAAAAATTACAGAAAGCCCGGGCTTTTATTGATGATATTTCCGAAAGCGATTTCCTGGATAATCTGGATCCGAAGACCGGAACGACGATCATCAATGTGGGCTTTGAAACGGTGAAAAACCTGCCGATAGAGGAGGAAGATCGCCGATTGATATTACATACCCATATGGTGGCCGGGAAATTTGAGCTTCCGGAAACCGGACAGGTGTTCCGGAATATCGTAAGAGAAATGCTGCCGGATGCAACCGGACTCAATGTGAAGAAAGAAGAATTTGATGAAAATGGATATGTTCATTTTCAGGGGCAGGTGCCCTGGCAACCGGATGCGATCTGGGCTTATGCCGATGAGGTGAAGATGATCCAAACCGTTCAGGGTTGGGATACGGACATCATCTATCAGGCAAGGGTATTTGATATCCCTCAGGAATTGATCCCTCAACGTCCGCTGGATGCGGAGGCACTGGCGCAAAAGCTGCAGCTTTACCCGAATCCGAACAGTGGAAAATTCACTTTGGATTGGCAGGGAGAGGGCAAGGCTGACCATTGGGCACTCTACAAAGCGGATGGTGTTCGGGTGGCTTCCGGAGATTTTCAGTTCCCGGCACGATCCACCCAAAGCATTGAAGTAGAAGATTTAGCCGATGGGATTTACGTGTTGATGCTGATGAAAGAAGGTGCCTTATTAACGCATAAGCGATTGGTAATTGCGCATTAGAGCGTGCTTTAAAACACAGACTGAAGAATAATTGTAAAATGGATTTCGAGGGCCGGTGCTTAAAAGGTCGGCCCCTTATTTTCCTTTTTATTTTTCCCTGCTTTGATCGACGATAGGAGGGGGTGAAGATGGTCCGCCTGCGAACAATGCGCTCGCTTGCAGGCAAGCGGGCGGAATGTTCAATGAGCGATTGAATATTTCCATCTTCAATTTTAGTAAAATTTTGAGAGCCCGGTCTGAATAGCCGGGCTTTTTGCTGTTAGACCCATTGGAGTGGAGGTTTGGGGGTTTTTGTAGTGTTCCAGCCGTTTTCAAGCTGGATTTTCATGCTTAAATCCTCGTTTAGTTGTTTGGCGGGATAATGATAGATTAGTTTCCTGTTTTTTCCAAGAAAGCAGAGGCATGAGGAGAAAGCAAGTTTGCTTAAATTTTGGGTATTATAAACCAAAGAAATAATTCATAGTGAGCTAAAAACAAATCACTTATATCGAGGGGATAAATTTAGCAGGGAATAATTCGGGTTAATTATTCAAAGAGGGGGAGGTAGTAAGGCCAAGCCCCCCTTCATGAGTTTCTAAAGTGCAAAAGTTTATACTTCAAAAACTACTTTACCACCTCTTTAAAGCTCTTATTATAAGACTCCCCAAATAGTTTTAAATATTGATTATTGAACTTTTCATACTCATGGTGTGCCTGAACCGTTTTATCCATGAATAAAAGAGCTTTGATTTTCAGGGTTAATGCTTGCTCTTCCAGATCATCAAATTTGAAAATGCAATCCGTAATTTTTTCCACCCACAGCGGGTTTTCACAATTTTCAGCGTAGCGTACCAGGAAATCTATGGTCTCGGATTTAAGCTGACCGATGGAGTCTTCCAGCCATTCAATTCTTAGCCCCTGCACTAATTTTCCACTGGCCACTATGGCAAAAAATGCTTTGAATTCCGCCTCTCCAATGCCATCCTGAAATTTTAGCTGATCCTGATAGTTGAGAAATTCCTGATAATCACAATAAAAATCCTTCTCCATTTTCACTCGCCAATCTCCATTATCATGCTCAATAGAAATACCCTCGCATTTTTCTAAAATCAGGCGAAGCCTACGCACACTAATGGAGCGGTTGTTCTTCGTTTTTTCCCTGGCAGTGCCCGGCCATAGTAATTCGGCTAATTCGTTACTATGTACGGCGCGCCCCTGCAAGTGCGGATAAAATAATATGATGCAAAAGAGCTGTCGCAGTTTCTCCGTAATCAAATTACTGATCTCATTTCCTTCACGATCATATAGTTGAAACTCATTGAAAAGATAGAGCGAATTGGCCTGGGGTTCAAGTGGTTTTGTAATTAGGCTTTCATAATGCTTGATTTTTTGAGCATTAAAGGGCTTTGCTTTTGGCAAGTCTTTTTTCTTATTTCGATAGATTAAAAACCCACCCATACTGAGTAAAAGAAAGAGCAGGCCGCCGGCTACAAAATAACCTACTTTGGGCAAAGTATTTAGGATAAGGTGGCGTTGATTCATATCCTGGAGTTTTGCCAAAGAAATGGGAGGGCCCTTTAATTCATAAATGCTCAGCAATGATTGGTTTTGCTCATAATCCCCATGGGAGACGCAAGCATAGAAGTTTTTAGTGCTTTTTTGTTGAAACAGATGAATTTGGGTGTTAACATCCCGATATGGAGTGGGAATGGTATCACTTACCCATTTGACACTGCCGGTCTTGATAGAGATTTCGGCCAGCACCACTCCGGTATTGAATTGATGCGCCGGATGCAGCAAGGTATAAAATGAATCCCCTCCCTCTTCCACAATTAATTCTCTGGAGGGCAAGTATTCTGTTTTATGGAGATCAATATTCCATAATCGCTCTAAGCTGCGCTCTTTAAGATTAAGCTTCCAGAGGTCATGATAAGTTTTAGATCCCATGGATTGCGCTCCGGAGCTATTGCCCATTCCTCCAAAAAGGAGGGCTTCGTTTTCATTCGACATACCCATGGCCATTAAATAGCGTGGGGTCATGGTATCTCCCTGAAGGTTGATGTCATGCCATTGTCCCTCATCAAATACCTGCGGAAAATGGCGGAATTTGTAAACTCCGTAGCCATTCAGGGCAAGGATTTGATCTGTAGGTTCATGATAAAGATAATTCCTGTGCCAAAAATCCATGGGCCCGTCATTTTGGAGCTGAAAATCAGACTTCAGACTGTCAAATACCTGAGGTATGGCACCCCTCGCATCCCAAAAGAGCATTTCATTTTCTTTTTGGAAGGCATGGAGAATGGGAGTGTTTGGACTGTATAGGTGAAGTGGCTTTTCTTCTAATTTTTCGGTTTTTAGGGGGATTTTTTTGCTGCTGAACTGGTCCAGGATCTGAATGTATTCTCCCTTTTGGTTAAAAATAATGGCCGGATGAAAAGAAGTGCTTAATTCCCACTTTTTTTCCCAATAGTGATGCTCTTGAGCTTGCCAATGTGGATGTTCGATATATCCTTCCAAGCGGCCATGAGCCTCCATTATGACACTGCCTTTGGACTGATTAAGTGGCCAGGAATAATGATGCTTTCCATTCCAAAGTGCAATATTTCTAAGGGCAAAGGAGGGGATGTCCCTAAGCCCAAAGCCTTCTTTTTTGCAAGCCCCAAAATTGAGGGATATGGCGCTTCCTTTTGGGAGAGACAGTGCTTTGGTCCACTTTTGTTCTCCCATCTCAAAAGAGATTTTATCTTCCTGATATTGGATCGAGACAGATTGCCATCCTAATTGTTTTTGGTGGTTAAAAGCAATCGGCACTTTAGATAATACGATTTCTCCATCCCATATTAGTAATAGTTGAGCATCACACTCCTGATCCATGGGGTCGTAAATGAGGTCAAGGGTATGAGCATCGTTTACAATGGTCCGCATGATATGGCCCATGAGCTCCGTGGCATAGGGATCAAGATCAAAAGAAAGCTTAAAATCCCCTTCCAGCCTAATGTTTCCATTCGAAGGAATGCCTAAGCGGGAGGAATTTTGGCGAGCTAAAGCGGAATTTTCAAAAAAAATTCCCGTGGAGGTGCTAGCTCCATTCGCAAAAATGTCAAGATTGATAAAGGTGAGAAATAGAAGTATTAAAACTCTGGGCATTTACTCAAAAAAGATAAATAAAAAATAGTTGGGGCTGACAGAAAATAAGGGCAGCGCTTAATGCTTGCAATTTTAACTATTTTACCTAAAAGCGGAAAAATATTTTCGGATAATTCGGGTCCTTGACAAGGAGATTTTGGATTTTTTTCCTCCTAAGAAAAGCAGGTGCGTTCCTATTCCTAAATGAAATACCAAAGCAAGCTGTATTGATAAATTTTAAATATTACGACCTAAAAATGTAGGCAGATGGTGTTTTTTTTAAAAATTAACCCAAAAATCATTAGTGTAACCCATCGTGTATGTCAGATTGTTGCGGATTTGTTAGGCGGCACCCCTAGCATTGTGTCAAAGATATAGCGATCGGCTATATGCAGAGTCTATTTTTTTGTACACATTTTTCTGATTATGCTTAAACATTTATCATTTTTTGTGGGGATGGTACTCCTCACAGCAGCCCAATCTTTTGGGCAGACTATTGATGGAAAGGTGATTGATGCAGGTGATCAATCCCCTATTCCGGGAGTAAATATTGCGATTAAAGGAACCACGCGAGGAACTATTTCTGATTTTTCAGGAGCCTTTAATCTCTCCGCAGAGCCGGGCGATACCCTGCAGTTTTCTTTTATTGGTTATAAAGACGGCATGCTCGTAGTGGATGGGCAGTCTCATTATGAGATGGCACTGCAGCAGGATGTGGAAGAGCTGGAAGAAGTAGTGGTCACCGCTTTTGGTATTGAAAAAGAAAAAAAGGCGATTGGTTATTCGGTGCAGGAAGTGAAGTCGAGTGAACTGACTGATACCCGAACCACCAACGTTGGGGCCAATCTGGCCGGTAAGGTTGCCGGGGTACAGGTGAGTCCTTCCGGAGGGATGGGTGGCTCGATATCAGTGCGGGTTCGTGGATCCAGTTCTATTTCTGGTAATAACGAACCGCTGTGGGTAGTGGATGGTGTACCGATTAATAGTCAGTCCATGGGGCAGTTGTCCAATCCGGATGATGGCCCGGAGTGGGGTGGATCTATTGCTGATGGAGGTGTTTCGGATATTAACCCCGAGGACATTGAGAGCATTTCTATTTTGAAAGGGCCCAATGCGGCGGCACTGTATGGTTCACGTGCGCAAAATGGCGCGGTGATTATTACTACCAAAAAGGGGAAATCACAGCAAGGCGTTCGAGTGGAGTACAATGCCAATGTGATGTTTGAGCAGGCGCACTCTTTTTATAATTTGCAGAATGAATTTGGTCAGGGAACCAATGGGGTAGCGGACATCAATGCCATGGGAAGCTGGGGTGCCAAGATGGATGGTCATCAGATCCAGAGCTGGGTAGATCCGAATTTGACCTCTCCTTATTCGGCCAATGAACAATGGAAAGATTATTTTAAAACAGGATCTACTATTTCCAACAATATTGCGGTTTCCGGAGGGAATGATTTAGCCACTTTCCGTGTTTCTTTTATGGACCAACGCTCTAATGGAATCTTCCCCGGACAGGAGTTGGATAAAAATTCCCTGGACTTTCAGGGAGGATTGAAAACGGAGAAATTCACCTTAAATGGTAAGTTTACCTATATTAATCACAGAGAGGAAGGCGTACCTGCACAGGGGTATAACGGCACTGTCAATCAGTTTGTCCAAATGCCACGAAGCATTCAGACCAAGGATATTGAAAACAATTATATTCACCCGATTTATGGGCACCAGCTGAATTGGTCCGGGCTTTCTTCTCAGTACATTAATCCTTATTGGCAAGAGTACAATGCGACCTTGAATAATACTTCCAGAGATCGTTTTCTGAGCATGGTCTCGGCGGGTTACAAGTTCAATGATTGGTTAAGTCTTTCTGCTAAATCCGGTTTGGATAGTTATTCCGAAATCCGGGAGACCCGTGATTTGCCTTCCAATGAAACCATGACGGATAAGAAGTTCTTATTGGATACCTATAATGTAATGGAGATGAATTCCGACATTATGCTGAACGCCAATAAGCAATGGGGGGACTGGGGTGTAAGCGCCAGTGTCGGGGCTAATAATATGTACCAGCGTCGCCAGGGTATGGGGAATGAAGGTATTGGCCAGATTGTTCCGGGACTTTGGTCTATTCAAAATGCGGTTTCTGTGGTGAATCGCCAGAATTATTATGAAAAGCAAATTCAGTCGGTATTTGCCTTCGGTCAGTTCAGCTTCCGTAACTATGCTTTTATCGACTGGACCAGCCGAAATGACTGGTCATCCACGCTGCCGGCTGAAAACCGATCCTATTTTTATCCTTCTGTATCGGCATCTTTGGTGGTGAGTGATATGCTGGAAGATTTCAATACAACCTTGCCTTCCTGGATTACTTATATGAAGGTGCGCGGTGCCTGGGCAAAGGTGGGTAATGATACGGATCCCTATATGACAGCGGCCACTTACCGCGTGCAGCAGGGGGCAGGCGGCCCTATTGTGGAAGCACCTTTACAAATGCCTTTGGAAGGTTTAATGCCGGAAGAAACGATATCCAATGAGTTGGGGGCTGAAATGCGATTTTTGAATAATAAGTTATACCTGGATTTTACGGTCTATAAATCCAATACCTATAACCAAATTCTGACGGTCCCGATGACTTCCTCTTCCGGTTATTCTCATAAAATTATTAATGCCGGAGATGTGGAAAACAGAGGCTTTGAATTAATGCTGAATGCTAATTTACTGAAGAAGGGAGACTTTAGCTGGGATATGGGAGTGAACTTCTCTAAAAACCGAACCTATGTGAACGAGCTTGCCGAAGGGGTAGATATTTTCGAAATGGCTTCGGTAAACGGGGTAACCATAGTGGCGCAACAAGGCGAAGATTATGGAAATATTCGTTCTACACGTTCCTTCGTTCGTGATGAAAGTGGCAATATGATGATCGGCAATGACGGACTGCCTTTAACTTCAAATACGCCGGAGGTAATCGGGAATATCCAACCTGATTTTATGGGATCCGTGAATACCTCACTGGCTTATAAAAATATTTCTTTTCGAGCGCAGATTGATTACCGCGTGGGTGGGGAGATTTATTCCTATACCGATGCCATCGGAACCTTGCAGGGTAATGGAGAACGTACCCTTGCCGGTCGTGACGGGACGATGGTCGTGAGTGGTGTAAATGCGGAATCAGGTCTGCCTAATACGGTTGAAATCTCTTCCGAACAGTATTGGAACCATGTTGGCGGTGCCAATGCGGTGGGTTCGGAGTTTGTTTATGATGCCAGTTATGTGGCTTTGAGAGAGTTGTCCATTGGTTATGCTTTGCCAAAAACCTGGTTTGAAAGCCTGGGCGTTCAATCCGTACGAGTATCTGCGGTAGGTAGAAACCTTTTCTACTTCATGCACCATATGCCGGGCACCTCGCCTGAGGCTTTTGCCGGGCCTACCGATGGTTATCGCGGGATTGAAATGGGTGGATACCCGATCACCCGAAACTTTGGATTTAATGTGAATGTAGTATTCTAATTGGTCGACGAGATGAAAAACTTTTTAAATAAATCGATATTATTTTTCCTGGGGATTTTTACCCTTTCCTGTACTGATGGCTTCGATGAGATGAATGTCAATCCAGTGGAGCCCACGGAAATTCCTCCTGGCATGGCAGTAGGAAACCTGTTGGTGAATGGAAACATAGCAGAATGGTCCCGTTACCAGCAGGCCTATACTTTGTACAGCAGTTTGTATGCGCAGTATTTTGCCAATACCACCAATTATTTTGCTTCCGGCCGCTACATCATGAATCTGGGCTGGGTGGATTATGGTTATTTCCGTCCCCAGTACTGGGAAGCTACCCGCATGTATGAGGATATCAAGGCTTATGCAGAAAAGTATGAGGGTTATGAAAATCATTACTGGATTGCGAGAATTCAGTATGAATTGTCATCAGCCCGTACCACAGACCAGATCGGGGATATGCCTTATACTGAAGGAGGTAGAGGTTTCGATTATCCTCAATATGATAGTCAGGAGTTTATCTACAATAGTGTGTTGGCCGGACTGGATTCTGCCTATCAGGCATTGGGAGATTATCCGGATCAGGCCACTTATGGCGGAGAGGATGTCATCTATGGTGGGAATTTGGAGAAATGGAGAAAGCTGGCCAATTCCCTGATTTTGCGCTATGCCATTCGGGTAAGTAAGGTGGATCCGGAATTGGGAAGAAAGTGGGGGACATTGGCCCTGTCCCGTATGTTGTTTGCTTCTAATGAAGATAATGCCAGTATTATGACGGATCCGCATAGTTATATGCGTGGTCATCCGCTTTTCGAAGTGGCCTGGTGGAATGAGTTCCGGATGAGTAAAACCATGCAGGAGTATTTTACCCAGGAAAGTACAACGGTTGATCCTCGAATGTATTTGTACTTTAATAAGGTAGATAAAGAAGAGCTTACAGCGCAGGAGTTTGCCCAATATCAGAACCTGAATGATCAGGGAAGGTTAGTAGACTTCAGCTATGAGCAGGATGGGAATCTGTATAATGTTGAATTTTATAAAGGGGTAGAGAACGGCTTGTCTGCCAACCAGGTGCCGGCATTAGGAAATAATCCTGCGGATAATTCCAATATCGGGCCCATGTTCGCCAATAATTCTCGATATATGGTCATGTCCTATGCAGAGGTGTGTTTTTTGAAAGCCGAAGCCGCATTGCTGGGCTGGGGAGGAAACGCTGAAGAAAATTATTTAGAGGGAATTCGCGCTTCCTGGGATTATGTGTCCGGTCTTTCTGAGTCACAATCCTTTATTTCTGCCGCCAGAGATGGGCAGCTGGATATGGAGGCGTATATCAGTGGGCTGTCGCCTTTTGCCGGAAACGAAATGGAGCGTATTCAAACGCAGAAATGGCTGGCCGTCTATCCGGATGGCTGTGAAGGTTGGGCGGAATATCGCCGTACCGGTTTCCCGATAATGAACAAAATTGTTCAGGATGATTCCGGAGTGGATTTGGGCGATGGCTTTATTAAGAAGTTACCCTATACGGAATCGGAGATCACCATTAATGCGGAGAATGCATTGAACCCAGCCAATAATCAGGGGCAGGGAGATGGGATTCATGTGCGCGTTTGGTGGGATGTGGATTGATTCCGCCTGGTTTTATAATTTGAAATGAATCGAAAGGCAGCGCTTTAATAGGGCTGCTTTTTGCGTTTTAATAGTGAAATTTTCGAAAAATTGGGAATTTTTTAAAATGTAACCCGATTGTACGGCTACCTGTGTGTTGTAAAATTATCGGTGAAGCACATCTTTAAGATTAAATCACCACCGGTAGGAAGTGAAATTGAAAAGTAGAATTAATCCTTTATAATATGTTTCGGAATTTTTTAACGCTTGTTGTTTTTTGTTGTCTGGGTTGGACTTCTTCGCTGAAGGCGGAGGGGCAGAAGGATAGTCCTTTGAAACATGTGGATCCGATGATCGGGACCGGTGGCATTGTACATACCTTCCCGGGAGCTACGGTTCCCAATGGTATGATTCAGCTGAGTCCTGATGGAGATACTAATGGCTGGAACTGGTGTTCCGGCTACCATTATAGTAATACTTCCCTGAAAGGATTTTCGCATACCCACCTTTCAGGCACCGGCTGGTCCGACCTGGGAGATATTTTGTTAATGCCGGTTGTCGGTGAAATTCAAACACAACCGGGAACTTTGGAAAATCCCGAACAGGGTTGGCGGTCCGTTTTTTCTCATGATAGAGAAAAAGCAACACCAGGGTATTACCAGGTGATGCTGGATGATTATGAGGTGAATGTGGAACTGACGACCGGTCGTCGTGTGGGTTTTCATAAGTATACTTTTCCTAAGACACAGGAAGCGAGGGTAATCATTGATCCTTCCAATAAGATTTTTGGTCAGACCTACCGTACACAGGTTAAAATGGAAGATGAGCATACCGTAAGCGGATATTGTTATTCCAATGGTTGGGGAGGTAAGCGCTATGTTTTCTTTGTAGCGGAATTTTCCAGCCCGATTCAGGATTTTCAGGTGGCGACAGGAGATCAGCTCACCACTGAATCCTGGTTGACGGCAGAAGATGCCAAAGGCTTTGCTACCTTCAATACCGAAGATGGAAAAGCAGTGGAAGTTCGGCTGGCGATTTCGGCGGTAAGCCTGGAAAATGCCCGTGAAAACCTGGCTTCTGAAAAGATGAATTTTGATCAGGCTTTAGCGAAAGCGGAGCAGCATTGGGAAGAGAAAATTTCAAAATTTGAAGTGAAAGGCGGTACCGAGGAGCAAAAGCGTATTTTTTATACCGGAATTTATCATAACTATATTGCGCCGAATTTAAACAGCGATGTTAACGGTGAGTATGTTGCTGTGGGTAAAACACTGAAAGCAGAAGGTTTTGAAAATTATTCTTCCTTCTCTTTTTGGGATACCTTCCGCGCTACCCAGCCTTTGATGCATATGATGGAGCCGGAATTGTCCACAGACATTATGCAGTCTTTGATTGCCCGTCACCGGGATGCTGATGATCATTTGCCGCTATGGGAACTTTGTGGATTTGATAACACCTGTATGATTGGTTACCCTGCCGTTCCGGTATTGTATGATGCTATCATGAAGGGCGTACCGGGCATTGATAAGGAAGAGGCTTTTGCGGCCATGAAAGATATTGCGAATACGAATAAAGATTCCAGTTCAGATGGCGAGGGAGGCCTGGAAGAATATAAGGAGTTGGGCTATGTGCCGGCAGATATCCCGAAAAATGTGGCAAAGACTTTGGAATATGCCTATGCGGATTGGTGCATAGCGCAACTGGCTAAGCAATTGGGGAAAGAGGAAGATTATAAAACTTTCAGCAAGCGGGCACAGAATTATAAGAATGTATTTAATGCTGAGCGCGAAATGTTCTGGCCACGCAATGCCGATGGCAGTTGGTTCGGGGATATTAATATGAGTGACTGGCATGAATTGCAGCCGCATTGGGTGTCCGGAAACCTTTGGGCTTATGAGTATTTTGTGCCACATGATGTCAACGGTTTGATGGCATTAAAGGGTGGAGTGAAGTCTTTTCAGAAGCATTTGGATAAGTTGTTCACAGAAGAACTGAACATGGAAGGCGAAGAGCATGTGGATATTTCCGGCTTTATCGGAGGCTATGCACACGGAGATGAGCCGGGCCATGCGAATGCTTATTTATATAACTATGCCGGCCAGCCTTATAAAACACAGGCCATGGTTCGTCGCATTATGGAGGAAATGTATACCGACAAAGTGGATGGTATGCCGAATAATGAGGACTGCGGTCAGATGTCGGCCTGGTATATTTTCTCTGCCATGGGTTTTTATCCTTCCTGTCCCGGAGACGAGCAGTTTGTTTTAGGATCGCCATTATTTGAAGAAGTAAGCATGCAATTGGGGAATGGTAAAACCTTTACCATGAAGGCGCACAATCAGGGCGCATCCCATGTCTATGTGCAGTCGGTGAAATTGAATGGCAAGCCTTTGAATCGTTCCTATATCACCGCGGCTGAGATTCAGGCCGGTGGCCTTTTGGAATTCGAAATGAGCGCCAAGCCGAATAAAAAGTTTGGTAAGGCAGAAGGAAATCGTCCGGTAGCACCGGAAGCACGATAACATTGGTCGAGAAAAAGCGGGTGTTCATTCCGGTCTGATTTTTTAAAATAAATGGGACCGGAATTACACGCCCTCACCATATTCCCCAACAATTTTCCCTGCCGGGAAGCTTTAGAGCGTGTTTAAAAGCACACCATCCGGCTGCAAATTCGAATTATTTGAAGCGATTTTGGATAATTTCTCAACAATAGCGATGCCATTCGCTCAGAATAATCGGGTTTCGCTTCTGCAAAAATGAAATTTTCGCTGCGGATTTTGGCTTTAATACAAGCTCTTATCTCCCCCATATTAAGTCATTTTTTCTATATTTTTTTATACGATTATGCTCAAGAGAGTCCTCCTGCTCGCCATGGTTTTTTGCTATGGTTGTGCCAATGAAAATAGTCCCCTTTACCAAAATCCTGATCGCACTTCCGAGGAGCGAACAAAAGATCTTCTGAGTCGGATGACGGTGGAGGAAAAAGTAATGCAGCTGGACATGTATTCCTGCAATGGTATTATTGATAATGGAAAGCTGGAAAAGGAAATGGCCATGGCGACCCTGAATGGCATGAGCCCGGGTTCTATCCATGATTTCTATCCAAATTCGGCGAAAGAATCCAATGAACTTCAGCGTTTTTTTGTGGAAAATACCCGCCTGGGTATTCCGACAATTTTCATTGAAGAAGGCCTTCACGGCTATCAGGGCGAAAAGTCAACGGCTTTTCCGGTTTCCCTGGGATTGGCCAGTATGTGGGATGATGCCATGGTAGAAGAAGTGGGAAAGGTTGTGGGTACAGAAGCCCGTTCTGTAGGGGTGCATCTGTTGTTGGCCCCTACCTTAGGCATTGGCCGTGAGCCTCGCTGGGGTCGGGTGGAAGAGACCTATGGAGAGGATCCTTATCTGGCGGCTCAGAACGGGGTGGCTTATGTGAAAGGATTCCAGAAAGGCGATATCAAGAGAGATGATGCTGTGATTGCGGAGCCAAAGCACTTCGGGGTACATTCTGTGCCGGAATCCGGTTATAATACCGCCTCCATCAACGTTTCGGAGCGAGAAGCAAGAGAGAATTTCTTATATGTTTTCGAAAGAGCCGTGAAAGAAGGGGGGGCTTTAGGGATCATGGCCGCTTATCATGAGTGGGATGGCGTTCCTGCCGCCGGCGATGAGCGTTTACTCACCGGTATCCTTCGCGATGAATGGGGATTCAAGGGAATGGTGATTTCTGATTTGGGGGCCATTGCCAAGCAGGAAAATGCCCATCGTACTGCCGCAAATCCTAAAGAAGCCATCATTACTTCTTTGAAAGCCGGAATGAATATGCAGTTCTATGATTACAGTCATGAGGTGTTCATGGAAAGTATACTGGAGGCATTAGAAGAAGGTAGTTTTACTATGGACGAACTGGATCGTGCGGTATTTGATGTACTGTATTTGAAATTTGAATTGGGGCTTTTCGAAAACCCTTATATGGATGAAAGTCTGATGGCGAAGCGTTATCATACGGAAGAAAGTCAGCAGCTGGCCCTGGAAACGGCGCGCAAGTCCATCATTATGTTGAAAAACGATAACAGCATTTTGCCACTGGATCCATCGAAAAAGAAAATTGCTTTGATTGGTGAAATGGCCGAGGAAGCCAATCTTGGTGGGTATTCTCCTAAAAAAGTTGAAGGTGTATCCTTGCTGGAAGCCCTGGAAGAGTCGGATTTTGAGGTGAATTATTTACCTATTTCCACTCCTGCCAATGCGAAGGAAGAATTGCGAAAAGCGATTTTGCGTACCCCTGATGGGCAGGAAGGGGTATTGGCAGAGTATTTTAACAATGAAAAGCTGGAAGGCAAACCTTCTTTCAGTCAGGTAGAGAAAAAGCTGTCCAACTACTGGCACAACTTATCACCGGCAGGGGGTATTCAGCCGGATAATTTCTCCGTGCGCTGGTCCGGCTATATTGAGCCGGAAATTTCCGGACTTTATGATTTCTCCCTGGTAGCAGATGATTACGCCCGCTTTATTTTAGAGGAAGAAACATTGATTGATCAATGGGGGCCGGAGCAAAAAAATCAGTGGGGAAGTCATTCCGTGCAATTACAGCGTGGCAAACGTTATGCCTTCCGTCTGGAATTTGCTGAATTGGATCATTACGCCGGAGTGAAATTTAAATGTCAGATTACGCCAACGGTGAAAAAATCGGAAACCATGTATGCGGCTGCGGTAAAAGCAGTGAAGCAGGCTGATGTAGCCATTTTGATGTTGGGCGAAAGTGAGGATGAAGTAGGGGAAGGTAAAGACCGGCTGGATCTGCAGCTGAACGCCAACTCCAAACGACTGATCCGTGAAGTGCAGGCTTTGGGAACGCCTCTGGTTTTGGTATTGCAAAACGGCCGCCCATTGGCGATTACGGACGAATTACCCCATTTGGATGCCGTTTTGGAGACCTGGTATGTGGGGGAAAAACAGGGACAGGCCATTAAAGAAATCCTGACCGGAGAAGTGAACCCTTCGGGTAAATTGCCCATCACCGTGGCGCGCCATGTGGGACAATTGCCGGTTTACTACAATAAAAAAATCTCTTCGGCCGGAGGATATGTGGATGGCAGTAATCAACCCTTGTTTCCATTTGGCCATGGCCTGAGCTACAGTACTTATGAATATACTGACCTTCAGTTTGGAAAAACTAAATTGAATAAGGGCGAAAAGCAGATGGTTACTTTTAATGTAAAAAATACCTCCAAAACAGACGGAGAAGAAATTGTCCAGTTATATGTACGGGATGAGGTGAGTTCTGTAGCCACTCCGGGGAAAAAGCTGCGTAAATTCCAACGCGTGCATTTACCGGCCGGCAGCAGTAAGACGGTCACCTTTGAGCTGACGGATGAAGACCTGTGTCTGATGAATCGTCAGATGCAGCGCGTAGTGGAACCGGGTACCTTTAAAATTATGATCGGAGCTTCTTCAGAAGATATCCGCCTGGAGAAAACATTTGAGGTGCGCTAAGATTCCCTTTTTTGGATAAGGATATCAGGGTAGTATGGCATTCTTTCAATGTTTCCGGCAGCCGTATAGCGGTTCGGAAAAGGAATAATACTTAAGACGACTTGCGTCAGCTTCTCCCAAGGCGGACGCAGTCTTCTTGTAAACTTTGAGATGAAGAAAATGAGATTATTAAATACAGGGTTTTATTTGTTAATCCTTGTGGTCTTCGGAGCTTTTAAACCGGCCTCTGATTCCGTGCTGGATTATGTCGATCCGATGATAGGAACCGATGGGATCGGCCATACTTTCCCGGGGGCTACCACCCCTTTTGGTATGGTGCAATTGAGTCCCTCCAATGATTTTAAATCCTGGAACTGGTGCAGTGGTTATCACTATTCTGATGAGGTACTGAAAGGTTTTGCCCATACTCATATTTCAGGCGCAGGGCTGGCCGCTCTGGGAGATATTCTGATGATGCCCATGACCGGGGAAGCCACCACCAATCCGGGCACGGAAGAAAATCCGGAAAGTGGCTATCGTTCCCGTTTTACCCATGATAAGGAGTCTGCTGCAGCAGGTTATTATCAGGTGGAATTGCTGGATTATGACATTAATGTGGAGTTAACCACCAGTCCGCGTGTGGGCTTTCACCGCTATACTTTCCAAAATGCGGGGACGGCTCATGTGGTTATTGACCCGACTCACCACATCATGGAAACCATTTTTGATACTGAAATTGAACAGCTTTCCTCTACAACCATTCGTGGTTTGAAAGAATCGGAAGGAGAAGGCGGACGCCGAAAAGTGTATTTCTATGCGGAATTTTCCAGGCCACTTTCAGCCTTGAAATTAAGCCGCGACGGACAATGGATTTCCGATACTAAAGCTAATGGGGAAGATATCAGAGCGGTTGCTTCTTTTAATGATCTGGAAGCAGGAGCGCAGCTTTCGGTGAAGGTGGCGATCTCCAATGTGAGTTATGAAGGAGCAGAGGCTAACTTTATGGCGGAAGCTCAGGACCTACAATTCGATCAGGCATTGGCCGCAACGCAGGCATTATGGAAGAAGCAATTGGGTAGCATTGAGGTTGATGTTGTGGAAGAGGAGGACAAAACGGTATTCTTCACTGCCTTGTATCACGCTTTTATTTCTCCAAATATCATTAGTGATGTAACCGGAGAATATATAGTAGAGGGTAAAAAATATAAGACCGATATCCCGCAATACAGTAATTATTCTACCTGGGATACTTACCGTGCTTTGCATCCCTTGTTTACGATTATTGAGCAGGAACGCTCTGCTGAAATGGTGAATTCTCTGTCTTCTCGTACCAGTGTTTCAAATGTGGTGCTTCCAAAGTGGGAGTGTCTGGGTTTTGATAACGTCTGTATGATTGGTTACAATTCCGTTTCGCCCATGGCGGATGCCATTTTGAAAAACATCCCGGGCATTAATATTGAGGAGGCTTATGAAGCAATGAAAATGGCCGCAATGGATGAAGGCAAGCACAGCCCGAACTATGATGTAAACGGGATGCCGGACTATAAGAAGATTAACTTTGTCCCGGGAGAAATCGGGTGTTCAGTATCCAAAACGGTGGAGAATAACTATTTTGACTGGTGTCTGGCACAGGTAGCGAAGCAATTGGGCAAAGCGGAAGATGCCCGGCTTTTCGGGGAACGGGCTTTGGGTTACCGCCATCTGTATGATGAAAATACGGGCTATTTGTTACCTAAAAAGAGTGATGGAATTTCCCAGCCTCAGAATCTGACCATCTGGGATGATATCATTAAAAACTACGTTTCTGGTAATATTTGGGGATATTCCACTTACGCCCCACATGATGTATCCGCTTTGATGGCCATGCATGGTGGTCCGGATAAATTTGAGCAGTTTCTGGATATGATCTTTCAGGATACCACGGAAATTGTGGGCGAGCAACATGTAGACATTTCCGGCTTTATCGGAAAGTACGGACATGGTGATGAGCCTTCTCACCACATGCCTTATTTGTACACCTATGCCGGAAAGCCATGGAAAACCCAGGAAATGGTGCATCAGGTGATGGAGGAGTTTTATACCGCTCAACCGGATGGTTTGATTAACAATGAGGATCTGGGGCAAATGTCAGCCTGGTACATTTTTTCCGCCATGGGATTCTATCCGGTATGTCCCGGAGATTTACAGTATGTATTCGGCAGTCCGAAGTTGAAATCCGCGGAGCTTAAGTTGGAGAATGGCAAAACCTTCCGAATGAAGGCGAATAATATTGCTAAAAATAATATTTATATCAAATCCCTGAGTTTGAATGGGAAGCCTTATACGAAGACTTTTATTCGTCATGAAGATATCATGAATGGAGGAGAGTTGGTGTATGAAATGACGGATAAGCCAACCCTATTCGGAACACAAGAGGCAGACCTTCCAATGAAGTGGGTAAATGCAGAAGATTTGGTGGAGCAGGAAATGAAAGTAACCTATATGCCTTTCAGCCAGCAGGAAAAACAATTCTTTGCGAAAAGCCTTTTGGTAGACTTAAATGTAAACAGCGATAAAGCAGAGATCCGTTATACCCTGGATGGTACGGAGCCTACGGAAAATGCCGCCTTGTACAAGAAGCCGATTAAGCTGACGTGCAGTGCCACTTTAAAAGCACGTGCTTTTGAAACCGGAAAATTAGCATCAAAAGTATTTGAAAGAGATTACATTCAGTCCAAATCAGCAGGCCTGGCAGCCGGCTATCCGAAAATCACGCTGCTGGGAGCGAAAGTGGACAGTTATGGTGATGAGCAGGGGCTGAATCTGATTAACGGAAAGCGTGGAACGCCCGTGTTTGCCGATGGGCTTTGGACAGGTTTTACGAAAGATGATTTTGTGGCCCTCATTGATTTGGGAGAAGAACTTTCCTTAACGGAAGTGAGTTTAGGAACCCTGACCAATACCGGTGTTTGGATTTTTCCACCTAAATCCGTGAAAATCTATATCGGAAATGGAGAAAATATGGCACTGGTGGCCACCAAAACCCTGAATCCATTACCCGCACATGAAGTAAAAAGATTACAGCATGATTTGAAATTTTCCAAGCAAAAAGCCAGATATGTCAAGGTAGTGGTGGAAAACTATGGACCTCTACCCACATGGCATGGGGGCACCGGAAAGTATCCATTTGTCTTTCTGGATGAGATTTATGTCAATTAATCTGTTAATTCAATACTGGGAAAGAGGGAGTTTCAACTCCCTTTTTCTATTTTTAGAAAAAGAACACATTCCATGTTCAATGCCGCTAAGATTTTTAAGTTTTCGACTTTTATAAACAGTCCTGAGGAGCATTTCCATATTGCCCGTACTGCTATTGGAGCGGAAGGGGATTTGCAATTGCATGCCCATGATTATGCAGAATTCTTTTATGTTTCCTCGGGAAATGGTTGGCATTATATCAATGGGGCAGAACAGCCCATTGAAAAAGGTTCCTTTTGTTTTATTCGTCCGCAAGATCAGCATACCTTTAAAGGAAGCAGGGCCAAAGGGCTGGTGATTACGAATCTTGCCCTGCGTTGGGAAACCGTTCAACAATACCGGCAGCGCTATTTCTCTGATAGCGACTTTTATTGGAAAGCAGAGGATCAACCACCTTTTCATGGAAAACTGGAAGCGGATGTCCTGCAATCGCTGATCAAACGGGTGGATATTTTGCTCGGGCAAACCAAAGGGCTGATGAATCTGGACTTATTCATGCTCCATCTTTTTGACCGGATGAATTATGCGCAGGAGGAAAAGGCCAGTATACCGGCCTGGCTGTCCGCGGCTCTGGAGCAATTTCGATTCCCTGTGAATTTGCAGGCCGGGCAGGAAGGCTTTCTAGCCCTTTGTCAGCGGTCCGGAGACCATGTCAACAGGATGATGAAAACCTGTTATCAGAAAACCCTGACCGAAATGATCAATGTCGAGCGGATGAATTATGTCTCCCGGCAACTCGTCATGACCAATGCCCCCCTGAAGGCCATTTATACCGAAGCGGGTTTTCATAATCACAGCTACTTTTTCCGATTGTTCAAAAAGCAGTTTGGCCTGACGCCTTTGGAGTATAGGGAGAAGCACCATAAGGTGTTTTAACCCGAATTATTCACCGCTAAATTCATTGTGTAAGCGCAATCGGCTTATTTTCAGTTCATTAAAAATTGGTTTCTTTGATTTATAATAGCCCAAATTTGGGCAAGTTTGCTTTTGCCTCATTCATCTGCTGCATGGGCAAAATCACGAAATAATGAGAATACCTTTCTGTTTGTATCCCTTCAGCTAACCACTGTTTCCTCCAACCTCCCCATCACATACCTTTGCTCTAAAAAAGATCAGGAAAACAAAGGCAGTAAAAGAGGCTCATATCAGAAAATAGGAGATGAGAGGGGTGAGTCAGGCAGATTACTGTAGAAAAAATGGAATCCCTTCAGGGTCTTTCAGTGGGTGGTTAGCCGCATGGAGCATAGAGTAAGAGGGCGAAAAGTCAACCGAATCTAGTTTCATAGAGATCAAAACCGAAATGATTTCAGAAGAAGCAGCCCAAGCTTCTATTTCAGAAGGGATAGTATTTAAGCCTCCACTAGTCGTAGTCTTCGCACGCTGCATCAAACAGTCCAGTAGAAATCACCGCGGCGACTACGACTAAGTCCACGGAATTTCCGTTCCCGGATTCCACTTCAATAATCACCCCAACTGATTATTATGGCATGCCCAATCCTTATGGCTTGACCACCAGCCTTTCTCCTTATTCATCGGATGCCTTGGAAAAAAATCGAAATAGGAATCCATGCCATTTTTTTCGCTTTGCGGCAAAAGGAGGATTTAAGCACGAACAATCCGGATTCAGCCGAATTATTCACTGCTACAAACAGGTAAGTAGTATAAGTGACTTCTTTTTAGTTTGATGTAATAGGCTTTACCGATTTTCAATAAGCCCAAATTTGGATTTGGCGCACCTCCTGCCTGTTTCAAAAAAAACGACCGACTGAGACAGCCGGCCGTTGATAGGGAAAACAAATATTTATTATTACTTAGAAGCTTTTCTTCGCCCACCAAAGGTCATTGGAGAAATCATCCCGACCATTGGATAGCATCTGAACGCCTTGTGCCCAGTTAGGTCCGTTCACTCCCTGCTCAATTTCAGGGTATCTTAAACGACCGGGGATACGGCCCTGGGTTAAACCTTGTGGGTGGTTCACCTGATTGTCTGTGACAAAAGACGGTAAATGCGTTCTTCTCCAGTCTGCATAGGCTTCGTAACCATTGAACAATAGGGCGATCCATTTTTGGGTGTGGATTTCGTCCAATTGCTGATCTTCGGCCGTGCTTCCTCCATATTGTCTGCTATAGAAATCATTGGTACCCAAATCCGGTAATTGATCCATATACGCTTGAATGTCCCCTCTTGGAACCAGAGTTCCACCCTGATTAAACAAGTCTAACATTTCCATTGCGGCCTGCACCCCATTTTTATAATGGCTGTTCGCATCTCCACCGATTCCCCATTTCACTGCGGCTTCGGCCTGCAAGAAGGCGACCTCTGCATAAGTCATGAAAAGGGTTGGTGCTTCACGGGTTACCATGAATCGTTGGTTAGGTTGAGGGAATCCCATATGACCAATATCCTTCATATAGATATCGTCAAAACCGGCTTCTTTTGCTAAATCTCTTGCCTGATCAGACTCCAGTCCATTTTTCAATCCCATATAGGAATTTGGCTCAGCAGCGTCAAAATCAAATTCGTGAATAGTGGTATTTCCCTCGTTATCTGTTACCGATTGGTACACACGGGTCAAATAAGTCAGCCGTGGATCGATTGCTCCTGCATTGTAATCTTTCAATACATTCATATAGTGATCGGAAAAACGGAAGTGGTGTCCGGAAACGCCACCGTTTTCAAGGAATACCTGTGATACCCCATTGTTGGTAATTCCGTATGGATCACCCCCATTTTCATGGGTGATAAAAGCGGTATCGTCATTGCCTTGCATTACCCCACGCTCAATAGCACGGGTGATGTATTCTTTGGCAGTGTTCTCCTCCTGATTGGAAATACGCATGGCCAAACGCAGGATCATGGAATTGGCAAATTTTTCCCATTTGTTGATATTGCTCTGGAAGATGATATCTGCATTTCCGAAATTATCTCTGCCGGGATCTGATTCCTTTAAGGTGATCGCCGCTCGTTCCAGAATTTCTAATAAACCTTCATTTTCATCTGTGCCCAAATAGATGTCTCGCTCAGACTCATATCGTGGAGAGGTGATCCCTTCGGTTACCGCTCGACCCGCCTCATTGAAGGGTACCGGGCCATAAAGATCTGTCAGGCGATGGTAAATGAACACTTTCCAGACGTCTGCCATTGCCAGGCGGTCTTCCTGACGATCCGCATTGCCGTCCTCGGCTTGCTCAGCCTGCAATTTTTTCAAATCGAAGATCAGCTGTTCAATGTTACGAACCGGGTGCCCGAAGTTACGTTCCCAGAAGGAGTTGTTATAGCCAGAATTCAGCGTGTAGTAGTTTCCGGACCAGGAGGTGGAGGTTCCGGCCAACTGCTGCGTGAACAGGGAGGCATAGATCAGGTTAGATCTCCAGTTTTCATAGGAGTCGCCGGCAGTTTTGGCAATACTCCAGCCGAATTGCTGTCCGGGTTCAATGGTGCCCGGACGGTTAGGATCCTGATTTAATTCGTCAAAGTGATTGGTACAAGCGGACAGTGAAAGGCCCGCAGCAACCAATATGGTTTTTATTTTATTATTGAATTTCATTGTTTCCGAATTTAACTGGTGAACAGATTACAGACGTAGGTTGAGGTTGAAACCATAGGTTCTGATGGCCGGAGATCCGCCCATTTCATAACCTAAGCCATCATTTCCTGCAGACAATAATTGCGTTGGATCGATGTTTGGCGCTGCTCTCCAAATGAAGAAGGGGTTCCCCATTACGAAGGATACTTTCAGTGACTGGATGGCATTAATGTTCTCCATATTGAAGTTATATCCTACTGAAAGCTCTCGCATTCTGATGTAAGAAGCATCGTAAACGAACTCTGACTGAATGTTCGATCCGATTTGGCCGTACCAATCCTGTGGGTCAATTAAGTTAGCCTTGTCACCTTCTGGTGCGCTGTAGTATTGATCCCGTCCCGGCAAAGTATTAATATGTGTTCCGGAGGAGTACATCATCGCATTAGTGGAAGAGTAGATAGATCCGCCATGCTTCATGTCAATTAAGAAGCCTAAGTTCCAGTTTTTATAGCGGAAATTATTACTTAAACCGGCGGTGAAGTTAGGCACCACATGGCCCAATACACTTTGTTCGGCAGCTTGCATAGGAAGGCCCTCCTCATTAAGCATGATATTACCGTTTTCATCCTTTGCATAATCATAGCCTACGATAGCCCCATATTGCTCCCCCGGTCTGGCTTGTACCTGCACACTTCCGAAGTCCCCAATGACCAGTTGATCTACCCCGTCTATCAATTCTTCAACCGTATTCACGTTTTTGTTGAAGTTGAAATTCACGTCCCAGGAGAAGTTTTCGGTCTGCACGGGCGTACCGTAAATCATCAATTCAATACCCTGGTTTCTTACCGATCCGGCGTTTACCATTTGGTATTTATAACCGGTGGTTTCAGAAATCTGAACCGGTAAAAGCTGGTCAGTAGTCAGTTGATTATAGTAAGCAATATCGAACCCCACACGGTTGTTCAGGAAGTTCATGTCGAAGCCAAATTCGTAAGAATAGGTGGTTTCTGAACGAAGGTCAGCATTGGGCATCACATCATGCTCTATTCCCCCAAGTGGCGGACGGAATCCTCCCGAAGGAAATCCTGCGCCCCAATAATTGTAAAGCAAAGCCAATTGGTAAGGATCCGTATCGTTACCTACCATCGCCCAGGAAGCACGGGCCTTACCGAATGAGATCCAGGATGGTAATTCAAATGCTTCGGAAAAAACAAAACTGGAGCTTACCGATGGATAAAAGTACGAGTTATTCGCTGATGGCAGGGTCGAGGACCAGTCATTACGTCCGGTGACGGTCAAAAAGGCCATGTTTTTATAGCCAATATCGGCAGAACCAAAAACAGATTGGGTCTCTCGATTCATCACCTCACGTCGGTTTTCCACCGTTTGTGCATTGGTCCAGTGATAAAAATCATCAGAATTAAATGCACGCGCTACATAGCCGACTTTGTCCATGTGGTTGGTTCTCAGGTTACCTCCAAAAGTACCGGAGATATTCCAATCAGCACCAAAGTCCTTATTATAAACAAACAAAAGATCGTGGTTCATTTCGATTACCGTCTGAGAATTTTCTTCCAACTCTCCCGGAGAGTTCCATGGTGTACCCAAAGGCGCCAGATCGCGGTTTTTCAGGACATAACCGTCACCACCTGAACGGTAAGTCACCGTTAACCAGTCTGTGATGTCATAACTTGCTGAAATGTACCCTACCAAACGGTGGCGCTCATCGTTGTTTTCCATATTTTCGGCCAACCAATAAAGGTTTGGGGTGTAAGAATCATTGCTAATAGGAAGGTGAGCGTTGGCTTTCATCAAATCAACCGGCATGGAAGCAGGGATGATGCCCAGTGATTTACGTGCGTTGGCAGGATCCTGAGAACCCTTCATACGGTTGGTTCCGCGCTGAGTAGAGTAGTTTAATTTCGCATCTACCCGGAAACGGTCTGTCAGGCTTGCAGTAGAACGCAGGTTCAAAGAGTTTCTTTTGATCTCTTCATTTGGAACGACGCCTTTGATGCGCTCATCAGAGAAAGAGAAACGCGTCTGCACTTTATCATTACCACCGGTCAGGGCGATGGAGTTGTTCAGGGAATAGCCTGTCTCAAAGTAATCCATAGGATCATAGGCGGAAGTCATATTGTGCGTCTTTCCATCAAAATAAACCGCTTCCTGACCATTCATTTTGGGTCCCCAGGACTGGCGACCGGTATCAATCGCTTCCTGCTGATTACGAGGGGCATTTCCTCTGGTACCCTGTCCGTAGGTAGTTTGGCGGTCGCCGTATACCCCATACGCCTGAGAAAAGGAGTTGTTGGCATTGAATTCCACTCCGATACCATTTCGCGATTCTCCGCTTTTGGTAGTAATCAAAATTACCCCGTTCTGTCCACGGGAACCATATAGGGCCGTTGCTGCAGGTCCTTTCAGGACGTTCATGGACTCGATATCATCCTGGTTCAAACCGGAAATACCATCACCTAAATCTACGCCACCCCAACGGTCAGCGGAAGAAACATTGGTGTTGTCCAATGGCACTCCATCGACTACATAAAGGGGTTGGTTGTTACCTGAGATAGAAGTGTTACCACGTATAGTAACGCGGGAAGCTTGTCCGGGGGAATTACCACCCACTTCCACACCGGCTACGCGGCCGGAAAGTGCCGAGGCTGCCGAACCTGTGCGGCTTACCGCCAAATCGGAACCTTCCACCTCAGCAACCGCATAGGCCAGGGCTTTCTTTTCTTTTTTCAAACCGAAAGCGGTCACCACAACATCATCCAACTCCACTAAATCATAAGATAATGCAGCATTTATGACCGCCTCGCCATTGACAGCAATCGTTTGTGGGTTGTAGCCGATAAAGGAAAATTGCAATTCTGCATCTTCCGCTACCGTTAAGGTATAATGACCTTCAAAGTCAGAAACCGTTCCGGTTCCCTCATCTCCTACCACAATAATGTTTGCTCCGGGAATTCCGCTTCCATCGGTGGCATCCGTGACGGTACCCTTTACCTGGTGCTGTGCCATGGCTGCAAAGCTCGTACACCAGCATGCGACAATTAGTAAGAATCTCTTCATCTACTTTGGGAAAATAATTTCTGAATCAGGTTAAACTTCCGTTTAATATTCAATTCAGAATAGGTGAACAAAAATGTGTATAATCCAAATGGAGTCAGAAGAGGTTATTTCGTTCGACTTTGCATTGCTTTAGGTTCAAACAAATAGCGAACAGTTCAAATTTACGAATATTGAAAAATTAAGCACTATAGGGTGATTATTTTTACGATTTATTTAAATGTAACCCTGGTTAATCGTAAAATGTAATTCATTTACTTCAATTGATTAATCGTTAGGACTTGATTGATTTTGAAATTTTTAAAAAAACGAATCAAAATGCGTGCCTAAAATTTAATATTCACATTTTATTTCAGGGGAGTCAGGGGGAGTTTCATTTTACTTAATCCCATCTTAATGTCTTGAATAGGACGGTTTAATTTTTTGGGAGGAATATAAGGTGATTTTATAGGTTAGCGACTCAGGAAGGTTCAGAATAATTGTGCAGGATGTGCATAAGGTTGATTCACAAGGGCGCAAGGTGGCCAAACCAAGATGGAGCAGAATGCGAATTCGTTTATTTCAACTATGGCCACTATTGTTCTTCTATCTTTATATTAGGAAGGGGGCAAAATCAAAGCGGAGATTTAGTCTGTTCTGCCTAATGGTGGTTGTATCTATGGGTGCCCGCTCGGGTAATTTCTTCTAATGGTAAATGCTTTAATTTTGATTGATCGGCAAGGCGGGAAAAATGAGCGGATTTTTCCTATTTCATTTTTTTTCAAGGAAGCAGCGGAGTGAGGAGAAATCAAGCAACCCCAATTGGCGCTTTTAAATAATTAGTAAGCACAACCTTATTGATTTAAGAATAAACCACTTAAGGGGAGTGGCTAAATGTAGCGGTGAATAATTCGGCTTAAGGGCTTTAGGGTTTTTCCAGCTGTTTTTCCCATCTCAGGGAAAAGAATCGTTTTATGAAAAAAGTAGGTCTGTTGATTTTGATGATCATATTGGTTCATAGAGGTTTTGGACAAGACATCAAGCCGGAGGTGTCCACTCCTATGTTTATTCGTTGGAGTTGGTCGCATAATCATGTTTTGTCCTCTCCCTGGAATTTTCCGGCGCAGCCCGGAATGGGGGTTAATGCAGCTTTAGGGTTGAGAATTAATGGCCTGGGCGTGAAGTGGCCTTTGGAGGCCGCATTGGAGTACAGTAATTTCGGTTTCCACAATACTGCCGAACCCGCTCAGGTGTTCCCGGAAATTCAGCATCATATTGATTTGCTTGGACTTTCTTTGGTGGCTAAACCAACTATATTTTCTAAAGGCATGGGTAGGATGTACGGAATAGTTGGATTCAATCCTTCCGTTATATTGGGGCGGGAGTTACGTGTTGAAGGATTGGAAAATCCTTATGGGAGTCCAAAAATGGTGTGTCCGGTACGTTTTGGTGGAGGTTATGAGAAAGATAGGTGGGCAGTCGATTTGTATTACGATGTGTCGGACCGCCGTATTGGCGGGATATACTATGGTGCTTTAAGAGTAGGTTTTTCACTTTACTTCTAAACGCCTGTTCAAAACCCCAATACCCGTCGGATAAATCACTATTGGGGAGTAGTTCTCGAAAATCATTCGACAAGAGGGCTGCTGTTTTTCCAAAAAATTCCGGGGTCGTTTCTGTAATGATTCAATTTTGGGTGCGGCTTAGCGCATGTTTAAAAGCGCAGCACCCGGCTGCAAATTCGAAATAATTGGAAGCGATTTTGGATAAATTCTCAACGCTCTCAAAATATTTGGGTATCGCTGCTGCTATACTTCAAATTTTCGCTGCGAATTTTGGCTTTTAAACACGCTCTCAGGGTGTTCTGCTATATCTGGCGGTGAATAATGCCGGTTAATTTGAAAGGAATAAAAATGACGCGATCAGATGACAGCAGCCGGTCCGTGGGAGTGGCCTTGCTTTTTTTTATTTTTATTTGGAAATGTTTAGGTACAGCGAGCGCAACCGCACAGGAAGTGGTCGCCAATGATGTGAAGCTGTATCCGGAAAAACTGGACAAGAATTTCCATTTTATTCCTGTTCCTTACGGGAATTATGAAGAGGTCACCGGCATTTCTGTAGGCCTTGCTCCTCTGGTGATGTTTCATCCGGTGGCCGAAGATACCCTTTCGCCTGCCTCAGTGTTGGGCCTATTTGGAATGTATGCCCAAAATAAAAGCAGGATGGGGATGGGATTTACCCAACTATTTTTCAATGAAGACCGGTGGCGACTAACAGCAGCCTTTGGTCAGGCTCAGATCAATTATCAATTTGTGATGCGTCATCCGGATTGGGAAATTATTCCTTATGAAAGTGGGCTGAATTTTGGTTTTCTTCAGGTGGAGCGGCGTCTTTTTTCCAGACTGTACGGAGGGCTGACCTATTATCAAACCCAGTATAATACGCGCATAAAATCGCAGGAAGCCGATGCTTTTTCGTTGACCCAGGTCGGGATTGGAATGAATTTATCGCTGGATAAAAGGCCGGACTTTTATTATCCCCGTAATGGCTCTTTGGCACAGTTGAACTTTTATATTCATCCGGAATGGATGGGTAATGCGAAACCTGTCCGAATCCTGGAAATGGAATTTCAGCAATATTTTTCCCTCCGGAATGAGCAGGATGTGCTGGTACTTCGGTTTTATGCAGGGCTTAAAGGCGGGTATATTTCCTTTAATGATCAGTTTATTCTCGGAGATGGTAATATCCGTGGTTATTCCACCGGAGCGCATCGGGCTCACCATTTGCTCACGTTTCAGGCAGAGTACCGGTATAATTTCCATGCTAAATGGGGCGCTGTGGGTTTTGTGGAGGGGGCGACGCTTTTCCAGGCTGTAGACTCACGGGATAACGGGCAAATTTTTCCGTCGGTGGGCGCAGGGATTCGCTATGAGGTATGGCAAAAGCCCCGCTTTACTATTGGGATGGATGTAGCCATGGGGCGTCAGGACGGAGGGCTCTACCTGCGGATCGGGACTGCTTTCTGATCTTGCACTTTTCAGAGGGGGGTAATTCGACGGAATCCAAAATGAATTTTGATTACAGCTGATAGGAGGCCTTTTCGTCGGCTTATTCATATTAAAATCCTCATTTAGCGGTATGGCGGGAAAAATGAAGGAATTTTTTCCTGTTTTGTTTTTTTCCAAAAAAGCAAATGAGTAAGCAAGCATAGCCCAATTCGGGCTATTTGATCATCAGAAAAAAGAACAGTCGTATCCCACTAAAAAAGGTGTTCATTAGGGTGTCTTTCTAAAGTTGGCGGTGATTAATTCGGCTTAAGCGCTAGATCCGGTTCATGGGAAAGGGAGGAGCCGGTTTTTTTGTCCTGTCTTTAGGGGATAAGGGCGAAAATTTCCCATAAGGAGTGAAGGTAAAATTGAAAACGCAGGACAAATGATGAAAAACTTCCCACCACTTCCGCATTGGGCATGGCTTCTTTTTATATTGGCAATTTTGGCGATTTTACTCCTGAATGTGTCTATGGCCACCGCAGCAAATTTCCCACAAAGGGATTCTTCCAGAGTGGAACATCCATTTCCTCAGCAAATGGTGGAAAAGGAGCTGGAGGAAGCCTTTCAAAACCAACAAGAATGGCCCCATCAGTTGAAGAAGGAGCGTCGTTTGACTAATTTTGATCATTGGAATTATTCCCAAAAACGACATGCCTTTCTTTCCTATTATGGAGCAGGCTTCCAGCAGGGCTTTAATGCCCACCGGGGAACGCATAGTTTGAATCATAGTTTAGGCGTTTTTTATAAAGGTACCTGGCTGGAGAGGGCAAATTATAAAATGAAAGTACATGGAAGGGTGGAGCAAAATTCCCTTTTATCAGGGGCCTCTACGGCTCAGTTTTCAAAATATTTGGGCATGTTTTCCGCGGTGAATGGCTTTTCGGCCAGTGGTCATGAACTAAGTTTGGAGTATTTATATGTTCAGATTCTTTTTTTTAACGATAAGCTCGATATTTCCATCGGTAAAATTGACCCCTTATTTTCCACTTTGTTTTCAAGTTATTCGGGCTGGGACCGCATGACATTTTTCAGTAAAACGCTGGCCTCTGACCCGGTTCCCCCTATAGAAGCAGGCTTTGGCGTGCTGATGGAATATCATCTGACGGACTACCTGAGTATAGGGGCGATACGCAATAATTTGGAGGAGCGAAACCCGATTATGGATCCTGCTTCCTTTTTCTTTGGTAAGGGGGCAGTTAATACGCAGGGATTTTTACGATTCTCTTTGCCGAGTGCAAAAAACCGCTACTCTTACCATGTTTTGACCTATTATCAGGCTGAAGGCTTAAGGCAAGCAGAGTATCCGAATCGTAGGGAGAAAGCTACCGGATGGGCATACGTAGGAAATCAGGAGGTTGCAAAAAATCTGATCGTTGCAGCAAAAGCCTCCCGGGGATGGGGGAGCGTAGATAAATATCGTGCGGCCTATGCATTGGGATTGGTGAAAAAAGCTCCTTTTGGAAAGGTGGGAGACCAGTTTGGTGCCGGGCTGATGGTGAATGAAGGCGCAAATGCCTATGCTGGAAAATTGGAGTATGGCTTGGACGCCTACTATAAGGTTTACCTGCGACCCTGGATGACGATGAGTGCCAATTTCCAGGCTTATTATGGATTTAATCATCAAATGAATTATGTGCCGGGCATCCGTATCATGTTGACGTATTAAGCCGAAAGATGCATGCTTTTGTGCCCTGCAAGGCCATACGCGGAGGAATAAAGGGATTTTTCTGGTTCGGTTTTTTTTCAGGGGAAGCAGATGAAGGAGAGAAAGCAAGCTTGCACAAATTTGGGCTATAATAATTCAAAGAAAATATGCTTTAAAGAATTGAAAATAAGTTGATTAAGATCGGTTGGTGAATGTTGCGGTGAATAATTCGGGTTTATTCTCAGCCGTTCTGCTCCATCCCTTTGTATTCGAAAAATGAGTGGTCTTTTGGACAGAAAGCCCAGCCTTATTCCTATGAAATGCTTTTTCCGCAATAGAATTTTTTTGTTGTGGAGGTCAATAGTTGGCTTCAAATCCATATGGCTATTGCCCATTCTCCCCTTTCTGTTAAAATTCAGTCCATTAAGAAAACGGGGGCTTTCGTGGCAAAACACCATTCCAATTTATTAATCTGAAGACCGTGGGAGGGATGCAAGGCAAAAACAGGGTGATTTTTTGAAAAGGGGAACAGGGTTTTTCGAGACTAATCTCCCCTTTGAGGGAAAGCAAATGAAATTGTGATCATGAAAAAATTATTCTTATCTGTATTGATGTTGGTGTTTGCCTTTCAGGTATTTGCACAAGATCAGGAAGCCGCGATTGATGCTTCCAAGCCCACCAACTTTTATACCTTATTGGACAACCAATTGGAATATAATGCGGGAAGTCAGCAAGTGGGATATCGTGCCTCTATCATGTATTCGCCAAGAGAAAAACACCTCCTGATGGGGGAGCTTCCGATCCTGCACAATTTGAATTCAAAATTCACGGGATTGGGTGATATTCGGATGCGCTACTTCTATTTACCGCATAAGGATTACTCGAAAGTATTAGGCGCTTTTGGGCCATCGATTGATGTTTATGCACCGACAGGGGATTTCAATAAAGGATTGGGGAGTGGCCGGTGGATTGTAGCGCCGGGGATTACTGCCGGAATATTGGTGACAGATTGGATCTCGTTTTTTCCGGTATTATCCTATATGTACCAGTCCCAACGAATGGTGGCTACCGATCCGGAAAGTGTGAAAAAATTTGGCGATCCCCGGGAAATGCATGGGATGTCTTTTCAGCTGATCACCCCGATTGTGTTCTCGGAAAGGTTCTTTAGCATGATCACTCCGGTTATACAAATGCCGGATTTTCGAAATGGGCAGACCAATTTAGCCTGTGAGTTTATGGCACAATATGCCCTGACTCCCAAAGCTCAGATTAGCGGATTCTATAAAACTGATCAGCGGATGGGGAATATATTCCGACTGGGGATGACTTTTTATTTATAATTACTTCTATATAACACTCAATTTTCGGGAGGCTGCTTCGGTGGCCTCTTTTTTATGCTTTTCAGGAAGCGCCCTTTTTTTGACAGCGCCATAATAGGGTTTTGGAAGCTTTCTTACCCAGCTCTGAGTGAAGCAAGAAAATGACAAAACAATGAGAACATTTACTATTATCATAGGACTGATTATCGCTTTGGTGTCGGTATCGAAAGCACAGGGATTGGAGACGGGGCATTATGGTTATGCCATCAATGGGATGCGTTCGGCACATGCACCGGCCCCCGGTTTCTCGCTCACCAACATTAGTCATATTTACAACGCCAGTCAGATGCGTATGGAGAATGGAGAGGTACATGAAATGGGGAAGTCGGTGATGGCCTTTGCCAATATCACTTTGTTAACCTATGTGCATGACAAACCGGTTTTGGGCGGAAAATATTTCGCCGCTGCCGGAGTACCCATTGCAAATTTAGCCCTGAACCCTTCCAATTTTTCCTTAAATGGACAACAAGCGGGCATTGGAGATATGATTGTTTTTCCGGCAGCCCTTTCCTGGACTTTTGATCGGATGGCACTGACGGCCCGGATTGGTTTTTTTGCCCCAACGGGAAGGTATAAGGCCGGAGCTTCGAATAATTTGGGGAAAGGGTATTTCAGCCATTTCTATACTTTCAATACTCCGTAAAGAATTAGGCCGCAATACAGCCAAATCTCTCTATCTGGAGCATTTGCTCTGAATTATCGTAAGGTTCGGGGGCAATCCCGAACCCTTTAAATATTCTTTGGATATAGTTTCGATTAAAATATAGCATCTTAATACTTGATAATGAGAAGGGTTCTTTTTCTTCGGTTTTATTATCAAAATAGTGAAGCGCTTTTGCCACGGACACCGCCGTTAGGGACATATTGATGTGATTATGTATCTTATTTTTACTCCTTGCTTGGCAGTGAGTCAGACCGGTGAATTGTTTGGCATCTCGAAATAGAAACTCAATTTGAAATCGAAGTCGATAACGCTCAATTATTGCGGAACCGCTTTGATTAATGTCTGTACTGAATAAAATTTCTCGTCTGGTTTTCCCATTGTCAAGCTCAGTAACGACGACCACACACTTGATCCATCGTTTAAGACTTTTACTATGAACCTCTGCTTCGAAAGCCTCCGAGTTTTCATTTTTGAAACATAGTGTAAAGTGTCTTTGGTCAAGATTATTAAATTTCACTTTTTCTCCATAGACCTTGGGTCGCCCTCTTTTTCCGGTAGGTGGTTCGGTATTTCTGTAACGAAGAAATGCGTTTTTAGCCAATTTACTAATGACAATAAACCCTTTTTCTACTATTGGATCGACGAATGTAAAGCGCGAAAAGTAAGCATCAACAACCACACTATCTGATACTTGCTTGTACAATTCAACATTTGACAAAATCAAATTGGCATAAAAGGTCAGCAAATTAAATGACTCGTCCTCACTCTTAAAGGTTTGATGGGCCTCTAAATGCATTGCGGTTTTACTTTCGAGGCCAACACTTGCTATTCCAGTAATTTCTAGACCTCTTTTTGTTGAATTATCGCAGCCTGACCAAAAGTACCCTAAACCTGGGGTGAGTTGACCACTTTTGGAAACATAACTTGGATCAAAGGCAATGATGCGCAATTCATCTTTAAGTGTCTTAATGAGCTCAATATTGAAAAAAAGGTAATTGAAATATTTTTCATACCATGATCTAATCGTGGCCTCATTGTACCGCAGATACCGACTCATGTTGGTGAAATTATTACGACCACGGAAAGACAGTAGTCCTTTCAAATTTTCTATCATGAAATCCCTCTCCCATTTGTTAATGTCTAACATTTTATGGAATATTTGCGCTAGGAGTGTTTCGATGCTCTTGATGGTGACTTAGTATGTTGGTGTTTGGCGATACAAATATACAGGTCACCATTTTTTTTACAATAGCTCAAAACTCTACGGAGTATTGATACTTTGGGCGGAACTTTTTATTTCGGAACTGATAACCGCTTCCACTTTACGGGAATGAATACTTATCAGCTGAGCAGCAGGCAGGCCGGGACGGGAATTACTGCCGGAAATACCAATACTTTTGAATGGGGCTTAGGGGTGACCTTTGAAAAACGCTTTAACGTAGGCCTGGTGGGCTTCCATCAGTACCAGACCACCGCACAGAAGGGCGGCCCGGAGGTGCTAAGAAAGATGTTTCACCAGCAACATGGTATTGGTTGGGGGATGAGTTATGCCACTACCGAAAAGTTTTCTTTCGCTATTCGCTCCTATTGGGAGATGATGGCGGCATACCGTCCACAAGGAAATGCCTTCCGCTTGATTGTCAATTATAATTTTTGACAGCCTGCTTTAATGGCTGAAATGGCTGATCAGGTTCGGGAAATTAGAGGATCGGGGGGAATCAAGAGGTTTTTAAAAATTAAAATTCGCAGCGAAAATTTGATTCTTGCAGAAACGATACCCGATTATTTTGAGCGAATAGCATCGCTGTTGTGGAGGAATTATCCAAAATCGCTTTCAATAATTCGAATTTGCAGCCGGATGCTGTGCTTTTTTAGACAGTACCTAAATCGAGGGGTGAATAATTCGGCTTAAAAATCTTTTGGGTGAACCCACAGCTGCGATGGGGGATGTGCTGTGGTGTTAATTGGGGGTACCGCTTATTCGAGCAGGTGCCCCCTCCTTTATTGCCCGTAAACCTGATAAGTCTGCCACCATTTTTTGGCATCTTCCCGGCTCCAGGGGTTTAATTGCTGCAGGTTTTCCAGCCTTTCGATAAGGATGTCGATATCTGAAATACGTTTTTCAGGGTCAAACCGAATACATTCCATTAAGAGGTTTTGCAAATCTTCCGGGATATCATCTCTCTCAATGAGTTGATTTTTCTGAGAAGGAGGCAGGGTGTCTTCCCCCATAAAAACCTTTTGAGAAATGAGCTCCACCAGGAATTTGCCGGAAAGCATATACAAACCCAGGGTGCCCATCGCATAAATATCTACACGGGCATTATTATTAAAAGGATCCCTTAAGCGTTCAGGAGCCATGAACAATGGAGTGCCTCCAATTTGTCCCGCTTTGGTTTGTAGCGCCGTGTCCAGATCAAGGTCTTTCACCAATCCAAAATCCAGTAATTTCACCTGATCGAAGGCCCCTCCCTGTTGGCTCAGCATAATGTTCATCGGTTTGATGTCCCGATGAATGAAATGTTTTCGGTGTGCTTCCTGCAAAGAATAGCATACCTGAAGCAGAACGTGCAGGCATCGGCCCACCGGGAAAGATTGGTGAAACTCCAGTACTTTATTCAGCGGCAGTCCGTCGATGAATTCCATCACGTAATAGAAACTTCCCTCGGCAGAGGTGCCAAAATCATAAACGTTTATGGTATTGGGATGCTGTAGGGAGGCGGTAATGGTGACCTCTTTCTCAAACCTTTTTATGGCATCCTCATTGGCGACATTTTTTTTCAGCATTTTGATGGCCACCGGAATTCTAAGCATCGCGTGTTCCGCCCGATACACTTCGCCAAAGCCTCCCTCCCCGATTTTTTCGAGGAGTCGGTATTGCCCTAATTGATCCAACTGTTCAATTTTTTTGGAAAAACGAGCCAGGTCAATCCTGGAATTATATAGCAGGTAAAGGAGAATAGCGATAATCAGATAAAAAATTCCCAATATAAGGTCTATCCGTCCCATGATCGCCATGACTTCTGCTTCATCTTCTTCGGCAATCATGCCAAAGTCATATTCCGGCAACCAGCGCCAGGCACCAATCACCGGGACCCCGCGGTAATCCCGATAGGCATAGGGCACATTGCCTGAAAAAGTACTGTCTTTTTTCAGTAATTGGGTCTGAATGTCCATAGCGAGGGCGGTCAGAGGCCATTTGAAGGCAGGCTCCTCCGGGCTATAGCCTTCCATCACATTTCCACCGGGATCGGTAACGAAAATATTATAAATGGACTGTTTACTGCTGTCGAAATCCAATAAAATGGTTTTCTGCATCTCCTTGGTAAAGCGACTTTCTGAAATCATCCGGCCTTTTCTGTCCAGGGCATAAATCTCGGAGCTTTTCCCATGATGGGCCATTCTGAAAATATTGGAAAAGGATTGTTCGGGAAAGCTGACGCTATAGAGGTAGGCGATCACCCCTCCCTCCGGGGATTTTATGGGACAGGCAAAAATGCAGTTGGAAGTATTGCCAAAGGATTCCGGTAAATCATAAACGGCCTCCTCATCCGAAATAGGGGGGACAAAGACCGTTTCTCCGGATCGAAGTTGGTTAAAATAGGGGTAGAATCCCTCCCCAATAGCCTTTCCATTGAGGGGAGAGGTGGTGGAATCGGAGGCATCTACCGTAGACAACAAGATTTCCGGCCGGTCCGGGAATAATAATCCCAACAATCTGAAATCTGCTGCCCTTTCCAACCTTCTAAGTTTTTGGGTCAGTAACAGCATTTGCGATGGATCCTCTGTTGCCTTGATCAGGTCCTGGCTTAATTGCAGGGTAAAAGAATCCATGGCCAAACTTTCCATGCGCTCTTTTTCTTTTTCAATCCAATCAAACAATACCTGGGAAGTGGTCTCCAGCAGGGCGCTTTTTTCTTCTAATTCTGCCTGAATAATTTTCTTTTTGATCGCCGAACGAACCACCTCCCCAAAAATCATGAGTAAGGCCAAGGTGGTGAATACGATGGCGAGCCTTGTCCCCTTTTTATTGAGGAAAACCCGCTCTACTTTATTTTTAAGGAAAACACTCTCTAATTTTTGAGGGTGAAGCTTCGACTTTTGGGTATTGGGCGAAGGCGGTTTGTCCTCCATATTCACTTCCGTGAATTCCTGGTAAAGAGAGAGGACTGCTTTTTTTAAGGCTTCATCTCCCTGGCATGCCTCTTCTATGATGGTTAAAGCCCTTTCCTTGGGCGCGTCCATCACTTTGGCTAAAATAGCAGAGGCACGATCATGCATATTTGAACTCATGCAGGGGCTTAAATTTCGGTCTTCATGAATTTTCTTAACCAGGCCTTAGCGACTTTCCAGTCTACTTCTATGGTTTTGATAGACACTTCAAGCTCATCGGCAATCTCTTGCATTTTCATGCCTCCGAAAAATTTCATTTCCACCACCTGTGCCTGTCGAGGGGAAACCTCCGCTAATTTTTCAATCCCTTCATTGATATCCAAAATAGCCTCTTCCTTTTGGTCCGTATAGGCGATGCCCTCCTCCAATTCTATCTTGTGTGCGCCGCCGCCTCTTTTTTGAGCATTTCGGTTGCGGGCATGATGCACCAAAATTCTTCTGATGGCCTGTGCACTTAAGGCGTAGAAATGGGTGCGACTGTTGAAGCTCAGGTTGTCCTGATCGACCAAATTCATGAAAGCCTCATTCACCAATAGGGTAGGTTGTAAAGTGTGGTCCTGACGTTCGCGAGCGAATAACTTTTCGGCAATCACGTGCAGATTGTCATAGACCATCGGGTATAGCTTTTCACGATTTGAAGCTAAATCTATCTGATTCAGTAGTTGGGTTACTTCTTGTTTTTGTGCACTCATTGAAATCGTATTGTGGTTTTGGGATAGTTGGAATATCATCATTTTTCTAGGGAAATGAAAGTTTGATGGCTATAAAGGCTTGTTAAAAGCTTTCCTTCCGGTTGTAAATTCGAATTATTGGAAGCGATTTCGGATAATCTCTCAACAATAGCGCTGGTATTCTCTCGAAATTATCGGGTATCGCTTCGGCAATAATCAAATTTTCTCTGTTAACATGCTCAAACCATATTTCTTTCAGGGCTAAGGGGTAGAGCATCTGATGTAAATGATTTTTTAAAATTCTTCAAAAAGGGTCAGGGTTTTGGGATCGGAATTTCCCATCTGCAGGTGTAAGGGCGAAGGAGTTTCGCTAAGGGCGTGAATATTCACGCACAAAACAATCGCTAAATATTTAGACAATGAAAACGTTAAGTCGCCTATTGGCAGTAATTGTGGTTTTAGTCGTTAGTTCCATGTCTTTTGCGGAGAAGTTGGAAGGAGAAAAGGAGAAGGAAAGTAAATTAAGCCGTCGGGAGATCCGTAAGTTGGAACGAAAAAAACGCCGGGAAGCAGCCCGGTTGGCAGAAGAGTATCAGGCAGCGATGACTGATATGATGATCCAAAACAAAAACTTTGTACTCGAAACTGACCGTTTGTATGACCGCTACGGGAATTCGGTGAATGTGAATTCTTCCACCAATTATGTTTCGGTGGTGGAAGATCGGGCGGTGCTCCAACTGGCCTTTGAAGAAATTCCAGCAGGGCTTAATGGCCTGGGCGGGGTGACCTGTGTAGGGAAGGTGAATAAATATGAATTCAAGCAAGAAGAAAATGGCAGCTATTGGGTAAGTTATTCGCTTTTTGGTCCTAACGGTACATTTGATGTGAGCATGAGCGTTCTTCCGAATGGTAGCGCTACGGCCAATATCCGGGGAAATTGGGGGGAAGCCTTGAAGTATCAGGGGAGGATTGTTCCCTCCGCCAAGACCAGAACCTATGAAGGTCATCAGGATTATACTTTTTAAGCCAAAATATTTTTACTTAAAACCTCCTTTAGCTGCTATGCGGGAAAATGAGGGGATTTTTCCTCTTTTGAGTTTTTCCGACCCAAGCAGTTAAAAGAGGAGAAAGCAAGTTTAGAGGGGATTTAAAAGCCAAATTTTGCAGCCGGATGCTGTGCTTTTAAACATACCCTTTTTCAAATTGAGTGATTAGAAAATGAAATGCCCATTCTAAAGGTAGTGGAAGTAGCCTTTAGGATGGGCTTGATGATTGCAGTGATTTATTCTCATATAAAGGCTGCCTGATCTTATTACAAGATGCAATAGCCGGATGATTCTTGCTATATCCTTCTTTAGCTGCAAGACGGAAATAGGAGGGAATTTTTCCTATTTCGAGTTTTTCCGAAGGAAGCAGTAAAAGCCGGAGAATGCAAACTGGCCCAAATATCGGCTATTTATACATCAGTAAATACAATATTATGGCCTTGAAAATAAATCGATTAGGGGAGTCGCTAAATTTAGCGGTGAATAATTCAGCTTAATCACATTCCTCCTCTACCAGACCATCATGTCCTTCCTCAGGGTTCAGGCTGATATGCCTTTGCAAATCTTCCTCCGCCTCCCTCATTTCCGGACGCAACATGCCCACCCAATCATGAGAATGGCAAATGGCGTAATAATAGCATTCCTGTACGGGCGAGGTCCAACTATTTAAACTCAGGAAAAGCAGGGGCAAAGCGAGCAAAGAAAAAACCTTTTTCATAATGAATAGGATTGATTACCAATAGTAAAATACTTTTGGCCATTATTTCGTTACTATTCAACTTATGCTTTGTGGGTTACCATAAAGCTTCTCTTATGGAATAGATTTTAAGCTAATTGCTATAAAATATCCCAAATAATTTCCAACAGCGTATCCGATGATGCCGATGGTTAAACCGGATAGGATGATTTTTTTATTTTTTAAAGCGCCGGCCACCATGGGTACAAAGGGAGGCGAGCAAACCAGTGCCGTGGCACTGATGATCATGCTGTGGGCATCCACTTTCAGGATTTTACAAAGTAATAAATGGAGCAACAGGGAGCTGAACAATACAATGGCCGTCAGGAAAAACAGGCTTCCGTTCGCCTGCTGAAAGAAATCTTCTACCTGAACCATCGAAGCCACCAGGGTGCTGAATACTAAAATAAGGTACATCCCCAGATCAAAGGAATTTTCCAGTTGGCGAATTCTGGGAATAAAGGAGGCGCCTATACCGAGGGTGGTCAGGCCCAGCATGATAACCGGCGTTTGAAGGGTAGGGTCAAAAGCCAGCGATAGCAGATACGCAAGTCCTAAACAGGTGACAGAAACCGCTAAGGAAGTAAGTGTTTTTAGCATTCCTTTTCCCTTAAAAATATGCCATTCTTTTTTGGCCGTTTCCTCAGGTGCCAGGGAGATCTCTTGTAAATTTTGGGGTGTTCCCAATACTTTTCCAATAACTTTTTCGCCAATACTGATTAGAAATAAGAGGAAAAGACCACTTAAAATCATATCACTGGTGTGTAAGAGTAAGTAGGTGTTTTCATCCACCTCCAGCATCAGTTTCAGGCTGGCCAGGTTGGGAGTACCGCCGGTGTAAACGCCTACAAATAATCCCGCAATTTTCCACCATTCCGATAATTCGGCATGATAAGTAAAAGTCAACAGGCTTACGATCAGGATGATGGAAAGCATGCCGGCCAACATGGCTTTTATACTGTTGCCCGCCATTTGACGGCTGTCTTTAATATTGGAAGAAAAAAGCAATAAAGGAATCGCCAGTGGGATTGATATGGAGATGAGTTCATTCTTTAAAGGTAATAGCTCCGAGCTGTTCCAACCGATATTACCGGCAAGCAGCCCCAAGCCATAAGAGAGGATTACTGCGCCCACCCGATGCAGAACAGGAAAGCGGTACAATAAGAAATAAACGAATAATGGGGCTATTAAGAAAAAAATACTCCAGACAATCAATTCCATTCCCAACTAGTCAATCATTAAAATAAACAAAAATCAAAATTAGGTATTTGAGCAGAGTTTTTCACTAAAAATGGAGGGATAATTTTTTCAAAAAATGTAAAAGAAAGCAATAGGTGATGATGTGATTTTTATATAAAATCTATGTTTTTATAAATAGTAATTTACCCATCACCTGCTCTTAGATTATATTTAGTAAAGGTGAAATATAATTTTATCGCTAATGAGACGTATTAACCTTCTTTTTGTTTTACTGGTTGTTTTTCTTGCTTCCTGCTGGAATCAGCGCGATCGAAATGATCCTTCCGCCTCAGGATTTGAGACTATTCAGGTTCCGGATGGCTTCTCTTATAAAACAAACTATAAAATTAACCTTTCAGTGGGAGATGATAATCCCTCTGCCAGCGCATTTTATGAAATTGCTTTTAAAGATACCGATGAAAGCGAACTTAGTTTGGGACGTGCTTTTTTAGAAAAGGGACAAAGCCATTTTGATATACAGATTAACGTACCCACTCATGGAAAGGAGTTGGTGATTACCAAGGTAACAAATGGTGCAGAAATTAAGGAGTTTGTCCCTATTGCACCGCAAACTAATGTGAATTTTGTGAGTAATCAGCGGATCACAAATTGCACCTCCTTAATCTATGGAGTGAACAACAATGGAGAGTTTTTTAGCATTGATCAAAATTCCGGAAATTATGAGTGGACTTATGTCGATGAAAGTATGCCCGATGGTGGATCCATTGCCTGTGCAGTGGATAAGTACAACGGCCGGGTCTATGTGAATTTTGGAAAAAAGCTCCGCTACTTTACCATAGCCGATTCCACCTGGACTACAGTGGCGACTACTAACCCTTTCAATGGTTCCTATCCAAGAATGGAGTATCATCACGGGAATAATGAACTGTGGATTGCAAACGGGACTAAGATGCATATTTTGGATGCGGCCGATGGCAGTACCAAGCGTTCTTTTGATATTCAGGGTTTAGAAAGCCCTACCGGTGGAGGGGATGTGGCGATCAGTTTGAATGGTGATGTTTATATGTGTTGCTTCTCTGGTTTGTATAAGATTAATGAAATAGATACGCTTAATAATATCATCACCACTTCCCGTATTAGTGCAGAGGGGCTGCCCTGGAATCCCACTTCTTTGGCCATCGATGAAAATGATCGCCTGTTCATGGGCACCAATAATAGTAATTCCCTATTTATAGAAATGGATAAAGAAACCGGAGCTTATGATACGGTGGCGATTTATAATACTAAAATCAATGATTTAGGTGCTTTTCCCTGTACTGTGGAGGAATGCCCGCAGACTGATACTGATGGGGACGGCTGCATTGATTGTATAGATGAATTTCCGGAAGATCCAAGCAATTGTGGTACGGTGTCTAGTCCAAGTAAATTTGGATTTGGTTCCGTAGCTTTTGAGGATTTATGGCCGTCTAAGGGAGATTATGATTTCAATGACATTGTGGTGAATTATCGTTTTAAATTGTTTGTGAATGGGAGCAATGAAGTCACAAAAATGGAAATTACTTTGGTTCAGAAAGCCAGATCTGCCAGTTATGATAATGGATTTGGAATTGCCTTGCCGGATGGCGTTTCTCAATCTGATATTGTCTCCGTTACCGGAACAAATTTAACCACCGGTAATATTTCCACTTTGGCCAATGGAACGGAAAGTGGTCATGGCGACCGTGTCGTGATTATTCCATTTGATCAGGCCTCTCTGATGAGTGATTATGGCACCTGCCTTGAAGATGCAAAGCGCAATACGCTGGTGGTAACGGTCACCTTCAGTAATCCGATGAATTTGGAAACTTCCGGTCTGGCTGATTTCCCTTATAATCCTTTCATTTTCCAGAATGGGGTGCGGAGTCATGAAATTCATTTATTCAATGAAGCACCTACGGCCTTATATGATCCGGACCTGTTCCAGACGTTTGAGGATAATTCGGATATGGAAAATAACCGCTACTATCAAACCTTCGCCAAGCACCCCTGGGGATTGTCCATTATCCATGATTATCGGGTAGTGGATGAAGGCATAGATATTACCAGTGCCTATAACAATTTCAAAGCCTGGGCCGAATCCGGTGGTGTCACCAATACAGACTGGTATAAAGATAATGCCGGCAACCGAAATACAGAACATATTTGTACCGACAGGTAAATTTGGGATAGATATTTTTAAAGCAGGAGCAATCCTGCTTTTTTTATGTCCTTTTCTTTCGAAACGGTCCTGTATTTTAACTTCATTATAATGAGCTTATTGCGGATAACGATTGAAGATGCGGTATATTTCGCTATTAGGTTTGAGAAGGAATAATTTTTTGAATATGAAAGGAGTTTATCCGAAGGGGTACCGATACTATTATTATGGTTTGTTTTTTCTATTTATACTGACGCTGGGCTTAAGTAGCGGCTGGAAGTTCAATTTTGGGCAAAAGGCTTCTCCGAACGTTGTTGTAAATATGGATTTGGTCGGGCGACTATTCCCTGAAGCAAAAGCCTTTGAGGCAGTTGAGGAAGGGGAGCACGTTTATCGTGTAAGCTTTGGGCAAAAGCAAGGGGGCAAGGTAGTGATTGTGCAACATAATCCAGGCTATGGCGGGAATTTGCCGTTAATGATTGGTCTGAAAGGCGGACAGGTGCAGCAGGTTCTATTGTTGGAAAATAAGGAAACACCAGAATTTCTAAAGTACCTGGAAGAAGCTCATTTTCTGGATCAATGGAAAGGCTTTTCCATTGATCAGGAAGAGGCGATTCGAATTGCAGCGGTGTCCGGGGCCACGGAAACCTCCAAAGCGGTGCAAAGAGGAGTGGATCAGGGATTGCGTCAGCTTGGGCTAAACAAAGAGGACCTTGGCCCGGACTATTGGGCCTTGTTTCGTGATCTTATTTTTTTAGCGATGGTCCTATTGTCCTTGTTGATGAGTTATCGCAAGGACCTGAAAGCTTACCGGATGGCGTATATGCTATTGGTTTTTGTGGTGACCGGTTTGTTTTTAGGGAAAGCCCTTTCTTTAAAAATTGTGAATGGATGGGTGGCTAATGGGCTGAACTGGCAAACGGGCTGGTCCTCGGTTTTATTAATGGCCCTGGCGATCATCATGCCCCTGTTGAACAAGCCTAAGTTTTATTGTACTTATTTATGTCCGATGGGTGCCTTTCAGGAGATGATCAATAAATTATCAAAAAAGAAGAAAAGGCCCTTCAAAGGGCAATGGAGGAAAATTCCCCTTAATGAGGTTTATTTAATCCTGATTTGGGCCGGCCTGATCTTGGGCTTTCAGTTGGAATTAAGCTATTCAGAGCCATTTATTGCCTTTTTGTTTCAGGTAGCAGGCTGGTCTTTTCTGGGCTTTTTTCTGCTTATAGGCCTGCTTTCAATTTTTTATAATAAACCCTGGTGTAAGCTGTGTCCCACCGGTTGTTTGATCAATAAGATTTATTTGAAATAATATGATGGATAAAAGTAAAGCATTGAATATTGTTCTGTTGCTGGTGATAGTGGTTTTGCTGCTTGCCGGTAAAGGACAAGAGGGCGCTGATACTTTCCTGAAAGGATGGATTAGCCAAAATTTTGAAGATGATACCACGGCCACCTATCAGAAGGTATCCTTTGGGGAAAAGGAACTCGTGTATCCCAAGCCGGCCATGGTGATCGGTACTTATGATAGTCTGGGAAAGCCAAATATAATGACCGCCGCCTGGTTCGGGGTAGTAAATTCCAAACCCCTAAAAGTGGCCGTTTCTATGCGTCCTGCTACTTATTCTTATCACAATGTCATGCGGGAGCAGGCTTTTACGGTTAATATTCCCTCTCCGGAATTAGTACAATATGTGAAATATGTGGGACACCATTCCGGCAGGGATGTCGATAAATTTGAGAAGACCGGGCTGACAGCTGTTCGCGCAGACTCGGTGTCGGCGCCTTATGTACAGGAATTCCCCATAATTTTGGAGTGTCGGGTTACAGAGTATTTTGATTTGGGCTCTCACCGGCAGTTTGTCGGGCAGGTCATTGACGCTAAGGTGGATGAACGCTTTGTGGATGCTGCGGGAGAACTGGATTTCAGTGAATTTACCCCGGTGCTTTACGGAGATATGGGGAAATACTATGAGGGGGGAAAGGAAATAAAATTTGAACCTTTAAAGTAAGGACAAGCTGAAGAAGTTTGAGCTGCTTCAATGCCCTCTTCAATAGCATTTTTTCGTGTTGGTAGGCGTACAGTTTCTGCGGTTATATCAAGCCGAATGAATCACCGATGAATTTATTGATCTTCCCTGAGAGGGTTATTTCAGTTCATTACAGCGTTTTTTTTGAGTTTTAATAGGCCAAATAGGGGAAAGCTTACTTTCTCCTCAATCATCTGCTTCCTTTGAGAAAATGAAATAGAGCACTATTCCTTCATTTTTCCATCCTGAAGCTAAAGGAGGATTTAACCCGAATTATTCACCGCTAAATTCATTGACTAAGCACAAATAATTTATTTTCAATCCATTACAATTTATTTGTGATAGCCCAAATTTGGGCAGGCTTGCTTTCTCATTCATCTGATTCGTTGGGAAAAACTCGAAATAGGAAAATTTCCTTCATTTTTTCTCCTAACAGCTAAACGAGGATTTAAGCATCAATAATCCGGCTTAAGCATATTATTATTCGGTTTAAAAGGCGAGTGGTCACCTTTGTCTTTTTACCTTCAGGCAGGGAGTACCCTCTACTCGTTGATGGTAAATTCAAATCCACGGAATTGATTTTGGAATATTTTATTCAACCAAAGTGGTGCTATTATCACAAAATAATCCAGCACCCCTTTGGTTGGCGCTTAATGATAAACGGAAAGACTAAATATTATTCAATACAGCAAATTGTGCTGTAAAAATAGGGGCAATTATCCTCCGCTCTTTTTGGCTTTATAGCCAGCCTTGATCAGTAAGTCTAAAACCTTATCGCGAAAATCTCCCTGTATCATGATTTCGCCTTCTTTTGCCGATCCGCCTACGCCACATTTGGATTTCAATGCTTTACCCAGGGATTTCAAATCTTCTTCGCTTCCCACAAATCCGGTGATCAGGGTGACGGTTTTTCCTCCTCTTTGCTTTCGGTCAAGTAATACTTTTAAGTTTTGTTGAGCGGGTTCAAGGGTGGTGTCCACCTCATCCTGCTCATTTTGATATTCGTAATCCGGATCAGTGGAGTAAACTACTCCGCTGAAGTCCTTCCACTTCTTTTTCTTCGCCATCTTTTTTTTATGGCAATATAATTAATAAATGGCCTTAGGCCGGGGAATAAATAGAAAAAAGCAGCCTATCCAGACTGCCTTTGCTTGATGATTCCTTTATTTCATACCATTTCCATTTTGGAGGAAAGCCCGGGAGGGAATCCTGATTGCCAAAATGGAATTAATCAGCCTTATTCACCGCCAGATCCTACAAGCTAAAAAAAAAGAACTTATCGTATGGAGAGGTTACGGCTGGTTTTTCGGCTTTTTTAATGGCTTTTCCCGGATTATTCATGTTGAAATTCTCCTTTAGCTGTCACCTTTAAAAAGCCAATATGGGGAGCCTTTGCTTTTTTTATAAAGCAAAGGTTAATCTTCTAAAATTGGCTTAGTCTCGTTTTATAAAGGGGCTTCTGCCTTCATTTTGTACTGCACCATTTGATTTTAAAAACCAAAAACCACATCAAAAGTCATCGCAAAATCCGGTACTTTTTCATTTAAATCGAAAGCCGGAGAAAGGGTAAAGCCAGTGCTCCAGTGATCATCAATATTATAAGCGAGACCGCTCTGAACCAAAACGGCCTTGTCCCAATGTAAATGGTGACCGGCTTCTTGTATTGGTGTAGCGGTTGCCTCTTCCTTTTCGAAACCAAAGTTCATTCCAGCTCCCAGGAAAGTGCCCCAATGGCTATGATGAAAGGGAATTTCATGTACTAATACAGAGGCGAAATGATGGCCGGACTGATCAGCTGTTAATTGGATTTTGTTTTCCCTGAAAAAATAAACTGAGCCTGTAAACTCCATATGCGCTTCATCGGTGAGCGAGACTTCCAGTTCGAAATGTTTTTGATGTTCCTGATGTGCGGTAGGATGTGCCTGATCTGACTCTCCAATGGTCTTTGCCTGTGCGGTGGCAAATGTAAAAACGACCAGAAGCAGTGTGCCGAGCATTTTCTTTTTCAACATAAATAGTGTAAAATTTGGTTTTTCTTATTTGAGAGCGGCTTCAAACCAGACCTTGCCGAAGCAAATTTGAATTATTGGAAACGAATAGGGATAATTTTTCTGCAATGGTACTCACCTGCGCTCCACATAATGGCTTATCGCATTCCTCAATGCTCAAATTCCCTCAACAGATTTTGGCTTTCGTCACGCTCTTTTATAAAAAAAGGGGGTTTAATCTTATCTAAATTCAAATTTAATGAGGGTTCCGCTGAGGTGCAAGTTTCTGTCGGCGCTATTCATCATACTGAAAGATGATAATTATCACAACTGTCTGTAATGCCAAAATAAACTGGCCATTTCTTAATGCATTGCGGGATTTTTGTAATTGATAAGCAATTGGTTGTCTATTATGTACCTTTCTGCTGCTCATGGTTATTGGAAATCACCCTTTTTTTGAAGGTAGTTTTGCCTGGATTATTCCTGCTAAAATCTTCGTTTAGCTGAAAGGCGGGAAAAAATGTAGGAATAGTTCCTTCTTTCATTTTTTTCAAATGAAGCAGATAAAGGTGGAGCATGCTGGCTTGCCCAAATTGGGGATATTAATAAATCAGTAAAATAGGCCTTAAGATAATGGAAGTGAGTGATTTGAGGTGGGGAGCTAAACGTGGTAATTAATAATCAGCTTAAGAGTGTGTTAAAGGCCAAAATTTTTAACCAAAATATGATTATTGCTAAAGCGATACCCGATTATTTTGAGAGAATAGCATCGGTATTGTGGAGAAATTATCCAAAATCGCTTGCCATAATTCGAATTTGCAGGCGGATGGTGTGCGTTTAAACACATTCTAAGGATTTTCATTAGGTTTTAAAAAGTTAAACTTCAGCAGGACCCAAGTAAGGGTGAAAGTGGGAAGGAGGTCGGTGCCGGGTAAAATTTCTTCGAGGAAACTTAAAGAAGCCATTGCCCGATTCCCGTACATTTGAAAGTGGATAATTCCGGCTAAGGGCGCCCAAATAATATCAATAAACTCTCCATAGCCCGGAATGAAATAACTAAGCATGCCAATGGCATCAAAGAGTAAACTTAGAAATAGGGCTTTTAAGCTTCCGGGGGGTAGGTTTTTGATAATCATCTCAAGTGCGGATAGGCAACGGTTACCCTTTATTAAGTGAGGAATAATGCGATAGGTTTTCCCTTTATCCTTAGGGGCACATCAAACAACAAATTATTGGAAACGATTAGGATATTTTTTTCAATGATAGCCCTGCATTTCGCTCTAAATAATCTTTTATCAATTCTGCAATGTTCGAATTTTCGTTACTAATTCCGTCTATTGATTTGCTCCTGCAACTGTAGACTAATTCATAGACATGGCAACCATTCGATCTTCTTCAATTTCTTTCAGATCTAATTCATCTATAAAGGATTGTAGGAATTGGTTGTGCTTACGCACCATTGTTGGAATTCGGAAAAGGTCGATCAGGGCCCAAATGCCCAACCCTCCAAGGGTAAGCCAATATAGCCATTGCCTTTTCCAATTATTGAGGTAGGCATAATGGCAACCTAAGAGAAACCAGCAAACATAAGCGGCAATACCGCTTTTGAATTGACTTTCGTAAATGATTTTACTTTCCATAATCCCCTTATACTTAATTGTTTTTAAATATAATCAAATGGATTATTAATTTAAACTTAATAATGATAAGATCAGAATTTTTTTATGCCCTATAGGTGTTGACCACTATCAAAATCATAAGATAGCATGAATTATTTTTGACTTAGCCGGATTATTCCTCCTTATAGCGTGGTTAAATGCCAAAATTCCCAGCGAAAATTTGATTATTGCCAAAGCGATTCCTGAATATTTTGCGAGAATAGTAGCGCTATTGTGGAGAAATTATCCAAAATCGCCTCCAATAATTTGAATTTGCAGTCGGATGGTGCGGTTTTAAACGCGTTCTTAAGCCCTCCTTTAGCTGCGAGGCCGGAAAAGGAGGGAATGGTTCCCCATTTTGTTTTTTTGGGGAGTTAAATGATTTAGGAGGATGCAAGCTCATGCCTGTCTGGACGTTAAAAAGGAGGGATTATGCTGGTATCAAAATGAAGATTAACAAATTTATCCCCTGCGGTGGTTGGTTGTTTGGTGCGTCGTCGGGCAAAAAAGTATTGAAAAATGGATTTTGTCAGGGATTACTTTTTTCAGGTGGAGAAGGAAAAATGAGCTTCTTAACCTTCGCACTTTTGCCAGGATTATTCATGATGAAATCTTCCTTAAGCTGCAAGGCGGCAATATTAACTGAATATTTCCCTTTTTTATTTTTTTCCAAGAAAGCAGATGAATGAGGAGAAAGCAAGCCTGCCCAAATTTGGGCTATTATAAATCAAAGAAAAAAAATTGTAATGAACTGAAATTAAATTGCTTGCGATCAGTCAATAAATATGGCGGTGAATAATTCGGCTTAAGCCTCGCACTTTAGCATTTGAAAAGCCTAGAAAATAGTTGTTGGTCGAAATTTGACAATAAAAAAAAGCCTGTGATCACTCTCAGGCTTTTTTTGAATAAACTTAAGGGTTTATAGCCCCTCAATTTCTCTATTATTTACTGCTTGTATATGTCGGGCATTATTACCTTCCAGTTCGTTGATCATCATGATCTGTTCTTCAGAGGCATCCAGAATGTCCTGCTTAACAAACCATTTAACCGTTTCCGTAAATGGAGGAGTGGTTAAAGAGCCGTCATAACAGTAGAAATGGTCACTGGCTTTAACGATGTCATCCGCATTGATGTAATCCGTCCAGAGTTCCTTTTCCCCTTCATGATCCGGTACCGAATTGATGAATTTTTTCAGGAAGTCGTTTTCATTTCCCTCCTTAAAAAGTACACCTACTACCAAATAGGTGGTGTCATTGTCTGCAGCGGTATGGACAAAGTGCGCTTCCATTGGATAAGTAATTCCGTCGATCAGGTGCTCGGAAGGCGTATGAAAATGAAACTGACGCAAGTTATAGGCTTGTCCATCATATTCTAATACGGAGCCTGAATCGTAATCCAGTCGAATGGTATGTCCCGTGTTTACAATCTTCTCATGAGAATTTTTGTAGCTACACTGAAACTGATGTGGCTTCGGCTTACAAATTTTGCTGGTTTTAATGTTGATAGGAGATTGTTTAACTCCTGTCACCTCCTCATGAAGGTAAGCTTCCTGGGGAGTGGCATGTGCTTCATGTCCGGCTTCTCCAAAATAGTGATCCTTAATGACAATAGCTGCTAGTCCCAAAATAACCAGCCATGGAAAAGTAGATTTTATGCTCATATATTAATTAGAATTGTAACAGTCCAAAATTACCTGCTGCTTCATCATTAGAATATGATTAAACTCAATTATTTTAGTAATTCTTATCCTGCTTATTCTGTTACTGATGTTAATGGCAACATTAGAACAAAAAAAACGCCAGTTTTGACTAAAAACTGGCGTTGGATATTTTTTTATTAAAAAGGGCTTAGGCCTTATACATTTCTTCTTTTCTGCCCATTACCACTTCGTCGCTCAGATAGCTGTCAAAGTCAGTGTGTTTGTCGATCATACCATTAGGGGTAATCTCAATAATTCGGTTCGCTACCGTAGACACAAACTGGTGGTCATGAGAGGCAAACATTACCGTACCCGGATACTCTTTCAGTCCATTGTTAAAAGCAGTAATAGATTCCAGGTCCAAATGGGAAGTTGGTTCATCCAATAACAGCATGTTAGGTTGCTGCAACATGATCTTGGAAAGCATACATCTCACTTTTTCCCCTCCGGAAAGTACACGTGCCGATTTCATGATCTCCTCACCGGAGAACAACATTCTACCTAAAAATCCACGAATGAAAGTTTCATCCTCAGAAGTGGTGTATTGCTGTAGCCATTCCAACAGGTTATAATCCGTATCGAAAAACTTAGAGTTTTCATTAGGTAAATAACCTTTATTCACGGTTACGCCCCATTTTACCGTACCTGTAGTGGGTTCCAAATCTCCATTGATGATCTCGAAGAATTTGGTTACCGCCAAACTGTTTCTGGAAAGCACGGCAATCTTATCCCCTTTGGCAATAGTGAAATCCAAGCCCGCAAATAAAGTTACGCCCTCATGCACATAACTCAGGTTGGAAATTTCCAAAATCTGGTTTCCTACTTCACGCTCCTGGCTGAAAATAATACCAGGATAACGACGGCTCGAAGGCTGGATATCTTCCAGGTTCAGCTTTTCCAACATCTTCTTTCTGGAAGTAGCCTGCTTGGACTTTGCTGCATTGGCAGAGAAACGCTCCACGAAAGACTGCAATTCCTTGCGCTTGTCTTCCATCTTTTTGTTCTGGTCCGCGCGTTGGCGAGCAGCCAACTGGCTGGACTCATACCAGAAAGAGTAGTTACCTGTGTGGATTTTAATTTTGCTGAAGTCAATATCCACCATATGGGTACAAACCGTATCCAGGAAGTGGCGGTCGTGAGAAACCACAATCACGATATTGTTAAACTCTAAAAGGAAGTCCTCCAACCAGGTAATGGTTTCCACATCCAGGTCGTTGGTCGGCTCATCCATAATCAGGATATCCGGATTTCCAAAAAGCGCCTGCGCCAGTAATACACGTACTTTTTCAGATCCGCTCAACTCGCTCATCATGCGGTAATGAAGATCCTCTTTTACGCGCAAACCACTCAAAAGGGCTGCGGCATCACTTTCGGCATTCCAGCCATCCATCTCGGCAAATTCTGCTTCAAGTTCAGAAGCACGAATACCATCTTCCTCAGAGAAATCTTCTTTTGCGTATAAAACCTCTTTCTCTTTGATGTTTTTGTAAAGGACATCGTAGCCCATCAAAACGGTTTCCATTACGGAAAACTCATCAAAAGCAAAGTGGTCCTGTTTCAGTACTGTCATACGAGCTCCTGGGCTAATGGCCACGCTTCCCGTATTAGGATCTACTTCTCCGGAAAGAATTTTAATAAAGGTGGATTTACCTGCGCCGTTTGCACCAATTACACCATAACAGTTCCCCTCCGTAAACTTAAGATTCACGTCTTCAAAGAGTGTTCTCTTACCGAACCGAAGGGATAAATTTGAAACTGAAAGCATTGAATAAATTTTATTTTTACAAAATCTCCGCAAAATTGCTTTATAATCAGGCAACCACAAAATAAATGTTGCACAATTTCAAGGAATCTGCCTTAAAATATTTCTTGTCTCCAGCGGTTGATATACAAACCCAAAATAATACAGGCCGAAGCCGCAAAGGCCCAAATGAGCGCAATGGGTATGGCGCCAATCAGATAAGCCCCAAAAGATTGCTTCGCCACCTCCAGATTGATTTCCTCTACCGATTGAAAAGGCATGGGAAGATTTTGAAAATGAAAGCCGATTTGCAGAGATTGATAAAGGATCCAGGGGAACAGGGGGGTGAAGTTGATATAGGAGCCGATTAATACCAGTGGCTTGTTCAATCTAAACACCTGCGCCAGGGCGATGGCACTCATGGTTTGAAATCCCCAAAGGGGCAATATCCCAATCACCACTCCCAGCCCCATTGCGAGTCCTTTTTTCCAAATGGGTTCTCCCGGAGAGAGCAGGAGCTCTTTTAAGGGGATATTTTTAACTTTTTCCCACTGCAGTTGTACCCAATGGAAGAAAGATGATTTTTTTGACATAGACTGATGTGGGTAAATTTGCGGCAATATAAGCTTTTTATGTTTCCTGAACAGAACGAAAAAGTCATGCTTTAGTAAATGGGCTGCTTGCAGCACATGGGGAGTTTTTTTTTATGGTAGGGCTTTCATTTTGAATGGCTTTAGGGGATGTATGATAAGCAATTGGGCCTAAGAGCGTGTTCAAAAGCACAGCATCCGGATACCAATTCGAATTGTTGGAAGTGATTTTGAATAATTACTCTACAACTGTGATGCTATTCTCTCAAAATAATCGGGCTTCGCTGTGGCAGTAATCAAATTTTCACAGTGAATTTTGACTTTTAAACACGTGCTAAGTCGGAATATTTATGCTTTAATCCTCGTTTAGCTGTAAGGCAGAAAAAATGAAGGAATAGTTTCTTATTTCGGGTTTTTTCAACAAAACTGAGGAATGAGGAGAAAGCAGGCTTGCCCAAAATTGGCCTATCATAAATCAAAGAAAACAAATCGAAATGAACTGAAAATAAGCAACTTGCGATTAGTTGATGGGTTTAGAGGTGAATAATTCGGATTAATTCTCGTTTAGTTGCAAAGCGGGAAAAACAATTTTTTTTTTTATGGGGAGTTTTGTCCAAAGTATCAGCGGAATAAGGCGAAATTAAGCTGGGCCAAATCGAGGCGAATAAAAATTCAGGAAAATCGCTTTAGGAGATTTAATGAATTTAGGGGTGAAAAAGTCGGCTCAAACTAGGCCAGGATCTGTTGCAGGAATACAAAAAAACCCGCACAAAGCGGGTCTTCCATAATATTTTTAGAAGGAAAGGTTATTTTCTTTCTTTTTTTCTATAGTCCAGCGGTGTAATGGAGGTTTCTTTTTTAAAGAAATAATTGAAATAGGCCGGAGAATCAAAGTCTAACTCAAAGGCAATTTGCTTTGCATCCATGTCCGTGAATTTTAACAGGCGTTTGGCGTCCGTTAAAATCATTTCGTTAATGAAGTGCTTTACGTTTTTTCCAGTACCTTTTTTTACGGCAATGTTTAAATAGTTCGGGGTAATATCTAATTGCTCTGCATAAAAGGATACCTTTCGTTCGTGGCTGTTATTTAAAAAGAACAAGGAAAAGAATCTGGCGGTAATCGCTTTTAATCCTTCAGTGTCATGACCCGCTCTGCGAACCGCATTTTCCACGCTCACTAATATCTCTGTGATGAAACATTTTAAAAGAACTTCTGCGAAATGATTTTCCTGTTGGTGTACTTCCGTAATTTTCTGTGAAAGATGAGCAATGGTAGCAGATTCCTCATCGGTCATGTTTACTTGTGAAATAGCATGAACAGGGTTCAATACATGAAGGGTCTCCATCGATCTCCAAACTTCCATCGATACCTGATTCTGTACCGTGATAAAGCAAACTTTCCCCCCCTCAATATTGATGTTCTGGATCATCTGACCCGGCCCAGCAATGATGATGTCGTTTTGCTTTACCTGAAATTCATCAAAGTCCAATTGAATACTACCTTCACCTTCAATCACATGGAATAAGCCGTATTCCTCAAATCGTCCAATAAAACCATCATCAATGGTCTCTACTTCCAGGACTTGCGCGTAAACATTCGAATATTCGATAGTTTGGTGCGAATCGAAATTATATGGTATTTTATTAATCATTACTCCGTTTTTGTTGCCGGTTAGTTTTTAAAACTATAACTAGCAATTTATCCTATAGTTCTTTTTTTTTCATCATTAAAGGTACTATTTCGCCCTTCTCTTTTAATTTATGTCCATTTTGGGTGTAAAATCAATATTTTGACCAACTATTTTTCAAAAGTTTAATTTTTTTTTTTGACTACCGCGGTAAGTTCTTTGACATTCTTCCCAATTTAGGCTGTTAGAAAATGAAGTCAGCTTTTGATAATGAAGAAATTTGCGGGTTTATTTGTTTTGGGGAATCATGGAGTACATAATTTTTTGACGTAATAAAAGGAAAGAAAAATCAGTGAAACTCAAAAAAAATCAAGTAGTAATACACTCCTTTATCAGTAAAGCGAGTATTTGATCAGTTGATTGATGAAAGGGTAAAGGTGATTACAAAAAGAATGAATAATATAAATGTGGCAATATATCGCATTTTATATGTAAGAAAAGATGATTGAAATAGAGTGTAAAATGTTATCCTTAGCTAGAAAATGTTTAATATTCGGAAAAGCGCGTGAACTGTTAGATACACGATGGGCGTAATTTTTAAAAAAGGCTTTCACCATGTAAGAAAGAGATGAAACTTTATAAAACTACTGAATTGAACTTAGGCGGGATTTAAGGAAACTTAAATATTTTAGGTAAATCATTCTCGCTGTTTTATTTGATGCGCACTAGGGTTCTGTAAATCATTGATAACTATTTTGTTGCTATTAATATTTTAAGGGAGTTCAACAGAAACTCCTTCCCGCACGGCTGGTTAAGTTTTAAAAGAGAATCCCATGAAGCTTTTCAGTAGTAATAAAATTGGACGCGCCAGCTTTTATTCTGATTGTGCGCATTGCCAGTTCTTCGTTAAATTCAATAAATCCTGTGCTGCTTTTCCAAAAGGAATTCCCCAAGAATTACTCAGGGGCAGGAAAAGGCATCGTGGAAAATGGTTTGAACAAGAAGGAGATTTCACTTTTACGCCTTTTCTTAATACCGAGTGATTCCGCCCCATAAATAGTCGGACTTAAATTTTTTTTTACAATATTTGAAATCCGATGAAAAGAGTAACACGAACCAAGGAAGAGAAGCTAGCTATTCTAAAAGAATGCGAGGAAAGAGGAGTAGAAGAAACTCTAAGTAAGTATGGAGTTTATCCAGCCACCTATAAAAATTGGGTGAAAAAATATGAAACCATGGGAGAGGCAGGTTTCACTCGCGGGATGACTATACCTCAATTAAAGGAGATAAAGCGTCTTGAGAAAGAGAATGCCCTATTAAAGGAAATCATCGCTGAAAAGGAGCTTGAATCCAAAATGAAGGATGAGCTGCTAAAAAAGAAATATCCTCAGACGAAAGGGCGGAAATAGCACGAAAATACACTGGTCTGGGGCTAAAACGAGATAAAGCTATTTTGATTGCCCAAATAACAAAACACAAATACTATTACCAGCCTATTAAAGATCGTAAACATATAGGCAGAAAAGCCACTACTACAACTCAAAAGGGGCATTCGGTAGTACCCAATGAGGATGTAATAGGGCAAATTAAGCGCTTAAAAGAAGATCCAATCACTAATTATGGCTATCGTATGATGACCAGTCAATTGAAGCTTGAAGGATATAATATTAATCATAAAAAGGTTTTCCGTTTGATGAAGGACGCAGATTTACTTCAGGAAAAAAGGAAGGTTAGTGATAAAAATTACGTCAAATATCGCTGTGTATGCCCAGAACGCCCATTGCAGGTTTTAGAAATGGATATTAAAATGGTTTGGGTAACAGAGCATAGGCGTCATGCTTATATATTAAGCATTATTGATACATTTACAAGAGTAATATTAGATTGGTCGGTTGGCTATCAAATGGATCAAAAAATGGTCATTAAAGCCTGGGAAAGGGTAATAGATAATTATTTGCAACCAAATGACTTATTGAAACAGGATCTTCATGTTGAATTAAGGAATGATAATGGATCTCAATTTAGCGCTAAAAGCGTTCAAGAATTTTTAAGGGAAAATAGTATTCATCAAACCTTTACACATCCTTATACGCCCCAGGAGAATGGCCATATTGAAAGCTTTCATAGCATTCTTAAGAAGGGCTTGGGACAAGCGCCATTTTGGAACTTAGAGGAATTAAGAGAAAGGTTAGAAGTGTTTTATGAAAAATATAACAATGTTAGATTACATGGGTCAATAGCTCATCTTAGTCCCAATTTGTTTTGGAAGGCGTGGGAATATGATTTGATTGAACGCACAGTAATAAACGAGCGAAAGGTGAAATTTAGACTTACAGTACCCCATAGTCAACTTTCGGGGATTATGAGTCAGAGAGAAGTTCTTTGCTCAAATATACCGACCCTAAATGGGGAGGGATATTTGAATGAGGATGTGAATGGGCCCAACACTCCAAATTCATTACAACCTTCGGTAAATTAATCGCCGTCGATCGTTCTTTGCTAACACAAACTTATAATGGAAAAATAGACCTCACAAGAGGCAAAATCAAAAAAGTCCGAAAATATGGGGGCTAAACCACGAGCGATGGCTTGAGCAGCTTTAGGTCATGTTTAAAAGCACACCCTCCGGCTAAAAATTCGAATTATTGGAAGCGATTTTGGATAATTTCTCCACAATAGCGATGCTATTCTCTCAAAATAACCCTTTATCGTTTCTGCAATAATCAAATTTTCGCTGCGAATTTGGACTTTTAAAGACTCTATGTCCGAATCATTTACCGTTAAATTTTGGAATCTCTTTTTTGGCTTGCTTTCAGTTCGATAGGGCGGTGTTTGCTGATTGGCTCATCTCCCAAAATTCGGCGAGCTTTTTTTCTCCTCATTTATCAGCTTCGGTGGATATAACTTGAAATAGAGCACTATTCCGTCATTTTTCCCGCCTTGCAAGTAAACTGGTTTTAGGACAATATGTCTCCCATTAATAATTTATTGATCAATGGAAGCCCAATGGAAAAAATGCCGCCATGACAGTAGCAAGCACCATCCTATTCTGCTTCCATGCCTTTTTATTCTCGACCAAATGAAGTCCTTTGGGTGGCTTAATTATCGGTGATAGAAACACATAAAAGGCGGGTAATGTCATGAAAGATTGAAGCTTGATCGGTGACTGTTTGACTCAAGAAGTTTTATTAATGCCTTGCTTTTGGGGAGATCTGTTTTTTAAAATTAAATGAAATTCTTACCTTTGTCCGCCCTTTCAAATAGGGAGCAACGACCAGAGATAGCCGCAGAGATGAGGAATTGTTTTTACCTTGAAGCCCGGCGCTGTCCGCAAAAAAGTGACTCATGGAGGTCATCTCTGGAAAGGTCTCGTTTGCCGGTGCATCTGACGGCAAAAAAAACTATCCTGCTTTTTTTCTTCATTTAATCTTAGGAATAATTAGTGATCCTGCTGGTTTAACAGCGCATGGGGAAGCTTTGGGTTGAGAAAAGAAGTAGGTGGGTTTAATAAAAAACGTCTTAGGCACTGCCATAATTGTTACACCTTTTAACAATAGAGACGATGAAGGCTTATTCTTCTCACATTTCTAATTTATTAAAATTGGGTTGGCCGGTGATCATGGCACAACTCGGACAAATTACGGTTGGTCTGGTCGATAATATGATGATTGGCCAATTAGGCACCAGTCCATTGGCTGCGGCTTCTTTTACCAATACCGTTTTCAATTCCGTACTGATTTTTGGTATGGGATTCACCTTTACTTTAACCCCTCAGGTGGGGGAAGCACTGGGGAAAAACGCCCCCAATCGGGCGGTGGAGTCTTTAAAGAACAGTTTGCTGACCAATATGGGCATGGGGTTATTGCTTTTTGCATTGTTGGTGATGCTCAACCTGAATATGGATCAATTCGGGCAGCCTGCCGGAATTATTGAGGCCAGCCGACAGTATTTGGCAATTTTGACCCTTTCTTTTATTCCTCAAATGATTTTCCTGACCTTCAAGCAGTTTTTTGAGGGAGTAGGTGATACCAAATCCGGTATGCGCATTACCCTTTGGGGAAATGTGGTGAATATTGTCGGGAATTTTATCTTCATTAATGGTTGGTTCGGCATGCCTGCCATGGGACTGTTAGGAGCGGGTGTCGGGACGCTAATTTCCAGAATCTTTATGGCAAGTTTGGCGGCATGGAAATTTGGCAGATCTAATTCTTATGGGGCCTATGCGTCATTATTCCCCAAAGTATCGTTGTCGATGAGTCGCATAAAATTCTTTTGGTGGAATGGTTGGCCATTGGCCTTACAGATGCTGACTGAGGCGAGTGCATTTGGCGTAGCCGCGATTATGATGGGTTGGATTTCAGAGGTAGGTTTGGCCGCACATCAGGTAGCGATCAGTATCTCTACTCTGGGTTTTATGGTGTATCAGGGAATTGGTGCTGCTGCGGGTATAGAGATCAGCAAGTATTATGGAAAGGAGGATTTGCCCAATATGAAAAGAAGTGCCTATGCTGCCCTGATGATTATTTTGGTGATGTCTACCGGAATGGTACTTTTCTTTCTATTGGGTAGATATTGGCTGGCTGATTTGTTTACCGATGATCAGGAGGTAATTCTTTTGGTTAATGTGTTTTTATTTTGGCTGGCAGCTTTTCAAATTCCGGATGGAATACAGATTGTTTATGCCGGGGTTTTGAGAGGGGTACAGGATTTTAAGTTTCCTTTGTGGCTGACCTTTTCCGCCTATTTTATCATTTCCTTACCCTTTTCTTATTGGGCAGCTTTTCATGGGGGCTTTGGAGAGGTAGGGATCTGGATGGGCTTTCCACTTGGGCTGAGCATTTCTTCCACTTTGTTTTTGATTCGATTTGAATATTTAAGGAGGAAGCGATTAGTAACAAAATCAGAAGTAAGCCGGGCGGCGGTGCTGGCGTAGTGCTCGCCAGAGATTGGGTCGTTCATATAGCGTGTTTAATAGCCAAAAATTTACAGCCGGATGTTGGGCTTTTAAACACGCTTCGAGCTATTTGAAAAGTATTAATAACTTACAAAGGTGTAAACCGATGCCCCTTATTTCAGGAATAGCCTGATTATTTATGCTATAGCCGGATTAGGGTTGCCTAAATCTTCCTTTGTCTGTAAGGCGTGAAAAATGACGGAAAAGTGTCCTGTTTCGAGTTTTTCCCCAGGCGGTAGCGGAATGAGTAAATCGCAAGCTTAGCCCAAATTGGGCTATTCAAGATATAAGAAAAATGCCTTTACTAAATTTCTTTTGAGTTGTGCCAATAAAATCATCGATGAATATTCAGGTTAGTAGTTTATTGAGGTGAAATGAATCAGCTTTTGAATAATTCGGACCAAAGCCTTGTAAACGCAAGGTGGATTTTGGAAATTATTGGAGAAATCAAATTTTAAATCCCTTAAGCGCAATAGGTTTAGGGGGAAAAATTTAAACCACGACCATAATGAACACAAACAAAGCCAAAGCCCAATGGACCGGCACACTTAAAGAAGGCAAAGGAACCATGCAATTTACCGGTTATGAAGGGCCATATACTTTTGCTTCTCGTTTTGAAAACGGAGCGGAGACTAATCCGGAGGAACTTGTAGGAGCTGCCATTGCAGGCTGTTTTTCCATGTTTATATCTGCCCTGATCAGCGAGGAAAAATTGTCTCCTGAGAGCATCGACACCAAGGCCACCGTCATCCTGGATGGGGACGATATTGGGCCCAAAATATCCAGCATTGCTCTGGATACTACCGTTAAATGTACCGATCTTACCAGCGAGAAATTTGAAGAGATTATCGAGATATCAAAAGCTAAATGTCCCATCTCTCGCCTGTATACCGGAGGCTCAGCAGAGATAGAGGTGAAAGCGGAGTTGCTTTAAAGCAAGAAAACTAAAAGGGTGTGGAAAGTCGCGCCCTTTTAAGTCGAATTATCCACCCTTAGATTTATTAGGTTAACTCAAATAATTCATTAGCAAAGGGATTTAGTTTGATTTTCCAATTTTTCAATAGCCCGAAATTGGGTAAGCTTGCTTTCCCCTCATTCATCCGCCTCCCTGCAAAAAATGAAATAGGAAAAATTCATTCATTTTTCCCGCCTTGCAGTTAATGACGCTCTTAATCATACCTAATTCGGGTTAATGAAAGTAGTTCAATTTATTTTTGTTACTGATTAATGGTTTTCCATTTAGGATCCACCAATAATGATATTGACGATCATGAGGTTACTATTTTCATTATGCTCCTGATTTGCCCCGGCTCTTATTCCTCTTTCAAGACCTTCACCGGGTTTAGAGCGGCAGCGCTATATCCTTTCAGGGCAACTAGCATTAGCACAAAAAAGGCGATTATGCCTGCAGCGAGAAAATAGATGAATGCATTATGCGAAGTGCGATAAACAAAGTTGGAGAGCCATTGGCCTATAAAATAAATAGCAAAGGGTAAACCGGCGAAAAAGCCAATAATTAATTGAAGGGCAAAAGAACGAAAAAGTAATAGTAGTATTTCCGGACTCGAAGCTCCGTTTACTTTTCTGATACCAATTTCTTTCGCCCGTTTGAGGCAAATTTGATGGACCTGTCCAAGGATGCCAAGCATCAGCAATATCAGGCTGATCATGGAGAAAAGGAAGATGCTCTGTTGCATGCGTTCATCCTTTTCATAAAGCTGTTGAATTTTTAAATCCAGAAATTTTGTTTCCAGGATCGTATTCGGAGAAATGTTAGTGCAAATTTCTTTGATTTTTTTCAAAGCTTCCGTCTGATTTTCCCCGGGGAGTTTTATAGAAAGGTAATTGTAGTCACTATTGGCCGGTTTATCTACCCCTTTTTCAATAATTAAGGCCAATGGATTAATGGGCTTATGAAAAGACTGACTATGAAAGTCGCCTATCACCCCACCAATGGGGTAAGTTCCCCAACTGTCCATGATTTTGCCTTCGGTATTTTTCCATCCGGAAGCCTGAAGGCCAGTTTCATTGATATAGCAAATGGCTCTTGATGATTGAAGATATTCTCCATTTTGTTGTAGGGGAATATTGTAAAGTTTCAGGAAGTTTTCATCAGCAAATAGCATTTCAAAAGAAGTGAAAACCATTTCTCCTGCATCATTAAGAGCCGTATTTCCTCCGGTACTTACCGGAAAGGCAGGAATACTGGAGCTAAGACTTAGTTGAATTCCGGGAATGGATTTTTCTATTTCATTAAATAGTGGCCTGGCGATTTGCTTGTTGAACTGTATGGGGATATAGACAATGGCTTCTTTATTAAATCCCGGAGTGGAATTCTGTATATATCGCATTTGTTTATTAAGCATAAGCAGGCAGGCCATGATGGTAAAGGCCACACTGAATTGAAAAACGGTTAGTCCCTGATTGATTTGCTTAAGCTTTCCAAAATTTTGTCCGGAAGAAGCTTGTTTGAGAAGTGGAGAATAAGCGATCCACATGGGCGGAAGACAAATGATAACCATCATCGCTAGGAGGCAAACCGTAAAAATGATTAGGGCATGTGGTAGCAAAAGGTATTGCCATTTCAGGGGGGTATTCAACAAAATTTCAGCCCATGGCAATGTACAATGGCTCAGGCATACCGCCAGGAAAAAGGCGAGTAAGGTGACGATGCCAATTTCAGTAAACAAATAAAGAAACACCTGATGTCGACTGGCGCCTGCAATTTTCCGGTAATAAAGTGTTCGGGCATTATCAGCCATTCTGGCGATATTGAAATTAAGATAATTGGTAATCGAGAGCAAAAGAATGATAAGACCCGTACTCCATAAGGTATAGATTAATCGGGTATTGGCCTTGGTATGGGAAGTTATGGCGGCGTATGGAATTTTCCTTGAAGAAAGGTAGATGTCGGATAGCAATTGCGGAGCCAATTGGTGGTGATTTTGGCTGAGCTGTGGAATATACTTCCTGATCTTTTGCTCCACCCTTTGAGGGTCCGCTCCGGCTTTGATTTTAAAATAAACTTCCATCCGGTCCATGCATTTGTTGTTTTCACAGGATCGGTTCCATATGAAAGCGGGATTTTCAACATTTAGAAAAAAATCCGTGGAAAAACTGTTAGGTGTGGGAAGGTCTTCGCATACCGCGGAGATAATCAATTCCTGTCCCACCATAAAACTTACCACTTTGCCAAGGGGAGATTCATCTCCAAAAAGTTTTCTTGCGGTGGAGGTGGTCAGAATCACGCTGTTTTTATCCTGAAAGGGACTCAATGGGTTTCCCTCCAGTATTTTTATTCCAAATATTTTAAAAAAGTCATTTTCGGTGATGGTAAAGTAATCGGTATCCAGATAACTTTGCTTAGTTTTCAGATAGGCGGGAAATCTTATTTCCCCTTTACAGGGAATGCCATTATAGGCGGCAGCGCTTTCAATTTCAGGGAAGTGTGTGGTTAATGCATTCACTAATTCCATGTCTACAAATTCAGTGGCGTGTTCAGCATCATATAACCGGTAGATCAAATGGTGATCAGGAAAGTGCTTATCGGTTTGAAATTCCTGGAGAATAAAAAGACCAATGATAATACAGGTCGTGAAGCCAGTGGCAAAGCCGAGCACGCTCAGGGCAGAGTAGAAAATATTCCTTTTTAGGTTTCGATAAGCGGTTAGCAGGTAATGTATGAACATGGGTTTGTATTATGATTATTCATTCGTCTTCATATCCCGTTCCACAAGTTTAATGCGCTGTAATATAATAGTTTATAGTATTTTGCTTTTTAGGGATTGTCAAAAAAATTTACATGACTGTAAAGGGGATGGACGCAACCGTGGGAAAAACAACCCGAATTATCTACCGGGAGGTTCCATAGGCTAACTCATTTGCTCATGAACAGAGGATTCTAGGTTGGTTTTCCGATTTTCCAATAGCCCAAATTTGGCAAAACCTGGTTTTTGCTTCATCCACTTACCTGGGGAACAATCTAAATAAGAAAAAACCCTTTATTTCGACAGGTTTGCAGTTAAACGAGGATTTTAGCATGCATGAATTAGGATACGGGAAGACTAAAAATACGGAGGGCTGTTGTATCGTGCTGTGAAAACTAATGTATTCGCTCTTTCTCAGATCTGAGCATCTGCCGGGCATGTCGGTTGGCTCTCCGTTGACGAGGCGACAATACCCTTATTTTTAAAGATAAACCGGCAATGATCGGACCATAATAAATGTAATAAGTATCACCGGTATCGATTGTTCCACAAAAGCTTAAAAGGGTCGCTCCGACTCCAAAGAGAATAAGAATTGTTCCCAATCCTTTTTTAAATTTTTCCCCAATAACAGGTAAATTAATCTTTTTGGGTAGGCGGTTCAGGGCCGCCTCTTGTACATGATCATCCACCTTCCGCACAATATAGCGGATGTCTTCCTCTTTTAACTGTTTGGCTTCTAATTCTTTCCGGACTTGATCGATTTCAAAGTCAGAACGTTCTGATTTGCGGATATAATGGTCGATGACACTTTGCAGGCTCATTTACTTATGGGTTAAGTGATTTTTTCAATTCTGAATTGAAAGTAAAAATTTCAAAATAGAATTCCTCCCTTGAAGGATATGCCGCTATATTTTTTAATGTATTTGTTTTATTTTATTTAAAGGTTTTTTTCCTGGATTTTAATTGTCTGAATTTGACTGAACCAGCATTCTCCTCCTTCATCTGCTTCTTTGGCGAACAATCGAAATAGGGAAGTATCCTGTCATTTTGCCCGCCTGTCAGTTAAGCCAAGGGCTAAGCATGTCTAATTATTTTAATAATCCCGGGTTTTGATAAAATGATATTTGATTAAAATCATGATCAAAATACCAATGAGACAAAGTAAAATAGCCAAAACGGTATCGGCGAGGGCAATCTAGTCAATTTTCCTGAAGTCCTAATTCCTATGGTCCACTGGGACGGAAAGGTAACGGCCCGGCACATCATCCCCACAGAGGTGGGCGGTTTCGTACCTTTGGCCAAAGCAGAATCCCCTCATTGGCAAATGGCCGGACCCGAAGGCGTCGTGATTACAGAAGTGGCCAATACACACAGGCGCTGGCGTTAAACGTTCAGACCCTAAAATGAACTAAAGCCATTTGAAATTGAAACGCCCCCATTCCGATTCTTTTTTTATGTAATATGGTCCTTCATGAATCTATTGGGGGCTTCCCTCCTGACGTCGGTCGGGCTCACGCGGCTCGCTTTTGGGGCGAGGCGCTACGCCTTTAGCCTGCCCCAAAGAGCTTAGACAGACCCGCTTCATCCCTAAGCCAACCGCCCATTTCGGGCGTAGAGGTATTTTGTTTTTATTCTTTTTTATAAACTTGCGGAAAGTGCTAACTGATTTAATTGTAGTGAGATAGCATGTGAAGGATGTGTATGTTTATTCCGCAATATAGCTCCTCGTAGTAACTTGTTATCCTTCTTTTTTCCTCACTTTTTAGGCCTTGAAATTTTTATTTTTGAGCTTAATAGTAAGACAGGATTTTTATGCTATTGATTTATAATTAATGCATTAAAATACCATTAACAGTTTACGTTCTTACGATTAATTTTTTAAAATGAAGCGAAAAATAGTACTACTGATTGCCTTGTGGGTGATGCAAAATCAGCTTATCGCTCAGGAGGCTGGAATGCATCAGTTCATCGACAGCCTGATGAACGAAATGACCTTATCAGAAAAACTCGGACAGTTGAATTTATCTTCTGGTGCAGGTGATTTGGTGATGTCGGAAACCAGGGGAAAGGATGAGTTTATCCGTCAAGGCCTGATCGGTGCTGCCCATGGGGAAAATAATCAGCGTATTGCCGTGGAGGAGTCTAGATTGGGAATCCCTCTGATTTCCGGGCGTGATGTTATTCACGGATACAAAACCATTTTCCCGATTCCATTGGCCCTGTCCTGTTCCTGGGATATGGAAGTGATTGAGCAAACCGCCAGAATTGCAGCCGAAGAGGCGACGGCACACGGCGTAAACTGGACATACTCCCCCATGGTAGATGTAAGCCGCGATCCACGCTGGGGCCGGGTGGCTGAAGGTGGTGGAGAGGATCCATGGTTGGGTGCTCAGATCGGCCGTGCCTTTGTTCGTGGTTATCAAGGGACAGACTTGTCCGCCAACAATTCCATGATGGCCTGCGTGAAACACTTTGCACTTTACGGCGCCTCGGAAGCGGGAAGAGATTACAATACGGTAGATATGAGTAGATTGACCATGTTTAACAGTTATATGTATCCTTATCAGGCTTGTTTTGAGGAAGGTGCTGGTTCGGCCATGTCTTCTTTTAATTTAGTAGAGGGGATTCCGGCCACCGGAAATAAATGGTTGATGACGGAGCTTTTAAGAGAACAATGGGGTTTTGATGGTTTTGTGGTGACGGATTATACCGCTATTAATGAAATGATTGATCATGGTATGGGCGACCTGCAGGAAGTAGCGGCTATGGCATTGAAAGCAGGAATTGATATGGACATGGTTGGTGAGGCTTTCATCGGTACTTTGACCAAATCTCTGGAGGAAAATAAGGTTTCGCAGGAAGAAATCGATACCGCTTGTCGTCGGGTTTTGGAAGCAAAATATAAGTTGGGCTTATTTGAAAATCCTTATCAATACTATGATAACAAGCGTCAGAAGCAGGTCATGAATAAGGAGAAGGTAGCCTATGCCCGACATGCTGCTCAACGTTCCATCGTTTTGTTGAAAAATGAGGATAAAGTCCTTCCCTTACAAAAATCCGGAAAAATTGCGGTGGTTGGACCTTTGGCGGATACCCATGAAGACATGCTGGGCACCTGGGCCGGCACCAATGATACCAAGCCGGTGGTTTCTATTTTGGAAGGTATTCGGAATGTAGCCGGGAAAAAGGTGGAGGTGGCTTATGCGAAGGGGTCCTTCGCAACGCAGGATCCCTACTTAATGAATGTGAACCGCAACCATGGTGGCAGAAAGAATATGCCGGGCAGGCCGGAAAGATTTCCGGATGCTGTCGCCTCCCAAAAAATGTTGGAGGAAGCAAAGGCTATCGCTCAGGATGCAGATGTGATTGTGGCGGTATTGGGAGAAAGAAGAGCATGGTCCGGAGAAGCGGCCAGCCGTTCGGATATCAGCTTACCGGAAAGTCAAAAAGATCTTTTGAAAGAAATGCTGAAATTGAATAAGCCCGTAGTTTTGGTATTGGCCAGTGGTCGTCCCCTGGCATTGAGTTGGGAGGATGCTCACGTGCCGACCATCCTTCAGGCATGGCATGGTGGTAATGAAGCCGGAAATGCTTTGGCCGATGTACTTTTCGGGGATTACAATCCTTCCGGAAAACTGACCATGTCCTGGCCGGTGAATGTGGGCCAAATTCCGGTATATTATAATTATATGCGTACTGGTCGCCCCTTTGAAGAGGATCATAAATACAAAAGCAAATACCTGGACATCCCTAATGAGCCCCTTTATCCTTTTGGTTATGGTTTGACTTATACTACTTTTGAATTAAGCCCGATGCAATTAAGCGCGACCGCTCTGCAGGGAGAACAGGCGACCCTGGAGGTAAAAGTGACGATTACCAATACCGGTGAGCGCGACGGTGAGGAAGTGGTGCAATTGTATGTGCAGGATGTTTATGCTTCGGTGTCCCGTCCGGTTAAGGAATTGAAAAATTATCAGAAAGTTGCCCTGAAAGCCGGAGCATCCAAAGAGCTGACTTTCCGCATTAGTACTGAAGATTTAAAGTTTTATAATTCTGATTTGGTTTATGATTGGGAAAGTGGTGATTTTAAAGTATTCCTCGGAACGAATGCTCAAGAAGTACAGGAAGCCTCTTTTCATTGGCAAAAGCAGTTGAATGTGAATTAACCCGAATTACTCACCGCTCTAGATTTAGTGGGTTGTTGTAAGTGGTTTGAGATTAGGGTGTGGTGATTGGTTTTTCCGAAGATGAAATAGCTTAAATTTGGTTAGTGCGTGTTTAAAAGCCAAAATTCGTAGTGAAAATTTGATTTTTACAGAAGCGATAAGGGATTATTTTGAGCGAATTGCTTCGCTATTGTTAGGAAATTATCCAAAATCGCTTCCAAAAATTTGAATTTACAGCCGGGTGGTGTGCTTTTAAACATGCTCTTATGCTTGTTTTCTCCTCATTCGTCTGCTTCATTGGAAAAAACTCGAAAGAGGAAAAATTTCTTCATTTTTCCCAACTGGCAGCAAAACGAGGAATTAAGCATGAAAAATCCGGCATAAGCAAGCATAATTTGGTTCAGTGCCTAAGAGGAAATTGAGCGAAGTGCTGCGATCTGTGGGTTAATCTATTAGTTTTTTTGTGAATGAACTTAAACTTCTTGCTAATTTGGAATCTACCTTCGAAATACTATCGTAAAGTTTTGTATTGGTGTGACAAAAGTGGTGGGATAAAGTATTTCCGCTACACCCAACCATTCCCACCGCACCCCGGGCCAGGGATAGAGGCGGAGGTGTTAGCCGGTTGTGGAGCTCTTTTTCGTTGGGCAGGCAATGGGGAGAACAACGCTACTGCCCGCCGAAAAAAGCGACCGCCGAAAGCCCGGTGCGCTGTGGCGCAGGCCCCATGAAATCAGGATAGTGAGGAGTATTAAGGGGTTAATTTTTTATTTCTAAAATCATTATTTGCTCATAGGTTGGAGCGCTTTCTCCATAAAAAATAAGTGCTAATTCGTGTTCATTCGTGATTTCCTTCTCGCGTCCTGATGTTAATCTATTATGTTTTTGCTGAAATGGGTTTGCTCCCCTCATGCTTTCCATTCCACCACCTCAAACAGGCTCAGGTTCTTCTCCTCTTCGCTGAAGTGCATACCGATTAACACAATCGGGCGACCGTCGTTAAGGTAGGGAGCATAATACTGCTGCGCGATAATTTGCTGAATAGCTTCGCCTTGTTGTCCGGCAACAGGATCGGGCGCATTCACTTTGAATTCTACGATATAGATATGACTTGGGCTCTCCATCACCAGGTCGATGCGTCCGGCGGAGGTGGCTTGCTCGGTGCGGGTCTTTAGTCCCAGCGCCAGGAGATAGGCATAAATCACGGAAGCATAGTAACCCTCAAATTTTTGGATATTACTCTGAACATAGTTGTTGTAGGGGATGGCAGAGAACATGGCGCGAATGGCTTTTTCAAAGCCTGCCAGATCGTTCTTAAAAATGCTGCGCAAAGCATGCTGCTGCTGATGGTGCGCGTTTTGACGGAGGTCGGTCAGGCTGGTCAGAAAGAGGGCGTTGAGAGCGCGCTGCACTTCATGATTGGGCGTGGTCAGCACATAGCTACTCCCTCCAAAAGGTTCTTCGATTACGGATTCAATGGTCAAATAGCCCGTTTGCCATAGGAGTGATACGAGATTTAGATTTTTCAGCGTGAAGTGGTGCAACTCCTCGGCCGGTAACTCCATACTGCCGAGCTGATAAGCCTGGTATTCTCCTTTTTCAAAGAGTTTGGCCAGGAATGTTGGAGTCCCCGTTTGCCACCAGTAGTTTTGAAAGCTGTTTCCTTTATCCAAAAAAAGCAAAATATCGAAGGGGTTGTATACTTTGTCGCCCAGGTAGTTGTAGCCATTGTACCAGCGTTTTACATTGTCCATATCCACATGGTCAAAGTAACTGCCAAAGCAATTTTCCAATTCATTTTGTGTGAAACCACAAATGGAGGCGAATTTTGAGTCAAGTGAAATGTCATTAAAATTATTCGCCCCACTGAATAGCCCCATACCCGTAAATTTTGTAATTCCGGTCATGAAACAGAAGCGTACATGGGCATCTGAGGCTTTGATGGCGCTATAAAATCCGCGCAGGGCATCCATGGCTTCCGCGGCTAAGTCGCCCTCCTTGTTGAGGGTGTCCTGGATGGCCTTGTCATATTCATCGATGATGATGACGACTTGTTTTTGGTATTTTTTGGATACTTCGGTAATGAGTGAACGAAAGGCTGTTCCTGGCACAGCATCCAATGCAATATCGACGCCAAGATTTTGTGCATTTTCCTTCAGGGCGGTGTTTAATTTTTCATGCACTACCCCGATATCCGTATAGTTGGCGGCACTCATATCCATCCGGATCACCGGATAGGTCTGCGTCCAGTCCCAATGGTCGTGAATATTGAGCCCTTCAAAGAGTGCTTTTTTGCCATCAAAGAGGGATTGCAGGGTGGAACACAACATGGACTTGCCAAATCGGCGGGGACGGGAGAGGAAGTAGTAGCCTTTATTTAGGCGAGTGAGTTGGAATATTTCTTTCGTTTTGTCGATGTATAGAAAATCGTCTTTTGAGGCACGTAAATCCTCAAAAGTCTGTATGCCGATGGGTAATGCTTTTCTATCCGTACTCATAGTTTCAGGCTTGTGCTTTTCAAAGATACGAAATACCTTAAATTCGCAAAAGGAGCTTTTTATGCTGTTGTTCTTCTTTTGCCGGGACTTCAGTATTTTCGGCTTGTTTTTGAGGTACAAACGGCCTGATGTAGCAATCCGCCCGTTAAGGTGAAATTTAACAGCACGGGCGATCCCTCTCCCCGCTGATTCAACCACCCCACCGCACCCCGGGCCAGGGATAGAGGCGGAGGTGTTAGCCGGTTGTGGAGCTCTTTTTCGGCGGGCGGGCAATGGGGAGAACAACGCTACTGCCCGCCGAAAAAAGCGACCGCCGAAAGCCCGGTGCGCTGTGGCGCAGGCCCCATGAAGTCGAATAATTCACCGCAAGTTTTAGGCTTGATTTAAGGGGGTCTCTTTCCGTTTGTTAAGATTGGTGGCGCTAATTTTTATTTAGCTTAAATTGGGGTAGGCTTGTTTTCTTCTCCTTCATTTGCTTTGTTGGGAACCCCCTGAAACAGGAAAAATTCCATCAGTTTTTTCGTTTTGCGGCCAAACGAGGATGGAAGCATAAATAATCCGTGTGAAGTGCTGGGGAAGATAAAAAAAACCGGACATTGCTGCCCGGTTCGAATTAAATTGAGTTATATAAAATTTTCTAAGTAGTTGCCGGATAGTATTTTTTCTTTAATCCAAAAGCTACTTTTACCAGGAGGATAAGTGCTGGGACTTCGACTAAGGGACCGATCACCCCGGCGAATGCCTGTCCGGAGTTTAATCCGAATACGGCAATGGCTACTGCGATGGCCAGTTCGAAGTTGTTCCCTGCCGCCGTGAAGGAGATGGAAGCATTTTGGTCATATTCCGCTCCCATGGTTTTGCTGATGAAAAAGCTGATGAAGAACATCAATGCAAAGTAAATTAATAGTGGGATGGCGATGCGTACTACATCCATCGGGATCTCTACGATCAATTCCCCTTTCAGGGAGAACATCACCACGATGGTGAACAATAAGGCGATCAGCGTCATGGGAGAGATGGCCGGGATGAATACATTTTTATACCATTCTTCTCCTTTAGCTTTTACTAATATCAAACGGCTCAGGATACCCATCAGGAATGGAATTCCTAAATAAATGGCTACGGATTCGGCAATGGTGCCAATGGAAATATCCACGATGGCCCCTTCAAATCCGAATAGGGGAGGTAGTTTGGTGATGAACAACCAGGCGTAAAAGCTGTAGCCAAATACCTGAAAGATGGAGTTCAGTGCGACCAGGCCGGCGCCATATTCGGTAGAGCCTTCTGCTAGGTCATTCCATACCAGTACCATGGCAATACAGCGTGCCAGTCCGATCAAAATCAGTCCTACCATATATTCAGGGTAATCCTGCAGGAAAATGATGGCCAGTGCGAACATGAGTACAGGGCCGATTACCCAGTTTAATAAAAGCGAAATGCTCAGCACTTTTACATTTTTGAATACTTTTGGTAAGAGTTTGTAATCCACCTTGGCCAGTGGCGGGTACATCATTAAAATCAGGCCGATGGCCAGAGGAATGTTGGTGGAGCCGGAGCTCATATTATTGATTTGTTCCGGAATACCGGGGAAGAAAAATCCCAGTGCCACCCCAATGCCCATTGCCAGGAAGATCCATAGCGTCAGGTTTCTGTCGAGAAAGCTTAGTTTTTTATTTGCTGACATGATAGTTATTGATATCTATTATTTTTTGACTTGAGAGAATACGTAAAACAACTCATTGGCAATTTGTGCGGAACGCTCATCATATTTTGCGGCCTCTTCCGGGCTATTGTCAAAGGCCTTAGGATCTTCATATCTTAGCGGAATTCTTTTCTCTGCACCCGGAATAAAGGGACAGTTTTCGTCTGCATGAGAACAAGTCATGATGGTGGCAAACCCCTGATCCGGATTTACTTCATTGTCATAGACCTTGGAGAATGCCACCATTGGGGCTGTCTCTTCTCCGGCACTCACTTTATAAATCGGATTGCCCTCACCCTCGCTGCTTACCTGAAAACCGGCTCTTTCAATGGATGCTACGGCTCTTTCATTGAAAGCGGTGACTTCTACACCACCGGAATAAGTATGGGCCGGAATACCGTGGAAATCTGCGGCTGTTTTTGCCCAGATTTGAGAGAACTGGCTTCTTCTGGAGTTGTGCGTACAGATGAAATTCAAATGAAGCGCTTCTCCTTTTGCTCTTTTTTCGTTGATATAATCAATTAATACCTGAAGGATTTCTTTTCTTTCCGCTGAGATTTCTTTACCGGCCCATTGGACTAGGGTGTTGGATAAGGTAGGGTAAAATGTTGAAGTTGCCATATTAATATTACTATTAGCTAGTGTTTTTAATTTATATTCAGTAGATGCTTTCCTTCTGAAATTGGAAGGAAACAGGAAGCGTTATTTCATCATGTTAACAACAACCCGTTGAGGGGTCGCAGGAACTATTGGTGACTTGCCCGAGGGTGTTCAGTCGGATGCGTGGTTTCTTTTGTGCGGGAATACCACACTGATCCGGTGCCAGGCAAGCAGTCTGTTTGGATTGTAACAGGAATTTTTCTCCATCGAATTCCAGACCATACCGACCTATGGTGTCTTCCTGGTATTCCACCTCTACTTCATGGTCTTCCAAGTCCAATGTGTTTTCGGAAAGCTCAATGATGTTGATTAATTTCTCCGGTCCCAGCCGGTGATCATAATCCGTGGCTTGCCACAGTTGAAAGTTGACTGCATGCTCCTCCCGAACGGTTCCCCCGCAGTCAATGAATTTTTTACTGACGCTTCCTACTTCTGTAACGTGGAAATGTGCCGGTACCATTGCGCCGTTGGGTAATTGGAACTGTACCTGATTCACTTGTTTAAGGGCTTGTTTTACGGCTGAAAGTTTCATTGTTATATCGCAATATTTAAATACGTTGAGTCAAATTTTTTTCAACAAGCTTAACAACATTGTTTTGCGCTGCTCATATGTTGGGTCAGGGCCTGCATCCAGTTTTTGACTTCCAGCCAAACTTCTTCATTGATGCAGTAATTAATATTCTTCCCCTCTATGGTCCCTTTAATCAGTCCCACTTTCTTTAATTCCGACAGGTGCCGGGAAATGGTAGGCTGGGCCAAAGGCAATTCATCCACAATATCATTGCAAATGCAGGAAGTTGCAGCAGCCAAATATTCCATGATGGATAGGCGCGCAGGGTGCCCGAGCGCCTTTAAGCGTTCCGCCATCATATTAGTGGCGTCTGAAAATCCGTCTGTTTTTGTAATTCCCATATTGCAATATTAGAATATGTAGGAGCCTTCTCCAAAATTTTCGAGGCCTTTTTTATTCAGGGCGGAAATTCGAATAATCAGGTGGGTGGAGTCGCGGTATTCCGGGCTTGTTCGTGGTCATTTTTTTTCGAATATAAAATTTAGCAAAAAAATTATGTCATTTACTGAGGTGCGGGAGCTACCCGACGATTGAAAGAGGTTGTTGATCAGCTTTCCTATAGTAATGGCAAGACTTTCCCAATTGAATAAGTACTGGTCGAAAACTGGTGAACGGTGGTTCGGAATTGCATAAAGTTGCGGAAGTCTGTTGAGAATGTGATCAAAAAAACGGCATTTCATTTTCAAAAGTACGTAAAATTGCCCCTGAAAAAGTAGTTTGGTTTTGAAATTCGTAATTCCAGCTTTTGCTTCACTGAAATTTAACATTGGGGGTGAGCACTTAAAAGCTGGTAAAATGCAAACGTGTTCTTACGAAAGCTGACAGTTTGAGGGCTGTTTTTAAGCTGAGATTGAAAATTTGATAAAGGAAGCACTGAAAATGGCGGCCATGTCGATTTCAAAAGATTGTAATGGTGAAAATTTATCAAGAACCTTCCCGTACATTTGTAATGTAATCAATGAGCAAATAATCAAAATAATTACAACGATGAAAAACTTATTAATCGCTTTCGCCCTGGTATTGACTTCAACTTTCGCATTCGCGGGAAACAACGACAACGAAGCAGCTAAAGGAAAATCTTTCTTCCGTGTGATCGGTAATGCAAAAGCCGAGACATACAAAGTATTGTACATGGCCAATATGGATTCTAAGGTATCTGTATCTATCTATAGTGAGGCAGGTGTATTGGTTGCTAAATCTACTATTAAGGACAAAGACGGTTTTATGAAACCTTTCCGTTTTGAAAACATGCCTGCAGGGGAATACACTGTAGTGGTAAAAGACGGTTTTGGTGTAACGCGTAAAACGTTCAATCACAACCCAGCTCAATAATTGATTCATCGGCGAAGGCGGACGCAGGGGTGAGGAACATCTTGCCCCCTGTGATCTAGCCACGATGAATCAATGGAGAAGGTGACCAGGAGATAAAGGCTTCATTGGTCGAAATCAATTTATGAAAAGTCTCGTGTGACGAGCAGAGGAGATGCCCCGTGGAGGGTGTTTTTTTTTGCCTTGATTTTAGGGATTAATGGGATGAGCTTGATTTTGGAAAGAGAGCGTTGATGTTAGTGGAGTATATGTTGGAAGAATTGTAGTACCCTTTGGAGGGTATTTTTTTTGTCCTGATTTTTGGGATTAGAAAGATTGGGGTGTGCGGGGAACAGATTCTTCTAAATCGTGTAAATTGCAGGTTTGACTGGAAGGGTTTTTTGAAGGTGTTTTGGATAGTGAGGTGGGATTGGCCTGTAGATAGGAATATTTTTTTGTCTAAAATGGGTGGTGGAGGATATAGGTGTTTTTTGTGGTTTCTGGATGAACAGTTGGGAGGAGAGCTGTTTCGTGTAGGGGTATGTGACAATATCCTTGGTCCGGATTAAGAAATGATTTCAATTTGGTCTTGAATAGGAAGGGATTGGAAATACTGTTGCATGTCTTCAAAATAATAGCCATCAGCCTGAAAGTTGATTTGTAGATTTCTTCCTTCAATCTTTAAATTCATCGGGGCAATGGCGTACTCGCTGATTTGGGTTCGGAAATAGCGGGCGTAGCGAAGTGGTACTCCCAAGTTGAGTAGCAATCGCAAAATACTGAAGCGGGAAGGGGAGCATTTTTCTTTTCCTTTTATTAATACCACCTGCTCTATGGCTGAAAATGGAATGACGATAAACGCTTTTTGTCTCCCGACCCAGGTATGAAGGAGTAAGCCTGTGGGTCTTTTTTCAAAATTACATTTTGTATTGGTTTTGATGATGGTAGACTGACCGTTCAACATCATATACTGAATTTGCAGGCCGGGGCTTCCGATGGTTTTTAGGGATTTTGATGCCTCACCAAGCAACTGAGCGATTTGTCTGTTACTTTTGGAATTATGGAGAAGAAGCATAGATTGTCTGAGTTCTGAAGTGAAAATTTGAGTAGGTAAAAAAGTTGATCAATTAAAGAAAATCAACTTCCCTTTAATAAGGAAGCGCGAATAAAGGAAAAAGGGCCTGACGATTATCTTCCGCTTTAATCATAGTATTGACGGAGCGGACTAATGTCCTAAAATTCATACAGCTAGACATTTTTGCCTAAAAACGTAAAAAGCGAATCAACAATAGTAACTTTGGGTTCCAACGCCAACAAAGATCTATGTTCAATTCGCTTCACAGCAAACTTACGCAAGAATTTCCAAAATGGGGTAAAGCTTGCTGGAAAAATGTACTCGCCCTAAGTTTAGGCATCATCCGAAAAGGAACCGTTTGTCTTAATAAAGTGAAAGATTCCATCGGTAGCATTTTAGATAATCAGCGTACTTCCGCCTCTGGCCATTACAAACGCTTAACCCGCATATTTACGGAATATTCTGACACCAATTTATGGAGTGATCTATTGCAATTATCCGCCATGCATATGCACAAAGGTGGGGATTTTTTGATGGTCGATGGCACCAGCTGGACGCAAGGGGATCGTACTTTTCATTTCATGACCTTGGCCATTTTGTATAATGGAGTAGCGGTGCCGATCTATTTCATGAATCTGGAAAAGAAGGGCATCAGTAATCAGGAAGAAAGAATTCAGTTGCTTGAAGAGGCGTCAAAGTTATTCAATCTTGAAGGTAAAATTCTCTTGGCTGATCGTGAATATGCAGGACAGAAATTCATCAAATACCTTGAAGATAACGGCTTTAAATATGTGCTTCGGGTAAAAGAATGCAACTTTAAGACTCAGTGGAATGAAAAATCTATGACGAAAGCGCAAATGATTTCAAAAGTCACCAATAGTAAGGTGAAAGGTAAAACGATGTCCGCTAAAATGAAGTTTGAAGCTGGAGACAATTGCCGGATGGTCATCAAGAAAAGTGAAGATGCGGAAAAGGAACCTGTGATTTTCCTTTTGACAAACCTGTCTAAAAACGCATATAAAGTGGCTGAGGACTATCGGAAGCGATGGCAAATTGAGACATGTTTCAGACATTTGAAGACCAATGGTTTTGACCTTGAAAAAATGAATGTTCAGGGAGCAGATAGATGCCGGTTAATGATGGCTATTGTCGTTTTTGCATATTCGGTATCCATAGCTCATGGGTTAAAAAAGTACAAAAATGTTCGTCTGAAAACTTATGCCAATGGTAAAAGGTACAGATCCATTTCCGTTTTTCGAAAAGGAGTCGAATGCATCGCAGAAGCTGGTTACAGAATAGAAAATTGGGGCGAGTATATCCTGAATCACTTCTTGAGTCATGATCGGAAAATTTGCCCCAAATCAATAAATGTCTAGTTGTATGCCTAAAATTAATATCCAATTTCAGCGGAACATTGCTTTCAGGGATTCTTAAATCTCCGATAATTCTTAATGGGAATTCATAATCTCACAGTCCGACATGACAATTATCAGTCTTTATTATTGAGGATTGGCTTAAAAAAATGGCGTTTCATTTTCAAAACTACGCAAAATGCATACTCAAAAAGGGCTTTGGTTTTGAAATTCGTAATTCGAGCATTTGCTTCACTGAAATTTAACATTGGGGGTGAGCGCTTAAAAGCTGGAAAAATGCAAACGTGTTCTTGGGGAAACTAGCAGAATGAGGGTAGTTTTTTGCCTTAAATTGAAAATTTGTTAATAAGCGGGCTTAATATAGGGGGTAGGGTGAATTCAAAAGATCATAATGATGAAAATTTATCAAAAACCTTCCCGTACATTTGTAATGTAATCAATGAGCAAACAATCAAAAACAATTACAACGATGAAAAACTTATTAATCGCTTTCGCCCTGGTATTGACTTCAACTTTCGCATTCGCGGGAAACAACGACAACGAAGCAGCCAAAGGAAAATCTTTCTTCCGTGTGATCGGTAATGCAAATGCTGAGACCTATAAAGTATTGTACATGGCCAATATGGATTCTAAAGTATCTGTATCCATTTATAACGAGGCAGGTGTACTGGTCGCTAAATCTACTATTAAGGACAAAGACGGTTTTATGAAACCTTTCCGTTTTGAAAACATGCCTGCAGGGGAATACACTGTGGTAGTAAAAGACGGTTTTGGTGTGACGCGTAAATCCTTCACACACGCTCCAGCTCAGTAATTGATTCATCGGCGAAGGCGGACGCAGGGGTGAGGGAAATCTTGCCCCCTGTGATCCAGCCACGATGCATCAATGGAGAAGATGGCCAGAAGATAAAGGCTTCATTGGTCGAAATTAATTTATGAAAAGTCTCGTGTGACGAGCGGAAGATATGCCCTTTAAGGGTATTTTTTTTGCCTTGATTTTTGGGATTTAGGGGATTAGCTTGATTGTTGGGCGGAAAAGTAGTTGGTTGTTTATGGGGGGGGTGAATTGATGGGGTGAGAGGAGTAGGGGTTTTCATTTGGGTGGGATGCAGAAAGGTTTGGAAGTCGTATGGAAGATGATGTTTGATGCCCTTTGAGGGTGTTTTTTTGCCTTGATTTTTGGGATTTATGGGATTTTGATTGTTGGGCGGGAAAGTAGTTGGTTGTTTATGGGGGGGAATTGATGGGGTGAGAGGAGTAGGGATTTTCATTTGGTTTGGATGCTGATAGTGGATTTGGAGGTAGTTAGGAAGATTATTTTTGAAGATGAAAGTTGGGGGCTTCCATTTTTTTTGATTTTATTTTTTTGGTGACAGGATGGGCTTTCGAATTTTTAAAAGGAATTAGTGGTTTAACCATCTGTTGGGTAGTCTGTTGAATATTCAGAAAATCATTATTATCCTTTAAGAATGTTGCTTATCTTTTATAAATCATAGGCTGCAATATGAAAATATTTACTACCCTTTTCTGTTTTTTTGTTTTCTTTCAAATTGGATTCGCTCAAAATAAATATGAGAAGGAAACGAAGGTGAAGAAAACTGAGGTTCCCGAATCGGCTATTCAATTTGTGGAGCGTTTAGGATATTCCCAAAAGGTGAATTGGTATAAAGAAGAAGGGTTGAAGCAGGTTTCTTTTGAGGCGAAAACGAAGTATCAGGGGAAATGGGTAAGTATAGAATTTTCGGAACAGGGTGTATTTGAGGATTTGGAAGTGCGGATTGAAACCTCAGAGGTTCCGAAAGCGACTATGCAGCAGATTCAGGAGTATTTGATTGAAGAGCATGCTAAGGTGAAGATTGTTAAAGTGCAAATTCAGTTCAGTGGGGAGGAGGAGTTAATCATAAAAGATTATGACCGCATGGAGGATTTGGAGGGGCTGACCATTAACTATGAACTCATCATTTCCACCAAATGGAAGGGGAGTTTTACCCGTTTTGAATATCTTTTTGACCGGTCGGGAGGCTTCATCAGTAGGGCTAAGATTGTATTGAAAATGACGGATAATTTAGAGTTTTAGGAGAATGAGACAGCTACTCTTTATACTCTTTTGGTTCATTAGTCCTATGATGGTATGGGGACAGGCAGAAGTTGGTTTTGGCTTTTTGCCTTCCGTGAATATCAATAAAAAGCTTCCTAAAGACTGGGCGATTAACTTTAAAACGGAGTCTCGGCAGGCTTTCATTGAGGAAGAAGTGAAATATGAATACCTACAGACGGATATCTCACTGGCGGCCTCTAAAAAAATTAGCCTTAATTCAACGATTGCCGCAGGCTATTTATTAAGGATAGAAGGCGGTGTTCTGAAGCACAGAAGTATTCAACAACTCAACATTATAGATCGCAATGTGCGGTATAAGCTGGCACACCGTTTTTCCACCGATCAGACATTTGACCCGGAAGAGGCCAATGAGTACCGCCTGCGTTACCGGATTTCGGCGGAAATTCCGATGTCAGGAGAGTCCTTGGATGTAAATGAATTTTTTGTGAAGCTCGGAAATGAATATCTGAATGCTTTTTCTGAAGCAAACTATGATCTGGAGATTCGGGCTTTGGGCTTCCTGGGTTATGTGGTTTCACCCCGTAATAAAGTAGAGCTCGGAGTAGATTATCGAATCGATTCTTTTATTTCCAATGCGGCGCAACATCAATTTTGGGCAGGGCTGAATTTTTATTTGTCGATATAAGGAGGGGGTAATATTGTGGTAATAAGAGGATTGTATTGTGTTTTTTGCGGAATGGTGTGAATTTGATACGATACAACAAATTAGGATTTATCGTTGGGGATGATTTCTTTTTTCATAAATGTCCATTTTTATGAAGGCATAACACGGATAATAAATCATTATTAATAGTATAGTTAAACACTTCCGTTTCGAATGATGATTAGGCCTAAAGAATTTTCCACTAAGTAAAATTATTTTACAAAATAACAGCCGAATAGGATAGCCGCTCCATATTAGTTTAATATCACCAATTTCTGTAGTATGCTTTCCTTCTACAATAATTGAAGACCATAAAGACAGGAAATCATTGTTTTAGTAAAGCAGCATATATTATAGTTGGAAACTGTTGGAAAAAATCGGAGTATAGGTACTTAAGTAAAAAATTTATTATATTAGCGATCCTTAGACTAAACTGTTCTAATCAACCTCTTGTTTGGTATTTGCAGGACAAATATTATTAGCTTTATAAAACCAATTAGAACGAATAGAAATAATAATATTTTTTTGACTAAACGGATTCATTTTTTGAACTGTCAAAAATACCTGACTTATAATTATCCCTAATATGAATAAGTATTCCATAGAACCTTCTCATAAGAAAATTCTTCAGGTGATTTCTAGTGAAGAAGATTGTACGATTCCTCAAATTGCAAAAGCCCTGACCATTAGTGTTCCTACAGCTCAAAAATTAACGCAAGAGATTATTGATGCTGGAATCATTTATAATGCAGGAAAGGTTCAAAAGGGCGAAGGCCGTCCAGCGAATGTGTACCGGGTGTTGGATTATTCGTTGCAGGTGATCGCTGTTGAAATTTTAATGAAGCATTTTCGGATCGCAGTAGTGGATCTAAATGGTAATATTACCCACTATCAGGATATTCCGGCTTTCGAATTACGCGATGATGAGGAATGTCTTAATTTTATAGTCAGGCAAATCGTGGATTTTGCTAAATGTCATCATATTCGTCCGGTAGGTATTGGTATTTCTATTACGGGGCGGGTCAATATTAATGTAGGAAGAAGCCAGAGTTTCTTTTCCAATGCTCCAAAATCAATCAGTGATCTACTGGGGGAGCATCTTGATTTGCCGGTGGTGTTGACAAACGATACCATGTCTTACGGTTGGTATGAAAAATTAATTGGGCACTTGGTTGGAGTAGATCATGCATTTTATGTAAACTGGAGTAGAGGCTTAGGCTTATCGATGTTTTCAAATGGGCATATGTTGCAGGGTGGAAATGGATTCGCTGGGGAGTTTGGTCATATGCAAATCGGAAAAACGACTCGTCCTTGTATTTGCGGAATGCGCAATTGTCTGGGCTCTGAGTTGTCGGGGCATGCGATTGAAAGAGACTTTCAGGATTTAATGGCGACTTTTCAGGATAATCCCTATGGGGATGAAGTGACCTATCATCAAGTAGTGGAATTGGCGCTGGGGGGAGATGTGAATGCCATTGAGGTTTTGAGGCATGCTTCCCGTAGATTGGGGGAGGAAATCGGGAATTTATTATCTCTGATGAATCCAGAGGTGGTTGTCATTAGTGGGACGCTGTATAAAGCAAAGGAAATTATTTTTGACGAAATATTAAAAGGGGCTAGTGAAAAGGCGCTGCCTGAATCATTTAAATCTTGTAGTTTTCGCATCATTCCATGGGAGCCGGAGTATGGCTTGAAGGGGGTAGCCATGTATTTTTATCGCATGTTCGAATTTATTTAACCCCAATTATTCGCCGCTGGATTCATGTTGAAGTCATAATGGGCTTTAGATTAGTTGCTTAGGGTTGTATTTGCTGATTTTATCATAGCCCAAATTCGGGTGAGCTTGTTTATCTTCATTCATCTGCTTCGTTGGAGGAAACTCAAAATAGGAAACTATTCCTTCATTTTTCCTCTCTTACAGCTAAACGGGGGTTTAAGCATGAACAATCCGGCTTAAGACGTTAATCAGCCTATTTGGGAGGATTTATAGCGCTTATTGCTTTTTTGAAATTTAAAGGGATGAATCGTTTTAGTAAATAAGGCGTTTCATCCCTTTTTTATGATCATTTTGTGAAATAATTCTTTGCCTGAGGGGTGATTAAATAAAATTATTTATTAAGTTTGTTTCATAGTCGAGGAGGCGCTGCTGTATTGCCGCTGATTTTTGAGATTAATGAAGGATTTGTAAATTATTTTTTAAATGAATCTATCTTTTTGGGACTTATTAGTCATATTAATATACCTTATTGCTACCATAGGTATTGGTTTTTGGTTGTCGAAGCGGGCATCTAAGAACATTGAATCGTATTTTTTAGGAGGAAATTCCATAAAGTGGTATTTCCTGGGCTTATCCAATGCCTCCGGTATGTTCGATATTTCCGGTACAATGTGGACGGTATCGATTTTGTTTGTATATGGATTAAAGAGTGTGTGGATTCCCTGGCTTTGGCCGGTTTGGAATCAGGTGTTTGTCATGATATTCCTCGCCATTTGGATGCGAAGGTCCAATGTGATGACAGGGGCGGAATGGATCTTGACCAGGTTCTCCGGTAGAGGAGGGCGATTGTCACATATTGTGGTCATATGCTTTGCGGTAATTAGTGTTATTGGATTTTTGGGGTATTTCTTTGTTGGTATTGGGAAGTTTGCCACCTCTATTTTACCATGGGATTTATCCTTGAGTCAAGGTTTAGTTCAATTAACTTCTGAGCAATCCTATGCTTTAATTATCATTGGGATTACAACAGTTTATACCTTAAAGGGCGGTATGTTCAGTGTGGTGGCGGCGGATATTTTCCAGTTTGTCATTATGACGATTTCTTGTGTGGTGGTAGGTTATATCGCTTATACTTCCGTTACGGCAGAGCAAATAGCGGCAGTGGTACCTGCTGGTTGGGGAGAATTTATGTTTGACTGGAAAATGAATTTGGACTGGTCCTCAAGCTTACCTGCACTGAATGATAAAATTGCCATGGATGGTTATGAGTTTATCGGTCCATTGGTGATGATGATGCTTTTTAAAGGCGTATTTGCTTCTTTGGCAGGACCGGTACCGAGTTATGATATGCAAAGAATTTTGTCAACAAAATCACCTTCAGAGGCTGCGAAAATGAGCGGGTTCACAATGCTTATCCTATACTCCCCCCGTTACCTGATGGTTGCCGGATTCGCGGTTTTATCTATTGTATATCTATCTCCGGAGTTTGCGGTTCAAGGTTCGGCTTTGGATTTCGAAACGATTCTTCCAACGGCCATCGGTCGATTTGTTCCTGTCGGGTTTAAAGGGCTTCTGTTAGCAGGTCTTTTAGCTGCTTTTATGGGGACTTTAGCGGCTTTCGTGAATTCAGCACCTGCCTATATCGTCAATGATTTGTATAAAAAATATATTAATCCAAATGCGGAAAGTAAGACCTACGTTAGATTTAGTTATTTAGCATCTGTTATTTTGGTTGTCATTGGGGTGGTATTCGGTTTTTTCGCTAATTCCTTAAACTCGCTGACCCTATGGATTACATCTTCCTTATTTGGGGGCTATGCTGCTGCCAATGTTTTAAAATGGATTTGGTGGAGGTTCAATGGGTATGGTTATTTCTGGGGAATGGTGGCCGGTTTATTGGCATCAACTTCTAAATTAATCTTCTTCGCTGAAATTACTGACATCTATTTCTTCCCGGTAATTTTGGGTGCTTCCCTGATCGGATGTGTTTTGGGAACTTTCATGAGTGCGCCGGATGATGAAGAAACCTTGAAGGCCTTTTATAAAAATGTAAAGCCTTGGGGCTTTTGGGGTCCCATCAAAGAGAAAGTACAGCAAGAGGATTCAGAATTTAAACCTAATGAAGATTTTGGTAGAGATTGTTTTAATGTAGTGGTAGGGATAGTATGGCAAATGTCTTTGATTCTTTTACCCATATATTTAGTTACCCATAACTATAATAATTTTGGAATTACACTATTGGTGACCGTGTTATGTATGGGGGTGTTGAAGAAGAATTGGTATGATCGCCTGAAGGAAGTGGATAGGGAGACTGAAAAAAATAAAGCTGTTGAGATTGTAAATGCTGAAAACTATGAGAATTAAAGGAACTTTTTTAGATGAAATAAGCCACGATATTCCTCATCAGAATTGGGGGTATCAGGAGTGGGATGAGGATTTTGCTCGTATGAAAGCGGTAGGAATTGAAATGGTCATTCTTATTCGTTGTGGTTATAGAAAATGGCAGACATTTCCTTCAGCAGTCTTGAAAGAGGAGATGGAATGTTATGAGCCAACAGAGGATTTGGTGAAAATGTACCTGGAATTGAGTGAAAAACACCAAATGGATTTTTACTTCGGCCTTTACGACTCTGGTAAATATTGGATCAATCAACAGTTCCAGGAGGAAGTTGATCTGAATAAAAGATTGATTGATGAAGTGTGGGAAAAATATGGTCATTACCCGTCTTTTAAAGGGTGGTATATTTCTCAGGAGTGCTCAAGGGGCACCGCCAAAATTGTAGACCTTTATGCGGAATTGGGGAAACATTGTAAGCAGGTTTCCAATAATTTACCGGTGATGTTGTCTCCGTATATTGATGGTATTAAGAACCTTAGTCAGTACTCGGGGGAAACCAGTAAAAATCAGGGTGTCAGCCTGAAAGACCATGAAAAGGAGTGGGATATTATTTTCCGGGGGATCAAGGATGCGGTAGATATTGTAGCTTTCCAGGATGGCCATGTGGAGTATGATGAGCTGATAGATTTCCTGAAAATAAATAAGAAATTGGCGGATCGATATGGATTGGAATGCTGGACGAATACGGAGACATTCGATCGGGATATGCCGATAAAGTTTTTACCTATTAAATGGGATAAGCTTCATTTGAAAATGTCATTGGCAGAACAAGCGGGTATTGAAAATGCGATAACCTTTGAGTTCTCCCATTTTATGAGTCCGAATTCGGCCTATTTACAAGCGGGTCATTTGTATAATCGCTACAAGGAATATATCCATAAAAAACAGGAAAATGAACATAGAGCAATTAAAGCTGCAGTATAAATCTGAGTTACTAAATAATGTAGTCCCTTTTTGGTTAAGTCATTCTTTGGATAAAGAATACGGAGGGTACTTTACCTGTTTGGATGCGGAAGGAAAAGTTTTTGATACCGATAAATTCATTTGGCTCCAGGCCCGCCAGGTGTGGATGTTTGCTACTTTGTATAATAAAGTAGAGGAAAAAAAAGAGTGGTTAGATTGTGCCGAGCATGGAGCAAATTTTTTGCTGAACCACGGACATAATGGGGATTTTGATTGGTATTTTTCTGTGGACCGGCAAGGCGCTCCTTTGGTCGATCCTTACAATATTTTTTCCTATACTTTCGCGGCCATGGCATTTTCGGCCTTAAGTTTAGCAGCGAATAATGAAAGATATGGCGAGATTGCAAAAGCTACTTTTGAAAAGGTCTTAGCACGAAAGGATAACCCGAAGGATCGATGGGATAAATCTGCCGGGGGACGATCCCTCAAGAATTTTGCCTTACCCATGATTCTTTGTAATCTTTCGCTGGAAATGGAGCATTTGGTTGATCCTGATTTCTTAAAGGCGACTATAGATACTTGTATCGATGAGGTAATGGAAGTTTTTTACCGCCCTGAATTAGGGTTAGTGCTGGAGAATGTCACTCAGGATAATCAGCTCTCGGATACTTTTGATGGCAGATTATTAAACCCTGGTCATGCAATAGAAGCGATGTGGTTCATCATGGATTTGGGTAAGCGATTAGATCGACCAGAGCTGATTGAAAAAGCGAAGAATATTGCCCTTGAGATGGTCGAGTACGGCTGGGATGAGAAGTATGGCGGTATTTTTTATTTTATGGATCGCAAAGGAGCTCCTCTTCAGCAATTAGAATGGGATCAAAAGCTTTGGTGGGTCCATTTGGAAACATTGATTTGTATGTTAAAGGGCTACGATTTTACCGGTGATGAACGATGTAAATCCTGGTTTGAAAAAGTCCATGAATACAGTTGGAAGCACTTTGCCGGAGATGCAGGAGGAGAATGGTGGGGCTATTTGAATCGACAAGGTGAAGTCTTGCATCAGCTCAAAGGAGGCAAATGGAAAGGTTGTTTCCATGTACCAAGAGCCTTATTTCAGTGCTGGCAAGTTTTAGAACAACTGGAGAAAAAGTAAATAATTAAATGCTCATTTTTTGAACTTTGATATGAAGCGAGTCGAGGGTATAGATGTTTTAAGGGGGCTTTCTATTTTTGGTATGCTACTATCCGGTATCGTGCCATTTTCAGGCCTTCCCCCATGGATGTATCACATTCAGACACCACCGCCAAGCCATCAGTTTGATCCTTCCGTTGCAGGAATCAGTTGGGTGGATATGGTCTTTCCCATATTTATTTTTTGTATGGGATTATCTATACCTTTAGCACTTTCTAAATCTATTGCTAAACAAGATACTTTACATGATATTTTGAGTAAAGTTTCGAAGCGGTATATCCAGATGGTTATTTTTGCGATCGCATTAGGCCATCTTTTACCGGCGGCTTTGGCGGGGAAGGCCTATTGGAGTTTTTCCCTTTTAGGTTTAGAATGGAGTGGAGTCGATCATCAGGTTTTTGGGCTATTATCATTGTTGGCATTGTCTTTATGGCTGGGGAGGCATTCGTCCAATAGTTTAATTAAGCAGGGCCTGGGTTTCGGTTTGATCATTGTTTTGGTCTTTGTCGGTCAAAAGTTATATGGCAAGAACTTTAGTGTACGTAATCAGGATATAATAATTTTGATACTGGCTAATGTGTATTTTTTAGGGACATTATTGTATATCAGTTGGAGGAAATATGATGTAAATCCTTATTTAATATTCATTAGTTGCCTAATAGGCCAAATCATCATTAAAAGTGAAGCGTTTCAAGCGCTTTCCTGGCCTGAAAGTTTGGGCTGGTTTTTTCAGCCCTTTATGATTCACTACCTGCTTTTGTTATGGCCGGCCGTGGCCTTAGGCGAATTGATGCTTCAACAAAAGGAAAAATTAAGTGCTTTTAAAAAAAGCTCGAAAAGTGGTGGTTTGTGGGTGTTAATGCTACCTGTTTTTGTCATTTTGGTTCTTGGAACTATGGTTTATCGGCCTGATCCCATTTTTTATGCTGGATTGTTAATTCTAAATGTAATCATTGCTCGGTGGGGAATCAAAATGCTTCCTGACTTTGATAAGGTGATTAAATTAGGTGCTTATCTCATAATGGTAGGGATTCTTATGGAGCCTTTAGAAGGAGGAATTAAAAAAGATCCTGTCACTTTCTCTTATTTATTGTTAAGTGGGGGATTATCCACTTACCTTCTGCTTGTTGCGCAGTTCATTTGTGTGAATTATCCAAATAAGAGGTTAGTCGGAATTTTTAAAGATGCAGGCTCATCAGCTATAATGGCTTATGTTAGTATTAATTTATTTTTATTTCCTCTTTTAAAAATTTCAGGTTTGTGGCCTCTTTACCGAGGGCCATATTTTACGCAAAGCCCTTGGATAGGGGTTGGGACTTCAATATTGATCACCCTGCTAGCAATGAAAGCAGTGCAGTTTGCAGGTGAAAAGAAATTGATTTGGAAATTATAATTTTTTGTTATGAAAAAAGGCATATTATCATTTATCATCATCCTACTTTTTGGTACCATTTCCGGATTTGCTAAAAAAAGCAATGAAGTTACCAAAGGAGTGTGGTTAACCAATGTAGGAAGTGATGCCATGTTTTCTTATGAAGGAATGGTAAAAGTGGTGGAAGATTGTGAGAAGTATGGAATAAATACCATTTATACCGTAACCTGGAATCGTGGATATACTTTATACCCTTCATCTATTATGGAGGATCAATTTGGGATTAGTATTGATCCAAAATTTGAGGGAAGAGATCCCTTGAAAGAATTAATCGATTTGGCGAAGCCTAAGGGGATTAAAGTAGTGGCCTGGTTTGAATTTGGTTTCTCCTATCGATATAAAGATGAAGGGAATACTAAATTAATGGATAGCCGTCCGGATTGGGTTGCCTTGGATAATCAAGGTAATCCTGCGCAAAAGAATAATTTTTATTGGATGAACGCTTTTAATCCCGAGGTACAGCAATTCCTGACCAGCCTGGTTTTAGAGGTGGTCAATAATTATGATGTGGACGGAATTCAGGGCGACGATCGTATGCCGGCCTTACCTTCTTTGGCGGGATATGAGCCTTATACTATTGAAAAGTATAAGCAAGCACATGGTGGAGCAGCGCCGCCTCAGGATTATAAAGAAGAAGGTTGGGTACAGTGGAGATCGGATATTTTAACGCATTATTTGACTGATCTTTATGATGCGGTAAAAAAGGCAGATCCTGAATGTATGGTCTCTATGGCACCTAGCATTTATCCTTGGTGTAAATCGGAGTATTTACAAGATTGGCCGCAGTGGATTAAAAATGGGAAAGTAGACGAAATTTGCCCTCAAGTTTATCGTTATAGCTTTGAGGCTTATGAAAAAACACTTCAGGAGAATGTGCTGGATCATATGAGTCGAAAAGAAATAAAAAAATTGTTGAATCCTGGGATACTTTTAAAAGTAGAAGATTTTGATGCTCAGGAGGACTTGTTAAAGCAAATTGTCGAGCATAATCGCTCTAAAGGAATTCCTGGGGAAACCTGGTTCTATTACCAGGGATTACCTGAAAATGATCAATTTTTCTCTACATATCCAAATATGTAATCTATGTTGAGGCTGGTTCAATATTTGTTTTTTTCCTTTTTTTTGTGGTCTTGTGGTCAACAGGAAAAGATTGAGCACTATGATGTTTTGGTGGTGGGTGGTGGCACTAGTGGAGTTGCGGCCGGGATCCAATCTGCCAGATCAGGGGCATCAACGATCATCTTAGAAGAGCACCAATGGCTGGGGGGAATGCTCACCTCAGCGGGGGTTTCTTGCGTGGATGGTAATCATGACCTTCCAAGTGGCTTTTGGGGCGAATTTCGAGATAGTTTAATTCACCGTTATGGAGATGAAAAAGCCTTGGCAACTGGTTGGGTAAGCAAGGTGAATTTTGAGCCTGAGGTTGGAAAGGACATTTTCTTGAATATGACCCGGGCGGAGGAGAGACTTAGCGTTGTATTTAATAGTAAAGTTCAGGCTGCAGAACGTCAGGGAGGACTTTGGACTATTAGGTATAATGAAAAGGGGCAGGGCCGTACCGTGACTGCGGAGGTATTAATTGACGCTACTGAGTTAGGAGATATCGCAGCAAAATTGGGGGTTCCTTACGACATGGGAATGGATGCCAGGTCGGCTTCCGGGGAAGAGATTGCACCGGAGCAGGCGAATGATGTGATACAGGATCTGACCTATGTAATGATTTTGAAAGATTATGGTCATAAAGTGGCTACAGTTCGCCCGGAAAACTATCATCCTGAAGATTTTTATTGTGCTACAGATCATGAAAAATGCACTGAACCAAAGCCGAATCAGGCCAAGTGGGCAAAAGAAAGTATGATCACCTATGGGAAATTACCCAATGGAAAATATATGATCAATTGGCCGATAGATGGGAATGATTATTATGCTAATATCATTGAAGAAGATGAAGCCGGGAGGGAGCGATTATTAGCAGAGGCGAAAGATTATTCTTTAGGCTTTCTATATTATTTACAAACTGAATTAGGTTTTGAATCTTTCGGTTTGGATAGTGCGCAGTTTCCCACCACCGATGGTTTCCCATTTATCCCTTATCATCGGGAATCCAGAAGGTTTCATGGTTTAGCGCGTTTTGATGTGAATCACGTTGCTCAACCTTATGAACAGGAGGATGCACTTTACCGAACGGCGGTTTTGGTCGGAGATTATCCCATAGACCATCACCATTATCGATATCCAAATTGGAAAACATTGCCGGAGTTGCATTTCTTTCCTGTGCCTTCTTATGGCTTACCTTTAGGGGCGTTGGTGCCTGAAAAAGTGGAGAATTTAATTGTGGCTGAAAAGTCTATTTCTGTCTCCAATATTGTCAACGGGACTACAAGACTACAGCCTGTTGTACTTCAAATTGGACAGGCAGCCGGGAATTTGGCCGCTACCGCCGTCAACTTAAAAATGAAAGTGAGCGAGGTACCGGTTAGAGCAGTTCAAGATGCTCAATTAGCCGCAGGTGCTTATTTATTACCTTATTTGGATGTTGAAAAAGGAACCCCCCATTTTGAGGTTTATCAAAAAATTGGGGCGACTGGTTTGCTTAGAGGGAAGGGAATGAATGTCGGTTGGTCCAATCAAACATGGTTGCAAATCGAAGAACCATTAACGCAAGAGGCTCTTGTTATCGGAATTAAGGATTTTACTTCCGTAATGCCTGAACTTTCTTTTGGAGCTGATGAAGTGAGTCTTAAGGAAGGATTGATGGCCATTAAATGGTTAGCTGATTATTATAAAATTGAAAATGATCAGTTGACAACAGTGGCTCAATTGTGGGACGGGGTAATGCAGGAACAACTTTTAATGGCTGAAGCAGATTTGAATCGTCCGATGCTTCGTGGAGAATATGCCAGAATATTAGATTTTTATCTTGATCCCTTCCATTTACAAGGGGTGAATTATTCCGGTTCCTTTATAAAATAATTGAATATGAAAAGAATATATTTTTCCTTATTGGTTTTGGCCTCGGCCCTTTGGGCTTGTCAGCCGGAAGAGCAACAGGTGTCAGAAATTGACTTTACGCAACATGTGAATCCTTTAATAGGATCCGGAGGGCATGGGCATGTTTTTGTTGGGGCTAATGTGCCCTTCGGAATGATGCAATTAGGACCCGTTAATTTATCTAAAGGATGGGATTGGTGTTCAGGTTATCATGATACTGACTCAACGGTGATAGGCTTTTCCCATACCCGTCTGAGTGGTACAGGAATTGGTGATTTGGGAGATGTCCTGCTTATGCCAATGACCGGGGCTTTAAATTTTGACAAAGGTACTCCTGAAAATATGGCAGCGGGATTTGTCTCCACTTTTGATAAAGCTAAAGAAATAGCTCAACCGGGTTTTTATCAAGTGGAGCTTGAAAAGTATGGAGTACTTGCGCAATTAACGGCTAGTGAGCGAGTAGGATTCCATCACTATGATTTCCCTTCTAAGGAGGGGAATTTTCTCTTGCTAGATTTGGGAGAGGGTATTGGTAAAGATGAAGTTGTAACTTCAGGCCTGGAATTAATAAATGACCATACAATAGTGGGTTATCGAGCATCCAAGGGTTGGGCTCAATCTCAAAAGGTCTATTTTGTGGCGCAGTCTTCAGCACCATTAAAGTTGGAGGCATTGAAGGTTGATGGAGTGGCTGTTCAGTCCACCAGTGCGGAAGGAAAAGTAGTTCAATTGGGGCTGTCCATTCCAGACCAAAGTTCATTAGACCTTAAGGTGGCACTTTCCTATGTGAGTATTGAAAATGCGGAAAAAAACCTTAAAGCGGAAGGACAAATTGATTTCGAACAAGCAAAAATCAATGCAAAAGAAAAGTGGAATGCAGAGTTAGGGAAAATTGAAGCTTCCTTTGAAGATCAGGCCAATCAGGAGATTTTCTATACGGGGCTTTACCATGCCGCTTTTGCGCCTCAGATTTTTTCCGATGTAACGGGAGATTATATGGGAGCGGATGGATTAGCAAAGCATGCCGACCATAATACTTATACGGTTTTTTCTTTATGGGATACTTATCGTGCTACTCATCCATTATTTAATATTTTACAACCAAATAGAGTAAATGATTTTGTAGCCACCATGTTGAATATCTACGAGGAGCAGGGGAAGCTTCCGGTTTGGCATTTGGTTGGTAATGAAACGAATACGATGGTGGGTTATCACGCAGTACCGGTGATTGTAGATGCTTATTTGAAAGGATATACCGATTTTGATGTAGAAAAGGCTTATGAAGCCATGAAGTCCTTTGCCAAAAGTGAGGAACGTGGATTAAAATATGTGAATGAAATCGAGTACATTCCTGCAGATAAAGAGGGCTGGTCTGTAGCTAAGGCATTGGAGTATGCGATTGATGATCATGCTATTGCGGCTATGGCTAAAAGTCTGGGGCGCGAGGAAGATTATGAATATTTTAATAAAAGAGCGAAATATTATCAGCACTATTTTGATGTGGAAACCGGTTTTATGCGAGGGAAATTGGAAAATGGTCAGTGGCGAACGCCCTTTAATCCTTCACATTCTCTACATATGGAAGATGATTATGTAGAAGGTAATGCATGGCAATATACCTGGCTGGTGCCCCATGATGTGAAAGGCATGGCTCAACTTTTCGGAGGAAAAGACAAGATGCTGCAACAATTAGATAATTTATTTGCGGCTTCTTCTGAGCTGAATGAAGGTGCTTCTATTGATATCAGCGGGATGATCGGTCAATATGCGCATGGCAACGAGCCTAGCCATCATATTATCTATCTGTACAATATGCTGGGGCAGCATTGGAAAGGAGAGCCGTTGATTCAGGAAGTTTATGAGCAATTTTACAAAGCTAATCCAAATGGCTTAATAGGAAATGAAGATTGCGGTCAGATGTCCTCCTGGTTTATTTTCTCTGCTTTAGGCTTTTATCCGGTGGATCCAGTAGGTGGGGAATATGTTTTTGGTAGTCCGTTAGTAGAGCAGGCTTCGGTTCAATTGCCTAATGGTAAAGCATTTAGTGTGAAGAAGACGAAGACTGGAGAAAAAAATACTTTTCTTCAGGAGATCAGGCTGAATGGAGAGCGAATGGATCGTAATGCATTAAAACATAGTGAATTGATGGCTGGTGGATCCATAGAGTATGTGATGGGGGATAAGCCAAATCATGACTTGTTTAAAATATTTACAAATTAATCCCCAAATAAGTATAGAATAGTTAGGACGGCTAGTGCCGTCCTTTTTTTATGATGATCCAGTATTGGGTATAAATTAATTGAAAACAGAGGCAATTAATGGCATATGTTGTTCAATTTGGTCATCATTTCTTATCTGTATTTAGAAAGCCATTTCGAATATTTAGCCTGCAGGAGCTAATGTTTTTTTTAATTAAATTCAAAATTTGATAAAATAGAGTGGTTTTTCGCGTATTTCGAAAAAATATGGCGGAAAAACCAGATTTGAATTTTCATTTAATTAAATTTCTTATAAATTAGAGGTGTAATTAAGCTGGGTTTAGCTTTTTAGTGTATTAGCCCCGAGTATTTAAATAAATTTTTTAATTCAGAGGTCGGGGTGAATATCAATTTTTAGAAATGGTTTATTTTTTCAAAATCAGTATATCTATATGAAAACAAGGTTGACGCTATTTTTAATCTTAACATTGGTGTCATTTCATGCCTTTGCCCAAGAGATAAAAATTGAGGGATTGGTGACGGATGCTAATGGAGAGCCCATGATCGGGGTAAATGTGATTGAGAAAGGAACTACTAATGGAACCACTACCAATTTTGATGGGCAATATGTGATTTCATTAAATGCTTCCTCAGAGATTTTAACCTACTCCTTTATAGGTTATAAAGATCAGGAGCAACGGATCGGAAATCGGACGAAGATTGATGTGATCATGCAAGAGGATGTGGTGGCTTTGCAAGATGTGGTGGTAACTGCATTAGGCATTGAGCGAGAAAAAAACGCCATTGGTTATTCGGTTGAGAGTGTCTCAGGAAATGATCTAATGGCGACAGATAATGTTTCCCCCTTAAACTCCCTTGCTGGGGCTGTTTCTGGATTGAATGTTCAGAATACCGGCGGAGGGCCTGGAGGGTCGACCAAAATGTTGATTCGAGGCGCCAACTCTATTACAGGGAGTAATGAGCCGTTGTATGTAATTGACGGAATGCCTTTGGATAATTCCTCGGCAATCACCGGTACAGATGGAGGAGGTTTTGATTATGGTAACGCAGCCAATAACATTAATCCGGAAGATATTGAGTCTATCTCGGTATTGAAGGGGGGCGCAGCGGCCGCTCTTTATGGTTCTCGGGGACAAAATGGGGTAGTGATGATTACCACCAAGAAAGGGACTAAAGGAAAGGTAGCCGTTAACTTTAAAACCGGTGTAACTTTTTCTCAAGCCTTGATTAATCCGGATTTCCAAAATGACTATGCACAGGGAAGTAAAGGGGAGTATTCTTTTCTGGGGAATACCCAAAGTTGGGGGCCAAAAATGCAGGGGCAAACAGTGACCAATTTTTTAGGAGAGCAGCAAGTGCTTAACCCCAATTATGAAAACCCTTATGATGAATTTTATCAAACAGGGACTTCTATAAATAATTCGATTTCGGTATCAAAAGCGCATGATACAGGAAGCTTCTATATCTCGGGTACTTATCTGGATACCAAAGGGGTGGTTCCCAATGAGGAATTTTCAAAATTAAACCTCAATATACGGGTAGAACAAAAAATTACAGATTTTTTGACCATTGATAGTAAACTAAACATCATTGATCAGAACGCTAGTAACCGTCCTAATCTTCTAAACTCTCCCGATAATACAGTATACTCCTTGTATCATATCCCCAGGTCGGTGACGATGAATCAGTTGAGTTCATACAGGACGCTCGATGGTTTACCAGTGATTCACACCAATCCTTATTCTCTAAATAATGGTAATGTGATTTATGCAGGTGATGACTTTAAATTTGGAGAGTCTCCTTTATTACAAAACCCATATTGGACGACTAATCTCAATACCAATGAGGATACCCGAAGAAGGATTATTGGATTTGTAAAATTAGATTTTGATCTGTTGAAGATTTTTCCGCAAGTCAAATTGGATAAATTTGATTTCATGGCCAGAGGGGGAACAGATTATTTCTCTGATACCCGAAGAAAGCAGGCACATGATAAAACTTTTTTTAAGCCGGGTGGCCTTGCGGAATTAAACGTTTACAGAGGGAATACCATGGAATCCAATTATGATTTTTTACTTAGTGGATTCAAACAATATCGAAATCTGGGAGTGAGTGCCTCCGTTGGTGGAAATATTAGACACAATCAGATGGAGTTTTCCAATGGTTATTCAGCAAGTGGGATAATTAACCCTTATGGGAATTATGTATTGAATAATTTCTCAAATATTCAGTCCACGGAAGGAATAACCGAGCGCGTTACGCAATCTTTATATGGTATGATGACATTCGATTATAAATCCATGTTATACCTGGATTTATCTTATCGGAATGATTGGAGTTCTACACTTTCGCCTAAAAATTGGTCTTTCAGTTACCCCTCTGCAAGTTTGAGTTGGGTACTTTCGGAGAGCTTTACTATGCCTGAGGGAATAGACTTTCTTAAGTTAAGAAGTTCATGGGCCGTTGTTGGTGGTGATATAGGCCCAGGAAGATTAATGTATAACTACACCGTTAATGCCAATCAGTATTTTGGGCTTCCTTATGGAGGTATTCCTGCTATCAGACCTAATGAACATATTCTTCCAGAAATGACCAATAGCTCAGAAGTAGGCTTGGAGGCTAAATTTTTCAATAGTCGATTAAATGTAGATTTAGCTTACTATCAATCGGGTACTAAAAATCAAATCTTTGAGGCTCCGGTAGCGCATAGTTCAGGTTTTGAGTCTGCGCTAATTAATGCAGGTTACATTAGAAACAGAGGGTTTGAATTTGCAGTTTCGGCAGATGTGCTGAGAAAAGAAAAGACGCAACTTACCCTTTCAATTAATGGTAGTAGAAATTTTGCAGAGGTAGTAGAGCTTGCAGAGGATGTTGATATGCTTGCTGTAGGAGGATTAGGAGGCGTTGAAATCCAGGTGCGTGAAGGGCATATACCGGGACTTATTGTGGGTACCGCATATCAAAGAGATTCAAATGGGAATATTGTACTGGATGATCAACACCTTCCGGTCGTAAAAACGATGGAAGATGGAAATATTGATAACCAGGTCATTTTGGGTAATGCTTTGCCGACCTGGGTTGGAGGATTTGGAGGTAATTTCAGACATGGGAATTTTGTGGCGGATATTTTCTTTGATGCAAAATTTGGTCACCATATTTACTCTTATTCTAATGCTTACGGGAATAATCTAGGGGCACTTTCAGCGACTGTTGATGGCCGTGACGAATGGTATGAAGCACTGGAAATGAGCGGTGTTTTAGGTATTCCGGCCAATCAGATCGGTGGTAAGCCAGTGGATGGAGTTGTCGATGGAGTCAATGGAACATATTATGCTGATCCGCAAATGTATTATGAGCGTGAGATGAGAATAGATGAAGCCAATGTTTTTGATGCCTCTTACATTAGGTTACAAAGAGTATCGGTAGGTTATAGATTTAATAAGCCATTTAACAATACTTTTTCCGCTATTCAGGTGTCTTTGGTGGCTAATAATCTGGGATATTTGTATCGTAAAACGCCGAATATTTCTCCAAATTCTGCTTTTGTAGGCGGTACATTTGGTGGAGTTGAAATGTTTGCCTATCCGGAATTAAGAAACTTTGGTTTCAATCTTACCTTTGATTTTTAAAAGCATATAAGCATGAGAATTAATCATATTTTATATACATTTTTATTTGTTTGGGGCGTATTTATCACCGCTTGTACAAATTCTTTTGAAGAGATAAATAGACCTCAAACGGGGGCTCCCATTGTTGATCCTGATCCCATGTTTACTCGGGCATTAGTAACCGGATCAGGGATGAGTTATCAAATTTGGCAACCTATTCACCAAACCCGTGGGTCTCAATGGACGCAGCACTGGTCAAATATTAAACAAGGCTTTACCATGGATAACTATGAGCCTCAATTGGGGGATGATATTTGGCATTTTTATTATTCTAGGGCTTATTTTGCACCATTAAATCTTAATTTTCAAACCAAAAAGTTAATTGAAGAAACGGGGGGGAATCCAATTAAAATGGCCTGTGCAAGAATCTGGAATGTTTATTTATTTCATGTTGTTACAGATATTTTTGGAGATGTTCCTTATTTCGAAGCATTTCAAAACCTGAAGCCCAAATTTGATCCGCAAGAAGAAATCTACCGGGATTTACTTAAGGAATTAGAGGAGGCAGTGACGCAAATTGAAGAAAACGAAAATGGAGGATTTCCAACCTTTGGTGCTGCAGATGTACTTTATAATGGGGATTTGTTGAAGTGGAAAAAGTTTGCCAACTCCCTTACGCTTAGATTAGCTTTAAGAGTATCCAATGTTGATGCTGAATTGGCCAGAAATTACATTCAAAAAGTAAATCCTGAAATGACTATTGCGAACAAAGATGAGTCTGCGCTTTTACTTACCGAGTTAGGTAGCCAGGCCGTTACGCATGAGGTAAAAAATGCAATGGGATTCATTTATAGCTGGAACGAAGTTAGGGTTTCAAAGACTTTAATGGATTACTTGGATGGAACTCACTTTGGAGGTGTAGTTGATCCCAGAATTTATCAATATGTCGAGCCTTCCACAGAAAATGATGATTTCGTCGGACTTGAAAATGGACAATATGCGGCAGATTTGGGTGCTGATCAGGAGTATTACAGGACAAACTATTGCAATATTGGCCCCTACTTTAATACCCAGGACCATAATGTTGAATTGTTTTTATTAACGTATTCAGAAACACAGTTTTTACTAGCGGAAGCAAAATTAAAAGGGTATCTGAACGGAGGGAATTCTTCGTCTGAATATTATCAAAATGGCATCAAGGCTTCTTTCGAGCAGTTTAGATATTTTTGGGATGGAACAGAGGCGATCAGTCCATCAGATCAGGAGGCCTATTTACAGGCTCCGGGTGTTGTATTTGATGCAACCAAAGGCTTAGAACAGATTATTACCCAAAAGTGGATAGCCTTATATGGAAATGGCTTAGAGGCATGGGCGGAAAAACGCCGTACAGACTTTCCGGCAATTTCACCTCTTAAATATTCATTCCCGGGGAATTCCGATATGCCAAGAAGAGTGATGTTTTCTTCAAATGAATTACGATATAATCGGGAAAATTACGAGGCCGCAGTAGCCCGAATGGGGGGGAATACCCAATATACCCGCGTTTGGTGGGATGGCGGTAACTAAGCCGAATGATGCGGTTTTTAACACGCTCTTAAATCCTCCTTTATCCGTAAGGTGGGAAGAATGAAGAAATAGCTTCTTATTTCAACTTTTCCCATGGAAGCAGATGAAGGAGGAAAAAGCAAGCCTACCTAATTGGGGATTACTAAAAAAAGAGAAATACCTTTTTATTGCCTGATGGCAAGTTGATAGGCCGAACGCATCAAGTCTGGTGGTGCGAAATTCGGCTTAATTAAACATGGAGACGGGAGCCTGCTCCCACTCCAATTTTTTGGGGATTTCAATTGAATCGCATGCGATATTTTTTAATCATAGGATCATTGTTATGGTCAACTTCGGTATGGAGTCAGTCCCTGAAAAGGACGTTGAATGCCAACCGGGAGGCATTTAGGGAGGAGATGTTGCAGGAGCTTAAAGCAACTGATTTTTCTGATCCATGGATAAATAAAGTGCTTTGGGCCATTCCGGCCTTTAATCTATATGAGCGAGGGGCGGAGGAAACCTTTCGGGCACTCATTGGAAAATATAAGACCCTTGAGGCTCAGCGGCGTTATCATTTTTTATTAGCGTTTTATGACCGATCGGATTTTTTAACTGGTGAACAATTAAGCCAGATGCTCGATACTGAAATTGATGTCAAGTGTAGGGCCTTAATTTATGCCTGTTTATTCCAGCGGTCGCTATGCCCAAAAATCAGGGATGTAGGGCCTTATGAAAAAGTTTTAAATACGCTGGTCAATGAGACTTATTATGATCGGCTTCAGAATAACGACATTTTCAAGGTCCTCCGGTTATTGAACCGGGAACAATTGAATCTGGTGGCTTTTGTGGATCCGGATCGCAATCAAATAGGGAGTATTCAGGTGTTGCAAAAGGATGGCCGCCTTTCGGAAAATGTTTATCCTTTTCTTTTCAGGGCGGCATCAAATGCACCTTCCTGTTTTACCAACGGAAATACCCCGACCGGCTTTTTTAAAATTCGTGGGACCGGAAATTCCGATAATCCTTTTATAGGGCCCTCAACAACCATTGAGACATATCTTATTGGGGAATATCCAGATGATCCCGATTGGCAAACCATAAAGGATTATGATCGGTTAGTTCCTGAACATTTAAGGGGGAACGAGATGCTGTACCAGGCCTTTTATGCCGGACAGCTCCAACGGTCAGAAATAATTATCCATGGGTCTACCATTGATCCTACTTTTTTTCGGAATACCGATTTTTATCCTTTCACGCCTTCATTAGGCTGTATGACGGCTAAGGAAATCTGGGATCCTGAAGCTGGCAATCTATTGGTGAGCAGTCAATTAGATTTAATTAAAGCGACAGAAGTTGATGGCCGTCCATGGGGATTTTTATTAATAGTTAACAAAGAACTTAATTAATCATACCGCAAAAAGTGGTTTAAATTTTTTATTATGAACAGATTATTTAACGTAATGATGCTGTTAGTCGCCGGACTAATGGTATTTACTTCCTGTAAAAAAGATGATGATAATACCGTGGTGTCAGAGGCCAAAATGCTGGCTTTTGCGATCACTGATGCAGGAGCAGATAAAGATTTAAAAATTGATGGAGATATTTCAGAAGCGGAAGGTGTAGTATCAGTGGTGGTCCCTTTCGAAACAGATTTGACTGCATTGACTACTGAGATATCAGTAAATGAGGGGTCAACTGTGATTCCAGGTTCAGGAACGACTTTGGATTTCTCCGATTCCCGTAATTTTATTGTCAAGAATGGTGACCTGACTAAAACTTATGCGGTTACTGTAAGCAAAGCGGAAGCCACTGAAGGAAGCCTGGTTAGTTTAACCATGGTTTCTAGCACAGCGGTGGAGTATGCTACCGAAATTAACTTAGTAGACAAAACAGTGGAGGTGCTTATTTTTGAAGGTTTCAGCCAGGTAGTTAAAGTGGGTGAAATTGAGGTCGCTCCCGTGGGGGCAACCCATGAATTGGCGGGCGCTGATGAAGATGGATTCGTGGATTTGACAGAGGGGGCTACCCTTACTGTTAATTATGCCGGCGAGGCGGTAGATTACGCTTTAACTTCCAAGGTGGTAAACACCGGAGCGGACTTCTCAAACCCAACGATCATCACAAACCTAAGTGGAAAAGCAAATGCAGTACCTCAGGAAATCGATGACAATAATTCCAGAGATGCGCATTATCATAATGGAGTGGTTTTCGCTCCAAGTAGAAAAGGCGGAAATTATGTATACTATTGGAATGCTTCGGATTTAGCGATTGGTACTAATGGCGCAAACCAACTGGATTTAGATGGCATGGATTTCTCTGATGTGAACTGGACCGTTTCTTCGGTATATCCGGTTAATGGACATGTTTATGTGGCATCAATGGCGATGGATAAAGATAAGAAGTTGAAAGTTTGGTATTTTGAAAATACAACAGCAACCGGGGAATTGGTATTGGATTATACCATCGCTGATCCTGAGGGTACTTCAACTGCTGTAAGATTAGGGGATGCTTTCTCTGGTGCACTGGATGCTAACGGTAATGGTAAGTTCTATTTCTCTAACTTCCCCTTCGGAAATAATAACAATCAATTCTATACTTTTGAGGTTACGGGACATACGACAGTAGATGCAACACCAGAGGTGATCGAAATTGGTCTTGAGAGTGGTAAATGGATTGGTCAGTACGGGCGATTAAATGTTACTCCAGAAGCTGGACATTTTACCACATCAGGAGCAGACATGGGCATCGCGCTTGTAGGAGAGAATGGTCAAGTGATTTTTGAAGTGAATTCTGATGTAATTCAGGGAAGAGCCCAGGATCCACATATTGTTGAATTCAATCAATCACGTTACTTAACCTATACCGTTAACCGTGAGTGGGAAGCTGGTGGTACATTTTTGGAAATTGTAGATATTTCTGAAGGAGCATCAATCGAGGCTGCTTTTAGAGGTTTAAATGGTAATAATATTGCAGAAAAGACCGTTTATCGTATTGATATTGGTGGTTCTGTTGCCGATGGTTGGGTTTCGGCCACTTCTTCTGTAAATATTGTAGATGGAAAATTGGAAGTTTTCGCATTCTCGACTCTGAATGGTTTTGCTATTCACCAATTTGGTGCGGAGCAATAATTAAATATTTAATCTCCCCCGATCTTTCTTAGGACGGGGGCTTTTTTTCTTTTTTATATGAGACGTCACTTTTTCTTTCTTTTCTGGGCTTTGGCAGTATTTGGTTGTAAAAAAGATGATCCAGCATCTTCAGCTAAAGAAATAATTAGCATTTCGATAGAGGAAGATGCTACATCTACTATTAGTTATTATGAAAGCGAGCAATTATATACCGTCTTCATTGAAGATGGAATTGGACTGGGCAGTTTAACACCATTTTTTGAATTGTCTCCCCAGGCAACTATCGATCCCGCTAATGGTAAAACGGTTAACTTATCTACTAGCTTGCCTTACATAGTTACTGCGGAGGATGGCAGTACCGCCATCTATCAGGTCAAGGCACTCAACAGGGGAGAGAGTATTGTTCATGTCGATTTTAAAGAAGTGACGCCATTAAGCCAGCATTCGGCAGAAAATACCTATCAGGTGGAAATACCTTTTTTGATCGGAAATAGCCTGACGTCCCTAACACCTGTAATTACTTTAGCTCCCGGAGCGGAGATGATTACCGATATTACTCGGCCGATGGATTTTACCAGCCCTCAGGAAATTGTAATTAAGTCTGCAGAAGGAAAAGACCAAAAAATTAATTTAACAGTCCAGTATGGCGGTGAAAGCCTGAATACCTTAGAGGATCCAACTTTACCTGAAATTTATGTGGAGGGTAAGGTTAATAATGATAATACAGTGACCTTGAAAGTTCCCTTTGGAACAAATATTAATGCGCTTCAATTTTCAGCAGTAATACCGGAGACGGCCAGTATTTTACCCGATTTGGCTATGGAACAAGACTTTTCTTCCCCAGTAACGTATACTGTATTTGCTCAAAATGGAGAAGAAGAAACTTATGTGGTACAGGTAGAGGAGCAAGCGCAAGAAGAAGCGATACGGGCGGTTTGGGTGCCGGATCCGGCGTATTCCGTTGATATCAGAAATTATGAGAATATCAAAGCAATGGTGAATCTGTTGGATGAACTAAACTTCAATACCATTTATCTGGCCACCTATGTAAGAGCGTCTACCGCTTTTAAAAGTCAGGTACTTTTAGAAAATTCTAACTATTCAAATGTTGAGGAGGGTTGGTTCTATAAGAATTATAATTATGTAAGCCCGACCAACGATCCTGTGCGTGACCTGATTGATGAGGCGCATAAGAAAAATATAAAAGTCATCTTTTGGTTTGAGTATGGATTCATGGCAAGCCATAATGCACCTGATGCTACTCACCCTATTTTTGCCGTACATCCCGAATGGGAAGGTAAGGCAAATGATGGTTCTTTCTCGAACTATAATGATTCAGATTACTACTTCAATGGTTATGATCCGGAAGTGCAACAGTTTTTGCTGGACATGATTGTGGAATCTTTGGACTTATATCCGGATGTGGATGGTATTCAGGGAGATGATAGAATGCCAGCTATGCCCGCCAATTCGGGTTATGATGAATATACAGTAGCAAAATATAAAGCAGAGCATGGAGGTGATGAGCCCCCACAGAATTATGCAGACAATGCCTGGAAACAATGGCGATTGGATATTCTAAACGAATTTGCCAGGGAGTTGTATCAAACCGTAAAAGCAAAATCAAATGATTATTTAGTATGTGCTTCTCCTAATCCTTACCCATGGTGTGAGAAAAATTTAATGCAAAGTTGGCCAACCTGGCTATCCGATGGAGTAGTAGATGTTTTAAGCGTTCAATGCTATCGAACAGACTTGGTCGCTTATAAGACGACCCTGGATGAAGCCCAGAGATATGTGGAGAGCAGTACAGGTTTAAATGTGTTAAACCCCGGTATTATTTTGAAAGCAGGAAGTAATATTATGGAGGAGGAAACTCTGGTTGGACAATTAAAATTTAACCGGGAAGTCGGAACTAATGGTGAATCTCAGTTTTACAATGAGGGATTGAAGGAGCCGTATGTTCAGAAAGTGTTCCGAGCATTCTATCCCGGCAAGGCAATTTTTCCATACTAATTAAAATGGGCCGGTTTTGCCGGCCTTTTTGCTTTATGAAAAAGTATCTTTTTTTATTGATATTCCTTTGTGCTAAAGTTTACGGACAGCCATTGGATAGCTTGAAATTTGTAGCAGTCGATTCCTTTTTATTGTTGGGAAAAATCACGGATCAGACCGAGACGCCATTTGAACGGCTACCCGCAAAGCTAAAAGGAGTCAGCAGACCTGAAGTGTGGGATCTGGGAAAAAACACAAGTGGCTTGGCTTTGCGCTTTGCCTCTGATGCCACCGCTTTTGGCTTGGAGTGGGAGGTTTTGAATGATCGGGTATTTAACCATATGTCCTATACGGGAATAAAAGGTTTCGATTTATATGTATGGGACGAGGGGAGATGGATGTTTTTAAATTCTGGAAGGCCGACTGGTAAGCTTTCTAAAGTAATGGTCGAACAAGATTTAGCAACCAATGGCATGAGGGAATATCTCTTGCACTTTCCTTTGTATGATGGACTGCAAAACTTGAAAATTGGGATTAATGCTGAGGCAAAAATTCGAAGACCGAAGGAAGAAATCATTCAACAGGAAGCTCCTGTCATTTTTTACGGGACGAGTATCACGCAGGGGGCATGCGCCTCCCGGCCAGGCATGGCTTATCCCAATATTATCAGACGGGAGTTAAACCGGGAAATTTATAATCTGGGTTTTAGTGGAAATGGGAAGTTGGATTTGGAAATAGCGGAATTGATCGCTCAAAAAGCAGCGGCTGCCATTGTGATCGATTGTGTTCCCAATTGTACGCCCACTGATATTAATGATCGCTTGTTTAGATTCGTGGAAATCATCAAATCCAAACAGCCGGAAACGCCGATTATTTTTGTGGAGAATGTGATTTATCCTCCAATGCAATTTAAGCCTACACTTTCTGAATGGGTAGCCGCGAAGAATGAGGCTTATTTAAATCAGTATAAACGTATTCAAAAAGCCTGGCCACAAGCCGAATTCAAATATCTAAAAGCAAATACTTTATTGAAAGGGGATATGGAGCATTCCGTTGATGGGATTCATTTGACGGATTATGGTTTCATGCAATTGAGTGAGCGATTGTTGGAGGTGATACAAAGTACAAGCGAAGATATTTAACCTGAATTATTCACCGTCAGTTTTAGGTAGTTTCTTTAATTGGTTAATTATCAGTATAGTACATTCGTTTCGGCTGATTTTTTAATAGCCTAAATTTGGGCAAGCTTGCTTTCTCCTCATTCATCTGCTTTCTACGGAAAAAACTCGAAATAGAAAACTATTCCTTCATTTTTCTCGCCTTGCAGCTAAATGAGGATTGGTGCATGAATAATCCGGGTTAAGTACTGATGTTTAGCTTGCGGTGAAAGATGAATCATTTCAGGAGTAAATAATTGAGGCAAATGTCAAAAATGGGATTCCCGATGATCTGATAATTTAATTCATCCAAGCTTTCCAAAAATTTCCCTATTTTGCCGCTATGACTAAAATCGACAATAGCAGTATTTCCCTGAAAGTGATTCGGCAGAATCCAATGTATACCTACTTATTGGTCTTGTCTATGGCTGCAGCAGCAGGCTTTCAGGGCTGGCGTACCTTATTTAATAATTTTGCGGTAGATGAAATTGGCCTGAATGGTTTTAATGTCGGCTTTGTTCAGTCGGTAAGGGAGATTCCCGGTTTTCTTTCGATGTTGGTGGTATATCTGTTGCTGGTTTTTAAAGAACATCGGTTGAGCGCCTATTCGGTGATGTTTTTGGGCTTAGGAGTCGCCCTGACGGGTTTATTCCCCTCTTATTTTGGTCTGGCCACCACGACGATGATTATGTCTATCGGTTTTCATTATTTTGAAACGACTAATCAGTCTTTAACCCTTCAGTATTTCAGTCATCAGCAGGCACCGATTGTTTTTGCACAGATCAGGTCGATTACCGCAGTTTCTAATATCGGGGTCGGGGCTTTAATCTTTGGGATGTCCGCATACTTCACTTATCAACAGCAATATATCGTACTGGGCGCCTTTGCCATCATCATTGGAGCCTGGGCCTTGAGTCGAAATCCGGCTGATGATTCTAAGCCCGCCCAGCATAAGAAGTTACTTATCCGAAAAAAGTATTGGTTATTCTATATGTTGAATTTCCTGAGTGGCGCCCGTCGACAGATTTTCGTAGTATTCGCGGTTTTTTTATTGGTGAAGAAATACGAGTTTTCTATACAGGAAATCACCATCCTTTTTGTAGCGAATAATATCATTGCTTATTTTTTTAATCCGCTCATCGCTAAGGCAATTAACCGTTTTGGAGAACGGAAAGTATTGTCCATGGAATATGCTTCCCTGTTTTTAATTTTTATTGCTTATGCGACTGTGGAAAACCGCTGGATAGTGGCAGGCCTATACATCCTCGATCATATTTTCTTTAATTTCTCAATAGCGATTAAAACATTTTTCCAAAAGACTGCCGATCCTAAAGATATCGCGCCTTCCATGGCGATGGCTTTCACCATAAATCATATTGCAGCAGTTGTGATTCCGGTTGTTGGTGGGGCGCTGTGGTTGTTAAATTGGAAGATACCCTTTATATCTGCGGCGATTTTATGCTTATGTTCGCTGTACTTTGCTCAGCGGATTCGCATTCCTGGTCGGGAAGTGTCGGTTGAATGTCCAATAGAAAAGGAAGTCTCGAATTAATTCTTAGCAAGTCATTTTGCGGACATATCCCAATCAGGTATGGTGATAGTTTTGAACATTCAAAACACGATGCGTGGTTTGATAGATCATTCAATCAAATAAATCCCAAATTTTTGACTTATGAATCAGAAGTTATTTCTTATGGCCCTGTTGGCGTTATTTATGGTAGCCTGTCAGGAAGAGAAAAGTGAAAATAATGCGCAAGCAGAGGTAAAAGCACAGCAAGAGGTGCCAGATGCCCAAACCCAGGACCTTACGAAATTAGGGGTTGAAGAGAAGACCCTTGGCAAAGGATTAATGGTTGGGGATGACGCACCGGAGATTGCAGGTAAGGATCAAAATGGTAATGAAGTGTCATTGCATGAAATGTTAAAATCAGGGCCTGTGGCCGTGGTATTTTACCGCGGCTATTGGTGTCCGGTTTGTAATCGTGAGCTTAAAGGTTTGCAGGAAAATTTAGATCAGATTACTGCAGCTGGAGGCCAATTGCTGGTAGTTTCACCGGAACAGTTGAAGGGTGCGCAGAAAATTTCGGAAAAAGTGGGGGCGAGTTTCTCCATTATCCCCAATGCGACTCAGACGGTGGCAGATTATAAAGTGGGCTTTGAGGTAACAGAGGCCTATCAACAAATGATTCGCGAAAAATTGTCGGAAGATATCGCTCAAAACAATGGGTCGGACAAAGCGATATTGCCGGTTCCGGCGACTTTTGTTGTAGGGCAGGATGGAAAAGTGATCTACCGTCAGTACGATGTGAATTACAAACAACGTGCTTCTGCAGCTGATATTGCAGCGGCGATGAAAGGATAATATTTACGCTTGATAAATATGTAGGGATATAAGGTCAGCTTGATAAGAGCTGACCTTTTTGTATGTCACTTGGGTACTGTTCTAATGCTAAAGCTTGGGTAAAAAGGGGATTTTCTAAATTTGCTAGATTGACAATAATGCCATCTTTCGAGCGTATGTTCTTACTCCTTTTTTGCTGACAAGCTATATGTTGAAAATTGAATTATTTCGTTATCTGCTTTGTAGAAGTCAAGATTTGAGCGCGTGTTTATAAACCTACCATCCGGCTGCAGATTCGATTTATTGGAAGCCTTTCCAGATTCCTGCTCAACAATAGCGATGCTATGCTCTTAAACCAATCGGGTATCGCTTCTGCAAAAATTAAATTTTCGCTGCGATTTTTGGCTTTTTAACACGCTGTAAACGAGTTTTCAAGCATGTTAATCCAAGTTAATGTTGCTTGGAAATGAAGTCCTACTTTTATGGAAGAATGGTTAAATACAAATGTGCGGTTATTGGCCTACCGTTAAATCCTCGTTTTCTGTCGTTCGTTTTAAAATATTCTAACATAAAAGTGTGAGAAAAAAAGGTGTCCCTTTAGGGGTATCTGCCTTAATGTTAAGAGTTTGGGTTGCGCGGCGATTTTTGAGTGAAAAAAGTCATTATAATTACATTAGATATTAAGGGTGGGATTAGGCGTTTTGAATGCTATATTGTTGGATAATGCGCCTTGTTAATCTGTTTCTCATCTCATTTGTGGTTTTGCGCAAAAGGAAGATTGTGGTTTTTTCTGTGTCCTGCACTTTTCTGATTGATTGAAGGACTAATTAAAAATTATTATCATGAAAAAACTTTTCTTCTTTTTCGCATTGGCTATGGTAGCAATGGCCTGTAACAAATCAGATGACACAGTAGTAACTGATCCTATTGAGGAAGCACAAAAGCAATTAAGCGAAATTTACCTTTACAATGCTTCAGAATTGCGTGAAGTAAAAGGGACTGAGTATGAAGTGATCGGAATGGTGACTCCTACGGCTGTTCATATTACTTCAATGATCAATGAAACGACTTTCGAAGGTGAATTGGAAATTAATGGTAAGGAGCCTAAAGGTGACGAAAACATTGGTTACAAAGTTACAAAAGGGGTGTTTAACATGGATGACTTGAACTTCTATCAAGTAAATGAAGTGTTGGAAGTATCTCCGGCTGATGAGGCGGAGTTGCCTCTTCCTACTCAATTATACATTGTACCTTTGGTTCCTAATCCAGAGCAATAATCAAAAATTAGAGATAATTGGAGGATAGTAAATTTGCCGGTCAAGGCCAGGCAATATGTTTTCCAATTAGTCCAATCTAAAAACCGCTTCGTGCGGTTTTTTTTTTATTTCCTGTATTCCGTGTTTAAATCCGGAAGAAGCGAAATTTTAAGTACAGTTCGGGCGTTTTTTTACCGTTAGAGCCGCCGGTTTTGCTTCCATAATTTCAGAACTATTTGAGATTACTTCGCTAAGGTGATTTATTGATCATTATTGATAGCCGCCAAGCGTGGGGCTGTTATTCAGGAAGTTGAAAAACAAACCCTCAATAATGGATGATACGGGCTGGGGAATGGAAATTAGCGTTATTTATTACGCATTAATTTAGGGATGATTATTGATAAATATTTCCAATAATTTATCCTGCCTGCCCATTCCTAACCCCGTTAATAATGATTAATTTTTTTCTTAAATAGTGGAATCGTATATCGTCTTTAATTTTCTAAAAAGCATAGACTAGCTATTCCTCATTTGATCATTGTTTCGTGAAAAATTCCATATCCTCTCCTCTGGATCTAGCCTCTTTTACCTCGGCTTGTAAATTTTCAGGTAAAGTGTCCATTGGCATCATGTATCCATCAATCATCACGAAATCGTTAAAAGGGTTTTGTGCTTCCATTTGAGCAGTTGAAAATTCCGGATCAAATTGCCTCATCTTAAACATTTCTTTTATTTGTTTAGATTTGGTGGAAACGGTGGAGCTTTTAGTTCCGAAGAATTCATGGATTTGATCGGCAGTAACATAAGGCTCGGAGGATTTGTCAAACAGGAAATTGACGAAGCCAATGGCATTGACCACTGCGGCACCCCATATTTCCAATTTTCCTCTTTTAAAAGGAACCTCTCTTTTTCGACCCATTTTTTTAATTAACTTTTCGCATAGTTGAGCATAATCCTCATTCAGCTTCTCTGTGCAAAAAGTTCGGGTCATTTCAATGAGTTGTGCTTCTTTTTGTTTTATTTCTTCCTTGTTCATTTACGGTGATTTTTGAGCGCTGATTTTTTTTCAAAAATAGGTATTCTGGAGAAAAAGGGAAGGATTTTATAAATTATCATTTCGGATATCGTTTAACACCGTTTTTTGAAGGCAGGCCAGGTGATTTGTAGGGACTATTGGAAGAATCAATTGCGATTTTATTCGGGTGGTAGGGAAGATGAATTTTCCCGAGGTTTTTCGCTGGTACCCTATTAAATTAGTGACTTTAATAAAAAAAATGATACCAAAGATGGGCAATTTGAGTGGGGCTAAATAAAAAGCCTGCATGCTTGATGTTGCTCTTCGGGTATTAGCGTGGACTTTTTTGTAAGTAATATGGAAGGATTTTCGTCAGTTAAGGAGGTGATTGGGATATTAAACTCCTCCCAACATCTTTTGCATGAGATGTTTAGTAAGCGAAATGATGTGAGTTTTCGCTTTGATCATGCATTGGAGTTGATGGATGAGGATAAACTCAATCTACTATTGTCCAGAGGGGTAATTGATCGTTCCGGACAGTATCTGACCATTTCTGATGATATTTTACTTTTTCTGGAGACGGTATTAGGGGCTTCGGAAGAAGTAAATACGGCCTTTATTCATGATCAGATTGCGAATTTGAAGCAGAATATTAAGTACTTTATTCAGGAGGAAAAAAGTGCAGGAAAAGCCAAATATCTGAATAAAGCCAAGCAAACATTAAAACGCATCGGGAAGAGTTGTCACCGCTCTGTACTGGATGTAGGGCGAAATGTGGAACAGGTTTTTAAAACGGAACCTAATTTTTCCTTAAAAAAGGAAAAGCTCTCTTATTTTGACCAAAAGAGTCAGGACATCAGAGAGCTGATCGCCCAGACGGAGCAACTATTGAAGGAGGAGCATTTGTTTTTCAAATCTGCCCTGGATGATGAACTGGCCGATGTGTTGATTGATCTGAAGATAAAATTGCAGGAGAGTCAGCACAATCTGATTGAATTGCAACGGCAGATTATTGATTATTTGAATCAGGTAAAGATCCAAACAGATATCTACCGCAAATTGGATCAGTTAAAAGCGTTTAAAGATAATCTGGTTTTGGAGGGGCAGACGAATATCCGGGAAGTCTTGCAGGGGAGTCATGATGTAATCTTTGAGCCTAAATCCGGATTTCGATTGAAATTAGGACTTTCCCAACTGGAGGAAGATGGTGTGTATGATCTCATTAAGACCATACATGAAAGAGGAAGAGCGGGCAAGAAGCGTAAAATGGATCTGGCTCCTGCTTTAAGTCCGGAGGATCTGGAGCAGTCTGCCGCACAGGAACTTTTTATTGACATTGCTGCTCTTAAGAATAATTTTATGGCCTCCGGTCAGCATCTTTTTGCCTTTATCCAACAATATGAATTTCCACGCAAAGTAGACTTTGAAGAGCAGGTTTTATTGTACTGTCAGGTCATTTCCATGTACGGAGAAGAACTCTCTTTCAGCGGGGCTTACGGCGAAGCCCATTCCACTGAATACGCCATTGTTTACCCCAAAGCGAATGAAGCAATATGAAATATAAAGCCATAATTTTTGAGCGCCTTTCCAAAGGAAAATTTATCAATTCCAATTTAAAGTCAGACCGACCACTTTTTGACTTTGTGGAGGAACATTTTGAAAGCCTTTTTCAGGATTTTGAAGAACTGAACTTTGTTTTACAACGGGGAGATGGTTTCTATTATTTTTCCCGTACGGAAAGCAAAGCTACTTTGGAGCGTAAACTGAAAACCGCTTTTAAATGGATTGACTATATGGATTTTTTTAAAACCTATAATAGTTCTTTTTCTGCTGGTATAAGATTTTCAATTACTGGAATATCAGGTGAAATGAAGGTAAACACGGCCTTGAAGGAAAAGCTGAGAGCTTTACATAAAGGCAGTAAGCTGGAAAGTGAGTTGGAAATGCTCACAAAAATGGTGGATGCCCTGGAGGCGGAGGGCTTTATTGTGTTGGAGGATGCCTATGAATCCACCTATCGCGTTTTGTCTTCCTGGTCTTATCTGGAAGAGTTGATTTTAAAGATTGATATTACAGAAGATTTACATACCTCATGAGATACCTAAGTAAAGTAATTTTTATCAATAGTGCTTCTGTCAAATTTTCATCCGTGGAATTGGATGGTAATGTTCATTTTATTGGGACTCAGGGAGTGGGGAAAAGTACGCTATTGAGGGCTATTTTATATTTTTATAATGTGAACGGCCGGGGTTTAGGGATACCTACCGGGCCGACCAATAAGTCTTTTTTAGATTGGTACTTGCCCTATGGTAACTCCTATTTGGTCTATGAGGTAAAGAAGGAGACGGGCACCTATTGTGTGATGGCTTTCAGGCACCGGTCCGGAATTTCTTTTCGATTCCTGGATGCTCCTTTTCAGCAGTCACTCTTTATGGATACGCTGGGACAGGTACACGAAAGCTGGGATCAAATTCATAAGGCCTTGTTGGAACATCAGGTGAGTTATTCCAATATTGTGGCGCAGAATGACCACTTCCGGGATATCATTTATGGCAATGGCAAACAGCCGGTTTCTTTTAAGAAATATGCCATTATGGAATCTCGTAAGTATGGAAATATTCCCAAGACGATTCAATCCATTTTTTTAAATGCCAAGCTGGATGCGGATTTCATCAAAAAGACGATTATATCCTCTTTGGACAGTGATGAAATGCAAATCGATTTGGTGGTCTATAAAAAGCATTTGGAGGACTTTGACCAACAAATGAAGGATATTAAGGGCTTTAAATCCTCCCGCTGTGAAACGATTTCTAAGAAAATTGAAGAGCAAAGGAAGGAGTACTCGCATCGCTTGCGTGGCATAGAAGAAAGTACGGTAAAGATTCAGCGACTTTATAAAACATACAGAGAGCAGGAACCTCTACAAAAAAAATTACTGGAGGAACAAAGGCAGCAAAATCGGAATTTACTGGAAGATATTCAACAATTGCAGGCCACCTATACCCGGCAGCGCCGGGAATTGGATGGGCAATTGGGAGGAATACAAAAGGATATCGCCAGGGCGAAGCAATTGCAAAAGGATTACCAAAGCAGAGGAATAGCGACCATAATCAGAGAGGTTGAGGAGGAACCGGCTTTGTTAGCGGAACAAAAACGCCTGGCCCGAAACCATGCGATTTTATTAGAGCAGTCCTCCGAGATCGCTCAGAAATATGAAAATCTGATTATTGCGGAAAAGCAAAAATTACAAGCCGTAAAGAATGATTTGGTGGAAAGGGGAAATGCCCTGGATAAGGAGTTGATTGATTTCAGGAAAGAGCAGGCCCATAAAGAAAGACTTGAAGAAAAAGGAATTAGGGAGGAGCAGGCCGAAAAAGTAGCTTTGCTGGAAGAAAGAATGGAAGGCAGTCAGCTCAATTGGACGGAGCAGCAGGTGGCACTTGAAGGTCTGAAGCACCAGCTTTTCAGGCGTGAGGAAATCTCTGCCAAGGAGGAGAAGTTGTCGACCTATAAAACCTCCATGGAATCTCATCAGCGCAGTCTGGGAGATTTAGAGCAGCAGGAGGCCAAACTGAAGGGTGATTTTGAGTTGGAGTTAAAGCAAATGAAGTTTGCTCAGCACCAAAAGGATCAACAATTTCAAAAACAAATGAAGGAGGCCGGGGAGGCTGTGGCTTTGTGGGAGCATAAATTGTCGGCCTCCAAAGATTCCCTCTATTCCTGGTTGGAGCAAAATAAGCCGGGCTGGCAATCGGACATCGGGCGAGTGGTGAAAGAGGAGATTTTATTTGCTCAGCAGGTGGAAGCCAGCGTGGATGAGCAGGCAAAAGGCAGCTTATTTGGCGTGCGCCTGAATTTGGAAAGCTTGCCCAAGGCCGAGATCAGCCTTGCTTATATGCAGCAAGAATTGGCCGAAGCACGTGAAAAATTGCAGGGGTTTTCAGAAGGGCGTGAGCAGATGCTAAGAGAATTTGAAGCAGAAAAGGTAAAGACCGAAGCCGCTTACCGTAAAAAACTGGCCGACATAAAGGGGCAGCAGGATGGTCTGCATTATGAGTTGGAACAATTAAGCAGAAAAGTGCAGTCTACCACGCTGGATTTGCAGGAGCTTCAGGAATTGGCCGTAACCGAAAAGCAAGCGGCATTATTGAAGCAACAAGAGGTTTTGATGGCGGCAGAGGCGGCCGTATCTTCTTTAAGAGCAGAAAAAGGGCAATTGGAAGCAGCCTTTAAAGCAGCGGTGGTCAGGCTGCAGGAAAAGTTTGCCCGGGAAGAAGATGCCTTTTTGCAACAACAGGCCTCTGCCCATCAACAGCTAAAGCAGTCACATGTCGAGGCAGAAGCGGCCTGTGAGCAGCAGATAAATACGGTTAAAGAAGAGCGGGATCTTGCGCTGTTAAATGAAGGAGTGGATACCCAAAAAGTAGGAAAGATTGAACAAGAGCAACAGCGGATTGAGGAGCAGTTAGAAAATCTGGTGGCTAAAAAGAAAATGGTCATTGAATACCGACAGCATAAAAAGGAATTAATCGACCAGCTACCTGAATTGGAACGTGTACAGGAAAGCTGCCAAAAAATGTTGTTGGATGCAGAGCAGGAATATAGTGGGAACAAAAGCAGCCTGGATGTTGCCCTGCAAAACTCCAGAGCTCAAGAACAATCCCAAATTAAGGTGTGTGATCATATTGCCCAGGGTATAAGAGATTACCAGCTGAATTTTGAACAGAGTGGTTTGTATCAATTTTTATTGCAGGAGGGCTACCTGCAGGACCAGCCAGTATTGAAGGCGGCGGAAGAAGTAAAACGCAAACCGATTGATTGTGAGGTGAAAATGGGTGATAGTTTGCATTTACTTCGGGAGTTAAATGCCCAGAGGGAAACCGCTTTGGATCGCCTGAAGAAAGGAGGACATCAGTTTTTTACCTGTGTAGATCCGGAGAATATTTTTAATTTAAGACAGCCTGATCATGAAATTCAGCATTTACTTGCTTTTGCATTGGAGCTGAAGCAGTTTGTAGAGGAAGAGAAGATCAAAATTTATGAAAAGCGCTCTAGTGATCGGTTTACAGATATTATTAATCTGATTGGTAAGGAAACCGGGGAATTGGTTGACCTGACCGGAAAAGTGCAGCGCATCATTCAGAAAGTAAACCGGGATTTTACGGAGCGAAATTTTGTAGGAGCGGTGAAAAAAATTGAACTGAAAGTGGAGGATAGCCGGAATCCGCTGGTCGTTTTGTTAAAGGAAATAAAAGCTTTTAATGATGAATATCAATATGAATTAGGGCCGCTCAACTTATTTTCAAATACTTCGGATAATCATGGGAAAAAGGTCAGTGAGTTATTGAATAGGCTTACCCGAGCGGTAGGTAATGAAAAGCGGGAGAAGCTGGATCTGTCCGATGCCTTTGAGTTGATGTTCAGGGTGGAGGAAAATCTGAATGATACGGGCTGGGTGGAGCGCCTTTCCAGTGTGGGTTCTGACGGAACAGACATTCTGGTAAAGGCCATGGTTTACATCATGCTATTGAATGTTTATAAAGAAGGGGCATCCAAAAAATTCAAAGATTTTAAACTTCATTGTATGATGGATGAAATTGGTAAGCTTCATCCAAATAATGTCAAGGGGATATTGAAATTTGCCAATGATCGCAATATTTTGCTCATCAATGGTTCCCCTACCGAAAGTAACCCTTTAAGCTATCGTCATATTTACAGACTGGAAAAGCATCCCCAAACCAATCATACGATGGTTACTAAAATTATCAGTAATCAAAATATGATGCAGCTATGAAAATAAACAAACATCAGGGCCGACTGCTTTTGCAACTACAAGCAGGTGAGCAGTTGCCCTTCAGTAAGTTTACTGCACCGCTCTGGAAATCATTTTTTGAAGATGGGGTGTTCGTTATCCGTCAGGTAAACCGACGGTCAAAGCAGGTAAAACTGACTAAGGATTTTCCACTGGCCACTTATTTAAAAAATAAATTCGGAATAGAGGAGTTGGAAGCCTATGTTTTATTGTTGGAAGGGCAAATGGAGGCCGGGAGCCGCTCCCGGGCCGTTCAGGTGAGTGGGAATTCCAAAGTGCGTGGGCAGCGGACTTTTTTTGGGTTTATGGTGAGTGTGATTGATCCGGTGAAAGCCCGTTTGAACGGACAGGAGTTAATGCTTCTTCCTACAGAAGGCGCTTTCACTTTTATCTATGATTATGAAGGATTTTCTTTGCCTGAAGATACGGTAATTGTAGGGGTGGAGAACGCAGAAAATTTTCGTCAGCTGGAAGCGCAAAGATATATGTTTCCTCAAAAGCCCTGTGTTTTTGTGTCCCGATATCCGCAGAATAAAGATTTTATCAAGTGGATGTCAGTAAGAAATTATTCCTATATTCATTTTGGTGATATTGATTTTGCTGGTTTGAAAATATTTAAATCCGAATACTTCCAACATTTAAAAGGACGGGCAAAGTTTTTTATACCGGAAAACCTGGATAACTTATTGATGAAATATGGCAATGCTGGGCTATATGATCGTCAGTTTGATCAGTATCAATTAAACGATTTACCGGATTATCTTTTAAAGGCCATGGCGGTTTTGCACCGTCATAAAAAGTGTCTGGAGCAGGAAGTGTTTATTGGTTTGTGATTTAATATGATTTTCCCACCTTCACAGGGATTTTGAATAAGATCATTATTAGTACTGAAAAAATAATTAGCGAAAATTCGTGTAATTGGTGGTTGAATCCATTTACTATGATTTATGGATTTTAACAACCTCAAAATTGTCCCAATGGGTGATTGATTTTTTCAACCCAATTTTGAAGCGTAATACCATAAATAAAAAGGCACGAATGATTACGTGCCTTTTAAAGTGGTAGGGGAACCGATTGATTTAACCCGGCTTATTCATGCTTAAATCCTCGTTTAGCTGTAAGGCGGAAAAAATGAAGGAATAGTTTCCTATTTCGAGTTTTTTCCAACGAAACAGATGAATGAGGAGAATGCAAGCTTGCTCAAATTTGGGCTAATATAATCCAAAGAAAATAAGCTTTTAAGACTTGAAAATAAGTCGCTTGCGCTTGGTTAGTAAATTTAGCGGTGAATAATTCGGGTTAATTCCCTTTTAGTCTTTTAAATATTCCGCCAAAAACGGCTACTATGCCAAGGATGATGAATTTACCAAATTTGGCTAAAGCCGCGAAAATTCCGGTTTTGGCCAGTACTTTCCCGGCGATTAGTCCTCCAATGCCATAAGCTGCTACTTTATCGATGCTATCATCGAATTGATCGTAGCGATAACCATCATTAAAGCTAACAGCGGGCATTAAATAAGGAATCGCTTTTTGAACGGAGTCCAACTGGTACATGTCCGCCACAAAGTTCATTTTCAGGTATCCATGGCGGCCCAAAGCCAACAGGTTATAATTCAAAAGGTATTCTTCCTGTCCTTCCGGTAATAAGGATTTCGCCCAATGTAATTTGTGATCGGCCTGATCATAATGTGGTTCGGAGGCCCATCCTATCAATTCCATGGCTCCGTAGCCATTTTCTTTCAGGAGCTTATTGTATTCTTTAGAATCCTCTTTCATGGTGGCGATGAGTTCGTCATAGTCCAGGTCCTGCGCTTCTTTATCGCTGATATATCCGGAATTGTCGTAGGAGAAAATGACAAAATAGGCACTATCATTAAAAATCTCCACATTGGCCGGAAATAGAATGCCCTGATTTTCTCCCTCCATATTGCCATATACATCGGTAAGAATATATTTCCCTTGTTCAGGGTTTAAGAATTTGAAGCCTTCAGGAACGGTAAGTGTCGCTACTCCATCGCCCAGGGTAACGGTGGAGCCTGCATTTTGCCAATTCATAGCGGTTTCTACACTGTCGACCCAAGTATAATACTTTTGGATTTCTAAAAGGTCCGCTTCAGTGAATGTTGCTTCCTCTTCAGCCGGTTCGTTGTCCAGGGCAAAGCTGATCAATGGGAATCCAAGAAGCAGGAAAAGAAAGGTTGATGTTAGTCTACTTAATATCATGTTAGTTTTGGTATAGTATAAAGAGCATGTTTAAAAACCCCACCAGCCGATTTCAAATTCAAATTTTTGGAAGTGATCTCAGATATTTCTCAACATTAACGATTTTGATTCCGAGAAAACCCCCTGTTATTTTTCGAGTACTTCAAATTTTTGTTCTGAATATGGGTTTTTAGCATGCTTTAAATGGTAAATATAGGATATAATGAATTTAATTATATAAAGTTAAGCAAAATTTATACTTTAATGGCTTGTAAGTGGCTTGTAAGTGGCTTGTAAGTGGCTTGTAAGTGGCTTGGAGTGTGGAAGTCCTTATACTTTTTATAGATCCCGACTGGCATAGGGATGGAAGCAGCGGCGAAGCCGGTTGTTTGAGCTCCTGCTTGCCGCCTAAAAGCGTAGCGGCCTGCAAGCAGAGCGAGTGCTGAGAGCCCGCCCACGCTTGCGTGGGATGCTTCAAAACAAAAAAGCCGACCCCCTAAAGGACCGGCTCGTACTCACCAAATCAAAATATATTATTTTAAAGCGCTGGATTTACTTTTCCATTTTGCTTATGGATAGAAAAAGGAAAGCTTTCTTCTTGTGTTCCTCTTTCTTTGTTCGGCTGAGCGCCCATATCAAATTCTAAAACGCCACCCTTCATCAGGTCTTCATGGTTCAGGAAGTTTTTGTTCCAGTCGTTACCATTAAGCGTTGCAGATTGGATATATACGTTTTCTACTTTATTATCATTTGCTTTTACAGTGAAGGTGTTGCCATTCTCCAGTTTCAGGGAAACTTCTTCAAACAACGGAGAACCGATCACGTACTGAGGCGTTCCTGGTGCTACCGGATAGAATCCCATTGCGGAGAATACATACCAGGCAGAAGTTTGTCCATTGTCCTCATCTCCACAGTATCCATCTGGGTAAGGGGTGTACATTCTGTTCATCACGTCTCTAACACGCGCCTGTGCTTTCCATGGCTGTCCGGCATAGTTGTACAGGTAAATCATGTGTTGAATCGGCTGGTTGCCGTGTGCATAGTTCCCCATATTGGCAATTTGCATCTCACGGATCTCATGGATGGTGAATCCATAGTAAGAGTTGTCGAATTTCGGAGCCATTTCAAAAACCTCATCCAGTTTGGCATTGAATTGCTCTGGTCCCCCCATTAAGCCTACTAGTCCTTGGATATCCTGGAAAACGGACCAGGTATAGTGTAGAGAGTTACCCTCTGTGAAGGCATCACCCCATTTCAATGGATTGAATGGCGACTGGAATTCACCGTTTTCGTTTTTACCGCGCATCCATCCGCTTTCCTGATCATACAGGTTACGGTAGTTTTGCGCACGCTTCATGTATAGCTTATAATCTTTTTTAGATTTGCCCATTTCTTTCCCCATCTGCGCGATACAGAAATCCGCATAGGCATATTCCAATGTACGGGCAGCGTTTTCATTGATGTCTACATCGTAAGGTACATAGCCTAATTTATTGTAGTACTCCGCACCAAATCGTCCCACGGAATTCAATGGACCTTTTCCTTTGGTATTTTTGATCATGGCTTCATATAATACCTCTGCATCGAATCCGCGAATACCTTTAATGTAAGCATCGGCAATCAGGGAAGCGGAGTTGGAACCGATCATACAGTCACGGTGGCCAGGGGAAGCCCACTCCGGTAGCCAGCCACTCTCTTTGTAAGTGTTGGCCAGGCCTTGCATGATTTGCGCATCCAGTTCCTGATACATTACCGTAAAGAATGGGAATACGGCACGGAAAGTATCCCAGAAACCATTGTCAGTAAACATGTATCCTGGTAATACTTCACCATTATAGGGAGAGTAGTGTACTACTTCGTTGGCCTCGTTGTATTCGTAAAACTTTCTTGGGAACAACATGGTGCGGTACAGGCAGGAGAAGAAAGTGGCTCTTTCTTTTTCAGTTCCGCCTTTGATTTGGAAACGGTCAAATTCCGTTTCCCATGCTTTGCGACCATTTTCTTTAGTGGTTTCAAAGCTGTCGTCACCAATTTCCCTCTTTAAGTTCAAAGCTGCCTGCTCATGGGAGATGAAAGAGGAAGCGATTTTAGCAGTTACTTGTTCTTTTTCTGAAGTTTTGAAACGTACTAACGCTCCAACATGCTCACCGCTAAGTTCAGATTTGTCATAGGATTTTTCATCATCCCAAACTTTCACTTCCTGGATATCTTTGTCGAATTCGATAATGAAATAGTTCTTGAAATTCTCCGGTACCCCTCCACTGTTGTAGCTAGAATAACCAATGATTTTATTGCCTTCTACTTTGATGGATGATCCTTTGTGGAAAGCATCAATTACCACCCAGGAGTTCTCACCTTCCGGGAAGGTAAAACGCATTTGGTTGGCGCGCTCTGTTGGAGCCATTTCTGCCAATACATCATAATCGGCCATATATACCGAGTAGTAGTAAGGCTTTACTTCTTCTGCTTTATGAGAGAAATAGCTCTTTCTTTCCTCTTCTTTAAATTTAGGTGCTCCCACCACAGGCATTAAAGAAAACACCCCATAATCATTGATCCATGGAGACGGTTGGTGGGTTTGTTTTAAGCCACGGATGGTTTTTGCACTATAGGCGTACATCCATCCGTCTCCGTTTTTCCCGGTTTGTGGCGACCAGAAGTTCATCCCCCAAGGGGTGGCAATGGCCGGGTAAGTATTTCCATTGGATAATTCAAAATCCGAATCGGTGCCCATTAATGGGTTTACCAAATCTACCGGTGCCGTTGCCATTCGGGATTGTGCATGGGCTTTTGCGGGTAGCAGCCCAATGATGGAAAAACACAGGCCAACGATATACAACAATGATTTAAACATAAAGCTTATTTTTTGAGGGCGTGATAGCAGTTGATCTCAATAGTAAAAATATTAGAATGCTATTATCGGAAGGACTGATTACAGGGAGGATGCGGAAATGGTTACATAATGGGTTACAAAATGAAAAATACTTAAAAAATACACCTTGTTTCAGTCTATCATTTCGAATTTCAATAAAAATTTGGGTTGGTGGCGTATAAAGTGAGCATCAATCTCCTTTGCTAAAATTAACTTTTGAGCAGAGCGGAATAATATTTTCAGAGCAAGAAAGGAGACTTTGGGCTTTGTTTCCTTTTGTTGATCCGAGCGCGTCTTAGCCTGAAATATCCACACTTAAATCCCTTTCCCTACAGGGCAGGAAAAATGAAGGGATTTTCTTGTTTCGAATTTTTTCAACGTAGCAGATGAAGGAGAGAAATGCAAGAGCTCCCAAATTTGGGTGATTAAATACTTAGTAAAGCTACTCAAATGAGCCGGTGACGGTGGGGATGTTCATAAAGGGACTTCAAAAATATGGCGGAGAATATTTCGGCTTTAAGCTTTTTTCTAAATGAGAATGGAGCCAGAAATTAACCTTTTTGATAATTACTTAACAGGATTCCTGAAATGATCAAAAAGGCACTAAGTGCGTGTGTGGGTTGGAGCGCTTCGTCTAAAATCAACCAGGCCAATAAGCCACTAAAGAGGGGAAGCAGGTAATACACCATTCCTGATTTGGCTGCCCCGACTAGTAATATGGCTTTGTTCCAGAGTACAAAAGCAAAAAGAGAGGCGCAGATACCAACATAGGCAATAGCTGCCCAAATGCCGGAGTCATATTTAACCAACAATTTGTCCGGTTGTTGGGAGAAGAAAAATGGCCCAAGCATTAGCAGTCCCAGAATAAAGGTAATATACTGAATGCTGATCACGCTCAGTCCTTGAGGTTTTCGCTTCATTAGCATGCTATAGGTTGCAAATATGATGGCGGCAAGCAACATCCAGGCATCTCCCTCTTGAAAGTGAAGGGTAGTCAGTACTTTGAGGTCCCCTTTGGTGATCACCCCTAATACTCCCATAAATACCAGTCCCACGCCAATGAGTCGTTTTCGGCTGATTTTTTCCTGATTCAAAACTCTGGAAAAGATTAAAATAAAAACAGGGAAGGAGATAGAAATCAGGGATAGGTTGATGGCGGGGGAAGTTTGTCCAGCAAAATAAATCAATGTATTAAAAGTGCTGACCCCCAAGAATGCCGCTATTGTTAGAAAGCCTAAATGCTGTTTAAGCATTCGCCAATCTTTCAATGTTTGGCGAATTGCGAAGGGACTGAATACCAGGACTGCTACCATCCAACGATAAAAAGCTAAAGTCAATGGGGATATTTCACTGGATAGGCCTCGGGCAACGATGAAGTTACCCGACCAAAAGGCAGTCGCGCCCAAGGCAAATAAATATCCTATATACTGTGGGTGGTTGAGGGTGATTTTGTCGACTTTTTGCATAGCGTTTCCAGAAGCGTCAAAAAGGGTACCAACCAAAGGTGGGGGAGGTTAGGAATTGATTAATTCATATTACGCAAGCTTTATTCCGCTCAGCAGTAAGACGATGAAAATGAAGGAACAGTTCCTTGTTTCGTCCCATTTCTAATCTATGGGAGGAGGTGAATGTGGGGAATCATGCTTGCCAAATTTGTGTTCAAAAAAACTGGCCAAGGTTCTCTATAATGCTAGGCAAACAAATACTCGGAGTGAATGGGTAAATTGTCGGTCTATAATTTGGCTAAGGAAAGGAGGGGGATTTGGGATTATTGGGCTTGATTGGATCATACTGGAGGTGGAGCTTTTCCAAAATGGAGCAAATTCCCGACAAATAAACAGCATTCAAACCATTATGAGTAGGTTTGGGGTTTTCTGAGGGATTATTCATAAATTGCTGGAAATATGATTTTTTTAATTTTGGAAATTTCTGGTGACAGGTGTTAAAAAAGCGCTTTTGGAACCGGTAATTAATATTTGAATCAATAAGAATGAAAAGTACAAACTGGCTGAAAGGCAGCTTGATGATAGGCTTGGCAGCGACTGCATTATTAAGTTGTGAGCAAAAAGAGAAAGGTAAACAGGCTCCTAAACAGGAGGAAAACCCTAAGACGGAAAGCCCAATAGTAACAGAAGCCCCGATTACTTCAGAAATGGTGAAATTTGAGGGGGGGACTTTTTTGATGGGAACTAATTCCACTTTGCCTTTGGAGGGGCCTGCCCATGAAGCCACCGTAAAGGCTTTCGAAATGGATAAAAACTTGGTAACGGTAGCGGATTTCAGAAAGTTCATACAGGCAACCGGTTATCAGACCAATGCTGACAAGTTTGGTAACTCCATGGTTTTTAATTTTCAGAGCGGGCAGTGGGCATTGATCGAAGGGGCTAACTGGGAGTACCCATTGGGTAGAACAGAAACAGCGGCGGGAGATAATATGCCGGTGACGCACGTGAGCTGGAACGACGCGACTGCTTTTGCCGCCTGGGCGGGTAAACGTTTACCAACCGAGGCAGAGTGGGAATATGCGGTGCGAAACAGTGGCCAGTCAGAAACCCTCTACCCTTGGGGCAATGAACCTACCGTTTCCGGTGCTTATAAAGCCAATACTTTCCAGGGAGATTTAAGAAATCCTCAAATTGCAGACGGTTATTTATTGGCCAGCCCTGTGGGAAGCTTTGAAACAGCTCCTTGTGGTTTGAATGATGCCGTAGGTAATGTTTGGCAGGTCATGCAGAATGATATTTATCCGTATGATGGTAAAGCGTTGCGTCAGCAAACAGAAGGCACCAAGGTGATTCGTGGTGGTTCTTTTATGGCCGATGAAGCCGGGGATATGGGACATACTGTCTATACCCGCAGAACGAAAGTGGCGGAGGATGCTTCTTTTAATCAGGGATTCCGATGTGCCAGGGATATTAAATAAGTATTCCCATTATTGAAGATATTGAAAGAGCAGGTCCCGGAGGCCTGCTTTTTTCGTAGGTGGAGGGCAAAATGGATAGTGGAGGCTTCTTTGATTGAAGGAATGGCGACGTTGGTTGAAGTTTTTTTCTGAAAAGGGGATTTGCCGTCAAATTGAGCTGATTTTTAACCAGCCAATCGAATAGCAAATGTTCAGAACTTACTGCCTGTGTCTGTTTGCCTTTATTTTTTCTTTTTCTGCTTTTGGTCAAAAGACGCCTCTTGATCAAAAATTGAAAGTGAGTAAAGAATATTTAGGAAGGACGAAAGGACAGATCTTAAATGATCTGATTAATCAATTTCAATTAAAAGTGGACGGTGCCACAGATATTTTCCCAACCGGTGTAACGAAAATGAAATTTTACCGGAAGACCCCGATCAAGGAGGTATTGGATGATTTATTCCAGTATACCCACTATCAATATCGTTTATTGTCTGATCGTACCCTGGTGATTCGTGAGGGAGGCGAGCAAATTGTGGGTTTGGAGGAATATGAAGTGAGCCGAACCGCCTTCCAGCTCACCGGGAGGGTGAAGGACTTCGTGAGTGGTGAGCCCCTGCCCTATGCCACGGTGCAATTGGCCTATGTGGAAGGACAAACCGCGGTCACCAATCTGGAAGGTAATTTTGTGCTGAAAGAAGTTCCCTCGGATACGGTCACCCTTTTAGTGAAATATTTGGGATACGAACACCAATGGTATAAAGTAACCCCCAAAAGGGTGAAGGCCAATCAGGTGATCATTGAAATGGAAATGGAAGCCACTGAATTGGATCAGGTGGTGATTTCTGATTTCAAGGAAAATCAGATCATGAAAATTTCCGGGGAAGCCGGCAGAATGGCTATTTCTCCTGCCCAATTGAGAGGGCTTCCTTCTTTGGGCGAAAAGGATATTTTCCGATCCTTACAATTACTTCCCGGAATTAGTGGAACCAATGAAACTTCCAGCGGACTGTATGTGCGTGGCGGAACACCCGATCAGAATCTGATCCTGTTGGATCGTATTCCCATTTTCCATGTGGATCACCTTTACGGATTTTTCTCTGCTTTCAACACCCAGGCCTTAAAAGATGTGCAGGTCTATAAGGGAGGATTTGGGGCGCAGTATGGCGGTAAGATGTCTTCCGTGGTGGATATGACCGGAAAAAAAGGGAATACCGAAAATTGGGGAGGTAATCTTAATATTTCCGGTTTAAGTGCCAGCGGACTTCTTGAAGGCCCCATTAACGGAGGAGATGGAAGTGCGCTGCTGGCTTTCCGAAGATCTTATCAATCTTTTTTATTCAATAATATCAACAGTGTTTATGATAATCCACCTACCATTACGCCCCCTTCCGGTGGTGGAGGACGTCCGGGCGGCGGTGGAGGAAGAATGAATATTGAGCCGCAATTGTATTTCTGGGATTTGAATGCCAAGGTGAGTCATAAAATAGGTGAAAAGGATCAGCTTTCTTTTTCCTACTATCAGGGACAGGATAATATGGATAATTCCCGGGAGTTTAATTTTTCTCCTCCGGGTATGGAGACGGTCAATAATTCCATTACGGACATCAATGAATGGGGAAATCTGGGGGGGAACTTTCAGTGGAACCGCCAATGGAACGATCAACTGTTTTCTTCCTTTAACAGCAGTTATTCCCGCTATTTTAATTATCGTGAAAGAAGCGGCTCCCTGGCTCGTCCGGGAGAGGAAGCACATAATATGGAAGATGTCGAGGACAATGTGATCGACGATCTGCGGTTGCAGTGGGATTTCACCTATAATCTAAATGAGCAACACCGACTAAAATGGGGTTTACAATCGGATTTTTATTCCGCTTACTATGATTGGTATAATCAGGATAATACCTATGCGGATCATAATGGGGCAGGACAAACACATGCGCTTTACCTGGAGGATGAATGGAAGTGGAATCGCCTGGAAATCACCGGTGGTATACGGTCCACCTATTTCAGTCAAACCAATGAGTTTTATACCGCTCCCCGCCTGGCCGCTAAATATCAATTGGGAGAAAATACGCATTTAAAGGCGGCCTGGGGTTGGTATTACCAGTTTACCTCCCGTATTACCCGTGATAATATCGATGATCGTCCCCGGGAATTCTGGTTGTTGGCAGATGGAGATAATCTGCCGGTGGGCAAATCCGAACACTACCTGCTGGGGCTGACGCACGAATGGAATAACCTGGTATTGGATGTAGAGGCTTTTTACAAAAAGCTGGACGGTTTGAGTGAATATAGCACTGCCGGACCAACGATTGGATTTCGTCCCGGGCAGGGATCTGCCGGCACCGGGGAGGAGTATTTTTATACCGGTACCGGAGCGACCAAGGGAGTGGAATTTTTGCTACAAAAGAAAGCCGGAAACTTTACCGGTTGGGTGGGCTATACCTTGTCGCAGGTGCGCTATGATTTTCCGGATCTGGCTTCGGAGGCTTTTTATGCATTGCATGACCAAACCCATGAATTAAAATTGGTGGGGAATTATAAATGGAATAATTGGATTTTGGCGGGTTCCTGGATCTACGGCAGTGGAAAACCCTATACTGCAGTATTGGGGACTTATGAAAGCAGCCTGCCGGATGGGTCCACCGAATATCATCCAATACTTTCGGACAAAAATGAATACCGCCTGCCGGCCTATCATCGACTGGATGTATCAGTGACCTATAATTGGAAGCTGAGCAGGAAGTCAGATCTGGACATTGGCCTGACCTTCTTTAACCTGTACGATAGATCCAATGTGTGGTATAAAGAATACAGCATAGTGGAGGGGGAACTGATGGAAACCGAAGTCAATACGCTAGGTTTTACCCCTAATTTCTTCATCAACTTTAATTTTTAATCATGAAGCGATTCTTAGTATTATTCGGACTATTATCTTTTTCTGCCTGCACAAATTCGGAGGAAATCACATACAATACCCTGACGGTTCAGGCGTTTTTATACCCTGATGCACCAGCCGAAATTCAACTTTCCTTACTAAATGAAAGCGATTCATTACCACAGTATGCTGATGACTTCCATCCCCTGTTGGTAGTAGGGGAAGAGGAGTTTGCTTTGGAGCCCATGGGGGAAGGGAAATTTCGCTCCTATGAAGTGCTCCCCACTACGGTAGGAGAAAGTTATCACTTTTCCCTGCCGGTATGGGGAGTAAGTGCGAAGAGCAGTATGCCGGAGCCATTGGGGGATTGGGAGATTCCCGCAGAGGACTTGCAAAAAAGCACCATAACGACAGTGTCCAACGCCCGGGCGTATCAACGGTCGATAGAAGCTACCGTTTATTTTGAGAATCCGGAAGGCTTACCTTTTTTCTATTGGTTAGAGGGGCCGGAAAGTGAACAATACGTTTTCTCTGATTTGAGTTGGGTGAATGCAGAGTCGATGGAAGGGGTCTTGACTTATGCAGACTCCCTGAATATTGAAGGACGCTATCTGGAGGCCATAGGGGAATATCAGCTGATCATGATGGCTTGTAATGATGAGTTTGCCCGTTTTTATGAAGGAGGGATGTCGCAGGGGCAGCTGGATCCAAATTATTCCAATATTACGGGGGGCTTAGGCGTTTTCACCGCCATTTATCCGGATACTGTTCGGTTTAGCTTGACGCTTAAGGAGTAAAGGATATGGAGCAGAATGAAACCAGGTTATTTACGATTTATTCTAACTGTAAGGGAAAAAAATGGTTCCTGTTTCGGATTTTTTTCCAGGGAAGCAGAGGAATGAGGAGAATGCTGGCCCACTAAATTTGGGGGAATAGAAAATGAGCGAAATCAATATCAACGACCTGTTATAAAATCGTTTATCTTGATTTTATCAAGCTGGCGGCGCATAATTTGGGGTGTCCAAATTATGTGCCGCTAGATTTAACCTGAATAATTCCCAGCCAGATTTAGTCATTCGCGATTGGTGGTTTAAAATCAGTGAGTTTGCTGCAGGGGCTTGCTAATGAGGGTTTTAGTGTGCTTGTCTGAGCTTGGTAGTAAATAATTCGGATATTATTTTCAGGAACCTGGTTTATTTATGCTTCTAAACGCATGTGAAAAGCTAAAATTCGCAGCGAAAATTTGATTATTGCAGAAGTCATACCCGATTTATTTTGGGAGAATAGCATCGCTATTGTGGAGAAATTATCTGAAATCTTTTCCAATAAATCGAATTTGCAGCCGGACGGTGTGCTTTTAAACATGCGCTAAGCAGGCATATTAAAATGCCTGGTTAACAGATCTTTCATTGCCTCAACGGAAAGTGGTTTGTGGAGTAAATCATTAATTTCGGGAATTTCAAGAGCACGTGTTTTATCATCAGGGTTAAAAGAGGTGGTAAGCATAACCACCACAATTTCTGCTTTATGCTGCTCCTCTAATTGCTGATAATGATTAATGAAATCCCAACCATCCATGCCGGGCATATTGATATCAAGGAAAATAATTTCCGGTCGGGGGTTTTCGTTTTCTTCAACGGATTTCAGGTAAGCTAATCCTTCATTTGCGGATTGAACCGCAATGATTTTTTCGGCGCAATCCATATCATTTAAAACTAACTGGTTAAAAAAATTCGTGGGTTCATCATCATCAATAAGTAAAATGCATTTTAGTTTTTTCATGATCATCTATTTTGGAAATTGAATATGAAAGGTGCTCCCTTCCTCTACTTTTGAACTTACCCATAGTTTTCCACCATGGAGATCCATTATTTTTTTGCAATGAGCCAGCCCAATTCCTGTCCCTTCTATTTCGGAATTGTTGTGTAAACGTCTGAAAATCGCAAATATTTTTTCCTGGTATTCTTCCGGTATTCCGATTCCATTATCGGAGACGGTAATTTCCCAAAAGTTTTTTCCTTTATGACCGGCAATCGTGATTTGCGGCGATATAGTTGGTTTTCTAAATTTAATGGCATTGGAAATCAGGTTTTGAAAAAGCAACCTTACCTCAGTCCTATACCCTTTTATTATCGGGAGATTTTTTAAATGTATCTTGGTTTTTGTACTTTCAATCGAGGACGCTAAATCCTGTTCTACAAATTGAATAACCTCATTTAAATTAATGATGTCCCATTCTTTGTTTCGCCCAATCCGATTGTACTCCAAAAGGCCTTTAACCAAGTCACTCATTCTTGTACTTGCGCTTTCTATATAGCGAAGAAATCGCACACCATTTTCATCAAGTTGTTTCGAATATGTTCTCGAAAGTAATTCTGAATAAGAAATGACGGTTCTTAACGGTTCTTGTAAATCATGGGAAGCCACATAGGCAAATTGTTCTAATTCCTTATTTTTATTTTCCAGTTCTTTAACGTATTTCTCAATTTCCTCCGCCTTTTTTATAGGGGTAATATCAACATGCGAGCCAACCATTCGAATGGGGTTTTCATTTTCATCCCATTCAATTACTTTTCCCCTGCAGAGCACCCAAACGATAGACCCATCTTTATGAAAATACCTCACTTCATTATCGTAGGGGATTACTCCTTTTGAACGAACATGGTCCTCAAAGCTTTTTATTGCTTTTGGTAAGTCCTCCGGATGTATGATATTTTGCCATGTCTCCGGATGATTAGGCAATTCATGGTCTTCATAGCCAAACATGTGCTTAAAGGTGGGACTCATGTATTCGTGGTTTTCCGCAATGTGCCAATCCCAATATCCTGCCATGGTGCTTTCTAAAATATTGTTGAACACCATTTCCTTATCATTTAATTTATTTTGTAGCTGATGGAGTTCCTGTTCAAGGGGGATTTTCTGAATGGGTTGTCGCATAGTAATGGTAGTTTTGTTTGTATTTACTGTTTTAACCTATGATATGTTATTGAAATAGTTGATAAAATGAAATAAAATAGGGTAATACTCTTTTTTATCCTTCGTTCTGCGGTGAGCCGATCGTGTCAAATGAGCTAAAATCGGAGTAAAACGATCTTTAAGTTTGACTTTGAGGTTTTTTTGAGGACCGGTATGCGATGAATTTTCTTCTTGAGCCGGATTATTCATGCTGGAATCCTCCTTTAGCTGCAGGGCGAAAAATGATGTAATTTTTCCTGTTTTGAGTTTTTGCTACCGAAGCTGACGGGTGAAGAGCAAGCAAACTTGCCCACATTGGGCCATTAAAAAATCAGTTGGCAAAAATGGAACATATTGACAATTAACTCATTAAAGTATGTTTCTGAATCTGGCGGTGAATAATTCGGGTTAAAATAAGTCCCCTAAGAAGAGCTTCTAACTTAAGCGATGAAAAATTCCGGTTAATTGACTTAATTGCGCATAAATAAAAAGCCCATTGATTGGGTTATTTCTCCCCTTTTCCGAACTTCGCGCGATCTTTTTTTGAGAATAGAAAGCAGCGATGATTCAAACTTATATCCCTTATTATAAACGCCTATTAACCTTGGCTATCCCATTGGTGTTGACACAAACCGGACAGGTCGTCGTGGCTTTGGTGGATAATGCCATGGTTGGTCGTGTAGGGACACAGGAGCTGGCAGCGGCTTCTTTTGCTAACAGTGTTTTTGCGGTGATCATGGTTTTTGGGATGGGGATGGCTTTTGCGATTACCCCATTGGTCGGGCAGGCCATTGGCGCTCATGATGCTGAGGGGGTGAAAAGTATGATCAAAAATGGTGGGATTTTGGGTTTGCTTTCCGCTATTGTATTGGGCTTTCTTTGTTGGTCTTGTAGCTGGATAATGCCTTATCTGGGGCAGCCGGAAGAAGTATTGACTTTGGCGATTCCCTATTTTCGAATTTTGGCCATATCCTTGTTGCCTTTTATGCTCTTTATGATTTTGAAGCAAATTGGAGAAGGCCTTGGGAATACCGTCATGGCGATGGTGGCGACCCTGATTTCAAATGTGGTCAATATTTTTCTGAATTGGGTTTTGATCTTCGGTAATTGGGGAGCACCCGAATTAGGCTTAAATGGCGCCGGAATTGCCACCCTGATCGCCCGGGTTATCTTACCTGTGATCTTGTTTTTTAGTTTTTTGAAAGCACCTGCTATTAGGAAATATTTTGACTTTTCCGGCCTTACGTCGGTATCTTTCCAAAAGGTGACCCAATTGTTAGCCTTGGGGCTTCCAATTGGTTTCCAATTGGTTTTGGAGACCTCTATTTTTGCCATTGGGGCGGTGATGATGGGTTGGTTGGGGGATGTTCCTTTAGCCTCTCACCAGGTCGCATTGGGGATGGCGAGTTTGACTTTTATGATTTCCAATGGAGTCGCACAAGCCACAACGATTCGGGTAAGTTATCAAATTGGAGAAAAGAATGCAGAGGGGCTGAGGATGGTCAGCTATTCTGCTATGCATTTGGTATTGCTGTTCATGACTTTTTGTGGTTTGGGTTTTTACCTTTTCCGATATGACTTACCCAGAATTTTCACCCCTGATGAGTTGGTGATCAATAGTGCCGCCTCTTTGTTGGTTCTGGCCGGGATCTTTCAAATTTTTGATGGACTGCAAGTGGTTTGTTTGGGGATTTTACGCGGGATGACCGACGTGAAAGTACCCATGGTATTGGCCGGTTTTTCCTATTTGGTGATTGGTCTTCCTGTGAGTTATTTTGCCGCCTTTTCCATGGAGATGGGTGCTGAGGGTATTTGGGTTGGTTTTGTGGTGGGGCTTGGCCTGGCAGGACTTTCCCTATATTTTAGAATTTGGAAACGGTTACAGCGCTATCAAAAGGTATTGTAGGTCTTTGTAGTGGGAAAATCTTCCAAGCCGAATTATTCACCGATAAAATAGAAAGCCTTCTATATTGTAGTCATTCTTGGCCCTATAAAAGTAGGTTTACTGATCTAGTAATAACCTAAAATTGGGCTAAGCTTGCCTTCTCCTCAATCGTCTGCTTTCTTAGAAGTAAAACTCGAAATAGAAATCTATTCCTTTATTTCCCCGCCTTGTTGCAAAACAAGCATTATAGTAGGAATAATCCGGGGTAAATCCTCCTTTAGTGGAAAGGCATTAGACTTTATAATATCCTTTCACCTCCAATTTTTTCCTATACACCGAAATTTTCTTCCTGATATAGACAATGATCTGTTGATCGATTATTATGACATTGGAGGGGGTGTTCGTTTAGGTTGGTTTCCTGTAAATTTCATTGAATTAATGTTTTATGCGTCCATTGAATTTTCAGGTTTCCAGTGGTTGATTTTAATTATCGTAAAGAATTAATGATTTAATTATTAAGTATTTAAAGAAAGCAGCGGTTGCTATAAATCTATTGAAAGCAAAAGGGGATAATATTGTTGAAATGAAAATAATATCAGGCGAGAATATGATTTTTGTTAGTCCTTTAGTATTTTATTTTTTTGCCTCGACCTTTTATAAAATTATTCCGTTTGATAAGAAGGAAGTCTTCAAAATTTTGAGTAATTTCTACAAAAGAGGTTCCCTAATGCTTGGTATTAAACCAGTTGGCGTAGGGTGGATTTTTATGTATCGTTATATAAATTTTTAGTTATGTCGTTGATATCACACTTGAAGGATGGTACACAAGTTTTAAATACCACCAGAAATAACAGAATTAAGGCGGGTGATCAGGTCATGTTGGTGTCGGGTACGATTCGCCTGGTCGATCATATTCAGATTTTGCCTGATGGAAGGGAGAAAGTATGTTGGTTAACAGAAACGGGTTCCATAAGAGGGGAAGATCCTAAGTATTGTCAATTGATCAGGAAACAAGATTTAGAAAGCGTGTAGTTTAAATGAGCACCTAATATGCAAAAGACCACTAATTAAATTAGTGGTTTTTTTTTGACGTCTCTTTACCGATTTGTCTTTAAGCCGATTTATTCACCGCTAGTTTTGGGGATCATCGCTAGAGCCTATTTTTCAGTTCGTTAAGGTTGAATTCTGATAGCCCAAATTTGAGTAGGCTTGCTTTCTCCTCATTCATTTGCTTCGTTGGGAAAAACTCGAAATAGGAAACTATTCCTTCATTTTTTCCGCCTTGCAGCTAAACGAGGATAAAAGCATGAATAATCCGGGTTAAGAGATCGGTAGGTAAATTTTATTAGCAATTATAAATTCTTGCTGGAGAAAGGAATCGCCCTGATGAGTTGGTGAAGATTGTGAACAAATCAGCTATTGATGGTGGAATGCTCAAAAGGAACAATGTGGTGTTTATTATGGTCAAAGATGTTTAAGTACTTGAAATTGTGTTTATTATTGCTTAAGTTTTATTTAAGAATTGATTTTATACTTGCTTATTTTCCATTCCAAATAAATATTCTTAATGCGGTATTATATCCCTGTTTTCTTGTTGCTATTTGCCTGTCAAAATGCCTCTGTTAAGGAGCAGTCATCAGAAAAGTTAGTCACAGAAGCGAGCCCAAATGAGACTTTCCTGAAATCCTGGGAGTCTAGTGAGCGTAAAAGTCAGTTGATGACCTTTGTAACCAATATTACTAATACCGAGCACAGCCAATACATTGCGACACAGGATCGTATCGCGGTATTTGATAACGACGGCACCCTTTGGAGTGAAAAGCCGGTATATTTTCAGCTTTATTTTACTTTTTATCGGTTGAAGCAATTAGTAGCGCAACATCCGGAATGGAAACAGCAATCCCCTTATAAGGAGCTTTTGGCAGGAGATTATGCGGCAGCTCTTCATAGTGGGGAGGAAGCGCTGATTCAACTGTTAATGGATACTCACGCTGGGATGGACTCCAAAACATTTCAGCAATTGGTGCGGACATGGTTAAAAGAAGAGCAGCACCCGGAGAAAAAGGTGCCTTTTACCGACTTGGTTTACCAGCCCATGCTGGAGATGATTGATTATTTGCATCATCATGATTTCCGGGTATTTATTGTTTCAGGAGGAGGGCTGGAGTTTATGAGGGCATGGGCGACCGATGTTTATGATATTCCTTCGGAGAGAATTATTGGTAGTACGGTTAAAACTACTTATGATTATAACAATGGCCAGCCCCACATCTACCGGGAGGCTGAATTAGAATTTATTGATGATAAAGCTGGTAAGCCTGTTAATATCCATAAAATTATTGGGAAGCATCCGGTCCTTTGTTTTGGTAACTCGGACGGCGATTTGGAAATGATGCAATGGACGGAGGCGCATCCCATTGCGTCTATGATGGTCTATATACACCATACCGATAGTGTACGGGAGTGGGCTTATGATAGAAATTCGGCTGTTGGGAAATTTGATAAAGCGCTGGATGAAGCAAAGCGGAAAGGGTGGTTATTGGTTGATATGAAGGAGGACTGGAAGCAGGTTTATGCTTTTGAATAAATTTGATGGAAAAAAACAGGCCTTATTGGGATAAGGCCTGTTTTTTATTTTTTGCTCAAGGGGAAATTTTCAAAAGACACCTTTTCAAATCCGGTCTTCATGAAATTTCTGATGTTCTGATGATCTTCTCCATCAGGTGTTGCTAATACATTCTGATAATGTTCACAAAATAAAGAGAGTGTGGTCTCCTTATCATATTGTAAAATTTTGCCTAAAGCAAAGACTTTACAAGATCCCTGATTTTGGTCTGAAGAATTGCTCAGGCTTCCATTGATAAAAGCAGTAGGGGTGAAGCTGTAATGATCTTCGATGAATGCCAGGACCGCTTTAAAAGTGAGCTCCCCGTTTTTTAACTTTTTGGTAAAGGATGACTTATCCATATTTTTTGTTTTAATTTTTATACTTAGATGCTTTAGTTGCCCCCTCTAAAATGAGTATTTCCACTTAGATTAGTTTCCGTAATCGCATATATTATGATGGGAAACATATATCAAGTTGGTTTTTCCAATTTCTAAACTCTGATTCAGTTTTCAAATAGGGCAAACGCATCAGGAGATGATGGATATAAGGTAGTTATGATCCATTGAAGCCTTGTATCTCCTCTTTTTCTTACTGAGTTTATCATCCATTCTAGAAATTCTCTGCAGTGCGATTTTTCGGAGGATATTTAAGTTTTCAGCGGAATGATCCTTTCTGGCTCTACAAGCATCCTCATTAAATGTCACATCCAAATGCCAGTGCAGTTGATTCTCTATGCTCCAATGTCCTCTTGCCAATAAATTGTAGTATTTTGGATCTGAAATTTCTTCAGAACTCATGTAGAATCTAACCTGCTTACTTTCCTTCCCTTTAACATTTCGATTACTCTCAATCTTAACAATAGTTTTTAGCCCTTCCCAACCAGTTAATTGCTCCTCTTCCGGCAAAGATGCCATTGAAATTATAGTGCATTTACGTTCTTCTTTTCTTCCATGCCCTTCTTCAATCATTAAGTCAAATTTGCTAGGATTGTGGAAGCGGAATGCATCTTCAACAATCTGATAACTGTTCCTCTGGTTTTTTTTAAGCGAAAGAAAGTATTGAGCATCACAATCTTGTGTTATTTTTTGAGCAATCTCCCTTTGACACCCTATCGCATCAATACTCACCGTAGCGCCGGCCAATTCTATGCTATCAAGTAATTCAGGAATGGCTGTAATTTCGTTGCTTTTATTTTTAACCTTTTGTTGGCCTATGCAAATATTATTTTCACCAACCCAAGCACTTAATATGTATAAACCTTTATTCCCTTTTTGATTTGGAGAAACTCCCCTTAATTTTTTCCCATCTAAAATCACCTGCTTTTCATTTACAACGTCCAGTAATTGTTGCCCATCTTCTTTGAGACTATTCAGCAATGAGTCTGGTCGTAATCTTTGTAGAACTCGATTAAAGGTATCATGAGAGGGGATACCATTCGATAAATCAAGGCACTCGGCTAGCCATTCATAATTTTGCTCTCCGAAAATTACCATATCTTCAAAATCTTCGCCATTACAAATCATTGTTGCTAAGGCGATAAAAAGGATATTTTCTAATGGATGAAGACATCTCCACTCTTGGCGAGGGTCTTCTACTCCTGAAAAAATAGTCGTGGGTGTATTCATAGGGCAAAAATAAACCAATTTCTCAATAGTTTTTAACTTGATGCGTTTGCCCTAGTTTTCAAATTAAATTGTCCATTTACTACGAATTATGCAAAATAAACCTGCTTTAGGGTAGTCGAAATGTTTTTTAGGTAGAGGGATGAACGGTGAAAAATGCTGAAAGGTATTTTATTGATAAATAGTAGCTTAAGTGTTGTGTGGCTCTGTTGTGTCTTAATATTTTTATTTATATGTTATTAAGAGCAATAAATTGTTGTAATAGTTGAAAAATATTGCTTGGTTTGAGTGGCTATTTTTTTAACCAAATTGACTAACCTTGTTTAAACTAGTTTCCAAAATTCTGACGCTTGGGATTAAGCCCGGAATGACGGATGAAGAACAGATTGATTATCGTATAAATAATACTTTAGCTGTTTTTATCCTATCGATAACCATCCCTTTTATTTTTATTGGATTTGCACTACTGCCTTATTTTATAGGCGTTTTAATCACTATCGTGGCGGGGGTATATGTATCCATTTTGTTTTTGAATAGCCGGAATCGTATACACATTAGTAATCTTATTTTTTCTTTTTTGCCCGCAGCTGTACTCTCGATAGTCCACTTATACATGATCAGGCCGGATGAAGCAAAAGAACCTGCTCAGTTTTTTATTCAACTGGGGGTGGCACAGTTTGGCTGGGTAGTGAATAAATGGGAGAACAAGGGGGTGATATTCCTATCAGGCATTTGGAATGCAGGTCTATTATTTATGGTGTATATGCTGCCGGGAATGAATGATTATGGCTTTGAAACGCCCTATTTTATTTTCGCCTATCTTTACCCTTTTATGATTATTCTGGGTTTTGCTATTTTGGCTTATTGTTTTTATTGTGTCAATTTAGGGAATGTCCTGAATGTCAGGAAGAATAGCCGTTTGTTGGAAGAAAATAGTAAAAAGAATGCTTCCCTTGAAGAAAATGCGCAAGAAATGAAAGCTTCTATGGCAGCACTGAAGGAAGCGCAAGAGGAGGATAAAAACAGACAGTGGGTAAACGATGGTTTGAATCAGGTGAACGACATTTTAAGGTCGGCGGCAGGCCGGTCGGATACCCTGGACGATCTGATGAAATCCATAGTACGGCTGACAGGATCTGTAATGGGCGGCCTTTATTTTATTCGAGAAGAGGAAAAGGCCCTGGAGTTAATGGCTTGTTATGCCTTTGATCGGAAAAAATACCTTTCCAAAAAGGTAAGTTTTGGTGAAGGGCTGGTGGGGCAATGTTACCTGGAACAGGAACCTACTTACCTTACCGAGATTCCTGAAAATTATTTTGAGATTACCTCGGGATTGGGAGATGCGCCGCCAAGGTCCTTACTGATATATCCGCTGTTGGTCAATGAACAAGTGGTGGGCGTGATTGAGTTAGGGAGCTTTAAAGCTTTTTCAGATAGAGAATTTGCCTTTGTTAACCAATTATCCGGCATTGTTGGGGGCTATTGGAATAGCCTGCAGACAACTGAGAAGATGTCCGGATTACTGGAGGAAAGTCAAAGACAGGCCCAGGACTTAAAGGATCAGGAACAACAAATGCGGATCCAGATGGAAGAGTGGGAAGCGGAACAGGAAAATTTGCGAAGGGAAGTAAAGGAGCTGCGAGCAGCATTGGCTTTGGAGAATGCTTAGCAACGTATTTAATCCGAATTATTCACCGCCAAATTCATTAACTAGTCACAAGTGATTTAATTTCAGTTCTTTATAATTTGTTTGCTTTGGTTTAGAATACCCCAAATGGGGGCAGGCTTTCTTTCTTTCTCCTTCTTCACCTGTTTCGTTGGAAAAAACTTGAAATAGGAAACTATTCCTTCATTTTTTCCGCTTTACAGCTGAACGAGGATTTAAGTAGGAATAATCCGGGTTAAAAGTCAAAATTCGCAGTGAAAATTTGATTATTGCAGCAGTGATACCGGATTATGTTAAAAGAATAGCATCCCTATTTTTGAGGAATTATCCAAAATGGCTTCCAAAAATTCAAATTTGTATCCGGATGGTATACTATTAAACATGCGCAAAGCCGGAATAATAAAAGCCAAAATTCTCGTGTAGCTGCAAGGGGCGGGGGATTCCATCGTGCAATATTGTGGTTTTTTGCAAAAAAGCGGATGAAAGAAAAGAAAGCAGACTTCCGTGGTTTTAGGTCATTGAATAAACCGCTGAAATAGTTAAAAAAAGCGTCTTGTGTCATCCGGCAATAATAGGTGATGCAAATTTCGGCTTAAAAAATTGCTAAAAAAAGCCGGTCAATCCACAATGACCGGCTTTTTGTGATTAGGCTCCGGCAAAGGAATAGGAGGTGCATAACATGCCAGTCACCGCCGTGTCCGGATGAGCACAAGATGTTTGTTCATGTTTGGCACAATTGCCGCAGTCTGAATTTTTGTGCAGTTCCAACCGCTTGTCAAAACTGTCACAAGTTTGGTCAAAGGTGACCAGGGTTTCATTTACCTCGCAAAGGTGGTTTGGCATTAAATGATCACAGTTAATACAGGTGTTTGCTTTCTTGATTTCCATGATGCTCAATTGGTTAAGTTTGAGGTGTTAATATCCGAATTTTCCTCATAATAATCATTTTAAATTACTGTAGTTCAAGTTGTTGTAGTTGCTTTAGTGGTCCGAATGCCAGAGGCCACTTTTTTTAGAGCTGTTTTTTCCTCTTAATGTATTAAATTAGCAGTTCCTCGTTTTAGGGAATTTTTAGAACTTATATGGATTTAATCGCAGAATACGCTTTTGTTTTATTGGATGGTCCCACCCGGGTTTTGGACATGTACCTTCCTAAGAAAACTAAAATGAGAAAGCTCTTTGATCTTGCCGTTCAGAAAGGGCTTGATGATAAGGGTGCGGCAAAGATGATCTATGCTTCCAGGCCGTCGGATAAGCGATATCTAATGCTCAAGCGGAATTTGATTCAGAAACTGGCAGAAATTTATGTTTTCAGTACCTTACAGAACCGCGAAAGTGATGATTACCTTCAGATAAAGTCTGAGCTGCTGGCTCAAACATTACTGGTAGAGCGACTTTTGAATAAAAATGTCTATCATAATGCAGAAAAAATCCTCAAAAAGGCATTGGTGAGAGCAGAACGGGTGGAGCTTTTAGGGGAACAGCTACAAATTGCCCTTAAACTTCGGGATATGTATTCCATGCAGGGCTTTCCTGATAAAACCTCGGAGCAAGTCATTAAAATTGAGGAATTAATGGCAAAATATGCGGTATTGGAAAGAGTGGAAGGATATGAAAAATTATTGGATAGTAAAATCAAATTCTCCCTGCATAAAAGCCCTGCCATGAAAATCTTTTGTGAGGAATTGCTGCAAAAGACTCAGGAGGCACATCAAAAGCTGGATTCCCCATTTGTGAAGTATACCCTCTTTTATATTGCCCTGATAAAGGCTTTTGTGGATAACAATTTCGTGGCTTATGGTAAATGGATTGAGAAGATGGCGCAACTTGTTAGAGAATTTCCCTTTCTCTTTACGCCAGCAAGAAAGATTCAGTTGTTTTTTCACCACGCCAAATATTATCGGGGAATCAGAGAATTGGAACAGGCCCGGGATTATGGCGAGCGGTGTTTAGCCTTAACAGCGTATAAAGCCTATAATAAGTTTGATGTGCAGCTTTTTATGGTAGATATTCATTTAAAGCTAGGAGACTATCGACGGGCGAATGCGATTATCCATGAAGTTTTGAAGGTTAGTCAGTTTTCTCACCTTCATGAGGTGGACAAAGGAAAGTGGGAAATTTTCAGATATTATACCGCTCTTTTGGCTGCAGGAAGCGGAGAGGGGGATTTTGAAGGAGTAGAAAGATTATTTGAAAAAGGTTATCCCGCTCGAAGGGATAAATTGGCGGCCAATATTCAGGTCTTATTATTGAAGCCTTTTGTGGAAATTGTCAGAGAGGGGGAGGAGTATGATTTATTGAATATCGCCCATAATTTTCAGGTATATCGCCATCGTCATTTGCGTAATTTTGGAGAGCCCCGGACCATGCTATTCTATGAAGCGATGGTGGAAGCCTGTATGGTGAATTTCGACAAGGCCCATAGACCGGAAATCATTGAAAAATTAAACCGTGCTTTGTCAGACTATCCTCAGTTTGATGAATTGGAACTAATTCCCTATGATCAGCTATTGGCTTTGGGTTTTCAGTTAAGTTCTGCTTTGGTTTAAAGCTTTGGTGAGCATGCTAATAAAGCGAATGCCGCTATCTGCATGAAAAAGTTTAATACCTCCTTTAGCTACAAAGCAGCAAAAGAGAACTTAAATATTTCCTTCGAATCAGATGAAGGAGGAGGAAAGCAAGCTTGCTTAAATTTGTGCTATCAGAAATTTAGCAGACTTAATTGTAACTACCTTAAAAATTGTCTTTTGTGATCGGGTTTAAAGCCGGCGGTGAATAATTCGGCTTAATTTAGCGTTGAATAATTCAGGTTCAACTCAATCCTAAGGGTTGAAAAAAGTTCTTATGGTGGTTTGCTAAATAAAACGATGAATTATTCGGCCTAATTCATGTCCACCCAGGTGGAAGGACGTAGGCTTGAAGAGGGATTTTTAGGATCCTTGGGCAAGATAATGATAAATTCACTGCCTTTATTTTCATGAAATACCACTCGAATAGAACCATGATGCAGCTTTACAAATTCCTGAACCAAGGCCAGGCCAATTCCGGTTCCTTTAAAATTTTCTGTGTTTTGAGCACGAAAGAAAGGTTCAAATAAATTTCTTCTTTGGTGTTCAGGGATGCCAATGCCAAAGTCTCTGATGCTGATCGTCAATAAGTCCTGCGCTTCCATCAGTTTTATTTGGGGAGCTTTCTTGCCCGGAGAGTATTTTAACGCATTGGAAATCAGGTTGGAGAATACCTGAATCATTAAGTTGGGATCCAGCACCCAGGTGTCGATATTACGCTTGAGTAGTAATTCAATTTTTCTTTTTTCAGGATCAATTTGCTGGTATTGTTCAATAAGGTCGTTGAATATATTGAGCAGGTTAATTTGCTTGGGATGGAATTCAATCCGACCCATTTCGCTTTTATTAAACACCAGGACGTTGTCCATCATATTGGTCAAAAGGTCAATGGATTCTGAAATTTTCAAAAACTTGGAATGTCTCCATTGCCGATCGTTTTCGGGAATATCATATTCTGCTTCTGTAGCTTCTAAAAGTTGACCGGTGCTTTTGATGACCGTCATCGGGGTACGGAACTGATGGCTTACCATGGCAATGAACTGGGTTTTTACCTTGTTCAAATGCCGTTCTTTACTCAATGACCTGGAAACTTGTACATTAAGTCTCTTCCGTAAGGTGATGTCTTGCGCAATCGCATCAATGCCAACGAATTTTCCATCATTTTCAATTTTAAATTCGGAAATACGGAGCCATTTTGATTCCTTATCCGCTTCTTTTAATTCTACCTCGAAGACCTGCTTTTTCAGCTTATGAGAAACCTTAGAGAAAGGGTAAATATATCGTTGTAATAACTCCTGAGTGGAATAGGATGCCGCATAATGCCCAAATATCTTTTCTGGGTTTGGACTGGAATATATTAACTCTCCTGATGGCTTTCTAGAGAAAAGAAAGAACTCCTCACTAATAGAGTCCACAATATTATCCATCTTGCTTTTATAATGGTTGAGCTGTTGATTATTATCGTACAGTTCTTTCTGCTTTTTATAAAAGTGCTTTTTAAAAAGGATGGTCGTGCCTCCGGAGAAGATGATGCCAATCAAAAAACTGAACATAATTCTGGCTTCTTTTTCGGCATCACTAATAGGGATCATCCATTCCGGATATGTTTTTTCTAAATAAATCAGGCCAAGAAAAATGACCGCAACGAATACCAGAAATTTATTTTGCCGCTTTTTGGAGATGTAGTGGAGGAAACTAATCATTATGAATACAATGCCAAAGGAGGCTGATCCGGTCAGGCCTCCCGTTCTGAACCAAAGCATACTAAGGCTCAGGTAAGTGAATCCCAAAAATATGTAGAGGACTAAATGGTATTGCTTATAAACTCTGGAGAGGATAAATAAAAAAGTGAAAATTAGGGGTATGATCAGGTACATGACCTTTACAAAAGGGGCTTGATTGTACCTGAAATTGACTAATGACAAAATAATCCCAGCTGTAAAACCGCATATGATCAGCGCATTTAGGCCTCTGTGTTCAAAGGGAAATTGCTCGTATCCCCCCAGTATGATGGTACTCCAGGGACGTTTTTCCTGATCTTGCCGATTTTGATTCATATTTTAGCCTTTAGAGAGAGATGTTTTCCCGATAAAAATTAGCGATGTCATGGTGGTAAAAAATATCTTCCTGAAAAGAACGGGTCAGGATTTCTATCTCCGGGAAAACTTTTTTCATATTTGATTTAAAGCTATTGACTTTAAATTGGTGATCCAGAGAATGGTAGCCTATAAAAAAATGATGTTTGGCAATGGGTTCTCCCTTACAAAGGTGGTGGATTTTCTCCACCCAGTGGAGTTCTCTGAACCAGGTTTTAAGATTGATTACGGCTAAAATTTTATCTTGTTTAACATCTGCAATCAAAATGTCTATCGGGTTGGGGTTCCCTTTTTTTACAATACTATTGGTCCAAATCCTGATCCGATCCGTTTCCCCGGCTTTTTCTATTTCCTGCCAAAGGAATATAGTGAAATATATCTTATAGTCATTTTCCTTAAAAGCAATGACTTTTTTGAAGCCTTCGTAGTATAAGTTTTCTTCGGCTTTAGCCACTATTTTATTGATATCCATATTAATAACTTTTAAATATGGAAAGCAAATGGATGAGAATTGTTTCGGGCGGGAAATAGGTGGGATGTATGAAAAATAAAAAAGTCACACAAAACTGTGTGACTTTCCTTTCGGGGCTTACCCTCTATATCTTGGCTTTCGGCCTTCACCTCTTCTTGGGTAGGGCTTTCGATCTCCTTTGAAACCACCGGACCTGCGATTTCCACGGAAACCTCCGCCTCCACGTTCCTTACCTTTTTTCTTCTCCACTACCACTTTGCTATTGCCAAAGCTAAAGTTAGAAAAGGCAGTTAATACCTCACTTTCAAAATTGGCATCTACTTCGAAGAAAGAGAACTTCTGAAGGATATCGATTTTACCAATTTCAACCTTGCGTTGTGAAAGGTTGTCATTGATCATACCGATCATTTTCAACTTATTGAAGCCTTCATTTTCTTCCCCAAGGTTAATGTAAAATCTAGTGAATTTGCCGTTATCACGATCTTTTCGTTGCTTTCTTTCCTTGATGTTCAGGTCTCTGGCATCTTTATAATAAGCCAAAATCTGATTGAACTCCACAGAAACAAAGTGCTTGATCAATTCCTCACGAGACATGTCTTCAAACTTCGCGTAAATATCGTCCATGAATGGAGCGATTTGCGCCTCGTTTACGTCTACGTTCTCAACTTTAGAAATCAAGTTGTATAGTCTTGCCTGGCATACTTCTTCTCCGGCAGGAACTCTTTGTTTTTCAAAAGTTTTCCCAATGAAACGCTCGACTTCCTTGATACGGTTTACATCGCGATTGGAAACAATGGCAATCGAAATACCCTGGTTGCCTGCTCTACCTGTACGGCCTGAACGGTGAACGTATACTTCACTGTCATCCGGAAGGTTATAGTTAATCACATGCGTTAATTCATTCACATCCAATCCCCGGGCTGCTACATCTGTAGCTACCAAAAGTGTTAATTGTTTGCTTCTGAATTTATTCATTACCTGGTCACGCTGACCTTGTGATAATTCACCGTGAAGAGCATCCGCATTGTAACCGTCAGCCTGTAGTTTATCGGCAATATCTTTGGCTTCCGCACGTGTACGGCTAAAGATAATACCATAAATATCAGGGTTGATGTCAACGATTCTTTTCACCGCTTCGTAGCGATCGCTGCCATGCACCAAGTAGTAGAAATGCTGTACATTATCAGAAGCAACGTTTCTTTTGGCCATTTTAATGGTCATCGGATCCGTCATATAATTTTCTGCAATGTTCTGGATTTCCTTAGGCATGGTAGCCGAGAAAAGCAAGGTCTGGCGATCTTCCGGTGTAGTGGCCAAAATGGTATTCAAATCTTCTTTGAATCCCATATTCAGCATTTCATCCGCTTCATCCAATACCAGCCAGTTGATATTGGAAAGATTTAGTACTCTTCTGTTAATCAGGTCAATCGTACGACCTGGTGTACCTACAATCACCTGGGCACCTCTTTTAATCGCTCTGATCTGCGAATCAATAGGTGCACCTCCGTAAACCGAAACAACTTTAATGTCCCCCATATACTTCAGGAACTTTTCCATTTCCGTGGCGATTTGTATACACAATTCACGCGTTGGGGAAAGGACAAGCAACTGAGTATTTTTCGTCTTTGGATCAATGCGGTGCAATACCGGTAATCCAAACGCAGCAGTTTTACCCGTTCCGGTTTGTGCCAGCGCTACTAAATCCTGATCTGATGACAGGATATGAGGAATAGTTTTGGACTGAATAGGAGATGGGGTTTCGAAACCCATTTCAGTGATAGCGTCCAAAAGTTCATTCCGTAGCCCTGTTTCTTGAAAATTCTGCATATATTTCTTTATGTATTGAAGGGCTGCTGCAATTATCCTGCCTAAAATTTCAAGATTTCGTTACACAACCCGAATTGATGCGCAAAGGTAGGGTTTCTTTTCGGTATTCTTACCTTTATCCAACAATTTTATTCGTATACGCTTTTTTAGCTTCATAAAATGCAATTATTAAGTAAGAAAAGCGAAATCAGACTTCCTTTTTATTGAAAATGTTAGGAATGAAACAAAAAAAAGTCGCCCTTCTAAGTGAAAAGCGACTTTTTAAAAGTAGGCTCAAAAAAATTAAGCCATAGAATGGAAAACGTTCAATACGTCATCATCCTCTTCAATTTTTTCCAATAGTTTTTCTACATCCGCCACCTGCTCTTCGTTCAGTTCTTTGGTTACCTGAGGGATGCGCTCAAATCCGGAAGAAAGAATTTCCATTCCTTTTTCCTCTAAAGCTTTTTGCAGGGCTCCAAAGCTCTTGAAGTCTCCATAAATCAGGATATCGTCATCTTCGCCATCGGTGAAGACTTCCTCCGCACCATAATCGATGAATTCCAATTCCAATTCTTCCACATCCAGACTGCCGTCATTCTTTACACGGAAATTGCAGGTGTGATCAAACATAAATTCCACCGAACCGGAAGTACCCAAACTTCCCCCACACTTATTAAAATAGGAGCGAATGTTCGCAACGGTACGATTGTTATTATCGGTAGCAGTTTCAATCAAAATTGCGATACCATGCGGCGCATATCCCTCAAAAAGGGCTTCTTTATAGTCTGAGGTGTCTTTCGAAGAAGCTTTTTTGATCGCTCTTTCGATATTGTCTTTGGGCATGTTCTCAGACTTGGCGTTCTGAAGAATCGCTCTTAGACGAGAGTTGCTATCCGGATCCGGGCCACTCTCTTTTACAGCGATGGTGATTTCTCGACCTATGCGTGTAAAAGTTTTTGACATATGCGCCCAGCGCTTCATCTTTCTGGCTTTCCGGAATTCAAATGCTCTTCCCATTTTTGTATTTTATTTCAATTGATTTGTTCGCTAAAAATCACCGCCTTTCTGTTGAAAGGAGAATAATGCTGCAATTTAAAATCCTTTCTAGCATTGGGCAAATCTTTGTTCGTTGATTTGTTTGAAATCTTGACGGAAAACAAAGATTTTGATCAGAATTTCAAGCAATGGTCCTGATGGATTTGACTGTTTTACCAATAAATGGGAAGCCCGAAGGAAATTATTACATCGCCCGAAAGTTTTGGCTTTCCTAAAATTTGATGTGCTTTTTTTGGGGTTTTTTAACAAAAAGGAGAAAAAATAGACCAGAATCAATCTAATGGCGTTTTAATTCTGGCTAGGTGTTTTCCCCTAATTTCCCCAATAAAGAGATACCGCCAAATCCCAAATCCCTTGCAGAAAATAAAAGGCCGCTTAGAATGATGTAAGTAGGGTGCAATTTTTGTGAAGGTTTTATGTAATATTAAATGGTTATTTACCATGTAATTTCATAAATATAATTAGTCTATAATTAATCATTTTTCCCCTGTTCAGAGTAAACTATAGAAGGAAATTAGATTAAATTTGGAAATAATTTCCATTTTCTTATTCATTAAAGAGAAAATGTCATTATTGGGTAGATGATGACAACTTTTAAAAACCAACTTTGACCATAATGAGGGAAAAATTACTTCTTCCGATTTTTCTATTTATGTTACTATTTCCTCCGCTGGCGGAGGGCTTTTCTAATGGGGTGATACACCCTTTTGAAGGTAGTAACCCCAATGTTTTCGCTTTTAATGGCTATTTAATTGCGGATTTGAATGGGGATGCACTGATGCTCAATCCGGATTTGGCTGTGAGTGGTGATACTTTGCTTTATAATCAAATGCTATTTGATTTTATGAGCGTGTTGAATGCAAACACCATATCCATTAGCCTGGATCCTGCTGATGATACCGGTTTTGTCCCCGGAGCTACCAATGTGGATTTTCCGACCATGGTAGTGTTTAGTGATAACAGTAGATCGGCTTCTGCGAATATTCAAATCACCCCTACCGGAGGCACAACAAGTGAATACCCGTTCTTCGATTTGGTGAATCAGCAGACCGTCGAATTTGATTTGTACGATTTGGTAGGGGGAGTTTCAACGCCTTTAGCAGAGGGAACTTATGAAATAACGGCCCGAATTTTTGACGGGGCCGGAGGAACAGGAGATATCCTGGCGACCTCCCGTGTATTTTTCCTTGCGATTGATCGCTCCGTACCCACTGCCTGGTTACAGCCGGAGCTTGATGCGAACTCCAATACAGGTTTTATTCCTGAGGATAACTTAACCAATTCGGATCGCCCCTTGATAAATTATGCAGGAGTAACGGAATTAGGTCAGACTTTTAATTTACACATCTCTTATATTTTTGGGGGTATCCAAACGGATTTAGATCCTATTGCCGGATCGAGTCCGGTGAGTCTTCCCCTGGAAGATCCTTCCGGCAATGGCCTGGCCGATGGGAATTATGAAATATTTGTCAAGGTAGAGGATGAAGCAGGGAATATGAGTCCTAATTCTCCTATCCTGAATATAGTGGTGGATACTTCCGCTCCGGTGAAACCTACCATGCCTATTATGACCGATGCAAGTGATAATGATTTAGGAGATGCCACCACTGAGACGCAGCCTTATTTTAAAACTTCTACTGAGGCGAATGCTTTGGTGAAGTTTTATCTTCAGGGAAATCCAACTCCGGTGATTACCATTGATAATCGCAATTTTGGTGGAAGCGGTGTTATTGTTTACCGGGCTCAGATATTAAATTCTTTAGCAGACGGTACTTATAGTATATATGCGGAAGCGGAAGATGAAGCGGGTAATGTATCGGAGACTTCAGACCCTTTAGAGTTTGAAATTGATACTACCCCTCCGGCGGCGCCCTCTATGCCGACCTTGTTTGCCGATGATGATACGGGCGAGTCTAACAGTGATCATATCACCAAACTGCTCAATTTAAGGTTTGAAGGTATCGTGGAGCCAGAGGTGAATATCGTATTGCAGGTGGTTGGGGAGTCGGTGACGGCTAATGGTGTTGCCGATGAAAACGGGGATTATTTAATTCCGCTTGATTTCACTGCTTTAGGTGCCGGAACATATCAGGTGATCGCTAAAGCAATTGATGCGGCAGGCAATGAATCCGCTTTTTCAACTCCTCGCGAAGTAACGATTGAAACCACTCCGCCTAATGCACCAAGTGCGCCGGTTTTAACCGCGGCGACAGACTCCGGTAGATCAGATAGTGATAATGTCACCAATGCCACGACCATTGAAGTCATTGGGACGACGGACCCGAATTCCAATGTGACCCTGGTCATTACAGGAGTGAGTGGAACCACTACCTATGGGCCGACCAAATTTGCCGGTGGAAATTATTCCTTTACCATCTCCAATTTACCTGAGGGTAATTTTACTATGCGTGCAGATGCACAGGATGTGGCCGGAAATGGGCCGGTACAATCCGGTGTCACTAATTTGACGATTGACCGTACAGCTCCTGCCCAACCTTCCCTTTTGGCTTTGGACCCGGGAAGCGATAGTGGCGTTCAGGGAGATGATATTACCAATGTTCGAATTCCACAGCTTAATGGTACTACGGAGTTGGATGCCTTTATTGAAGTGAGTAGCTCCATAGATGGAGACTTGGGCAGCGATATTACCACCACGACAAATTTCGGTTTTATGCCAGGGTCGAATATGAGTTTTGGCTTACATGAGGTGACTTATACGGCCGAAGATTTGGCGGGTAACCTGTCGCCGGTGTCGGATATTTATGAATTGACCATTGTGGATACCAGTACTCCTGCAGTTACTTTGGTGAGTACCCCATTATCAATTTCAGAGAATGGAGGAGTATCTACTACCGTGCTTAGCCTGAGTTCCCTCACAGATACAGATGTAGTGCTGGATTTGGATTTTACAGGAACGGCCACTTTTGGAAGTGATTATACCATTTCATTACCAACAAATCAGATTACCATTCCAGCGGGTACACAAACAGCTAATTTTACCCATACGGCTGTTCAGGACAATATTTTAGAAGAGGACGAGACCATTGTAACCACGATTAGTGGAGTGGCATCCGGTGGAAATGCGACCATTGGAAATCCAAGTTCCTCTGAGATCACGATAATTGATCAGAGCGCGCTACCTACCGTAACCGTGGCCGTTGATGTTAATTCTATTTCAGAAAACTCCGCTACTCCGGCTACCATTACCTTAACGGTCAATCCAGCTGCAGAGGTAGAGACCAGAGTGGATTTGGATTTAAGCGGTACTGCCCTGGTCAATAGAGATTTTACCATTTCCAATACCTCTGTTGTTATTCCGGCAAGTGCCGGTTCGGCAGATATTGAGGTTTTTCCTATTGATAATAGCATTGTGGACGGAACCAGACAATTAACTGCCAGCCTGACGAATCCGAACAATTTAGTCATTGCCGAGCCTTCTTCGGTCACCATAGAAATTACCGATGATGACCAGGCACCAGCTGTGACGGCGGTTATTCCTCCTGCGAATAAAACTTATTTATTGGGAGAGGAAATGATTTTCCGGGTGAATTATGATAGCGCCATCACCGTTATTGGTAATCCCGTAATGGAAATTGCCTATAATAATGCGGATGGTAATGGTATTTGGGAAGCCGCTTTCGACGGTGGAAGCACTACTTCTACGCTTATTTTCAAATATATCGTGGCTGTGGATGATGAGGATATGGACGGTATTACGATTCAATCCATCAATTTGAAAGGTGGAAGTATGAAGGATGTTCATGGGAATGTTGCTGATTTAACCCTGAATAATGTGGGAAGTACAGCTGGCGTACTGGTGGATGCTAAAATTAATGATTTGGCAGAGGTCAGTGAGGATGGCAGTTTGTTGAACCCCGCAGTAACGACCACTGACCAGGACAGACCTACCGGTACCTTAACTTTTGACCGTACGGCAAATGATGATCCGCAGACGAAAGGTTATAAAATCATGGCCATTGAAAACGGAAGCCTGAAACTACAGTCGGGTACCAATCCTACCATTGGTGTGGGGGATTATCTTACTTTGACTGAAGCCAAGACTTTAGGGGTGGTTTTTGAACCAAGTCCCGGATATTTTGGAACAGGGAGAATCCTGCTTCAGGCCACTTTAATTGAAGGGAATGATAGCGGATTGAATGGTCCTCAAACGGAAATTCTGATTAACATTTTGAGTACGCCAACGGTGACCCTTGCTACGAATCCGCTCGTGATAAGTGAAAATGGAGGAGTAGCCACTTCCACCCTGAGCCTAACGGCAGCGGCCAGTTCGGATATTACCGTAGCATTAACTTTCACCGGAACGGCGGAGCGGGATGTAGATTACAACTTATCTATCCCAGCCAATGAGGTGACCATTCCGGCAGGGCAGACCTCCGTAACCTTTACTTATACCGCTATTGCCGATAATATTTATGAAGGAGATGAAGCCGTCATTACCACCATCAGTAATATACCCACCGGAAATGCATTTATCGGAACTGAAAACGCCACCACATTGGTGATACAGGATCAGAGTCCATTGCCGGTAGTGAGCATAGCGGCTAATCCCGTTTCCATTCCGGAGGATTCTCCAACGCCGGCGATTATTACGGTGAATCTGAATCCGGTTTCGGCTTTGGAGGCGAGAGTAAATTTAAGTTTGACAGGCACTGCTTTAGTGAATTCAGATTATACAATATCTACTACTACTGCGATTATTCCTGCGGGATCCACTTCTGTAGATATTCAGGTGCAGCCGATTGATAATGATATCGTAGACGGCACACGCCAGTTAATTGCCACCTTGGTCAATCCTACGGATGCAAATATTGGTAGTCCTAATGCAGTGACCATTGAAATTACGGATGATGATTCTCCACCATCGGTGATCAGTGTAGAGGTGCCGAACAATAAAACTTACCTGATCAATGAAACGATGGAATTTACGGTGAACTTTGATCGTGATGTGACGGTGATCGGAAATCCTACCTTGTTGATTGATTTTAATAATGCCGATAACAACGGCACATGGGAAGCGACCTACGACGCTGTGAATAGTTCGGCCGATGGCTTGAAATTTAAATATACAGTGCAGGCGAATGATGAAGATTTAGATGGCATCACGGTAAGTAGCCTGTCGCTAAATGGCGCAACGATCCGCGATGGTTTCGGAAATGACGCAGATGTCACCTTGAACAATGTGGGGAATACCAGCGGCGTTTTGGTTGATGCGAAGGTCAATGATTTTGCCGTGGTTCGAGAAGATGGCGCTTTGTTGAATCCTGCCGAGACTACTGTAGATCAGGATGCGGAAACAGGCAAAATCACCCTGGAAAGAACCGCTAATGATGAATTGCAGACCAAAGGTTATAAAATCACGGCGATTGAGAATGGTACCCTGGTACGTGATCTTCCCGGAGATCTCGATCTTGCCGTGGGTGATTATTTGGATTATAGCCAGGCCAGTAGTGTGGGTTTCAGATTTATCCCAACACCGGGATTCTTTGGTACCGGACGCGTGAGGGTGCATGCCACCCTTATTGAGGCAGATGATGCCGGGCTGAGCGGGCCAACGACTGAGATTATTATCAATGTAAATAGGATTAATCAGCCTCCAGTCATCGTGGATCCGGCACCAGCAGCGATTGTGGCCACGTATGGAGATCCTGATTTGGAAGTGGATTTAACCACCTACATACAGGATCCGGATGGTCCGGCAGATGGCGCTACTTTATCCTACACCATTTCAATTGTGAATGAAGGAGTGGTTACTGGAAGTGTTAATGGCGATCGGGCTTTACTGGATTTCGGGGATATTGGCACCACTCAAATGACCATTACTTTGGATGACGGGCAATATGTGGAGACCACCACGACTCAGGTGACGGTCAATCCAGCGATGTTAACCGTTACGGCGGAGGAAAAAATCCGGGAATATGGGGAACCTAATCCGGAATTGACCTATACCTTTAATGGTTTTGTCAATGGAGAAGATGAAAGCATCATTGATGCTCCGGTAGTGATCAACACCACAGCAACTGTAGGGTCCAATGTGGGAGAATATCCTATCACCATTAGCGGTGGAAATGCGCCTAATTATGAGATTACCTATGTGGCAGGCACTTTGATAATTGTACCGGCACCATTGGAGATTATTGCTAATGATACGACCATCATTTATGGTGATCCTATCCCTGAATTCACCGGTACGATCAGTGGAATCAGAAATAATGATGACATCACGGATGTTTACGATACTGATGCGAATAGTTCAAGTCCGCCGGGAGATTATTCGATTATTGGCTCCGCCGAAGGGGAGGAAGAGGTGCTGAATAATTATGATATTATCCTGACTGATGGAACTTTGACTATTCGTGAGCCAGGAGGCGTGTTTGTGCCTACCGTATTCACTCCAAACGGAGATGGTTCCAATGATGTGTTCCGCTTGCGTGCCAGAGGAGTTGCCGAGATTCATTTCCGACTATATAATGCGCAGGGCGTGATCGTCTGGGAAACCAGAAATGTGGCCGAGGCTACCGAAACCGGCTGGGATGGCCGATATGAGGGTAGAGATCAGCCGCAGGGGAATTATGTATGGCAAGTGTCCGGTACACTTACCGATGGAAGTCCAATTGAATTGGATGGTAAAAAGTTAGGTAATGTTTCACTTGTCCGCTAAAAAGAAATAACGATGAAGACTTCTTTAATAAAATTAGCCTTTTTGCTTTTAGCCTTGTTCATTTTAGGGGATCTGAAAGCGCAATCACCATTTTATTCTCAGTTCCAGTTTACGCCTTATTTTACGAATCCGGCGCAGGTGGGCCAGAATAACTTTGATGAGGTGTTGGTGCATTATCGAAATACCACCCTGGGAAGTGGCTTCGGTTTACGAACTACCATGGCAGGATATGCGCATCCGATTTATGACAGCAAGGCCAAAAGACAGGTAGGTTCGGTATCTGGTGCTGTTTCTGATTTCAGAAGCGGAGTAGCCGGTGCCCTGACCAATACCAGGGGATTGATTGGAGCGAATTATAACCTTCCAATTGCTCCCAATCACCAAATTGGATTCGGGATGCAGGCTTTGTATTCTTCGGTACGAATTGACTGGAGCAAAATGACCTCCGATTCCCAGTGGGTGGGCGGAATATTTGATCCCTCTGCCGATTTAGGGGAAAACATGGATATGAATTCCAATAATCAGTTTAACCTGAATTTGGGAATGAACTGGATGTGGTTTGACCGCTTTGGCCGGGTAAAAGGCATGTTGGGCGTATCGCTTTATGATGCCGTTAATGCCACGACTTTTACCGATACGGGTGAGAAAAATCCACAGCAGAATTATATTATCAATGGGGAGTTTCGTGCCGCTAAGTTTGATAATCTGGCCATTCGTCCTTTGGGTCGGGCGGTGATTAACAATAATGCCAATTCTTATGAGGCAGGGGTGAAACTGGCTTTTGAACCTGATATGATCAATCAGCCAACTGTGGCCTTGGGAAGCTGGTATCGTTTCGATCAGGCGATCGTTTTAGCACTGCAGGTTTATTTCGAAAACTTAGCTTTGGGTATTTCCTATGATATTCCTTCCAACAGCAAAGTGGGCGGAAAGATGGGCGCAAATAATGCCATAGAATTCGGGGTGACTTACCGCTTCGGTCATTTGAGAGCTCAAAAAGCCCTGGGTTCACCTTCCAGCTATATGAATTCCAATTTGCTGAAAGAGGTGCCTCCTACTACTGTTCCGATGAGGAGAATTGACCGGACAGAGGAACCGCCACCAAGCATTATCGAAACGACTTCTGAGGAGCGTATGCCGGCAGATTTGAGAGATGAATTGGAAAAAATTAAGCTGCAGTTTGCTTTGGGTAAATTTGATCTGACTGATGATTCAGAGCAGAAGTTGAGAAGAGTGGCTGAAATTCTACGCCAATATCCGGAGACCAAGATTTTGGTATTGGGCCATACCTGTACCATTGGGGATGAGGATATTAACAAATTTGTCGGTACCGAGCGTGCCCTGGCCGCCAGAGACCGTCTGATGGAATATGGCGTTCCACGACAGAATATCCGAATCAAAGGAATGAGCTATACCCAGCCGATAGCCACCAACGATACGGAAGAAGGACGTGCGAAAAACCGTCGGGCACAGTTCATTATTATTGATCAGTAATTTGTGTTTTTTTTTGATATTGAAAATCCTTGTCGGTTTCGGCAAGGATTTTTTTGTAAGAATGGGGGACTTTTCCATTCTGTTGTGAGAAGCATTAGCCTATAAAATAAATTACAGTCTTTGATTTGAGCTGGCTTATGCCTGCTTAACCCGGCTTATTCCTGCGTAAATCCTCGCATAGCTTTAAGACGGGAAAATCGCGAAATACTTTCCTGTTTCGGTGTTTTTTCAAAGAAGAAGAGGAAGGAGGAGAGCTCAAGTTTGCCACGATTTGGGTAATAAAAATTCAGGAAAAACAGTGATGCTCACCTGGTAATTAGGTGTTTATGCCGAGTCGTTAAGTCTGCCTGCAAATAATTCGCCTAAAGCTATATTGCATTAAAATGGACTTTCCCAGAATGAAAAATTATAAGGAAAATTAATGTAGGTAGAATCCATAGTTTTAGACTTTGTTGGAATAGTGCAAACGTTATCAAGGGTTTGCAATTTAATTGTTTGTGAATTCGGTGTATTCAAGTAGAATGCTTAAATTCTTGTATCAACAATTATCAATTATGCGCTATCTACTCTTGTTTATCTGGCTGTGGTTTACAGCCATCGGTGCTGCCTCTGATGAGGATATCACGCACTGTGGCCCTACCAATACGGCTCTTTTTGCACAGCTTGGGGAAGAGCTTGCTTTTAGGAACCAACATGAAATACCCTTTCCATTGGATTTTCAGGTCAATCATGGGGAGTGGGTGGATATACCCGTGGAGGGGGAGCAGCCGGCTCGTGCCTTTTGGGTGAAACCCGAGGTAGCCTCGACCAAGTATTTATTGGTCTTTCATGAGTGGTGGGGTTTGAATGATTATGTGCTTCAGGAGTCTGAACGATTGTTTGAAGCCCTGGGAGAAAAGGTAAATGTTTTGGCCCTGGACCTGTATGATGGAAAAGTGGCCACTAAGCGGGAGGAAGCAGCAAAATTTATGAAGGAAGCTCCGGAAAGCCGAATCATGGCCATATTGAGCGGAGCGAAAGCCTTTGCAGGAGAAGGGGCCACCTTTGGCACCATAGGCTGGTGCTACGGTGGTGGGTGGTCGTTACGGGCCACTTTGGCAATGGGCGATGCGGCAGAGGCATGTGTGCTTTATTATGGCATGCCGGTAAGCGAGGTGGAGGAGTTGAAAAAGTTAGAGGCGCCTGTTTTAGGGATTTTTGCCCGGGAGGATAAGTGGGTCAATACTGAGGTGGTAAAACAGTTCGAAAGCAATATGGAGGCTGCGGGTAAGGAATTGACCGTGAGTAATTATGAGGCAGATCACGCCTTTGCGAATCCATCTTCTCCACGATATACGGCGGTGGCTGCTCAGGACGCCAATAAAAAATCACTGGCCTTCCTCAAGCAGCATTTCGTATATCGATAAGCATTTTTCTGCAACCGTTTTCGGAAAATTCTTTTTCCTCAAATAATGCTAATTCTATCATAATATGGAGAATTGCTTTAATTTCGGATTGATTATTAAGGGTTCGAAAGGTTTCGAACTTCCCCCCAAAATAAAAGAGATGAGAAAATTACTAATGGCCATCCCTTTAGCGGTGATGGCCGGATGTTCCGAGCCCACAACGGAACAAAAGATTTATGAATCGGAGGCCTTTACGGTTTATTCCGATAAGGTGGTGCAGGGAAAATACACGGCAGAAGTAGTAGGTCAGCATCATATGACCAGTGACTATTTAAGCCCTGAAAATGAAAACTACCTCCGTACGATTCCTTTCAAATTTTCCATTAATTTGAAAGACAATGAACTTCCCTATAATGTGAACCACCAATTGGTGGTGCGCCCCAATGCCGAAGGGTTTTTCGAGTCTCCTGTGGTGACTTTCGGAAAGCTATATGTGGATAAAGAAGCAGGCGTACAGGAAGTATTGGAGCCGGATTCAGAAGTTCGTTTTCGATTGGATATGCGTCCGGTATTGGAAGCCTTTGAGAAAAAGGGTTATTATACAGATGTTCATGGCGATAAAATTTATAAAGAAGACTTTAAAGGGGTTTTTATAGCGGGTTCTTCTTTTCCATTAAGTTATGATTTTGAAAATTTGGGAAATTTCGGTCATCAACTGACAGATGAGGATGGAGATGGTATTTTCGAAATCACTTTGAAGATGAATTACCGTCATCCGGATCGTTATGTGAAAACGGATTGGGAGTTAAGTAAAGACATCTCCGCTTACCCACAATTGGAAACTGAAATGCCCTTGCTGAAGGCGCTTTATGATATGGCGCTGGAAGAAACGGTGCTGCTTTCAGAGGCGGACGGCACCTTCCGTACTGGTGCAAAATGGGAAGGCGTTTGGACACGGGATGTCAGTTATGCCATTGCCCTGGGAATGGGAATGGCGGATGTGGAGCGAGCGAAAACTTCCCTTTTAAAGAAGGTGAAACGTGATCGTATTATTCAGGATACCGGTTCCGGTGGAGCATGGCCGGTCTCTTCAGACCGCACGACCTGGTCTTTGGCCGCCTGGGAAATTTATGCAGTAACAGGAGATCCGGAATGGTTAAACTTTGCCTATAAGGTCATCAAAAATTCGGTTGAGGATGATCGTGAAGTAATACTGGACCATGCCACCGGACTAATGCGTGGGGAATCTTCCTTTCTGGACTGGCGTGTGCAGACATATCCACGCTGGATGGATAATGTCGATATTTATCGATCCATGAATCTGGGGACCAATGCGGTGCATTATCGTACTTATCAAATTTTGGCAGATATGGCGGGCATTCTGGGGAAATCAGAGGATCAAAAAGCCTTTATTCAATATGGAGAGGATCTGAAAAAAGCCATTAATGAATATCTTTGGTTGCCGGAACAAAAGTATTATGGCCAGTATTTATATGGGCGTCGATATATGGTGACCTCTCCAAAATCGGAAACATTAGGAGAAGCATTTACCGTATTGTTTGGGATTGCAGACGGGCAAAGAGCGGCAGACGTTATCGCCAATACGCCAATGGTAGCCTATGGCGCTCCATGTGTTTATCCGCAGATTCCAAATATGACTCCTTACCATAATGATGGTATCTGGCCATTTGTGCAGGGATTCTGGAATTTGGCCGCTGCAAAGTCGGGGAATGGAGAAGCCGTAGCGCAGGGTTTGGCAGGTATGTATCGTGCCGCTGCTTTATTCTTAACCAATAAGGAAAATATGGTAGCGGACAATGGCGATTTTATCACCTCGCTGAATTCGGATCGTCAGCTGTGGTCGGTTGCCGGCAACCTGGGAATGGTCTATAAATTATTATTTGGGATGCAGGTTTCCCCGGAAGGTAATGTGGACTTCAATCCGGTGATTCCAAAAGATTTCGAGAATAAAATGAAGCTTACCGGATTTAAACTGAGAGGCAAAATTTTCGATATCTCCATTGAAGGTTATGGAAATCAGATCAAGAGCTTTAAGGTGGATGGTAAGCGCTCCAATGTTCATTCCGTTGCCTTGGCCGGAGAAGGAAAGCATCAGGTGGAAATTGTGATGGCCAATAATGATTTGGGTAAAGGGCTAACCGTTTTACCGAATAAATATCATTTGCCAATGCCGGAGGCGAAAGTGGAGGGTGATCAATTTAAATGGAATACTGTAGAAGGTGCCCTAAAGTATGAGGTGTTCGTCGATGGGAAATCTGCGGGAATGGTGGAAAGTACTTATGTGCCGGCAGAGGCATTAAAAGAGTATGCGGTCCGAGCGGTGGATTCAGAAGGTGATGTTTCTTTTCTTTCTCAGCCGGTCTTGGCCGACGCACAGAAAGTACAGACTGTTGCTATCAAACCTTATGTGAAGGATAAAAATCAAAAGATTAGTAAGGCGATACCGGAGATGGTAGATCTGACCAAAGAAAGAAATACGCATATCAGTTGGACGGTGAATGAAAAAGCCGCTGGTAAGTATTTTGTCTGGTTTGATTATACCAATGGTGCAGGACCCTGGAATACGGATAATAAATGCGCCACCCGAACTTTGAAAGTGAATGGTAAATCTGTGGGTCCCATTGTGATGGCGCAAAGAGGAGCCAATGAATGGGCTTCTGTTGGGCAAACTAACATTATTGAAGTAACACTGAAAAAAGGCAAAAATACCTTTAGTCTGGATTTTGAAGCCTTTAATGAAAATATGAATGTGGATGAAAATACAGCGCTTTTAGGAAAGCTGTACATTCAGGCCATGGAATAATCTTGGTTATCTTAAAATTGGGAGGAGCACGAAAGTGCTCCTTTTTTTGTGTTTAAAAATAATATACTTACACCGAATAGGAGAAGGTTGGCAACATTCATCTCGTAAAAGCGATAATGGTCAGCAGATTTATCCCGAATTATTCACCTCTAAATTTATTCATTAAGTGCAGGTTCTTTATTTTCAGGTCATTATAATTTGTTTTCTTTGGTTTATTACAGCCCGAATTTGGGCAAGCTTGCTTTCTTCTCATTCATCTGTTTCGTTGGAAAAAAATGAAATAGGAAAAATTCCTTCATTTTTTCCGCCTTACAGCTAAACGAGTATTTAAGCATAAATTCGGGTTATCTGTTTACCCTATAAAATTCTAAGGATTTCTTACAGGGGTAACTATCATTTGAAATAACAAATCTTTCGGTGTCGGTTTTTGTGATAAAGGACTTAATCATTTATTCCAATATTAACCTTAAGATTATGAAGATTTCAAGTATACCCTTTGCTTTCCTTCTTACCTGTATATTTACTTTTTCATCCTGCTCGGATGACCCTACGGATGATCATGGGAGCCCTAATCCAGCATGTAGTTTATTGTCCGTCAACTATGCGGGTAATGAGCAAGGTGCTTCTATTCAGGGATTGGACACATTGATCTACAATAATCAGGGGCAGGTGACCTCTCATATTTTTACCCTTTCGGTGGGCCGGTCGGAGCAGCCTATTTTCGAAGAGTCCGATTCCATGGCGTTTTCCTATAACGCTGGGGGACAGCTGACTCAGGTGACTTTTGAGGAGGATAATTTTATCCGTTATGAGTATGACGCCTCCGGTAGGGTAAGTCGGGAATTGTATCATTTTGATTTAGAGGATCAAATCCCTCTTCGAAAAAATACCATGGGAACCATGGTGAATGCTCGTGCAAAGGCCAGAGTGGCGGAAACGGTGACCATTACCTATAATGAATTTTCCTATGAAGGAGATGCCCGGTATCCATCCCTGATGAACACTTATTTCGGAAGTCCCCAACAATCCTTACTGGTATATAAATGCAAATTAACCATTGAGGAGGACAATGTTCGAAGGATGGATTTTTATGAAGTAGACATTTTGGGAGGAGAATCGGAAGACGGCTTTACTACTTTTGTTTATGATGATAAGCTTAACCCACTTTCAGTGCTTCCCGGACCTGTGGGAAATCACTTTGAATTCATGAATGTTTTTGGAGTGAATAATACTACCCGCATAAGAGATTATGATCGTGGTAGTGATGGGGAAGATATTTTATTATATGATTTGGAAATTGCCTACACCTATATGGAGCAGGGTTATCCCGCTACCATGGAGCTGATTTCTGAAATTGAATATGCGGAAGACGGATCCGGTAATATTGAATATGAGTTTCTTGGAGAATTGTCCGCTAAACTGGTATATGAATGTGAATAATGGAAGAAGCAATTTCTCGTTTGCGTTTTTATAAGTTTGAATTAGGAGGAATGGCTTTGCTATCCTCCGCGGTTTTTGTTGAGGGCCGGCTCTTTTGGGTTGGCCCCTTTTTTATGCTATCCCCTGATTGTCCGGGTCAATCGGGGGATCAGGCAGGGGGATTTTTTGGGAGGAAATCTCCTCTTCAATTTGAATTTTTTTCTACCCGATTTCATGGTTTGCGGGGATGGATCAGCTTTCTTTCCTTAGCGGAGGGGGTAAAGTGCCTGGGAAGTAGGGGAGGGATTGAGTTTTAATTTATATGGGGTGTTTTTTTTGGGAGGCGAGAGGGAGGAAGCATTTCTTTTTTACTATAATGCCACCGAAAGATTTCCGCCTGCTCCTTATCGGAGTAATTTTTTGTGAGATGGATGATGGTTTTTTTTAATCAAGTGTTTTTATGAGATTCATTTTTACTGCCTGCTTTTTTTTAGCCGCCATATGGTCCGGCTTTGCCACGGATTTTCAGTTCCGCTATTTAACCACTGAAAATGGGCTTTCCCAAAATACGGCAAATTGTATTTTTCAGGACAGTCAGGGTTTTGTCTGGATTGGAAGCGATGATGGGCTTAACCGATTCGATGGTAATGAAATAAAAATTTATAGAACCGGGAAGGGCGAAAATACGCTGAATACTAACTTGGTTTACCACTTGTTAGAAGATAAAAATCATAACCTTTGGATTGGCACCGTTGATGGCGGAATCAGTCGGATGAATCTCAATACCGGAAAAATCACCAACTTCTTCAATGAATCCGGAAAGGCTCCGCTTTTTATTAGCAATCAGGTGCGTAAATTGGCTATGGATGCTAAAGGAAATTTATGGATAGGTGCTCATGCCGGGATTAGTCGGGTAAGGGCGGAAAGCATGACAACTGAGGAATTGAAAGTAGATCACTTTTACTTTCAGCAAACAGCACCAAACGGAATTAAAGGAAATGCTTTGCGTGATATTTATTGTGATAGATCGGGTAGGTTATGGATCATTACCAATAAAGGATTGCAGGAGTGTTTGCAGCAGAAAGATGGTTCCGTCATTTTCAAAGCTTACCTGCAACATAATTTTTTAAATCCATTGTTGATTCGTGAGGATGATCGGGGACTATTGGTGGGTACCCTGAAAGGCGTACATCGCTTTTTTCCCGATGGTGACCCCTACTTTAGAAAATTGTTGGCCATTGATAAATTGAAAACCATGATGGTCGATCGTCAGGGGCAATTGTGGGCCGCTACTAATTCAGGTTTATATGCCTATGGAGAGAGCGAGGATGCTGATTATCAGCTGTTGGATGCTTACAAGTCCGAATTACTTGATTCAAATAATTTGAATGCGTTGATGGTTCGCTCCATGCTTTGTGACAATCAGGGAAATATCTGGTTTGGTACGAACGGAGGCGGAGTGAATTATTTGAATTTAGCGCAGAAAAAGATTTATCACTTCGGGCATAATTACCACCCGGGGAGTCTGAATCGAAATAAAGTGAGATCCTTGTTGCATGATAGTAGGGGAAATCTATTTGTGGGGACATTAAGTGGAGGGGTGAGTTTCCTAAGTGCCGGGGATTTTTTGTTAAAGGACTTTAATGCTTTTGAGCATTTGTTGGATCATAATATGGCCAATAGTACACGTGAGATCCATAATATATTTGAATTTAATAAACAAATATTAATCGGTTGCGGCTACCCGGATTTACTGCTGACTTTTCCCACCGGAGATCAGCCATATAAGCATAAGGTCACTCGGTTTAAAGAGGTGAAGAACCCGATATTTTGCTTTGCCAATCAGGGTGATTCCATTTTGTGGGCCGGAAGTTATGGGAATGGGATGTATGCCTATCGTTGGAAAGATGGCGCCTTCGAATTCAAAGATCATTATTTAAATAATCAGGATGAAATAGCTGGCCTTCCCTCTGCTTTCATAAGAACCCTTTCGGTTGACGATGAGGGTAATCTGTTAGTGGGAACCACTAAAGGGGCGGTGATTCTGCCATTGGAAGAGCAAAATAAGGCCTTTCCAACCTTTACTCCGTTAAATATTATCAGTAAGGATACCGGACGCCCTGTCTATGTTTTGTCTTCCTTATTATCCTCTAAAAATGAGTTTTGGCTGGGGACTATGGGGGACGGGCTTTATCACGTCTGGAAAAATGCGCGGGGCGAATATCAGTCCGATCATTATGATGAAGACGAGGGATTATCGAATCGGGTGATCAAAACGATTGAGGAAGATAATCTTGGCAATATTTGGGTAAGTACGAATAAGGGCCTGAATGTGATATCCCCTGCAGAAAAAAGAGTTAGGGCCATGGGCTATCAGGAAGGGCTGCAGGACAATGAATTCTCAGAACGCGCATCTTTTAAATTGCCGAATGGGGAATTGTATTTTGGCGGGGTCCGGGGGGTAAATTATTTTTCACCCTATCAAGTAGGCCTGGATCAGAGTACGGGGCCTATTCAGCTCACTGAGCTTAGAGTAAATAATCAGGAAATAGTGTGTGATCAGATCTATGGCGGAAATAAAATTTTGGATAAAAATATCACTGCCGCTACTGGTATTCAATTAAATCATGATCAGAATAATATTAGTATTAAGTTTGCCTATTTACATTTTGGTGCGCCTGAGAGCAATTATTATAAATATCAGCTGGAGGGTTTTGAAGAAGAATGGGAATTGACGCGCGGACTTGATAATGTCGCCAAATACACCAATTTGCCCGTGGGAGAATACGTATTAAAAGTGCAGGCGGCAAATTATGATCAGGTTTGGAATGATCAGATTAAGACTTTTTATATTGAAATTCTGCCGCCCATTTGGTTAAGCTGGTGGGCGAAATTGATTTATGTAGCAATTGGATTGTTTGCGCTTTGGTTTACTTCAAGATTTACGATTATTCAATCAAAGCAAAAACAAAGCTTAATACTGGAGCATTTTGAGCGGGAAAAACTGGAAGAGGTTTCCCAATTAAAGATGCAATTTTTTACGAATGTGTCACATGAACTGAAGACCCCGCTAAGTCTGATTCATGGTCCAATTGTTAAAATGTTGGAGCGGTCACAGGAAGAAGGAAGATTGCTTTCGCAGGAAAGGCAAAGCTTGGCGCTGGTGTCTAAAAATGTAAAATATCTGCTGCAATTGGTCAATCAGTTGATGGACATCCGGAAATTGGAAAGTGGAAATATGAAACTGAAAGCCCGCGTGGTGGATTGGGTACTGGTGAGTAAAAATGCTTTGAGCGCCTTTAGTGAAATGGCCCAAACAAAGGGTTTGCAATTAAAATTTAAGGCGGAGGCAGAGGAGGTATTTGGTTATGCAGATGTTGAAAAAGTAGAGAAAATTTTATTCAATTTGATATCCAATGCTTTTAAATATACGGATGATGGCGGTGAAATCATGCTGATTATAAGCCGGGAGATGGATCACAATATAAACTTTGTGAAACTGGAGGTCAAGGACAGCGGTATTGGGATTCCTGTAGAGAAGCAAAAGCAGATATTCGATCGTTTTTATCAAATAGAAAATGAAGAAAATCTATCCGGAAATGGCACGGGGATAGGCTTGTCTTTCACGAAATCATTAATGGAACTGCACCATGGTACCATTTCCCTAAGAAGTACTGTCGGGGAAGGGACCAGCTTTACTTTGATGATCCCGATTGATGCAAAAGCCTATGATGAGGCTGAGATTGTGGAGCTAGCCGAGGCGCCTGATTCCATAGAAGGTGAAGAGGTGAAGAAGAAACGAGGCAGAAAGCGAAAACTACCGAAGGTGATGGTGGTTGAGGATAATTTGGATTTGCGCAATTTTATTGTCGAAATTCTTGCCGGAACACATTATACCTGTGTAGCAGGGAATGGTCAGGAGGCTTTGAATATGCTGGCAGCGGAAAAGCCGGATATTATTGTTTCCGATATTATGATGCCCGAAATGGATGGTTATGAGCTTTTGGAGAATATCCGTGAACATGCGGATTACAGCCATCTTCCGGTTATCCTGTTGACCGCAAAAACGGCCACCTCCGACCGAATCAAAAGCTATGAGCGCGGAGTAGATGCCTATATTGCAAAGCCCTTTGATCCGGATGTTTTAATCGCGCGGATTAAGTCGCTGCTGGATGCAAGGGAGAAAATTCGTCAACGTTTCAGACAGAATCTGGACTTTAAACCTACAGATGTAGAGTCGACTACCATGGATGAGAAATTCCTGAGTCGAATCATGAAAATTGTGGAGGAGAACATTGGTAATTCGGAATTTACGGTGGAAATGCTTGCACGAGAATTTGGAGCCTCCGCTTCTGTTATTAACCAGCAGCTTCGGGTACTGACCGGGCATACTGCCAAGAGTTTTATAAGAAATATAAGATTGAAGCGGGCGGCACAATTATTAAAGCTAAATCGTTATTCGGTAACAGATGTGACCTACGAAGTAGGTTTTAATGATTTGAAATATTTCAGAAGCTGCTTTAAAAGTGAGTTTGGGGTTTCCCCTTCTCAATATCATAAATTGGAGCCGGTAGAGCAGCTGATGGAGGAGGATTATGAGGAGGAAAATTAGGGGTAGATAGTTTTAGCGCATTATAATTATAGAATAAGTTTTATTTTTTAATGTTATTTATTTTAGAATGATAGTAATAAATATATGTGATATTACTGTGTTGATGAAAATTGCTGTTGATAGAATTTGAGCCATAAATCGTTATGTGGTAGATGACAGCTATTGATGCTCAATTATATTTGTACACTTCATAACTCGAAAGTATCTATTTTAATCCTTTTAATAGTGATAGTGGCCAGGTAGAAATAATGAAGGAACAGCACGCTATTTCTTCATTTTTCTAGCCTTATCGTAAAACGGTAGAGTAAGCCGGATTATTCACTGCCGGGTACAGAGAGTATATCTAAATGCCTGGTAGTTAGGTTTGTTGGCTGCTGGTCCAAATTTGGCTTGCTTTCTCCTCCTTCATCTGTTTCGTTGGAAAACCTCGAATCAGGAAAAATTCCTTCATTTTCCCGCCTTGCAGCTAAAGGAGGATTAAAGCAGGCCTAATTCTGCTTAAGGTTGTAAAAGGGAGTTCAACAGAACTTCTCCATCCCTCAGCCAAGGGATGCTATCCGGGATGTGGGCAGGGGTGGAATGGTCCTTAAGCTCGAAGTCACTTTTTTGCCTCGCGGCAAAGCCGCCCGGCTTAGGGATGAAGCGGGTCTGTTTGAGCTCCTCTTGGTCATTGATGATTTTGCCTATTAAAGCAGCCGTCATTGACCAAGAGAGCGAGCCGCGCCAGCCCGCCATTGCGTAGCGATGGAAGCCCCGAAAAAGGGATCGATCCATTAGCGCCAGGCTTATCTTATTTTAAGGAGGAGATGCTGAGGCAACTCTAAATCATCTCATTGGGGTCCTTTACGGCTACGGTTTCGGGAGTAGGATAAAGTAAAAGCTTGGAAAAGTCCTTTTTCCAAAAGTCCATGTCCAGGATTTCGTTTTCAGTATTTTGGGTCAGGGTGATGACCACCGGGGTGCCGTCGCTGTCGATGTATTTTACTTGAACGAGGTCATTGAGATAAGGGGCTTTGTCAAAATCGGTGAAGTTAATGCTTCCCATTTTCCCGCCTTCATACTCTTCCACCTGAGTAGGGATATTGATTTCGTCAGGGTTTTTACCTGCCAAAGTTAAAAGGTGACGCACCAGGGTCATCTCTTGCTCACGGATCGTTCTTCTTTCATTCATAATGTAAAATAAGGGAAAAACTATTAATGGGGCAAACGAAAAAGCCGCTCCCAAAGAAGCGGCTTTTGATTATTTTGGTAATTTATAGGGTGCCTGCAGATAAGCATCTGGCACGCCATAAAATTTGCGTAGTCGAAGTAATTCAGTCTTCATTTCCGCGACAACTTCTTTGTATTTGGGATCATTGTAAACGGAATACATTTCCATCGGATCTTTATCAAGATCATAAAGCTCGTATTTTCCGTCGGTATAGAAGCTGACCAATTTGTATCGCTCTGTTCTTACGCCCTCATGTCTTGGTACACCATGTTTGCCATGATCATAATAGTGGTAATACAGGGAAGTTCTCCAGTCTGCCGGAGTTTTCCCAGCCAACAGCGGCTTCCAGGAAGCACCTTGCATATCTTTCGGGACTTTGATATTGGCCAAATCCAAAAGGGTAGGGGCAATATCAATATTCTGAGTAAGGGATTCTACTGAAGTTTTGGCTTTGATGCCTTTAGGCCAACGCATGACCATCGGTTGTTGCATGGCCTCTTCATACATGAATCGTTTTTCGGCAAAGCCATGTTCTCCAAGGAAATAGCTTTGATCACCGCAGTACACCACGATAGTGTTTTCGCTTAGTCCTTCCTGATCCAGATAATCCAACAGACGACCAATATTATCATCGATCCCATCCACGCAACGTAAATAATCCTTCATGAAGCGCTGGTAAGCATAGGCTTTTTTCTCCTTTGGTCCCAAATTTCTGAATACCTTCTGGTAGGCTTCATCTTCTTCCTTGCGCAGGTCATGCCACTTACGATGTTCTTCATCGGTCATGCGCTGGAAGTAGATGTTTTTATCGTGATCACATTGCCCATAAGGTTTATTGATCTTCGCCGGGCTGATTTTCATGTTCGCCTTTGATGCATAAATCTCCCGATTTTGATAATCATCGAAAAGGTTATCCGGTTCCGGAATGGTATCATTTACATAACGCTCCAGGTAACGGAAATGCGGTAGACGTGGCACATGTGGGGCCTTGAATTTTACGAAAAGCATAAAAGGGTTTTCCTCCTTTTTATCTTCTTCCAGCCATCTCAAAGCTTCGTCCACCACCAGGTCAGTCACATAACCATTGACTTGTTTTACGTCCTTATCTCCCTTGGTCAGGAAATCCGGATTGTAATAGAAGCCCTGATGGCCTGCGCCGCGCAAAATCTTGAAATAGTCAAATTCATTGCCGGGCAATCCTCTCAGGTGCCACTTTCCCACCAATGCGGTTTGGTAACCGGCTTTTTTAAACTCTTTTGGGAGCAATGTTTGGTTGCCATTCCAGAAAGAGTTGTTTTTCATAATGCCATTTTTGTGGCTATGCTTACCGGTGAAAAGCGTCGCCCGACTGGGGGAACAGATTGAGTTCCCAACAAAGTTTTGTTGGAAAATGGCGCCTTCATCCGCAATACGGTCAATATTTGGGGTCGTATTGATTTTACTACCATAGGCACTGATGGCCCGATTGGCATGATCATCTGACATGATGAACACCACATTCGGACGGTCTTTGTTTTTTTCCTTAGCAGCCTGTGCCCCTATGCTGAAAAACATCCCTAGCAACAGCCCGAGAGATACATATATGCGATTCATTACGTTCGTTTAAAGGTGAAGCTTATTTCCCGAAATAGTTGTTGTGCTTGTTGAAGAACTCCAAACCAAGGTTTTCTTCCATAGCGGCAATACCAAAAAGCATGGTAGAATAATCTACGCCCTGAATGGCTTTAGCTTTCCAATTTGGGTATTTCAGGGAATATCTCCAAAGCACGGTGGTGCCTGGCTCTAATTCGTAGTGTGCGCGTTTTTTGGGGTCACGATACATGGCGATCAAATCACCACGGGAACGCTCCATTACCGGAGAGAATCCTGCCACAATATGTGGAGAAACGATTTGGTCCGGATTTTCGTTTTTCTTCGCTCCTTCGTTGAAGATGCGGTCTACCATATATCCACGGGTTTTTCCTGCTCCGGCACCATTACCCCATTCGTAGTCCTGATGTCCTGAAATGTTCTGGTCCTGGAACCAGGTCCAGTCTGCAGTGGCCGCATTTTTCATGGCTTCCTGGTAATCGGCACTATTGGAAAATTCGTGACACAGATAGTTGTTGAATAAGAAAGCAAACATGGAGGTATAACGCACTTTTGCTGGTGCCAAAACCGGAATGCGATCTTCCCCATAATAGGCAACAGGGATATTTTTGGTGGTACCGTACCATTTGTTCCAGTATTTTACCGCAGGATCATTTTTCTTTTTGGCCTGATGCATGGCCAAAGAGGCGATGATCATGTACTCATTGAACGGCTTGGTCAGGTTCTTTTTGGGCGAACCATCCGGGTTCTGGCTTAGGAAGATATGACCAGTTTGTGGATTGGCAATATAGGCGCCCTGATCTACCGAGTTCCAAAGTTCGTCCACGTATTTGGCGATTTTTTTATTCTTCGGGAAGTAGTTGCGCGCAAACATAGCGCCTGACAACATGATGTCGGTGTCAATTGGACTAAAGTCATGCCCGATCATCTCACCGGTATTGATGTCATAGAAATGAGAGAAGGTCCCTTTGGCATTTCTTGGAGGGTTGAAGTCCGGGTTTTCACCTGAAAGGGTGGCAAGGGTTTGCTCTATCAATTTTTCAGCTTCCGGTTCCCAACCCATCTTATGTCCGACACAGGTGGCGACCATGCCCATGCCTGCATTGGCAATGGATCCGCGGGTGGTAGGTTTATTAAATTTGAAACCATCTTTATAAACGCCATTATCATGGCGAATCAGTTGCCAGAAGCGGTAAGAGTTATGGAATAGTTCCTGAATGATTTGCTCATCCGATTTTTCAGAAATTTGATCTGAAGCCAGGGCGGATTGACCCAGCAGCAGTAAACTGAAAACAAAAGTGAAAAACTGTCTCATAGTAAAATAGTAAAATATGGGTTCAGACGTTTAGTCTATTGGGTTCGGAAAGAGCGGGTCTTTTCCTGTTCGAAATGAAGATAGAGACAAAAAGGACTTGGTGAAAATATTCCTAAAATAAGTGGGCTCACTTGTGTTATTTTAGGTGGTCAAAACTGTGCTTGAATTACACTATAAAAACGCAAATATAATCCATTAACCGCTTTTTTAGGCGTTTTTTACAATTTGGTTTACTAGTGGTATTCATATTAAACACATAAATGACCCAGTAATTAATTCTTGTTTTTGTTATATTAAACTTCTTGATTTTCGAGTTTCCTGTAAAAACAAAAATATTTCAACAACTCCAGTTTCCGCTATATTGGGCTCATTTCGATAATGATCATACTAATACCAACATTCATGAGCAGACTGATAATGCCGACAAAAAGCATAAAGCTTTTGGAGTATTTGGTGGGGATTTCTTCAGGCCCAAGTTTTCTCAGAGAAAAGAATATCTGAATGACAGAGAGCAAGGAAAGGAGGCAGGTGCCCAGGCATAAAAACCAAATAATGAATTCCAAAGAGGCTACAGAAAGGGCGCCATCTGCGAGCTCAAGTGCAAATTTTTTGATGACAAAGGTAAAGCCCAGCACAGCAACTTCTGTCCTGATCCAGGCCAGAAGCGTTCTTTCTGTAGCAAAAAATACCCGGGGATCATTCAAATATGACATATTGTGTTTTTTATTGTTGTTCTAAGCAATGACTTTAACAGCAGAATAACCAGCACCTTGTTTTTCTAATTTTATTTGGGTGGAGATGCGCTCTTGCAATTCCGGAACGTGGGAGATAATCACGATCTTTTTTCCTGTTTGGTATTGTAAATTCTCAAGTGTGCTTAATACTTCCTCCAGGGTGTTTTTATCCAAAGTACCGAATCCCTCATCGATAAATAAACTCTCAATTTTTACTTTTCTGCTGGCCATATCGGAAAGGCCCAGGGCCATGGATAATGCCAACAGGAAGGTTTCCCCACCACTAAGGGTTTTAATGGCCCGGATCTCATCTCCCATCTCCATATCCATAATATAAAGATCATCTTCATTGGTTCCATCAGGTTGACTGATAAATCGATACCTTGGACTTAATAATCGCAAATGGTTATTGGCATACTCCAAAAGTATCCCCAGCATCAGTGACTGCGCGTAATTGTTAAACTTGTCCCCCTCTTTCGATCCAATCATATCATTTAAGGCTTTCCAAAGGCGAATGTCTTTTTGTTGCTTTTGGATTTGCACCAGCAGATTGGCCTGCTCCTTTTGCTGCTGTATTTGCACTTTTAAGCTGGCCTGAAGATCAGATTGTTGATTTTGAAGGTCTTTTATTTGCTTTTCTTTGCCTTGTTTTTTTTCAAGCAGTTCTTGTTCCTCAGGGATGTTTCCTTCAAAGAAATGGGTGATGGCTTCTTTTTTCTCCTGGTTTATTTTTTCCTGCTCTTGCAGGCTGATGATTTCCGTTTGTAGCTTTTTCTGATTCGCACGTACTTCTTCTGCCGCAGGTTCAAAAGCGAGGATCTCCTCCAGGGTATTCAAATCCGGAATTTCAGACTTCTCCAGGCTTGTGGTGAGTGCAAATTGCAATTGGTGTTGTTGCTCAGCAAGTGTTTTTAGTTCTGTAGCAAGGCGATCCGTATGCTCCTGGAATGTTTTTAGTTTTTGACCCGATTCCTGTTGCTTGAGTTGGAGCGTGCTGACCTCTTGGTTTTGCTGATTCAATTGCTCCTGATGAGCTTGTTGGAATTGATCAGCCGTAAGCGTTCCATATTTGGATTGCCTTTTTTGTTGCTGAAGATTTAGCTTATCGGATTCCTTTCTGATGGCACTCAACAGGGTCTCCTGCTCTTTTTCTAATTGCTTGACGACCTGCTGCTTTTCAGCTGTTTGGCTTTGAGCATGTTCGATTTTTTGTTGACTCAGCGCAATCTCTTTTCTGAGCTGCTGGCATTTAGTCCATTCCTTTTCCAGCTGCTCCAATTGGATGGCTCCCTGAAGGTGCCCCTGAAAAGGAGCTGTTGCCTGATGAAAATCCTGCAGGGCATTTTCATATTGGCTGGCCATATTCGCAATCCTCTGAAAAGGCTGTCTCAGCATTTCTTTTTTCTGATAAGTCTTCAGATTTTCTAAGGAAGCATGGATTTCTTCCGATAATTGTTCATGATGGAGCGTCCCTCCAAAAGCTTCGGGGAGTTGCCCCTGTAAATCAGAAAGACTTTGTTTGCGTTGGGAAATCTTGACTTCTATTTGCGCCAAATTCTGCTCTCCGATTTGTTTTCCTTCCTTAGCCGCAGCCGATTGACGCTGCAAAGCGGAAAGCTGCTGGAGGTGTTGTTCTTCCTCCTTTTTTTGATGTTGATGCTTTTCTTGTGCTAATTGAATGATCTGTTGATCGGTTTTTTTATGCGCTGCCGGGTGCGCTGTGCTTCCACAAACAGGGCAGGCGGCGCCTTCTTTCAGCTGACTTCTAAAATAGGCAATGCCGTGATCGTGTTCTAGTTTTGCTTTTTCCAGTTCTCCCTCGGTAATTTTTACCTGCGCTTTGGAATAGGCCCACTGCTTTTCGGCCTTTTCGCTTTCGGAAAGGAGGTGCTGCAATAGTGTCTCTTTGGCAGATAATTCTTGCTGGAGTTGCTGTTGAGTAGCGTACTCTCCATTCAGCTCCGTTTTTTCCGCTTGAATTTTATCCAGAATTTTCTGAGCCTGCAGCAGGCGCTCTTCTTCTAGCTTCCATTTTCTTTGGGACTGGAGCTCTTCTAATTGTCGATCCAGTGCCAATTGCCAGCGCTGAATAGTTGTTTTAATTTCCCCCTTTTCAAATGCTGCCAGCAGCGCTTGTTGAAGCTTTGCTTCCTCAAATCCCTGGATTTCATTTTTGAGCTGCCCACTGTGGTGATTGATGTTGCTGCTCAGCTGCCGCCAATGGGATAATTGGGGAGCAATTTCCTCTAAATAGGAAAGGGACTTTTCCTCTTCTTGGAAAGCCTGCAGTTCTAACTGAAATTGTTGTAGGGCCAGCTGACCATTTTTTAAAGCCTGTTGCTCAGCATCAAGGCGGTTCAGAATCTCTTTATGCTGGTTTTGAAAAGAGGAAATTTGTACCCCTGTTAATTTAAGGGACTCATCCTGCGCACGCATTTCTTCTGCCTGTTGTTGAACCAGTGGACTTTGGGCATCCAAAGCTTTTTTTAGACGGAATCCTTCCTTTAATCGGAATTCGATTTGCTGATAAGCGGTCTTTTCCGCTTCAGTTTTCAACTGAATAGCTCCTTGCTCTTCCTTGTTTTTGACTATTCGAACCTGCTGGTCTTTTAATTTTTCATAATCTGCTTTCAGTGGCAGCGCCTTTTCAAATTTAGCCAGTTGGGCGATATCAGGTTCGATTTCGGCCTTTCGTGCTTGAAGCTTATTTTGAGCAACTTTTATTTGAGTGGCCTGTAGTTGGACTTGCTGGTATTCTTTAAGTTGCAGATGTTGTTTTTCAATAGACTGCAGCTTTTGAAGGTGGTTTTCTACTTCTGACTGTAACTTTTTCAATTCGATTTCAAGCGCCTTAACCTCCTCCGCATTCATTAACGGAATATTGCCCAGCTGTTGTTCCAGGAGTTCTAATGCCTTCTGTCGCTCTTTATAAGCTTCATAAACCTTTTGAGAGATTTTTCGAAAGTCAAAAGAGCGGGTGATTTTTTCAAGCAGTTGATTCCGCTCTGTCTTTTTGGCTTTGAGTAATTTGGAAAAGTCTCCCTGGGCCAACATCACCCCCTTCACAAATTGCTCATAGTTGAGGCCAATGGTTTCCTCAATAATAGGGCAGACCTTTCGGCTGTTCCCACTCTCAATGAGTGCTCCAATGGTTGCTTGATCGGATTCCAGTCGGGCGAATTCCATTTCACATTTATTGATGCGGTTTTTTGCTTCTCCACGACTCCCTTTTTGTGCCCACCATTTCGCTCTATAATATTGCGACTTTCCATCTTCAAGAAGCTCAAAGTCAATGGCCACATGACCTTTAGACTCTCCTTTGGTCAATATACCTCCACTCTGATCAAGTTCCGTATTGGTCACTTTTGGATATCGGGGCGTTTGATTATACAGCGCCAGTAAAATAGCATCCAGCAGTGTGGTTTTTCCAGATCCTGTTTCTCCTACGATGGCAATCAGTTCACTGTCGGATAGGGGAGTAGATTGAAAATCAATAGTATGTTCACCCCTTAAAGCATTAATATTGGATAAATTGATTTTATTGATTTTCATAATCTTCCGAAAGTATATTTTGATTTAATTGTGTGAATGTATTGCGCAAATCTTGCTTTAATGCTTCATCAGCTTGACTTTCCTCCAGCATTTTGTCAAAGATTTTGCTAGCGGTGAATTCATCCTCTTTGAGGTGCTGCTGTCTGAAAAGTTGAGCTGCATTTTGACTATGCTGCTCAAAATGTATAGTGGTTTTTATTATTCGGGCAAAATCCTGTTTTTTATGAAATGCATGCTTCCATTCATCGGCCAGCGTTCTGGTCATAGGATCGTAAAGTGGTTCTTCAATGGCGATTTCTAATAGGTAGCCATCTTCTCGGGACTGCAGGCTAGTGGCCTGTTCTTTAATCTTTTCCAGGCTGCCTTTTAAGCGTTTCAGGATTTTAAAAGCCGGAGTTTTTACAGGTGTTATAGATATTATTTTTCCTTCTTCTACCGTTATTACCTTCACCTGATGTTCATATTTGATTTCTGAGAAACTCAGAGGATAAGGGGAGCCTGAATAATGTATTTCCTGTTCACCGCTAATTTTTTGTGCCTTGTGAATATGGCCTAAGGCAACATAATGGAAGTCTTTTGGAAAATACGAGCTGTCCACCGCAGCCTGATGTCCCATTTGAATAGGGCGTTCTGCATCCTCCGTATTTAGGGAGACGCCCTGCACATACAAATGCCCCATCCCAATTAGGGGTTGGGGGAGGGAACTTGCGAAGTTGGCAATTTCCTGATAGGTGTTTTTGATGCCTTCCCGAATGGCTTGGGCCGGATCATCCGTGCCGGCGATACTCTTACGTAAATCCTGATCTCTGAGAAATGGAACCGCGGCGATGGTCGCTTTTTCTCCATTTATTTCAACAGGGATCAGGTGTTTCGATAAGTCTTGATCCAGTTCGCAAACGACCTCCGTATGAAGGGACTTTAAAAGGGATTTAGGTACGCGCAAATTGGCCCGGCCATCATGATTCCCATCCGTGATAATCACCTGAGAAGGGTAGCTTTGTTTAAAGGCGTCTGCTAAAAAGTTATGGTACATTTCCTGTGCCGCCAGTGGAGGGTAAGCGGTATCAAAAAGATCTCCTGCTACCAGGAGTATATCAATTTTTTCCTGTATCATAAATGATA